>NZ_WHNP01000004.1 GCF_009362735.1 Paraburkholderia franconis | reverse complement strand
TGCGTGTCCATCACGGCAAGGCCGTGAAGGCCTGGCTGGGCAGGCACCGCGACCGGATCGAGGTGTTCTATCTGCCCAGCTACAGCCCTGAGCTCAATCCCAACGAGATGGCCAACGCCGACCTCAAGCAAAGCGTCACACGGCGGGCGCCAACGCGTACCAGGCTGCAACTGGTCAAGGCCACCGCGCACCATTACAGGGTTGTGCAGAAGCAACCCGAACGCATCCGGCGATACTTCCAGCATGATCCTGTCCGTTATGCGGCTTGATTTCAACATTTTATTGCCGGATCAATAGCTGCAACAACGTGACGACCGCGTCGTAGCGCGCGGCAAGCAGATCGCGCTGCGTCGAATAGAGCGTATCGATTGCGCGCAATACGTCGGTGCTCGTGCGCGTGCCGACCTTGTAACCGACCCGTGTCGCCGCAAGCGTTTCGCGGCACGATGCGACCAGATGCACGAGCATGTCCACGCGTGCACGGCCTTGCTGATAGCGCGCGTAGTTGTCGCGAGCGGATGCGTCGGCCGTGCGCGTCGCGCCGACGAGCGCTTGCATCGCCTCGTCCTGCAGCGCCTCGGTTTGCCTGACTTTCGATTGCGTCGCCCCACCCGCGTACAGCGGAATCGAAACGGCGAGCATGCCCGTTGCCGTCGTCGTCGGTCGCGCGTAGCCGGATGCCGCGCCCGATGGCGCATAACTACCTGTCAGAAAGACGGACGGATAGTGCTCGCCCTTCGCCTTGCCGACATCGAACTTCGCGACCTGCCATTCGAGCTGCTTCTGTTGCACCGGATAGCCGTGATCCTTTGCCTGATTCGCCCACGCATCGGCGTCCTCGGGCGCGAGACGCGGCAGCGCAAGCGTATCGGGCAAACGCGACAGCATGGAGAACGGCACGCCCGTCACCTGCTCCAGCGCGCGGCGCTTCGCGGCAAGTGTGTTTTGCGCATCCGACTGCTGCAACGTGACCTGCTCGCGCGAGGTCAGCGCTTCGCGCATGTCGATGACGGTCGCCTCGCCGGCCGTGCGGTTGCGCTGCAGAATCTGGATCTGCGTGTCGACGGCGGCGCCGTAGTCAGACATGCGCTTCACCTCGTCCTCCGCCGCGAGTTCGTCGAAGTAGGCGCGCACGGCGCGCAGCAACGCCGTCTGCTGCGCGAAATCCACATTGATTGTGCCCAGCGCTTCGACGTAATCGGCCTGCCTGTAGGTCTCCCATTTGGTCCAGTCGAAGATCGGCTGTGTGAGCGACACGGTCCAGCCGTTCTGCCAGTACGACGTGCGCGGGAAGCCTTGCGTCGCGATGCTGTTGTACGTGCGTCCCCAGCCCCCGGAAATCTGCGGCAAAAGGGCTGCGCGCGCCTGGGGCACCGCCTCCTTCGCGGCGACCTGAGCGGCTCGCGCTTGCGCCAGATCGGCATCATGCCCGAGCGCCTGCTGCACGACGGTGACGAGATCGGCGGCCTGAGCGCTTGCATTGAGCAGCCAGAATGCTGCCGCCATCCCGATTGAGTGTTTGAAACTAAGCATGCAACGGATCCACTTCGATATGACCATGATTTGAAGGCTCGCGCATCAACGCGCCGTCGACGAGCCGGTAGCGCGTGCCGAAGTTCGCGGCAAGCGACATGTCGTGCGTAATCACGACGACCGTGCAATCGAGGCGCTGCAGCAGCGCGCCGATGTGCTTGACGGATGCAGGATCGAGATTCGACGTGGGCTCGTCGAGCAGCAACAGGCTGCGCTGCTGATAGAGCGCGCGGGCAAGCAGGAGCCGCTGGCGCTGACCTGCGGAGATGTTGGCGATGGTGTCGCTGATGACGGTGCGCGTGCGCATCGGCAGACGCATTACGTCGTTCCACAGGCCCACGTCTTCAAGCACCGATTGCACACGCGCCTCGTCGATATTGCCCGAGAATAGCGACACGTTATCCGCGATCGAGCCGTGCAGGATCAGATCGCCCTGCCGCATGTGCGCTGCGTGACGGCGGATCTCATCGACGGTGAGGTTCGGCCATGCGATGCCGTTGAGCGAAATATGCCCTTGCTGAAGGGGTTCCGCGGCGGAAAGCAGCTTGAAGAGCGTCGACTTGCCCGCACCCGATGGCCCCGTTATCGCGATCTTGTCGCCCACGCTAATCTCGATGCTCGCGTTCTTCAGCACGGGTTGATCGGATACGCCATAGCTGAACGTCACATCGCGCACGTCGATGCGCTCGAAAGCGCGCACTTCCGTTGCGCGGTTCGTATCGGCGGGCGGCGTATAGCGCTCTTCTTCGCATTCGACAATATCGTCCACGCGCGCGACGGGCACGCTGAGCATGAAATGCGAGAACACGCCGTTGACGGTGCGCGCAAAACGCTCGGACATCAGCGACTTGTAGATCAAGAACGAATAGAACACGCCGACCGACACCTTGCCTGCCAGCATCAGTTGTGCGGAAAACCATGTGATCGCGAGCGTATCGGCGTATTGCACGGCCTTGAGAATGGCGTCTCGCGCGCTGCTCAAGCGGTTATCGGTCAAAAGCGCTGCGACGTACTCGCGATACTTCGTCATGAAAATTGCCGTGCGCCGCGTCTCGCCTTGAGCGAGCTTGATCAGCGACGCTGCGCGTATCGTCTCGATCAGCGCATCGTCGCAGCGCGCGGACGTTTCGAGCACGAGCGCGTGGTTGTCCCGCATGCGCGCGAACATGCCCAGCGCGACCGACAGATAGACCACGAAGATCGCCAGCGCGACGGCCGTCAACCGTGGGCTCTGGATCAGCATCAACGCGAGCGCGAGCCCGCCGACGGCCGTGTCCACGCACATATGCGTGAAAGTGCGGACCGCCTGTACGCTGATTTCGTCCTGCGCCTTGAGACGCGCAAAGACGTCGCCGACATGGCGCTTTTCGAACCACGACATCGGATTGCGCAACAGCTTCCCCAGCAGCCCTTCCGTCGTGTTGATCTGCGTGCGCTGATGCAGCAGTTCGATCAGCCGCGTTTCCACGTACTGGCTCAACGCGCCTACCGTGAAAATGCCCGCGAACGTCAGCGCCAGTACGTTCAACAGATTGACGTTATCGGCCGCGACGACATAGTCGAGCACCAGACTGCCGAGGTACGGCGCCGCGAGAATCGCGAACTGGCTGCCGAGCATCACGAACATCACTTTCGCGAGATGCCTGCCCAGATCCGGATTGAGTGCACGCACGCGCGCCAGCGCTTTCGGAACCTGGGATTTCACCTTCACGCGCGGCATGCCAGGTGTCGGCGAACATTCGAGCAGAAAGCCCGAGACGGCGGCCGCGAACGTATCCATCGAAATGCGCCGCCGCCCCGTCGCGGGGTCGATGACCTGCACATAGCCGCGCCCGCACTTCTCGAAGACCACAAAATGCGCGCCGCCGAAATGAAGGATCGAGCCGCGCCTGATGGTTGGCACGTCTTCGAGTCCGAAGCGATAGGCCTGTACCGCCAGTCCGAACTCGGTGGCCATGTCATAGAGGTCCATCAGCGAAAGGCCGTTCGCGGAGATGGGCCGGTACGTGGACAGCTCGCGCACTTCGGTCGCGCGCCCGAGATGCGTGAGCACCATCGCAAGACACGCGTAGCCGCATTCCGCGACTTCGTTTTGATAGATCGTGCGCATTCCTTCAACCTCTGATCATGCGAAATAACGGTTCAAGTACCCACTCCGCAATCGTTCTGCGTTCGACGACGATGCTTGCCGTCGCGCGCATGCCGGGCAGGATGTCGAAGTGCTGCTTGCCGTAATCGAACGTCTTGCCGCGCAAAGTCGCCCACGCCATGAAATCGCCTTCGCCGTTGTCCTTCGACCCCGTTGCCATCGCGGGCGATGGCGACATCGGTGACTGGACCGTGGTCTGCGAGATTGCGTCGATGTGCGCCTCGTAGGTGCCGAATTTCACGTAGGGAAACGCGTCGAACTTGAGACGCACCGTCTGTCCTGTCTGCACGAAGCCGCGACGGCGCGACGGGATGCGCAGCGCGGCGCGTAGCGCGCCTTTGTCGTCGGACGAAATGACGAGCGCAACATCGGCCGGGTCCAGCGTGCGGCCGGCCACGAGTGCGGAGAACGTCACGACGCCCGACTTCGGCGCGGAAATCGTGGAATTCTGGCGCGTCTGTTCGAAGCGCATCTGGATGTCCTGAACATCGCGAGCATGTCTCGCATCGTTCTCCTTCAGCTGTGCTGCCAGATCGCTTTGCGTGCTGCGCAGCGTCGCGATTTCGCCGTTCAGTTGCTCATGCCGCGCGACGCCTTGCGCGACCGAGACCTTCGCCTGGTGCATGTCGGCGCTCGCCTGCTCGACGCGATCAGCGCTCACGTAGTCGGACACCGATTGCAGCCGGCTCAGCTTGCGCTGTGCCTCGGCGACGAGTTGCCGGTTTTGCGCGACCTGTTCGTCGAGCGCGGCCACCTCGGCGCGACGGCTTTCGGCCGTCGCATTCGACGCGTCGAGCTGCGCGCCCAACTGCACCTTGCGCTGCTCGTACTGCTGATCGGCGGTGCGAATCTGTTCATCGCGCATCTGTTCGTCGAACATGGGCCGCTGGCGCCCGTCGCTCGCAAGCGACAGGTCGCGTTGCACGCTGAAAAGCGGCATGCCCGCGATCACGCGCTCGCCGGGACGCACATAGACAGACGACACGAGCCCGTTCAAGCCCTGTACTTTCACGTCGGATGGCGAGACGATTTCGCACTGGACGTCCTGCTTGAGTTCGACCTGATGCAGAAAACCGAATGCGACGGCCGCTACGACGATGCCTGACGCGCAGTACGCGATCCATCGCCACGGCACGTCCTTGAATTGAGGAAGAGTGGTTGGTTCCATAATGTTCCGCGGTACAGCCCGCATCGATTCTCTAAGGGCTATTACGTGCTATTTCGCGGGCGCAAACGCGTACAGGGAAGGATGACCTGCGACGAGCGAGCGCTCGAAGTTGGTCATGAGCGCCTGCTCGATCTCGCGCGCGACGCGTTGCGGCGCGTCGGGATCGGCGAGCCGTATGGGCTCGATAACAGTACCGTCGAACCTGCCGTGCTCGAAGCGCAGATAGAACGGCAACAGGATCGCGTCGAGCGGTGCTCCCATGCGGAACACGCCGTTGTGAATGCGCGCCGCGCGGCCGAAGATCGACACGCCGACGGTCTCCATCGGGTAGCGATGCAACGTGTACGGCGGCACGTCGGCAAAAATCACGACGACACCATTGCGCCTGAGCGAGCGCGCGACCTGTAGTCCAAGGCCGCTGCGATTGTCCTGGCTATACGTGTACAGCACGTCGACATTGGGAATCATCGCGTCGTCGCTGCCATAGAGATCGCGCGGCACGCCGGACACGACGCCGATCCGCGAAAGGCCGAGCTTCGCGCGCAGATCGTCGATCACGTAGATGTTGGCGTACTGCGATACGTAGTGAAACGGTGACACGATGATGGGGCGGCCGGGCGCTTCGCGCTTCAGCCGCGCGATGTTCTGTGCAAGCGTGCTGGCGATACGTTGAAGGTCGGGCCATGCTTCCGCGAAATGGCGTTGACGGCCGAAGTGAAGGCGCTGGTCGACCAGCTTTTCCAGGGTGCGGGCTGCGAGCAGGCGACGGCTGCTCAGGTCGCCCTTCTTCATCACATCAAGCGCGAAATCGCGGCGCTCGATTCCGCTCCAGCGAACGCTCGGACTGCACAGGCATTGAGACAGCACGATAGCACCGGAAAGCGGCTCGATGGCACCGAGCGGAATGCGCGACATCAGCGCGCGAACGGCGAAACGATCGATGTTTTTGAAAGCGCGATCCAGGCGGCGCCGAACGGCGCCAGGCCACTCGAGTGGGGACTTCCACGACGTCATAAAGTGAGGATTCGAGGATCGGGATCGGAAATGGAAACGGGCAAACAAGCGCAAAAGCCCCACGCTCGAGGCGTGGGGCTATGTCAGCGCGATGCGGTCAATGATGACCGGGGTGCACTGGACCGGTGATTACAGGCCGCCGCCCTGCGAGCCGCCACCTGCCGGGGGCGTCACCGGCGTCGGCGTCGGATTCGGCTTGCAGCAGCACTTGCAGCAACCGCCTGCGACCTTCGATTGTTCCAATGCGTTGCGTTCGACTTTTTGCATTTCTGTTACCTACTAAAAAAATTATGAAAAGACCCAACTACTTCTACTGCTAACACCAACAGTGACATTGCTATCCCTGTCAATTCCTGAATACCGTTCCGTGGGCCATCCCTATTGATACGACATCGTGAACGTGGCCCTTCCATTTGCCGAACCGCCACGGATGGATGACGCTGTCTGCACGTAGCGCGCGGCCAGCGGGATCGTCGTTGCCGTGCCGTTCACCTGACCGATCATGATCTGATTGGTCGTGCCGGCGATGTTCGAGTCGGGACCATACGCAACGGCCGTCCCGTTTCGCAAGATCTGGATGCCGACACCGCTCGCCGTCGACGTCGAACTCAACGGCAACGTGTTTGTCTGGTTCGACGGGTTGACTGCATCCGTGAACGTAATGCCCAAATTTGTCGTCAGCCCGGTGCAATCGACTCCGATGCTGAAATTCACCGGATCGGACCCCGATCCCATCGTCGTGAATTTCCTGATCGATACGCTTCCGAGATCGACGTCGATCGACGACGTGGTGACCGAACAGGTCTGGCTGACGATCTGAATGGGATTCGCGAGCGACACCGTCGAAGCCAGATATCCGCCGATGGTGACATCCATATACTTGCCACTCGGCAAGGTAGGATTGTTGAGCGTCTGTTGCAGCTTGACTAGCGTCATCGTCATGACTGGCCCCATAACATGGTGACACGGTGCAACGGAACATGACGTCGGGCCGGCTGCAAACGCCGCCACCCCCAGATTCTTCGTACCTGTCACGTAGTCGCTGCCGGTAGTATCCGAGTGCAACTTGTAGCCGACACCCGTATTTCCGATCGGCGTAACGATGCCCGACGAACTGCCTACCTGATAGTTCGTGAAGACAGCGGGCACAGTCTCGGAACCAGTGAAGGTGCATGAGATTCCAACACTCCCGTCGACAGGGACCTGCTGTTGGACTACCGGGGCGGGTATGTCCGCACCGACGGGCAAATCTCGCGGAACGACGATCGTGACGGGGAACGCCATCGAAAAGGTTGCCGAAGGATTTGGCGTGCAGGTGGCCGCGTTTGCGCCAACGGGCAGCAACGCCCAGATGAGAACACACGGAACAAGCGCGAGCCGACTCGCCTTCCGCTCTCTCTGCGTAAAGCACGCGATCAGGTATGAGAGAAGCGCACGCATTACAACCCCCTCCCGCCGCCCCGCCTACCGTTTTGCTGTTGAGCAGACTGAGCAGCCGCATTGGCAGCCTGATTCGCACCTGCCGCCGAAGCGCCGACAGGTGCGGCCGTGATCGCCGGCTGAGTGACGACGGGGCCGCGCGCAGTTGCGCCGCGCATCATGAGCTGCGGCGTAAATGGTCCAACCATAGGCCCGCTCGCCAGCGCGCTGCTCGCGAAAGTTATCGTCGCTGCGAAAACAACAGCCGTCGACGCAACTCGCGCCACCCGATACAGATATCCCTGCATTTCATTCACCTCTGTGATTTCATCCGCCTGTGCGATGTCTGCATCGCAAACATCCCAACGGCCGCACGATACTGCGTCATTGCCCAGCCCCACTGTCCATCGACACGACCGACAAAGTCGAAACGCGTGCCTTCGTCGTCACGGGTGCAGCGCTCATCAACTGCATCAGCCGCCCGGCGCCATCCGTCTGGTCGGTCGTCGCGACATTCGACGCAATCGCTTCTTCGATGGCAGGCGCCGCGTAACTCGTGCTGACCACGGGCGCCGCGTCGACTGGCGGCTGGCTGTCGCCTGTGGAGATGGCAGGCTTCGGCTGCCAGTCATCCCACGCCGACGTGCGCTTGACGACCTCTGTCGGCACGCGCAGCGGCGCGTTAGCCGCTCGCGCGAGCGTCGGGAAGGTCGGCACCAGCGCAACAGGGCTGATCGCGGTTGCCGCGGCCACCGGCTCAACCGGTGTCGCCGGCAACGTGTGGCGTGCGGCTTCCTGCGCGCTGGGCGCGGCACTCGCGGCGGGGGCATGTCCGGCGGACTGCGCACCGCCCATCGCTGCGACGGGCTTGCTTTCGACGGCAACAGGCTTCGACGTGGCCGCCTGCTTCGATGCACCATTCGATGCAATACCGACGTCACCGCACACACCCGTTGCGTGTGCATACGCGCCTCTGTCCTCGGACTTCGGAGGCAAGCGGTACGCGATCTCGCATGTCTGGTCCGCCTCGCCGCCCCACTTTGCGACCAGGGTGCCTTCGTCCGCGATGCCGCTCACGAATAGCTGACTGTTCTGACCAATCGCACCGACGGCATTGCCCTTCTCGTCCGTGACCGTCGCGCCGAACGGCAACGACGCACCGTTAGGCAGCTTCGTGGAGATGACGGCGGACCGTCCGATCACCGTGGGGAAACGCACCATGACCACCGAGTTCGCGCGCGGCGCGACCTGCTGGCTCGTCGCCTTGAATTCGACGTCAAGGGGAATCCCCTTCGGATCGATATCGACGGTATTGAGCGAGTAAGGCGCCAGATACGGCACGACGGCATAGCCGCGGCTATCGATGCGCACGCCCGATCCGTTCGTGATGCGCGCGCCCTCGGCGCCCTTCGCCTCGACGACGGCAATCGTGTCGCCAAGATAGTTGGCAAGCGTTACACCGCCCGGATGGGCAACAATCGCACCCTGAATGCCTGCGGAAGCCTGCGCGAAGCCGGAGCCACCGCTCGCGCTGCCCGAGAACGTCGCGTATGGACTGCGATACTGCGCATTGCCGCCGCCCGTCGTCGAACCTGGCATATGCGAGCCAAAGACGCCGTAGCTGAACTGGCTGTCCACACCAGCGGAACCCGTCAGCATGGCTTGCTCCGACCAGCCCGAACTGCTGTCGTGCACGACGCTCGTCGTGAGTTGCGGCGCGCGAGGCGACTTGCCGAGCGGCACGGACACGCTCGCGTACACCTGATTGCTGGTTTGACCGTTTACGCCGTTCGATTGACGCCCCATCGACAGGTTGTAGCTCACGGGCGTTTCGAACAGCCGCACCGTGTTGTTATAGCCGAGCTGGAATTGCGTCATCGTGCCATGCCGATTCCAGTAGTCCGCGGTCGAGCCGACGACGTACAGATTGCCCCCTTTCTCGCCGAGACTCTGGTTGAGCGTCACCTGAATCTGATTGCGCTGGCGATCGACGCGCGCCGGATCCTGCCCGGAAAGCGACGAGTCGCGGCCAAGCATCGCATCGCGCAATGTCCAAAATCCGCTCGACGAGTAGCGGTACGCCGCCACCGCCAGGTTCGTATCCGTCTGCGGCATGAACATGCTGCAGCCGATACGGAAGCTCTGCCCCGTCGTGCCCTGATGACTGTGGGGAACGCTCGCCTGAGCTTCCGTGACGTCAGCGGACAGCGCGCCAAACGGCGTATTGAAAGCCGCGCCAACGAGTCCGGCGATATATCCGTCTGCGAGGATCGTGCCTGCATACCCAGTGACGGCGTTGCTGATGCCTCGCTGAATCGTGCCTTGCACGAGCGCGTTATGATGATCGATCTGCGCGTCGCGGATCACGCCGCCGATGAGGTTGTAGCGCGTCGCCCCCGGACGCAGCAACTGCGTCACCGAGGCATACGGAACCGTGTAGCTGTGCTGGCTACCGTCCGCCTCCGTCACGGTGACGAGCAGATTCCCGCCATAACCGGTCGCATAGAGATCGTTGATTTCGAACGGCCCCGGCGCAACGACTGTTTCATACAGACGGTTGCCGTTCTGCGTTACCGTGACGCGCGCATTCGACGTCGCGATGCCGCGAATCACGGGCGCGTAACCCCGGAGCGAATCGGGCAGCATGCGGTCATCGGTTATGAGCTGCACACCGCGCACGCCGATGCTGTCGAACACCGCGCCGTCGGTATACGAATCGCCGAGAATCAGCTGACTCTTCAGCGACGGAATATCGTGCTGCAGGTATGTCGCGATGTCCTGATACGTCGTGCCCCGGCCTGTCGCCTGCTGCAATGACGACTGCTGGCGAAAGTGCCAGCTGCCGATATTGACGCCCGCGTTCAGCGCAATGAACGACTGCGTGCCCGAATTGCCATGGCCTGAATAATGGAACGTGCTCGCGTTGTAGCCGAACGTCGCGGACGGCACGCCTTCGTCCCACAGTTCAGGGCTCACATAACCTCGTGGAGCACGCAGCACGATGGCCTGGGGCAAGCTGAGATCGAAGCGCAGATCCGACAGGTCGAACTGATATGAAGCGCTCTCGGAGATGGCCGCAAGATTGACGCACTCCCCCGCCCCCGCCCTTTGAATCTCGGCGCGCGCGGCGTCCGACAACACGTCGAAATTCAACCCAAGGCGCTGCAGCAATGCCTTGTCGAAGCAAGGGACGGCGCTGTCCCTCCCTTCCTGCGCAATGAAACGCACCAGCCCCTTGCCGTTCCAGTTACCGTTGACATAAATGTCGACGGGATAGTCGCCGGCAGGAATCGGATTGCCACGCTCGAAGCGGGAAATGTCGATGTTCCGCCCGCGTGGCTTCATCAGGAAGTCATCGTTGAACCGAACGTCAGGGACGGTCGACGTTTGCGCGTGACCCACGGCCGACACCGACGCGGCAAGCGCGCCAAGCATCAGCACGTGGCTGCGCCTGACGGCGGGCCTGCTACTTTCACATGCAAACGTGGACTGTTCTCTGGTACGCATGGTTGGTTCGTTGTTCGTTCTGCACAAATGCGCTGCGCACACTCATCCTGGCGCGGCACAAGTGCGATGCGCCAAGGTCTGTGTAATCGTGTTGCCGGCTTATCGGGTGCCAGGCGCGCGGTAAATGCCATCCACGCCCGCGCCGTAGTCATCGACGAAGCGATAGTCGACTTCTTCGGGTACGGCTACTGACGGTGCTGGACTTTCGATCGCGAACTCCGCCGTCGAGCCTGGATCGACCATGCCGCCCTTTTCGTTGAACCACTTCTTGCCACCAGCCTTCGCGCCAACGTGCGCAAAGGTCACGTAATAGGGCGTAGGGTTGGTTGCCTGCAGCGCGTATCCACCCTTGACGCTCTTTACGAATTTCCAGGTGATTTGCGCGGGCGCTTCGCGCGAGTTGCCCGGCAGACCGGCGGGTCGGAAAAACACCTTGATGCGCGTGCGAAATGCCACCTGCAGACTGTTCTTTTCCGCGGCCGGGCCGTTGACGAGCGGCGGCACTTCGAGCACGTTGAGCCAGTACAGGGTTTCTCTGTCTTGCGCCAACGGTTCTTGCGAATACACCAGACGCAAGCTCTGCCCCTTCTTGGAGTCGAGACGGAACAGCGGCGGCGACAGACTGAACGGGACCTTTGCATCTTCGGGCAGCGTCGCGGGGTCGCCCGTATCGAGCCATGCCTGAACCAGCGCCGGGCCCGCACCTTCGTTGACGAGCTTTACCGTCACCTCTCGCTCGTCGGATGGATAAACCACACGCGTCCCGTTAATGACCACGCTCGCCTGAGCACTCGATACACCGACCGCCAACGCGACCATCGTCAAAACCGCTGCCAGCTTTTTCCGCACCGCCATCTCACTTCACTCGCATAGGCCGGCGAAACTGAGTTCGCCATGGATTTCTCGCGGCCGTCGCTCATCCAGATGACGGCCGCAAGGAACGCAGATATGAACCTGCGACTGCAATTGCTTACTGGTAAACGATCGAGTACATCGTCGTGGTGTTCACGGTGCCCGAACCGACCGTACCCGTCATTGCATACGCGGCCTTGTAGATCAGCGTCGCGCTGCCGTTGACGATGGAAACCCATTTCTGGTTGCTCGGGCTGTAGCCCGCGCCGATGACCACCTTCTGGTCGCCGCTGTCTTGCAGTTGAACCTGGACGTTCGTCGCCGTTCCCGTCATGTTCTTCAGTTGACCGGTCGTCAAATCGACGCTCGCACCCGGCTCGAAGTACACGCTGGCAGAGCCCGTACTCGGAGTGCAGTTGGTCAGAGCGATGTTGAACGGCGTGATGCCCGAAACCGGGCTGCTGGAGGAAAACGACCCCACCGATACGGGCGGCAGCTGGACCGTGAACGACGGCCCGCCGCCGTTACCGCTGATCGTGCAGGTGTTAGGCGTGATATTGCCGGTAAACGTAATCGTCCCATCCGACGCAAACGAAGCCGTCGGCAACGCAGCGCCCGCAGCCACGATCATCGCGATCAGCAATCCTGACTTTTTGACTTTCATATCTTTTTCTCACAAATAGAATCGGGAAGCAGCAAACTGTTTGACGGCATCTGCACAACCAGAAAGTGCCTCGAACCGTCCGACGAAATTATGCTGATCGTCGGTGCATTCCGGTATCGGATTTATTCGAAATTTCTAACGATTGCGATAGAACCGGCTCGTCCGTGTATATTTTCGGCATCCTTACGACATACGTTTGATTCGTCGGCACACTGCGATATAGAATCCGCGTCACTTCAGAACTGCGGACAAGTCACCACCGATCAGCAGGTCTTCATCTCAAATCTTCCGCATGCAGCGGACACAGGGCCCGCACCGCGCCGCCTTACTAACATGAACGCCACACGCGAGTTCAGGATTGCCATTGCCGATGACCACCCGGTGATCCGACATGCTGTCATCAACGCGCTAAGCAGCCTTCCCGGCTTTACCGTCACCGCAGCCGTGAAGTCGGGAATGGAGCTGCTGGAGACGCTGTCCAGCGGCCAGTGGGACCTGATCGTCACGGACTATTCGATGGACAGCACGCAGCGCGATACCGACGGACTCGCGCTGATCGCTCGCCTGCGCAGGCAATGCCCGCGCATTCCCATCGTCGTGTTCACGATGCTGAATAACGACGACACGCTGATCCGGCTGTCCCGCTCCGGCGTGGCCGGCATCGTCGACAAGACCGAGGGGATCGCGGAATTTCAGGCCGCGGTACGCGAAGTGGCGAGCCATCGCGAGCCCTACTTTTCGCAGAAGATCCGCGCACGCCTGTTGCGTCGTCTGGGCGGCGACGCGCTGCAAAGCGGCAAGCCGATGCTGACGAAGAAGGAGCTCGAAGTGATACGTCACTTCGCGTCGGGTGCATCGCTGACCGACATCGCGCGGCAGGTGAACCGGTCGATCTCGACGGTCGCCACGCAAAAGAGCACGGCGATGAAAAAGCTCCGCCTGGAGACGAACGCCGATCTCGTCAAATACGCGCACGAACACGGGCTCGCCTGACGCTGCTGCGCGTCGCGTCGCGCTCACAACGTGCGCAGCAAAGAAAAAGGCCGCTTGCATCGCGCAAGCGGCCTTTCTTCTGTCAAGCAAACTGAAACGCGTCAGAAGTTGAAGTTGTCGATATTATTCGCGTCGAACGTGGTCGGCGGTCCGAGAATGATCTCGCCTTGCGGGCCGATCGTGCGCTTGCCGAGCTTGCCCGCGTCGAACGATTCACCCTCTTTGCCTGTGATCGCACCCGACGCGAGACTGGCCGCCGCATACGCCGCGAGATAGCCCAGCTGGCCCGGGTCCCACAGCTGGAACGCCTTCACGGTGCCGTTCTTGACGAACGCGCGCATCTGGTTCGGCGTGCCGAGGCCCGTGACGGCGACCTTGCCCTTGCTCGACGACGACGAGATATACCGTGCCGCGGCCGCAATCCCCACCGACGTCGGCGCGACGATCGCCTTCAGGTTCGGATACGCCTGCAACAACCCTTGCGTCTCGACGAACGACTTCTGATCGTCGTCGTTGCCGTACGCGATCTTCACGAGCTTCATCTTCGAATACTCGGGCTTTTTCAGTTCCTCCTGCATCCATTTGATCCACGTGTTCTGGTTGGTCGCGTTCGGCGTCGCGGACAGGATCGCAAACTCGCCCTCGCCGCCCATCAGCTTCGACACCAGCTGGATCTGGCCGCGCCCGATGCTCTCCGCGTTCGCCTGATTCACGAACAGCTGGCGGCCTTCGGGCGCCGTATCCGAGTCGAACGTCACGACCTTGATGCCTTGCGACATCGCCTTTTTCAGATACGGCACGAGCGCGTTCGCGTCGTTCGCCGCGATCACGATCGCGTCCTGACGCTGCGTCGTCAGCGTGTTGATGTACGACACCTGCGACGAAGCGCCCGCGTCCGACGGTCCCACCACCTTGCCCGCGCCGTTGAACTCCTTGATCGCGGCCATGCCGCCGTCGTCGGCGATCACTTCGTACGGGTTGTTGATCTGCTTCGGCACGAACGCGATCTTCAGGCCGGACTTGATGCCGGCCGCGCCCGCTGCGGCGCTGATGCCCAGCAAGGCCGCGCAGAGCATCAGCGCTCCCGCGTGACGCAGTGGTCTGTTCATGTGTTGTCTCCTGGTGGTGGATCGGACTTGTGCTGTCCGGGTTTGTCGATTGAACACGTTGCCCGTCTGACGCCTCTTCTACCTTCTTCTTACGGAATGGCCTTCGTTTGCGTCGCGATCAGCTTGCGGTCGCGCATTGCGCGCCAGCGCGCGACCACGTTCGGGATCAGCACCGATGCGAGCAGCAGCGCGCCCGTCACGATGGTCAGCGTTTCGCTGGAAACGTCGTCGAGCGTCAACGCATTCTTCAGCACGCCGATGATCAACAGCGACAGCAGCACGCCGACCATCGATCCGCGCCCGCCGAAAATGCTCACGCCGCCGAACAGCACGGCCGCGATCACCGACAGCTCGAAGCCTTCGCCGTTGTCGCCACGCGCGCTCGTGAAGCGCAGCGTGTAGACGATGCCCGCGAGCGCGCTCACCAGCCCCGACAATACGAAGAGACGCAGCCGCACTTTCGCGACCTCGATGCCCGAGAACGCGGCCGCCGTCGAGTTCGCGCCGATCGCATAGAGGCTGCGGCCGAATGCCGTCGCCTGCAGCAGCACGGTGAAGAGCACGGCACACACGATAACGATCACGAACGGCAGCGGAATGAACGTGCCGCCCAGCGTATCCATGCCGAACGCGGTATAGCCCGCCGGAAAATCCGCGACGGCCTGATCGCCGAGCAGTACATACGCGAGCCCGCGAAACAGCGCGAGCGTGCCGATCGTCACTGCGAGCGAAGGCAGATTCAACTTCACGATCACGAGCCCGTTGAGCAGCCCCGCAAGCATGCCGAAAAGCAGCACGAGCGCGATCACGACGGGCATCGGCAGGCTCATGTGCCACAGCACACCCATCAGCGCGCTCGACGCGCCGAGCACCGACGCCACGGACAGATCGATTTCCGCCGCGACGATGATCAGCGTCATCGGCAGCGCCATCAGCGCAATCTCGGTCAGATCGGCGAGCACGTTGCTGAGATTCGCGCCCGTCAGAAACACGGGCGATAGCACGCGCCCCAGCCCGAGCGACGCGAGCAGCACGATGACGAGCAACGTTTCCCAGCGCAGCGGCGTTTCGCGCTTGCGCGTGAGCAGCGCGGAATCGGGTTTAGCCATGATCGCGTTTCCTCATCATGCGTTTGGCGACGGAACGGGCAAGCAGCGTATCGGCGGCGATGGCCGCGACGATCAGCGCGCCTTCGATTGCCTGCTCCCAGAACGGCGACACGTGCAGCACGACGAGCGCAATGCTGATCACGCCGAGCACGAGCGCGCCCAGCGTCGCGCCGAGTATCGTGCCGACGCCGCCCGTGATCGCCACGCTGCCGACCACGGCGGCCGCCACCACCTGAAGTTCGATCCCTTTCGCGGTGCTCGCGTCGACGGTGCCGAAGCGCGCGAGCCACAACGCGCCCGCAAAACCGGCGATCGCGCCCGACAACAAGAAGCCCGACATCACGCGACGTTCGACGTTGACGCCCGCGAGCCGCGCCGCCTCAGGATTCGAGCCGATCGCGTAATGCTCGCGTCCTGCGCGAAAATGCTTCAGATAGAACGACAGCGCGAGCAGCACTACGGCTGCGATCAGCGCGAGCGTCGGAATGCCGAGCAGCGTGCCCGTCGCGAGACGCGAGTACGCATCGGGCAGGCTCGTCGCGTTGATCTGGCCACCGTGCACCCACGCGTAGTCGGCACCACGGAAGATGTAGAGCGTCGAGAGCGTCGCGACGAGGGACGGTACGCGCCCCACCGCGATCAGCAGCGCATTGATGCCGCCCGCGACGAGCCCGATCGCGACGCCCGCAACGAGCGCCACGAGCACGGGCATATGCGGAAACGCGACGTACAGGCTGCCGACGGCATACGCGCTGATCCCGACCGTCGAGCCGACGGACAGATCGATATGCCGCATCAGGATCACGACCGTCATGCCCGCCGTGAGCAAACTGATGATCGACACATTGAGCAGCACGTCGCGCAGATTCTGCAGATTCACGAACTGCGGCCGCGCGAGCGACGTGCCCAGTATCAGCAGGGTCAGCACGATGAAGAGCGTCGTCTCGCGACTCTTCGCGATTGTCGAGACGAAGCCGCCAGGGCCCGTGCGCGCGTGTTGCAGCGGTGCGTGCGCGATGGGCGCCGCGCGTGAGGGAGCGTGTGAAGTGGTCGAATGCCGGATCATGCTGCGCGCCCCAGTAATGCCGCCGATTGTCCGAGTGCCGCGCTCATGATGCGCTCTTCGCTCGCGTCGGCACGCGCGATCTCCGCGCTGATGCGGCCTTCGTGCATCACCAGCACGCGGTCCGCCATGCCGAGCACTTCGGGCAGCTCGCTCGAAATCATCAGCACGGCCATGCCTTCCTGCACGAGCTCGGACAGCGCGCCATACACTTCAGCCTTTGCGCCGACGTCGATGCCGCGCGTGGGCTCGTCGATGATCAGCACTTTCGGGCCCGTCGCGAGCCATTTGCCGAGCACCACTTTCTGCTGATTGCCGCCCGACAGCGTACCGACGGGCGCGGACGGATCGCTCGCCTTCAGCCGTAGCCGCGTGCCCCAACGCGTCGCGAGCTGCGTTTCGCTGCGCGCCGAAATCAGCCCGTGGCGCACGAGGCGTCCGAGCACCGTCATCGACGCATTGCGCGCGATGCTCAGTTCGAGCGCGAGCCCTTGTTGACGGCGGTCTTCGGGGACGAGTGCGAGCCCCGCGCGGACAGCCGCAGCGGGATTGCCCGTTTTCAGGCGCTTGCCCACGATATGCACGTCGCCCGAGTCGATGGGATCGATGCCGAAGATCGCGCGCGCCACTTCGCTGCGGCCCGCGCCGACGAGCCCCGCGAGCGCGACGATTTCGCCCGCGCGCACGTCGAATGACACATCCTTGAACACGCCGATGCGCGTCAGGTTGCGCACTGACAGCCGCACGTCGCCGGGCTTCACGTCGGCCTTCGGGTAGAACGTCTCCAGATCGCGCCCGACCATCTTCGCAACCACCGATTCCGTCGTCATCTCCGACGTCGGCGCATCGAATACTTTCGCTCCGTCGCGCATGATCGTCACATGCTGCGTCAGCGCAAACACTTCATCGAGCCGATGCGTGATGAACAGGATCGCGACATCGCGCTCGCGCAGCTTGCGCACGATCGCAAAGAGCCGCTCGACTTCGGGCAGCGACAGCGCGGCCGTCGGCTCGTCCATGATCAGCACGTTCGCGTTCAGCGACAGCGCCTTCGCAATCTCGATCACCTGCTGGTCGGCGATCGACAGCCCGCGCACGAGACGGTCCGCGCGCAGATCGACGCCGAGCGACGCGAGCAGGCTGTCGACTTCGCGGCGCATCGCGTCGTGCTGGATGCGCCCGAAGCGATCGACAGGCTGCCGTCCCATGAAGATGTTCTCGGCAATCGACAGATCGAAGAACAGCGTCGGTTCCTGATAGATGACGGCGAGTCCCGCATCGCGCGCCTCGGCGGGTGTCGCGAAGCGGCGCTCGATGCCGTCGATGCGAAGCTCGCCCGTATCGGGCTGATGCACGCCAGCGAGAATCTTCACGAGCGTCGACTTGCCCGCACCGTTTTCGCCGAGCAGCGCGTGCACTTCGCCGGGCCATAGCACGAGCTCGCCGTCCGACAACGCGCGCACTCGCCCGAACGATTTGCTCGCGTGCCGCAATTCCAGCCTCGGCACTTCCTGAGTGTGTTGCTGCACCCTCTCCTCCTTCATGCTGCGACCGCGTGTTTGTCGGATGCTTCGATGCTTCGATGCTTCAGATGCGATAGAGCCGTTCGGCGTTGTGCACGAAGAGCGCGTGCTTCTCCGCGTCGCTCGCCGCGCCGACGATCGACGCATACGCGCGCCACAAGTCGCCATACGCGCCGAACTGCCCGTCCACCGGAAAGTTCGATGCGAACATCGCGCGCTCGACGCCGAACGTGTCGATGGTTTCGAGCACATAAGGGCGCAGGCTTTCGACCGTCCACTGATGATCGAACATCGCAAGGCCGCTGATCTTCACCGTGACGTTCGGGCATTGCGCCAGCGTCTTCATCCCTTCACGCCATGCTCGATAGCCCGCGACGCTATTGCGATCGACGAACATGCCCGCGTGATTGACGATGAACTGCGTGTCGTGATGCTCGTTCGCGAGCGCGGCCGCCTCTTCCATCTGCGACGGATAGAGCTGCATGTCGAACGACATTCCGTATCGGCGCAGCAACGCGAAGTTTTCGCGCCACGCTGCTTCGCGCATGAAATGACGGCCGACGTAGTCATACAGCTTGTCGCGGTGTACGTTGAGGATCTGCCGCACGCCGCGCGTGTTGGCGAACGCCGCGTGTCGTTCGAGTATCTGGGCGGCGTTCTTCGCCGACAGATCGACGCCCGCGACGATGCCGTTCGGCATCGAGCGCGAGCCCGGCGCCTGCGCAACCGATTGCAGCCAGCGCGTCTCTTCGACGGGATCGGCGGGATCGTGATTCGCCTCGACGTGCACACACTTGAGCAGTTCGATCTCGCCCGCGTCGTTGAGCAGATCGGCGATCAGATAATCGTGCTTCAGATCGCGCGCATCGCCGGCGAACGACACGCCCGGATCGGCGAGCCACGGGTAGTGATGCGTCTTCAGATCCCACAGGTGAATGTGCGGGTCGACAACTTTCATGGCGCGTCCTTCGTCGCCGTCGCATGTGCGCGGCGAGCGTCGCGAATCAGTTGAAGGGATGCTGCAACTCGAATACGGGAACGAGCGGCTCTTGCAATGGTGTATGGTCGGGCGCCGTCTGCATGATGTCGGCCATGTAATCCCACCATTTGCGCATCACGGGGAGTTCGGGAAGACGCTCCATCGAATGATCGGCCGTGCGCGTCAGGATCGCGAACAGATGCTGTGTGCCTTCGTCGAGAAAGATGCGGTAGTCGCGCACGCCCGCCTGATGCAGCGCATCGATGAGCTCAGGCCAGATCTCCCGATGCCGGCGCTCGTACTCGTCGCGCATGCCGGGATTCAGCACCATCCGGAAAGCGATTGTCTCCATGCCGGGCGTGTCTCCACTCTTGTTCATTTATACGTTGCGCTCTCTGAGGAAGCGTCTCGATGCGACTATAATTCGGGCGTCGATAGCATCTCAATCCGTTGTTGGGATTGGGCGATACGCAAACCGAATCGCTAACTGTCCCATACTGCCGACCTTTCATGAGCCAGAACGCCGCCACCGTCGCCCTCGTCAACCGGCTCAAGTTCAAGCATCTTGCGCTGCTCGTCGCCCTCGACGACGCCCGCAACGTCCATCAGGCCGCAGACGCCATCAATGTCGCGCAGCCTAGCGCGAGCCGCATGCTCGGCGACATCGAAGAAGCGCTCGGCTTTCTGCTGTTCGAGCGCAACGCGCGCGGCATGCAGCCGACGCCGCTCGGCGTCGTCACGCTCGCCTACGCGCGGCGCGCGCTCGCGGACCTCACGCGCTTTGCCGAAGACCTCGACATGAAGCGCAAAGGCGGCCACGGGCAACTGACCGTCGGCGCGATCATGGGCGCCGCGCCCGATCTGCTAGCGATGGCCGTCGCCGCGCTGAAAACCGAAAGGCCGCTGCTGCACGTGTGCATCCTCGGCGAAACGAGCGATCAGGTCGTGCAGTTGCTGCATCGCCGCGAAATCGATCTGGCGCTCGGGCGTCTGACCGATCCGCTGCAGCACAACGACTTCGGCTTCGAGCCGCTCGCGCGCGAGACGCTCGTGCTGGTCGTGCGCGCCGTGCATCCGCTTGCGAAGCGCGCGTCGATCACGCTGCCCGAGCTGATGGCCTGGCCGTGGGTCGCGCAGCCGATCACGAGTCCGGCGCGCATGCTGTTCGAAGAAGAACTGGCGCGCGCGGGACTCGGCACGCCCGCGAACCTGACGGAATGCGCGTCGATCTTCGCGACGCTGCAACTGCTCGAAAACTACGACGCCGTCGCGATGCTGCCGGAGTCCGTCGTGCGCGATCACGTGCGCGGCAAGCTGCTGGTCGCGCTGCCCGTCGAGATCGGCAAGAGCCTCGCGGGCTTCGGTATCCTCACGCGCAAGAATGAAGCGCTGGCCGAACCGGCACAGCGCTTCGTCGAGCTGTTGCGCGTGCATTCGCACCGGCTTGCGGGTGAGGAGACCTTGGCGGTTTGAGTTTTTTTGTTGTCTGCGACGCTGTTTTCTTGCCCTTATCGCGGGCATCCGCGATTGCGTTCGTTTGCTTCGCCCGCGATTGCGTTCGTTTGCTTCGCCCTTAGCGGGCATCCGCGATACGCCTACCGGCGCGAAGGTTGCCCCTGTGCGGGGCGGCACCTACTTTTCTTTGCCGCCGCAAAGAAAAGTAGGCAAAAGAAAGCGGGCTAACACCGCCAGTGCTTGACGATTACCCACGGGCTCTCAACGTCCCCATTCTTCAACCGGCAGCACATATGGCTCATGTTCGTTGCCAGCGCACTATCTGAACGCCTCACCTGCTTCATGCACCCGCGTTGCAGCCCGCGACATCGAAGATTCCCGTGCCCCTTTGCGGCAAACTGTGTGTAGGCCTTCGCGCCGCACAGGACACCCTCGCTACGCGATACGCCGCATAGTGCGGGCGTTCCCCTGTGCGACACAGCAACCTGCATTCACTACCGGCATGCGGCGCTGGAACATTCGATACCCTTGGCCGTGCCACTAGTGCATGAAGCGCGTCAGGCGTTTAGCCAGAACGTCGGCAACGAACATAAGTTAGTACACTGCCGCGCGAAACACGGGGACGTTGAGAGCCCGTGGGTAATCGTCAAGCACTGGCGGTGTGAGCGGCTTTCTTTTGCCTACTTTTCTTTGCGGCGGCAAAGAAAAGTAGGTGCCGCCCCGCACAGGGGCAACGCCCGCGCCGCGAGGCGCATCGCGGATGCACGCGAAGAGGCAAAAAATACCAACAGACACAACCCACTATTGAAGATTGACAAAAAGCCCACCATCGACAAGCAGCGCCGCGCCCGTCACATACCGCGCGCGGTCCGACGCGAGAAACACCACGCAATCGGCGACGTCTTCCGGACGGCCTAAACGGCCCAGCGGAATGCGCTTCTCGAAGTACGCTTTCTTCGCTTCGTCGGCGAGGTCTTCGGCGTTCAGATCGGTCGCGATCGTGCCGGGCATCACCGAATTGCAGCGGATGCCATAAGGCCCGAGCGCAATCGCACACGACTGCATCAGCGAATGGACGCCCGCCTTGGTCGGCGTGTAATGCGTCTGCATGCCGCCGCCGACGAGCGCGCTGATCGAACTCGTCGCGACGATCGCGCCGCCCGTGCCCTGCGTCTTCATCTGCTGCGCGGCCGCCTGCGTAACGAAGAACGCGCCGTTCAGATTCACGGCGACAGTGGTTTCGAGCACGTCAGCGGGCATGTCGAGAAACGCATGGAACGGGCAGATGCCCGCGTTGCTCGCGAGCACGTCGACCTTGCCGAACGCGGCGACCGTGCGGTGCACGAGTTCGGGGCCCGTCTCTTTCGCCGCGACGTTGCCTTCGACGGCGATCACGCGCCGCCCCAATGCCTCGATTTCGCCGACCACTTCCTCGACGGCGGAACGCCGGTTATACGACGCGTCATTGTCGCCCCAATAGTTGATCGCCACATCGGCGCCCTCTTTCGCGCACGCCACCGCGATCGCACGACCGATGCCGCGCGAACCGCCCGTGACGATCACCGACTTGTCTTTCAGCAGCACGTGCCTCTCCTTCAATCGACGTGTGGATCAATGCTGATAAGGCCGCTCGAGCTTGCACTCGGGATTCAGGCGCACGCCGAAACCCGGCGTATCGGGCACCTTCATGCGGCCGTTGACGGGCACGGGCTCGTCGAGCAGCAACGGCGTGAACATCGGCACGACCTGATCGGCCTTCGGCGCCATCATCAGAAACTCGGCGAACGGCGAGTTGTGGCGCGTGACGACGAAGTGATAGCTGTACACCGACGAGCCGTGCGGCACGACCATCACGTTGTGCGCATCGGCGAGCGCGGAAATCTTGATCAGCTCGGTGATGCCGCCGCACCAGCCCACGTCCGGCTGAATCAGATCGCAGCAGTTCATTTCGAGCAGCATCCGGAAGCCCCAGCGCGTCGCTTCGTGCTCGCCCGTCGACACCATCATGCCGCGCGGCACATTGCGGCGCAGTTCGGCGTATCCCCAATAGTCGTCGGGCGGCAGCGCTTCTTCGATCCACTTGAGCCCGTGCTCGTGCGCGGCCTTCGCGAGCTTCGTCGCGTAGGTGACGTCGAGGCTCATCCAGCAGTCGTACATCAGCCAGAAGTCGCTGCCGACGCGGCTGCGCATATCCGCGAGCTTGTCGATGTTCTGTTTCAGGCCCGCTTCGCCTTCAGCGGGACCATGCTGCAACGGCAGCTTGCCGCCGATGAACCCCATCTGCTTCGCGAGATCGGGCCGCGCGCCCGTCGCATAGAACTGAAGCTCGTCGCGCACGGGTCCGCCCAATAGTTGATACACGGGCTCCTTGCGCACTTTCGCGAGCAGATCCCACAGTGCGAGATCGACACCCGAAATCGTGTTGAGCACGATGCCTTTGCGTCCGTAGTAGAGCGTCGAGAAGTACATCTGATCCCACATTTTTTCAATGTCGGTCACTGGCTGCCCTTCGAGAAAGCGCGCGAGATGCTTCTCGACGATGAACGCGCCGATCTCGCCGCCCGTCGTCACCGCGAAGCCGACAGTGCCGTCGCTCGCTTCGATCTCGACGACCAGCGTGCCCAGCACGTTGATGCCGAACGACTGGCGGCTTTGCCGGTACTCGGGATAACGCGCCATCGGCGTCGAGATGTGGTCGTCGATCCAGTGTCCGTCGGCCTGGTCGTGATAGTCCGCGCCGCCGCCGCGGACGACGAAGGCACGCACGTGCCGGATAGTGGGCATCGCCATGTTCTAGAGCTCCGTTCGTGGTTTGCGCGCGCCCTTGTGTCAGCGGACGCGGTGAATGGGTTGCGGGAAAGCGGGCGTTTCGCGCCCGGTGCGAACGCGGACCGCCGTGCCGATCAGCAGCGCGGCGAAGAGGCTCGCCGCGCCCAGCAACAGCAGCCCCGCCGACGTCGACTGGAACGCATGCTCGGCACTCGTGCGCAGCGTCGGCGCGATGAAACCGCCGAGGCTGCCGAGCGAATTGATCAGCGCGATCCCGCCCGCGGCCGCCGCGCCCGTCAGATAGCGCGTCGGGAACGTCCAGAAGAGCGGCTGCGCGGCGATGAAGCCGCTCGCCGCGCAGCACAGCGCGAGCAAGGCGACGAGCGGACTATGCGCGAGACCCGACACGCCGATGCCGCAGCCCGCGAGCACCAGCAGCGCGACGGCCCAGCTTCGGTGCGCGCCCGTACGATCGGCCCGGCGCGGCACGATCCAGGTTAGCGCGAGCGCGCAGATCCACGGCACCGCAGTGACAAGACCGACGCGCAGGCCCACCGACTCGCCCATCAGCGCGGCCACTTGCTGCGGCAGATAGAAGATCACGCCATAGACGCTCATCTGGATCAGCAGATAGATCGCGGACAGCAGCAGCACGCGCCTGTCCACGAGCGCCGCGACGATGTTGCGCGGGCCATGCGCAGCGGCGACGCGGGCGTCGTCGTCGAGTGCCGCGCTCAACGTTTTGCGCGCGCCGGGCGTGAGCCACTTGGCGTCGTCGGGCCGGTCGTCGAGATAGAAGAACGCCCACACGCCGACTATCGACGCGAGCCCGCCCTCGATCAGGAACAGCCACTGCCAGCCAGCGAGGCCCAGCACGCCGTGCAGATCGAGCAGAAGGCCCGACAGCGGACTGCCGAACATGAACGCGAGCGGCGCGCCGAAATAGAACACGCCGACGGCACGCCCGCGTGCAGCTTGCGGAAACCAGCGCGTGAGGTAATAGATGACGCCGGGAAAGAAGCCCGCTTCCGCGACGCCCAGCAGGAAGCGCAGCGTGTAGAAGGCGGTCGCCGTATGCGCAAGACTCATCGCCGCCGACACGATGCCCCACGTGACCATGATCCGGCACATCCAAAGCCGCGCGCCGACGCGATGCAGCAGCAGATTGCTCGGCACCTCGAAGAGCGCATAGCCGACGAAGATCACGCCCGCGCCGAACGCAAACGCCGCGTTCGAGATGCCCGTATCGTGCTGCAACGCTTTCTGCGCAAAGCCGATGTTCGCGCGGTCGAGAAACGCGAGTACGTACATCAGTAGCAGGAACGGCAACAGCCGCCGCATGACCTGGCCGACGATGCCGTCGATGGATTCGGGTGGTGTCCGGTTCATCGTGTCTCCTGGTGTCTCCTGTCTCGCGCGAGCGCGCGACGGCATGCATGTGCCGCTGTTGTTCTTCTCGAAGTGACTGCGCGTGGCGACGCGACACGCTCAATAGGTCGCGCGTCCGCCCGACAGATCGAACACCGCGCCCGTGCTGAACGCGCAGTCTTCCGACGACAGCCACAGAATCAGCGATGCCGCTTCTTCAGGCAGCAGGAAGCGGTTCATTGGTATCTTCGAGAGCATGTAGTCGATGTGCTGCTGCGACATCGAATCGAAGATTTCTGTTTTGGCGGCAGCGGGCGTGACAGCATTGACGAGAATGTTCTTCGTCGCGAGTTCCTTGCCGAGCGATTTGGTGAGGCCGATCAGCCCCGCCTTCGACGCGCTGTAATGCGACGCGTTCGGATTGCCCTCCTTGGCCGCCACCGACGCGATATTGACGATGCGCCCGTAGCCCTGCTTCAGCATCTGCGGAACGACCGCGCGGCACACGAGATACGGGCCGATCAGATTGACGTCGATCACCTGCCGCCATACATCCGGGTCGAGTTCCCACGTCGTGCCGTTGCCGCCCGTGATGCCCGCGCAGTTGATCAACACGTCGATCGCGCCGTGCGCGGCGAGCGTCTTGCTGACGGCGGCGTCGATCTCGGCTTCTTTCGTTTGATCGACGGTGACGGCGGAGACCTTGCCGTGTTCGCCGACGGGTTCGCCGAGTTCGCGCTCACTGCGCGCGAGCCGTTCGCTGTCCCTGTCCCACAGCGAGACGCTCGCGCCCGAGCGCAGTGCGCGCTGCGCGACCGCATAGCCGATACCCCGCGCGCCGCCTGTAATGACGACGACACGGCCCTCCAGATCGATACGATTCATGCTTGCTCCAATGTTCCCGATGCGCGGTCTTGATGTGCCGTACATTCTTCGTTGTGGGTCCGTGGTCAGTGACGGCCCTCGGTGTACGCAATATAAATCGGTGCCCGATACGGGAACAATCCGAGGTTTGGATGGGCCGATAACAAAAGCGGATCGCATGGTGAACCGCGTGTTGGACCGTGTGTTGGACCGGTATCGAAGCAGAAAAAAACACCGCCCAATCGGCATCGATGACCTAACCTGATGAAACGTGTCGCCGCTGGCCGCATGCGCGACATACGCCTCATACGCCGCACGAGCCACATACGCCGCACGCGCCGAACCGTCGACCCGTCCCATCCGCCGAGGAGCATCGTCATGACCACTGCCACCGCCGAGCAGGCGACCGCCTTCGTGACGGGTGCCGTTCTGCCCGACCAGCGCCGGCGCGGCGCCGATCCCGGCACGTCGAACCTTCAGCCGCCGACGTTCGACGCGAGCAAGGACCAGGCGATCGTCGCGGGCTCGGGCGTGGTGTCGTTCAAGTCGGGCGTTCCGGCGAACCGGCGCCAGGCCGTCGCGGACTCGCTGTTGCTCGCGCAACTGATCCTCAAGCACCAAGGGGTTTCGCCCGACGACACGCAGAACTGGTATCGCGGCTATGGCGGCGTGCTGTCGAATCTCGGATGGCGCGTCGAAAGCTGCGAGATGACGGACTACGTATCGGGCGAGGCGGGACTCGACGTGCACGAAGCGATCATGGCCGTCGCGGCGCTGCTGCTCGGGCCGGGCGCCGTCGCTGCCGCGCCGCTGATCGAGGCGACGCTGAAGGCGCTGCGTTCGATGGATACGTCGACGCCGTGGATCACGCTCTTCAATCGCGAAAGCCGCCGCGCGAACACGGCGAGCTTCCAGATCGCGCTCGCCGAGCCGACTGAAGCGGGCGACCTCAGCGTATCGCTGATGGCGTTTTCGCTGGCGGCGAGCATGACGATCACGCAAGTGCTGTTCATCAAGGTGCAGAGCAACGAGGCGAACCTCAAGCGCTTCTCGACGACGGCGCAGATCAACCTGTCGGTGCTCGACGCCGTTCAGGCGACGCTGCAACAGAAGGTGGCGAGCTTCACGAGCAGCTATCTGAGCGCGTTGCCCGATCTGTCGTAACGGACGCGACGAACACGACGAGCGCTCACGCCGACGGCTGCGGCTGCGACGGCTGGTCCTCGTGCACCCATTGCCTGAGCATGTCGAGCAACTGCGAGACAGCCGCTTTCTCGCCGTCTGCGATAGCCGGCTGGTTCGCATACGGGTAGAGCACGAAATCGTATTGATCGAGCACGGAGCTCCAGTTGCTTCTCGACGGCACGCGCGTGTGCAGATCGACGAAATCCGCGCGGATCGCGTCAAGGCTCGCTTCGAGCTGCTTCGCCGCGAGGCTCTCGTAGATCCGCAGCTCCGTCATCGCCGAGATGTTCCAGAAGTCCGGTTCCCCATGCGCGCACTGCTCGAGCATGTGCCTCAGCCTGTCGACGGACGCGGCGTCGAACCCGTCCGCTGACGACGCGCCCATGCGCAGCAACAGTTCGGCCGCGAGCCGGTTGATCAGCGGATAGAACGTCGCGGCGTCGCCTTGCGCATCGCCGAGCTGCTCGGCCTCCCGATACAGCGCGAGCATCTTGCCGATCGCCGCCGACTCCGCTGCTTCGTCGCCCGCGATCCGCTCGACGAGCGCGATCCGCTTGTACGCCGCCGCGCAAATGCTCAAACGGTCGACCGTGCGCCGCACGTCGAGCAGCGACTGAAGCAGCGCGATGCTGTTTTCGACCTGGCTGCGCGCGGCGTCGATATCGGATGCGGATACGACGCTCTCGACACCCTGCGCCGCCTTCGCCTTCAGCGTGGTCCACGCGAGCCGCGCCTGCAGGTTCGCGAGCTGATCGGTCGCCGCGAACGTCGTGCGGCCGTCGCCCGCGCGCACGGCCCGCTCGTACCACTCGACCGCCTTCTCTTCGATCCGCCACGCGGCCCATGCCCTGCCGAACGCCTCCGCGACGTCGCCCTGCATGCCCCAGCGCGAGCCGAAACGCTCGTCGAGATAGCGCAGCCGGTCCGGCGAGCCCGACGCGTCGAAGCGCGCGCTCGTCTCCAGTTCTTCGAGCGCGAGGATCAACGACACAGACGATGCGATGCCCGAATAACGGTCCTCGGCCGTGCGCTCGCGCGCGCCCATGCTGCCCGATGCCGGTTCGAGCGTCCAGTTCGCGTCGCCGTAGCACTGGTACGCGGCCCACGTGTTGCCGCCGCACAGCCACGCCGCGTCGCGCGCGACAGCGACGGCATCCAGAAAGCGCTCGCCTTCGAGAATCTGCCGGTAGAAAGTGGTCGCGAACTGTTGCGCGGGCTCGTCGTCGACGGCCCAGCCCGACGCGATCACGCACTTCACGCCGATCCGGATCAGCGCCTCGGCGACATTCGCGGCATAACGCGGCCTGTCGTAGACGGGCACGTCCGCAGCCTTCAGCAGCTGATCGCCGCTGCGCGCGGCGAGATAGCAGCAGTTCACGAACACGAGTTCGGGCGTGCGCTGCAACATGCCGATCTCGCGCGGCCCGAGAAAGATGCCGTCGGACAGCACCACGCCGCGCAGACGGTCGTCGCCGGCATCGACCGGGCTTGCGTCGTCGGCGGGCGGCTCGCCGTGTCCCGAGATGTGCAGCACGCGCCAGTCGCGTTCGAGCAGCGTGCTGATGATGTTGCGCGCGTCCGGTCCACGCTCGCCGTCCGATGCGGCGACAAGCCCCGTCACGCGCGCCGCGCCGATCTTCTCGCGCAACAGGTTGGCGATCGCCTGCGCTTCCTGCCGCGCGCCCGGCAGCGCCGGATAGCGCGGGTCGTTGCAGTACGGCTCGCCGATCACGAGAACCTGCGCGTCGCGCGGCGCATCGTCGACGCGATGTCGAAAATCGCCGATGCGCAGCTTGCGCAGCAGCTTCGCGCGTATCGCCCACGGCCTTGGCGAATCGGCATTGCGCTGCAACGCGTTCGCGGACGTGTCGAGCATTTCCCACGGAATGCCCGCCGTGCCGCTGTCGACTTCGATCTGCATCTCCGATCCGCCCGCAAGAAACGGCCGCATCTCGCGCGGAACGATCAGCTGATAGAGCACCTGGCCGATATTCGCGTCGTCGTTGTCGGCGCTCGACGCCGCCTTCACGAGTTGCGCAAGCAGACGCCCTTGCGTCGCCGTCGCGCGGACTTCCGTGCGCGCGCGGCGCGTGTCGAGCGTGTACACGATGTTGGTGTCGCCCGACGCGTCGATCTGCGTGACGGCGCTGATCAGATCGTAGTCGGCGCCGCGATAGCTGCTGTCCAGAGGCCGCAGCAGCGCGCCCGTCGAAGGCAGGATGGTGTCGTCGATCTCGTAGCACTCGGGGCTCGCCTGTTCGAGCAGCTTCAGCGAGCGCCACGCTTCCGCCGAGCGGTCGAGGTACAGCTCGATCAGCCGCAGGTGCCGAACGCACGGCCAGTCGGTGCTCGCGAGCCGCAGGTTTGCGTCGCGCACCCCTTCGGCAACGAGCCGCGCCGCCTGGCCGGGCGCAATGCCCGTGCCGCCGCTGCCGATCAGCGTCGCCGCGAGCGAGAACGGCTCCGCGCATTGCTCCTCGTTCTCGGCCAGTCGCTGCGCCCACGCAATCACGCCGAGGCGCACGGTCGTCGCGAGGTCGCTCGCGCGAAGCTGTCCCTCGCTGCCGAGCCCGACGACGATCAGCCCCGCGGGCCGTGGCAGGCGGAACGGATGTGGCGAACGGAAGCCCGCGTTGACGAACACCTGCTGGCTGCCGAGATGCTGCGGATAGCGCCCGAGACGGATCGACGTGCTCAACGCGCCGCCGATCAGATCGTCGACGACGCGCTCAACGCCCGTCAGCGACGCATCGCGGTAGTGCCCGATCAGGAGCGGCTCCTGGATGAACTGCAGATTGCCGTTGATGACGCTGATCTTCAGCAGCCTGTCGTCGGCGGCAGCGGGCGCGCGCTCTTGCGGCAGCCCCGCGAGCACGTCCGGCGGCACGGCCCCTTCGATGTTTTGCACGCTTCGCTCCATCGGGCCCGTCGTTGCGCGAACCCGCCGCGGTTCGTCGACAGCGGGCGTGTCAGCTGCTCAATCCCTGTTCGAACAGCAGCGCCTCCAGCTCGCGGCGGCGCACGAGGCCCTGCATGTTCGGCTGGTTCTGCCACAGCCGCTTCATCGCGCGGAACTGCGCCGGGATGTCGGCGAGATTGCCGTTGGCGACGTCGGCTGCGATCGCGCGCATTTCGGTGTAGCGGTCGCCCGCGGCCGCGAACGACGCGCCACGGTTGTAGACGAGCGAGACCAGCGCACCGAGGCAATCGGGTTTCAACTGATCGGCTTTGGGCAGCGCGGCAATCGTCTGCGCAATCGTGCGTTGCAGCGTCACCTGCCTGAACACCGTGTTCGCCGCCGCGAACGGCACGTTCACCGACCTCACGTTCGCGAGCGCCTGTTGCGCGGCCGTGCCCTTGAGCCCGCATACGCGCGCGAGCAGCGCGATGTCGGCGGCGGCCAGTTGCGCGGCGTTCCAGTCGGCCGTCATCCGTTGGGCGTCCACGTAGCCCAGGTCATAGCCGACGCCGATCGTGCATCCCGATTGCCCTTGCGGCCAGACGGGATGCACGTAGAGCCGGTTGTACACGGCCTCGCTCGTGACCTCGAACGTGACGATCAGCTCGACGGCCCGGTCGGAAATCGCAGGCAATGCGGCGCGGCGCACGGGCAGCGTGACGGGATGCTCCTCGTCGTACGCCTGGCGCTCTTCGTTGCCTGCGGTGTCCGAGAGCAGATCGGGCGAGCTGAGGGTTTGCGCAAGCAGCGTGTCGAACGCATTCATGGCGAGGCTCCCGATGAGCGCGAAAATCCGGCGCGTGCGCGCAGCGCGTCTGCGCCTGGGCGATCGGCAGGCTTGCCCAGGCTTCAATGAGCATAGCAAAGCGGGCTGACTTGCCAAGGTGAGTTTGCGGATTTTGCGCGATGCCGAACAGAGCGCGGCGTGCGGGGTCTGGTAGCGCGTCCGAAGTTGGCTTTTCACCCGCCGTTTAGGGCGATCATTGCGCGCGGAAACGAAGCTCGTGCGTCATGCTCCCGGCCCAGGTGCAAGCGCACGGATATCGATGATGCGCACTTCGCCGTGAGCCGCCCGCACGGCGCTAGCCAGATGCGCGGTGCCGCCCGGCCCGTCGCCGGGCTGACCGTCCCACACGCACACGAACGCGAACGCTCGCGCGCCGAACCGCCTCGCTTCCGACAGCATCAGCAGATTGTTGCGCGTGAACGGATCGGCGCCCGGCGGCAGCGGACCCAGCACGTCGTCGGCAACGATGCAGGTCGCCGCCTCCGTGACGCGTCGATAAAGCTCGACCCATCGCTCGCCGCCGATCGCAACGGAGCGCTCGATGAACGCTCGCTCGTCGAAAGGCAGATGAATGCGCAACGTCATATGCCGTTCGAGCGCCGCGACGGCGAACAGCAGATCGCTTCCGCAAGCGGCGCCGCACAGTCCGATATCCGCGCCGCCGGCGCGTATCGCGTCCAGCTCGTCGCCGATCGCCTGCGCGACGCGCGGCGCGAGTCTCTCCGGAAAGCGCTCGATGGGCCGCCCCGGCGCATCGATCATGTGGCCGGAGAAAAGCACGACCTGGTCTGCCACGTCGGCCGTCATCCGATTCGATCTCCAGGAACCGCGCGCATTCGATATGGCCTTGCGCGAACGCCTCGCAGAAGCATTCGTTCACGCGCAACGCGGCATCGGACGCATCGGACGCATCGGCCGCATCGGCCGCATCGAACGCATTGAACGCATTGAACACAACGGACATATCCAACGCCATGCGCGCATCGGCCGGAAAGCCTTATCCGCTTTGCGCGGCGCGGTCGGTTGGCTGCCGCACATAACGTCCGCATTGCGGGCGGGGATGCCCGCTTGCATTCCTGACACGACACGCATCGCTCTGCTTTAATGAAAAGGCTTTGAATTGCAGGTTCGGCTCGCCGTTCAACCCGTTGAGGGAGGAATCGTTCGATGCGGCCCATTTTCATCAGTTATAGGCGCGAAGACTCGGAAGGCCAGGCGGGGCGTCTGTTCGAATCGTTGCGCGAAGTGTTCGGCGAGCAGATGGTGTTCATGGACGTCGCGACGATCGAACCGGGCGCCGATTTCCGGCGCGCGATCGAGACGAATATCGACCAGTGCGGCGTCGTGCTCTCGCTGATCGGACGCACGTGGCTCACCGTTACCGGCAAGGACGGCAAGCGGCGGCTCGACAATCCGAACGACTTCGTGCGGCTCGAAACGTCGTCGGCGCTCAAGCGCGGCGTGACGCTGATCCCCGTGCTCGTGCAAGGCGCGACGATGCCGCAGGAAGCCGACCTGCCCGACGACATCAAGGATCTCGCCTATCGCAATTCGATCGAGCTGACGCACGCGAGATGGGACAGCGACGTGCAACTGCTGATCAACGCATTGCGCGGGCATGCGGGCGCAGAGAAGGACACGACGCCTGCCGCGCCGCCTGCTCCCGAAAAGCCGGTTGAGACGAAGCGGCGCACGCGGCTGCTGCCGATCGTCGGCGCGCTGGCCGCCGTGGGACTGACGGGCGCCGTGCTGCTCAAGATGTCGGGTTCCAGCCAGCACGCGCCCGCCGTCGAGGACGCGCTCGCATCGCCGGCTTCCGTTGCCGTCGATCGTCCCGCCGCGAGTGGCGTCATATCGAGGGTCGAGCTGCAACGGCGCGCGCATCTGCGCGGCGCGTGCATCAAGGGCTACGTGTGGCGACAGGCGCGGCCCGGCGACCGCATCTGCGTGACGCCCGATACGCAGGCGCGCGTCTACGCTGAAAACAGGGCCGCCGCCGACAACCGCTCGCCGACAGGCGGCGCATACGGGCCGAACACCTGCAAGAACGGCTTCGTATGGCGCGAGGCGTTTCAGGGAGACGACGTGTGCGTCACGCCCGACGCGCGCGAGCAAACGGCGCAGGACAACTCGCTCGCCGTGCAGCGGATCGTGCCGATGCCGCAATAGGCCTGTCCGTTGCCTGCCCTTTGCGCTGCCGCACGCATTGATCGCACATCGCGCGCATTCGAAAGCGCGCAAAAAAAATGCCCCGGTCCGTTTCGAGCCGGGGCCAATCCCATGTCAAGGAGTTTTCATGGAGGAGACGGGCCCATCATAACGCCCGTCCCCGTGTCCGCCAACGAAGCCTTTCGCACAAGCATTCCACCCGGCGGGGCGCGGCCAAAAACCCTTTCCCCGTTATATCGTTAGAACAAAAAGTCGTTTCGCGCTGCTACCATCGGTCACTAAGATGGCAGTTCAGGTTCACGCGCCGTTCGCATGGAAAACACGTCAGTTGTCGACCGTGCATCCGGCCAGCCGTCACAGCAGCAAGGAGCATCCAGTTGACCCGTTTCGATCAGAACCGCCGCCCGCTCGTGATCGGCATCGGCGGCACCACGCGCGCCGCGTCGTCCACCGAGCGCGCGCTCGGATTCGCACTGCGCGGCGCGGAGCAGGCCGGCGCGCGCACGCGCCTCTTCGGCGGCACGTTCCTGCATAGCCTGCCGCACTATGCGCCCGAAAGCACGCATCGCACCGACGAACAGCTCGAGCTCATCGAGGCCGTCCGTCACGCCGATGCCCTCGTCATCGCGACGCCCGGCTATCACGGCGGCGTGTCGGGTCTCGTGAAGAACGCGCTCGATACGCTCGAAGAATTGCGCGGCGAAGCGCGGCCCTATCTCGACGGCCGTGCAGTCGGCTGCATCGTCACCGCGTATGGATGGCAGGCGGCGGGCTCGGTGCTGACGTCGCTGCGCTCGATCGTGCACGCGCTGCGCGGCTGGCCGACGCCGTTCGGCGCGGGCATCAATACGCTCGAAACACGCTTCGATACGGCCGATACGTGCTCCGATCCGAAGGTCGTCGAACAGCTGTCGATGGTCGGCCAGCAGGCCGCGCAATTCGCGCTCGCGTTCCGCTCGCACTCGCAACACTTGCAGCACGCGAGCGCCGCATCGCATCTGGCCGCCGCGACGCCGGACCCCGCCGACGAAACGCACACCCGCAAGGCGCTCGCACTCGCGAACTGACACGAGTGCCGACCGACGCCGTCGCAAAGTAGCGCGATGCGGCGGCGCATCGCATTCACACATGCGCGCCATGCACTTCGGTCTGCCCCATCGCCAGGCTGACAGCGTGCGGCCCTGTTGACGCACGCGCGCTGCGTGCGCTCGCCAACACACCTGGGCCCGCCATCGTGGCCCAAACAACAGACACGGCCCCCTCGCCGCCCGATGATCGCGACAACGCACGCGATAACGCCACATCCAGATCTTCGAAGACCGTTCCCGGCCACCCGTGATTTGCTTGCGACGAAAGATTGGTTCACGCGCTACACGGCACAGCCTACGCTAGTCCCTGCCCGCTTCACTCGACTGATCGCCGCGCTGCGCGCAATCCGCCGCGGGGAGGCGATCGAACATGAAACCGATGAACCGACACATCCGCTACAAAGGCTATGAAGTAGCCCCCGCTGCGCAGCGCCTGCCCAACGGGCTCTTCGCAGCGAATCTCACGATCGAAAAGGCCACGGCCGCCAACGACGGACACGCGTATTCGTTCGACGCGCTCGACTACTTCTTCGACGAAGAACACGCGCTCGCGTATGCGTTTCGCTGGGGGCGCCTGTGGGTCGACAGTCAGCAGTGAGCGCAATACTGCATTGCAATTTTTCACGCCGCGCAGCGCGAAAATGCGTGCGGCACTACGGTAAGCGCCCGCTCCACGCCACAGATTGACGGGGTATGACAGAATAGGCGGAATAACTCGCCAAAGTATTCGCCTGTCATGTCCGACACCCTGATAACAGAAGCCGATCACGATCGCGCGCTGCGTCACTGGACGTTCCACGGACACGCGCGCATGCCCATCGGCTCCGAAGAACACAAGCAGATGTTCTGCCGGATGCTGCTGGAAACTCACAACCCGTACAAGCCAGCCGTCATCGACTGGCCGCCATTGCCCGCCGACGCGCTCAAGCGCATCACGTCGCTGCCCATCTGGGACATCGCCGTGCAGACGGAAGGCCGCGCGTCGATCCGGGTCGCCACATATGCGGCCCAGGTGCAAGACCCTTTGGTGCGCGAAGCAATCGAAATGGACGCGGCCGAAGAGGCGCGCCACAAGCACGTTTTGTCCCGGCTCGTCGCCGCGTACGGCATCAAGCTCGCGCCCGAGCCCCATTACCCCGCGCCGCGCGACGCCGAATGGGCGTGGATGTTCACCGGCTACAGCGAGTGCATCGACAGCTTCTTCGCGTTCGGGCTGTTTCGCTCCGCGCAGCTGTCGGGCTATTTCCCGGCAGAACTGGTCGAAACATTCGAGCCCGTGATCCAGGAAGAAGCGCGCCACATTCTTTTTTTCGTCAACTGGGTCGCGTGGTATCGGCGCACGATGCCGTGGTGGCGGCGTCCGTGGCATGCGTTGCGTGTCGGCGCAATCTGGATCAAGCTGATCTGGGACCGCGTCGCGATCGCGAAGGGCATCGATGCCGACGGCGTCGCGCACGACTCGAACTTTCTGGCTGCCAATAGTTCGACGATCGGCCAGGCGCTCTCGGCGCGTCAGCTGATCGAACTCTGCCTTCAGGAAAACGACCAACGAATGAGCGGCTACGACACACGGCTCGTTCGTCCGACGCTCGTTCCGAGGCTCGCGCGCCTCGCGCTGCTGTTCACGCGCAAGTAAGCGTGCCGCGCGCTCGGGCACGGGCGCATTCACGACACGTCGCGCGGCGCAACGCGCCGTCGAACCGAGGGGGACACACTACATGCGATGGACCGTCGATGAACAACTCGCGCTGACGGCAACGCAAGCCGTCGCCGCCATCCAGTCGGGCCGGCTCAATGCAACCGATTACGTCGCGACGCTGCTCGCGCGCGCCGCCGCGCTCGCGACGCTCAACGCGTTCACGGCGCTCGACATGGAAGGCGCGCTGGCCGCCGCGAAGCGCATCGACGCATTGACGCCCGACGAGAAAGCCCGCCTTCCGCTCGCCGGGCTGCCCGTCGTCATCAAGGACAACATCAACACGGCGGGGCTGCTGACTTCAGCCGGCACGCCCGCGCTCGACGGCTTCAAGCCGAAGACCGACGCGCCTTCCGTGCGCAAGCTCGTCGATGCGGGCGCGATCGTGCTCGGCAAGACCAACATGCACGAACTCGCGTTCGGCATCACCAGCACGAATCTGGCCTCGCACGCAGGCCCGGTGCGCAACCCGTACGACCCGTCGCTGATCGCGGGCGGCTCGTCGGGCGGCACGGCCGTTGCCGTTGCCGCGCGCATGTCGACGGCGGGGCTCGGCAGCGATACGGGCGGCTCGACGCGCATTCCCGCCGCGCTTACGGGCATCGCCGGCTTTCGCCCGTCCGTCGGCAATGGCGGCGGCGAGCGCCGCTATCACGATCCGCAAGCCGTGGTTCCCATCAGCCATACGCGCGATACCGTCGGGCCGATGGCGCGCACCGTCGCGGACGTCGCACTGCTCGACGGCGTGATCACGGGCGACACGGCCTTGCCCGACGTGCAGCTGTCGGCGCTGCGCATCGGCTTGCCTTCGCCGCTGTGGGCCGATCTGGAACACGCGACGGAAGACGCCGCGCGCGCCGCGCTCAAGAAGCTCGAAGCGGCGGGTGTCACGTTCGTGCCCGTCCACATGCCGGAGTTGCTGCACCTGAATGACCAGACAGGCGGCCCGGTTGCGATTCACGAAGCGTTCGACGACGTGCGCGAGTATCTCGTCGCGAACGATGCGCCCGTCAAGACCATCGCCCAAGTCGCGGCGCACATCGCGAGCCCCGATGTGCGTGACGTGTACGACGTGGTGATGGCGCATGCGCTCGCGCAGCAGTATCACGACGCCATGTCTCTCTGGCGTCCGCGATTGCAGCAGCATTACGCGGACACGTTCGCTTCCGGGCGCCTCGACGCACTGATCTTCCCGACCACGCGGCTCGTCGCGGCGCCGCTCGACGAAGTGAACGGCTCGTCCGTCGTGTCGATCGACGGCGCCCCTGCCATCGACGAAATGACCGCCTACTTGCGCAATACCGATCCCGCGAGCAACGCGGGCATTCCGGGCCTGTCGCTGCCTGCGGGCCTGACGCGCGACGGCTTGCCCGTGGGCATCGAAATCGATGGGCCGCTCGGCAGCGACCGGCGGCTGCTCGCGATCGGCATCGCATTCGAGGCGGTGCTCGGCGCGGTTCCGGCGCCCACCATCTGACATCCACACGCTGCAATGATCCGACCACGTCTTCGACACCTGGCCGCGCTGGCCGTCGCGCTTTGCACATCGGGCTGCGCGATCATCGCGGCCGCCGACCCCAATGCGCTCTGGTCGATCGTCAACCGTCAATGCGTACCTGCTGCGCGCGCGTCCGGCAGCCCCGGCTTCTGCACGACCGTCGATCTCTCGAAACGCTATGCGATCCTGAAGGACATCAACGGCAACACGCAATATCTGCTGATTCCGACGGACCGCGTGATGGGTATCGAAAGCCCGAGCGTGCTCGACACCCATGCGCCCGAGTATTGGGCCGATGCGTGGAATGCGCGGCAGTATGTCGGCTCGCGCATCGGCCTGACGTTCCCGCCCAATCAGCTCGGACTCGAAATCAACTCGAAGTACCGCCGCACGCAGCAGCAGTTGCATATCCATATGGACTGCATGCACGACGGCATCATCAAGGACCTCGCGCGCTACCGCACGGCGGAGCCGGGCAAATGGCAATGGACGACGCTCGACGGCAACCGGTATCGCGTGATGCGCGTCCTCTCGCTGACGGGCGACAGCGACCCGTTTCGCATCGTCGCGCGCGACCGTCAAGGCAGCGATGCGATGGCGCAGCAGACCATCCTCGTGACGGGCGCGGGCCCATCGGATAACGACGGCTGGCTCGTCGTGAATAGCGGGCTCGAACTCGACGATGGCAGCGGTACGGCGGAAGGATTGCTCGATCATTCCTGTGAGATCGGCATGCATCAGTGAAGGCGATCCCGTTTCGCGCAGACGCAGGCAGTTCGCTTAACCCGCTTTCCTCAAAAGCTTAGCCAAACAAATTGGTTCGGCCGCTGCGTGCCCGCCATTAGGATCGTACCGACTGCAAAACGACCGATCCTCCGATGGCCATTTATCTCGACGATACGCAACGTCTGGCGCTGTCCCATCACCGCACGCGCTTCACGTGGCGCACCGAATGGCCGACGTGGCTCCTGATCGGCGCAATCTACGGCGGTTGGTTTTTCATCGCGAGCCATGCGCAGACGCTCGGGCTGGCCGTTTCGCTCCCGCTGCTCGCGCTGTTCAGCGCGTGGTACATGTCGCTACAGCACGAACTGCTGCACGGTCATCCGACGCGCTCGGCGCTCATTAACGGCCTGATCGGCTTTGCACCGCTCGCCGTATGGTTTCCGTATGCCGTCTATCGCGATCTGCATTTGCAGCATCACGACGACGCGCATCTGACGCATCCCGAGATCGATCCCGAGACGTTTTTCGTGAGCCTCGAAACGTGGCGACAGGCGGGTACGCTGACGCGCGCGCTGCTCGTCGCGCGCAATACGTTCGCGGGACGTCTTGTGCTCGGCCCCGCGTTCTCGATTGCGGCGACGGCGACGCAGGGTCTGCGCAAACCTTTGCGCGGCGACTGGTCCGATGTGCCCGCCTGGCTCGCGCATTTTTTCGCGCTCGCCGTGCTGATCATCTGGCTCGATCGCGCGTGCGGGATTGCGCCGTGGCTCTTCATTGCGGGCGTCGGCTATCCGGCGCTTGCGCTGAGTTCGGTGCGCTCGTTCCATGAACATCGCGCCGCGGCTTCGCACGAGGAACGCTCGGTCATCAATGAAGCCGGATGGTTCTGGCGGCTGCTGTTTCTGAACAACAACTACCATCTGGTTCATCACGACTTGCCGCATGTCCCCTGGTTTGCGCTTCGGGACGTCTATGAAAAATCCCGCCGGCAATACATGGAACGCTCAGGAGGCTTTCTGGTAAAGGGCTATGGCGAATGGGCACGGCTCTACTCGTTCATTCCCGTTACTCATCCGGCGCACGCTGATCGTTGCGACTTCATCGGGGTTGAATCCGCCTGCATCCGCCGAATTTGCGGGTAAATTGCGGGTAGAACTGAGAGACGGTTGGTCTGCACTCCGTCATGAAGTTCAAGTGCCCGCTACCGTCGAACATCAGGCCACACGACAAACACTATAAGATTCGTGGCCGCGACTCGATGTATTCTCCGTGCCGGTCGCTCGTTCGCAGACGTTGAATCTGGCTTGTCGCCCTAAAGTTGTCGCCCTAAAGTTGTCGCCCTAAAGTTGTCGCCCTAAAGTTGCCGCCCTAAAGTTGCCGCCCGCATGCGCCGATAACCGGTCATGTGGTGCCAATCGCTTCACTCGCGGGATGGCGATCCCACTGTCGAGTTGAAGCTGACGGACATCCGATACGTGCCGCGGAGACCTCGATCCATGCCCTTTTCGCGTTCCCGGTCACCGCATGGGGCGACAAATAATCGTCGCGAGGCAATTCGCAGGTGCTCAAGTGACGAATCCACTCAAATCGTTCAGTTTGCCGCAAGGCAAGCTTGCTTGCTGGCTGCTGCACCCCGGCAGAGACACCCCGCAAGAGATCCGGACAGCGCTTGTCTATACGCTGTTCGGCACGCTGCCGATTTTCCTGGGTGGCGTACTCAATACGATAGCCGTTGCCTGGGTGCTCGAATACCGCCATCCGAGCGCACTATTCCGGCTCTGGCTGATCTCGGAGATCATCGTCTGCGTGGCCCCCGGCTGTTCGTGCTCGTGCTGGCGCACCGGCGAGCGCAACAGGGCAACTCCACGCCGACTGACCTTTATATTCTTCTGGCGCCCCTATGGGGAGCGACGGTCGGCTATGGCGCGTTCATCAGCTCGATAAGTGGCGACTGGGTGGCTGCGACGCTCTCCTTTCTTTCGGCGGCGGCGATGGTCGGCGGAATCTGCTTCCGGAACTTCGCAGCGCCGCGTCTCGTCGCCATCATGATCTTTCTGTCGCTCGGCCCATGCTGCATTGGCGCGGTGCTGTCGGGCGAACCCGTGCTGCTGCTGACGCTGGTTCAGATTCCGTTTTATCTGTTCGCGATGAGCGTCGCCGCCAGAAAGCTCAACGCGATGCTCATTACCACCATGGAGGCGGAGCGCGAGAACGATCGCCGCGCGCGCCACGACGGCCTGACGGGACTGCTCAACCGCGCCGGCCTCTTCCATGCGACGACCTGTGAACTCGACAGATCCGCTCGTATCGGGACCGGCGTGCCACTTTTCTACATCGACCTGGACGGATTCAAGGCCGTCAACGATGCGCATGGACACGAGTTCGGCGACAAGCTGCTGGTGCAGGTCGCGGCGAGACTGCGCCAGCTCGCCGGGCCGGACGCCCTCGTTGCGCGTATGGGCGGCGACGAGTTTGTGATCGTCGGCCAGGTACCGGGTGCAGCAGAGCCGAACACCTTTGCGGACAGTGTCATCGCCGAGATCGAGAGGCCGTTCCATCTGGCAGACGAGGTGGTAGTCGAAATCGGCGCCAGCATCGGTATTGCACCCGTGACTGGCGTGGGGAACGGGATCGACAAGGTGCTGGGGTCGGCGGACGTCGCGATGTATGAGGCCAAACGCCACAAGAAGAAGAGCGCGGTCGCCGCTTGAAGCGGTTTAACGCGCGAAGATCCGCGTTCCGGGCGAGACGGTTAAATCAATGTGCGTGTGACCGTGCAAGCGAGCCGGCTGCGGCAAAAAGTGTCCGCGCGCGTGTCAAACGACGCAGAACGGCGGCGGCGGCTTGATCGCGCAGAGCAACGCTAAAGGTATCGGGAGCACCGGCACTCGCCGGCCTGGTGCCCCCCGTCACTACGATATAACGGACACCGACGGCGAAACCGCCGGATTCCAATGCCTGTCTTTATTTCGACGACGACGGAGACTGGATCATCTTCCAGCCATTGCCCGCAGGATCGCGGAAGCCGGCGTCGACGCTGCCAAAACGCTCTACGGGCTCCTGAGTGAATTCCACGCCACGGGCTTTCAACTGCGCGTAGCTCGCGCGGCAGTCGGCTACGGAAAGAACGAGGGGCGGCATGGCCCCTTTGGCGACCATCGCACGCAGGGTTTGCGCGGTGGCTTCGTCGTGGATGGGCGGGCCGGGCGTGAACAGGCCAAGCTGGAACGACGGTTGCTGCGGATGCTGGACCGTGAGCCAGCGATAGTCGCCATTGCGCACATCCGTATGGACGCGAAATCCGAGTTTGTCGACATAGAACGCGAGCGCCGCGTCCTGATTGTCGACGTACAAGCCCACTACATTGATACCCTGGTTCATCACGACACCTCCTCCTCGATTGATGGCCGGAATGTACCTTTGGCCGCACGGCGGCGCTTCTCCAAAACTGCGATCGTGAGGTCCGGCCGCTGCGCCGCCTTCAGCACGCAGGCAGGCACGTGGCCGGGTTGGGCCGTAGCGGCCCGCGCTTCGACGCGCATCGCGCTGGGGCTTCGGCCCGTGACGTCGCGGAACGTGCGGCCGAAAGTACCCAGGCTCTCCCAGCCGGTAGCAAAGGCAATTTCCGTGATGCTGAGGGCCGTGTCGCGCAGCAGGGTCGTGGCCCGCTCGATGCGCCGTGTCAGCAGGTATCGGTGCGGTGGAACACCGAATGCTCGCTTGAACGAATGCGCGAAATGGGCTTCGGAGACACCACTGACCTCAGCCAGGCGCTTGACCGGCCACGCCTCGTGCGATGCAGCGTCCATGCGATCTTTGGCGCGCAGCAGGCGACGCAGCAGGACCGGGTCTTGCAACGCGCCGTCATCGACCGGTGCGGATGACGAGGCAAATTGCCGAGCGTTGTGGATTTCGCGTGGGGGCATGACCTTCCAGACCTGATGACATGTGAGCAGAGTTTAAGTCCCACCACGCGTGCTCGCATAGCGAAGGATGCCGCAATAGATGCGCCGCGCGAACGCCAGATCGTCCGCTGAAATACCGCCACACTTGTTACTCCCAACGTTCGATTCGACGGCTCAAACTCTCTCTCAGCACACATCCAGCGACGCGTGCTGAATGGAATCGCGCTTCAGCCTCGCGACGCAGGAATTTTCCCCAGATCAGGAGGTTGCAAAAGCCATGACTACATCAGCCGGAAATACAACGAAAGACGCAACGAAAGACGGACAGCCCGCCATGCATACACCGCCCGTGGTCTCGCAGCAGGCGTGGGAAGAGGCGCGCCAGCAGTTGCTCGTGAAGGAAAAGGCCCACACTCGCGCCCGTGACGCGCTGGCCGCCGAGCGCCGCCGCATGCCGTGGATGGCCGTCGAGAAAACATATGCATTCGAGGGGCCTGCGGGCAAGGCGAGCCTGCTGGACCTGTTCGACGGCCGGCGTCAACTGATCGTCTATCGCGCTTTCTACGAGCCGGGCGTGTTCGGCTGGCCCGACCATGCGTGCCGGGGCTGCTCGATGGTGGCCGACCAGGTCGCCCACCTCGCCCACCTGAACGCCCGCGACACGACCCTCGTCTTCGTCTCGCGCGCGCCTCAGGCGGACATCGAGCGGCTGAAGGCGCGAATGGGCTGGCAGATACCGTGGTTCACCGTCACAGACAGCTTCGACGCCGACTTCGGCGTCGACGAATGGCACGGTACGAACGTGTTCTATCGTGACGGCGACCGCGTGTTCCGCACGTACTTCATCAACAATCGCGGCGACGAGCAGATGGGCGGCACGTGGAACTATCTCGACATCACGCCGCTCGGTCGACAGGAAGTCTGGGAGGATTCGCCCGAGGGCTATCCGCAAACGCCGACCTACAAGTGGTGGAACTGGCACGACAGCTATGTCGCCGACGCGCCGCCCGACAAGAAATGGGTCGAAGTGTCGGATGCGGGAGAGGCCGCGTTCAGGAACCAGCAGACGAACGGGCAGCCGTGAACTGACCAGTCAGATGGCGGTCCTCGCTGAACGGCAATCACCATTCCGCGGGATCGCCATCGGTTGCAAAAGCTATTCGATACGACGCCGCGTCGAAATGGCCGAAGCCGTGGAAATGACCAGATCGGCGAAGCGCTTCTCGTCGCGGTCGGCCTGCCATCGCGATCTCGCCACCGCGATGTTCACCGCGCCGATGCCGCGCCCATGCGCGTTCGTGATCGCCGCCGCCGTCGAGATGTCGCTGACGAAATACTCATCCTCCGTATGCGCGTAGCCCTGCTTGCGGATCTGCACGATGCGCTCCTTGATCTTGCGCGGCTGGTACACGGTGGACGCCGTATAAGGCACGAGGTTCGTGCGCGAAAGAATATCGTCGATCTCGCCGTCGCCGAGCGTCGCGAGAATCGCGAGCCCCGGCGCCGTGCAGTACGCCGGCAGGCGCGAGCCCGTAATCACGTGCGCATTGAACACGTTGCGGCTCACGATGCGCAGAACGAACACGATGTCGGTATCGTCGAGCACGGTGAGATTGGTCGCCTCTTCCGTCTCCGAGCCCAGTTGCTGCAGATAAGGCGTCGCGCGGCTCACGAGTTCGTTCGACGTGAGGTAGTGATAGGTGAAGTCGAGAAGCCGCGGCGACAACTCATACTTGCGACTGTCCGGGTCCTTCAACAGATAGCCGAGCGCGGACAGCGTATAGGCGAAGCGCTGCGTTGCGCTCATGTCGAAGCCCGTGAGCGCCGAGATTTCCGACAGCGACAGCTGACGCTTGCTGCCGTCGAAAGCGGTGAGCACCTTCATCGCCTTTTCGACGGACTGCACATAAAGCGAAGACGCGCCTGGATCGGCCGCGTCGCCGCGCGGCTTCGCCACGGGGCTCTTGCGCTTGCGCTGAACTTTGGGCTCGTCGCTCATTACTTTTTTCGTCTTTATGATCGATCGTCAAATTATCGCATGGCCCTGGACAGCTATCAGCATCCGATAACTACATGATAACTACGCGCGAACACGTCTGAACCGGTCCCATGCGTCGTCGACGGTGCGCGGCAGCAGATGCTTCCTGATGCGCTCGCTCGCCGTCAGCTCGAAGCCATCGACCGCCCGGTAATAGCGCGGCAACTGGAAGCTCGCGAGCCGCTCGCGCGCCCACGCGTCGATTGTTTCCCAATCCACGGGCGCTTCCTTGAACTGCACGTTGAGCAGAATGTCCTGCTCGCCGATGGGGGAAGCGACGCCGATCGCGGCGCTCGCGCGAATCGCCGGATGCGCGGCGAAGACACGCTCGATTTCCCACGCCGATACGTTCTCTCCGCGCACGCGCATGCTGTCCGTCTGCCGGCCGACGAAGAACAAGTCGCCGTCGGCATCGCGCCGCGCGCGGTCGCCCGTGTGCAGCCGGCCGTTGCGCAAAGCAGCTTTTGTCGCTTCGGGATGCTTCAGATACGTCGGCAGGAACGTGCCCTCCACTCTGCTCGACAGCACGATCTCGCCTGCCTCGCCTTCTTTCACGGGCTGGCCGTTTTCATCGAGCAGTTCGATGTCGATCCACGGCAGCGCGCGGCCAATCGACCCCGGCTTGCCGGTGACGTTCGCGGTCGCGAAGCTCGAGCATTCCGTCATGCCATAGCACTCGCGCAGACGCACGTCGAGCCGCGCCTGGATCGGCTCCCACGCAGCGGCGCCGACGCCCGCGCCCCACGCGACGCGCAGCGTGTGCGCATCAGGCTGCGCGCTCTGCGGCAACTGCATCAGGATGTCGAGCACGCCGCCGAGGTAATGCAGTTGCGTCGCGCCCGCGCGCGCGACTTGCGACCAGAACTGCGATGCCGAAAAGCGCGGCACCGCATGCAGCGTCACGCGTTCGAGAAACGGCAGCAGCAACATCTGCGCGCCGCCGATATGGCACAGCGGCTCCCACAGAAAGAGCCGATCGCCGTCGCGCACGTCCGCGATGCGCAGCGCCGCTTCGCTCGCGATGCGCATCATCCGGTGCGTGAAGACGACGCCCTTCGGCGCGCCCGTCGTGCCCGACGTGTAGATGATGCACAGCGGATCGTGCACGCCGATCTGCGGCGTCGCGAAAGCGGCGTCGGTGTTGTTCGCGTCGAACGCGGGCAGGCGAACGCGCCGCGACGTGCCGCACTCGATCTGCGAAGTCACATCGTCGAATGCGTCTTCGATGACGAAGAGCTTCGGCTCCGCATGCTGCAACACGTATTCGAGACCCGTCGCGCGCAGCTTCGTGTTCACCGGCACCCAGACAAGCCCGCTCAGCACCAGCGCGTAAATCAGATGGATGTGTTCGGCACTGTTGCCGAGCATCACGGCGACGCGATCGCCCGGCACGAGCCCTTCGTCCGCGAACCAGCGCTGCAACTGCACGATATGCCGCGCGGCATCCTCGCAGGTGATCGCGCGATCGTCGAAATGAACGACGGTATGCGCGGGCTCGCGACGCAGTCCCGCTGCGAGCAGCGGCGCGCAGTCGAGTTCGTCGTCGGGGTGCCGGTGAGCGAAGTATTCTGGGTAACGATGCATATCCGGATTGGTATGAGAGCCTGAGATTTAACGCGCGCGGCGCTTGAGCCACGAAGAAACCGCGACGACGAGCGCAATCAGAATGACGAGCGTCGTCGATACGGCCGCGAGCGTCGGCGTGATTGCGAGCTGAATGTCGTCCCACATCTGCTTGGGCAACGTCGAATTGATGCCACCGCTCACGAAGATCGCGATAGTCAGATCGTCGAAGGAAACGAGGAACGCGAACAGAAACGCCGCCGTCACGCTCGCCATCAGCAGCGGCATCACGACCGACGTGATGCGCCGCAACGGCGACGCACCCATCACGCGGGCGGCGTCGTCGAGACGCCAGTCGAAGCGCTGAAAGCCCGCAGCGAGCGTCACGACCACATACGGAATCGCAAGCACCGTATGGCCGATCACGAGTCCGAGGTTCGTGCCCGTGAGCCCGAAGCGGCCAAAGAGATACAGCAGGCCCACCGCGACGACGATACGCGGCACGATCAGCGGCGCGACGAACAGCGCGAACATCGGCTTGCTCGCGCGGCGCGGCATGCGGGTCATCGCGAGCGTCGCGCCGAATCCGAGCAGCAGCGAAAGCAGCGCCGTGCCGAGGCCCACTTCGAACGAGCGGACGATCGCGCTCTGCCACACGGGCGAATCGATGAACGTGCCGAACCATCGGATGCTGAAGAGCTTCGGCGGAAAGGCGATGTAATCGCTCTTCGTGAACGCATACGGAATCACCGAGAGCACGGGCGCGACGAGCACCACCATGACGATGCACGTATAGAGACCGAGCGGGCTCGTTGCGCGCGCCGCCGGCTCCGCGTGCGCGTTACGGCGCATCATCAGAGGCGCGAAGACGCGCCCCAGCGCCATCAGCAGCGCAAGCCGGGAACCTTGTGCGCGCGAGCCGCGCGAACGCTCCGTCACTTCGCCCGTCAGCGACGTGAGGCCCACCATGCGGTCGTACACGAAGAAAATCGCGATCGAGCAGACGAGCAGCACCGTCGAGAGCGCGCCGGCGAAACGCATGTCGAACAGTTCGAGCACGGACGAGATCACGAGTTGCGCGATCATCGTTTCCTTCGGCGAGCCGAGCAGCGCGGGCACGATGAAGAAGCCGAGGCTCGAGATGAACACGAGCAGCCCCGCCGCCGCCACGCCCGGCGACGACAACGGCAGGAACACGGTGAAGAAGCTGGTGCTGCGTTCAGCGCCGAGCGTTTCGGCGGCTTGCGCGAGGCGATCGTCGATGCCGCGCATCACGGGAAGCATCGTCATCACGGCGAGCGGCAGCATCGAATGCACCATGCCGATCAGCACGCCCGTCAGCGATGGAATCGTGCCCGTCGTCTCGTGCACGAGGCCGAGCGAAAGCGCGATCGTCGAGAGCACGCCTGTTTTCGACAGCAGCAGCATCCACGCGTAGGTCTTGACGAGATAGCTGGTCCAGAACGGCAGCATGATCCACAGCAGCCACCGTTCGCGCACCCGCTCCGACAGCCGGCTCAGCATGTACGCGACGGGATAGCCGAGCAGGATCGACAGCGCCGCCGTCATGAACGAAATGGCGAACGTGATCCACAGCACCTTCGCATAGACGGGCGTGCGCGCGATGCGCGCGAACTGCGCGAAGCCGATCTGCCCATCCGCGCCGACCAGCCCGCCTTGCAGAATTTCGCCAACGGGCACGATGAAGAACACGAGCAGGAACAGCAGCGTCGGCACGATCGGCAGGAAGCGCAACGAGCGCGCGAGCCAGGCGGACCGGCCGCGCCGCGACGCTTCGTTCTCGCGTTGCGCGTGCAGAGCGATGGTCATGACGGTTCCTCAGGCGTGTAGCAGCGTCGTACGATAGGGGTCCCACACGAGGCCCACTTTGTCGCCGATGCGCGGCGACAGGCTGCGCTCGCAACGCACGGTGAGCTGGCTGCCGTCGTTCATCGAAAGCTGTATGCGCGTGTCGCTGCCGAAGAACACGACATCCGCAATGGTGCCGTCGACAAAGCCGCTCGCAGGCTCGACGAGGCGCGGCGCTTCCGGACGCACGAGCAATGTGTGGCGCGCGGCGGGCATGATGGGCGCGCTCATCGGCAACGGAATGCGGCCGCCTGCGGCAAGCAGGATCGGCTCGCCGCTTGCGCCGCGCGTATCGTCGAGCGAGCCTTCCAGCAGATTCGAATGACCGATGAAGCCTGCCGCGAAGCGCGTCGCGGGACGGTCGTAGAGATCGGCGGGCGTGCCCACCTGTTCGATGCGCGCCTGGTTCATCAGGCAGATACGGTCGGAGAGCGTAAGTGCTTCGTCCTGATCGTGCGTCACGTAGACGAAGGTCGCGCCAAGCTCCTTGTGCAGACGGCGAATTTCGGACTGCATGTGCTCGCGCAACTTCTTGTCGAGTGCACCGAGCGGCTCGTCGAGCAGGATGACGGAAGGCCGGTACGCGAAGCAGCGCGCGAGCGCGATGCGCTGCTGCTGCCCGCCCGACAGCTCCTTCGGAAAGCGCTTTGCGTATTCGGTCATGCGCACCATTGCGAGCGCGTCGTCGACGGCGGCGCGCACTTCGTCGCGCGATTTGCGTCGCATGCGCAGACCGTATGCGACGTTGTCCCACACGCTCATGTGCGGAAAGAGCGCGTAGCTCTGAAACACCATGCCGATGCCGCGCTTGCCCGGCTCGACATACGTGACGTCGCGGCCGTCGATCTCGATGCGCCCCTCGCTCGGCGCGACGAGGCCCGAGATCATCTGCAGCATCGTGGTCTTGCCCGAACCCGAGGGACCGAGCAGCGTCAGGAATTCGCCGGCCTGCACCGCGAGATCCGTCGGTTCCAGCGCAACCGAATCGCCGTAGCGTTTCGCGATGCCGATCGCCTCGAGTTTCGAGCTCATCTTGCCGTCCTCACGAAATGACCCACGAATTGAACCGCTCGGTGACCTTCTGACGGTTTTCTTCCCACCACTGCGGGCTCGGCAGACGCATGTCGCGGATATTGTCGGGCGCCGTGGGCAGCAGCGTCGCGCGGTCCTTGCTGATCGTATCGAAAGCCTTGCGGTTGGTCGGGCCATAGGCGAGCGTGCGCGTGAGCAGCGCCTGGCGCTTCGCGTCGGCGCAGAAGCGCACGAACTGCTTTGCGGCGTCCGCACGCGGCGTGCCCTTCGGAATGCCCCAGCCTTCGATCGAATACAAGCCCTGATTCCAGACGATCGAAACGGGCGCGCCGCCGTCCTTCGCCGCTTGCGCGCGGCCGTTCCACGTCGAGATCATGTCGACGTCGCCGCTTTGAATCGCCTGCATCGCCTGTGCGCCGGAAGTCCACCAGATGTTGATGTGCGGCTTGATTTTGTCGAGGCTCTTGAACGCGCGATCCACGTCGAGCGGATAGAGCTTGTCGAGCGACACGCCGTCGGCGAGCAACGCCTGCTCCAGCGTGTCGAGCGGACTGCGGCGCAGGCAGCGGCGGCCCGGAAAGCGCTTCACGTCCCAGAAGTCCGCCCACGATTTCGGGCCGTTCTGGCCGAACTTGTCGGTGCGATACGCGAGCACCGTCGAATACACATCGACGCCGAGCCAGTTCGGCGTGATCGCCTCCGACATCACGTCCGGATAGTCGCTCGTCTTCAGGCCGATCGGTTCGAGCAGGCCTTTCGCTTCGAGATACGGAATGTCGGCGGATAGCGTGAGCGTGGTGACGTCCCACACGTAGTTCTTCGTCTGGACCATCGCGGCGAATTGCGCGACTGGCTGCGATTCGCGCGCGACACTCACGACCTTGATGCCGGTGGCTTTCTCGAACGGATCGTAGAAGGCCTCGCGATAGGCGGTGGTATAAGGGCCGCCTGGATCGGACACCACGATCTGCTTCGTCTGCGCGCGTGCGGCGAGCGGCATCGCGCCGGCCACGGCGAGCGCGCCCGCGCCTTGCAGAACGCGGCGGCGCATCGGGTTGAAGTCTTGCGTCATTGTTCAGGTCTCCCGCAGTGTGATTGCGATGGGAACAGCTCGACTCGTGCTCGGTTCAGGCTCGACTTACTTCGCGCGCTTGCTGAAGAACTCATCCATCATGCGCGCGGGCTCCCCTGAGTCGTACGCTTCGCGCTGAATGCGCACGCCCGCTTCGATGCAGTCGACGAAACCCGGCTCGGTCATTTCGCGAAAGCGCTGCTTGTCCAGACGCATCGCGACGGGCGGCTTGGCGGCGAGTTCGGTGGCGATTTCCAGCGCCTTCCCGAACACTTCATCTTCGGGAACGAGGTGATGAATAAGGCCGATGCGATGGCACTCGTCGGCCTCCATCAAACGCCCGGTGAGCGTGAGTTCAATGGTGCGCGACATGCCGAGCATCGCGTTCATGATCCACGGGCCCGTCGTGCTGGCGATGCCCGCGTTGATTTCCGGCTGACCCATCCGCACGCCGGGATGACCCACGCGGATATCGCCGAGCAATGCGACCTGGAACGCCGAACCCGCAGCCGTGCCGTTCAGCGCGATGACAAGCGGCTTTTTCAGGCCACGCAGCGCCGTGTAGTACCGCTGCCATTCCTTGACCCATGCCACCGCACGTTCGCCGTCGAAATCATGCGCTTCCGACAGATCCTGTCCCGCCGAAAACGCGCGGTTGCCCGCGCCCGTCATGATGATCGCAGCCACTTGGTCGTCGGCGTTGAAGCGGTCCAGCGCCTCGATGATCGTTTCACGCATCGGCGTCGTCCAAGCGTTCAGGCGTTCGGGACGGTTCAGCGTGATGACCGCGACGCGGCCATGATTCGACAACAACACGTCTTCGCTCATGATTTATCGCATAGTAATAGTTGATGGTGCATCCCAATATAGAAGCATCAAAAATATAGTGCAAGCGGGTTTACGCGGAAAGACGCGACGAACGGGAAATTGGGGAGGACGGGCGAGCGGCGCGAGGATCGCGGTCGCGAGGGGCGGGAATTCAGGCGCCGGATCGGCGGGCGCTACGCCGGGATTTATGTACCGGCCAGCGATTGAGCAGCGGCTGTCTGGATCGGGGGTGCTGCGAGCGGATGATAAGCGGCGCCGAGCGGGAAAAGCCGCCGCATATGACATGCCTAGCCGGTCAACGAAGCTGCGATAGCTTTTCTGAAAGGCGTCGAGAATGAAGCGGCACGCAGCATGATGTTTCGCGCCAGCTTCGCTGGAACGCTACTGTTCGTATAGATGTCGGTGACAAGCCGCGTGGCGAGATAGAGCGGTCTGGTCGCACGGCGATGGCAATCTCCGTAGCGGCTCAAGACGGACTCGGCGCCCACATCGAAGCCGTTCCTATGCGCAACGACGATTCCTTTGCATAACGTCTCGACACTCGTCAGTCCAAAGTTGAACCCGTGCGCGGTCACGGGATGCATGCCGACGGCAGCGTCGCCCACTGCCGCGAAGCGCTTGCCGACGAATCGCTCCGGGTAAACGGAGACCAATGGATAGAGATGGCGTGTGCTCGCCAATTTCATCGCACCCAGCCGCCGCGCAAATCTTTGCTCGATGTTGGCGCTGAATTCGTCTGGACCAAGAGATGCAAGTTCGGTCGCCTCGCACCCGGGCAGCGTGAGCACCACTGAAGACTGATGCGCATTCGTCGATCGATCCGGATTCATCGGAAGCAGCGCGAGCGTCTGCCCATATCCGAACCATTCCCATGCGGTGTGCTGATGGGGCTGCTCATGTGTCATTCGGCACACAAGCATCGATTTGCCGAAATCGCGCATATCGGCTGAAATTCCCATCATCTTGCGCGTCGCCGAGAAGCGGCTATCGGCTGCAATGACCAGACTGGCCGAGAGGGTCTTTCCGCTCTCCAATGTCACGCTGGCAGAGACATTGTCGCTCTTGACGCTGCTCACCTTCTCCGCCGCGAGCAGCGTGACGTCATGGTTGTCAGCGATACCGCGATGTACTGCGTCATGAGCCGCCTTGCGGATCAGGTGGTTGGAAACGAGCCAGCCCAGTTCCGTGTGACCGGCCAGTTCGTGCCCGATCTCCAGTGCGGACAGCGACGAGCCATTGAATACCTTCGCGCTGCGAAGCGGAGAACGTGCATCTGCGTCGATGAGATCCCAGAGACCCAATTGCCGCATGAATCGAACCGACTTTTGAGTCAGCGCGATTTCGCGACCATCGAATTTCGGGTCGCTGATCTCGTTCAAAGGCTGCTGCTCGATCAATGTGATTCGCAGGCCGAGGCCACTGAGCGCGCGCGCGAGGCATAGCCCCACAGGGCCGGCACCCACGATAACGATGTCGTTTGCCATGTAAGCGAACTACTGGTCAGAATCGAAGATTGGCGCGTGTACCGTTCACGCAGCCTGAGGAACGCCGTGTTCCTGCATGTAGCCAACCATCATCGCGTCCATCGTTTTCACGTGATGTGCGAACCACACGCGCAACTCGCTCAACAGTCGCCGCCCCAGGTCAAAGCGGCCGTTGTCCACCATTTCCCTACGCACCATGTCGACTACATGCAGCACATGACGATGCTGGCCAGCATGACAATGACGCGGACCGAAGTCCATTGCTTCCATCCACGATTCTTCCTGTGTGAAGTGTTCCCTGGTGTGCGCGATCCAGGCGTCGAGCGATGCGATGAGCGATTCGTCAGTGGCGGAGTCCGCCTGGTCGAGCAGGCGAATAAACTCGCTATGCGTTGCATCGGTTAGAGGTTCTCCCAGCTGCAGATCGGGAGGAAGTATTGGCGCGCATTGCATTGGGGATGTCGACATAGCGGGAACTCGAAGCAGCGGGAACGGCTTTCTCAGAGGGAAATGAAGATAGCAAAGTACTGCAATTCTTCCGCTGATCTCGATCAAGCGTCACATGATTGGCGGTTCACGAGGCCGAACTTGCGCGTCTGCCGTTTAGCATCGCCGGCAAGACGCAGGAATCGGGCGGCACGCCGTGGCGTCGCATCCTGCGCCGCATGTCGCCTGCCATCTCCGTGTACTTCTGCCAGGTGTGGAGCAACACGCTGTTCTTCAGCTGGATGCCGCTCTTCTTCCTGCATGGCTACGGATTGAATCTCAAAGAGTCCGCCGTGTTCTCTTCGGGCGTGTTTCTCTCCGGTGTGGTGGGCGACGTGCTCGGCGGTTTCCTGAGCGACCGTGTACTCAAGCGTACAGGCAACCTCAAGTTCGCGCGCCAGGGCGTGATTGCGTTCAGTCTGCTCGGGGCCTTCGTCTTCATGATTCCAGTGATGATCAGCCGGGACCTGACCGTCGTCACGCTGTGCCTGTCCGGCGCGTTCTTCATGCTCGGACTGACGATCGAACCGATCTGGGCCGTACCCATGGATGCGGCGTCGAACCATGCAGGAACGGCGAGCGGCATGCTCAATACGGGCGCGGCCATCGCCACGATCATCTCGCCCGTGGTGTTCGGCGCAGTGATCGACGCGACGGGCAACTGGAGTTTGCCTTTCGTGGGATCGCTGCTCTTCCTGCTGCTCGGCGCGGTGATGACGCTGAAAATCCGGCCGGATATCGGCATCGCCGACGGCGCCGATCCATTAGCAAACGCTGTTCCTGCTCCGCCTCGATTTGCGAGGCCTGAACGTTGATTCGTTTAGCTGACGTCAAAGGAGTGGATCGCGCACAAATCGCACAAGTCGCATAGCGTCCACTCCTAACCGTGTGAGAAGTACTCGCAATTCGAGAACCTTCAAGAGCTCTTCTTCATCGACTTTTCGAGTCATTGCACGCTCACTCCCAAAGCCGCGAATTTCATTGAATGGCGTACCGATGCTGTAAAACGCCAGGCAAATACCGGTCATAGTCACAAAAGATTCTTGCTACATGTGTCGCCGCGACCTAAAGTCCATTGCATTCCTCTGTTGATTATCAACTGTTGAACGGCGGACTGGTGGCCTGTGTGTGCCGCCTGACGACAGGAGCAGACTTGAACGTTGTGATAGAGCCGTAACCGACGCGGTGTCGGTGTTCACCGCTGGTGGCATGCAGCAGCCGGATTGGTAGCGCATGTGCAGCCTCGGAAGCTACTGTCGCGCCTGTTGCAGACCGCAAATGAAAAGAGAGGGCTTTCATGCGTCGCAACACATCCAATGTACTTCTGCCAGGGACAACACTAGTTCTCGCGTTGGCCGCGAGTGCAACCAGCCTGGCTGCCCCCGTCCTCGTTTCCACTACACCCAGCCCGTTTGCAAACTGCACGATCGGCGGACCCGGCACGAACTTCGTGAACGCCGAGGTCGAACCGTGGCTGGCCGTCAATCCCGCCAATCAGTCGAACCTGATCGGCGTATGGCAGCAGGACCGCTGGTCCAATGGCGGAGCACACGGTCTCGTCGCCGGCTACTCTTTCGATGGCGGCCAGACCTGGAAACAGACCAATCTCCCCTTCAGTGCATGCGCAAACGGACTCGGGTATGAGCGTGCGTCGGACCCGTGGGTGTCCATCGGACCGGACGGCACCGCCTATTCGGTATCCATTTCCTTCAACCAGTCCAATAACAACAATGCGGTGGCCGCGGCGGTGTCAACGGATGGCGGCATCACCTGGGGAAACCTGAGCGTACTCATCGCCAACAATGAACCGACGGTGCAGTTCTTCAACGACAAGGAGTCGGTCACTGCCAACCCGATCAAAGCGGGCACCGCATACGCCGTGTGGGACCGGCTCGAGTTGCCGAATGGCAATCCGTACGCGAATCTGCACACGGCCGCTTTCCGCGGACCGGCTTACTTCTCGAAGACTGTGGACGGCGGCAAGACATGGACCTCGCCTTCCGTCATCGTGAAGGTTCCGTCGCGGCAGCAGACCATCGGCAATCAGATCGTGGTCAATTCGCAAAACGGGACCCTCTATGACTTTTTCAATCTGATCTCGCCGCCCTTCAGCGTAACGGCCAGCAAGGTCGCGTTCATCAAGTCGACGGACGATGGCGCAACGTGGACGAAGCCGCAGATCATCGCCGACTTGAGAACCGTCGGTGTCACGGACCCGAATACGAATGAGCCTTTGCGTACCGGCGATATCATTCCCGAGCCCGCAATCGATCCGACGACGGGCCAGCTTTATGTTGTCTGGCAGGACTCGCGCTTCAACGGCGGTCAGTTCGACGAGATCGCGCAGTCCACGTCCACCGACGGCGGAAAAACCTGGAGCAGTCCGATCCGCGTCAACACGCCGACGGGGCGTGCAGCTTTCAATCCGTCCATTCGCGTCAACTCCGCCGGCACGGTCGCCGTCACCTACTACGATCTGCGCGACCTGCAGGCCGGAAACGTGACGACATTGCCTACCAACATCTGGCGCACCACGTCGACCAATGGCGGACAGAGCTTCGGCGGTGAAGTGAAGGTGTCGGGCCCATTCGATATGAGAACGGCGCCGAACGCGGAAGGCTTTTTCGTGGGCGATTACCAGGGCCTCGACGTGCGGGGAACGAGCTTCGTGCCGTTCTTCGTGCAAACGAATTCGGGCAATACCACTAACCGCACTGATGTATTCGCTGCGCCGTAATTCGCAGCGTCGAGTGTGAACGCGGGCTCGTGGCATCCGCGAAATAGAATGCGCGCGGAGCGGCGATGGTCGACACCATCGCCGCTTCCGTCGACAGCATTGAGTTCTTATTGTGCCGGTTGCTTCGCGCTCCGAAGATGCTCACCGAGGCGCACCAGCATCGCGTCGCATTGGTTCAGTTGCTCGATCGTGACGAACTCATCCGGCTTGTGGCCCTGGTCCATGCTGCCGGGTCCACAGACCACGGTCGGAATGCCTGCTTGCGTGAACAATCCGCCTTCGCTGCCGAAGGCCACCGTTTCGAATGCGTTCGATCCGCTCAGCAGCGCGAGCAGCCGTGCGGCGTCGCTATCGGGTGAAGTCGCAAGGCCCGGATAGGCATTCAATGCCTGCAACCGGATGCCCGTATCGGCTTGCACCGCGCGCATCTTCGGCAGCAGTTCGGCTTCCGCATAGGCTTGCAGCTTGTCTGTGACGACGTTGGCGTCGAAGCCCGGCACGGTGCGCACTTCGAAATCGAACTCGCATTCCGCGGGCACGATGTTCAGCGCACGTCCGCCTTTGATGACGCCCGTCTGCACCGTCGAGAACGGCGGGTCGAAACGCGCGTCGTGATGTTCTCGCTGCGCGAGTTCGTCGCCGATTTCTTCCAGCCGGTTGATCAGCCGCGCCGCATATTGAATCGCGTTGACACCATGCGGCGCATACGCCGAATGACATGCTGCGCCCTTCACATGGCAGCGCATCGCGAGCTTACCCTTGTGACCGAGCACCGGCTTGAGTGCGGTCGGCTCGCCGATCACGCACAGACGTGGTTTGTGCACGCGCTTTTCGAGTTCGGCAAGCATCGGCCGCACGCCAAGGCAACCCACCTCCTCGTCGTACGAGAACGCGAGATGCACGGGCAACTCCAGCTTCTGCTTCAGGAAAGCGGGCACGGCTGCCAGCACTGACGCGATGTAGCCCTTCATGTCGGCCGTGCCGCGTCCGTACAGGCGCCCTTCTTTCTGCGTGAGACGGAAAGGGTCCACGGTCCACGCCTGCCCGTCGACGGGCACGACATCGGTATGACCTGACAGCACGATGCCGCCACGATCGCGCGGACCTATGGTGGCGAACAGATTGGCCTTGGTGCGCTCGGCGTTATGGAACAGCTCGCTCTCCACGCCGAGATCCGCGAGGTATTGCTGCACGAACGCGATCAGATCCAGATTCGAATCGCGGCTGACGGTCGCGAATCCGATCAGCGGCTCCAGCAGCTCACGGCTCGACAGCTCACTCATCGCCCGGCACTCCGTAGCTTGGCGCCGTGGTCGGATTGAGCGCGCGCACGATGTAGTCCTGCATCTGCGGCCGATAGGCCTGCCACAGCGCATCGAGCCGGCCGATGGGATCATCGTCCGCCCAGTCGATGCGCAGATCGACGACCGGCCAGACTTGCGCATCGACGATCTTGAGCGCGGCTGAATGCACGGGCCCCGCTTCGCCGCCCGCTTCGACCGCGGCATGCAGCGCCCGTATCAGGCGATCGGCGAGCACGCCTTGCGCGCTCTCGAACGCCTTCACCATCGCGTCGATCACGTGCTTGCCGGCGAGCAGATTGCCCGCGCCGACACACTGATTGCCGGCGACAGCGTGATGCACGCCGAGCGCTTCCTTGCCGGTGAACATCGCGGTTCGGCCCTGACTGTCGATCACCGTCACCTGCCGGTACTCGCTCCATTCGTTTGCGCTCAACGCGCGTTGTAACGCTGCATTGGGAGCGAGCTGTTCGCGTTCGAGCAGATCGAGAATCTGCGGCCCGAGCGCAGGCAGCGTGACATTCTGCGTGGCCACCGCGCCGACTCGCGCGCGCGCCCACGGACAACGCGCGCCCACCGAGATGCTCGATGAACTGATCGCGAGGCCGAGCTGGCCCGTCTTTTCGCAACGTCCGACGATCGAGAATGTCATGGTCGCTCCTTATGCCTGAACTGGCTTCCAGTTGTCCGGAATCACCGCGATCACGTCGATTTCCATCAGCCACTGCGGCTGGCCAAGCGCGCTGACGACGAGGCCCGTCGAAATCGGATACACGCCCTTCAGCCATTTGCCGACTTCCTGATACACCGGCTCACGATAACGCGGATCGATGATGTACGTCGTCGTCTTGACGATGTGCGACAGGTCGCTGCCCGCTTCTTCGAGCAACTGCTTGACGTTCTTCATCGCCTGCTCGGCCTGCGCTCGCGGATCGCCCAGGCCGATCAGGTTGCCTTCGAAATCCGTGCCGACCTGACCGCGCACATAGACCGTGTTGCCTGCGCGAACAGCCTGGCAAAGATCGTTGTCGAGCGACTGGTTCGGGTAGGTATCTTTCGTATTGAACATGCGGATGCGGGTATGCGTCGGCATCAGTTCACTCCCATTTCGTTGGCCTTCCGTGCGGGCTGTTCGTCACGCGCGGTATCGGTTGCGTTGTCATCATGCGCGCGCCGCGCGTCCTGCTGACGCTGAGCCGCATCGCGATACGCGAGATATTTGCGCTGCGTGACGATGTGATCGGCAATATGCTTCGCGTCGTGCCAGACGCCCCAGATGAACGACGACGCGCGACGCGAAAGCCACGGCAAGCCAAGGAAATACAGGCCCGGCTCCTTTGACACGCCACGCTGATGCTGCGGCTTGCCCTTTGCGTCGAATGCATCCACGTGCAGCCAGCTGAAATCGACCGCATAGCCGGTGGCCCAGATGATCGTGTTCACACCCGCGTTCGCCAGATCGAGTTCGGAGAGCGGATGAGTCACGCATTCCGGGTCGGGTGGAATGAAGCGCGCTTCGGGATCTTCCGGCAAGTCGATGCCGTTGCGCGCGACATAGGCGTCGGCGGCATCGAGCAGCGACATCAGGTTTTCGTCGCCACGCTTCAGATTCGCGGCGAGGTCCTGTTCGAAAGACACGACGCCGTTGTCGAAAGATTTCGTCAGACCCACGAGCGTCATCCCTTGATGTGCGAGCCTGCGGAAATCGATGGTCTGGCCGCCGTATGCGCCGCTCACCGCGATGGTCACGTGCTCTCGTCCCGGCGTGGCGACTTCCTTGTCCCACTCGCCGAGCACACCCAGCCACCAGCAAAAATCGCGATTGCGATACGCACGCGGCGGACGGTCGTGCGCGCCCACCGACAGATAGACTTTGCGGCCCGCGCGTTGAAGCTCGTCCGCGATCTGCACGCCCGACGAACCCGCGCCGACGACGAGCACAGCGCCCTCCGGCAGTTGCGCGGGGTTGCGATAGTCGGCGGAATGAAGCTGCGTGAGGTTTGCGTCCTGCGGGGCGATCGGCGGAATGACGGGACGCTGGAAAGGCCCAGTCGCTACGACCACGCGATTGGCTTCGATCGTGCCGTCTGATGTTTCGATCGTGAAGCCCGGACGCCCCTCCCGACGCGCGACGCCCATCACTTCGACGCCCGTCCGGATCGGCGCGTCGAACTTGCGCGCGTAGGCTTCGAAGTACCCGGCGACCTGATCCTTGCCCGCGAACGCATCGGGATCGAGTCCTTCGAACTCCATATTGGGGAAGCGGTCATGCCAGGCGGGCCCATTCGCAACCAGCGAATCCCAGCGGCATGTCCGCCAGCGTTCGGCGATGCGGTCGCGCTCCAGCACGAGATGCGGCACACCCAGTTTGCCCAGATGTTCGCTCATCGCGATGCCCGCCTGACCAGCACCGATTACCAGCGTGTCAATCGACAACCGTTCAGCCGTCATGGCTGTCTCCTTCTGAAAAGCACTCTGACTCAGGTCCGTCTTCCATGACGCAATGCAAAACCGAGGCGAACCGATGACGGCTGCGCGCGCATCGCATCGGCGTGTTGTGCGCCCCCGGTATCACGTCCGGATGTCGCGCCCGGTCACTGTTCGGACACAATGTACGCCCCGCCACTCATAAACAAAAATACATTCAAAAAATGCCATGCATTGTTTTTGGCTATGCAGTTCATCTCGATTGCGACGACAATGACCTTGAACGATGCTCTGGAAAGAACTCATGGACGGAAACACCGTGCGTTATTCGCTGCGCCAGTTGCGGTACTTCGTCGTGGCAGCGGAAGCGCTCTCTTTCACCGCAGCGGCAAAGCGATTGCATATTTCGCAGCCTTCTATTTCGACGGCACTGGCCGATCTCGAAGCGTCATTCGGCGTGCAACTTTTCATCCGGCATCACGCCAGCGGTCTGTCGCTCACGCAGCCCGGCCGCGATCTGCTGGGGCATGCACGCAATCTGTTGAAGAATGCCGAAGAGCTGCAATTGACGGCCAAAGAAATGGATGGCGGAATGTCAGGCTCGATTTCTCTCGGCTGCCTGGTGTCGCTTGCCCCGCCTCTCATGCCGGGCATCATCAGCCGCTTCGTGCAGGAACATTCCGCCATATCGTTCCGGACCACCGAGGCCCATCAGGACACGCTGTTAAGCGGCCTGCACGACGGCTCACTCGATATTGTGCTGACCTATAGCCTCGATATCGCCGATGGCATCGCGTTTACACCACTGCTTTCGCTGCCGCCCTATGTGATCCTGCCAAGAACGCACCGGCTTGCGCGGGCACGCAAGGTGTCGTTGGCCGATCTGCTTCACGAGCCCTATGTGATGCTGGACCTTCCGCATAGCCGGGAATACTTCTCTGCGTTATTCGATGCAGTCGGCAGCCGCCCTACTGCTGCCTTCCGTTCGTCGCAGCCGGAAGTAGTGCGCGGCATGGTCGCCAACGGACTCGGCTACAGCATTCTCAACTTCCCGCTCAAGTCGAACCGAACCGTCGACGGCGAAGACTTCGTGACCAAGCGCTTCAAGGAGAACGTCAACGCCACCACGCTCGGCATCGCGCGATCCAGCAGCATGAAGCCGCGCGAAATCGTCAAACGCTTTTCGGCATTCTGCGAAACATACATTCGCCGTCTGCACATCGAATAGGAACCGGCAGAAGCAGCAGAAGCACTGCATAGCACCAGGCTATTCAATGCATCCAAAAACAGTATTTTGACTTGAAATTTGGATTGTTAGATTGGAGTTCATCGCGACACAACGCTGATACGGAGGCCGCATGGCAGCCATTCCCACTCCGACGACCAATGGGCTCGACGTCGTTCGCAATCTGCGCGAGAACTGTGAGCGCCCCTTCGAGGACGCGCACTCGATGCCTCCCGCGGTCTATACATCGGAGGCGTTTCTCGCACTCGAACGACGTGACGTGTTTCGCAGCGAGTGGCTGTGCATGGGCCGCGCGAGCGCGCTAGCGAACAACGGCGACTATCTGACAGGGACGATAGACGACCAGCCGGTCTTCGTCTTGCGCGATGCGAACGGCGAGCTGCGCGCGTTCTCGAATGTCTGCCTGCACCGGATGTCGGTGCTGCTCGAAGGCCGAGGCAACGTGCGCCGCATCGTCTGTCCGTATCACGCGTGGAATTACACGCTCGACGGCGCACTCGCCGGCGCGCCGCTGATGGATCGCCAGGCGGGCTTCTGCAAGGAACAGTACAGACTGCCTGCGGTACGCTGCGAGACATGGCAAGGCTGGATCTATGTGACGCTCAACGCGGACGCGCCGCCCGTCGACGCGCACCTGGCGGACCTGACGAAGCTGATCGAGCCGTACGGCATGAGCGATTACGTCGAGACCTTCCACGAAGAGCACGTGTGGAACACCAACTGGAAGATCCTCGCGGAAAACTTCATGGAGAGCTATCACCTGCCGATGCTGCATCGCGCCACGGTCGGCCCGCACTCGAAGCTCGAAGAAATGGAATGCCCGCCGGGCCTTCCCGCATTCAACTATCACTGGATCACAAAGGAAGCTTCGCTGCCGATCGGCAATGCGCATCCCGCCAATACGCGCCTGCAAGGCCACTGGCGCCGTACCACCGCGTTGCTGGCGATCTATCCGACGCATCTGATCACGCTGACGCCCGGCTACTTCTGGTATCTGATCCTGCAGCCGCAGGGCGTCGGCCGCGTGCATATCCAGTTTGGCGGCGGCCTCGCGCCGGAATTCATCGACGATCCGAAAGCCGCCGACTACATGGCGACGCTCAAGACACTGCTCGACGAAGTGAACGCCGAAGACCGGCGCGGCGTCGAAGCCGTGTTTCGCGGCGTGCATGCGCCGCTCGCGAAGCCGGGCAATCTGAGCCCTCTCGAGCGGCCGAATTACGACTTCGCGCGCTACCTCGCGGCACGCGTGGGCGCGACGTGACATCGACGCCTCGCATGGATTGCCAACACTCACCCGAGCCCCCCATGTCAAGCCAACCATTCATTTCCTTTGCGGGCGTCAGCAAGTCATACGACGGCCTGCACAGCGTGGTCGAAGGGCTCGACCTCGACGTCGCGCGCGGTGAATTTGTCTCGCTGCTCGGGCCATCGGGTTCGGGCAAGACCACGACGCTGATGATGCTCGCCGGTTTCGAATCGCCGACGCGCGGCGAGATTCGCCTTGCGGGCAAGCGTCTGGACGACAAGCCGCCCCATCGGCGCGACATCGGCATGGTGTTCCAGAACTATGCGCTCTTCCCTCACATGACGATCGCCGAGAACGTGGCGTTCCCGTTGTCCGTGCGCAGGGTGAGCCGCAGCGAGCAGAAGACGCGTGTGATGCGTGTGCTCGACATGGTGGAACTGTCGCATCTGGCGGGACGGCGTCCTGCGCAGCTGTCGGGTGGCCAGCAGCAGCGCGTCGCGCTTGCCCGCGCGCTGGTGTTCGAGCCGAGCGTGGTGCTGATGGACGAGCCGCTCGGCGCGCTCGACAAGCGGCTACGGGAAAACATGCAGTATGAAATCATGAGGCTCCATCGCGAACTGTCGCTCACGATCGTCTATGTGACACACGACCAGAACGAAGCATTGACGATGTCGGACCGCGTCGCCGTGTTCTCCGATGGACGCATCCAGCAGGCCGCGACGCCCACCGAGCTCTACGAAAACGCGGCGAATGCATTCGTGGCCAATTTCGTCGGCGAGAACAATGGACTGACGGGTCGCGTGATTCCGGACAACGGGGAATGGGCCGCGATGCAGCTCGCCGACGGCAACACCGTCTACGGCCGCGCGGGCGCAGGTCTCGCGGTCGGCGACACCGCGATGCTGGCGCTGCGCCCGGAGCGCGCGCACATCGCGGCGACGCCCGACGCCGAGCAGGAAGCGGCGCGGCAGAACATGAACGTCGTGCACGCGCTCGTGGAAGAACTCGTCTATTGCGGCGACCATCATCGCGTTCATCTGAAGCTAGGCCATGGCGAAACCGTGGTCGTCAAGGTACCGAATACGCAGCACCACGATCTGCCCGCGCTAGGCCGTCAGACGGCCGTGACCTGGCACCGCGACGACTGCAAGGTACTGCCCGCAGCCGAAGTTCTGCGCGCCGCCGGACCCTCTGACAGCGCAGCCCGCTCCGCTACTTTCCCTTCCTCGTCCGCCTCGCCACTCATCGCAGGAGTCAACTGAAAATGAAAACCAACATTTCGTTATTCCGGACCACCGTCGCGGCGTGCGCGCTGGGCGTGTTCGCTGCCGCTGCGGCTCACGCGGCCGATACGATTTCTGTCGTCACGTTCGGCGGCGCCTATGAAGCCGCCGCGAAAAAGGCCTGGTTCGAACCGTTCACTGCGAAGACGGGCAACCAGTTCGCAACCGAATCGTACGATGGCGGTCTCGCGAAGCTGCAGGCAATGGAACAGGCGAAGAACCCGACGTGGGATCTGATCGACCTCGAAACCAACGATGCGATCACCGCATGCGACGAAGGCCTGATCGCGAAGTTCGACAGGGCATCGCTTGGCAGCACCAGCGATTTTCTGCCGGGCTCGCTCAGCGATTGCGCCGTCGCGGCGATGGTGTGGTCCACGGTCTATGCGTACGACACCAGCAAGCTGAAAACGGCGCCGTCCAGCATCAACGATTTCTTCGATCTGAAGAAATTCCCCGGCAAGCGCGGCATGCGCAAGTCGCCGAAGGTGGCGATGGAGTGGGCGCTGATCGCCGATGGCGTTGCACCGAAGGACGTCTACAAGACGCTGGGCACGCCCGCCGGCGTCGATCGCGCGTTCAAGAAGCTCGATACGATCAAGTCGAGCATCGTCTGGTGGGAAGCGGGCGCGCAGGCGCCGCAGCTGCTTGCCGACGGCGCGGTCGTGATGACGCAGGCCTACAACGGCCGCATCGACGATGCCGTTCACAAGGACAAGAAGCCGTTCAAGATCGTCTGGGACGCGCAGGTGTACGACTACGAATGGTGGGCCGTGGTCAGCGGCGCGAAACATGCTGACGCGGCTCAGAAATTCATCGTGTCGGCCTCGACGCCACAAGCCTACGCGGACCTGTCGAAGTACATCGCCTACGCGCCGCCGCGCAAGAACGCGATCCCGCTGATCGACAAGGCACGCCTGAACGATCTGCCGACCGCGCCGGAGAACTTCAAGCGTCCGCTGCAAATCGATGCAACGTTCTGGGCCGATAACGCCGATGCCATCAACAAGCGGTTCCAGAACTGGCTGACGCAGTAACGCCAGAGCGCAAAGACGTCATCAGAGAGATTCACGACGATGAACACGCCGCTGCCAACCACTGCTCCCTTTGGCCGCGGCCCGCGTGCCGCGGATCGCGAGTCGTTTCGCGCCGCGCGCCGCAAGGCCGCGATGCGCGCGCTGCTGCTCGCCTTGCCGCTGCTCGTGTTTCTGCTGGTGACGTTCGTCGCGCCGATCGCGAGCCTGCTCGGCCGCAGCGTGCAGAATCCCGAAGTGCGTGACGGCATGCCCGGGCTGAGCGCGGCGCTGGCCGAGTGGAACGGCGCGGGCGTGCCCGGCGAGCCCGCATTTGCCGCGCTTGCGCACGAGCTCAAGCGTGCTGGCGAGAACGGCCAGCTCGGCAACATCGCGCGACGCATGAACTTTTATCAGCCGGAGTTCCGCAGCCTGCTCTTCAAGACGGCGCGCGCCACGCGTTCGCAGACGCCCGCGCAATGGAAGCCTGCTCTGACCGATCTCGACGCGCGCTGGAACGAGCCCGAAACGTGGCGTCTGCTCAAGCGTGCGTCCGTTTCGCCGACACCCGACTATTTGCTGAACGCCGTCGATGCGCAAGTCGCGCCCGATGGTTCAGTGGCGCCCGTCGCAGCCGATAGCGCCATCTACCGCGCCGCCTTCGGACGCACGGTGACGATCAGCGCGACGGTCACGCTGTTGTGCCTGCTCTTCGGCTACCCGGTGGCGTATCTGCTCGCGACATTGCCGGACAAGCAAAGCAACCGCCTGATCCTCTTCGTGATCGTGCCGTTCTGGACTTCGCTGCTCGTGCGTACGACCGCGTGGTATGTGCTGCTGCAACCGGGTGGCGTGATCAACAGCGCGCTGACAAGCGTTGGGCTCGTCAGTCATCCGTTGCCACTCATCTTCAACCGCACCGGTGTGCTGATCGGCATGACGCATATCCTGTTGCCGTACATGATCCTCGCGATCTACTCGGTGATGAAGAATGTGTCGCCCGTGTACATGCGCGCGGCGAAATCGCTCGGGGCGCATCCGGCCGTGGCCTTCGTGCGCGTCTATATCCCGCAGACGCTGCCGGGTGTCGGCGCGGGATGTTTTCTCGTGTTCGTGCTCGCGCTCGGCTATTACATCACCCCCGCGCTGCTGGGCGGTGCCGGCGACGAAATGATCAGCCAGCTCATCGCGTCGCAGACCAACGAGCGACTGAACTGGGGCCTCGCGGGGGCGCTGTCGTGCTACCTGGTCGTCTTTACCGCCGTGTTCTATTTCATCTTCAACAGGCTGGTCGGGATCGACCGCTTGCGCTTCGGCTAGCACGCAGCGAGGCTCGACGCTCACTCGGTAATCGCTCATCGACAGGCAGAATCACATGAAAGACGGACGCACGCGGCTACTTTCGGAACGCATCGCCGGCGCGGGGTTGCGCTTGCATTGCGCGATCATGTTCTTTTTCCTCGTCGCGCCGATCCTTGCGATCGTGCCGCTGTCGTTCAACTCTGGCTCGTTCTTCTCGTACCCGATGCAGGGCTTCTCGCTGCGCTGGTACGCGCAGGCGCTCGGTTCGCCGGACTGGCAACGCGCGTTTGTGAACAGCATCGGCATCGGCACGGCGTCGACGCTGATCGCGACAGTGCTCGGCACGCTTGCCGCGCTCGGCTTGAGCCGCACGCAGTTTCCGTTCCGCTCGATCATCATGCCGATCATCGTGTCGCCGATGATCGTGCCCATCGTGGTCGTCGCGGCAGGCTTCTATCTGGTCTTTTCGCCGCTCGGCCTGGTGAATTCGTATCCCGGCGTCGTGCTTGCGCATGCCGCGCTCGGCACGCCGTTCGTCGTCGTCACGGTGACGGCATCGCTGCTGTCGTTCGACCAGAGCCTGCTTCGCGCCGCGTCGGGACTGGGAGCGCCGCCATGGGTCGCATTCCGCCGCGTCACGCTTCCGCTGATCGCGCCCGCCGTCGCAACGGGAAGCGTGTTCGCGTTCGCGACTTCGTTCGATGAAGTGGTCGTCATTCTGTTCATCGGCGGCCCGGATCAGCGCACCGTGCCACGACAAATGTGGAGCGGCATCCGCGAGCAGATCGATCCGTCGATCCTCGCCGTGGCCACGCTGCTGATGGTGTTCGCAATCGCACTGTTTGCGTGCATGAACTGGTTGCGCAAGCGCGCAGCGGCGGCTAGCCGATCGTTTGCGTGAACTGAACGGTTCATTTCACCCGGACATTAGAGGCGTCGACACATCATCTGCGAATCCCCGTTTAGAATCGCAGGCATGAACGCGATCGCCGCCCTGCCGATGTACAACGTGTCGCCCGCACTCGCGGCCGACTGGCACACGCTGCTCACCGACGTGCTAAAGCACGTCGATCCGACGGCACAGATCGTCGAGCCGAACGATCTGCATGCATTCTGGCGTCAACCCGGCCTGCTTATTTCGCAGACGTGCGGCTATCCCTATGTGCTCGGCTTGCACGAATACGTCCAATTGATCGCGACGCCGCATTTCGACGCGCCCGGCTGCGAAGGCGCGACGTATTCGAGCGTGCTCGTCACTCGCGCGGGCGCACGGTTAGATTCTCTCGACGCATGTCGCGGCGCGCGTGCCGCATATAACGCCACCGATTCGAACAGCGGCTACAACGCGTTGCGGCACGCGGTTGCGCCACTTGCCCGCGATGGTCGATTCTTCGCCGCGACAATGGAGACGGGTTCGCATCTCAGCTCGCTTCGCGCGCTCGCCGACGACCGAGCGGACATCGCCGCGATCGATTGCGTGACGATGGCCTTCGTGCGCGACGCTTATCCGAAGCTCGTGAGTGCGGTGAAGGAAATCGGCTATGCGGGCGCGTCACCGGGCTTGCCGTTGATCGCCTCGAAGAACATATCGATCGAACAGACCGGCGCTTTGCGCGTCGCGCTCGATCACGCCATCGCGACACAGCCCGCGCGTGCGCGATGTCTGCGGCTCAAAGGTTTTTCGGTGTTGCCGCGCGAAGCGTACGACTGCATCGCGCAAATGGAAAACGAGGCGCGCATAGCGAACTACGCGCGCCTCGCATGACGTCGGGCACTTACGCGATACGTGTGCGTTATTCGACGTCGAGCACCAGCAGTTGCGCACCGTCGGCGACCTGATCGCCGACGCCGTACAGCACCTCCGCCACCTTGCCCGCTGCGGGCGCGCCGATCGTGTGCTCCATCTTCATCGCTTCCATCACGAGCAGCGGCTGCCCCTTCTCGACGACAGCGCCCTGCTCGACCAGTACCGCGATCACCTTGCCAGGCATCGGCGCGGTAAGACGTCCTTCGCCGTGCTCGGTATCGGCTGCATGCGCCAGCAGGTTCTGCCATTCGAATGCCAGCGCTTCGCCGCGGCAAAACACATGGAACGTATCGCCGTCGATAAACACACGACCCGTCACGTGCGCATCGCCTATCGTCGCGCCATATTCGTGCTTGCCCGCGCCCGTCCACCACTTGAACGGCTCCGTCTTGCCATCGTGCGTGAGCGTCCGCGACTCGCCGTCGCGCGAGAAAACCGCTGTAAATGCAGACTCTTTTTCGACATCACGCCAGTTGAGCGTCTGCGTATAGCCGCCGTTCAGGCGCCAGTGCGATAGCGCGTCCCACGGCGACGCGCCGTGCGCGAGCCCGCCTTCGCGCATCATCAACGCGCCGCAAGCAAGCGCCAGCGCTTCGCGGAACGGCTGCTGGAAAGACGCAAAAAGCGCATCGTGATGACGCTCGATCAGACCCGTATCGAGGTCGCCCGTCGAGAACGGCACGCTCGTCACGATGCGCTGCAGGAACTCGACGTTCGTATGCGGCCCGACCACTTCGCAGTCGCGCAACGCATGGCTCATGCGCTTCAACGCTTCGTCGCGGCTTGCACCGTGCACGATCAGCTTCGCGATCATCGGGTCGTAGAACGGCGTGATCGTATCGCCTTCACGCACGCCGCTGTCGATACGCACGGGCGCGCGTTCGCCGCCCAGCCCCAATGAGAACTCGACGCCTTCCGGCATGCGCAGATGCTTCAACGTACCCGTCGACGGCAGGAAGCCGCGCGCGGGATGCTCGGCGTAGATACGCGCTTCGATCGCATGGCCTTCGATCTTCAACTGGTCCTGTTCGAGCGGCAGCGGCTCGCCCGCCGCGACACGCAACTGCCATTCGACGAGATCCTGGCCCGTGACCATCTCCGTGACAGGATGCTCGACCTGCAGGCGCGTGTTCATCTCCATGAAGTAGAAGTCGCCGCCCGCCGTCATGATGAACTCGACCGTGCCCGCGCCGACGTAGTTCACCGCGCGCGCCGCCGCGACAGCCGCCTCGCCCATCGCGCGCCGCACATGCGGCTGCAAGCCCGGCGCGGGCGCTTCTTCGAGCACCTTCTGATGGCGGCGCTGCACCGAGCAGTCGCGGTCGAACAGATACACGGCGCCGCCATGCTTGTCCGCGAACACCTGCACCTCGACGTGGCGCGGCCGCGTCAGATACTTTTCGATCAGCACGCGGTCGTTGCCGAAGCTGCTCGCCGCTTCGCGCTTGCACGACGCGAGCGCGGCCGCGAAATCTTCCGTGCGCTCGACGACGCGCATGCCCTTGCCGCCCCCGCCCGCGCTCGCCTTCAACAACACGGGATAGCCGATTTCGTCGGCCTGGCGATGCAGAAGATCGGCGTTCTGATCGTCGCCGTGATAGCCCGGCACGAGCGGCACAGCGGCCGAATGCATCAGCGCCTTCGCGGCAGCCTTCGACCCCATCGCGGCGATCGCTTCGACGGGCGGCCCGATAAATTCGATGCCCGCCTTCTCGCATGCGTGCGCGAAGTCCTCGTTCTCCGACAAGAAGCCGTAGCCGGGATGCACTGCCTGCGCGCCCGTCGCGAGCGCCGCTTCGATGATACGTTTGACGCGCAGATAACTTTCCGCCGCCGTCGATCCGCCGATGTGCACGGCTTCGTCGCACGCGGCAACGTGCTTCGCACTCGCGTCGGCGTCGGAATAGACCGCGACGCTCGTGATGCCGAGCCGCTTGCAGGTCGCGGCGACACGGCAGGCAATTTCGCCCCGGTTCGCTATCAGGATCTTGTTGAACATGAGGTGTCTCGATGGGGTGTTGTTCTGTGTGCGCGTGCCTTCGCGTTCGGCCTCGAATGGCGCGCCGTCACGCGCGCCACGAAGGCGAACGTTTTTCGAGGAACGACGCGACGCCTTCGCGTCCTTCGACGCTCGCGCGGATCTGCGCGATGCGTGCAGCCGTATCTTCGATCAACGCCGCGTTCAGCTCGCGGCCCGCGATGTCCTGAACGAGTTGCTTGCAGGCGTTCACCGCTTGCGGGCCGTTCGCGCACAGCGTCGCTGCGATCTGCTGCACGGTCTCGTCGAGCTTGTCCGCGTTCACGCATTCGCTGACGAGGCCAAGGCGATAGCCCGTCGCGCAGTCGAACTGCTCGGCCGTCGTGAAGTAGCGGCGCGACGCCTGTTCGCCGAGCGCGCGGATCACATACGGCGCGATCGTCGCGGGAATCAGGCCGAGACGCGCTTCGGAGAGACAGAACTTCGCGGTATCGACGGCTACGACGATATCGCACGCCGAAATCAGGCCCATGCCGCCCGCGTACGCGTCGCCGTTCACGCACGCGATCACCGGCTTGTTGCAGCGGTAGATCGACGCGAGCATGTCGGCAAGACGCATCGCATCGGCGCGGTTCTCGTCGTCCGAGTAACCGGCCATCTTCTTCATCCAGTTCAGGTCCGCGCCCGCGCAGAACGCCTTGCCGTTCGCGGCGAGCACGACGGCGCGCACGTCGTCGCGTTCGTTCAGCGCGCGAAATACCGAAGTGATCTCCGCGATCATCGCTTCGTTGAACGCGTTGCGCACGTCGGGGCGATTGAGCGTAACGGTGGCCACCCGGTTATCGAACGCGACGATCAGGTTTTCGTATTGCATGATCCCGGGCTCCTCGAACGATGGCATCACATGCGGAACACGCCGAAACGCGTGTCTTCGATCGGCGCGTTCATCGCCGCCGACAACCCAAGGCCCAGCACGTCGCGCGTTTGCGCGGGGTCGATCACGCCGTCGTCCCACAAGCGCGCGCTCGCGTAATACGGATGGCCCTGATGCTCGTACTGCTCGCGGATCGGCTGCTTGAACGCCTCTTCCTGCTCGGCTGTCCACGTGCCGCCCTTCGCTTCGATGCCGTCGCGCTTCACGGTCGCGAGCACCGATGCCGCCTGCTCGCCGCCCATCACGGAGATGCGCGCATTCGGCCACATCCACAGAAAACGCGGCGAATACGCGCGGCCACACATGCCGTAGTTGCCCGCACCGAACGAGCCGCCGATGATCACCGTGAACTTCGGCACCTTCGCCGTCGCGACGGCCGTCACCATCTTCGCGCCGTTGCGCGCGATGCCTTCGTTCTCGTACTTGCGGCCCACCATGAAGCCCGTGATGTTCTGCAGGAACACGAGCGGTATCTTGCGCTGGCAGCACAGCTCGATGAAGTGCGTGCCCTTCAACGCGGACTCGGAAAACAGAATGCCGTTGTTCGCGACGATGCCGACCGGGTGCCCCCAGATGTGCGCGAAGCCGCACACGAGCGTCGTGCCGTAACGCGCCTTGAATTCGTCGAATGCGGAATCGTCGACGATGCGCGCGATCACTTCGCGGATATCGAAGGGCTTGCGCGTATCGACGGGAATCACGCCGTAAATGCTCTTCACGTCATAGCGTGGCGGCTTCGGCTCCTGCATCGTGACGGGCACGTCCTTGCGCCGGTTCAGATTGCCGACGATGCTGCGCGCAATCGCCAGCGCGTGCGCATCGTTTTGCGCAAGATGATCGGCGACGCCCGACAGCCGCGTATGCACGTCGCCGCCGCCGAGATCTTCCGCGCTGACCTCCTCGCCCGTCGCCGCTTTGACCAAAGGCGGGCCGCCCAGAAAGATCGTGCCTTGATTCTTGACGATGATCGACTCGTCGCTCATCGCGGGCACATACGCGCCGCCCGCCGTGCACGAGCCCATCACGACGGCGATCTGCGGAATGCCTTGCGCGGAAAGGTTCGCCTGGTTGTAGAAGATGCGGCCGAAGTGATCGCGATCGGGGAACACGTCGTCCTGATTCGGCAGATTCGCGCCGCCCGAATCGACGAGATACACGCACGGCAAGCGGTTTTCCTGAGCGATCTCCTGTGCGCGCACGTGCTTCTTCACCGTGACGGGATAGTAGGTGCCGCCCTTCACGGTCGCGTCGTTGCAGACGATCACGCACTCCTGGCCCGCGATGCGGCCAATGCCCGTGATGACGCCCGCGCCCGGCGCATCGTCGTGATACATGCCGAACGCCGCAAGCTGCGACAGTTCGAGGAACGGCGTGCCCGGATCGAGCAGTTGCGCGATGCGATCGCGCGGCAGCAGCTTGCCGCGCGACACGTGCTTGTCGCGCGCGGCGGGACCGCCGCCCAACGCGAGCTTGCTGATCTTCGCCTTCAGGTCTTCGACGAGCGCTTCGAGCGCGGCCGCGTTCGTGCGGAAATCGTCGGAGCGCGGATTCAACTTCGATTCGATGATCGGCATCGCGTTGTTCTCCTTTTCGATGCGCGTGCTTTACATCGTTTCCGCGAACAGTTCGCGGCCGATCAACATGCGTCGGATTTCACTCGTGCCCGCGCCGATTTCATAGAGCTTCGCATCGCGCCACAGACGTCCGACGGGATACTCGTTGATGTAGCCATTGCCGCCGAGAATCTGGATCGCTTCGCCTGCCATCCACGTGGCCTTTTCAGCCGTGTAAAGAATGACGCCCGCGCAGTCCTTGCGCACCTGGCGCACGTGCCCCGAGCCGAGCGTGTCGAGCTGACGGCCGACCGCATACAGATACGCGCGGCACGCCTGCAATGTGGTGTACAGATCGGCGACCTTGCCTTGAATGAGCTGGAACTCGCCGATCGACTGGCCGAACTGCTTGCGGTCGTGAATGTACGGCACGACGGCATCCATCACCGCCAACATGATGCCCGTCGGGCCGCCCGCGAGCACTGCACGTTCGTAGTCGAGGCCGCTCATCAGCACCTTCACGCCACCGTTCAGTTCGCCGAGGATGTTCTCTTCCGGCACTTCGACGTTCTCGAACACCAGTTCGCCCGTGTGCGAGCCGCGCATGCCGAGCTTGTCGAGCTTCTGCGCAACGGAAAAACCCTTCATGCCCTTCTCGACGATGAACGCGGTAATGCCGCGCGGACCGGCTTCGATGTCGGTCTTCGCATAGACGACGAGCGTGTCGCAATCCGGCCCGTTCGTGATCCACATCTTCGTGCCGTTCAGCACATAACGGTCGCCCTTTTTCTCCGCGCGCAGCTTCATGCTGACCACATCCGAGCCCGCGTTCGGCTCGCTCATCGCAAGCGCGCCAACGTGTTCGCCCGACACCAGCTTCGGCAGGTACTTCTGCCTTTGCGCTTCGTTGCCATTGCGGTGGATCTGGTTCACGCACAGGTTCGAGTGCGCGCCATAAGAAAGACCCACCGATGCCGACGCCCGTGAAATCTCCTCCATCGCGACCATATGCGCCGTGTAGCCCATGTTCGCGCCGCCGTACTCTTCGGAGACGGTCATGCCCAGCACGCCCAGATCGCCGAACTTCTTCCACAGGTCCATCGGGAATTGATCGGTGCGGTCGATTTCGCCCGCGCGTGGCGCGATTTCCTTCGCCGAAAATGACGCGACGCTGTCGCGCAGCATCTCGATCTCTTCACCAAGCGGGAACTGCAAACCGGGCAGGTTACTCATTTGTGTGTCTCCAGGAGTTCATCGTGCGCGGACCATGCGCAGGGTACGGCGCCGCGTCGCATCAACCGTTTATTCTGAGCGGGACTCAGCCAGCTCTTCGGGCCGCGCAGCCGGTGTGATGGCCGATGAGTCCGGAATAACCGGCGCGCGACAGCATAGACCGCATTTCACTCCAGATTTACGTAAGCGTCAATCGGTATTTTTGAGTGTTACTCAAATTCGTTAAGCGCGCGCTGAACCCCTATTTGCCGTGGTAGTATCGGCCACAACGGGGCTTTCCTGCCCTGAAATCTGAACTGGACTCATACGATGGGCGTAGCAAGGGCCGAAGTGCCGGGATCGCGCCGCCAGCCGGCGGGACGCAAATCGCAGCAGCGCGTGAAGGAAATTCTTCAGGCGGGCCGCGACGTGTTCTCCGAAAAGGGTTACGAGCGCGCGACCACGGCGGAAATCGCGCAACGGCTCGGCATTTCCGAAGCCACCGTGTTCAGCTACTTTCGCGGCAAACGCGAACTGTGTGCGCGCGTGATCGGCGACTGGTACGACGAGATCATCGAGGCCATCGAGTCGGGCCTGCCTCGCGACGGCAGCATCCGTCAGCAGTTCGCGTTCATCGTCCGCACGCATTTGCGGCTGATGCTGGTCAACGGGACCGGCTTATGCGCGCTCGTGCTGTCCGAGGGGCGCACGCGCCAGCACGAGCTCAGCGAGGAACTGACGGGCTTGCAACGGCGCTACACCGCGCCACTGATGCGTGTGCTCTCGCAGGGTCAGCAAACCGGCCAGATCCGCTCGGACGTGCCGCTGCGCCTGTTGCGCTCACTGGTGTTCGGTCCAATGGAGCATGTGCTGTGGGATGCGACGCTCGGCAATCGCCGCACCGATATCGATGCGACGGCCGACCGCCTGATCGACGTGCTGTGGTCAGCGCTGCAACCGCCCGATGCATCGCTCAGCGCGCTCGTGCAATTCCGCCAGGAAGTGGGCGAAGCGGCGCGCCGGCTCGCGGAAGCCGAGGCCGCGCAAAAGCTCGCAAAACCACGCGAGCCGGCGACCGCCGCCGCGAAAAACAGCGAGAACGCGTAGATCGCACGCGAGCGCCCGGCCGGGAGCGCTACTTGCTGGCAACGCCTATGCCAGCAATGAACGCAAGGAGGGCCGGCCATGCGCACGAAGCCCAGCCGAGGCGACAACCCGATCCGCCACGATCAGTCCGATTTGCCCCCGCCCGGGACCGTCAAAACCGATTTGCCCAATGTCGGTCCGCCGCAGGACCCGGACGCTCCACCACTCGATCCCGACGTCAACCCCGATTACGAGGACGACAAGCCGTAGGGTCGGCACCGGTCATCAAAAACATCGAATGATGACGGCCATCATCGTGCAGGGGATCAGAGCGACGCGCGCCAAAAGCGCCAACTATGGTCGACAGGGAGGACCATCGTGCAACACGCATTCAATCGAACATGCCGGATCGGCCTCGCCAGTCTGCTGGCCGCGCTCGTCTCGACATCGGCGCTCGCGCAAGGGGCGCAGCAGTCGATCACCGAGCGCCACACCGAGGTCATGCAGACGGGTACCGGTTTTCGCGCATCGAAGCTCTCGGGCGCGACTGTCTATAACCGCGACAAGGACAAGATCGGCATCATCGACGATCTGGTCGTCTCGCCGTCCGATCACACTGCGTTCGCGATTCTTTCGGTGGGCGGTTTTCTCGGCATGGGCAAGCACTATGTCGCCGTGCCGCTCAGCGATCTGCAGATCAACAGCAAGCAGGTGACGATGCCGGACGCGACGAAGTCGTCGCTTGAGGCGCTGCCCGAGTTCAAATACGCGCCGGACTGACGGGCTTTCATCGCTTTCATCGCGCGGCAAGAGACCGCGCGGATATGTGCACGCTGCACATATCTGGACAAAAAACGCGAGCGCCGTGACGACGCTCGCGTCTTTCGCTCACGCCCGATCAGTAATAAGGATACGGTGAGTAGACCACGCCCGGCGGGCCGTAGTAGTAGGGACGCGGTGCGTAATAGACGGGCGGCGCCGAGTAGTACGCGGGCGCGGGCGGTTGCGCGATCGTGTTGCCCTTCGCCACCATGCACTGCGCGTAGGCGGCGTCATAGCGCGCCTGCAAGCCGTAAGCCGAATACGACGCGCTATTCGCGCCTGTCGCGCCGCCGAGCAGCAAGCCACTGCCCGCGCCGATCGCCGCGCCCGCGCCCGCATTGCCCGCCGCCGCGCCGAACAGCGCGCCGACTGCGGCGCCCCCGAGCGTGCCGACGGCCGCGCTGTTCACCGAATTGTGCGTCGCCGCCTGCGATGCGCCGTTCGCATCGGTGCTGCGGAACGCGTAGTCCCGGCACGCGTAATCTTCCTGCTGGAACTGCTCGAGTGGCTCGCCCCTGCGCGGCAGCGCGACCACGCTCGGACCGCTGGGCGGCGCAACCGCGCAACCGCCCAACGCCAGCATCGTTCCGACGACGAGCGCCGGCACGGCAAGCTTTCTCGTGATCTGTGTTCTGTTCATCTTCGTCGACACGCCATATGTAAATCCAGAGTCCAATATAAGAACAATAGTCGAAGCGACTCGCGGATGAGTTACGAATCCGTTACTGGATATTTCCGCGCAATTCACTGAAAACCGCAAAAAAGGGTCAGCCCGATTCGCGTTGAATCCGTGCGCCGTTATGTGCATCATGCACATATGCACATTGCACATATCGAGGTGGCGTCATGGTTCAGCGCACGGCAAACCTGCTCGGCGTGCTCGCCGTTCTGGTGAACGACGATCTGAGCTCGCCATCCTCGCTGCCCGCGCTCGCCGGACCGACGGCACGCGCGATGCTCAATGCCATCGGCCAGTATCCCGATTCGTCGATCGAAGTGCTGCGCGAAGCCGTCGCGCTTTCGCACCCTGCCGCCGTGCGCGCAGTCGCCGGGCTCGTCGACGCGGGCCTCGTCGAAAAGAAGGCAGGCAGCGACAAACGCTCGGTCGCGTTGGCTTTGACGCCTTCGGGGCGTCGCGAAGCCAGCCGCTTGCGTACGGCGCGCGGACGCCTGCTGGAGCGCATCGTCGGACGGCTCGACCAGGACGAGCGCGCCGTCTTCGAAGACTTGCTGATCAAGCTACTCTGGAACGAGACACGCGACGCATCACACGCGATGCAACTCTGCCGCTTCTGCGACAACAAGCCGTGCCTGAAGGCCGGCTGCCCCGTCGAATGCCGCGAGCAAGGCATGCCGATGCCGGGGCGCAGCGCGTCATGAGCGCGCCTGCGTCCGGCCCGGTACCCGTAACCGCGCGCAGGTCACTCAACGCAGGCGCACAAGCGTCGATTTCAACTCCGTGTACTTTTCCAGCGCATGCAGCGACTTGTCGCGGCCATTGCCCGATTGCCTGTAGCCGCCGAACGGAAAGTTCATGTCGCCGCCCTCGTCATAGCAGTTGACCCAGACGGTGCCTGCGCGCAAACGCCGCGCGACTTCGTGCGCAGTCGTCAGGTTTGCCGTCCACACGGCTGCGGCGAGGCCGTAGTCGCTGTCGTTGGCGATCTTCACGGCTTCATCGATCGAATCGAACGTGATCACCGACAGCACCGGCCCGAAAATCTCTTCACGCGCGATTTTCGCGTTGTGTTGCGATACGTCGAAAACAGTCGGCTCGATATAGAAACCGCCGCTTTCCTGCTGCACGCGCGAACCGCCATGCAGCAGTTTCGCTTCGGCGCGCCCTGCTTCGATATAGGCGAGCACGCGATCCAGTTGAAGCTGATCGACGATCGCGCCCATCGATGTATTCGGATCGAGCGGATTGCCCGGTATATAGCCGCGCGCTGCCTCGACGAGCTTGTCGAGAAACACGTCCTTGATGTCGCGATGCACGAGTAGCCGCGAACCCGCCGTGCACATCTCGCCCATGTTGTAGAAGATCGCGCCCGCCGCCGTCTTTGCCGCGCGATCGAGATCCGGGCAATCGGGCAGCACGATGTTCGGCGACTTGCCGCCCAGTTCCAGCCATACGCGCTTCAGATTCGATTGCCCGGCGTATTGCATGATCAGCTTGCCGACATTCGTCGAACCCGTGAACGCAAGGCAATCGACATCGCGATGCAGCGCAAGCAGCTTGCCCGCCTCTCCACCGCCTGGCACCACGTTGAATACGCCCGCAGGAATACCCGCTTCGAGCGCGAGTTGCGCGACGCGGATCGCCGACAGCGGCGACTTCTCCGATGGCTTCAGCACGACGCTGTTGCCCGCCGCGAGCGCGGGTCCGAATTTCCACGACGCCATCAGGATCGGGAAATTCCATGGCACGACGGCTGCGACGACACCCAGCGGCTCGCGCGTCACGAGTCCGACGAGATGATGATCCGCGGGCACCACTTCGCCGCCCACCTTGTCGATTGCTTCAGCAAACCATTCGACGCAATACACTGCACCCGGCACATCGACTGAGGTCGTGTCGCCGATCGGCTTGCCTGCATCCAGCGTTTCTAGCAACGCAAGCTCGTCGAGATGTTCGCGCATCAGCGCAGCCCATTTGAGCAGCTTCGCCTTACGCTGACGCGGATTGAGACCGGACCACACTCCTCCCTCGAACGCGCGGCGCGCGGCGCTCACGGCCGCATTCACCTCGGCTTCGCCGCAATCGGCGACCTGAGCGAGTACCTTGCCGTCGATGGGACTCACACAGTCGAACGTGCGCCCGCTCTCAGCCGGCCGATATTCGCCGCCGATAAACGCGCGGCCTTCGATTGCAAGCGCCGCGGCCTTTTCCTGCCAGTAAGCCAATGTTGTCTTGTCCATCAGGATGCCTCAATGTCATACAAGTGACGCAAAGCGTCAGCCTTGCGGGTTCGCCGTGGTTCGGCATTTCTGCGCAGCGTGAGACGGCTGCGCACTCCGCTTCGATTTCAAATGTGAGGAATTCCGCTGCGCTCAGCGAAATACATGCTCGCAGCTTCTTCAATGAGCTGACAGAAGGACTCACGTAATTCTGTTCGATGAGCGAGAACTGTGCGAGAACAGCGGTTCGAATAGCACACACGTGTATTGAATATACTCGTCACTTTAAATCGACTGCCGCCGGGGAAAACCCTGCAAAAAATCGACGCTTCTATATACCTGCCGCATTCAAATGCCGATTTGAATGCCGATAGATCGCTCAGGGTAAGCCCGCATAAATTGACGAAAAGGCTTTTCCGGCATTTGCGACTCGTATATGCTAATGACAGGTTGATGTTCTCTCGTTCGGTTATCCAATGCGCTGAGCAATTCGAGCAGCGGCATAACGATAAACAATGTATTTTGAATGACAACCTCGCGTCCCGTTTTCTTTTTATTGATGCGTTTTTCGAGCGGGGCGTTCAATACTTCAACGTGCCAGTCGAGTGTCATCGTGAGAGTCCGAGGCCCTTTGGTAAGGTGGGATCGTAGTCAGTTCGCGAGGTGTCTTCGCGATGACAACGCCATCGCCGACGGCAGCAACGGCAGGCTTGCGTTTCGCCGCTTTCTGTCCGTCTCGACGATCCTGTCGCGCCGTTCCGTCCGACGTCATAACTCCATTTCAGCGCGTGCCTTCATCGCGGTGCACACCGACGGTGTCGCATCGCTCTTGCCCTAGCGCCTCTCCATCTTCCACTGTCGGGCCCGCTCGCGGGTCAATGCTTCGCGCGCATCATTGCGCCGCGTCTTCGGTTGCGCTCGCCCCTGCGCCAGGAACGCGCCGCTGCACGCCCGCTGTCGCACGAAGCGGAGCAAACCGGACAGCGTATCTGATCGCAACGCGCGGCGCGATCCGCTGACGATCGTCACCATCAAGCGCCCTTGAAGCGGCTTTGCATTGCGCATGGCTGCGGAATCGTGCCGCGCACACGCAGCCACATACACAGTCGCATCTGGCAGCGCGTGTCGTGTTAGTGCAGCAATCAACGAATACGATTAGTCATGCGAAATAAACCATTGGTCGGCATCATCGCCGACAGAACGATGAGAGGTGCGCATCCGTCGCATGTGGTCGGCGAGAAGTACATCGCGGCTGTGATAGACAGCGCGCACGCGCTGGCTATATTGCTGCCCGCACTGGGCGAACGTCAGACGCCCGAAGACGTGCTCACGCACGTCGACGGCCTGCTGTTTACCGGCAGCTATTCGAACGTCGAGCCACATCGCTACGGCGGTCACGCGAGCGCGCCAGGCACGCTGCACGACCCCGCACGCGACGCAACGACGCTGCCGCTGATGCGCGCCGCCATCGACGCGGGTGTTCCCGTTCTCGCAATTTGCCGTGGCTTTCAGGAAATGAATGTCGTATTCGGCGGGACGTTGCATCAAAGCGTTCACACGGTGGACGGCTACGACGACCATCGTGAGAACAAGGAAGACGACCTCGACGTGCAGTACGGACCTTCGCATGCGCTGCGTCTCGTGCAAGGCGGGCTGTTGCAGAAGCTCGCTGGCGGCGCAAGCGAAGCGCACGTCAATTCGCTGCACGGACAAGGCGTCGAGCGGCTCGGCAATGGTCTCACGGTCGAAGCTCACGCGCCGGACGGTTTGATCGAGGCGATCAGCGTCGCGAATGCGCGTGCTTTCGCGCTGGGAGTGCAATGGCATCCGGAATGGAAGCATGCGAACGATGCGCTATCGACCGCGATCTTCCGCGCGTTTGGTGCAGCGTGCCGCGATCGAATGCGCATGAGGACGGGATCGGCTGCGAGCGCGCACGTCTGATCCCCATCTCGCGCAACAAAACAGAGAGAACGAACATGCAAGACATTGATGAATTTCTGAAGAAACATCACATCACCGAAATCGAAGCGATCATTCCCGATATGGCGGGCATTGCGCGCGGCAAGATCATTCCGCGCAGCAAGTTCGAATTGGGAGAATCGATGCGGCTGCCCCAGGCCGTGATGATCCAGACCGTGACGGGCGAGTATCCCGACGACGGCTCGCTCACGGGCGTCACCGATCCCGATATGGTATGTGTGCCCGATCCTTCGACGATCCGCATCATCCCGTGGGCCGTCGATCCCACTGCGCAGGTGATTCACGACTGCGTGCATTTCGACGGCACGCCCGTCGCGATCTCGCCGCGTCGCGTACTGCGCCGCGTGCTCGATCTCTACAAGGCCAGGGGCTGGAAGCCCGTCGTCGCGCCGGAGCTGGAGTTCTATCTGGTCGACATGAACAAGGATCCCGACCTGCCTTTGCAGCCTCCCGTCGGGCGCACGGGACGCGCCGAGACGGGACGCCAGGCTTATTCGATCGAAGCTGTCAACGAATTCGATCCGCTTTTTGAAGACATCTACGAGTACTGCGATATTCAGGAACTGGAAGTCGACACGCTGATTCACGAAGTGGGTGCCGCGCAAATGGAAATCAACTTCCTGCATGGCGACCCGCTCAATCTCGCGGACCGCGTGTTTCTCTTCAAGCGCACCGTGCGCGAAGCGGCGCTGCGTCATCACATGTACGCGACGTTCATGGCGAAGCCGATGGAGGGTGAACCCGGCTCGGCGATGCACGTGCATCAAAGCATCGTCGATGAAGAGACGGGCCAGAACCTCTTTACCGGCAGCGACGGCAAGCCGACCGCGCTGTTCAACCAGTACCTCGCGGGACTGCAGAAGTACACGCCCGCGCTGATGCCGATCTTCGCGCCGTACATCAACTCGTATCGCCGGCTGTCGCGCTTCATGGCCGCACCGATCAATGTGCAATGGGGTTACGACAACCGCACGGTCGGATTCCGGATTCCACATTCGAGTCCGCAAGCGCGCCGTATCGAGAATCGCATTCCGGGTGTCGACTGCAATCCGTATCTCGCGATTGCGGGCACGCTCGCTGCCGGCTACCTCGGCATCACGCAGCATCTGACGCCCACAGAGCCACTCTCGAGCAACGGCTACCAGTTGCCGTACCAGTTGCCTCGCAATCTTGAAGAAGGGCTCACGCTGATGGCCGCATGCGAGCCGCTTGCCGAAATCATGGGCGAGCAGTTCGTCAAGGCGTATCTCACGCTAAAGGAAACCGAATACGAAGCGTTTTTCCGCGTGATCAGTTCGTGGGAACGCAAGCATTTGCTGCTGCACGTCTGAGCCGCAATTCATCGAAGTACTCGGAATGCGACGTGCAAGCACAAGACAACTGGAGTCAACATGAGCTACAGAACAGAAGAAATCACTTACGTGCAACCCGCGCAGCCGGCCGCAAGGGCCAATGCATCGCGACAGCAGCGCAGTACGGCGGAATATCGCGCGCTCGATGCCGCGCATCACATTCATCCGTTCTCGGATATGGGCGCGTTGAATCGCGCAGGCAGCCGCGTGATCGTGAAGGCCGAAGGCGTCTATCTGTGGGACTCCGACGGCAACAAGATCATCGACGGCATGGCGGGACTGTGGTGCGTGAACGTCGGCTATGGCCGCAAGGAACTCGCGGACGCAGCCTATCGACAATTGCAGGAACTGCCCTTCTACAACACGTTCTTCAAGACGACGCATCCGCCTGTGATTGAATTGTCGGCGTTGCTTGCCGAACTGACGCCCGCGCCGTTCAATCACTTCTTCTATTGCAACAGCGGCTCGGAAGGCAACGACACGGTGCTGCGCATCGTCCATCGATATTGGGCCACGCAAGGCCAGAAGCAGAAGAAGTTCGTCATCTCGCGCAAGAACGGCTATCACGGCTCGACGATCGCGGGCGGCACGCTCGGTGGCATGGGCTACATGCATGAGCAAATGCCGTCGCAGGTCGAGCACATCGTCCATATCGACCAGCCATACTGGTTCGGCGAAGGCGGCGACATGACACCGGGAGAATTCGGCCTCGAACGCGCACGACAACTCGAAACGGAAATTCTCGAACTGGGCCCCGAGAACGTCGCGGCGTTTATCGGCGAGCCGTTCCAGGGAGCAGGCGGCGTGATTTTCCCGCCGTCTACGTATTGGCCTGAAATTCAGCGTATCTGCCGCAAGTACGACGTGCTGCTCGTCGCCGATGAAGTGATCGGCGGATTTGGCCGCACGGGCGAATGGTTCGCGCATCTGCATTTCGGCTTCGAGCCCGATCTGATCACGATGGCCAAGGGCTTGACTAGCGGTTATGTGCCGATGGGCGCTGTCGGCCTGCATGATCGCATCGCCAAGGCAATCATCGAGAACGGCGAATTCAATCACGGCCTCACGTATTCGGGGCATCCCGTCGCCGCTGCCGTTGCCGTCGCGAATCTGAAACTGCTGCGCGATGAAAAGATTGTCGAGCGCGTGAAGAACGAAACGGGTCCGTACTTTCAGCAGTTGCTGCGCGAAACGTTCGCCGATCATCCCATCGTCGGCGAAGTGGCGGGCGCAGGTCTCGTCGCAGGCATTCAGCTCGCGCAGAACCCGAAGACCAGAAAGCGCTTCGAAAACGGCGGCGACGTCGGCATGATCTGCCGCGACTTCTGCTTCAACGGCAATCTGATCATGCGCGCAACGGGCGACCGCATGCTGCTCTCGCCGCCGCTCGTCATCACGAAGGGCGAGATCGACGAGCTCGTATCGAAGGCGAAAAATGCCATCGATGCAACCGCGCGGCAATTGGGACTGTCGTAACAGTACTCACCTCACGCGCGAACAACGCGTCTCGCACATGACAGAAAGGGGGCGATAGGGGCAGAATGTGCTCCTCGCCTTCAACACGATGTTCGGCCCGTGCATGCCCGAGCAAACGGATTGAAGGCTTACCGTAACCTCTATGTCCGTTATGACGAGGCGTCGATGAATGCCGTGCTCACATCTGAAATCGCATCGAAATTCGCTGGTCTCGCGCTTGCTCATCTGACGCGCGAATATCCGAACAAGCTCACGCACTCGCTCGCCGGTCCGCAGGACGTGCAAGGTCCGCGCGCGCTGCATCCCATCTTCTATGGCAGCTATGACTGGCATTCATGCGTGCATGGCTACTGGTTGCTCTTGCATCTGCTCGAACGCTTCCCCGAGTTGCCCGAAGCGCCGCAAATCATTGCCGTCGTCGATGAGCACTTCACTGAAGAAAACGTTGCTGGCGAACGTGCCTATCTCGATCTGCTGCATAACCGCGGTTTCGAGCGGCCCTATGGCTGGGCATGGCTGCTTGCGCTGTCGGGCCAGGCCGCATCGCTGAAGCTGCCGCAAGCCGAACGCTGGTCGAAGACGATCGAACCGCTAACGGAGGCATTCGTCGAGCGCTTCGAAGAGTTCTTGCCGAAGGCGACTTATCCGCTGCGCGTCGGTACGCATTTCAACACGGCATTTGCACTGGCGCTCACGCTCGAATTCGCACATCGCACGCAACGCGATTCGCTGGCAACGCTGATCGTCGAAACTGCAAAGCGCTGGTATCTGAACGATGCAGGTTGCCAGGCGTGGGAGCCGTCGGGCGACGAGTTCCTGTCGCCTTCGCTGATGGAAGCGGAGTTGATGCGGCGCGTGTTGCCGCCCGCCGGGTTCGACGGATGGTTCACGCGCTTTCTGCCCGATCTCGCACAGCGCCAACCCGCGATCCTGTTCGTGCCCGCCACCGTCACCGACCGCAGCGACGGCAAGATCGCGCATCTGGACGGCTTGAATCTGAGCCGCGCGTGGTGCCAGCGATCGCTTGCGCGCGCGCTGCCGAACGACGATCCGCGCCGCGCGGTGCTGTTCGAAGCCGCTGACATACATCTGGAAAGCGCGCAGCAGCACGTCGCCGGCGATTATATGGGCGAGCATTGGCTTGCCACTTTCGCGACGCTTGCGCTCGAAGCTTGATCACTGCTTCAGCATCGCAGTGAGATGAAAATGGCCGGTGTATCGCACCGGCCATTTGCTTTTCAACTGTCGGACCTGTCTTTGAAGACGAGCGCGAAGTCCCTTCTGGCGTGACGCCCGCGCGCCGCATGTCGAATGCGGGGAATCGTTCTCCACCACCGCGCTCAAACCGCGAATGCGATTCTGATGGTGGGCCATGTTTCCATATATAAAAAATGCGCAGTTGAGTATGTCAAGCAAGGCTTTACGGCGATCAAGTTCGATCCCGCCAGTCCTTACACGGCGTATTGCGGACATCAGCTTAGTCTCGACTTGATGGAATCGTCAGAGACGTTTTGCCGGCGCCTTCGCGAAGCAGTCGGCAACCAGTGCGATCTGATCTTCGGCACGCACGGCCAGATGACGCCGTCGGCTGCCATTCGACTCGCCCGACATATCGAGCCCTATGACCCGTTGTGGTTTAAAGAGCCCGTCCCGCCCGGACAGTCGGAAGCGATGGCGCGCGTCGCGCAGAAAACCCGCATTCCCGTTGCAGCAGGCGAACGGTTGACGACCAAGTACGAGTTCTTCGATCTGCTTCGCAACAACTCGGCATCGATCCTGCAAATGAACCTTGGGCGTGTCGGCGGCATTCTCGAAGCAAAGAAGATTGCGAGCATGGCCGAGGTCTATTACGCGCAAATTGCGCCTCACCTCTACAACGGCCCGATTGGCGCGGCCCGCCAGTATCCAGCTGGGCGTGGCGTCGCCGAATTTCCTCATTCGGGAAAGCATCATGCGACGTTCCTCGGCCAACCGGCGATAAGCGTTGATCCCGCCTCCGGCACGATCACCGACCTCTATGCGAACACGCCGTTCCCCGTCGACGGGCAGGCAACGTTCGGCATCGGTTCGAGTTACAGGATCGGTACCGTCACGCTGATGGGCAATTTCTCTTATACGACGATCAAGGGCGTCGGCGAGACTTCGCACATGAAGGTAGCGGAAGGCGGTGCGAACTGGCAGGTGACGCCCGCCTTCAGCGCGATCGCCGGATACCAGTACACGAACTTCGAACGTCACCACTGGAACCAGGGCTCGCTCGGGTTGCACTACCTGCTCTCGAAGCGGACTGACGTGTACATCTCGGGCGATTACCTCAAGGCATCCGAAGGAGTGAACGCAGTGATCGGTTATAGCTTCACACCGTCGACGCGATCATGCCTGCGCGAAGGGCTGAAGAGCCGCGCTTATAGCAGTCCGCAGCCGGATATCTGTTCGGAAAAGAAGGGACAAAAAGAAAAGCCCACCAAGCGGTGGGCCGAATCCATATCAAGAGGAGACATGGAGGAGACAGTTGCTAGTATAAACCCTTAGCGCCGTGATGCAAGTGCATGTATTACGACAACAACACGCTCGCTGGGAATACCTGCTAACAGGAAATTTTTCCAGCTTGACGCTTTTGGGCGGTCGTTGCGACCTTCTGCAAAACCGACGAAATCAGAAATTCGGTAAAGATTGCCGATAAACGGCTTCACGAACGAAGCGCCAGAAATTCATATCGCCTGTCCCTCGCTGGAAAGCCACGCCGATGTTCGCTGCAACATACCAGCGATCAGGTAAATACCGAGCGACGTAGCCGCTGTACAAAAGGTCATAAAGCTTGAGGAAGAACCCAGACTAAGGAAGGATCACTAACTTCCATACAGTGTGAGTAGGCGGCAATCTATAGGGCCGAGCCGAAATGGTGCCCGCATCGCTTTGGAGCAGTCTTCGAGAAGCACGACACGCGACGACGCAAGTATGGGCAGAAAGGAAAATGACGCGTACCAGGCTTGTGGAGTACCCCGCGCGGCCTCGCCCCGCCGCGATACGTGCCGCGCAACGTCGGCGTGCAATGGACGCCACGCGGCGTCTAGCGGTGCTCGAAATCGTCCGCGGTAATCGACACGTGCATCGACCCCTTCGCAAGCGCCTTGCGTTCGGCCACTGCCGCTATGCGGCGCTGACCGTTGCCGAATGCCTTCGTGAGGTGCAATTCGTCCGCGCCGCGCTCCAGCCAGAAATGCTGTTCGAGCGCATCGCGCGTGATCGAACATCCTATCGCGCGCTTTTGCACAACGATATCGAAAGTCACGGATTGGCCGTTAGTCGAAAGCGCGAAGTTGCGTACGGACTGTTCCATTTTCAGCCTCTCATGAACTGCGATCTAACCGTATTTCGTGTTGCTTTCATGAACCATGCACCGATCATCCCGCATTGAAACTATCTCACTCCGTTCGGCATCGATCAGTTCGGAACAACCCTTGACACACACCCGTCGCAAACGTTTGATAGCGCCCAGTGCGAGAGACAGCCGTCGATTTAGGGGTTGGGGAACCTGGTGCCAACGCCTGCGAGTACTTTCCGGGGCATTTTCATAACAGAGAGAACGTCCGGAATGTACCCATTTTGAATGATTGCGGCGGACGCTGATTTCTACTGTCAGACGGAAGTTTGCATCTGCAATTGCACTGCGTAGATCGCGCAGTTTTCCATCTGACGAAAGGTTGCGCGCAAATGAATCGAGACCGCGCGTTACAGCCTGATCAAGGATACAACGCAATCGTTTGCGCCACATGTCACATTGCACGCAGCAGAAGAATCCGCGGAACCTCATATGATCGAGCCTCTATAAAGAAGTCATACGAATCGCTCGATAAAACATCCACACTGAACAGGGCTGTTCTATCTGCTCACCACCGCAACGGGATGCGTCGCAATGTGCGCGGGCGAAGCGCCGCGCGTGCCGCGCCGATACATACCGCAATTGCTTCTCGCCGGTTGCACGAATGTCTCGCATGGATAGGCTTCTCCACGCTATCGACGTTGCGCCGTGATGATCTACATGACGCTGGTCTGCTACCTCGCGTGGTTCGCGGCGCTGCGGCATCTGCCGCCGCAGATCACATCGATCGGCATGCTGCTGGTTCCCATCATGGGGATCGTCGCTGCGGCAATCGCGCTCGGCGAACCGCTCGGCTTGAAGGAAGCGGTAGCGATGACGCTGACGTCGAGCGGTGTCGCGCTTGCACTGCGGCGGAAGGCCCCGCAAGAAGAATGAGTTCGGTCGACCCGACCTGAACGCCTGCTACTCACGCTGCTCCGCTTGCTGTTCAAGCACATTTTTGAGCCGCTCGACGGCTTCGTCGGATTCCGCCTGGATCTTCGCGCGCAGCAGCACCGCATCCAGCAACGCGAACCAAAGGGTGGGCGAACGGTAGATAAAAGTGCGCTCGAACCGTGTGCCATTTGCGCCGTTTGTGCCATTTACATCGGGTGTCAGCGTATAGCGGACCGTGCCTGCCGGACGGCCTTCGATCGCGCCGTCGATCGTCCACCTGTCCGGCCGGTTGCGCTCGACGACTGTCCACACGACGCGCCCACGTCGTCCCGCGACGCGAAACTCTTCCGTCGTCTGCTCGCCGATGGCAAGCGAATGATCCGTTGCGCCCGTGACCGCCAGCGACGACGGATGCCACGCCGGCCAGTGCGCAGGAGTCGTTACATAGTCAAAAACGGCCGTACGGGGCCGCGCGATGAGTTCAACAGTGACAATGCGCGTCGAAAGATGAAAAGCGCGCGGCAACGGAACGAACAGGAGTCCGAGCACGGCGGCCACACATGCCACAGTCGCGATCGCTCGCACCAGCGTTTTCATCGCTATTCGCGCGAGGTCCGCGCGCCCCGAATGAAGGAAGTACTTTCTTTGCCGCTCGCACGATGGCAAGGACCGGCTTGTCGATCTTACCGCCGCTGTGTCGAAGCAGATCACATCGAGTGTTGCCAATCACACTGCCGGATCATGCGTTTTCTGACACATTTTTGCCTGGAACATTCCTCGCTTATGTGTTCAATTGACCCGATCCGCACGATATAGGAGTGCGCGCTGCAATGCCGTACACTTGTCGAGTCGGAAACGAATGGTCCACAAATCAGTTGTTCAAGGAGGGAACGTCCGTGGCAAATGACAAAATGTTGACGCAGGTTTCTGAAAAGGACGGCTTCATCGCCGCGCTCGACCAGAGCGGCGGCTCGACGCCGGGCGCACTGCGGCAGTACGGCATTCCCGACGACGCCTACAACGGCGACGCCGAAATGTTCAAGCTGATGCATGAAATGCGTGTGCGCATCATCACCTCCCCCGCCTTCACCGGCGAAAAAGTCATCGCGGCCATTCTCTTTGAGGCCACAATGGACGGGCAGGCGCAAGGCAAACCCGTGCCGTCGTTTCTCTGGGAAGACCGCGGCGTCGTGCCGTTTCTGAAAGTCGATAAGGGACTCGAAGCGGAAAAGGACGGCGTGCGCCTGATGAAGCCGATTCCCGGGCTCGATGCGTTGCTCGACCGCGCGCACAAGCTCGGCATTTTCGGCACCAAGATGCGCTCGGTGATCGAGCAGAATTCGCCGTCGGGTATTGCCGCCATCGTCAAGCAGCAATTCGAATATGGCGCGCAAATCGACGCGGGCGGACTCATGCCGATTCTCGAGCCCGAAGTGTCGATCAAGGCGCCGGACAAGGCGGGCGCGGAAAAGACGCTGCGCGATGAAATCAGCAAGGGCCTCGATGCACTGCCTGCCAATAAGCAGGTCATGCTCAAGCTGACCATTCCCGATGTCGCCGAGTTCTACAAGCCGCTGATCGATCACCCGCGCGTTGCGCGAGTCGTCGCGCTTTCGGGTGGCTATACCCGCACGGAAGCGTGCAAGAAGCTCGCACAAAATCACGGCATGATCGCGAGCTTCTCGCGTGCGCTGATCAACGACCTGAAGAAGCAGATGAGCGACGACGAGTTCAATGCGAAACTCGCGGAAGCCATCGATGAGATTTACGAGGCTTCCTCGGTCAAGGTCTAAAAGAAAAGCCTTCTGGAAGCCGCGCGGGATGCAGTGCCACTGTGTTTCGATCTCGCGCGGCCTCTTCACCAGGCGCTGATACGCCGCCGCGTCAATGCGCTGTCGGCGGAACGTCGGGGTCGACGTACTCGTTGCGCGAGAGCCAGTACGGATCGCGGTTGTAATACGTGTGCAGCGACTCGCCCCATTTTGCATCGGCCATCGACGGCCAATGATCCTTGTCGAAGCCCGGTTCGTCCTTTAGCCGCCGCGCGCTAATGTCGACGTGGAAGCACTTCTCCACGGTATCGAGCGTGAGCGCGCTCCACGGAATCGCATGCAGGTTTGCGCCCATGCCGAGAAAGCCGCCTTCGGAGAGCACCGCATAAGCGATTCGTCCGCTGCGCACATCGAGCATGATGTCCGAAATCTTGCCGACGTGTTCCCCGTCTGAAGAGATCACCTTGTTGCCGTCGAGCGTCGATGCGGTCATCACTTCCGGCCCCGGACCTTCGCCGACACCGCCACCGACAATCCCTGCTCCACTTGTTCTGCGCGTTTGCGGATTGATTGAACCCATAGTTCAGCTCCTATGAACGTGAGTGTCGTGAAGGCGCGCAATAGGTGTACCTGAAGCGCTTCGCGAAGACAGTTGCCAGCAAGCGTTACCCGGCGGGCGCGAGCCTGAGTCATCTTTTCCGAAAACGACTCTTTGTTGTCCGTTCTCAAGGGAAGAAGCCGGGTCTACTAGAAACGATGTCAAGCGGTTTCAGTAGCGCAGCGGTATTGGCAACTCAGCAGTGATCACGCCTTGAACTTCTGCGCCAACGAACGCGTGAGAGGTTCTGGACGAATCCATCGCGGAGTCTGTTAATGAAACGCACGCTGCTTATTTCACTGCCTGCGTAACGAGTTCGCCGAGCACGCGGACGGCGCGATCGATATCCGCGTTCCATGGATGCCCGAAGTTGAGGCGCACGCAATGCCGGAAGCTGCGTGCTGCCGAGAAAATTGGTCCCGGCGCGATGCTCACGCCCTGCTCGATCGCGTGCCTGTGCAGCGTCAACGCGTCGATCGTTTCGGGCAATTCGAGCCATACGAAATAGCCGCCCGACGGACACGTCCATTTCACACCCTTCGGCATGTAACGTCGCAACGCCACATTCATGGCATCGAGTTGCGCGCGCAATGCCGCACGCAATTTACGCAAATGCCGGTCGTATCCGCCATGCTGAAGATAATCGGCGATTCCCGCCTGCACGGGAATGCTCGCCGAAAGCGTCGTCATCAGCTTCGCACGCTGTATTTTTTCCGCAAATTTTCCGGCAGCGGCCCAACCGATTCGATATCCTGGCGCAAGCGTCTTCGAGAAAGAACTGCAATGCATGACAAGCCCTTTTCGATCAAACGCAATCGCCGGCAACGGATAGTCCGCCTGAAAATGCAGTTCGCCATACACGTCGTCTTCGATCAACGGCACTTCATGTCGCGCGAGCAGTTCGACTAGCGCCTTCTTTTTTTCGAGCGGCATCGTCGCGCCCGTCGGGTTCTGGTAGTTCGTCATGAACCAGCAAGCGCGAATGGGATGCTTGTCGAGCGCCTGTTCGAGCGCATTCAGATCGAGGCCGGTTTGCGAATCGACGGGAATTTCCACGGCGCGCAAATCGAGTCGCTCAATCGCCTGTAGCGCGGCGTAAAAGCCCGGGGACTCGACCGCCACCACGTCGCCAGGACGGGTCACGGCCATCAGACATAGATTCAGCGCTTCGAGCGCACCATTGGTGACGACGATTTCATCGAGCCGCTGTGACAGTCCCATGCCCAGATAACGCAGCGCAATCTGCTGACGCAATGCTTCGTTGCCAGGCGGCAAATCGACGACGGTACTCCACGGATTCACCGTGCGCGCCGTTTGCGCGAGCGACTTCGCAAGGCGCTGCAACGGAAACAGCATGGGCGAAGGAAACGCGGAACCGAGTGGCACGACACCCGGATGCCTTGCCGCTTCGAGTACGCTAAAAACGAGTTCGCTGATATCGACTTTCGCGGACTCGGCGAGCGCGCGCTTCGCTGTGGCCTCGCGACTTTCGGGAACGGCCGCGCCGCGCGCGACGTAATAGCCGGAACGCTCCTGCGCGCGAATCAGCCCCCACTCTTCCAATAGATAGTAAGCGCGAAAGGCCGTCGACTGACTGACGCCGTGCTGCGCGATGACCTGTCGCAACGACGGCATCCGCGTGCCTACGGCGAGACTGCCCGAGCGGATTTCCGCCGCCATCGTATTGGCGAGTGATTCGTACCGAGTCATCGAATGATGCGCGTTGCAAGGCGCTCTTTGTCTAGAGCCTTTTATACTAATCGGTACAGCACTGCGCAATCAACGTTTGCTGCTTCTCATCGACAGATAGACCACGAATGCCGAAACGGCCGCGACCAGCGCAGCCGCGCCGAATGCTTGCGAGAAGCCCTCGCCGTAGCTCGAACGCGCAATGTGGGTCAGCGTTTCCGTCAGTTCAGGCGGATACAGCGTGAATGCGCGCACGAAGTCGCCCGCCATCACACGCTCGGCGAAGCCCGGCACAGAAGGCACTTGCACGTGAGACATCTGCGCGGTCAATGCCGAACGCACACCCTCGGCCAGCACGGCGCCGAGTCCGGAAAAGCCCAGAAGAATGCCAGTGAAGCGCGATGTCGTGCTGATGCCGGACGCCATGCCCGCACGTTCTCGCGGGACCGTGCCCATGATCGCCTTCTGCGTTTCGCCGTTCAGCAGTCCCCCACCGCTGCCGAGCAGCGCCATCGCGGCGATCAGCCATGCATGGTCTGCGCGGCGCGCAGCAAGCATCATCGCGAGATTGCCGCATGCGACCACTGCGAGGCCGAGCGTCAGAATCTGCCGTGAATCCATATATGCCGCGAGTTTGCGCCCAAGTTGCGGCAGCAACAGCATCGCCAGCGCGAAAGGCAACATGCCGGCCCCCGCGCTGAGCGCGCTTTCGCCTCGCGCATTTTGCAGGAACAGCGGCAAAAGCGAGGCCATCACCTGCGCCGACGACGCATACGAGAACATCGCCACGATCGCACCCACGAAGGGCCACGAACGGAACAGGGCGAGGTCGAGCATGGGATGCACGCGACGGCTCTCGACCAGCGCGAAAGCAGCAAACAGCGCGACACCGGCACACGCGCGCGACATGGCGGCCGTACTGAACCATCCATATTCGGGGCCCAGAATCAGAGCCCACGTCAACGAGAACATCGCTGCCGCAAAGAGCGCAATGCCCGGCAGATCGAGCGAACGCGGCGTCGGGTCGCGCGACTCGTCAACGATCTTGACGACGCCTGTGGCCAGCAGCGCGCAGATCGGCACATTGATCGTGAACGCCCAGCGCCAGCCCAGATACGCGCTGACGACACCGCCGATCAGCGGCGAAAGGACCATCGTCAGCCCCATGATGCCGCCCCAGACGGCCCACGCACGCGCGCGTTCGCGCTCGTCATGAAACGCATGGCCGATGATCGCGAGCGCGGGCGCGAGCAGGAACGCCGCGCCCACGCCTTGCGCGGCTCGCGCGATATATAACAGCGGCGCGCTCGGCGCGACGCCGCATGCGAATGAAGCGAGCGCGAAAAGCGCGATGCCCGCGAGGAACACGCGCTTGCGCCCGAAGCGGTCCGCAAGCGAGCCGGCGGGCAGCAACAGCGCGGCGAAACACAGCACGTAAGCGCTGATCACCCATTCGATATCGGCAAACGATGCATTGAGATCGCGCGCAATGGTAGGCAGAACGATGCCGACAACATTCGTGTCGAGCACGGTCATCGCACACCCCATCGACGCAATGAGAAGCAGCGGCGTGCCGCGAGAGGCCGAACGGGTAGCGGTGATTGAACTCATGGGCCTGGTTTACGAAAAGATGACGGACAATTAAGCCCGTATTTCACCAGTTATTTCTATTCCGTTCATTCCCGCGTCTGTTCAATATAATTAGACACAAACTAATACTCGCCGGTACGCGTCATGGAACTCAGGCATCTGCGTTATTTCATCGCTGTCGCGGAGCAGCTGCATTTTGCACAGGCCGCCGAAACCCTCGGCATTGCGCCGCCCACGCTGACCGTGCAGATCCAGGAACTGGAGCGCACGCTGCAGGCGCAGCTGTTTCGCCGCACCAAACGCACGGTCGCGCTCACGCCTGCCGGAGAAGTGTTTCTCGCCGAAGCGCGCGAGACCCTCGCGCAGTTCGAACGCACGCTGAATGTCGGAAAGCGCGCCGGACGCGGCGAGGTGGGGCGAATCCATATCGGCTATGTCGGCTCGGCTGCGTTTTCGGGCATCCTGCAGAAACAGATACGCGCGTTCCGCAAATCGCGGCCGGGCGTCCTCGTGCAGGCAACCGAACATCCGATGGGCGAGCTTCCCGCGTTGCTGGAGGAAGGACGCGTCGACGTCGCGTTCGTGCGCATGCCCGTCGAGCTGCCGTCCTCGCTACGCGCGCACGTGCTGGCACGCGATGCGTTCTGCGCGGCGCTGCCCGCCGAGCATCCGCTGGCGGCAGCAGCGGGTCCGATCAAGGCGCGCGCGCTGGCGGGCGAAACCTTCGTCGTGCCCGAACAGGATCTCGGCACGCGGGAAATCGCGCGGCGCGGCCGCTTCAATCCTCGTATCGTGAGTGCGCCAGGCACGCTGCTCGCCGTGTTGACACAGGTCTCCGTGGGCGCTGGCGTGGCCATCGTGCCCAATGTGCTGACCCGGGTCGTCAGTTTGCCAAACGTCGTCTTCAAGACGCTTGCGGGCGAGCCGGTCATGTCAGAGGTCGCCGCCGTCTTCCGAAAATACGAGCATTCGCCCGCGACGAAAAAGCTGATCGAGCAGATGACGGGCAAGACGACCTAGTACTTTCCCGGGCTTTTATTCGCCCCGCGACCTATCATTGGAGAACGATACCGACGCTCGACACCGCCCGCCATTCCGCTGGGCATGTTCGAAGCGGACTGGATCGTTCCTTGCTGCACAGCACCGAAGCGAACGCCCCAGACCGGACCACCTGGCCCCGGGCAAAGGAAAAATCGCCCGAAAAACCGCGCTGGCCGACGTTCGTGTATCAGACCTGGCACTCACGGAGAAATCAAATGACCATCGAATTCACCAGCCGCCGGCACGTCGTAGCCGCATCGCGAGTCGCATTCGAAGCGAACGTCGAAGGAAAGGAGGTATGGTGCAGCGTATCAATCGACGCCCTCAACGACCACTTCGGCAATACGGGCACGTCGTCCCACGATCTGATCGCGGCGTTCGAGGGTAACAGGAAGGCGATTGAAGCGGCCGCCCGCCGTGTGCTACAGAGAAATGGGGGACAGTCGGTGGAACTGGAGACGCGCGACTTTCATTAGATCCCGCTCGAAAGCGGCGTCGCGCGCAGAAAAAGCAACACCGGCGCGCGCGACGCCGACGGCATCAACCGTCGATCCGCGCAAACTCGTCGCGATTCGATCTGTAGTACTTTCACCTGAAAGCAGCCTTTTCAGGGTGCCTAGGTGGAAATGACAGGGGAGTGTCGAGAGATGAACTTCCAGATTTCGCAGGGCCCGACAACCCATTGCGCATTCGCTCGCTCAGATCGCATTGACGAAAGTTCTCTGCGATAGCGAAAAGAACCGGCACGACGACGATCTTTTAGTCCGCCGCCGTGCGTGGCGTTCGGGCGAGGCAGCGCAGTGCCCCACCCTCCCATTGACTTTTAAGCGCGTGATTTTCTCGCAGCCTTCTTGGCTGCTAACTTTTTCCGTGCAACGCCATTCATTCCCGTGGCCTTTGCACCTCCAATCAGAAACTTGTTACGGTCTTTTTCCGCTGCCAGCCATGCGGGCGCAGGACCACGGCCGCTCCAGGTCGCGCCCGTCTCCGGGTGACGATATTTGGCGGGCTGCGGTCCTTTAGGCTGACCGTTGCTCTTCGCGCTCCCGGCGGGCACGCTCGTCGTAACCTGGCTCGCCGCGCCGGAAACGAGGTACTTGTTGCGATCCTTCGCACCTGCAATCCAGGCCGGCGCGCGGCCGTGACCCGTCCAGGTCGCGCCCGTTTTGGGATCGCGATACCTGGCTTCACCTTTTGTCTGCACACCTGCCGACTTCAGCGAAGGACGGCCACGCTTTCTATGGCCGAGATGCGCATCGATATCGGCCGTCGTCAGATTGTGCTTGACCATCAATGAGCGAATGCTTTCGAGGGCCGCCGCCGACTTTTGAGAAGCGATGGCATCGGCCTGCTCCTGAAGTTTTTGTATCTTTGCCTGAAGTGCTTCGAGTGTAGCCATATTGAAACTCCTGATTGAAGATACCGGCACTATGCCATGGACATGTCATATATGGCTAGAGTTCATCCATTACACGAAAAGACGGACGCCTTTCGTTTTGGTGCTAGGCGCGGCGTTCAACGAGAGCATTAAGAAAAAATCCGATTCGCGTAGGGTCTAGCGAGAATGTCAAATTGCTTGCATCGGCGTTGGGCAGCCGGCTAACCGTTCTATGCAGGACGGAGATAAACCAGTCAAAGGTCAATTCTCTGCGTGTCGCGCGACGGATGAGCGGCGCGACCTCAACGAATCTTTACAAGTGTCGACTTTGAATTCCTCATCGGCGGCTTCGTGCGATGGCGATGTATAGTTTTGAAAGCATAGTTGACGCGAGCCACCATCTTTCACCGCTGCCGAGTTTTTCTTTTTCCTTTTCGATCGACAGTCCCGATTCGATTTCGGCAATCCTCGTCCCGTCGACGTCTATGCAATCCGGCGTCATGAGTCACGCGTCCAAAAGCCACTCACGAGCACGCTCAATAATGAAAAAGGCCAGAACCTGCATTACGCAGGCTCCGGCCCTGACTCCGAATCGAAACGCCAGCTGCAGCGTCAGCGATTCATATTGATCTGTCTTGTCGCGGTTATCGCTGGCAACGCACGATCAGTGATGTGCAAACGTGATGCCGTTCGTGCGGACATCACGCACGCCCGCTTGCGACGAACCATTCGACGCCGCGCCGTATCCGCTCTCCTGCGCGGACGCCGTATTCCGCGCGGCCAGACGGGCTTCTGCCGCCTCAATGTGGACGGGATAGCTGTTGCGGTCGTCGAGCGGGCTATAGCCGACGTTATGCAACTGCACCAGTTCTTCGCGAACCTGCGCGCGCGTCACAGGCTGACTGGTCTGCGCAAATGCAGCGAGGGGAGCGCTAATGAGAGCCGCGATGACAAAAGCTTTAGCAAACATTTTCATGGCAACACCTCCGGGACTGTTCGTTTGGGCTGCTTCGAACCTGCGTTCTGCAACCGTTGAACAGCGGTCTAGAGGCGCGGCGCCCGCGGATAAACCCGCGGCGCGTGAAAAGATCATTCAGGGAATCGCGACAATCCGCGAGGCATCGCTGTGCCCGCATCCAGCGGGCATCCGAAACGCGATCTGCGGTGTGCGGCCGTCAGCCCGCCAGTTTCCTGAACGTTTCGAGAACGGCGTCGCCCTTGAACGGCTTGACGATCCAGCCCTTTACGCCTGCCGCCTTGCCGCGCTCCTTCATCGCGGGACTGCTTTCCGTCGTCAGCATGATGATGTTGACGCTCGCATTGGCCAGTTCGCTACGAATCTTTTCGGCCATCGTGAGGCCGTCCATGTTCGGCATGTTCACGTCGCTGACGATGAGACGAATGCCCGGCGACGACTTCAGCTTCGCGAGACCGTCCTTGCCGTCCACGGCCGTCTCGACATCGAGGCCGTTCTTTCTGAGGAAGCCGGCCACTTCATCGCGAACCGTGCTCGAATCGTCCACTACCAGAACCTTTCCCATTGCTCACCCCGTAGCGCCTTTAAAGCGGCGCATTGATTGATTGAAGATATGCGTCGTGCACGAAATCCGGAACCGTTCAGAACAGTTCGAGTTCTCCGCCGCTTTCCTCGACTTCGGCCACATGGGCGACGAAATCGACGGGCGCGCTCGCGCACACGCAAAGCGTCGCGCCGATTTGTACGTTTGCGCCGATGGTCACGCGAAATGCCGCGAGGTACGCCGGTTTCAATTCCGTCAGAAAAGGCACGCACGCGCCACTCAACTGATAGGGCGTCGACATGCCCAGATCAGGAAAGTACTCGACCAGTTGCTGATTGATCGCGCCACAGCACAGATTGCCGACTTCCATCAGTGCTTCCGCCAGCGAACGGTCTTCCGCGTCGCGCAAGTAGTAGTCGCGCGTCGTCTGGTCGTCGTCGAAATGCAGCACGAGCAGAAAGCGGAATGCAATCGATGAAATGGTCAAAACGACGATATGGCTTGCAAGCGCCTTATTGGCCAGATGTGCGTCGAGAGCCGTGATTTCGCACGCGTCGCCGGCATGGGCGGGCAAACGCGTGCGCGCGGACTGATAGAAGATCCGTTCGATACTTTCTTTCGCTTGCTGACTGATCACGACGTCGCCTGTTCTAACCGGGATTGAATCTGACCGGCGAGCGCTTCGACGCTCGCCAGCGACGCTGCGATCATCTTGCCACCCGCCTGAATGTCCTGAAACGTGGCCGTCGTGATGAGGTCGTTGCGATTCAGGCTGTCGTGATAGCTCTTCGACAGTTCCTGCGAGCGCGAAGCCAGCGCGCGCACTTCGCTCGCGACGATCGAAAACCCGCGGCCGGCCGCGCCCGCACGCGCCGCTTCGATCGAAGCGTTCAACGATACGATCAGCACGTGCCGCACGATCGACGACAGCTCATTGTTCTTCGCGTGCATGTCGTGGTTCTGCGCCATCAGCGAAATCATCTGCTCATGCCAGCGCTCGAACGTAGCCGACAGATGCCGCAAGCGCGCCGCTTCGCCGGAAAGACGCGTCGCGTGCTGAAGCCATTCGTCCTTCTGGCTCGACAGCGCATTCAGCGCGGCGCGCGCCTCTTCGGCTTGCGTCGAGTGATGCACGAGATCTTCGCGCAACGTATCGGCCAGCGCATGCAATTCGCGCGCCTGCTGTTCGTGCTGCCGGATCTCCGCTGCATGTCGCTCTTCGGCCTGCGTCAATTCATTCGCCTGCGACTCGAGCGCCGTCAGGTGCTGCCCGTCGGCCTTTCTGATGAGCCAACGATGCGCGAGCACGCCGACAAGCGCGCTCGCCACGACGCCGGCCAACGCCGCGATCACATACTGTTCAACCACAACGAATCCCCGTAGTGCTATTCGGAAAGTGCATTCGCCTGAATCGAATTCACTGTTTTGGCGGCATCGTGCATCGACGTGCCGACGCTATCGACAGCGCAATTTTCCGGCAGATAGACGATAGTCTGGAACTGGCGGAAGTCCGCGCCCGTGCGCTCGTCGGTGAAGCGCAATTCGATGCGGCCGCCTTCGCGCCGGATGAAATCGCGCACGGCATCCATGCCGACGCCGCGACCTGAGACTTCCGTCACATTTTGCGCCGTCGAGAAACCCGGCCGGAAAATGAACTCCGCCACGGCTTCGTCGCCCAGTTGCGTATCGGGCTGGAGCCAGCCGCGCTCGGCGGCGATGCCGCGAATGCGCGACATCGCGAGGCCGCGTCCGTCATCGCTCAACGTGATCTGCAACGCCCCTTCCGCGACGCCCACTTCCACATCGATCACGCCGGCCTCGGGCTTGCCGAGCGCCACGCGCTGCGCCGCCGTTTCGATGCCGTGATCGACGGAATTGCGCAGCAGGTGCATGAAGACATTCTTGAGCGCGCTGCCTGCCTGCGAGCGAACGCGATAGCCGTTGTCGTCGATGCGTACGGTCGGCGCCGCCTTGCCGAGTTCCGTTGCAAGCGAAGGCAGCGACTCCAGCACGCCCGCGAGTGCATCTTCGACTTTCTCCGTGCCCAGCAGGCGCAAGGTTCTGCGCACCGCGTCGCGCGCCGTCAGCAGATCGCGCATGTCAGCGGGATTCGCTGCATCGAGCAGACGCAGGCTTTCCCGAATGTGTTCGCTGTCGACCATCAGATAGCGCTCGACGCTGCTGCCGCGACCCGTGTTGCGGCGGCCAAGGCTCACTTCATTGATCGTCGCGTAGTGCTGCAGCGCTTCCTTCACGCGCGCGAGTTCGACGATCAGCTGCTCCTGGTCCCACTCGTGTGCGGTCTCCGGACGGCGCAGCGCGTCGTAACGCTGCTCCGTCTCGTGCACGATGCTCGTCAGATGCTGAAGGCTATAGGTCCGCGCATTGCCCTTGATCGTATGCATGTTGCGGAACAGCTCTGCGACGGCCGAGCCATCCGCCTGCGCGTGCTGGCGAATGATGCGTTCGTTCTCGTTGATGAAGCCCGTCGCGCTTTCGACGAAATGATGGAACTTCTCCTCGCTCACCGCGAGAATCTCGCCGATCATCTCGAGGCGGCGCTTCTGCTCGCCCGCTTCGGCGGCAAGCTGACGCAACTCCGTCACATCGCGCACGCACAGCATCAGGCGCATCACGGTGTCGCTTTCGTCGGTGATCGCGGACCAGCTCAAATCGAGCGTCTTCACGCGGCCATCGGGCATCTTGCGCGTCAGTTCGTTGACGAGCAGATGCTGGTTGAACTCGAAGTTGATGCTGTCCTCGCCGATGCACGCATCAACGGCCGCGTCGACTTGCGACACCGTATCGGCGCCGAGCTCGCTGTCGCCGAACACGAGGTCCATCAGCGGGCGGCCCGCAATATCCTTCGTTTCGAAGATCGCTTCCAGATAAGCCGAGTACTCGGAGTGAATCACGGCGCCTTCGACGACAGTCAGAATGCCCTGCTGCATGTTCTGCAACATCGCCTGAATATCGGCCGTCTTCTGCTTCAGTTGTGCAGAGCTTTGCTGGATCTTCTCGATCATGCCGTTGAATGCGACGATCGAATGGCCGATTTCGTCCATGCGGCCCACGGGTACGCGGCGCGTGAAATCCTGGCTCGATGCGATCTCGCTCATCATTGACTGCATGCGCGAAAGCGGCCGCGTGATCTGCCGGTACAGGAGCAGGCCGATCACGACCAGCACGAGAATGGCCGCACCCGCTGCGCCCGCGATGGCCGTCGTCGTCGTGGCGAGGCCCGCGTTCAGCGCGTCGATTGCGTCATCCTTCTGGCGGTTCTTCTCGATACGCAGCGTTTCGACGATGCCTTCCAGTTCGTCGCGATACTGCGCGACGTTGGCGAACAGATACGCTTGCGCGAGATCGTTCTTCCCGTCCGCCTTCATTTTCGCGGTGTCGTTGATCGCCGCGAAGTAGTTCGCGAGACTGTCGCGCGCCTGCGTGACAAGCCCTTCCTGCGCGTGGCTCGCGGCGGCTTTCGCTTGCACGTCGAGTGCTTCGCGCAGCGACTTCTCTTTGGCGGCCAGTTCCTTTTGCGCCTGCTCGACCATATTTGCATCGGGCGCATAGACGAGCGTCATCGTCGCGAGCTGAACGTCCTTGACCTGCGAAACGAGGTCGGCGGAAGCGAGCGCGCTCGGCACGACGCCCTGCGTCACTTGCCGGACGTCTGCGGCGCTGCCGCGTGTCTGATAGACGGCGTATCCGCCGATTGCCGACAAGGCAACCAGCATCGACACCACGAGTAGAGTGATGCGGTGACGGATGGTCATTTGCGGTATTCCCCGAGGTCTTGCACTGCGCTGCGCAGCGCTGCCCGTTCTGATTTGTCCATTTGACGGGCGACGCGATTATCGTCGGTGGCTCATGACGAAGCTGTGACCAGACGAATTGTTTTGCGGGCTAAAAAGCGCAATACAACATGTGCGCAAATCGGCCTAAAGTTCTCGCATTCACCGCCGTTAACCCGAACACCATTTCACCGACGCAAACGTTTTTCTTTCCGTCGGACTCACCCCGTCACGAATGGCTGTGAAGCGCGCTCGTTGCCGCTCGCATTGAGCCGCTCGTATTCGGCGATCAGTTGCGCGCCGAACAGCATCAACGTCGCGAGCGCTTCGAAACTGAACAGCACGACAATGGCCGTCGTCAGCGAACCGTAGACGACGCTCACCTGCGATAGCGTCGCGAAGTACCACACCAGCACGCGCCGCGTGATCTCCCACAGCACGGCAGCCGCCACCGCGCCGACGAACGCATGCCACGGCGTCGTGCGTCCCGCGGGTATCACCAGATAGATGGCCGCGAGCACGAAGATCTCGCCGGCAAGACCGAGCAGATAAAGCACGACACGCGTCGCGCCCGTCAACGATATCGTGTGATCGAGCAGTACGATGCTGTCGCTCGCGACGGCCCGAAGTCCGCTCGATACGAGCGTGACGAGCAGCACGCCGACACCCAGCGACAGGCTGAACAGATACGGCAGGATCGCCGACAGCAGAAAGTGCCTGCGCCGTATCGCGACGCGATGCACGAAGATGATCGACAGCGCATTCTCGAGCACCGTGAACGCGAGCGAGCTGAAGAAGATCATCGTCACGACGAGGAACCAGCCGATCACCGCGCGATGCGCGAGAAAATTGGCAAGCTCCTGCACGATCGCTTTCGATTGCCCCGGCACCAGCCATTCGAGCAGACGCGCGAGCGTATCGAGCAGCAGTTGCTGGCCGACGAAATGACTGAACGCGATCGCGACGAGTATCAGCAACGGCACGATGGACAGCAGCGCATAGTACGCAATCGCGCCCGCGAGCAGCAGCCCCTGGTTCTTGCGGAATGCCTTGAACACCTGCAGCGTGAACTGCGCAGGATGTTTCGCGACGTAATGCAGCGCGCGATTGCGCATCGTCTTCACGTTCGCCTCCGCTTGTCGCGCGTAGGGCAGCGACCTCGCCCGAGTGGTAGCAAGCCACGGTCCCGACGAGTACAACGGGAGTCGATTTGCCGAGCATTTGCCCAGTAAAAGAACAAATGAACTCAACTCACGGAGCGCCACGCTCCTGATTTACCCCTATTCGACAGGCGCTTCGCGGCCCTGCTCCACACCCCGCCAGGCCTTGTGCAACAAGGCTTTGTGCGTCACCGTCCCACCCGCCCGCGTCGCGCCGCATCAAAACCCGCTTCTTGATTTTTCCGGACGTCGCTGCTGTACTAACTAAAACAACTTGATTTAATAAGGCCGCGCGCTGCCGTTGATCCATCGCATGGCGGCGCGCGACAGAAGGCGCGATCAGCGCCCGCCGAAGCCGTCGAACTGATCGCTGTTCACAACGTCGTCGTCAAACATCCGGAGGAGCGTCCCATGAACCCGAATTTCCGCAGGCCGTTGCGCCGTGCGTCTCACATGCAGCCCGTCGTCAAGGGCATTGCCGCAGCGTGCGTCGCCGCGTCGGCGCTGTGGTGCGCGAGCGCGAGTCTCGCGGCCGATCAGCCCGTCGTCGGCCTGATCACGAAGACCGATACCAATCCGTTCTTCGTCAAGATGAAGCAAGGCGCTGAAGCCGCCGCGCAGAAAGACGGCGCGAAGCTGATCACGGCGGCCGGCAAGTTCGACGGCGACAACGCCGCGCAGGTCACGGCCATCGAGAACATGCTGACGGCGGGCGCGAAAGCGATCCTCATCACGCCGAGCGACACGAAGGCCATCGTGCCGAGTATCAAGAAGGCGCGCGCGGCGGGCGCGCTCGTGATCGCGCTCGATACGCCGACCGATCCGCAGGACGCCACCGACGCCCTCTTCGCCACCGACAACTTCAAGGCGGGCGTGCTGATCGGCGAATACGCGAAGGCCGCGCTCGCCGGCAAGCCCGCGAAGATCGCGACGCTCGATCTCGCGCCCGGCGTCTCCGTCGGCGTGCTGCGTCATAACGGCTTTCTGAAGGGCTTCGGCATCAAGGAAGGCGATCCGTCGATCGTCTGCAGCCAGGACACGCGCGGCGATCAGGCGAAAGGCCAGACGGCGATGGAAAACTGCCTGCAGAAGGCGCCCGACATCAACGTCGTCTACACGATCAACGAGCCGGCTGCGGCGGGCGCGTATCGCGCGCTGAAGAATGCGGGCAAGGACAAGAGCGTGATGATCGTGTCGATCGACGGCGGTTGCGAAGGCGTGCGCAACGTGAAGGCCGGCGAGCTTGCCGCGACATCGCAGCAGTATCCGCTGAAGATGGCCTCGCTCGGCGTGGACGCAGGCGTCGAGTACGCGAAGTCGGGCAAGAAAGCGTCCGGCTATCACGACACGGGCGTGACGCTCATCACCGACAAGGCGCAAAACGGCGTCGACAGCAAGGACACGAAGTTCGGTCTCGACAACTGTTGGGGCAACAAGTAACAGCGCAACTTGAACAGTAGTCATCGGGCAGCAACGGAGATGCGCAAGGCGCGTATCTCCACGAGTTCTCCAGCGTGAGTGCGGCGGGTTCCATTGCGTTGCATGAAACCCGCCGCACACAGATCACGCATCGCTTCGAGGAAACACATCATGTCGACTCCCACCGTCCCCGCTCAAAGCCATCGCCGGTTCGCGGATCATATGCCGACGCTCGCCGAGGCCGGTCCTTTGATCGCACTCGTGCTCGCGTGCATCTTCTTCATCTCGCAGAGCAACCGCTTCCTGTCGTTCCAGAACCTGTCGCTGATCCTTCAGCAGACGATGGTCGTCGCCGTCATCGCGATCGGGCAAACCCTGATCGTGCTGACGGGCGGCATCGATCTGTCGTGCGGAATGGTGATGGCGTTCGGCTCGATCGTGATGACCAAGTTCGCCGTCGTGATCGGCGTGCCGCCCGCGATCGCGATCCTGTGCGGCGTCGGCGCGAGCACGCTGTTCGGATTGCTCAACGGCGTGCTGATCACGCGCATCAAGCTGCCCGCGTTCATCGTCACGCTGGGCACGCTGAATATCGCGTTCGCGGCGACGCAGATCTATTCGAACGCAGAGAGCGTGTCGAATCTGCCCGACGCGATCATGTTCTTCGGCAGCACGTTCAGCGTCGGTCCCGCGACGGTCACGTACGGCACTGTGCTCACGCTGCTGATGTATCTCGCGACATGGTTCGTGCTGCGCGACACAGTGCCCGGCCGCCATCTCTACGCGCTCGGCAACAACCCGGAAGCCGCGCGCCTGATGGGCCTTTCCGCGCAACGCATTCTGATCGCGGTCTATACGCTGTCGGGCGCGATCTATGGCATCGCGGCGCTGCTCTCCGTCGCACGCACGGGTGTCGGCGATCCGCAAGCGGGACAGACGGAAAACCTCGACAGCATCACGGCCGTCGTGCTGGGCGGCACGAGCCTCTTCGGTGGACGCGGCTCGATTGCGGGCACGCTGCTGGGCGCGCTGATCGTCGGCGTATTCCGCAATGGCTTGACGCTGATGGGCGTGTCGTCGGTGTACCAGGTGCTGATCACCGGCATTCTCGTGATTCTCGCCGTCGCCGCCGACAAGCTGTCGCGCCGTGGCACACGTTGATCGTTATCAGAAGGAGACTGTCATGTCGACAACCCCCTCATCCGCGAATGCCGCCAACGGCAAGACCCCCGTGTTGCAGGCGCGCGGCCTGATCAAGCGCTACGGCCACGTCACTGCGCTCGACGGCTGCGACTTCGAAGTGATGCCCGGCGAAATCATGGCCGTGATCGGCGATAACGGCGCGGGCAAGTCGTCGCTGATCAAGGCGCTCTCGGGCGCGCTCGTGCCCGACGAAGGCGAACTGCTGCTCGACGGCAAGCCCGTCAATTTCCGCAGCCCGATCGACGCGCGCCAGCAAGGCATCGAAACGGTCTATCAGGATCTCGCCGTCGCGCCGGCGATGAGCATCGCAGAGAACCTGTTCCTCGCGCGCGAACTGGTGAAACCGGGCTGGCGCGGCAAGCTCTTCAAGATGATCGACAAGCGCCGCATGCTCGACGAAGCGACCAACGCAATGAAGGACTTGCAGATCGGCATCCGTTCGATGCGCCAGGCCGTCGAGACGCTCTCGGGCGGTCAGCGCCAGGGCGTTGCGGTGGCGCGCAGCGCGGCGTTCGCGCGGCATGTCGTGATTCTCGACGAGCCGACAGCAGCGCTCGGCGTGAAGGAAGGCAACATGGTGCTCGAGCTGATTCGTCGCGTGCGCGAGCGCGGCTTGCCCGTGATCCTGATCAGCCACAACATGCCGCACGTGTTCGAGATCGCGGATCGCATCCATATTCAGCGGCTCGGACGGCGCGCGGCGCTCGTCAACAAGAACGACATCCATATGTCGGATGCCGTTGCGATCATGACGGGCGCGAAGCAAGCCGACGTGCGCGCGATCGCATGACGAATGAGCACGAGTAACCAGATACCGTCGATGGATACGGGCACCCGTTCACCGCTGAAACGCACGGTCGGATCGAACCAGGTCGGCATGCGGCAGTTCAACGAGCGGATCGTGTTGCAGGCGATCCGCTTGCATGGGCCGCTGCCGAAGGCCGATGTGGGCCGGCTCACGCGTCTGTCGATGCAGACCGTGTCGATGATCGTCGAGCGTCTGATCGACGACGGACTGCTCGAAAAACAGGCGCGCGTGCGCGGGCGCATCGGGCAGCCGTCGGTGCCCATCGCGTTGCGTGCGGAAGGCGCCTATACGATCGGCGTGAAGGTCGGGCGGCGCAGTCTCGATGTGCTCGCGATGGACTTTCTCGGGCGCGTGTGCTGCCGCGAAGTGCAGGAGTACGCGTATCCCGATCCGCGCACGCTCTTCCCCGCGCTCGAAAGCAAGCTCGCGCGCGTGGACGACGCGCTCGGCGCGCGGCGCGGGAAAGTGGTCGGCGTGGGCGTCGCGGCGCCGCTGTGGCTCGGCGGCTGGCGCGACTTTCTCGGCGCGCCGCCCGAGGCGCTCGACGCATGGAACGACATCGACATCCGCGCGCGCATCGCATCGATGACGGGCCTACCCGTCGAGTTCGCGAAAGACACGACGGCCGCCTGTGCCGCCGAGCTCGTGATGGGCCAGGGCCGCGGCATCCACAACTTTCTGTATCTGTTCGTCGGCACGTTCATCGGCGGCGGGCTCGTGATCGACGGACGCCTGCACGGCGGTCCGCACGACAACGCGGGCGCCGTCGGCTCGATTCCGATCGTGGGCGGTAGTTCACGTCAACCCGCGCGGCAACTGCTGCATGCGGCATCGGGCTTCGTGCTCGAAAAGCTGTTCGTCGATGCGGGCGCGCCCGCGACGGCCGCGCACGATCACCGCGCGTTGTCGGCGGACCTGTGGCGTCTGACGGAGCAATGGCTCGACACCGCGTGTCCCGCGATCGCCGGTGCGCTGACGAATGCGGCGGCACTGCTCGATCTCGAAGCTGTGGTGATCGACGGCGAAGTGGACCGGCAACTGGTGCGCGAAATCATCCGGCGCACGGAGCGCGTGCTCGACAGGTTCGAATGGGAAGGCATCGTGCGCCCGCAACTGCTGGAAGGCACGATCGGCTCGGACGCGCGCGCGATGGGCGGCGCGATCCTGCCGCTCTACGCGCACTTCGCGCCGATGCACGAACTGTTTCTGAAGCCGGCCACCGACGTCGGCTATTGAGCGAGCGGCGCGGCGCCCTCATCCGGCGACGCGCTGCCCGCGACTTTCGACGCTGTCCTGTCTTTCGATGCAGGCTCGTCGAGCAACGGCTGCAACGCGGGCGCCATCGACTTCAGCAACTGCACGGCGAGCGCGCTCGTGAAGTCGTAGCGCTTCGCATACGGCTCGTGCACGACGGCCGTCAGCGTGCCGAAGAAGCGGTCGCCGATCGCGAACACGAAGGTCGCCGTGCGGTTGACCTTGCGCGACTCGATCAGCCGGCGGCCCTTCGCGTAGATATTGAGGCGCTGGTCGCCCGTGCCCGTCTTGCCGTAGACCTCCATCGTCTGGCCGTCGGGGAACGTCATGCCGCCTGCGAGACGCCTCGCCGTGCCGCCCGTGACGACATCGCGCAACATGCCCTGCACGACGCGCGCAATATCCGGCGACACTGCTTCGTTCGGCTGCGGCGCCGCGTGCACGAAGTGCGTTTCATACGGCGTGCCCTTCGCGAATTCGAGATCCGCGATGCTGTGCGTCGGCGCCTGCTCGCCCTTGTTCGCGATCACGCCGATCAGTTGCGCGAGCGCCGCCGGCCTGTCGCCCGATGCGCCGATGGCGGCCGCATACGACGGCGTCAGATGCGCGAACGGATAGCCGAGCGCCTGCCACGACTTGCCGATCGCGTCGTACGCATGCTGCTCGACCATGCGGCGGATGCGGCGGTCCTGCGTTGCGTGATAGCGTGTCTTGAAGAGCCACTTGTATGATTCGGCGCGCACGTCGCGGCTCGCTTCCATCACTTCGTTCGTGCTCGCATCGGGATGCACGCGCAGATAGTCGACGAGCCACAGCTCCAGCGGATGCACGCTCGAAATGTACGCGCGGTCGTTCAGGTTGAACTTGTCGATGCCGTACTTCGCGTAGAGCTGCGCGAGCGCGTCGTCGGGCGGATTGGCCTTCGGCGTGTTCTTCAACTGGGCGCGCATCTGTTCGTTGAACCACGCCTGCGGCGCATCGGGCCGCACGCTGCGCAATACGGTCGCCAGCTTGGGCGGCGACTTGCGCACGCCGCGCAACAGGATCGCGACCATCTCGTCCTGTGTCTTGCCGTGATACTTCGTGTAGAAACGATTCATGTACACACGGCTTTCCTGATCGGCGAAACGCGTCAGATACATCTTGCGCGTGTCGGGATCGTCGAGCCATTGCGACGACGGGCCCGACGTCCTGATCGTTTCGTAGTGGACGATATCGCGCATGAGCCGCACGAATACGAGGTTCACCGAATGCTGGAAGGCCTGGCGCACGGTGAGGATGCGCGAGTTTTCGTCGGCCTCGAAGTTCGTGAACGCCTGCGCGCCGCCGCCCGTGTAGAACAGTTCGCCCGCGTTCGCCGAATACTTGCGCTCGACGGCCGCGTCGAGCATCGCGGAAAGCGAGCGGTCCTTCGTGTGCATCAGGTAATCGACGGCCCAGCGCGTCAACGCGTCTTCGCGTTCGGGCTTCACGGCGCGCAATTCGTCGACGCTCATTTGCCCATAACGCTGGTTCAATTCCGTCACGATCTGCAGATACGTGATCAGCGTGCGCAGCTTCGCCGTCGAGCCCAGGTTCAGGCGCGCGCCCGAGCTGATGTCGAACGGACGGTTGACGCTGTCCGTCTGCACGCGCAACAGGTTCTCGCCGTCACGTTTTTCGAACAGCGTGAAGCTGAACGCGATCTTCGACGGATCGTCCTTCGGCTGCAGCATGTTGAAGCCATACAGGCGCGCTGCCTGCGCGCCGTCGCGTGTGGTCGCGTCGGCGAGCCGGTCGCTGATGTCCTGCTGAACCTTGTTGTTCATCGTCGACGTGACGCGCACATCGAGGCGGTCGAGGTCATACAGATTCGACACGCCGAGCGACGACATCAGATGCGTGCGCAAGGACGTGACCGCCTTGCGCGCGACGTATGAATCTGCGGGTGTTGCGAGCTTGCCGCGCGTGAGCACGAGTTGCTGCGAGAGCGCCGCGTCGCGCAGCTGCGCGCCGATCACGCCGTTCGCCGCCAAGAGGCGCAGGTAGCTTTCCGTCAGCGCATTGAGTTCGGCGTTGTTGCGCAGCAGGAAGTGCGACGGCCCGCGCTGCGCGATCATCAGCGACAGCACCTGCCGTAACGCGAGGCCCTGTTCGGCGAGATTGTCGGGCGTCGCTGGCGCTTTCAGCACGCGGTTCACTTCGTCGAAATCGCGGCCGTACCAGGCGGCGAGCCCATCGCCGATCCCGTTGATTTCGCCGATGCCCGGCTGCGCGGCGAGCGGCACCGAGTTCAGATAGCGCACGACGATCTGCTCGCGCGCGGGCATCGTGCGCGGACCGTCGAGATACGCGCGCACGGACGCCGATGCGATCTGCCGCAGCTTTTCCTGAGGCGTCGCCGTGCGGCCGCCCGGCGAGTGGCGGAATTTCTCGATCTGCGTGGCGAGCGTGCTGCCGCCGGGCTGCGCCTGATGATGGTTGAAGAACCGCATGCCCTGATCCATCAGCGCGCGGCTGAAACGCGTCCAGTCGATCGCGGGGTTGCGGTTCGGCTGGTCGGCGTCGAGCAGATGCCGGTCTTCGATGAAAAGCAGCGCTGACACGACGACGGGCGGCACCGACGCGAAATCGTCATAGACGCGCGTCGGATACGACGAGCCGAACAGGTGCGCGCCCGTCGAGTCGTACAGCATCAGCCCTGCCTGATCCTTTTCTTCGTAAGGAATGAAAAGGCCGTCGTCCGCGAGCGAAGCCATGCGTTCCGAATCGCGCGCCTGCGACGCAACCGAGAAACCGCGCTCTTTCAGGCGGCGTTCGAACGCCGGCAGCAGCGCGTAGCCGAGGCGGATATCGTAGGGGCCGTCGGTGGGAAAACGGATGGTGTCGCTCGGGCCTTCGGAAACGGTAAAACCGACGTCGCGGGTGAGCTCCGAGAGGTAGCGGGCCTGCAATCCTGACGTGTCCATTTCGATCTGGACAAAGCGCACGCCGATCGCGACGGCCACTAGAAACGCGGCGAAAAAGAGCCACTTGAACCACTTCCAGACGGACGTGGTGCCGATTGCGCGTAGCGGAAACCGTAGTGGCCGGTTCATGGCGGCGTCTCCTTGCAGATGCCTGACCACATTAACCTCGACTAATATCAGTCTACCGCGTAAAGCGCTCTTGCGAGGGGTCGGAAGTGGGACGACTTCGTGAAGTGAGTACGCCGAGCAACATAGCTGTCATGGACGCGCAACGAAGCCGCCGTTTTGGGCGCGCGTCAGCGGTGACACGGGATTCACGAGGCATCGCGTTTGATCCTGGCGGGCCGATGCCGGCGCAACATCCGCTGCTCGCGCCGACGCAAAACCGCCGGCGCCGACCGCTTCGGTATACCGAATATGACGCGCATACGAATTTGAGTAACATAGCCGCGCACCTGACTCTCAACGCCCTATGCAGAGCTACTACGAAGCAACCGTCGAGCGGCCCGCGCGCCCCGCATCGGCTGGCAAACTGAGCGCAAACGTGTGCATCGTCGGAGGCGGACTGGCGGGGCTGTCGACCGCGCTCGGGCTCGCCGAGCGCGGCGTGCGCGATGTCGTCGTGGTCGAGGCGAACCAGGTCGGCTATGGCGCATCGGGCCGCAACGGCGGCTTCGTGTTCGGCGGCTACAGCCTCGATTGCGCGGACCTGCTGAAAATCCTCGGGGCGGCGCGGGCGCGCGAACTCTACGCGCTGACAAGCGATGCCGTCGACCTGATGCGCGCGCGCATCCGGCGTTATGCGATCGCCTGCGATGCGACGGATGCGGGCGCGATCCTCGCGAACTGGTTCGACGATCCGGCGCGGCTCGAAAGCCAGCGTCGTCTGATGAAGGAATCGTTCGGCGTCGAATGGGAGACGCTGAGCGCCGCCGAGCTCGCCGGTCGGCTGAAGACTTCGCGCTATCACGGCGGCCTTTTCGAGCGCAACGCGTTCCACTTTCATCCGCTGAAGTATGTACTGGGCGTCGCGCGCGCGGCGGAACAGGCGGGCGTGCGCATCTACGAGAAGTCGCCCGTCACGGCCCTGCGCAGGCAGGGCGCGGGCTTCGTCGTCGAGACGGCGCAAGCGTCGATCGACGCGCGGCATGTCGTGATGGCGGGCGGCGGCTATGCGCGCAACGTCTACCCGCGCGTCGAGCGCGCCGTGCTCCCGATCGCGACCTACGTGATGGCCACCGAGCCGCTCGGCGCGCGTCTGTCCGAGGCGATCGACTGCCCCTCAGCCGTCTACGACACGCGCTTCGCGTTCGACTACTACCGCCCGCTGCCCGACACGCGCATCCTGTGGGGCGGGCGCATTTCGATTCTCGATCGCGAGCCCGACGCGATCGCGCGTCTTTTGCGCCGCGATTTGCTGAGGGTCTATCCGCAACTGCGCGACGTTCGCATCGAACACGCATGGGGTGGCCTGATGAGCTATGCGCGGCATAAGATGCCGCAGATCGGCCAGAGCGCTGACGGCGTCTGGTATGCCGTCGGCTTTGGCGGACATGGCATGGCGCCGACAACTGTTTCCGGCGAATTGCTCGCGGCCGCCATCGCGGGCGAGCGCCCCGTGCCCGAAGCATTCGCGACGTTCGGTCTCACGCATACGTTCGGTGCGCTGGGCCTCGCCGCCGCGCAGCTGACCTACACGGCGATGCAGACGCGCGATGCGCTCGCGGACCGTCCGCGGCGCGCGTCATGAGATGCGTGGCGCGGCTCGCGCGCATGCGCCGCGATGAACGTTGCGCATGCCGCCAGGCCGCGCCGGACGGCATTTTCGACATGCTAGAATGAATCGTCATCGCCGCCGGAATACACAATGAAAAAGGGAAGCCGAGCTATTGCGCCCGAGCCAGTCGACACCCCCAAAGAAAACTCCGAACCACGGCGCAAATACGATCCCGAAGAGACGAAGCGCAACATCCTCGAGGTAGCGACGCAGGAGTTTTCGTCGATGGGACTCGCGGGCGCGCGCGTCGACGCGATCGCCGAGCGCACCAACACCACGAAGCGCATGCTCTACTACTACTTCGGCAGCAAGGAAGGGTTGTACGAGGCCGTGCTCGAAAAAGTGTATGGCGACATCCGCTCGCTCGAACAGGATCTGCACGTGAGCGACATGAGCCCGGTCGAAGGCTTGCGCAGCCTCGTCGAGTTCACGTTCGACTATCACGACAAGCATCGCGACTTCGTGCGCCTCGTGACGATCGAGAACATTCACGGCGCGAAGTACATCGAGCAGGTGAAGACCTTCAAGAGCCGCAACGCGAGCGTGATTCGCACGATCGAAGATCTGCTCGCGCGCGGCGTCGCGTCGGGCGACTTCCGCGACGACATCGATGCGATCGATCTGCACTTGCTGATCAGCTCGCTATGCTTTCACCGGATCGCGAACCGGCATACGTTCGGCACGGCGTTCGGGCGCGATCCTTCGCATGCGAGACTGCGGGCGCGGCATCGGGCGATGATCGTCGATGCGACGTTGAGGTTTGTGAAGCGGAACGGTTAGGTTTTTTGTTTTTTCGTCTGCGACGCTGGTGGTTTTTTTGCTTTTAGCTTGCCGCTGGCATCCGCGTTAGCGCCTCGCGGCGCGGGCGTTGCCCGTGTGCTGGGCGGCACTCACTTTCTTTGCCGCCGCAAAGAAAGTAAGCAAAGAAAGCGGGCTCACACCGCCAATCCTTGACCTTTACCCACGGGCTCTCAACGTCCCCATCCTTTACACGGCAGCACACACGGCCCATGTTCGTTGCCAGCGCACTACTTAAGCGCCTCACCTGCATCGAGTACCCGAATTGCGGCCCGCAACATCGAACATTCCTGCGCCCCTTTGCGGCAAACTGTGTGTAGGCATTCGCACCACACAGGACACCCTCGCTACGCGATGCGGCTGCAAGTACGGGCGTTGCCCTGTACGACACTGCAACCTCCATTCACTACCGACATGCGGCGCTGAAGCGTTCGTTGCCCTTAGCCGTGCCACACGTGCATGAAGTGGGTGAGGCGTTTAGCCAGCACGTTGGCAACGAACGTACGCCAGTACATTGCCGCGCGAACGATGGGGCCGTTGAGAGCCCGTGGGTAATCGTCAGCACCGGCGGTGTGAGCCCGCTTTCTTTGCTTACTTTCTTTGCGGCGGCAAAGAAAGTGAGTGCCGCCCCGCACAGGGGCAACGTCTGCGCCGCGAGGCGCATGCGCGGATGCCAGCGCAAAGGCAAAAACACCGAAACAAAAGGCAAAACAAAAGGCAAAAACAAACCAAAAGCGTCGCAGACAAAAAAACCAAAAACATCAATCGTGCAACACAATCCGCTTGATATCCCCAACGATAAAGATATACGACAGCGCCCCGATCAACGCGATCACACCGATAAACACCAGCGCGCCCACGAAAGAACCCGTCGCCGACACGATGAAGCCGACCACGAGCGGCGTCACGATGCCCGCCAGGTTCGCAGCGAAGTTGAAAATCCCGCCCGTCACGCCGAGCAGGCCATCGGGCGCGATATCCGACACCAGCGTCCAGCCGAGCGCCGCCATGCCCTGCGCAAAGAACGCCACCGACAGGATCACGATCACCGTCACGTTGCTCTCGACGTAGTTCGCGAGAATGATCGTCGACGCGAGCAGAAGACCGGCGATGATAGGGAGCTTGCGCGCCACGTTCGCCGACACGCCACGGCGCAGCAGCCAGTCCGAGAACGTGCCGCCGAACATCACGCCGATCGAAGCCGCGATGAACGGCATGATCGCGAAGAAGCCGATCTTGAGCCAGCCCATGTGGCGCTCGGTGGCGAGGTAAGTCGGGAACCAGGTCAGGAAGAACACGAGCGTCGAGTTGCCCGCGAACTGGCCGAGGCAGATACCCGTCAGTTGACGATGCTTCAGCAGCTGCCCAATCGTGCGCCAGCTGAAGCCGCCGTTGTTACCGGTAGCAGCCGTTGCTTCCTTCGATGCCTTGCGGTGCGTCAGACCGCCGCCCGCTTCGATGTACTCAAGCTCGGCCGCATTCGCGCCCGGATGATCACGCGGCTCGCGATAGAAGCGCCACCACACGAGACCAAACACAACACCCACGCCACCGACGACCCAGAAGAGCGAGCGCCAGCCGAATGCGCCCATCAGCGCGAACAGGAACGGGCTGAAGAACGCGAGGCCGATGTATTCGCCGACGGTGTACGTGCCCGTCGCCATCGCGCGCTCGCTTTGCGGAAACCACGTCGCGACGATGCGGCTATTGGTCGGAAAGCACGGCGCTTCCGTGACGCCAAGGCCGAGGCGGCACGCGAGCAGCGCGCCGACGTTGTGCACGAAACCCTGGGCGAGCGTGAAGCACGACCAGAGCGTCATCGACAGGTAGTAGGTGATCTTGCTGCCGAAGCGGTCGAGAAACAGTCCGCCCGGAATCTGCGACGCGACATAGCTCCACGAGAACGCCGAAAACATCACGCCCATCAGCGCGGCGCTGATGCCGAGTTCCTTTGTCAGTTGCGGCGCGGCGATGCCGAGCACCGTACGGTCCAGGTAGTTGATCATCGTGCCGATCGCGAGCAGCGCGAGGATGCCGTAGCGCGCCTTCGAGCGGCGCGCGGTGGCCACGCTCTTCGGCGGAGCGGCCGATGCGTCGGGATGTTGAATCGATTGCGGCATGGTTGTCTCCGTGTCCTGGGGCAGGACCTGTCGTAGTGCGTGGTAGTGCGTAGTAGCGGGTGTTAGCGGTTCAGCAGCGACTGCAGGTGCGCGTACATCCGTTCCGGGTCCGGTTCGCGGCCCGTGAAAATGCGAAAGGCGTCGACGGCCTGATAGACGGCCATGCCGCCGCCGCTCAACGTGCGGCAGCCCACTTCTTCAGCGGCTTGCAGCAGCGCCGTGCGGATCGGGAAATAGACGATGTCGGCGACCCACAGCGCGCTGTGCAGCAGTTCGGCGGGCAACGGCATGCCGGGCAGCTTCGCCATGCCCGTCGGCGTCGCGTGAATCAGGCCCGTGGCCTGCTCCATCGCGCCTTGAAGGAACTCGCCCGCGCTCACCGTCGCGGCAGGGAAGCGCTCCTGCAATTCGGCGGCGAGCGACTTCGCACGCGCGCTGTCGACGTCGAACACCGTCAGCGCGCGCGTGCCCATCATCAGCGCCGCGTGCGCGACGGCCGCGCCCGCGCCGCCTGCACCCAGTTGCACGACGCGGTCGAGATTCGCGCCCGGCAGCCCGCGTTGAAACGCGCGCGCGAAGCCGGACCAGTCGGTGTTGTGACCGATGCGCTTGCCGTCGCGCAACAGCACCGTGTTGACGGCGCCGAGCGCGCGGGCGTCGTCGGAGAGTTCGTCGAGCAGCGGAATGATCTGCTGCTTGCACGGATACGTGACGTTGAAGCCGTTGAAGCCCATCCGCTCGGCGGCGACGATCAGTTCCGGCAGCGCGGATGCGTCGAGCTTCAGCGCTTCGAGATCGATGCGCCGGTAGACGTATTGCAGGCCGAGTTGACGGCCCTCTTCTTCATGCATGGCGGGGCTCAGCGATCCGCCAATGCCCGAGCCGATCAGGCCCACCAGATACGATTGCGTGCTCATTACTTCACCTTCTTCGACTTCAGGATTTCAGCCATGCGCTCCAGCGCGAGCACATAACCTTGCGTGCCGCAGCCGCAAATCAGGGCTTCCGCGACGGCCGATACATACGAGTGATGCCGGAACGCCTCGCGCTTGTGGATGTTGGAGATATGCACTTCGATCACGGGCTTCGCGATCGCAGACAGCGCATCCGCGATCGCCACCGACGTATGCGTATAAGCGGCGGGATTGATCACGATGCCCTGCTGCGTCTCGCGCGCTTCGTGAAGCCAGTCGATCAGCTGATGCTCAGCGTTCGACTGACGGAAATCGACGGCGAGATCGAGCCGTTCGCCCGCATCGCGGCAACGGCGCGCGACATCGTCGAGCGTTTGCGCGCCGTAGATCGTCGGCTCTCGCGTGCCGAGCAGGTTGAGATTGGGTCCGTTCAGGACCAGCACCGACGCAAAGCTCATGACTGACCGCTCCACAAAATTGACTCTCCGCGCGGAAAACACAACCGCATCAACGACGTTGTTCCGCGACGTGAACCGAAGTTTGCACCCGTATCCGGCGCGCGTCTTTTGGGGTTTCTACTAAATTTGTACGATCTAGTTAGTTTTAAATATCGCAACACATGCCGTTATTTTTCATGGACTTCTCGTGGAGCGGACAGCGAATAGTAGTAACCAAATGGTACGAAATCGCTGGCGTTTGGATAGCTGGAACGCGCTCGAAACGGCGCTTCCGACCGGCACGGCGAGCGCTTTGCGCAGGGTCCGCATCGTCGCTGCAGCCGCCCGAAAGCCGGGCATGCGGCTTGCCTCGATATAATTTCCCGAATGTTTTGCGGCATTTCGCCGACGGCAGCGGCAGTCACGCCGCTCACCGTGCGCGGCCGCCAACGCGAAGGAGAGTTATGAGGAAGCTAGCCGTCACCCTGTCCGTTCCGCTGTTTCTCGCCGCCTGCGCCGCCTATCAGGCGTCGCACAACCCGGATGCCGGCGATCCGATGAAAGACACGATGACGAACCGCTCGACCGACGACGTCATCCGATGCATGACCCAGGCCGCGGCAAAGCACGACACGCCTGTCAAGGCCACGCCGATTCCGCAAGGCCAGATGCTCGATTTCGGCGATTCGAACATCGTCAAGGTGCGCACCGATAACGGCGGCACGACGTTCCGCTATTACGCGGGCAAGCGCAACACGTCGAATCTGTGGATCGAAGGCGCGAGCAAGGAATGCGCGCCTTGAAGGCAGCTTTCGGCGCTGCGAGGCCACCGGAATGTAATCAGATGAAACAACTTTGCCCGCCCGGCAAAGGCCGGCGGGCGGGGACTTTAAGAATCGTTTAAGTCTTGGCCGTCACGATTCGTCTTCGACACTGACCCGCGTTCCGCACGAGGTGCCCTGGATGGATTACTACAACGACCGTAACGACCTGACGAAGCGCAGCGCAGCCGGATCATCGGCCGCGCCGGCGCGCGACGCCAACACGACGACTGCGCCGAAAAAGTCGACGCTTCTGCGCCGGCTTCTGAGCCCTCACGAAATCGCCACGCTGCTGCTTTTGCTGCACGCGCCCGTCGCCGCGTTCGCAAAACCGGAGCTTCCGATGCTGCAGGAAGCGGGTCTGGTCGAGACCGTCTCCACCGATGCAGGCGAATCGCATATCCGTCTGACGCCCGAAGGCAACGCGATCCTGCGCGGACTCGGTGTCCGCTGAACGTCTACGGCAGCGCGCCGCGCCTCTCGCGCCCCGTGATCATGCCTGCCACACGGCATAACCGGCTTCACGCAATCCGATCGCCAGCTCGACTTCCATGTCGCACGCGCCTTCGTATGGCATCGGGTTGAACACTTCATACAATTCCGGCATCAGCCTCAAGCCGTAATCGCGTACGTAGCGGTTCGACTGGATGCCCGCCTTGTGCCGGTCGAAGCGCAGATCCGGGTCCAGCCCTGTCATTCCCACATACACGCACGGACGCTCGAAACGATAGCCGGGATTCGCGCGCCGAAAGCGCGCCTCGTTCCAGACGGTATCATCGAGCGCCACCACGTACACGTAGTAGCGAAGCTTTTGACGGCGAACGGGCATCGTGTGCGGAATTTTCTTCTGAGCGCGCTTCGCTGGATGCGCGTGCGGCGTTCGCGATGGACGTCGGCGCGATTGACTGCTAGTTGCGCGAAGTGCCGTGCAACAGCATCCGGTATTCGGTCGGTGTTACGCCGACCGTCGCCTTGAACTGCCGCGTGAATGCGCTGTGATCGGTGTAGCCGCACAACGCGGCGACATCCGTTACCTTGTCGTGCGAGACGAGCAGCGACGTCGCAGCATCGAGGCGCGTCTTCAGCAGCACCTGACGCGGCGTCAGATGAAACACCTTGTGGAAGTACCGTTCGAGCTGCGCCACCGACATATCCGCCATCGCCGCGAGATGCTTCAGATTCAGCGGCTGCACGTAGTTCTCTTGCAGATACTGGACGACCGTCGCGAGCCGGCTGTACGCGGGATGGCTGCTTTCGTCGGCGCGCAGGTCGCGCGAAATGCCGGCCAGACCGACCACGCGCCCCGCCGCATCGCGCAACGGCTGCTTGCAGGTCAGGCACCAGCCCGGCTGCCGACCCGGATACAGATGCAATTCGAGCTGATCGACCATCTGGCTGCCGACATGAATCACGGCCTTGTCCTGTGCCGTATAGATGCGGCCGAAGCGGCTCGGGAACACCTCTTCCGCCGTCTTGCCGAGCAGCGCCTCTTTCTCCTTGAATCCGCAGCGCGACACGAGCGTGCGGTTGACGAGCGCATAGCGCGCCTGCGCGTCCTTCACGAAGAACACGATGTCGGGCATCGCGTCGAAGACGGGTCCGAGCAACGCGAAATGCGAAAGCATCCCGGCGAGCGACGCGTCGCCCGGATCGAGCGCGTCGAGCGTATGAGCGAGCGTGTTCATCGTGCGGGTTCCGTGCATGAACTGCGGTGGACGGTGGATGTCGGCCCCGGCAAACGCTCGCGGGGCTGGTCGATTATAGGGCGGCGCGATGCGCGCGAAGAAATTCGCTTTGCGGGGTTTGCAGGCGTTTTGTAGTCTGATGTGTGCCTTATATGTGCATGAGGTGCCTGCCGCCCAGCGCGGTCGACGCTGGTGGCTTCTCAGTCGGCGGCCGTCTGTGTGTCGGCGGCCAGCATCAACGTGCCGATCCGCGCGGGACTGATGGGCGGACGCGTCTGCGCGACCTGCCACCCGAACAGGGTTTGCGCCGCCGCGCCGCACACACGCCCCTGACATGCGCCCATGCCGCAGCGCGTGTGCAGCTTCGCATCGCGCCAGTTCGCATGCATGCGGACCTCGCCAATCGACACGTCTTCGCAGCGGCACAGCAGCGTCTCGTCGCTGGGCATCACGCGCGCAAAATCGCGCAACGCGAATGCCGTCTCGACGCACCGCGCGAAATGACGCCAGCGCTCGCGTTCCTTCACGAGCGCGTCGACGAGCGTCTGATTCCCGACACCCGCCGCATGCAGTCCGGCGAGCCGCCCTTCGACGTGCGCGAGTTCCATCCCGCCGACGCCCGTGCATTCGCCCGCCGCGAACACGTAATCGACGGACGTGCGCTGCGAGTCGTCGACGAGGATCGCTGCATCGCCGTCCATTGCACAGCCCAACGCCTGAGCGAGCGTCGCGTTCGGCACGAGCCCGTAGCCGCAAGCGATGCGGTCGCAATCGATCGACACGATGCGCCCATTGGCTCGCTCGATGAGCGCGCGCTCGACGCGTCCGTCACCCTGCGCAGCACGCACGACGCCTGACGTCAGATAGCGCAGCCCCGCGAAGCCGCGCGTCAATTGCGCCGCCTGCCGGAGCTTCGCGGGCGTGGCCGCAAGCGACGCGCCGAAGCGCATCACGGAAGCCCGCGACGCCTGCTCCACGACGGCGACGACCCGCGCACCCGCCGCGCGCGCAGTGGCCAGCGACGCGAGCAGCAACGGACCGCTGCCCGCAATCACGATGCGCTCGCCGCGCACCGGCACGCCGCCTTTGATCAACGCCTGCAGGCCGCCCGCGCCTGTCACGCCGGGCAGCGTCCAGCCGTCGAACGGCAGCAGCCGTTCGCGCGCGCCCGTCGCGAGAATCAACCGCTCGTAGCCGATGCGCGCGCCGCCGTTTTCCGCCGATTCGATCAGCAGACGGCGTCCGTCGAGCGGGGCGACGACGCGCGTCGATTGCAACAGCGTCACGCGCGCGTTCGAATCGTTCGTATCCGTCGCGCCGATCGCCCCTATCGCCTGCAAGTGAGCGGTCAGCGCCTTTGACGGCGAATGCGCGGGCCCGTAACGCCACACCTGCCCGCCCGCGCGCGGATTGTCGTCGAGCACGGCGACGCGCGCACCCGCGCTCGCGGCCTCGCGCGCAGCAGCGAGACCCGCAGGCCCCGCACCGACGACGACGACATCGAAGTGCGCGTCGTTCATCGCCGCCTCGCCGTCTGAATGATCTGGCCGTCGCGGCACAGCGTCTGACACGCGAGCACGTGCGCGCGCCCATCGACCGTCACGCGACACTCGTGGCACACGCCCATGCCGCACAACGCGGAGCGCAGCTCGCCCGTCACCGATGCGCGCGTCCCGCTCATGCTCGCGCCGCAGACCGCGAGCGCCGCAGCGACGGTCGCACCCTGTTCGACATCGACTGCCTCGCCGTCGATCACGACGCGTACGCGTGCATGCTGTGCATCAGACATGGCAGACCTCGAAGCGCGCGGGCAGAAACGGATCGGCGGCGATCGCGGCGGGCGTCCGCGTGATCTGCGCGGCGAGCAGTTGCGCCGTGCCGAGCGACGTCGTCACGCCCAGCCCTTCGTGTCCCACGGCGAGCCACACGCCGGGCGCCGCACTGCCGGCGGGCCCGATCAACGGCAAGCCATCCGGCGACGCCGCGCGAAATCCCGTCCATGCGCGCAGGCCGTTGAGCGCGGGCAATCCGGGCAGATAACGCGCGGCGCGCTCGAGCATCTGCGCGAGCACGGGCATTTCGACGGCTGGATCGGTCGTGTCGAACTGGCGCGACGAGCCGATCAGCAATTGCCCCGTCGGACGCGGCTGCGCATTGAACGCGACCGACGTGCCCGTCGCGTGATGCGCGCTCTTGATGTAGCCGAGTTCGAGCAGTTGATGTCGAATGAAACGGGGGTAACGGTCCGTGATCAGCAGATGGCCCTTCTTCGGCTGCAACGGTAGCCTAGGCACGAGTGCCGCCGCCTGCAATCCGTTCGCGACGACGACATGCGCACACGCGATACGCCCGCCATCCGAAAGCGTGACCTGATGGCCGTCGAGCGCTGTCACACGCGTATCGAGCCGCACGTCGATCAACGCTGCCGCCGGCGACTGCGTGAGCAGCCATTGCGCGGCGGATGGCGCATACACAATGCTGTCGTCCGCGATGAGAAGGCCGCCTGCCATGTCTGGCGCAAGCGACGGCTCGCAGTCATACAGCGCGCGCGCATCGAGCAGATCAGCCGCGACCTGTTGCGCGGCGAACGCCGCCTGCATGGCGCGCGCGGCATCGAGTTCTTCGGCATCGGCGGCGACCCAGAGCGTGCCGCAACGCGCGAACGCATCGCGCGCGCGCAACTGTGGCGCAAGATCGAGCCACAGCTCGCGCGAATAACGGCTCAACGCGAACTCGGCGGGCGAATCGTTCATCACGACGATGTGCCCCATGCCCGCCGCCGTCGCGCCGCCGCCGATGCCCTGCGCGTCGAGCACCGTCACGCGCAGACCGCGCGCCGCGAGTTCCGCAGCGCACGCCGCGCCGACGATGCCCGCGCCGACGATCACCACGTCGGCCGTCATACCGTGCGGATGCCCCACGCAAACGGATCGCGCTCTTCGAAGCACAAACGGCTTTCGGCCATGATGTGCGCGTGTCCCGTGATGGTCGGAATGATCGCGCGAACGTCGTTCTGCGTGCCGCCGTCGACGCCACCGTCCATGTAGCTCGCGTCGAACACACTGCCGATGATGCTCTCCTGCCGCCACACCGCGCCAGGCGCGAGCTTGCCGTCGGCGGCGAGGCACGCGACTTTCGCGCTCGTTCCCGTGCCGCACGGCGAGCGGTCGTACGCGTTGCCGGGGCACAGCACGAAACTGCGGCTATCGATCCCTTCACGCGAGCCCGGACCGAAGAGTTCGATATGGTCGATCGGCGCGCCGTTCGCCCCTGTGATGCCCGACGCGGTCAGCGCGTCGCGGATCGCCGAGCTGAAGCGCGTGAGTTCGGCAATGTTCGATGCGTCGAGCGTACGTCCATGGTCGGCGACGAGGAAGAACCAGTTGCCGCCCCACGCAACGTCGCCCGTCAGCGAACCGAAGCCCGGCACGTCGACGCGCACATCCTTGCGATGCCGGTACGCGGGCACGTTGCGCACCGACACGCTGAGATCCTCATTGAGCGTCGCCTCGACGATGCCCACGGGCGTGTCGATCAGATGGCGTCCCGGCCCGATGCGCCCCATATGCGCGAGCGACACGACGAGCCCGATCGTCCCATGTCCGCACATGCCCAGATAGCTGACGTTGTTGAAGAAGATCACGCCCGCCGCGCATTCCTTGTGATCCGGCTCGCACAGCAGCGCGCCGACAACCACATCGGAACCGCGCGGCTCGGTGACGATGCCCGCGCGCCAGTCGTCGAAGCGCGCGCGAAACACGTCGAGCCGTTGCGCAAGCGTGCCGCCGCCGAGATCGGGGCCACCGGACACGACGAGGCGGGTTGGCTCACCGCCCGTGTGCGAATCGATTACGTTCAGGGTTTTCATGACACTCATGGTAGGAATGCGGCACCGCGCAGTCTTGAAACGGCTGCGCGTGGATTGTGACGATTTCGGCATAGCCTGCGAAACGCTGGTTGCGTGTTTGACGCGCTGTCGGCTGGTCCGTTGAACGGTCATCGGCATGCCCTTGCAGCGCATCGGGAAGCGGCATGGTTTGCATGCGCCACGCGGGCAGCGCAATGTGGATCACGGTCATGAATCCACAAATGCGCCTTGAATTACGGATCGCCGTCGCACAGTCACTGTGCCGAAATCGTCACGCACGACGCGCGATTCGCGCAAGACACGCGAATATTCGCTGCTTACACTGCACTCGACTCATCACTTTCAGGAGAGCAGTCGTGGCGCACATCTGGGAAGGCGTATTGCCCGCAGTCACCACCAAGTTCAACGCGGATTTCAGCATAGACCGCGCAGCGACCCGCAAGAACATCGAGGCGCAAATCGATGCGGGCGTCGACGGCATCATCGTGTGCGGATCGCTTGGCGAGGCGTCCACGCTCTCTCTCGACGAAAAGCTGCAAGTGCTCGACGTGGCCGTCGAGGCATCGCGCGGCCGCGTGCCCGTGCTGCTGACGATCGCCGAAAACAGCACGCTCGACGGCTGCCGTCAGGCCGAAACGGGCGCGAAACACGGCGCAGCGGGCTATATGGTGCTGCCCGGCCTGCGCTATCTGTCCGACCGCCGCGAGACGCTGAACCACTTCCGCATGGTCGCCGACGCGAGCCCGCTGCCGCTGATGATCTACAACAATCCGCTCGCCTATGGCGTCGACATGACGCCGGAGATGTTCGCCGAAATCGCCGACGAGAAGAAGATCGTCGCCATCAAGGAATCGTGCGGCGACGTGCGGCGCGTGACGGACCTGATCAACGAAGTCGGCGACCGCTATGCGATTCTGTGCGGCGTCGACAATCTGGCGATGGAAGCGATACTGATGGGCGCGCACGGCTGGGTGGCGGGGCTCGTTTGCGCATTCCCGCACGAGACGGTCGCGATCTATCGGCTGCTGAAGGCGGGACGGCTGGAGGAAGCGCGCACGATCTATCGCTGGTTCGCACCGCTGCTGGCGCTCGATGTGTCGCCGAAGCTCGTGCAGAACATCAAGCTCGCGGAAGCGATCGTCGGCCTGGGCACGGAGCCTGTGCGTCCGCCGCGCCTGCCGCTCGCGGGAGATGAACGCAAGGCCGTCGAAACGCTGATCCGTCATGCGATCGAAACGCGGCCGGCGCTTCCGAAGCTATAAGCGAGAGTGTTTATAAAGACCGAACCGGTGCGCGAAGTCGACTCGCAGGTGCATTGCGCAAACGCCGCGCACGAAAAAAATGCGGCGGCGGAAGCCGTGAACCACGTGCGATACCCGCGTGCGATCAGGCCGCTTCGGCGTGCTGCACGACGGCTTCTTCGTTGCGCAGATGCAGCAGCCGATAGCCGCTCTTGTACACGGGCTGCAAACGGAAATCGTTGTGCGGGTCGATTTGCAGCAGCAGGCGCAGACGCGACACATGGCTGTCGATCGTGCGTGTCACTTCGCGGAACTCGCGTCCCCAGACCATCGCGAAGATGTGATCGCGCGACAGCACCCGGCCGATGTTCGAAAAGAACAGCGACGCCAGCCGGTATTGCGTTCCCGACAGTTGCACGGGCGTGCCGCGCAGCGTGACGAGCTGGCGACGGGTGTCGAAGTGATAGTGCCCGATATCGAAGCTGTCCTTGCCGTACCGTTCCGGATAAGCACGGCGCAACAGCGCGGAAATCCGCTCGCGGAATTCGGCATGACGCGTGGGCAACGTAACGTAGTCGTCGGCGCCGAGCATGAACGCGCGCACGACGCTTTCTTCCGAGTCGTCCTTCGACGCGAACACCACCGGCATCCGCTCGCCGCCGACCGAACGGACCGCCTTCAGCACGTCAGTACCCGACAGACGCAGCGCGTGCCAGTCGAGCACGAGCAGGTCGACGGTCGAACGGGCCAGCACTTTGGACAGCGCGAGGCCGTCGTCGTAGAGCATGCAGCTGTGCCCGGCCTGCACGATGATCTTTTCCAGCAATTTGCCCTGCACAGGGTCACGCTGAAGAATGGCGATACGCATGGTGGTTCCCCCGACAATTGATCACGGATCGCGATTCTCATCAGGCACCGCCATTAAGCCCATAAGACTTGTCCGAATTTGCAAAGATTCTGCGACAAATTACATGCTGTAAAATCGCGCGCTGGCCAAATTCGTCATCACGCCGCCTTATCCGGGCGGGCGTGCCGTGTCCCGTGCGCTACCCCGCACCGTCGCACCCCCGCCTGACGACCGCCGTACTCCGCGCGCAACGCGCGGCTTTTCTCTTTCCATTACGACAGGCAATGCAAGCAACACAACTGGGTAGACCACACGCCCGTGACATCGCGCACGCGCGTCCCTTGACCCGCCACGACTACAAGACGCTCAGCCTCGCCGCGCTCGGCGGCGCGCTCGAGTTCTACGACTTCATCATCTTCGTGTTCTTCGCCCCTGCGATCGGACAACTGTTCTTCCCGCAATCGGTTCCCGACTGGCTGCGCCAGTTGCAGACCTTCGGCATCTTCGCCGCCGGCTATCTCGCGCGGCCGCTCGGCGGCATCGTGATGGCGCACTTCGGCGACCTGCTCGGCCGCAAGCGCATGTTCACGCTGAGCGTGCTGCTGATGTCGCTGCCGACGCTGCTGATGGGCGTGCTGCCCACTTACGCCAGCATCGGCATCATGGCGCCCGTGCTGCTGCTCGTGTTCCGCGTGATGCAGGGCGCGGCCGTCGGCGGTGAAGTGCCGGGCGCATGGGTGTTCGTCTCCGAGCACGTGCCGCAGCGTCACGTCGGCTATGCGTGCGGCACGCTGACGGCGGGCCTCACGGCAGGCATCCTGCTCGGATCGCTGGTCGCGTCGGCCGTGAACCGCCACTTCGCGTCCGCCGATATCGCCGCTTTCGCGTGGCGCATTCCGTTCCTGCTGGGCGGCGTGTTTGGCCTGTTCTCGGTTTATCTGCGCCGCTGGCTGCACGAGACGCCCGTGTTCGCGGAGATGAAGCAGCACAAGTCGCTCGCCGCGGAAATCCCGCTGAAGGCGGTGCTGCGCGATCACGGCCGTGCCGTGATCGTGTCGATGCTGCTCACGTGGATGCTGTCGGCCGCGATCGTCGTCGTGATCCTGATGACGCCGACGCTGCTGCAAAAGCAGTTTCACATCGCGCCGTCGACTGCGCTCTTCGCCAACAGCGTCGCGACGCTGTGCCTGACTATCGGCTGCGTGCTCGCCGGTTCGCTCGCTGGGCGCTTCGGCGCGGGCCGCACGATTTTCACCGGCTGCGTCGCGCTCGGCATCGCGTACTACGCGCTCTTCCAGCAACTCGCCGTCGATAGCGCGATGCTCGTGCCGCTCTATGCCGTCGCGGGCCTGTTCGTCGGCGTGATCGGCGCGGTGCCGTTCGTGATGGTCAACGCGTTTCCGCCCGTCGTGCGCTTTTCGGGCATTTCGTTCTCGTACAACGTCGCATATGCCGTCTTCGGCGGCCTCACGCCAATCGTCGTTTCGCTGATGATGAAGTCGAATCCGATGGCGCCCACGCTCTACGTCGGCGCGCTGTGCGCAATCGGCGCGCTGACCGCGTGCTTCGTGAAGCGAGACGCGGCACGGTAAGCCGCATGCAGTGGCGTGCGTGGGCACGCCGCTTGCGCGATCGGCCGGGCGCATCGACAAAACAATCGCCGCCGCAATCGACACTTCGAGCCGGTCCGAAACGTCGCATCGCACGGCAGTTCTATCATCGACGCATGGAAATTTCTGTCGACGGGAGTCGGTGCTTTATCGCTTGCTCCCGTCCCATGCCAAATGACCCACACACCTCGTTTCACACCGACGCTCGCGCGCATCGTCGCGACCGTCAGCATCGGCTTCGTCGTCACGCAACTGGACGTGACGATCGTCAATATCGCGCTGGCGAAGATCGGCTCGGACCTGCACGCGAACGTCACCGGCCTGCAATGGATCGTCGATGCGTACACGCTTGCATTCGCGGTGCTGATGCTGTCGGCGGGCGTGCTCGGCGACCGCTTCGGCGCACGCCGTCTGTTCGCGTTCGGCCTGGGTCTCTTTGCGGCGGCATCGCTTGCATGCGGGCTCGCATCCGACGCATCGACGCTCGTCGCCGCGCGCGCCGTGCAAGGCATCGGCGCGGCCGCGATGCTGCCGAATTCGCTCGCGCTGCTCAACCAGGCCTGCGGCCATGATCCGAAGCTGCGCGCCCGCGCGGTCGGCTTGTGGACGGCGGCGGGCGCAGTTGCGATTGCGGCAGGCCCCGTGATCGGCGGGCTGCTGATTGCCGCGTTCGGCTGGCGCGCGATCTTTCTCGTGAATCTGCCGATCTGCGCGCTGGGGCTCTTCGCGACGTTTGCCTGGGTGACGGCGTCGCCGTCAGCTTCGCCGTCGTCGAACGATGCGACACGCGACGGCGCGGCCGTGCGCGGCATCGATCCATCGGGTCAGATACTCGCGATCGTCGCGTTGACGGCATTCACGGGCGCCGTCATCGAATGGCGGCCGCTCGGCTTCATGCATCCCCTCGTCGGCGGCAGCTTCGTGCTCGCGCTAATCGCGGCGGCCGCGTTCATCGTCAGCGAGCGGCGCGCCCACACGCCGATGCTGCCGCTCGCGCTCTTTGGCAACCGCACGTTCAGCGCGGCCGTTCTGTTTGGCATCTGCGTGAACCTGACGTACTACGGCGTCGTGTTCGTGCTGAGTCTCTATCTGCAACACGCGCGCGGCGAGACGGCGCTGCAGGCAGGCCTCGCGTTCCTGCCGCTGACGGGCGGCTTCCTGATCTCGAACGTCGCGAGCGGCTGGGTGGTCGGTCGGCTCGGCGTCCGCGTGCCGATGATCGCGGGCGCGATCACGGCCGCGCTCGGCTACGGGCTGCTGCATTTCGCCGATGCCGCATCGCCGCTCTGGACGCTGCTCGTGCCCTTCCTGCTGATCCCGTCCGGCATGGGCCTCGCGGTGCCCGCGATGACGACGGCCGTGCTCGCCAGCGTCGACACGCAACGCGCAGGCACGGCCTCGGCGGTCCTGAACACTGCGCGCCAGGCGGGCGGCGCGGTCGGCGTCGCGCTGTTCGGCGCGCTCGCGAGCGCGGCAGCGGCCACGAGTACCACGGGTGCTGCGCATATCGTCAGCGGCCTCAAGGCATCGACGCTGATTTCCGCATGTCTGCTGCTGATTGCGCTCGTGCTCGCGTGTCTCGTGCATCCGCAGCCGCATGCGCACGGCCGGCCACGCAACGCTGCTGGCGGCGCGCGCCCCGCCAGCGCGAACGAATGACAAAGACGCGGCCGATATTACGGCCCAGGCACGGCGCCCTAAAAGCACAACACCCACGATGCACGCGCGTCGTGGGTGTTGCAATGTCCGGCAAACCCGGAAAAGCGCTACAGCGTTGCCTGCTGGATCACGCCTGTTTCAAGCGCTTTCTCGATGAGCCCGTCGCTCTGCGCCTTGCTGATCGCATCGGCGATCTGCTTGTCGGGCTCTTCCATATCCGCCTTGATCGAGCCGATCAATCCGGCTGCATCGAAAACGACCAGTGTCTCCGCTGTGTCGGCCCGGCTGATGATCACGCGGTGGTGCATCGGCCCTTCGCCGAAACTCGCGCAAAACCGCATGACCGTGCCGCCGATCGTATGGTCGAAAGCTTGAATCATCGCGTGCTCCTTTAAGTCAAACTGGCTTGTCCGGATGCTGTATCCGGGAATGACGCAGGAATGATGCCCGCTCCCACCTGGGCGCCGCGGACCGGCTGCAACATGAACCGGCCCCGTCGCAACGCTTCGCGCCGCTGCGCGCGCAACGATCACAGGCTGCTGCTCAGGCCGCCTCTCGGCGCACGCGCGCCGTCGATGCTGATGCGTCCCGCACCCGTCACGCAAAGCAACAGGAAGCCGCCTGCGATGCCGACGTTCTTCCAGAAATGGATCACCATGTCGCGCTGCACCGCCGCGTCGGTGATGTTCCAGAAGTCGTGCCCGAGGATGGCCGTCGCCACCGTGTACACGGCCATGAACAACCCGAGCGCGCGGATCTTGAAGCCGACCACCAGAAAGATGCCGCCCAACACCTCGACGGCCGTCGCCACCGGCGCGGCGATCTGCACGAGCGGCACGCCCTTCGAGTGCAGATAGCCGACGAAGCCTGCATACCCGATCAGCTTCATCACGCCGCCCCACAGAAAAAGTGCGGCAAGCATGAGCCGGGCAAGAAGAATTACGCCGGAGTCGACGGGACGCGTCATAGGTGTGGCTCCTGGATTGAATTAAGCAGCAGACCGACCGGCACGTCATCAGTTCCCGGGCGCTGCAGTCAGAATAAGTGCAATGCTCGGGTTTTCCAAGGCGACAGATTAAGCCGAGTCTGCCTGAATCCCTGGTTTTGCGTGCGCGGAGCAACGACAGAAATGCAGACGGGTCGCCGACCATCAACGGACAAATTCCCCGACCCGTCGATGCGCGCGTTTGTTATAATCCTCTCAGGAAATCGAACAAAATCTAACGCGCGTTTTTCACCGCCATCCTACGCCATCCATTGCGTTAGCGAGACCTTTCCCATGCTGAAAACCGAACGTCTGCGCATGCTCGCCGATGCGCTGGCCAAACAGAACGTGATGCGGCTGCGCGACGCGGCGACGCTGCTCGGCGTGTCGGAAATGACGGTGCGGCGCGATATCGCGGCGAGCCCGGACCATTTCACGTACCTGGGCGGCTACATCGTCAGCGCGACGGACGTGCCCAACACGGCCGGCTATTCGCTGGAACAGGAAAAGGACCACTTTGCGCAGGCCAAGGCGGAAGCGTCGGCCATCGCTGCGAAGCTGATCGGCAACAACGAGACGCTTTTCATCGATTGCGGCACGACGCTCACGACGCTCGCCCGCCTGATTCCGAACGACATGCACGTGACCGTCGTCTGCTATTCACTGAACGTCGCGGAAATTCTGCGGCGCAAGCCGAACGTGCGGATGATCCTGCTGGGCGGCGTCTATGTGCCTTCGTCGGATTCGTTCGCCGGTGACGAGAGCATCGAAGTGCTGCGGCGCATGGGCATCAACAAGGCGTTCATCTCGGCGGGCGGCGTCGACGAGGCGCGCGGCGTCACGTGCTGGAATTTTCACGAAGTCGCGCTGAAGCAGGCGGCGATGGCGAGCGCGGTGGAAAGCCATCTCGTCGTCGACAGCAGCAAGTTCGGCGTCGTGAAGGCCGTGCGGTTTTCGAAGATCGAAGACTTCACGTCGATCATCAGCGAGAAGGGGCAGGAGTTGCGGAAGGGTTAGTTTTTTGTCTGCGACGCCAGCGGCACGCCAAAAAACCAACAGCGTCGCAGACAAAAACTACCCCTTGCGCTGCAAAGCAAACAACGTCCCCGCGATCAGAATGAACGCGCCGATGATCACCTTCTGCCACGTGCTCGGCACGCCGACAAGAATCAGCACGCTATTGATCAGCGTCACCAGCACGACGCCGAGCAGCGTGCCCGCCACCGTGCCCGTGCCGCCCGTGATGCGCGCGCCGCCGAGTATCACGGCCGCGATCACATCGAGCTCCGTGCCGACGAGATCGAACGGATTCGCGAGCCGGTTGTTCGACACATGCAGAATGCCCGCAATGCCCGCGAGCATCCCCGTATAGCCGAACACGAACAGATGGATCGCGCGCAGGTTGTAGCCGAGACGCTCTGCAATCGCGAGACTGCCGCCCATCGCATAGACACCGCGGCCCATCATCGTGCGGTTCAGCAGCCACCACGTGACGACGGCCGCGATCACGAGCGCGAGCACCGACGCAGGCAGCACCGCGCGCAAGCCGTCCACCGTGTGATAGAAAAAGAGTGGAATGCGGCCGAAGCGATCCATGCTGTGCGGAATGTTCATGAAGAACGTCGTGCCGATGAACGTCAGCAGGATGCCGCGATACAGGTACTGCGTGCCGATCGTCACGATCAGCGAAGGCGCTTTCAACCGATGCACGAGCACGCCGTTGATCACGCCGAGCACGATGCCGCCCACTGCGCCCGCGATCAGGATCAGCGCGAACGGCGCATCGGGCCACCACGCGAAGACGGCCTTCGTGATCGCATACATCGTCAGCGCGCCGATCGCCGTGAACGACACGTCGATGCCGCCCGACGCAAGCACGACGAGCGTGCCGAGCGCGAACAGCGACATCGTCGTCGCCGAATGGAGCAGATCGAACAGCGTCGCGAACTGGAAGAAGCGCGGGTTGATCGCGCCGACGATCACGCACATCGCGACGATCAGCGCCGCGGTGAACCACTCCGGGTTACGCGAGAGCTTCGCGCGCCATGTCGGCGGCTTGACCTCGGGCGCGATTTCGACGACGTTGGGGGTAGTCATGGTCCGGTTCATGATAGACGACATCTCATGCAGCCTCTGACAACAGAGCGTGATACAGCTCCGCTTCGTTCAACTGGTCCGCGCGATACTTGCTCGCCACGCGGCCTTTCTTCATCATCAAAATGCGGTCGCAATTCTGCAGCAGTTCGGGCAGGTCATCGCTGATCAGAATGATGCCGATGCCGCGCTGCGAAAGCTTCTGCATGATCCGGTAGATGATGTCCTTCGAGCCGACATCCACACCGACGGTCGGCCCATGCAGGATCAGCACGCGCGGATCGATGGCGAGCCAGCGGCCGATCAGCACGCGTTGCTGGTTGCCGCCCGACAGCGACTGCACCGGCTTGTCGACGCCGGGTGTTGCGATCTGCAAGTCCCTCACGGTCTGCTCGGCGAGCTGCTGCGCGCGCGTACGGTCGATCTGGCCGAAGCGGTCACGCAGGCTCGCGATCATCGCGGTGATTACGTTGTCGCGAATCGGCTTGTCGAGAAAGAGCCCTTCGTTCAGGCGGTCTTCGGGCACATAGCCGATCCGATGATTCTTCGCATCAGACGGCGTGCGCAATGCAACGGGCTTGCCGTCGAGCGAGACCTTGCCGCTCTCGGCGGGCGCGACGCCCGCGAGCGCGCGCGCAAGTTCGTTGCGGCCCGAATCGAGCAGACCCGTCACGCCGAGAATCTCGCCGCGATGCAGCTTGAACGACACATCGCGGAACTGCGCGCCGCGCGTGAAGCCCTGCACGTCGAGCACGACTTCATTGCCGACAGCGCCATCGCGATAGCGCTCGTTCGACAACTGCCGCCCTGTCATCAGCTCGCTGATCTGCGCTTTCGTGTAGTCGCCGATAGGGCCTTGCGCCATCTTCTGACCGTCGCGCAGCACGATCACTTCGCCGCCGATCGCATAGCATTCGTCGAGCTTGTGACTCACGAACAGCACGGTCACGCCTTGCGCGCGCAGATTGCCGAGCACGGCGATCAGGTTGTCCACTTCTTTCTGCGTGAGCGATGTGGTCGGCTCGTCCATGATGACGAACTTCGCTTCGCTCGCAATCGCGCGCGCAATCGCCACGAGTTGACGCGTGGCGAGCGGCAGCTGTTCAATCAGCGTCGACTGGAATTCAGCGCCGCCGGGCAGGCCGACGGCTTCGAGCGCTTTCGCCGCCGTGCGCGCGAGCGCCTTGCGGTCGAACGTGCGCGTGAGACGGCCGTTGTGCTCGGCAAGCTCGGACGTCAGCGCGACGTTCTCCGCGACGCTCATGTTCGGCAGCAGCGACAGATCCTGATAGACCGTCTCGATGCCCGCCGCGAGCGATTCGAGCGCCGACAGCCGCGCATGATGCACGCCTTCGATGATCAGTTCGCCCTCATCGGGCGGCTGCGCGCCGGAGATGATCTTGATGAGCGTGCTCTTGCCGCAGCCGTTTTCACCGAGCAGGTGATAGATCTGTCCGCGCTCGAACGACAGGCTCACGCCGCGCAGCGCATGCACGCCCGTGAAGCGCTTGTGTACGCCGACCACCTGCAAAAACGGCGTGGAGGAAACGTTTTGATTCATGCCGAAAGCCGTGCTCCAGATGAATATCGCCGCGTGCCGGCTAATGTTCGACAGCCGGCACGCGGTCATGCCGCGCTCAGAAGTTGTACTGCTTGTAGTTCGACTTGTCGACGTTCACCCAGCCCTGGCCGCGCACGATGATGCCCTTGCCCGGCCCCTTCTCGACCGTCACTTTCGTATAGCCCGGAATGCCGAGATCGGCGCCGTTCTGCACGGTCTTGCCGTCGACCAGCATCTGCGCGACCTTGTTCATCGCGATGCCCGCGAGCTTCGGGTCCCAGAACGCGATGCCGTTCACTGCGCCGCTTTCGAGGAACTTGCCCGCTTCCGTCGGCAGGCCCGTGCCGTACACGCAGATCTTGCCCTGCATGCCCGCTTCCTCGACGGCGCGGCCAATACCGATCACATCCAGCGACGACGAGCCCTGGAAGCCCTTCAGATCGGGATGCTTGCGCAGCACTTCCTTCGCGACTTCATAGGCCTTCTCGCCGTCGTTGTTCGTTTCGAGCTTCGGCTCGACGAGGTTCATCTTCGGGTATTTGGCCTTTGCGTTGTTGATGCCGCCGTCGGCCCACTGCACCTGCGAGCGGCTGCCGAGCGAGCCGACCAGCACGGCCCACTTGCCGTCGTCGTGCATGCACGACGCGAGGCGCTCGTTCAGGCCCGCGCCGTACGCGGAGTTGTCGAACGCCTCGATGTCGACCATCGTGTTCTTCGCGTTGTCCGCTTCATGCGTGACAACCTTGATGCCGCGATCCATCGCTTTCTTCAGCGCCGGTTCGAGCGTCGGCGGATCGTACGGCACGACCGCAATCGCCGTCACTTTCTTCGCGATCAGGTCTTCGATGATCTTCAGTTGCTGCGCGGCGTCAGCGCGGCCCGGGCCCGTCTGATACGCCTGCACGCCGGGGTTGTCCTTCGCGAATTGCTTGACGCCCTCGTCCATCCGGTTGAACCAGTTGATGCCCGTCACCTTGACGACGGTGACGATCGTTTCGTTGGTCGCGGCCTGCGCGGCAGCGATGACACCCACCGCGAGTGCGCCGGCAGCGAGGGCAGCGCTCAGTCGAGTCAGTTTCATGCGTTTGTCTCCTTTGTCTTTGGTCGTTCGATGTCGATATCGACGGGAGTTGGGGCTTCGGCTCCTTACTCCCGTCTCACTTCGATGTTGCCCCTTCGTCTGCGTGTGCACGCCGGCGGATATCCAGGGCTCCGATGTCCGCTTGAACCGGTGATGCCGCGCTAACGCCTCTGGTTCGGCTGCGCAAAGCCGAAGATCGCGCGCACCCGCTCGCCGCCCGCGAACGCGAGCGACAGCAGCAGCAGAAAACCCCACGCGCAATCGCCGAAAAACTGCGAAACGCCGAGCAGATTGAACAGACTCGACAGGAACTGCAACACCGTGGCCGCGAAGAACACGCAGATGATGCGGCCATGGCCGCCCGCAGGATTCACGCCGCCCATCACCGCGATCAGGATCGCGATCAGCAGATACGAATTGCCGTAGTCCCACTTCGCGCTCGACGTATGCGTGACGCTGATCAGGCCCGCGAGCGACGCGAGTACGCCGCACATCGTGTACGTGAGAATGAGCATCCGCGCGCGTGGAATGCCCGTGTAGAACGCAGCCTTCGGGTTGGTGCCCATCAGATACAGACGCAAGCCGAACGGACTACGCCGCAGCACCCAGCCGAGCACGACGACGGCCGCGATGAAGATCACGAACGAAATCGGCACCTGAAACCACGTGCCATTGCCGATATCCGACAGCGGCTCGACATAATCGACGTGCACCGACGCGCCGTTGCTCAGCACGACCGCGCAGCCCGTGAACAGCAGCTGCGTGCCGAGCGTGCAGAGAATGGGCGTCAGGCGCAGCCGCGCGATCACGACGCCGTTCAGAAAGCCGCCGATCAGCCCCATGCACACGACGATCGCGCAGAACGCGCCCGTGTAGAGCATCGGCGAGTCGTCGCCGCTGATGAACTTCGGCACGATCAGCGCCGCGACCATGCCCGACAGGTTCGCGAGCCCGACACCCGACAGGTCGATGCCGCCGTTGCCCGACACCATCGACAGCATGATGCCGAGCGCGAGCAGGCCGAGCTCGGGCAGCTGCCCGCCCATCGACTGAAGATTGTCGAGCGAGACGAACTGGCCTTGCGATACCCATGTCGCGACGAGCACGACGAGCACGTTGACGACGAGCAGAAAGTTCAGTTGCCGGTCGCGAAAGAGGCCAGCGAAAAGCGAGGACTTCATGTCGAAACGAACTCCTTCAGACTGCGCACCACGCGAGCGGCGCGCTCGCTCAATGCGTTGAAAGCGGATCGCGCGACTGCGCGAGCACGGCGTTGACTTCCGCGAGCATCGGCATCGACGGCGCGGTGCCGGGGCGCGTCACCGAAATGCCCGCAAGCGCGCAACCGAAGCGCGTCGCTTCGACAGCATCCGCGCCGCGCGCAAGCGCCGCTGCGAAGCCACCCGTAAAGCCGTCGCCGGCGCCCGCCGTTTCCACCACGCGCCCGCACTGGAACGCCGGCACGAACACCGACAGTTCAGCCGAATGCAGCAAGGCACCCGCTTCGCCGAGCGTCACGATCACGTTGCGCACGCCCTTTTCCAGCAGCACGTCGGCGGCACGGCGCGCGTCGTCGACGTTGCTGACCTCGATGCCCGTCAGCGCGGCCGTCTCCGTTTCGTTCGGCGTGATGTAATCGCACAGCGGAAAGATGCCGTCGTCGAGCGGCAGCGCGGGCGCGGGATTGAACACCGTCGTCACGCCGTGTCTGCGCGCGACTTCGAGTCCGCGCCGCGCGGCGGCAACGGGCTGCTCCAGTTGCGTGACGAACACGCGCGCCGACGCAATGTCCTTCTCGATCGCGTCGACGTCGCTCGCGTTCATGGTTCCCGCGGCGCCCGACGCGACGATGATCGCGTTCTTGCCGGTGATGTCGTCGACGAAGATGTGGGCCGCGCCCGTCGATGCCCCCTCGATCACCGATGCGCGCGCCGTGATGCCTTCCGCGTCCCACGTCGAACGCGCGATCGCGCCGAACGCATCGTTGCCGATGCGCGTGCAGAACACGACGTCGGCGCCCGCGCGCGCCGCCGCGACGGCCTGATTCGAGCCCTTGCCGCCCGGCCCCATCTTGAACGCGGAACCCGCAATCGTTTCGCCGATCAGCGGCATGCGGTCCGCGCGGAACGTGAGATCGGTCACGTAGATGCCGAGAATGACGACGCGGCCTTCTTTCTGTTGCGTGGCCATCGGCGTTATTCCTTTGGAGCGTCGGGCGCGAGCAGCACGCCCTTCTTGAACACGAAGCAGCCGTAGCCGCGCTGCTCGCCCGTCGCGATCACGCAGTACGCTTTCTTCGCGCGCGCATAGAACGCAAAGCGCTCGATGCCGACGAACGGCACATTGCGCCCTTCCGCGTTGTTCACTTCGGCTTGCGCTTCGCGCTGCACGGCGGGAATCGTGTTTGGCTCGCCGACCACTTCCATGCGCAGCGCCGGATCGTCGACGAACGTATCGAGCGGCAGCACCGAAAGCACGGCGCGAATCGCGCGCGGCGCATCGACGCCGTCGAGCCGCAGCAGCTTGCCCGTAATGGTTTCGCGTGCAACGGAGTCGCCGGGAAAGTTCGCGTCGCAGATCACGACTTCATCGCCGTGGCCCATCGCGCGCAGCGCGTGCAGCACATCGGCGTTCAACAGCGGGTCCAGATTCTTCAGCACGTTGTCTCCTCCGTTTTCGGTTGGCGCGCTGTCGCTTTGTCTAGCGATCAGAAAACGATTGGCAAGCGATCAGTCGCCGTACGGTATCCAGATGTTCTTCACTTGTGTTGCCTGCCGCAGGAACGCCGGGCCTTCGCTCGATGCGTCGAACCAGTCGAACGCGCGGCCATGATCGACGAACGTGCGCTTCAGGTTGCCGACCGACTCGCGTTCGGCCAGCGCCGAATCCTTCGCGGAGCCGAAGCACCACAGCGCATCGACGTCGTCATGTTTCGCAAGCGCCGACAGCAGCGGGCCGCGTTCGCCCGTCACGATGTTGAGCACGCCTGCGGGCACGTCCGACGTCTCGACGACCTGATAGAAGTCGGTCACTGTAAGCGGACTCGACGAACTCGGCAAGACGACGACGCGGTTGCCCATCGCGAGCGCGGGCGACACCAGCGAGATGAACGACAGCAGCGGCGCCTCGTCCGGGCATGCGACGCCGATCACGCCGAGCGGCTCGTTCATCGCGAGCGCGACGCCGCGCAACGGCGGCGCATGCACCGCGCCGTCGAACTTGTCGGCCCACGCAGCGTACGTGAAGAGGCGCGTCACCGAGGCGTCCACTTCACGGCGCGCAGACGTTTCGCCGGCGCCCGTGCGAACGACCAGTTGATGCGCGAATTCATCCGCGCGCACCGCAAGATTTTCGGCGAGATAGTAGAGCACTTGCGCGCGGTTGTGCGCGGTCGCCTGCGACCACTTCTGCGCGCCGCGCGCCGCCGCGACGGCATTGCGAATGTCCTTGCGATTGCCGTCGCCGACTTCGCCGACGACGGCGCCATCGGGTCCGTAGACGGCCAGCGAATAGCCGCTGTCGGGCCGCGCCTGCTTGCCGCCGATGAAGAGCTTCGCGGTGCGGTCGATTGCGAACGCGCCCGCCTGACTCGACTCGCGAAGCGGCACTTCATGCGCATCCGACGCGGCGCATGCGCGCTGCACGGGCAGCCGTTCTTCCAGCGCGAGCCACACCTTCGGCTTCACATATTCGTAGATGCCTTCGCGGCCGCCTTCGCGTCCATAGCCCGACTCGCGATAGCCGCCGAAGCCCACCGCCGCGTCGAACAGGTTCGTCGCGTTGACCCACACGACGCCGCACGCGAGACGCGGCGCGATGTCGAGTGCGCGGCCGATCGTCTCGCTCCAGATGCTCGCGGCGAGCCCGTAGCGCGTGTTGTTCGCGAGCGCGACGGCTTCATCGGGCGTGCGGAACGTCATCGTCACGAGCACGGGGCCGAAGATTTCTTCCTGCGCGAGCGTCGACGCGGGCGCGACGCCCGTGACGAGCGTCGGCGGATAGAAGCAGCCGTCGGCGGGCATGCCTGTTTCGGGCGACTGGTAGATCATGCAACCTTCGCGGCGGCCCGTTTCGACCAGCGACTCGATGCGTTCGAGCTGAACCTTGTCGACGATCGCGCCGACATCGATGCACTTGTCGAGCGACGGCCCGATCCGCAGCGTCGCCATGCGGCGCTTGAGCTTGTCGATGAAGCGCGCCTCGACGCCTTCCTGCACCAGCAGACGCGAGCCCGCGCAGCACACCTGCCCCTGGTTGAACCAGATCGCGTCGACGACGCCTTCGACGGCACCATCGAGGTCCGCATCGTCGAACACGATGAACGGCGACTTGCCGCCGAGTTCGAGCGTCAGCGACTTGCCCGAGCCCGCCGTGGCCGCGCGGATCAGCCGGCCCACTTCCGTCGAGCCCGTGAACGCGATCTTGTCGACGCCGGGATGATCGACGAGCGCCGCGCCCGTGCGCCCGTCGCCCGTGACGACGTTCAGCACGCCCTTCGGCAGCCCCGCGCGATGCGCGAGTTCGGCGAACAGCAGCGCCGTGAGCGGCGTGTATTCGGCCGGCTTCAGCACGACGCAATTGCCCGTCGCAATCGCGGGCGCGATCTTCCACGCGAGCATCAGCAGCGGGAAATTCCACGGCACGATCTGGCCGATCACGCCGAGCGGCGCGAAGCTCGCGAACTCGCTGTCCTGCAACTGCGCCCAGCCCGCGTGATGCAGAAAGTGCCGAGCGACGAGCGGGATGTCGATATCGCGCGTCTCGCGGATCGGTTTGCCGTTGTCGAGCGCTTCGAGCACGGCAAAGAGCCGGCTGTGACGCTGCATCATTCGCGACAGCGCGTACAGATGCCGCGCGCGTCCCGCGCCGCCGAGCGCGGACCAAGCGGGCTGCGCGGCGCGCGCGGCGGCGACGGCGGCGTCGATGTCGATGGCGTCGCCTTGCGCGACATGCGCAAGCAGTTCGCCCGTCGCCGGCTCATGCGTCGGGAAGCGCTCGCTTGCAGCGGGCGCGCGCCATCCGCCGTCGATGAAATGGTCGAACGTCGCGTCGTGCTGCGCGAGCCACGTGCGCGCGGGCTGATCGTCCTCGAGTGCGGGACCGTACTCCATCGAAGAAAAATACTCGGCTACGCTCATGGGATCGGTCTGCTCAGGCTACGGGGTGACGGTTGAAGGCGGAATAGCGGCCAGTCGCGTGATGCTCGAGCTGGCGTTCGATATCGGCGAGAAGGCTCGATGCGCCGATGCGGAACAGTTCGGGTTCGAGCCACGGACGGCCCAGTTCTTCTTTCATCAGGATCTGATACGACAGCGCCGTCTTCGCGTTCGAAACGCCGCCCGCGGGCTTGAAGCCGATCAGGATGCCCGTGCGCGCGTGGTATTCGCGGATCATGCGCGCCATCACGAGCGACACGTCGAGCGTGGCGTTCACGCCCTCCTTGCCCGTCGACGTCTTGATGAAGTCGGCGCCCGCCATCATGCAGACCATCGATGCACGTGCAACGTTCGACAGCGTCTGGATATCGCCCGTCGCGAGAATCGCCTTCAGATGCGCTTCGCCGCATGCGGCGCGAAAGTCGCGCACTTCGTCGTAGAGCGCCTGCCAGTTGCCCGTCAGCACATGTTCGCGCGTGACGACGATATCGATCTCCTGCGCGCCGTCGGCCACCGATGCCTCGATCTCCTTCAGCTTCAGCGGATGCGGAACGAGGCCGGCGGGAAAGCCCGTCGACACGGCGGCCACAGGAATGCCGCTGCCCGCGAGCGCATCGACGGCGGCGGCGACATAGCGGTGGTACACGCACACGGCGCCCGTCGTGATGCTGCGCGGCGGCACGCCGAGCGCCGCGAGAAGGTCGTCGCGCACCGGCTGCTTCGCTTTCGCGCACAGACGGCGCACGCGGCCTTCCGTGTCGTCGCCGCTGAGCGTCGTGAGGTCGATGCAGGTGACGGCCTTCAGCAGCCACGCGGCCTGCGCATCCTTCTTCACCGTGCGGCGCGCGCCGAGCGTCGCCGTGCGGCGCTCGACGGCCGACTGGTTCACGCGCAGCCCGTCGAGCCACGCGAGGTCGAAAGGCACGCCGGGATTGCGCACGGGATGAACGCGGGCTGCGCGCCGCAACGCGACCACCGACGAAGGCATGGAAAGTTCAGGCATGAGACGTCCGCAGGTTTGTGCAATGCACAGCAACGGCTGATGGTTTATTCGCAGCCATCGTACATCGCTTGATAGGATTCTAACAAGCGTCGTTATGATTGTTTCCGTGCGCGATGGAACGGGTGAAATGTCGCGCGAAGCGGCGAAAGCGCCGACTGGCGGCGCTTCGGCGGTCGTCGACGGAAGGCGTTGGTGTTTTCACCAGGGCGGGCGGCTCGCCTGGATAGTGAGAAATTCGCGCCGCGCGCAGGCGGCGTAACAGACGCGATAACAGCGCGGATAACAGCGAAGGCAACAGACCAGGCCGCGCTCACGCCGCGACGCTTTCGATCGCAGGCGATCCATGGCAGTGCCGCGCGTCGTTGCACTCGTCCTCATCAAATTCGAACTCGCGGCATGTGCTGACGCGCTGCTCGTCGATCGAGCACGCGACGACGCCGCACGCCACTTCGCCGTTCAGCGCGACACAGCGAACGGGGGCTTGCGTCTGTGCCGCGCATCGCGACGAAGCGTGACAACCAAATGCGGCGAGACGGGAATCGTCAGTTGATGGGACTCTCGCCCGTTGCCATCCAGATCGGTTTCGGCCCGGTAGCCGCCGCGGCGCCGCCAGATGAGGCCGCCCGATGCGCTTTTCAAGGGACTGATTTTTGCAGAAATCGCGCTTGAAAATTTGCAGAGGCTTCCTATTTATCGATCACCAGGCAGACGCCGCGTCGACGTGACGGGCACTGCACGTATCCACTTCGTTCGTCGCGGCACGACAGGCATTCAGCCCGGAATGTCTTGCCGCTCAGAGGAGAGAGCGACCATGAGTGACTATTACTTCGGAACCGACCTGTTCGCCGAACTCGACCGCTTGCAGCGGCACATGTCGAGCCGCTTCGGCGCGTTTCCGTCCAGCATCCGTTCGAGCCGTCTCGGTGCGTTTCCGAGCCTTAATATCGGCGTGACCGACGATGCGATCGAAATCGTTGCGTTCGCGCCCGGCATCGATCCGTCGAAGCTCGAACTGTCGATCGACAAGGGCCTGCTGACGATCGCAGGCGAGCGTCCGTCAGCGCGCGCCGCGTCGGACGAAGGCGCCCGCGCTTATGCGCAGGAGCGCTTCAACGGCACGTTTCGCCGCGTCGTCGAATTGCCGCAGCAGGCGGACCCCGACAACGTGCAGGCGCGCTACGTCGATGGCTGTCTGCTGATCACGGTCGGCAAGCGCGAAGCGTCGAAGCCGCGCGCGATCACGGTTCAATAAGCGAGGTGAAATCATGAGCGACAACACTCAAGTGACCCAGCGCGACGACAGCGCAGTGACCCGCAACGGCGCACGCGAGCAGGAACGCCGCGTGACGCTCACGCCGCCCGTCGATATCGTCGAGGACAGCAAGGCGGTGACACTATGGGCGGATCTGCCCGGCGTGTCGAAGGACAAGCTCGACGTGCGCGTGCATGACGGCAGTCTGACGATCGAAGGCGAATCGGCGGTGCCCGCGCCTGCGAACGTACGGCTCTCGCATGCGGAAGTGCGCGCACCGTTTTTCGCGCGGCGCTTCACGATCAGCGACGACTTCGACACGTCGAAGATCGAAGCGAATCTGAAGGACGGCGTGCTGAAGCTCGTCATTCCGCGACGCGAGCAGGCGCAGCCCCGGCGCATCGACGTGAAGCTGGGCTAACGCGTTTGCCTGAATGAATGGATGAACGAAAACGGAGCACTCGCGAGTGAACTGCACGCTAAAGTTTGGATTCGCGTCCAACTTTTGAGTGCAGTTCAAAGCGCTTTTTTTTTATGCCCGCGATGCGCGATCGCACTGCATTTAGGCCCGCGCTTCTAACGCCGCTTGCAGACTCTGCACGACGTCGCTCCAGTCGTTGCGCTTCGACTGACGGAAGAGGCGCATGTGCGGATACCACGGACTGTCGTCGCGATTCAGTTGCCAGCGCCAGTCGGGCGTAAACGGCAACGCGAGCCATACGGGCTTGCTGAGCGCGCCGGCGAGATGCGCGACGGCCGTATCGACGGAGATCACGAGATCGAGTTGCGTGACGAGCGCGGCCGTGTCCGCGAACGTCGTCAGGCGATCGGACACGTCGCGTAACACCCCGCGCTGCACGAGCTCGTCGATGCCCGCGCGATCGATGTCGCGCACGTCCTTCACCAGCGAGACGAACTGCGCATTCGCATCGAACAGCGGCGACAGTTGCTCAAGCGGAATCGAACGGTTGCGGTCGTTCAGATGCGTGCGGCTGCCCGACCACACGATACCGACGCGCAGTCTGGTACCGCCTTGCCTGAACACGTCGTCCCATTGCTCGACCCACTGCTGATCTGCGTGAACGTACGGACTCTCGCCGACGAAATGGGCCTCGCGAATCTTGAGCGCAAACCCGAGGCTCAGCATCGGAATGTGATAGTCGAACGCGGGCAGCGGCGCCGTTTCGCCGATCACGTCCGCTGCGCCCGGATAGCCGTGCAACAGCGGCAGCAATGCGTCCTGAACGCGCACGATGACCCGCGCCCCTTTCGCGCTCAAGCGGTCGACGAAGCGGATGAACTGCAGCGTATCGCCGTAGCCCTGCTCGCCATGCACGAGCACGGTCTTGTGTTCGAGCGGCTGCTTGCCCGTCCACAGCGTTGCGTCGGGCAGGCCGTGGCTCATCGTGCCGTCGAGCCAGCGCCACTCGTACTCGCGCCAGCCATGCTCGAATTCGCCGAGCAGCAGATTGGTCTGTGCGCGGTTGGTGCGCGCGCCCGCATCGTTGGGGTCGATCGACAAGGCCTTCTTGAACTGCTGCAACGCTTCGTCGAAGCGATGCAGATCGCGCAGCGCGACGCCGAGGTTCACATGGGCGCGCACGAAATTCGGCTTCAGCGCGATCGCCTGACGATATGCCGCGAGTTCTTCTTCATGGCGCTCCATCTGGCCGAGAAGCGTGCCTCGGTTGTAGTGCGCCTCCGCGGATCGCGGATAGCGCTGCGTGAGCCGCGCGAGGTATTGCAGCGCGCCCTCGTGATCGCCCGTTTGCACGAGCGACATCGCCGCGCCATGCAGCGCTTCGGCGTGATCGGGATAAGCGGCGAGAACGCGATCGAACAGCATGACGGCATCCGCGTGACGCCCGGCCATCTGGCAAAGGTGCGCGGCGAAATGCAGTTGCTGCGCATTCGTCGATGCAGGTTGCGCGGCACGCATCGCATAGTCCGCGGCGCGCGCGTAATCGCCCTGTTTCGCGGCGACGTAACCGAGCGCTTCGAGCGCCTCGTTGTGATCCGGCTCGATCGACAGAATGTCGTGCAGCAGCGCAGCGGCTCCGTCGAAATGGCCGGCCGTGAACTTCTGCTGCGCGTCTGCGAGCCGTTGGGCGATATCGTGATTCATGATGCAGCGCTTCGGCGCAGCGCGTCGCTGCGCGAGGGGACGGAGGGATCGATTGTACGCGACGCCCTACGCCGGCCGCACGTCGCCGCGCCAGCACCATCTGATCCAGCCGACGAGCGCGAGCAGCATGAGCCCCGCGCCGCCGAGCACGGGCTCGCGCCACGCGACAAGCGCGATGAACGTGAACGCGCGGGTGCCCGCGAGCAGCGCGAATCCGGCGACGACGCCCGATGCCGTATCGATTGCGTCCTGCACGCGTTCGTACGCGGCGGGGTTCGACGTGACGGCAGGCTCATGCATGATTTTTCTCCTCTTGTGTGCGCGGGACGGACGGTAACGCGTCAGGTAACGCCTCAGATAACACGTCACGCGGCGCCAGGCGCCTCGTCGAGAAAGCCCGTGACGGCCTGCAGCCGCCCGGCCGCATCGACGACGCCGAAGTCCGAGCCCTTCACGATCGAAGCACCCGACGGCGTCAGCAGTTCCCACGAGAAGCGCAGACGGTTCGCGAAGCCGTCGACCTGCGTCGTGCGGCGAAACGTGTGATGAGGAAAGCGCTCATGGACGGCGCGAATCATCGCGTCGATGCCGTCGTGTCCGTCGCCCGTCAGCAGGGGATCGGCGTAAGCGGCGTCCTTCGCCCACGCCGCCGCGATCAGCTCGCGGCGGCGGCCGGCGTCGGTTTCGTTCCAGGCGTCGAAGTAACGGTCGATCAGTGCGGTATGCGCGTTCATCAGAGACTCCTTCAGTCGGTGGAGGGTCGAGACGTGCGCCGCGTGCATCATGTTGGCGGCGGCCTCGGACTGAAGATTCGTCGATGAACGTACGCGAGTCGATTACGCGGGAGGTAATGATCGCTCGGCACCAGCATCGTTGACGGACACTGGTGCGGTGGGAAAGATGTGAAGCTTTGCGGACGGCGCGCTAGCCCTTCGCACCGGAAAGTCCGTCAGCGAGCCGCCGGCCCTCGTCATACCCGGCTTCGCGGGCCTCTTCTTCGCTGCGGAACGTCGCGACGAGTTCCTGAAAGCGCTGGCTTTGCCCTTCCAGATGCGCATCCGCGCCATGCCGGCAAACGTAGCCGATGTAGTGCCACACGGTTTCCGGCACGGGCGGCCCATAGGCCGTGACAGGGAGGACCCAGACTTCACGTCCGTTGTGCTCGATCTTGTCCCACATGTTCGCCTCCGCGACGGTAGCAAGGGTCTCCAGTATGACCGCGTTTGCGCGCGTCAGCGATCGGGGCGCGCCATCTTGAGCCGCGGGCCGGACTCGCAGGCCACTCATGCGCGGCGCGCACATTACCTCACGGGTAATGGAATCGTGGCGCGCTTTGGCTATCATCGTCGGCATGGACACGATCACCGCCCCCCTCCGCGCGCCGTCCGGCGCTCCCCCGATGAGCCGCACCGTCGGCGACATGCTGCGCGAGTGGCGTCAGCGTCGCCGGATGAGCCAGTTGCTGCTCGCCTCGGAAGCCGACATTTCGACGCGCCATCTGAGCTTCGTCGAATCGGGCCGCGCGCTGCCGAGCCGCGAGATGGTCATGCATCTCGCCGAGCGGCTCGACGTGCCGCTGCGCTCGCGAAATGCGCTGCTCGTCGCGGCCGGTTACGCGCCGCTCTACCGCGAGCGTCAGCTGAGCGATCCGCAACTGGGTGCGGCGCGCGAAGCCGTCGATCTCGTGCTCAAGGGTCACGAGCCCTTCCCGGCCGCGGCCGTCGACCGGCACTGGACGATCGTCGCCGCGAACAGCGCGCTCGCGCCGTTGCTGACGAGCGCGAAGCCCGCGCTGCTCGAAGCGCCCGTCAACGCGCTGCGTCTTTCGATGCATCCGGACGGCATCGCGTCGCAGATCGCCAACTGGCATGCATGGCGCGCGCACCTGCTGTCGCGCCTGCAGCGGCAGATCGACGTGAGCGCCGACTCGGCGCTCGCCGCGCTCTACGACGAGCTCGCCGCTTACCCGACGCCGCCGAACGCCGAGCCCGCCGACGAGAGCCACGCCTGCACGCTCGAGCAGATCGCCGTGCCGCTGCGCCTGCGCACGGAACTCGGCGTGCTGTCGTTCTTCAGCACGACGACCGTGTTCGGCACGCCCGTCGACGTGACGCTGTCGGAACTGGCGATCGAGGCGTTCTTCCCCGCCGATCCGCAAACGGGCGAAGCGCTGCGCAAGTTCGCGGATGCGCGCGCGGCGTCCGTCGCCGCGACTTCCTGAGGGCCGCGCATGGTTTCGGAGGTCACGATTCGCCTGCTGGGCCCCGCCGATCGCGACGCGTTTTTTGCGCTGCGTCTGCGCGGGCTGAAGGCGCATCCCGCCGCGTTCGGGCAAAGCTACGACGAAGCGGTCGAGCGCGGCCCGTCGCAGCACGACGCGATGCTCGCCGGCACGCATGCGGCGCCCGGCAACTTTCTGCTGGGTGCGTTTTCGTCGACGGATGGCGCGCTCGTCGGCACCGTCGGACTGATGTGCGAGACGCGGCAGAAGGAACGGCACAAGGGCTTCGTGATCGGCATGTACGTCGCGGACGAAGCGGCGGGACAGGGCGTCGGACGCGCGCTGTTGACGGAGCTGCTCACGCGCGCCGCGCAGATCGACGGACTGCGGCAGATCGCGCTGCTCGTCACGAGCGCGAACGCGTCCGCCCGCGCACTGTACGCATCGCTCGGCTTTCGCGTGTATGGATGCGAACCTGATGCGCTCTATGTCGACGGCACGTATCACGACGCCGATCTGATGGTGCGGTTCATCGACGTATCGGCGCCACTCGCAGGCGAATAACGCTGGCGAATAACAGAGCAAGACCCGGAGTGTTTGCGGACGCCCGTCTGCGTAGACTAAGCGGCATGGACACGGCAAAAGCCGTCACGGAGCCGCTCATGCAGGAAGCCTCATTCGACACACAAGCCGCGCTGTTCGACCTCGACACGCCGCCGGACAACAACGCGCGCAAGCCCGCACACAAGGCCACGCGCAACGACGCGCCCAGCCCCGCGCCCGCGATCGCCACGGCTCAGTCGATCGGGCCGCGCATCGACGCAATCGACTGGACGCGCGCCGCAGGCGAGCTCGACACGCACGGCTGCGCGATGCTGCAAGACTTGCTGCGCGCCGACGAGTGCGACACGCTCAGCGCGCTCTACACGCGCGACGACCTGTACCGCAGCCGCGTCGTGATGGCGCGGCACGGCTTCGGACGCGGCGAATACAAGTACTACGGCTATCCGTTGCCCGATGTCGTCGGGGCGTTGCGCACGGCGATCTATCCGCGTCTCGCGCCCATCGCGAACGGATGGAACCAGACGCTACGCATCGACGTGCGCTATCCGCCGACACATGCCGCCTTCCTGCGACGCTGCCACGAAGCGGGCCAGTCGCGTCCGACGCCGCTGATCCTCCAGTACGCGGCGGGTGACTTCAACTGCCTGCATCAGGACCTGTACGGCGAGCACGTCTTCCCGATCCAGCTCGCGATCCTGCTGTCCGAGCCCGGCAAGGACTTCACGGGCGGCGAGTTCGTGTTGACGGAGCAGCGTCCGCGGATGCAGTCGCGCGTCGAAGTCGTGCCGCTGCGCAAGGGCGATGCCGTGCTGTTCGCCGTGCATCACCGGCCCGTGCAGGGCACGCGCGGCGCGTATCGCGTGAACATGCGCCATGGTGTGAGCCGGCTGCACGCTGGCCATCGGCACACGCTAGGCATCATCTTTCATGACGCAACTTGAGTGCGCGGGCATGCATCTGCGCCGCTGCGAGCGCTCGCGTGCCTCTATTCAGAGCCGCTATAGGGGGACGAGGCGCGCTCGGCATCATCAGGCTTAACGTGATATGTTTTTCCACTGGCCTTCGGTCGCGCTTCGGTTGAGCTTCGGTTGAGCTTCGGTTGAGCTTCGGTTGAGCTTCGGTTGAGCTTCGGTTGAGCTTCGGTTGAGCTTCGGTTGAGCTTCGGTTGAGCTTCGGTTGAGCTTCGGTTGAGCTTCGGTTGAGCTTCCGTCGCGCTTCAGTTGCAAGCACGCAGACGAGGCCGCATTTCCATCAACACGGGTCGCGGCGCCATGCCGCCCAGCACGGCGCGCGCGCACTGCACCGCACTGTACGACTCACACGCTCGTCCAACGTTTCTCATGTCCGATCTCGCTACACCGCTTCCGCGCCGCTTTGACATCAATCCGAAGCCGCTCGCCTTCTCCCTCCTCCTGATCGCGCTCGGCGCGGTCTATCTCGCGCATACCGTCAGCGGCCGCCAGGCGGCCCTCTATGCAGTCGGCGCGTTGCTCGGCATGTCGCTGTATCACGCGGCGTTCGGCTTCACGTCGGCGTGGCGCGTGTTCGTCGCCGACGGCCGCGGCGCGGGCCTGCGCGCGCAGATGCTGATGCTCGCCATCGGCGTGCTGCTGTTCTTCCCGGCGCTGTCGGCGGGGTCGCTGTTCGGCCATCCCGTTGCGGGCCTGGTATCGCCGGCGGGCACGTCCGTCGTAGTCGGCGCGTTCATGTTCGGCATCGGCATGCAGCTCGGCGGCGGATGCGCGTCGGGCACGCTGTATACCGTCGGCGGCGGCAGCACCCGCATGCTCGTGACGCTCGCCGCGTTCGTCGTCGGTTCCGTCGTTGCGACCGCGCATATGCCGTTCTGGACCGCGCTGCCGTCGCTCAAGCCGACTTCGCTCGTGACGACGCTCGGCGCGGGCTGGGCCATCGCGATCAACCTGGCGATCTTCGCGGCGATCGCCGCGCTGACCGTCGCGATCGAGCGGCGCCGTCACGGGCGACTCGTCGACGAGCCGTTGCGCGCCGCCAGCGCATCGCCGTGACTGCACGGGCCGTGGCCGTTGTTCGCGGGTGCGATCGCGCTCGCGCTGCTCAACTTCGCGACGCTCGCGCTGTCGGGCCGTCCGTGGGGGGTGACGTCGGCATTCGCGCTGTGGGGCGCGAAGCTCTTTTTGGTGGCGGGCATCGACGTCGCCAACTGGCCGTACTGGAACGCCCATGCGAATGCGGCGGCGCTCGCGGCGCCCGTCACCCGCGATGTGACGAGTGTGATGGATGCGGGGATCATCCTCGGCGCGATGGCTGCGGCGGCTCTGGCCGGCCGCTACGCGCCTGTCTGGCGGCTGCCCGCACGCTCGCTCGTCGCGGCCGTCGCCGGCGGCCTGCTGCTCGGCTACGGGGCCCGCCTGGCCTATGGTTGTAATATCGGCGCTTATTTCAGCGGCATCGTGTCAGGCAGCTTGCATGGCTGGCTGTGGCTCGCCGCCGCGTTCGCGGGCAACGTGATCGGCACGCGCCTGCGCCCCGTTTTCGGACTCGAAGTCGAACGCGTCCGCCCGACCGGCTGCTGACCTGCTGCAAACTTTCACCGAATTCTGTAACAGGGTTCGTCCAAACCGGTTACAAAATCCCCGGATTTGTAACTGCCTTCCGCCTGTTTTTGTTACATCTCGGGTTATCCCTGAACCGCCATCCGGCAGCGTATTTTTTACCTGCCGGTTTTGCGGTTTCTTTCTCTCTGCTTTCCAAAATTCATATCGATTTCGCATAAGCACGGATAACGGACGACGCGCGAGCAAATCGGAAGAAATTGCTCAACACCTTGTCTCATAAGGGTTTGCGGGCGGTCCACGGCAAACGTTTTCGCGCTATCAGCCGATTATGACGACGACATGAAAGAGTTACCGAAATTACCGTTGTTTTGTCGTATCTTTTTTTTGAGACAGGGATTGATTTTTGTAAAACCTGTTCATACAATTCCGCCCAAGCTGTTACGAAATGTAACGTCCTGTATCAAAGATTGGCTGTTGTATCTGCACTCAACTTGACGCCGGAGATCTTCAGTGTCCGGCGGGGGCATAAGACCAAAACGGCGTAAGCCGGCATAAGTAATTCGGGGCTTCGGAAACAGAGAAAATGGACCGTAGCAGCGAGACGCTGGATTCTATCCGCGAGATCAATTTGTCTTACATCATGCTCGCACAACGCATGTTGCGCGAGGACAAGGCAGTCGGGATGTTCCGTCTGGGCTTGTCGTCGGAGCTGGCCGATATTCTTGCCGGGCTGTCGCTCGCGCAGATCGTCAAGCTGGCCAGTTCCGATCAGCTTTTGTGCTTCTTCCGCTTCAACGACCACACGATGCTGTCGGCGTTGACGCACACGTCCCGCAACGCAGAAGTGGCATCGACGCATGCCGCGATCCTGCTGGCGGGGCAGCCCGCAGAGCAGTTCGCTTAACCCGCAGAGGACTGCCATGCAGAAAAAGAGCCTCACCGAAGACGCGCAGGAAGTATTCCGCGCGATCGCGCTGATCGAACTGGGCGCGCGCATGCAGGTGCTCGAAAGCGAGCTGACGCTGTCGCGCGACCGGATGATCCGCCTGTACCGCGAGGTCAAGGGCGTATCGCCGCCGAAGGGCATGCTGCCGTTCTCGGCCGACTGGTACATGACGTGGCTCGCGAACATTCACGCCTCGCTCTTCTACAACACGTACCTGTTCCTGAAGAACGAAGCGCGCTGCTCGCATCTGGATGCGCTGACCAAGGGTTATCGTCTGTATCTGGAACATTGCCGTCATAGCGAGACGGAGCCCGTCCTCGATCTGACGCGCGCATGGACGCTCGTGCGTTTCTTCGACGCCGACATCCTGCAACTCACGCGCTGCTGCCGTTGCACCGGCAAGTTCGTCGCGCACATGCACGACCTGCAGCACAACGTCGTGTGCGGCGCGTGCCAGCCGCCGTCGCGCGCGGGCAAGACGAAGAAGGCCGCAGCCGCGAAGCGCGAGGCGCTGCGCGAAGCCGCGCCCGTGCCGCAGATCGTCGAGATCGCTCCGCCCGAGGAACAGGTCGTCGAGGAAGCCGCATTGGCGGCCTAGCGTCCGCAACGCACAGTCCATCCGAAGCTACGCATCACGTTGAAGCCGGTCTCTCGAGACCGGCTTTTTTTCATGCCTTCGGCTTTTGCGCCCTCACGTTTTGCGTCGTCATCCGGCGAGGCCGAACGTCTGCACCACGAGCCACAGGTTCGCCGCGCTGATCACCACGAAGAGCGCCCACGCGACGATGCGCGTCGGCAGCCGGTTCGCGAATTCGCCCATCAGCGCGCGGTCGTCGGTCATGCGGATCAGCGGATACAGCGCGAACGGCAACTGCAGGCTCAATACGACCTGGCTCGCAACGAGCAGCTGGCCGACCGCGCCGTTACCGAGCATCTGCACGCCGACGAGCGCGGGGATCAGCGCCAGCGCGCGCGTAATGAAGCGCCGCTGGTAGCACGGAATCTTCAGTTGCAGAAAGCCTTCCATGATCACCTGCCCCGCGACCGTGCCCGTGAACGTCGAGCTCTGCCCTGACGCGAGCAGCGTGATCGCGAACAGCACGGCCGCGAAACCCGTGCCGACGATGGGCGCGAGCAGCCGGTACGCGTCCTCGATTTCGGTGACGGCCGTGTGCCCCGTCGAATGAAACGCAGCGCCCGCGAGGATCAGGATCGCCGCGTTGATCAGCAGCGCGAGAAAGAGCGCGACGATCGTGTCGAGCCGCGACAGCGAGATCGCGCCGGCGAGACCTTCGCGATCGCGTTTGACGGCGCGCGTCTGCACAACCGATGAATGCAGATACAGGTTATGCGGCATCACCGTCGCGCCGAGAATGCCGATCGCGAGATAAAGCGGCTCGCGCTCGCTGAGCGCCTGCCACGACGGCGCAAGCCCCGCTACCACGGATGGCCAGTGCGGCTTCACGAGCGCCAGCTGGATCACGTAGCCGATGCCGATGGTCGCGATCAGCGCGAGCATGATCGCTTCGAGATCGCGGAAGTTCTTGCCCTTGAGACCTAGCACGATCAGCGTATCGAACGCAGTGAGGATCACGCCGACCGTCAGCGAGCATTTGAACAGCAGATGAAACGCGAGCGCGCCGCCGAGCACTTCGGCGAGATCGCACGCGACGATCGACAGCTCGGCAAGCAGCCATTGAATGCGCGCGACGCCGGGCGAGTAACGCGTGCGCGAAAGCTCCGCGAGATTGCGGCCCGTCGCGATGCCGAGCCGCATGCTCAGGCATTGCAGCACCATCGCGGACAGGCTCGACAGCACGACCACGAACAGCAGGCTGTAGCCGTAGCGCGACCCGGCTTCGATATCGGTGGCCCAGTTGCCCGGGTCCATGTAGCCGATCGACACCAGCAGGCCGGGGCCCGCGAACTGGAAGAGCTTTTTCCACAACGGCGCGGACCGCGAGACGGCGACGGTGCCCTGCACCTCGGACGGGCAGAACGGTGCGGTTGCTGTAGCAGGAAGTTTGAACTGCAAAGCCGATAACCTCGCGGTGAATGACCAGCGGCATGGCGAGCGTGGCTGGCAACTGGTCGTGCCCGACGGTGCCGCGAAACGGCTCCAAGTGTACAAAGAAACAGGCGGCGGCGTCCCATCAGGGGCGGCACTCCGCTCATCCGCGAGCAAACGAAAAAAAAGCGGACCGCGAAGGGTCCGCTGCATCAAACAACAGGCGCCGCTTACTGCTTCGCGACTTGCTCCTTTGCATCCGCGCTGCCGACATCCGTCTTCACGTCGCCCCACCCGCCGCCGAGCGCGCGTATGAGGTTCACCGTCGACACCGCTTGCGTGCCCGACAGATGGCTCAACTGCAACTGCGATTGCAGCACCTGCCGCTGCGCGTCGATCACGTCGAGATAGCTGACCTGCCCTTCCTGATACTGCGTCTGCGAAAGATGCGCGGCGCGCTGCGATGCATTGACGGCGTCCGTCTGCTCGCGCGTCTGATCGCCGAGCAGACGCAGATCCGACAGATTGTCCTCGACCTCGCGGAACGCAACGAGCACCTGCTGACGATACGACGCGACGTCCTCGTCATACTTCGCGCGCGCGTTCGCCAGATTCGCCTTGCGCCGGCCGCCGTCGAAGATCGGCACGGTCAGCGCCGTGCCCGCGAACGGTCCGAGCAGGAACGCTCGGCTCGACCACTGGAACAGATCGCCGAGCGTCGCCGACTCGAACCCGAACGCACCCGTGATGTCGAGCTTCGGGAAGAACGCCGATTTCGCGAGACCGACACGCGCATTCGCGGCAGCCATCGCGCGCTCGGCCGCCGCGATGTCGGGACGGCGCTCCAGCAGCGCCGACGGCAAGCCTGCCGGCACGCGCGCCATCACGGGCGCGAGCGGCGTCTCGGGGAATGAGAAGTTGGCGGGCGGCTTGCCGAGCAGGATCGCGAGGCTGTGCTCGGACGCCGCGCGCTGACGCGCGACGCCGACGGCATCGGCGCGCGCCGTCGCCAGTTCGTTGCGCGCGCGCGAGACGTCCAGCTCGTTGATGTCGCCTTCCTTGAAGCGGCGCTCGACGAGCTTCAGCGCATCCTCGCGCAGCGACACGGTCTGACGATACAGGCTCAGCTGCGTATCGAACTCGCGCAACTGGAAGTAGTTCTGCGCGACATCCGCCTGCAACGCGAGCTGCACCGAGCGGAACAGCGCTTCGCTTTGCGCCTGGTCGGCGCGCGCCGCGTTCACGTTCGAACTGACGCGGCCGAACAGATCGACCTCGTACGATGCCGTCGCCTGCGCGCGCCAGAGCGTTTGCGTCGGCACGTGCGCGTCGTTCGGCAGATTCTGCGAAGCGGGCGACAGACGTTCGCGCGTCGGCCCGAAGCCCGCATCGATCGACGGGAACCAGTCGGCACGCGCCGCCTGCGTCAGCGCTCTCGATTGCTGCACGCGCGCGGCGGCCGCCTTCAGATCCTGGTTCGCATCGGCCGCCTGCTTCTCCAGCTCGTTCAGCGTCGTATCGCCGAAGACCGCCCACCATTCGCCGCGCTGCGCTTCTTCATTCGGCTGCGCAGGCTTCCACGTGCCGGCTTCGCTGGCGGGCAATGCCGCAGCGGGAGCCGATGCCGCATCCGTCGTCGCTGCCGATACGGGCGCTTCCTTGAACGCGACGGGAGTCGGCGCGTCGGGCCGGTGATACGTCGGCTCGACCGAGCACGCCGCCAACAGCAGCATCAGCAACGCGCTCGCCGCCGCGCGGCCCGCGCCGCGCATCTGTTCAAACCTTGTCATTATCATTTTCTCCATCATGCATCCGTCGTATGCGCGACGAGATGCGGCGAGTCCTTTTGCGCGACGTGAATCTTGCCGCCCGCCAGCGTCCGCAACACTACGTAGAACACGGGCGTCAGCATCAGGCCGAAGAGCGTGACGCCGAGCATCCCGAAGAACACGGCCACGCCCATCGCGTGACGCATTTCGGAACCCGCCCCGCTCGACACGACCAGCGGCACCACGCCCATGATGAACGCGATCGACGTCATCAGAATCGGACGCAGACGCATGCGGCTCGCTTCGATGGCGGCCGCCATCGGCGTGCGTCCGTCGTGCTCCAGCTCACGCGCGAATTCGACGATCAGGATCGCGTTCTTCGACGCGAGCCCCACCAGCACCATCAAGCCGATCTGCGTAAAGATGTTGTTGTCACCCTGCGTGAGCCACACGCCGGCTAGCGCGGACAGCACGCTCATCGGCACGATCAGGATCACCGCGAGCGGCAGCGTCAGGCTCTCGTACAGCGCGGCGAGCACGAGGAACACCAGCAGCACGCTGATCGGGAACACCCACAGCCCCGCATTGCCAGCAAGAATCTGCTGATACGTGAGGTCGGTCCATTCGAACTTCACGCCCTTCGGCAGCACTTGCGCCGCGATGCGTTCGGCGGCCGCCTGCGCTTCACCCGACGAGAAGCCCGGCGCCGGGCCGCCGTTGATATCGGCGGCCGTATAGCCGTTGTAGCGCACGACCATTTCCGGGCCATACGTCGGCGTCACTGTCACGAGCGACGACAGCGGCACCATGTCACCATTCACGTTGCGCGTCTTCAGTTGCAGGATGTCGTCGGCGCGTTGACGGAACGGCGCATCCGCCTGCACACGCACCTGGTACACGCGGCCGAAGCGGTTGAAGTCGTTCACATACAGCGAGCCGAGATACACCTGCATCGTGTTGAACACATCCGTCACGGGCACGCCCAGCTGCTTCGCCTTCACGCGGTCGAGATCGACGTTCAGCTGCGGCACGTTGATCTGATAGCTCGAGAACGTCGGGCCGAGTTCGGGCGTCGCGGACGCCTTCTTGATGAACGCTTCCGTCGCCTTGTTCAGCTCTGCATAACCGACCGCGCCATGGTCCTCCAGCTGCATCTTGAAGCCGCCCAGCGTACCGAGGCCGAGCACGGGCGGCGGCGGGAACACGGCGACGAACGAATCCTTGATCGCGCCGTACTGCTGGTTCAATGCGCCCGCAATGGCGCCCGCCGACAGCGCCTTGCCCTTGCGCTGATCGAACGGCTTGAGCGCGACGAACACGATGCCCGCGCTCGAACTGTTCGTGAAGCCGTTCACCGACAGGCCAGGGAACGCCACCGCGTTTTCCACGCCCGGCTGCTTCAGCGCAATCGCGCTCATGTCGCGGATCACCTTCTCGGTGCGGTCGAGCGAAGCGCCATTCGGCAGTTGCGCGAACGCGATCAGATACTCCTTGTCCTGCGCGGGCACGAAGCCGCCGGGCACGACGCGCGACACGAGCACCGTCAGGCCGAGCAGCACGGCATAGACGACGAGCATTGCACCCTTGCGCTTGAGCACGCCGTTCACGCCGCGACCGTAGCTGTCCGAGCCGCGATGGAACACCTTGTTGAACGCGTTGAAGAAGCGTCCCAGCACGCGGTTCATCACGCGCGTGAGAATGTCTTCCTTCTCGCCGTGCCCGCGCAGCAGCATCGCCGACAGCGCAGGCGACAGCGTCAGCGAGTTGAACGCGGAGATCACCGTCGAAATGGCGATCGTCATTGCGAACTGCTTGTAGAACTGGCCCGTCAGGCCGCTCATGAACGCGAGCGGCACGAACACGGCAACCAGCGTGAGCGCGATCGCGATGATCGGCCCGCTTACTTCCTGCATCGCCTTGTAGGTTGCATCGCGCGCGCTGAGCCCGCGCTCGATGTTGCGCTCGACGTTCTCCACGACCACGATCGCATCGTCGACCACGATACCGATCGCGAGCACCATCCCGAACAGCGACAGCGCGTTGATCGAGAAACCGAACGCGAGCAGCAGCGAGAACGTGCCGACGATCGACACGGGCACCGCGATCAACGGAATGATCGACGCGCGCCACGTTTGCAGGAACACGATCACCACGATCACGACGAGCGCGATCGCTTCGAGCAGCGTGTGCACGACGGCCTCGATACTCGAGCGCACGAACTGCGTCGGGTCATAGACGATCCGGTACTCGACATCAGCCGGAAAATCCGCGCTCAGTTCCTTCATCGTCGCGCGGACTTCGTCGGAAATTTGCAGCGAGTTCGCGCCCGGCGACTGGTTGATCGCCATTGCCACGGCCGGCTTGTTGTCGAGCAGCGAGCGCAACCCGTATTCCGAAGCCGCAAGCTCGATACGCGCGATATCGCGCAGATACGTGACGGCACCATCGGGGGCCGTCTTCACGACGATGTCCCCGAACTCGCCCTCCGTCTTCAGACGGCCGCGCGCGTTCACCGACAATTGCAGCGGCGTGCCCGGCACCGACGGCGATGCGCCGATCACCCCGGCAGCAACCTGAATGTTCTGCTCGCGAATTGCGTTGACGACTTCCATTGCCGTCAGATTGCGTTGCGCGACCTTCTGCGGATCGAGCCACACCCGCATCGAATAGTCGCCCGCACCCCACAGCTGCACCTCGCCCACGCCCTTGATCCGCTCAAGACGGTCTTTCACGTTGAGCAGCGCGTAGTTGCGCAGATACGTCATGTCGTAGCGGTCGTTCGGCGAGATCAGGTGCACGACCATCGTCAGCGTCGGCGAGCTCTTGATCGTCGTTACGCCGAGCCGTTGCACGTCTTCCGGCAGACGCGGCAACGCCTGGTTCACGCGGTTCTGCACGAGCTGCGTCGCGAGATCGGGGTTCGTGCCGAGCTTGAACGTGACCGTCAACGTGAGATTGCCGTCGCTATTGGCCTGCGACTGCATGTACAGCATGTTCTCGACGCCGTTGATCTGCTCTTCGAGCGGCGACGCGACGGCTTCGGCGATCACCTTCGGGTTCGCGCCCGGATACTGCGCATGCACCACCACGGAAGGCGGCACCACTTCCGGGTACTCGGAGATCGGCAGCTGGAACAGCGCGATCATACCCGCGAGCAGGATCACGACCGATAGAACACCAGCGAAGATGGGCCGGTCGATGAAGAATTTGGATATGTTCATGTGAAGCTCTTGATGTTGGAGCGCCTACGGCTTTCTACGCATGCATCGAAGGATTGCGTCGGCCGATGAGCCGACCGGCCGCTCACGACGCCTTGCGCGCCTTCGCGCGCGGCTGCGTTTGCGCCTGCGTTTGCGTATTCGATTGCGTCGTCGATTGCGCTTGCGGTTCGGAGTGCTTCTGCTTCGTTGCGTCGAGCTGCGCGTCTTTTTCCGCCTTCGCGTCGTCGGCAATGGATGCGCTGTCGGCGTCGCCGCCGCCCATCGCCACCATGTGCGCGCGAATCTGTGCACCGGGACGCACACGCTGCGTGCCGTTCACGACGATACGATCGCCCGGCTGCAAGCCGCTCTTCACGACGCGCAGGTTGCCTTGCAGATCGCCGAGCTGCACTTCGCGATACACAACGTGCTCGTCCTTGTCGACGACGAACACGAACTTCTTGTCCTGGTCCGTGCCGACGGCGGCATCGTCGATCAGCAGCGCCGAATGCGGCGCGCTGCCGCCCACTTTCACGCGCGCATAGAGGCCCGGCACCAGCGAGCCGTCGCCGTTGTCGAAACGCGCGCGCACGCGGATCGTGCCCGACGACGTATCCAGCCGGTTGTCGACGGATTCGATCGTGCCCTTGCGCGAGTAGCCCGTTTCGTTCGCGAGGCCCAGTTCGACGGGCACCTTGCTGTCGTTCTTCACCTGGCTGATGTAGCGCAGATACGTCTGCTCGTCGGCGTCGAACTCCGCGTAGATCGGCGACACGGACACGAGCGTCGTCAGCGGCGCGGCGTTTGCGCCCGCGTTCACGACGTTGCCGAGCGTGATCTCCGCGCGCGACACGCGGCCCGCGACGGGCGCGACGATCTTCGTGTAGCCGAGATTGATCTGCGCGGCTTCGAGCGCGGCTTGCGCCGCCTTGACGTTCGCGTTCGCTTCGCGCGCGCCGTTCTGCTTCTCGTCGTAGTCGCGCTTTGCAATCGCGCTATCGCCGATCAGTCGCTGCGCGCGCTCCCAGTCGCTTTGCGCGTAGCCCGCGCGGGACTGCGCGGCCGCAAGCTGCGCCGCCGCGCGATCGACTTCCGCCTGGTACGGGCGCGGATCGATCACGAACAGCACGTCGCCCTTCTTCACGAGCGCGCCGTCCTGGAAGTTCACGGACACGATCGTGCCCGACACGAGCGGCCGCACGTCGACTCGCTCGACCGCCTGAAGACGGCCCGAATAGGTTTGCCAGTCGGTGATGGTCTTCTGCACGACAGTGGCGACATCGACTTCGGGGACGATCGTCGGCGCGGATTGCGCGGGGGAGCGCGCGTCGACGCGAATCGCGCCGAACGTGCCGAGCCCCGCGATCACGATGACGGCCAGCGCGGCGAGCGCCAGCTTCGAACGCGAGAGAGGAAAAACAGACATGTCAGACTCCGGAATTTAGTTGAGAAGTTTGTTTATCGGAGTGAGCGCTCGTCGAAGCGCCACTGGAAGAATCGAACGGCCTCGAGCAGCGCCGCGGAATGATTGGCGAGCGCCGCGTGCGACACGCTCGGATAGCGCACCACCTGCGTCTGCACGCCGGCCTCGATCAGGTTGCTCGCGTACTTCTCCGCTTCGACGTGCAGCACGTCGTTTTGCGCGGTCGCGATCAGCGTCGCGGGCAAGCCCTTGAGCCGCACCGATTCGAGAGGCGCCGCATATGGGTGCATGCGCTGCGCCGCTTGCGGGAGATACGCGCGATAACACGCCGCGCATTCGCTCGCGGTGATGTCCGAGCTCAAGCGCTTTTCGTCGCCAAGACGCGTGAGGCTCGGATCGAGCATCGGGCCGAACAGCGCTTGCGCATCGATGCGCACATCGCCGCGATCGCGGCCAATGAACGCGAGGCAATTCGCAAGCGAGCCGCCCGCGTCGTGGCCCGCGACGCCGATCTTTTTCGTGTTGCCGCCGAACGCGCGTGCGCGTGTCTGCACCCACAGCGCCGCGCGATGCGCATCTTCTGGCGCGGCGGGAAACGGAAACTGCGGCGCGAGCGAATAGCCGACCGACACGACGAGTGCGGGCGTGTGTTGCGCGAAATAACGCGCGGCGAAATCGGCTTCTGCGAGCGAGCCGCGCACGAAACCTCCGCCGTGGAAATAGAGCAGGATCGGCAAGCCGCTTTTCGCGGCGGCCCGCCGGTACAGGCGCAAAGTGATGTCCTGCGCGTAGCCTTCTATCTGCACGTCGGTGACATCGAGCGACGCAGCGTTTTCCGCCAGGCTCGTGGCCGGCGGGACAAAGGTGTGGCGCGGGTTGAATGCATCCATGTCGAACAGCGCAATGCGCGAAGCTATCGAATGGTGCGAATTGTGGGTCCAGCAGACTTCCAAATAAATGCCTATAATCCGGCAACACAATTCGGTGCACCTGAACAATCGAAAGGCTTTATTCGGCGCCACCAGCCAACTAAAGCGGATGCTTCACCAGTGCTCCGGCTCTTTCGGAGGTTTGCAATGGACCGGCTTCAGGCCATGCAAGTGTTCACCCGGGTCGTCGACACGAATAGCTTCACCCGGGCTGCGGAAACGCTCGATCTGCCACGCGCTTCCGTCACGACGATCATCCAGAATCTCGAAGCTTTTCTCGGCACGCGCCTGTTGCACCGTACGACGCGCCGTCTGTCGCTGACGCCCGATGGCGCCGCGTATTACGAGCGCTGCGTGCGCATTCTTGCCGATGTCGAAGAGACGGAAGCGAGTTTTCAGAGCGGCAATAAAAAGCCGAGTGGCAAGCTGCGTATCGACATGCCGGGATCGATCGGACGTTTGCTCGTCATTCCCGCATTGTGCGAATTCCACACGAAGTACCCGGATATCGATCTGCAACTCGGCCTGTCCGATCGCCCTGTCGATCTCTTGCAGGAAGGCGTCGATTGCGTGGTGCGCGTCGGCGCGCTGCAGGATTCGTCTTTGGTCGCACGTCGAATAGGGTTATTCGAAGGCGTGTCGTGCGCGGCGCCGTCGTATGTCGAGCGCGCGGGCATTCCTCAGACGCTCGAAGATCTCGAACATCACAAGGCCGTCAATTATTTTTCGAGCCGCACGGGCCGCACTATGGACTGGTCGTTTCTCGTCGACGGCAAGGAACTCGAAGTGAAAATGAAGGGCCTGGTGTCTGTGAATGACGCGGACGCTTACGTGACGTGCGGCCTCGAAGGCTTCGGCCTGATCCAGCCGCCGCTCTTCATGGTGCTGCCGCATCTGCGCTCGGGGCAACTGGTCGAAGTGCTGCCCGATCTGAAACCGCTGCCGATGCCGATCTCCGTCGTGTATCCGCATAGCCGGCATCTGTCGTCGAAGGTGCGTGTATTCGTCGACTGGATTGCGGAACTGTTCGACCGCTGTCCGCTCTTGAGCGGCCGTGCGAGCCTCGACAAGACGTGCTCGCAGCGCACGTTCGAGCAGAAAGAATCCGCGCCGGACATCAATACGCCCGTCATGTCGGAGTGGGTCGCCTGATCCGCGCGGCCTTTGTTTAAATGGACGATCGCGGCTTCGCGCCGCGATTGTTCCGAAATCACGACAATTCATTTCACGAAAGTCGGGTTTATCGCCCGCACGTCAAAGCCTACATTTCACCCTGTCGCAGCGCCGATCGAGGCGCGGCAAACGAAACACAGGGGTGAATCATGAAGCGCAATCTACTGGCAGGTCTTGTTCTTTCGCTGCTCGTCAGCGCACCGGCATTCGCTCAAGGCGGTGGCGGAATCGGCCGCGCGGGTTCGTACAACGATCAGTGGTGGCAGCATTCGGAGAGCGCATCGGCGCAGAAGTCGCGCGCTGAAGTTCGTGCGGAACTGACGGACGCGTATCGCGATGGCACGCTGCCCTCGCTGAACAAGACCTCGTATCCGGAGCAAGGCCTCGTTGGCCGCACGCAAGCGGAGCGTCTCGCCGTGCAGAACGACGAACAAGAACAGCGCAGCGTGCGCGTCGCTCGCGGCCAATAAGCTAAATCTTCGTTTTAATTGCAGGAGCCGATCATGAGCCCGTCAGAACTCGATGACTGGAGCACGGACATTCCCGTGTGGACGCCTTATCGCACGCATTGAGTTGTACCGTGTGTGCGCAATGAGTGCGCGGTAAGCGTGCACAAAAGCACTGTGCAATAGCAAAGCGCTCAATCGCTTTTATACGATTGAGCGCTTTGCACTTCCAGATACGGATTTGATGTCTTGCGTTTTAACGCTAGCGTTGCGGCACGCCATCGCGCCATTCGCCCCAATGCGACACAATATCCTGCACGAGCGGATTACCCGCGCGATAGAGGTTCTCGAGTGCAATGTTGAAGCCGCCTTGCGCAGCGTAGTTGAGCAGATTGTCCGCGCTCGTCTGGCCATCGTATGGACGATCGAAATCCGAGCCCGCGCGCAACACGGCCACGCGATTCAGATCGACGCGATGCGCGCTCGCCGCGCGTTTCAGCGCTTCGTACGTTGCGTTGTCTTCCTGCTGCGTCGTGCAGTAGACGCCCTTGCCGTCCGTGAGAATCTTCGTCCATTCGCGCGCGCGTTCGCCTAGCTTCGTGCCGGACCACCACGTATCGCCCGCAAGCGTGTCGCACTGAATGACAGTGGGCGGACGATTGGCGGGCGCGTAATTGTATTTGGCACGCGCCGCCTGGGCTTGCGGATTGTCCGAAAGCACCACGCTACGCGACAGCGCAAAAGCCGTATCGGCGAGTCGCGGATTCAACTGGAACAGTTCCGTTTTGTAGTCGAGCGGCGGCTTGTCTGTCGGGCTTTTCGTATTGATGCCGAGATAACCGGTATTCCAGCCTGAAGGAATTTCGCGTCCGTCTATTTCCCATTGAATGCCGAAATCGACAAGGTATTTGGCCCACGCCGCGGAGCCGACCGTGCCCTGAATCGGATCGATACCCGCAATGCCCGCGACCATGAAATACGTATGCCGCAAATCGAAACGCGAAGAGAACGCGAGTGCCATCGTCGATGCAGCCGCATTCGCGTGCCCCATGCCCGTCGTCATCACGCAGATGTCCTGCTTGTTGCAATGAATGGCGGGATAGTCGGGCGAAAGACCCGCAACGGAGATGTCTTGCCACGGGCCCAGCTTGTCGAGCCACACCTGCCCTTCCGGCCCGAACATCGAAATGATCATCACCTTGACGGGACGGCCTTTCGACTCGCCATTGCCTTGAGAGAAACCGGCGTCATCCTGCGCGTTCGCGAGCGGCGAAATGGCCGAGCATGCGGCCAATGCCAATGCGGTTAAAACTCCAGCCGTGCGAGTCACCATGACAAGTCCTTCCTTTGTGCGTATTCGTCGATTGGGAATGGAATGCATGCCCTCGCGGAAAAGGGCGGAGCTAAGTATAGAAGGCATTCAATTGTTTTCCATTAGCCAATTTCCGAATTAGCGAATTGAATAGCTATTACGCATAAAAGAAAGGCAAATATAAAGAACCATGGTGCTTTAATCGAGTGAAGCCTCAGTGCGCACTCTCGGTACATCCGGTTCGAAAAAGACCCACCGCACCTGCGGAAATTCCTCTTGAAGATCTGCTTCGACGACGTTGATCGCATCGACCATTGCGCGGCCGCTTTCGTAGTCGATCATCTCCGCCTGCACCGCGACCACCACGTGTTTGCCCCATTGCAGCGTGATCAGATTGATGATGCTGCGAATCTCGTTGCGTGTACGCAGATGCGCTTCGATCGCGCGCCGCACTTCCGGGCTCGCGGATTCGCCGATGATCATCGACTTCACCTCGCGCGCAACCAGGAACGCAATCACCATCAGCAGCACGCCGACGCCGATCGAGCCCCACGCGTCATACGCGGGATTGCCCGTCACCATCGTTGCAAGCACGGCGGCGAACGCGATCGCGAGACCGAGCAGCGCGGCCACGTCTTCGCCCGTGACGACGAGCAGCTCCGATTCGCGCGTCTCGCGAAACCATCGCCACATCGACTTGTTGGGATTCGTCTTGCGGATTTCCTTGAGCGCGCCCATCAGCGAAAACGCTTCGAGCACGACCGACACGCCCAGCACGCCGAGCGCGATATACGCATGCGACAGCGGCTCGCGCGCAACGAGCCGATGCGCGCCTTCATAGACGGAAAACACACCGCCGACGAAGAACAGCAGCAACGCGACGATCAGCGAATAGAAGTAGATCGCGCGTCCCGCGCCGAGCGGATGCAACATGCTTGCCGGCCGGCGCGCCTGCTTCAGGCCGAACAGCAGCAGCACCTGATTGCCGCAATCGGCCGTCGAGTGAATCGCTTCCGCGAACATCGAGCCCGAACCAGTGAATGCCGCTGCGGCGAACTTGCACAGCGCAATGCCGAGGTTCGCCGCGAGCGCGTAAAAAATGGCCTTCGGTGATTCTTCTGTCATAGGCTCTTCGTGTTGTCGTAATGCGAGGGGCGCAACGCAGGATCAGACGACTTCGACGCGCGATGCGCCATCGTGCAGTTCGCCGATCACGGCCGCGCGATCGAAACCGTCGGCGCGGAAGATCGCGAGCACGTCATCGACGACGGACGGCGAGCACGACACAAGCAGACCGCCCGACGTCTGTGGATCGGTGAGCAACGTGCGCGCCGTTGCGGGCAGGCTGTCGGCGAGGCGCACGTCTTCGCCATACGAAGCCCAGTTGCGGCCCGATGCGCCCGTGAACGTGCCCGCCGCCGCGAGCGCATCGACGCCCGCGATCCACGGCAGATCGGCGTAGCGCACGCGCGCCGTCAGCTTCGCGCCGCGCGCGAGTTCGAGCGCATGGCCGAGCAGGCCGAAGCCCGTCACGTCCGTCATCGCGTGCACGCCGTCGAGTGCGGCGAGCTCCGTGCCGGGGCGATTGAGTTTCGTCGTCGCGGCGATCATCGCCGCATAACCGGCCTCGTCGAGCTGATTTTTCTTGAGCGCCGCCGACAGCACGCCCACGCCGAGCGGCTTGCCGAGCACGAGCACGTCGCCGGCCTGCGCCGACGCATTGCGCTTCACACGCTTCGGATGCACGACACCGAGCGCGGCAAGACCGTAGATCGGCTCGACGGAATCGATCGAATGGCCGCCCGCGACGGGAATGCCCGCCTGCGCGCAAACGTCCTCTCCGCCGCGCAGCACGGCCGCGATCACGTCGTGCGGCAACACGTTGATCGGCATGCCCACGAGCGCAAGCGCGAGGATCGGCTTGCCACCCATCGCGTAGACATCCGAGAGCGCGTTGGTGGCGGCAATGCGGCCGAAATCGTACGGATCGTCGACGATCGGCATGAAGAAATCGGTGGTCGCGATGATCGCCTGCTCGTCGTTCAGGCGATAGACGGCTGCGTCATCGGCCGTTTCCGTGCCCACCAGCAGGTCGGGAAACGACGGCATCGGCATGTTGCGCTTCAGCAGATCGGACAGCACGCCGGGCGCGATCTTGCACCCGCAGCCGCCGCCATGCGACAGGCTCGTCAGACGCGGCACATTGGACGCAACGTTGGAAGTAGCAGCGGATTCGGTCATGATCGTTTAGTGAAGGATTGTCGATAACGACTATTATCGGGCAATCCGCTGCATTGCTGTCGAACAGGGCGCGCGGGCGCAGGCCGCCGCGGCATGCGCGGCGGCGCGCGCCGTCGTCGGGCGCGCCGCCCTTCCCTGCTTCAGTGGCGTTCGAGCGTCGCCATCGCGCCGACCACGACGAGCAGCATCGACAGACTCGCGCCGCCTGCCGCGCGCAGCTCCGTCAGCAGCTGCGCGTAGCGTCCGAGCACTGCTTCGCGCTTGCTGCGCCATGCATCGACGACGGCTTGCGCGTCGTTCGCGTCGGGCGTTTCGGCGAGCGCGCCCGTGGTCAGCGCGCGCTTCAGCCGCCCGAGTTCGGCCAGCGCGCCCGCGCGCGCGATCACATCCCAGTTCGCCGGCGTCGGCAGTTCCGCCGCGCGCTCGCCGATCCAGCCGTAGTTCAGCTGCGTGCCCAACGCGAAATACACGCCTGCCACGAGCTCGATACCGCGTTGCGTCGCCGATGCGACTTCGGCAATGTCTAGCAACGCGGCCGGAATGTCGCCGCTCGCGACGCGCACGGCAAGCTCGCTGTCGACGCCCGCATCGACGAGCACGCGCTGGCGTTCGGACAACGCTTCGATATCCGCTGCGGGCAGCAGCATCGGCAGTTGTGGCGCGAGCCGTTGCGCGGCATCGCGGCAACGCGCGATCAGGTCGGTCACGCTCACATCCTTCACGTCGCCCGACTTCAGATGACGCAGAATCCACAGCGCCGCGCGCTCCAGCAGCTTCGTGATCTCGACGAACATGCGCGCCTGCACGTCATCGGCAACGCGGTTGTCGAGCGCATCGATGTTGCGCCACACGTCGTTCAGATCGAAGATGTCGCGCGCGACGATGCACGCGCGCACGATATCGCCGGGACTCACATCGGCTTCTTCCATCATCCGCAGCACGAACGCGCAGCCGACGCGGTTGATCAGCGCATTCGTCAGATGCGTCGCGAGAATTTCGCGGCGCAACGGATGGCGCCGCATCGGCTCGCCGAAGCGCTGACGCAGCGGTTTCGGAAAGTAATCGACCAGCATGTCCGCGACGAGCGGATCTTCGGGCACATCGGATTCGAGCAGCGCATCGTAGAGCCACATCTTGCTGTACGCGAGCAGCACCGCGCGCTCGGGCGACGTCAGACCCTGTTTGGCCGCATGACGTTCGTTGATTTCATCGTCAGTGGGCAGAAACTCGATCACGCGATTCAGGCGGCCTGTGCGTTCGAGGTAGCGCATCATCCGCGTTTCGGCGTCGAGCATTTCAGCGGCGTAGCGCCCGGCAATCGACAGCGCCTGCGTCTGATAGTAGTTGTCCTGCAACACGAGCAGGCCGACTTCCTCCGTCATTTCCGCGAGCAGCGCATTGCGCTGCTTCTCCGTCATCTCGCCGTCCGCGACCACGAGGCCGAGCAGGATCTTGATGTTCACTTCATGATCGGAGCAATCGACGCCCGCCGAATTGTCGATCGCATCCGTATTCACGCGGCCGCCGTGCTGCGCGAATTCGATGCGCCCCAGTTGCGTGAGGCCGAGGTTGCCGCCTTCCGCGATCACCTTGCAGCGCAGATCGCAACCGTTCACGCGCACGGCGTCGTTGGTCTTGTCGCCGACCTGCGCATGCGTTTCGCGGCTCGCCTTCACGTAGGTGCCGATGCCGCCGTTGTACAGCAGATCGACGGGCGCGTGAAGGATCGCGCGTATCAGTTCCGTCGGCGCGAGCGCGGCGGCCGTGATGCCGAGCATCGATTGCACGGCGGCCGAAAGCGGAATCGTCTTTGCGCTGCGTGCGAACACGCCGCCGCCCGCCGAGATCAGCGACGGATCATAGTCGGCCCAGCTCGATCGTTCCAGCGCGAACAGACGCTCGCGTTCGGCAAAGCTCGCGGCAGGATCGGGATTCGGATCGAGAAAGATGTGCCGATGATCGAACGCGGCAATGAGGCGGATATGCGGCGACAGCAGCATGCCGTTGCCGAACACGTCGCCCGACATGTCGCCGACGCCGACCACGGTGAAATCGGTCGATTGTGTATCGACGCCCATTTCGCGGAAGTGGCGCTTCACCGATTCCCACGCGCCGCGCGCGGTGATGCCCATTTTCTTGTGGTCGTAGCCGACCGAGCCGCCCGACGCGAACGCATCGTCGAGCCAGAAGCCGTACTCCTGCGAAATCGCGTTCGCGTAATCGGAGAAGGTGGCCGTGCCCTTGTCGGCGGCGACGACGAGATACGGATCGTCGGGATCGTGCCGCACGATATCGGGCGGCGGCACGATCGCGCCGGCCGACAGATTGTCGGTGAGATCGAGCAGGCCGCGCAGGAACGTCTGGTAGCACGCGACGCCTTCGCGCATCCACGCTTCGCGATCGGTCGGCGACGGCGGGTTCTTCACGACGAAGCCGCCCTTCGATCCGACCGGCACGATCACGACGTTCTTCACCATCTGCGCCTTCATCAGGCCAAGCACCTCGGTGCGGAAATCCTCGCGCCGATCGGACCAGCGCAAGCCGCCGCGCGCGACACGTCCGCCGCGCAGATGCACGCCTTCGACGCGCGGCGAGTACACCCAGATTTCGAACATCGGCTTGGGCTCGGGAAGGCCCGGCACCTTCGCCGGATCGAATTTGAACGACAGGTACGGGCGCGGCTTCCCGCCCGCATCGCGCCGGTAGTAGTTCGTGCGTTGCGTCGCGTTGATCACGCCGAGGAACTGGCGCAGGATGCGGTCCTCGTCGAGATTGGGCACCTGGTCCAGCGCGGCTTCGATCGTTTGCAGCATCTTGTCGATGCGCGCGTCGCGCGTCGCGCCCGTCGCCGGTTCCGCGCGCGCGACGAACAGTTCGACCAGCATCCGCGCGATCGCCGGATTGCCCGTCAGCGCGCGCTCGATATACGCATCGCTGAACGTCGAGCCGACCTGCCGCAAGTACTTCGCATACGCGCGCAAGATCGTCACTTCACGCGCGCTCAGTTGCGCGCGCAGCACGAGGCGATTGAAGTTGTCGTTCTCGATGTCGCCTGTCCATACGCGCTCGAATGCATCTTCGAACAGATCCTTCGCGCGCTCGATGTCGAACTCGGTGTCGTCGGCGAGCTCCAGGCCGAAGTCGTGAATCCATGCGGGCGCGGCGCCCTGCACCTGGATCAGATAAGGCCGCTCTTCATCGACGCGCACACCGAGATGTTCGAGCATCGGCAGGCTGCGCGACAGCGCGATCGGCTCGCCGACGCGATACACCTTGAAGCGGAATGCGCGCGGCCCCGATTCGATGGGACGATACAGGTTCATCGCGAGATACTCGGTGCCCTGCACGCGCTCGATCAACTCGATATCGCGCACGGCCGTGCGCGCCGGATAGTCGTCGCGGTAGCCGGCGGGAAACGAATCGCCATACTGCTGCAACAGGCGATTGCCCTGCTCTTCGCCGAACGCGTCGAGCAATGCGTCCGCGAGATCGTCCTGCCAACGGCGCGCCACCTGGATGAGCCGCGCCTCGAGTTCGCGCGTATCGACGTCGGGCATCGCGCCCGGCTCCGCATGCACGACGAAGTGAATGCGCGCGAGCGTCGACTCGGATAGCAGCGGCGTGAACTCGGCGTTGGTGCCGTTGAATGCCGCCATCAGCAGCCTCGCGATGCGCCGGCGCAGATCGGTGTTGTACTTGTCGCGCGGCACGAAGACAAGGCACGACACGAAACGGTCGAAGCGGTCGCGCCGCACGAACATCCGCGTGCGCTGATGCTCCTGCAAACGCAGCACGCCCATCGCCGTGTCGTAGAGCTGGTTCTCGTCGGCCTGGAAAAGCTCGTCGCGTGGGTACGTCTCCAGCACGGTCACGAGCGATTTGCCGAGGTGCCCTTTCGGCAGAAAGCCCGCGCTCCGCACGATGTTCGCGCATTTGCGGCGCACGATCGGAATCTCCGACGCCGACGCGGTATAAGCCGTCGACGTGTACAGCCCGATGAACCGCCGTTCGCCCGAAATCTTGCCGTCCGGCCCGACGAGCTTCACGCCGACATAGTCGAGATAGCCGGGACGATGCACCGTCGCGCGCGAATTGGCCTTGGTCAGAAAGATCGGGAAGGCGCCCGAGATGATGTCGGCGGCGGCGGGCGGCAACGGCGTCACGTCCGAGCCGCCCTGCGGCCGCATCGACTCGCGCAGAATGCCCAGGCCCGAGCCCGCCACGCCGCGCAAGCCGTACTGACCGTCGTGCGTCACGAGTTCGTAGTCGCGCTGGCCGAGAAACGTGAAGTGGTCCGCGAGCATCCATTCGAGAAACGCGCGCGCCTCCACGCCTTCCGGGCTCGTTTCGCGCACGGCCATGTCCTTGATCGTCGTACGCGCGATCTCGACGATCTTCGGCCAGTCTTCGACGGCGGCGCGCACATCGCCGAGCACCTTGGCAATGTCGTTGCGCAATGCGTCGAGCTTCGCGGCATTGCCGCAGCGGTCGACTTCGAAATGAATGAACGATGCGAGTTGCGAGTGGCCGTCATCGGAAGAAGAGGCGCCCCCAGGCGCCACGCGTTCGATGCCGCCATCGCTGCCGCGCCAGATGCGAAACACCGGATGCAGCACCGAATGCAGCGAAAGGCCAAGGCGGTTGACGGCCATCGCCACGGAATCGACGAGAAACGGCATGTCGTCGTTGACGATTTCGATCACCGTGTGATCGGAGTGCCAGCCGTGCTGTTCGAGTATCGGGTTGTAGACGCGCAGGCGTTCGCTGCCCGGCACGAAGCGCTGCGCGGTTTGCCAGTGCGCCATCGCGGCGCCGTACAGATCAGCGATGCCGCGGCTTTGCAGATCGTCTGCATCCGCGAAGTCGTAGTAGCGGCGCAGAAGTGGCTCGACGGCTGTGAACGCCGGTTCGGGCAATCGCCCTCTTGCGAATTCGACGACATCGTTGAGCAGATGTACAACGGCTTCTTCGTTCTTCGCTTGCATGACGTCCTCCGCGATGGGCGACATTCGACTGCATCGATAGAAGCGCATTATGCACCCGTCGGATCGAAACCGATTGTGCACGCGCACATCGAACGACATCGGACATGCTTGCTTGCGGCTGTGACAGAAGCGTGTCGAGTCCAGGGCATAAAGGCGCTTTTGAAATAGATAAAAACGCTTCGTTCTGTTACCTGACGAACATGGGTCAGGGTTCTTCTTATTGGCGTCGTCAGCACCGATGCATTAGGCTTTTAGATTCGCTTTAAAGCGCGCATCGAATATGTGCTTTAGCTGCGGCAAGATTGCCGATGGTCTTGGTGTTCGTTTGCACGGAAGGGTTGTCGGAATCCGACATGGTTTTCGCTCGTCAGTTTGTTAGCGACACGTACGGTTAAACGCTCGACCTCTTGGACCTTGAGCAACTACGGGTGCAACTCATTGGACCACAGCGTCATCTGATAGAGCACCCCAGCATCCTCGTGTCCCCGTTCTTTCCGCAATGGCGGTGGCAAGCCAATCTCTGAGAGCTGCGATCCGTTGCTGATCGATCATGTGAAGGAGGATCTCGCCGTTGCCACATGGCTGGCCCGCCGTTTGACACTTGCGGGATATCAGACGTGGTGCCACGGAACCGCATCTCCTGCTGGCGAGCACGCCGCGATACTGTCCAACAGTTGCTTCAGACCCGTGCAGCCCAAGACCTGCCGTTGGTTTCAACTGCCAGTCTGTCGTATCCGCTATAGCCCGCGCGCGGATCACTCTCGCAGGTCGACTGATTCACCCCGGTTCCCCTTGTGTGTGGCCGCTGTACGCGTGGCCGTTTTCCGACGGGCCTCAAACTCTGAGGGTGACTCATATCGCGTCATTACCTCCAGTCCTTAGAACGGGATTTCATGAGCATGTGCGCGCCTTCGTGCGCACGTTCAAAACCGTGAAGCGAGGTACGCATATGTTCACTCCCGTCAGCAGTACGGGCTCCAATGCATGGTCTCCCCAGTCATCACAGGATGAGCCGCAGCCACAGCCATCACAACCAATGCGGCCAACACAGCCGACACGGCAACCCAGGTCGGCCCCGACACTCTCGCAGGTACAGGGAACGCCGGCTGGCGCTGCAGGGGCGATTACACCGACGGAAGCGCAGCAGCTGATCGACCGTTACGAGAACGGCGACGGCTACCCGGACGACAGCACGAATGCCAGTTCGCTGGCGGATCTGCTGGCCGACGGCCTGCGCGGCATACCGCAGGATGTGGTCAGATTCGAGTCTCAGCTGATGCTCTACCGCCAGAAAATCGAAGCGCTACCGCAGCAGGAGCGTGAACGGTATGCCCGCATGCTGGAAAAAGGCGTCGAGGCTTATGAATCCGCGACCTCGGACGCGGACCGCCAGAAGATTGCGCGGAACATCACCGAAAACGTGTTCAAGCCAGTGGATGCGGCGTACCCGAAGGCCATGGCCGATCCGGCGCAGCGTGTGCAGCAGGAATTCACTCCGCCGTTTGGTGCGCAATACCTGGGAGCAGCGGGACAGCAGCAGGTCGCGTTACTGGCGCAACTGGGCAAGCAGTTCAGCCAGGCGAAAACACCGCAGGAGCGCGAGTCGCTGTTCAGGCAGGCGGCCGAAATACGCCACACCTTGCAGCACCAGATCCAGGCCCGCATTGCGCAGGCGAAAATACAGCTCGACCAGCAGTGGGCCGAGGCCGACAGGGAACTGGATGCGGCGCTTGAAGAGGCCAAAGACGCGGATATTGCGACGCCGGAGGGCGATTTCGACAACACGAGTTCGTACGAGCGGCTGAAGATATTTGGCCAAAAGGCCTTCACGTCACCGCGCAACGTGCAGGAATTCCAGTATCAGCTGCAGCAGCATCCGGAGAAATTCAAGGAGCTCAAGGACTGGTACAACGATGCGAACGCCAGAACGGAGTGGGCGCGTTCGTCGATGCTGGGCGATCCGTTGCGACGCACGCCCAACCTGCCGCCGCCGCTTCCGGACTTCACGAACACGCCAACCGACGATCTGCGCATGGGCCATTATGGACAGGAACTGCTGGATCGCGATCGGCTGGGGCTCAAGCTCGTGGGTGAGGACGAAGGCATGTATCACGCAGCCAGCCAGAGAGGGCCGATCGAAAACGGGTACCTCGCTGCGCATACGCCGCCGAAGCCACTGTGGCAACGGCGGACCGAGGATGGGATTGGACGGTTCCTCATCGGCATGATTCCCGGTGTGAACCTGTTCACTGACTGGATTGTCCCGGCGGACTCGCTTTCGCCCGACGAGAGAGCTGGCATTGACATCGCGTCGGGCGTTCTGGGCGGCATGCTTGGGGAAACGAAGTTTCCGGGGGGCAGATCCGGTAAAGCCAGGGAGGGTCACGAAGGCGGAGAAGGCGGTGCGCACTCACCGGGCGAGGGTGGGCCGAACGGGAAAGGCACCGGGGAAGGCAGGTCTGGCGGTACCAGGGGTGGAGGTCAGGGCGGTCCAGACGGCGCAGGTGCCGGCGGCACGGGTGGAACGGCCGGCAGGAGTGGTGGGACGGGCGGCGCGCCGGCAAGCGGGGCGGAGGCGCCGACGGGCATTCGAGGTGTGCCCGATAGGTACGTGAGCATCCCGGGCGAAGCGCTTACGCCGGATCCACAGTTCCGTGGCATTTACCGCGACAGCAAGGGGCAGGTCTATATCCAGCAGGACGGCCATACCTATGCGGTGCGCTACGACAAGGATAACGGCACGTGGCGTGTGACTTCACCGGAAGGCGGGACCAGGCCGTCGTATGCGGTGCGGCTGGATGGCAACGGGAACTGGGAGGTAAATCCGGATACGGGACTGGCGGGAGGGACGAAGTACACCGATGAAGTAGGTCGCAGGGCGTACGAGTCCTGGTACTCGGGTTCAAGTTACGACGAGGTTGGAAAGGAACTTGGCGTGGCCGACACTACTGCCAGAACATGGGCATCAAGATACGCAGAGACGCACCGCCTTCCGTCAATGCCTGGTGATGTCCGTCCTGGCAAGATTAAGGGATGGATGAACGACGGAAATAGCATGTATGCCGAACTGTCGAATGGGCGTCCCTTGCAGGAAGTCGCCAACAGACATACCGGGGGCAACACGTTCATGGCATATCGCAGTGCAATGCGATATGCCAAGACCAGTGGCGCCGACCCGAAACCGGTCCTGCGCGCCAGACTGCAGGAGATTGACGCCGAAGCCGCAGAAGGGCATGAACCTCAAAGGCAGGAACCAACGCCCTCGCAGCCGACGCAGGGTCAATCCCATCCGCAACCCCAGGTCGAGCCAATGACCCGGCAGCAGTACGATCGGACCCGGGAGCTCTACGACCAGGGCCAATCGCCCGAACAGATTGCACAGGAAACAGGTGTACCGCAGCAATGGGCCGAAGATGTCGTACACGGCCGCGGATACTGGTCGCCATCGAAGCAGGCGTACGTCGAGCCCATCTACGACCCCGAGCATACGGAGGCGGGGCCGTCGGCGAAGCGTCAGCGTGTGGAGCCTGAGGCACCAGGAACGTCCGGTGTCCAGTCCGCCGCGCAGGAAACTCCGGGATGGGGACGCAATGAACTCCGGCAGTACATCGACGATGGGAGCAAGCTTGACAACGCGACCTTTGAGGACATCTATCATTGGCTCAACGAAGGCGGCCCCGAGCCGGCCGGATTGCAGCAGGAGATGATCGATCAGGGCTTTCCGGATCTGACTCCGCAAATGGTGCGCGACTATCTCGATCCCAATAGTCGCGCGCAGTTCACCACGCAGCAGCGCATCAGGATTGCGCAGTGGCTCGGTCTTTGACACTCGCATTGCAGCTCGTTCCGAACGATGGCACGAGCTCGTCGAACTCTTCAACGCCCACTTAGCGTTAAGTGGGCCGTATAAAAACCGTATTGCGGATTTCATGGCCGCATTGACCGGCTAATCGGACTCTCCGCGTTTTCACTCCCCGGCTGTCTGCACGAGCCAGGCGCGAATGCGCTCGACGGTCCAGGCGGGGTCGTCGTGAGGCAGGTCGTGACCGGCCCACGGATGCATCCAGTGATCCGCGCCCCACGCCGCAGCCAGCGATGCCGAGCACGCGGGATCGACGAGCCCGTCCTCGCGTGACGACAGCACGAGCGTCGCGCACGCGGGCTGCCGCTTTCCCGCGCTGAAGCGCGCCGCCGCAAGCAGCTGACGCAGCGCGTTCGCGCGGCTCACGGGCGCGCTCGTGCGAATGTCCGTCCACGTTTTCACGTCCGCGGCGCGCGTCTTGCCGTTGTTGCACGTCAGGCGGTGAATCACGGCCTCGGCGACGGACGGCGCATTCCAATGCCGCGCGGCGCGCAAGAGCCCCGGCCATGCCTGGCGACGCAACCTTTCGTCGAAACGGCTGAACGGCCGCATGCTGGTGTTGATCAGCACGAGCCGCGCGATTTCGTCGGGACGCCGCTGCGCCCAGCAGGCCGCGACCATGCCGCCCAATGACATCGCCAGCACGCAGAACGGCCCCGGCGCGCCGCGTTCGCGCGCGGCGGCTCGCACGAAATCGACCATCTCCGCCACGCGCAGCGGCGCACGCAGATCCGCGTATTCGCCGTTGCCAGGCAGGTCGATCGTGAGCACGCGCACACGCGAACTTCCCGCCGCCGGCGCATCGCCCGTGATGCCGTCGAGCGCCTCGCGCAACGCATCCGGGAGCGCGCCCCAGTGCCTCGCTTCGCGTGTCAGCCCACGCAGCAGAATCCACGTATTCATTTGCGCTCGGACTTGTACCAGTGATCGATCGCGTGATCGAGCAGTTCGTCGCGGCGGTGCCCTTGCGGCAGCCAGCGCTGCGGCGCATACGCGGCACGCGTCAGGAAATCGAGCAGATTCGCGTGACGCCGCAACACGCGCGCGGTGCGATGCGCTTTCACGGGATTGAACATCCCCTGCCGCGAAAAGATCTGCCGCGGATTCTTCTTGATCCACAACCACGAGCCGAGTTCGAGCGTCATCGGCAGAAAGATGTTGGGCGGCGGCGTGCGGTCGTAGGCCCAGTCCCACAGGTCGCCGTGCAGCAGGTATTGATGGCTCTGCGGCTCGAATATGTAGCCGTGATGCGGATGCGCGCGCTCGAACATCGTCTTGAGCGCGTACATCTCCGGCAGATGCGCCATCGCGCGGCGCGTCTTCGCGTACGGAAACCAGATGCTGTCGGTCCAGCCGTAGCCCGAATGGCAATCGAGCGCGAACGACAACGGCCGCACCGCCAGGTCTTCTTCGACGACGCGCAGCAGCGCCGCCGCCTCCACCTCCATCGGCGAGCCGCGCCGCCCGCGATACCACGGCAGCCACGAACCGACCCGTTGCCCGCCCGCGAGCCACGGCACGCGCTCCTCGGCATCCTGCGGCGCGTTGCGCATCAGGTCGACGCCGTTCGGATTCGCGCGCGTCGCGGCCCACATGCCGCCGGGGTTGACGATCGGCATGAAGATGAGGCGGATCGATTGAAGCTGGCGCACGAGCAGCTCGTCCCATTCGAGCCGCCCGAGCAGCGCGCGCATGTAGTCGAGGACGAGTTGGGTGCCGATCCGTTCGAGCCCGTGAATGCCGCCGAAAAAGCCGATTGCGGGCGCCCGCGGATCGCGCGAGCCGATGCTCGCGGTGTGCACGGAAAAGGTCCTGCCGTGAGCGTGCGTTTCGCAAACGGTATGAATCTCGAAGCTGCCGCTGCCGACGTCGAGTATCGCCTTCAGATCTTCGTACTCCGCGAACGTATCGGGCAGAAAGCTGAGAGCGTGTGGCATGGGCGGCGCCCGTTGTGGAGGTTATTGGAGACGGCTCACGCGCTGATGCCCCAACTATAGCGGTTAGAGCTTGCCAATGGATGACAGACGACCGATCGCGCCGCGCCTGTCATATGAGTGACACATTGCAGCGCGTTTCGCGCCGCTTTTGGGTTTTCCCGGAAAGATATAGTCGTCTAGATGTTGCGACGCCTTCACTCAACCGTCATACGCGCTTTCTAGAATGTCCCACAACTTCCGGCAAAGCACCGGAGCCATCGACAGGACACACATGGACGCAATCCGCATCGAACGTCTGAGCAAGACTTTCAGCAATGGTCGCAAGGCGCTCGACGAAATCGACCTGCGGGTCGAACAAGGCGAAATGGTGGCGCTGATCGGCGCGTCCGGCTCGGGCAAATCGACATTGCTGCGTCACATCGCCGGCTTCACAGCATCGGATGCGCAGCCTTCGCAGATCTCGATACTCGGCCGCCCGATCCAGCAGAACGGCCGCATCGTGCGCGAAGTGCGCAGCATTCGCCGCGACATCGGCTTCGTGTTCCAGCAGTTCAACCTCGTGAACCGGCTGAGCGTCGAAGCCAACGTGCTGATCGGCGCGCTCGCGCGGCTGCCGCTGTGGCGCCGGCTCACGGGCGCGTTTCCGCGCGGCGAACGCGAGCTGTCGATGTCGGCGCTCAATGAAGTCGGCATCGGCGAGCATGCGCGCGAACGCGCGTCGAATCTGTCGGGCGGCCAGCAGCAGCGCGCGGCGCTGGCGCGCACGCTCGTGCAGCAGGCGCGCATCATCCTCGCCGACGAGCCGATCGCATCGCTCGACCCCGAGTCGTCGCGCCGCGTGATGGACATGCTGCGCACGCTGAACGTCGAACATCAGTTGACGGTGCTGGTGTCGCTGCATCAGGTCGAAATCGCGATGCAGTACTGCAAGCGCACGATCGCGATGCGGCGCGGCAAGGTCGTCTATGACGGAGCTTCTTCGGCGCTCACGCCAGCGCTTTTGCAAAAGCTCTATGGCGACGACGCGCGCGAGCTGCTTGAGGACAACCCCGCCGCCGACAGCACGCAAGGCACGACGTCCCGCGCGCGCGTCATACCGTTCGATGCGGCGCGTTCCGCCTGATCGCTTCCTTTTCAACAGCAACGCAGTATCCGACTCACTCACCTGGATCAGAACTCATGAAATTTTTGCGCTCTCTGCTCGTCGGCGTCGCGGCCGTGTCGACTTTTGCCAGCTTCGCCGCTCAGGCCGAAGATCTGAACCTCGGCATCATCTCGACCGATTCGTCGTCGGTGCTCAAGCAACGCTGGCAGCCGCTCATCGACGACATGAACAAGCAGACGGGGCTGAACGTCAAGGCGTTCTTCGCAACCGACTACGCGGGCATCATCGAAGGCATGCGTTTCAACAAGGTGCAGGTCGCGTATCTCGGCAACGCATCGGCGATGGAAGCCGTCGACCGCTCGAATGGCGAAGTGTTCGCGAAGACGACCTACGCGAACGGCGAAGCCGGCTACTACTCGCTACTGATCACGAACGTGAACAGCCGCTTCAAGACGCTCGACGACGTGTTCAAGAACACGAAGGACGTGACGCTCGGCTTTGGCGATCCGAACTCGACGTCGGGCACGCTGATCCCCGGCTACTACCTGTTCGCCGCGCACAACACGAACGTGCGTACGGGGTTCAAGACGGTGATGCCCGCGAGCCACGAAGCGAACCTGCTCGCCGTCGTGAACAACAAGGTCGACATCGCGACGAACAACACCGAGCAGCTCGACTCGCTGAAGAAGCACCACCCCGAGCAGTTCGCCCAAGTGCGCGTGCTGTGGAAATCGCCGCTGATTCCGTCGGACCCACTCGTGTATCGCAAGGATCTGCCGGACGCGACGAAGGAAAAGGTGCGCAAGTTCTTCTACGGCTACGGCAAGACCGACGCGCATGAGAAGGAAGTGCTTGCGAATATCTTCGGCTATAGCGGCTTTGCGCCGTCGACGGACGCGCAGCTCGCGCCCGTTCGCCAGGTCGCGCTGTTCCAGCAGAAACAGAAGATCGAAGCCGACACGTCGCTGTCCGACGCGGACCGCAAGACGCAGACGGCCGCGATCGACGCGAAGCTGTCCGCACTCAGCGCAGCATCGAAGCAATGAACACAGCCGACCTGAGCGCCGACCGCTCGACCACTTCGTCCGCGCAGCCGTCGAAGGCGATGGCTGCGGCGGCGGGCAAGCGCAGCTGGACATCGCTCGTCGGCTGGATCGCCGTGATCGCCGTGCTGGGCCTGTCGTGGCATCCCGCCGACATGCGCCCGCTCGATCTGCTGTCCGACTCGGGCAACATGGGCCAGTTCGCGCGGGACTTCTTTCCGCCTGACTTCAGCGACTGGCGCACGTACCTGCACGAAATGATGGTGACGCTCGCCGTCGCGGTGTGGGGCACCGCGCTGTCGCTCGTGTGCGCGGTGCCGTTCGGCCTGCTGTCCGCACACAACATGGCGCCCGCGTGGGTCGTGCAGCCCGTGCGCCGCATCATGGACGCGTGCCGCGCGATCAACGAAATGGTGTTCGCGATGCTGTTCATCGTCGCGGTCGGACTCGGGCCGTTTGCGGGCGTGCTGGCGTTGTGGGTGCACACGACGGGCGTGCTCGCGAAGCTCTTCGCCGAAGCCGTCGAAGCGATCGATCCGCGTCCCGCCGAGGGCGTGCGCGCGACGGGCGCAACGAGCCTCGACGAGATCATCTATGGCGTGCTGCCGCAGGTGCTGCCGCTGTGGATTTCGTATGCGCTGTACCGCTTCGAATCGAACGTGCGCTCGGCGATGGTCGTCGGCATGGTCGGCGCGGGCGGCATCGGCGTCGTGCTGTACGAGTCGATCCGCTCGTTCAACTACGCGCAGACGGCGGCCGTGATGCTGATGGTGATCGTCGTCGTGACGGTGATCGATCTGCTGTCGGCAAAGCTGCGCGAACGCGTGATCTGAGCGTACGCGGCGCGTCTTCTGAACGCGGCGCTTGCAAGGGCCTCGATCAGGGCCTGAGCAAGCGCCGCGTTTTCTTTGGTTCTCTCCTTAAGCGCGGGCCTGGACGCGCTAGCACGCCACCCGCGCGATTTCCACAAATCCCCTCCTGTTCGCACAAAAAGCCACAGCAAACCGCCCGGCTGCGGAATAATCACTCTTTTGCCGCCCCCTCTTTTCCTTCGATGGATACCCTCATCGTTCTGCTCGTCCTGTTGTCCGCGATGCTCCACGCGAGCTGGAACGCGTTCCTGCGCCTCGCTGAAGACCGCATCTGGCTGCTCGGCATGATGTCGATTCCGTATGTCGCCGTCAGCGCGATCGGCGTGGCCGTGCTGCCGCTGCCCGCGCCGGGCGCGTGGCCGTACATCGCGGCGTCCGTCGTGCTCGAATTCGGCTATTGCCTCGCGCTGATCCGCGCGTATCACAGCGGCGACTTCGGACAGATCTATCCGATTGCGCGCGGGCTCTCGCCGCTGCTCGTGTTCGCCGGCGCGCTCGTGTTCGCGCACGAGTCGCTGAAGCCGCTCGCCGCGACGGGCGTCGCGCTGGTGTCGCTCGGCATCGTGTCGCTCGCCTTTCGCCGCGACATGCGCTTTTCCAGCGAGAGCGTGCCCTACGCGCTGCTGACGGGCCTCTTCATTGCGTCGTATTCGGTCGTCGACGGCATCGGCGCGCGCGTCGCGGGCAACGGCATGAGCTACATCATGTGGGTCTATCTGCTGTGGAACGTGCCGCAGTTCCTGCTCGTCTGGTATTGGCGCGGCGGCGCGAAGGGACTCTTCACGTCGCGCGAGACGATGGTCAAAGGGATGCTCTCGGGCGTGATCGCGCTGAGCGCGTATTGCCTGATCATCGAGGCGTATCGCTATCTGCCTATCGCGATGGTGTCCGCGTTGCGCGAACTCAGCTCGATCTTCGCGGTGCTGATCGGCTTTTCGTTCATGCACGAGAGGCTGACGGCGCGCCGTATCGTCGCGTGCACACTCGTTACGCTCGGCGCGGTGCTGATCCGGCTATAGCGGCTCTGCTGGCGCGACTTTCACGCGCATTCGCGCGCATTCACGCAAAGAGCGGCAACGTCGCGTCGATCGCTTGCGCGAGCGTGTCGAATGCGGGCGCGATCTCGTCATCGGGTACGCACGCGTAGCCGATCAACAGCCCCGACTGCGCGCGCGATGCCTGCGCGTAATACCCCGACAGCGGACGCACGACGATATTGCGTTCGAGCGCAGCCGCGGCGACGGCGCGGTCGTCGGTGCCTTCGGGCAATTGCATCACCAGATGCAGGCCCGCATCGCCGCCGACCGCGGGCAACGCGTCGCCATAACGCCGCGCGGCGGCGTCGAGCAACGCGGAACGCCGCTGGCCATAGAGCGTGCGCATCTTGCGGATGTGGGACGTGAAATGCCCTTCGCTGATGAACTCCGCGAGCATCGCCTGCTGCAGCAACTGCCCTTCGCGATACAGCTCGGCGCTCGCCGTCGCGAAGCTCTCGGCCAGCGCCTCCGGCGCGACGAGATAGCCGATCCGCAGCCCCGGAAACAGCGTCTTGCCGAAGCTGCCGACATAGATCACCTGCCCCGACGTGTCGAGCCCCTGCAACGACGCGAGCGGCCGGTTGCCGTAGCGGAATTCGCTGTCGTAGTCGTCCTCGATGATCCAGCAGTGATGCTGCCGCGCGTATTCGAGCAGCATCCGCCGCCGCGCGAGACTCATCACCATGCCGAGCGGGTACTGGTGCGACGGCGTCACGAGCATCAGCTTCGGCGGATACGCGAGATCGTCGGGCGACGGGTTGATGCCTTCGTCGTCGACGGCAATCGGCCGCGACTTCAGTCCCGACACGTGCATCACGCTGCGCACGCCCCAGTAGCATGGGTCTTCCGTCCAGATCACATCACCGGGATCGGTCAGCAGACGCACGGCCAGATCGACGGACTGATGAATGCCCGTCGTGATGACGATCTGCTCGGGCGTGCAGCGCACGGAGCGCGACGTGCGCAGATAGTCCGCGAGCGCGTGGCGCAGCAGGGACAGACCGCCGCCCGGCGCATACGTCAGCAGATCGGGCCGCAGACGCCGCCAGTACTTGTTGTGCAGACGGCTCCACACGCGCGCGGGAAAGCGCGTCACATCGGGCACGCCGGGCATGAAAGCACCCCATTGACGCTTCGACACACCCGCGGCCGCGATCAGCCGCGAACCGCGCTGCGACAGCGCCCGAGCAGCGGGCTGCGCGGGCAGCAGCGCTTTGGACCGGGCGGGCGGCAGCGCCTGCTGCAACTGCTCCAACGCGCTCGGGCGCGTCGGCGTGGCCTGCGCATCGGGCGATCCGACGATTTCATCCGGCGACGTATCGGCGACGAACGTGCCGCGCCCCGTGGCGGACGTCACGTAGCCTTCCAGCGCCAGTTGCTCGTAGACCTGCGTGACGGTATTGCGCGCGATGCCCAGCTCGTTCGCGAGCAGCCGCGACGACGGCACCTTGCTGCCCGCCGGCAACTCGCGCGTGAGGATCGCCTGTTGCAGCAGCCGATGCAGCTGCCGATACACGGGCTGACCGTTGCCGCGGTCCATACGCTGGGCCAGCCAGTCGGATAACACGCTCGCACGCATGAATTGGCTCCTGGTTTTTTATTGAAATGGCTCTGAAACCTAGAGCCAAATATAAGTATAGTCGCTGCATGTGCCGCAATGAACGCGAGCGCGCGAACGAACCCAACCAGGAGATCTCCGTGAAGAATGCCGAACTGAAGAGCCGCAAGGACGCCGCCACGCCGCGCGGCGTGGGCGTGATGTGCGATTTCTACGCTGCGCGCGCCGAGAACGCGGAGCTATGGGACATCGAGGGCCGCCGCGTGATCGACTTCGCGGCGGGCATTGCCGTGTGCAACACGGGCCATCGCCATCCGAAGATCGTCGAGGCCGTGCGCGCGCAACTGGACCAGTTCACGCACACGGCGTATCAGATCGTGCCGTATGCGTCGTATGTCGAGCTGGCCGAGAAGATCAACCAGCGCGCGCCGGGCGACTATCCGAAGAAGACGGCTTTCTTCACGACGGGCGCCGAGGCCGTCGAAAACGCGATCAAGATCGCGCGCGCGGCGACGGGCCGTCCGGGCGTGATCGCGTTCACGGGCGCCTTTCATGGCCGCACGATGATGGGCATGGCGCTGACGGGCAAGGTCGCGCCGTACAAGCTGAGCTTCGGCCCGTTCCCGGCCGACGTTTTCCACGCGCCGTTCCCGAATCCGCTGCATGGCGTGACGACGGCCGATTCGCTGAAGGCGATCGAGCATCTGTTCAAGGCCGACATCGATCCGAAGCGCGTCGCCGCGATCATCTTCGAACCGGTGCAAGGCGAAGGCGGCTTCTATCCCGCGCCCGCCGAGTTCGTGCGCGCGCTGCGCAAGCTGTGCAACGAGCACGGCATTCTGCTGATCGCCGATGAAGTGCAAACGGGCTTTGCGCGCACGGGCAAGCTGTTCGCGATGCATCACTATGACGTCGTGCCCGATCTGATGACGATGGCGAAGAGCCTCGCGGGCGGCCTGCCGTTGTCGGGTGTGGTCGGCCGCGCCGATCTGATGGATGCCGCCGCGCCCGGCGGACTGGGCGGAACATATGCGGGCAATCCCTTGGCGGTGGCTGCGGCGCATGCCGTGCTGTCGATCATCGATGAAGAGAAGCTCTGCGAGCGCGCTGTCGAACTGGGCGACCGGCTCAAGGGCCGTCTGAGCGCGCTGCAGGCGGAAGTGCCGCAGATGGCCGACGTGCGCGGGCCGGGCGGCATGGTAGCGGTCGAGTTCTGCAAGCCGGGCACGTCGGAGCCGGATGCCGATTTCACGAAGCGCGTGCAGACGCGTGCGCTCGAACGTGGGCTTCTGCTGCTGGTTTGCGGCGTCTATTCGAACGTCATCCGGTTCCTGTTCCCGCTGACGATTCAGGATGCCGTCTTCGACGAGGCGCTTGCCATTCTCGAAGATGCGTTGAAAGAGACCGTAGGCGTCGCTGCCTGAAGTCGCAGACAAGCAAAGGACAAACCGATATGACCGACCTCCGTAGCAAACTGAAAGACCCGGCGCTGCTGCAAAGCAACGCGTATATCGACGGCGAATGGCAAGGCGCCGATAACGCCGAAACATTCGAAGTGCTGAACCCGGCAACGAGCGAACTCATCGCGCACGTTCCGCGCATGGGCGCACAGGAAACGCGCCGCGCGATCGAAGCGGCGAACAAGGCATGGCCTGCATGGAAGGCAAAGACGGGCAAGCAGCGCGCGGCAATCCTGCGCAAGTGGAACGACCTGATACTGGCGAACGCCGACGACCTCGCGTTGATCCTGACGACGGAGCAAGGCAAGCCGCTCGCCGAAGCCAAGGGCGAAATCGGCTATGCGGCCTCGTTTCTCGAATGGTTCGGCGAGGAAGCGAAGCGCGTCTACGGCGACACGATCCCGACAGTAGCCAGCGACAAGCGCATCGTCGTGACGAAAGAGCCCGTCGGCGTGTGTGCTGCGATTACGCCGTGGAATTTCCCGGCCGCGATGATCACCCGCAAGGTCGGTCCGGCGCTCGCGGCCGGCTGCCCGATCATCGTCAAGCCTGCTGAAGCGACGCCGCTGTCGGCGCTTGCGCTTGCCGTGCTCGCCGAGCGCGCGGGCGTGCCCGCCGGCATCTTCAACGTCGTCACCGGCGATCCGAAACCGATCGGCGGCGAGATGACCAGCAACCCCATCGTGCGCAAGCTGTCGTTCACGGGCTCGACGGGCGTCGGGTGTCTGCTGATGGCGCAGTGCGCGCCGACCGTCAAGAAGGTCTCGCTCGAACTTGGCGGCAATGCGCCGTTCATCGTGTTCGATGACGCCGATCTCGATGCCGCCGTCGAAGGCGCCCTTGCATCGAAGTACCGCAACAGCGGCCAGACCTGCGTGTGCACGAACCGCTTCTATGTGCACGGCAGCGTCTACGATGCGTTCGCTGAAAAGCTGAGCGCAGCCGTCGCGAAACTCAAGGTCGGATACGGCACCGAGCAAGGCGTGCAGCAAGGGCCGCTCATCAACGAGGCCGCGGTGCTCAAGGTCGAATCGCATATCGAAGATGCGCTCGGTAAAGGCGCGCGCGTCGTGACGGGCGGCAAGCGTCATGCGCTCGGTCACGGCTTCTTCGAGCCGACCGTGCTCGCCGATGTCACGCCCGACATGAAAGTGGCCCGCGACGAAACGTTCGGTCCGCTCGCGCCGCTGTTCCGCTTCACATCGGATGCCGAGGTGATCGAGATGGCGAACAGCACCGAATTCGGCCTCGCGTCGTACTTCTATAGCCGCGATATCGGCCGCATCTGGCGTGTCGCGGAAGCGCTGGAGTTCGGGATGGTCGGCATCAATACAGGTGCGATCTCGAATGAAGTCGCGCCGTTTGGCGGCGTCAAGCAGTCGGGCCTGGGCCGCGAAGGTTCGCACTATGGGATCGACGAGTATGTCGTGATCAAGTATATGTGTATGGGGGGCGTGTAATTCCCTGAGCAGCACGCGTAAACGAAACAGGCCGGTTGCCTCTCATGCAACCGGCCTGTTCGCTTCATCGCGCCCCGCTCACCCCAGCCCCGCCGTCTCACCCGCATGATACGAAGAGCGCACGAGCGGTCCCGACACCACTTCCCTGAATCCCAGCTTCAGCCCCTCCGCTCTGAAAGCATCGAACGTCTGCGGCGAAACATACCGCCTGACAGGCATATGAAACTTCGACGGCGCGAGATACTGCCCGATCGTCAGCACATCGACTTCATGCTCCCGGATGTCGCGCATCGTGTCCACCAACTCATCGTCGCGTTCGCCGAGACCCGCCATCAACCCCGACTTCGTGACGACGGAAGCATTCGCCTCCTTCACGCGCCGCAGCAACGCCAGCGAGCCGCGATAATCCGCGCCCGCCCGCGCCGCCCGATACAGCGAAGGCACCGTCTCGACGTTGTGATTGAACACATCCGGCCACGCAGCCGATAACGCATCGAGTGCATGATCGACACGTCCCCGGAAATCCGGCGTCAACACTTCGACGCGTATGCCCGGCACGCGCTCGCGCAACAGCGCGACACAGCGCGCGAAATGCGCCGCGCCGCCGTCGCGCAGATCGTCGCGATCCACCGACGTGATCACCACATACCGCAGCCCCAATTCGGCCACGGCATCGGCGAGCCGCGCCGGTTCTTCGTCGTCGAGCGGCAACGGACGGCCGTGCGCGACATCGCAGAACGCACAACGGCGCGTACAGATGCCGCCCATGATCATGAACGTCGCCGTGCGCTGCGCGAAGCATTCGCCGATATTCGGGCACATCGCCTCCTCGCACACCGAATGCAGACGATGCTCGCGCAGTATCGATGCCATGCCCGCCACCGTCTCGCTCATCATCGGCCGTGCGCGCAGCCATGACGGCTTCGGCAACGCGTCGCGGCGCTCGGGCGGCACGATCTTCACGGGGATGCGCGCGAGCTTGTCGCGCGCACGCTTGCCGTGCTGCCCGAGCGCGGTGACGCTGTCGTGCGTAGACGCTTGCTGCACGCCATCCATCGTCACGCCCCGAAGAAGTCGTTGAGCAAGCGGTTCACTTCGGATGCCGACTCCATCTGCACCATGTGCCCCTTGCCTTGCAGCACATGCACGCGGATATCGCCGGGCAATCCCTGCGCGTGGCTCGCCGGAATAATCTGGTCCAGTTCGCCCCAGATCACGAGCGTGCGCGGCGCGAGACTGTCGATACGATCGCGATAGTTGCGCTGTTGCACGCCCTCTTTGAACGACGACGACGCGATCTTCTGCAACGTCTCGCTCACGCCTTCGAGCCGCTTGTACTTCACGATGTCCTCGACGAGTTGCCGCGTGACGAGCGAGCCATCGGCGAAGAGCTTCGTCAGATGCGGCTTCAGCGTATTGCGGCTGTTGCCCGCGACGAATCCGTCGATGTACTCACGATTGATCTCGTCGCCCAGACCCGCGCCCGAGATCAACGCAAGCGACGCCACGCGCTGCGGCGCCCTGTCGGCCACCGTCATCGCGACGAGACTGCCCATCGAATGCCCGACGAGATGGGCCCGCTCGATGCCGCGATCGTCGAGAAACGCGATCACGCTGTCGGCGAGTTCGTCCACGCTGCCCGACTCGACGGCTTTGGTCGATTCGCCATGCCCCGGCAAATCCAGCGCATACACCGTGCGATGCGCGGCAAGATCGGCGTGATTGAAGAGCCAGTTGTTCAGATCGCCGCCGAAGCCGTGGATCAGCACGGCGGGCGTGCCGCCATCGCCGATCTTCAGGTAACGCACCGTGCGTCCGCCGATCTGCGCTTTCTCCGGCTGCGGGCCAGCGTCCGCCAAATCGGCGGCGAGCGGCACGAAGTCGCGCTGAAATGCTTCGACGGCTGCATCGATGTCGGCGTCCGCGTCGTCGGCGTCGGCCACCACGCCCAGCAGCGCGCCGACAGGCAGCGTGTCGCCTTCCTGCGCGATCTGCCGGCGCAACGTGCCGTCGAATGCGCATTCGACACCCGACGCGATCTTGTCGCTCTCCACGTCGAGTACTTCGTCGCCCTTCGCCACCTTGTCGCCTTGCGATTTCAGCCAGCCGTTGACCTGCCCCTGCTCCATCGACAGGCCCCACTTGGGCATCGTGATCATGTGAATCGACATTGCTCAGTTCCTCGCTTGGTGCATGTTGATGCCGCGTCAATGCTGCGTCTGCTTGACGGCGGCGGCGATCTTGTCCGCCGACGGGATGTAGAGATCCTCGAGCACGCCCGAGAAAGGCGTGGGCGTATGCGGTGCCGTCACGATCTCGATGGGCGCCTTCAGCGAACGGAACGCCTTCCGCGCGACGAGCGCGGCGATGTCGGTCGCGACCGAGCAACGCGGATTCGCTTCGTCCACCACGACGACGCGGCCCGTGCGTTCCGCGCTCTCCAGGATCGTGTCCTCGTCGAGCGGCGACGTGGTGCGCAGATCGATCACCTCGGCCTTGATGCCGTCTTTCGCGAGCCTGTCGGCGGCATCCGTCGCGTAATGCACCATGCGGCCATACGTGACGATGGTCGCGTCGTCGCCTTCGCGCACGACGTTCGCTTCGCCGAATGGAATCGAATACAGCTCTTCGGGCACGTCGCCCTCGCGGCTATACAGCAGCTTGTGCTCGCAGAAGATGACGGGGTCATCGTCGCGGATCGCCTGGATCATCAGGCCTTTCGCGTCATAAGGCGTCGACGGGCATACGACCTTGAGCCCCGGCACATGCGTGAACAGCGAGGTCAGCATCTGCGAGTGCTGGGCGGCTGCGCGCAAACCCGCGCCCTGCATCGTGCGGATCACGACGGGCGTCACGGCATTGCCGCCGAACATGTAGCGGAATTTCGCGGCCTGATTGAAGATCTGATCGAAGCACACGCCCATGAAGTCGATGAACATCAACTCGGCGACGGGACGCATGCCCGCTGCCGCCGCGCCCACGGCCGCGCCGATGAAGCCGCCTTCCGAGATCGGCGTGTCGAGCACGCGGCCCGGATACTTGTGGAAAAGCCCTTTCGTGACGCCGAGCACGCCGCCCCATGCGTCCTGCTCGCCGGGCGCGCCTGCGCCGCCCGCATTGTCTTCGCCCATCACGATGACGCTTTCGTCGCGCGCCATCTCCTGACTCAGTGCTTCGTTGATCGCCTGAGAAAACGTGATCTTGCGTGCCATGTCTGTCTCCTTGTTTGCCTGAAAGTAATCGCGCTCAATTACGGATACGACACGTACACATCGGTCAGTAGATCGGCTTCCGTCGGCAGCGGTGCAGCTTTCGCCTTCACCACCGAATCGTCGATCAGCGCTTTCACGTCCGCGTCGATCTTGCGCAGATCGTCGGACGTCAACATCTCCGCGCGCACGACGCGCTCTTCGAAACGCTTCAGGCAATCCTTTTCGTCGCGCAGCTTCTGCACTTCGCCCGGCGCGCGATAGGTCTGCGCATCGCCTTCGAAGTGGCCGAAGTAGCGCGACAGCTTCACTTCGATGAGCGTCGGTCCGCCGCCGCCGCGCGCGCGTTCGATCGCTTCGCCTAGTGCTTCATGCACCGCGAAGAAATCGAAGCCGTCGACGATCACGCCCGGCATGCCGAAACCGCTCGCGCGGTCCGCGATGTTGTCCGACGACACCGACCATGTCGACGATGTCGCCTCCGCATAGCCGTTGTTCTCCGCGACGAAGATCGCGGGCAGGCGCCACACGCTCGCGAGGTTCATCGATTCGAAGATCACGCCCTGATTCGATGCGCCGTCGCCGAAGAAGCACACGCCCACGCCGCCCGTCTTCTTCAGCTTCGCTGCGAGCGCCGCGCCGCACACGAGCGGCCCGCCCGCGCCGACGATGCCGTTCGCGCCCAGCATCCCCTTCGACAGATCGGCGATATGCATCGAGCCGCCCTTGCCTTTGCACACGCCCGTCTGCCGGCCGTAGATCTCCGCCATCATGCCGTGCACGTCGACGCCCTTCGCGATGCAGTGACCGTGGCCGCGGTGCGTCGTCGCCACATAGTCGCGGTCGTTGAGATGCAGCATCGTGCCCACGGCCGACGCCTCTTCGCCGGCGTACAGGTGCACGAAGCCGGGTATGTCGCCCGTCGCGAACTCGACGTGCAGGCGCTCTTCGAACTCGCGAATGGTGCGCATCGACCGATACGCTTCCAGCAGTTTCTCCCTGCTCAACTGACTCGAAACAGACATGGTGTGTCTCCTTGATGATGTCGATCGTGACTGCAACGGTCGCGGAGTGGGCTCCGCTTGCTTGAATGAACTCCCTTTATTTCGCGTGCGCTTGTGACTCCGCTTGTGACTCCGTTTACGACTGCATTCGTGCGTGCGCTTGCACAATCGCATGCATCGACGCGCCCGCCATCTCGCGCATCAACTGGCGCGATGCTGCAAAGCGAAGCGTGCGGCTCACGTCGACCGTCAACGGGCCGCTCCAGTCGAGCGAGATTTCATAGCGGTCGTCGCGTTCTATTTCGATTTCGCGCTCGCCGTCGAACGCAAGCGTGCCGCGGCACGCATCGACGGGCAACCAGTCGCCGACCTCGAAGCGCTCGCAGCTGCGCATCGTCACCTGATCGATGCGGCCCGGCGCGATCGGCGCGAAGATGGGCACGCCGTCGCCGTTCATCGCGCCGTGCTCGTCGGGCTGCGCGAACGTCAGGTGCAAGCCGTGCGGCGCGGTGCGCTCGACGGGCGCCCACGCGCCGCCGATCGACGACAGGCCGATGCCGTCGGGCGAAGCGAACGTGAGAAAGAGCGACTCGATATCCGACGGCTCGGACACTGCGCGGGCGCCGACGAAACGCTGACGGCTCACGCACACGTCGACGAGCGCGATCTCTTCGCGGCCACGATTCGGACCCGCGACGCAGCGCACGACGAGCCGCTTGTTGCGCGTCAGCGCGACATCGGGCGGCACGACGCCAGATGCGACGAGCGCGCCCGCAAGACCCGCGACCGTCGCTTCGCGCATGTCGGGAAACGCGTTGTTGGTGCCCGTCGAAAGCGTCAGCAGCGGCACGCCGCCACTATGCGCGGCCACTGCGCGATGCGTACCGTCTCCGCCGAGCACGGCGATCAGTTCGACGCCTTCGCGCACCATGTGAACCGTGCCCGCATGCGTATCGGCGACGGACTCGGTGATGGGCAGATCGACGAACTCGACTTCGGGCCAGCGCTCCGCTGAACCTGTCGCCGCATGCGTGTCGAGCGCGCGCAGCAGCAGCGAGGCGACACCCGTGCGATCGCGCAACGTGAGCACGCGATCGACGCCCAGCGCGCCGAGCCCCGCGAGCAGACGCACGACCATGTTGGCCTTCTCGGCTGTCGGGAATACGGACGCATGGGTCGTGAGGCGGCGAATGTCGCGACCCGACGCGGGGTTCGCAATCACGCCGACAGTGATGGGCGATGCCACTGGCTTGTCTCCGGTTGTGCTTGTCGATAGCGGCTCGCGTATCGTGCGCAAAGGCCGCGTCGTGTGACGGGCACTACTGCAACACGTATGCCAACGTCTCGACGCGCATGCGCGAAGCCCTGAAAGCCTTGTGTGACGAGGGTTTCAGGCTGTCGACAACATGCACATGCAAGCGAGAGAACCGTCGCATGACGCAGCGCACATGACGCACATCGCACCTCACGCGATGTGCGCGTCATTGCGATGGACCGCGCATGCGTTGCGCCATCGAACGATGCGCGTCTCACGACTGTCTCACGCACAGTTGAGACGTTCGTCTCAGGCGTCTCGTGTGTTGCGATGCAATGTGATCGCGCGGACGGGATGTGCTACAAGAAGGTCCGATCAGCATGATCGACCGTCATCAACGGGACCATCCAGAGCGCGTGCCGCTCGCCGGGAGCCGACCATGCCTTACGTCTCTCAAACGCAGCACATCGACCGCGTGCGCGGCGCGATCGAAGGGCGCCTGCCCGCGCCCGCCAATTCGTCGCGCCTCGTCTCGTCGTGGCAGCGTTCGTATGAGCAATACCGGCTCGATCCGGGCTCCGTGATCGGCCCGCGCGTGCTGACGCCCGTCGAGTTGCGCGAAGTGCAAGGCAAGGAAGAAGCGTTCTTGCGCGCGTCGGGGCAGTGCCTCACGCGCCTGCACGACATGATCCGCGTGGCCGACTACTGCGTGATGCTGACCGACGCGCACGGCGTCACGATCGACTACCGGATCGACCGCGACCGGCGCGGCGATTTCAAGCATGCGGGCCTCTATATCGGCTCGTGCTGGTCGGAGAGAGAAGAAGGCACATGCGGTATCGCCAGCGTGCTGACGGATCTCGCGCCCATCACCGTGCACAAGACCGATCACTTTCGCGCGGCCTTCACGACGCTCACGTGCAGCGCTTCACCCATCTTCTCGCTGACGGGCGAACTGATCGGCGTGCTCGATGCATCGGCCGTGCAGTCGCCCGACAACCGCGACAGCCAGCGGCTCGTGTTTCAGCTCGTACGTCAAAGCGCGGCGCTGATCGAAGACGGCTACTTCCTCAATCAGACGGCACAACATTGGGTGGTCTTCGGACACCCAAGCCGAAACTTCGTCGAAGCGCAACCGGAAGTGCTGATTGCCTTCGACGAATGCGGCAACATCGCCGCGTCGAACCGCAAGGCGCAGGAGTGCATCGCGGGGCTGAGCGGGCCGCGCCATGTCGACGAGATCTTCGATACGTCGGCCGTGCATCTGCACGACGTGGCGCGCACGGATACCATCGTGCCGCTGCGTCTGCGCGCGACGGGCGCGCTGCTCTATGCGCGCATTCGCGCGCCGTTGAAGCGGTCTTCGCGTATCGCGCCTGTCGCTTCTGCCGCGAGCGCGTTCAACGCATCATCCGATGCACATGCGGACACGAGCCTCGACGCGATCAGCCGCTTCCTGCACAGTCGCGATTCGCGCATCGCGCGCAATGCGGAAGTCGCGCTGCGGATCGCCGGCAAGCATTTGCCGATCCTGATTCTCGGCGAGACGGGAGTCGGCAAGGAAGTGTTCGCGCAGGCGCTGCATGCGTCGGGCGCGCGGCGCGCGAAACCGTTCGTCGCCGTGAATTGCGGCGCGATTCCCGATTCGCTGATCGAGAGCGAACTGTTTGGCTACGCGCCCGGCGCGTTCACGGGCGCGCGCAGCAGAGGCGCGCGAGGCAAGATCGCGCAGGCGAACGGCGGCACGCTGTTCCTCGATGAGATCGGCGACATGCCGCTCAATCTGCAGACGCGCCTGTTGCGCGTGCTCGCCGAAGGCGAAGTGCTGCCGCTGGGCGGCGATGCGCCCGTGCGCGTCGATATCGACGTGATCTGCGCAACGCATCGCGATCTGGCGCGCATGGTCGACGAACGCACATTCCGCGAAGACCTGTACTACCGGCTGAGCGGCGCGACGCTGCATATGCCGCCGCTGCGCGAGCGCGCCGATATTCTCGATGTCGTGCACGCGGTGTTCGACGAGGAAGCGCAAAGCGCGGGACATGTACTCACTTTGGATGCGCGCCTCGCCGGGCGCCTCGCGCGTTTCTCATGGCCGGGCAACATCCGCCAGTTGCGCAACGTGCTGCGCTATGCGTGCGCGGTGTGCGATGCGACGCGTGTCGAACTGCGGCATGTGTCGCCGGATGTGGCGGCGCTGCTCGCGCCCGACGAAGCAGCGCCGCGCCCCGCGCTCACGTCTATTGACGACGAGCGCGCAAGGATTATCGATGCGCTCACGCGGCATCATTGGCGGCCGAATGCGGCGGCCCAAGCGCTGGGCATGTCGCGCGCGACGCTGTATCGGCGGATTGCGAAGCTGGGGATCGTCGGGCCGCATCGGGCTTGATGCTTGCGTTTGCTCGCCTGCGCGCGTTTGTACCTTGTATGCATGCGCGCCCGCGTGCGAGTGCATCTGTGCATTGTGCCGTTGAGGTGCCTTCGCGTTCGCACAATCAGCCCGCGTTGAGCGCCGCGATCTGCTCGCCGAGCTTGCGCAAACGCTCGCGCAATTCCGGCGGATCGAGCACTTCGACATGGCCCGCGAAGCCGAGCAATTGCTCGGCCGCGTAGCCGAACTGTTCGACGGGCAGCGTCACTTCCTGCCAGCCGTCCTGCTCCGAAGGCGGCATGATCTGCGCCTGTTCGACGGCCGCCGCGCCGAGCCGATGCAGACGCGTCATGCCTTCCGGCGACAAACGCAAGCGCGCTGTGTGCTTGAGCAGGCCCTTCTCGAACGCCGCGACAGCCGACGTCCATTCGTCGCGCAAGTCGAAACCGTCCGGCCGTTCGAACGTTTCGTCATGCACCGTCAACTGCGTGATGCTCGACACGCGATAGGTGCGCAACTGCGTGCGCACGCGCGCGACCAGATACCATTCGCCGCCCTTCAGCACGAGCCCGAGCGGATCGCGCACGCGCACGCCTTCGTTTTCGTCGCGGCCATTCCACGTGCGGTACTGCATCGAGATGCGCTTCTGTTCCCACACGGCGCCCGCGAGCATCGTGAGCCACGGCGTCGGCGATGGCCGCTGATACCAGCCGACGGGATCGATATGCAGGCGCGAGCCGATGCGCGAAGTGTCGGGCGCTGCATCGGGCAGCGCGGTGACGAGCTTGAGCTGCGCGGCACGTAACTGCCCGGACAGGCCGAGATCGGATGCCGCGCCCGTCAGACCGGCGATCGACAGCGTTTCGGCTTCGGCTTTCGTGATGCCCGTCAGCTTCGCGCGATAGCCGTCGAGCAGCGCGAAGCCGCCGCCAGGCCCGCGATCCGCATACACGGGCACGCCCGCCGCGCTCAACTGGTCGATGTCGCGATAGACGGTGCGGATCGACACGTCGAACTCGTCGGCAAGTGCCTGCGCGGTCACGCGGCCCTTGACCTGCAGCATCAACAGCATCGATACGAGTCGGCTCGTCGCCAATTTTGAAGCCCTTCCTAATTCATGACATCGGTTGTCAGCTATTGAAGAGTATAAAGGTATTCATCGCCGATGATTCAATGAGGATACGCAGTATGCACGTTACGTATGTGGTCCGTTTCCAGGTGCAGCCCGACAAGCTCGAACGCTTTTTGACGCTGCTGAACGGCGTGCTCGACGCGATGCGCAACGAGCCGGAATTTCATGAAGCCGTGCTGCATCGCGACCCCGATTCGCCCTGCCGTCTGATGCTCTACGAGACGTGGGAAAGCCACGAAGACGCGAGCGACGAACAGATTCACCGGCCGTATCGGCGTGCGTATCACGAGGCGCTTGCCGATTTGCTCGTGCGTCCTCGGGAGGTCACGGAATGGCGCACGATGCGCGCGGACCTCGCCAAGCGTCACGACACACCGCCGCTGCAGTCGCGCTGCGCAAAAGAGCCGGCCGGGGTTCACGCATGAGTGCATCGCCGCGCGCCGGAAGTCTCAGCGTGATGCAGGGCGCCGCGCTCTACGTGGGCGCGGTGCTCGGCACGGGCGTGATCGCGCTGCCCGCGCTCGCCGCCGAAGCGGCGGGCCCCGCGTCGCTCGTTGCGTGGCTCGCGCTCGTCGTGCTGTCGGTGCCGCTCGCGGCCACGTTTGCCGCGCTCGGCGCACGCTATCCGGACGCGGGCGGCGTATCGACGTATGTGCGCAACGCGTTCGGACCACGCATCGCGGCCATCGTCGGCTGGTGCTTTTACTTTGCGGTGCCCGCGGGCGCACCGGCCGCGGCGATGTTCGGCGGCGCATATGTCGCGGCTGCATTCGGTGGCGGCGAATGGGCCGTGATCGGCACGGCCGCCGCGTTGATGCTGACCGTGACGCTCGCCAATGCGCTCGGGCTCACGGTATCGGGAAGGCTGCAACTGGTGCTCGCCGCGTTGCTCGTCGCGCTGCTGCTCGCGGCCGTTATTGCGTCGGCGCCGCATGCGCAAACAGCCAATCTGCATCCGTTTGCGCCGCATGGCTGGCTCGCCGTTTTTCCTGCGGCGGCGCTGCTGGTCTGGAGCTTCGCGGGCTGGGAGGCCATCACGCATCTCGCTGCCGAGTTTCGCCGTCCCGCGCATGATCTGCCGATGGCGGCGGGTATCGCCGTCGTCGTGGTCGGCGTGCTGTACATGGGCGTCGCGACCGCGAGCGTGATGGTGCTCGGGCCGAATGCGGGCACATCGAGCGCGCCGCTCGCCGAACTGCTCGCGCGGGGACTCGGCGGCAAGGTGCAGATACTGGCCGCAATCGCCGCGCTGCTGCTCACGCTCGGCACGATGAACGCCTATTTCGCGGGCGCCGCAAAGCTCGGCGCGGCATTGGGGCGCGACGGCGCGCTGCCGGAATGGCTGGCGCAAGGCAGCCGCGCTGGCGACGTGCCGCGCCGCAGTCTGTTGGTAATCGCAGCGCTTGCCACGTTCGCGCTCGCGGTCGTGGTCATCGCGGGTGTCGGCCCGAAACCGCTCGTGCTGCTCACGACGGGTTCATTCGTCACCGTCTACGCGCTCGGCACGGCAGCGGCGTTGCGGCTGTTGCCGCGCGGCAGCTGCGCGCATCGTTGCGCGCTCGTCGCGCTGGTTGCGGTGGCGGGATTGTGTTGCGCGACGGGTTGGTATCTGTTGTGGCCGCTGGTCATTACAGGCTGCGCATTGCTTTATCTACGCGTGCGCCGTGTATTCGTTTCGAGTTCGAGAGCCATTCCATGATGATGCAACGCGCGCGAGAAAACTGGTTGACAATGCATCGACGTCACGACAAACTCGAATGCATGCTGACGCTCACCACCATCGCCAACGCGATTATTAAAAACCCAATGGAACGCCATCGCGGCGGGCCTATGGGAGCGTGCGTGCGTTAGATATCCGCAGCAGCAGTCAGCTGAACGTTCCCAAGGCCCCGCCGGTAAACGGAAGGGGCCTTTTGTTTTAATGGTGCCCTCCGTCCTCCGGCTCATTTGACGGAGTGCATGATGGACAAGGTTTGCCAGCAGTTCACCGATGACGATTCGCTCTGCTCATCGCGCTTGCAGGAAGAGCGATTACCCAGAGTCGTCGTCCACTTCGAAGTACAACCCGGCGCGACGATGTCGTGGCGCGTCGAGGCGAACACGGAGCTTTTCGTGCAAGGCGCGCGCGTATGGTTGACGCGCGCGGCGTCACCGTATGACCACTGGTTGCAGATCGGCGATACGTTCCGCTTGCAGCGGGGCGAGCGTGTCTGGGTCAGCACGGATGGCGATGCGGCTGCACGGCTTTCGCTGACCACCCATCTCGTGACATCGCGCGGCATGCTGGCGCGATTGATGGAGCGCTGCGCTTCGCTGGGCGCTGATATCTTTGCACCGCGGTCGCGATGAGCGTCTTGCGTTGCGGGGCGGGTGTCGTCGGTTGCTTGTGCGCTCTGCGCGGCTAACAGCATGCGCGGATCGCTGCGGCATGCTAAAAAGGCCAAATCCAAAGCCAAAGTCAAAGCCGCCGCAGACCCACAAGCAAGGAGTTCCATGCAGCCTGCCGATAGCCCCGTCCTGCCCGCGCTCGAATGCCGTGCACTGAGCAAGGCATACGACGTGAAGCGCGTCGTGCTCGAGCGCCTCGACTTCGCGCTCGGCGCGGGCGAGTTCGTCGCGATCATGGGCGATTCGGGCGTCGGCAAGTCGACATTGCTGAATCTGATCGCGGGCCTTGATCGCGCGGATAGCGGCGACGTGCTGATCGACGGCACGCCCATCTCCACGCTCGACGACGACGCGGCCACACGCCTGCGCCGTCAGAAGCTCGGCTTTGTGTTTCAGGCGTTTCATGTGCTGCCGCATCTGACGCTCGCGCAAAACGTCGCGTTGCCGCTGCTGCTGAACGGCATCGCGCCGGCGCGCGCGAACGAAATGCTCGCGGCCGTCGGACTCGAAGGACGCGGCGACGACCTGCCGCGCCAGCTTTCTGGCGGCGAACTGCAGCGCGTCGCCATCGCGCGAGCGCTAGTGCACCGGCCCACGCTGATACTCGCCGACGAACCGACGGGCAATCTCGACCCCGACACCGCACACGAAGTGTTGGCGCTACTGCGCGAGGAAACAAAAGCGAACGGCGCGGCGGCGATGATGGTCACGCATTCGGAGGCGGCCGCGGCCTTCGCGGACCGCGTCCTCGTTTTGAGCGACGGCAAGCTGCACGCAACACACGTCCGCTCGTCGCACGCGCTGCGCCCGTCCGATGATTGACCCGGCATTCGAAGGCAACACGCGACGCAAGACCCACGGTCTGCGCACGCTCACGCGCTGGCTGCTCGCCGCCGAATGGCACAGCCACAAAGGCCGCGCGCTGATCGCGATTGCGACGATCGCGCTGGGCGTCGCGCTCGGCTACGCGGTGCAACTGATCAACAGCGCCGCGTTCAACGAGTTTTCGGCGGCGGCACGCAGCCTGTCGGGCGAAGCGGACCTGCAGGTGCGCGGCTCGCAGCCGACGTTCGACGAACGCGCATATCCGCAACTTGCGACACGGGCGGGCGTCGCGCTCGCGAGTCCCGTGCTCGAACTCGACGTAACGGTGCCGAGCCGCACCGCACCGCTGAAGGTGCTCGGCATCGACGTATTCCGCGCAAGCCGCATCGCGCCCGATCTGACGGGCGTGACGGATAGCGATCATCCGTTCGACGCGCTCGCCGACGACGCGATCTTCCTCTCGCCCGCCGCGCAGCAGTGGCTCGGCGTGCGCATCGGCGATACGGTGACGCTGCGCAGCGGCACATCGGACGTGCGCTTGCGCGTCGCGGGCGGCATCGTCCGTGCGCGGCCAGGGCAGCGCATCGGCGTGATGGATATCGCGGCCGCGCAGTGGCGCTTCGGGCGGCTCGGCAAGCTGTCGCGCGTCGATCTGCAACTGGAGCGCGGCGTCGATCGCGAACGTTTCCGGCAAGCGTTGCAGCAGCGGCTCGGCGGCCGTTTCATGGTGACGGCGACACGCGATGTCGAAAGCCGCACCGATCGGCTCTCGCGCGCCTACCGGATCAACATGAACGTGCTCGCGCTCGTCGCGCTTTTCACGGGCGCGTTTCTCGTGTTCTCGACACAGGCGCTCGGCGTCGTGCGCCGGCGCGCGCAATTCGCGATGCTGCGCGTGCTCGGCATTGCGCGCGCGCAGTTGCTGCGGCAGATTCTGCTCGAAGGTGCATTGCTCGGGACGTTCGGCGCGATCGGCGGCATCGCGCTCGGCTTCGCGCTCGCTTATGCCGTGCTGCGCTTTTTCGGCAGCGACCTGGGCGGCGGCTATTTCCCGGGCGTACAGCCGAGCGTCAGCTTCGAGCCGATCGCCAGCGCGATATTTCTTGTGCTTGGCATCGGCGTCGCGCTGCTCGGCAGTCTCGTGCCCGCGCTCGAAGCGGCGCGCGCGCATCCCGCGCCGGCGCTGAAGGCGGGCGGCGAAGAAGCCGCGCTCGGCAAGCTCTCGACGCCGTGGCCGGCGCTCTGCTGCCTTGCGCTCGGCGTAGCGCTGACGCAAGCGCCGCCCGTCTTCGATATGCCCATCGCGGGCTATCTCGCCGTCGCGCTGCTTTTGATCGGCGGCATTGCGCTGATGCCGCGCGTGACGTCGCTGCTGTTCCGCGCGCTGAGCCGCGCGCGCAACGGGCGGCAGCGCGCGCCCGTCACGGCACTCGCGCTTGCGCGGCTCGCGAATGCGCCAGGGCAGGCGTCGATTGCGATGGGCGGCGTGCTGTCGAGCTTCACGCTGATCGTCGCAATGGCGATCATGGTGTCGAGCTTTCGCGTGTCGGTCGAGGAATGGCTCGCGCATTTGCTTTCCGCCGATGTCTACGTGCGCGTCGCGCCGAACGGCGATACGGGCGGACTGAATCCGCAGCAGCAGGCGATGATCGCCGCGACGCGCGGCATCGGACACGCGGCGTTCGCCCGCACGTCGCAACTGACGCTCGATCCGTCGCGGCCCGCCGTGGCGCTGCTCGCGCGCGAAATCGACGCCGCCGACCCGGGCGCGAACCTGCAGATCACAGGCGAAACACTTTCACCGTCCGCGTTGAGAGAGGGCGAAACGCCTGTCTGGGCGTCGGAAGCGATGGTCGATCTGTATGGCTATCACGTCGGTCAACGGTTGACGCTGCCGATCGGCGCATTTGGTGCATTCGGCACATCAAGCGCACCTGGCGCGCACGGCGGGCGTGGCTCGGTGTTCGTCGTCGCGGGCATCTGGCGCGATTACGTGCGGCAGACGGGTGCGCTCGAAATCCGTCTCGCCGACTATCGGCGCCTGACGGGCGACACCGGCGCCACCGATGCGGCCCTCACGCTCGATCGCGGTGTAAGCGCCGCGCAGGCGATCGCCGCTTTGCGCTCGCTGCCGTTCGCAAGCGCGCTCGACTTCGCACAACCCGGCGAGATCCGCGCGCGCACATTGACGATCTTCGATCGCAGCTTCGCCGTCACCTATCTGCTGGAAGCCGTCGCCATCGTGATCGGGCTGTTCGGCGTCGCGGCGACCTTTTCCGCGCAGACGCTATCGCGCTCGCGCGAATTCGGCATGCTGCGCCACGTCGGTGTGACGCGCGGACAGATTCTCGCGCTGCTCGCGACGGAAGGCGGATTGCTCACGGCGCTCGGCATCGCGATGGGCTGCGCGCTCGGTTTCGCAATCAGTCTGATACTCGTGTTCGTGGTCAATCCGCAGTCGTTTCACTGGAGCATGTCGCTGCATGTGCCGTGGATGTTGCTGTCGGCGCTGGCCATCGTGATGCTCGCGTCGTCGTGCACGACAGCCGTCGCGGCAGGCCGGCGGGCCGTGTCCGTCGATGCCGTGCGCGCCGTCAGGGAGGACTGGTGATGCGTGGCGTGTTTCTTCTGTCGTCCGCGTTCGCTTGCGTGTTGTGCGCGTCGTCGGCTGCGTTTGCGGCCGAACCGCCCGCCGATTCCCCGTTCGCAAACGTGACGCCCGACAAGCCCGTCGTGTTGCCGCAGGACACGGGCGCGCATCCCGCGTTTCGCACCGAATGGTGGTACGCGACGGGCTGGCTAGAAACACCCGATCGTCAGCCGCTCGGCTTTCAGATCACGTTTTTCCGCTCGGCGACGGGCCATCCCGCGAGCGACCCGAGCGCTTTCGCGCCGACGCAGTTGATCATCGCGCATGCCGCGCTGAGCGACCCGTCGTTCGGCCGCCTCGTGCACGATCAGAAGATCGCGCGACAAGGTTTCGGCCTTGCCTATGCGAAGCCGGACAACACCGACGTGCGGCTCGATACGTGGCGCATGGTTCGCGCACCCGACGGTCACTACGACGTCACGGCCGACGCCGCCGGCTTTGCACTGCATCTCACGTTCACGCCGACGCAGGCGCCGCTCGTTCAGGGCGCGAACGGCTATTCGCGCAAAGGTCCGCTGCCGGAGCAGGCGAGCTACTACTACAGCGAGCCGCAACTGCGCGTGACGGGCAGCGTCACGCGCCCCGCCGCCAGTGGCGCCAGCGGCGCGGCGGCATCGACGCCCACGCCCGTGACGGGCAGCGCGTGGCTCGATCACGAATGGTCGAGCGCGCTGCTCGCCGCCGACGCGGCCGGCTGGGACTGGCTCGGCGCGAATCTGTCGGACGGCGCGGCGCTGATGGCGTTCAAGGTGCGCGGCGTCGACGGACACGCGGTCTGGGCGCATGCCGCGCTGCGTGCCGCCGATGGGCGCGTCACGCAATACGGACCCGGCGCCGTCGACTTCACGCCCGTCCGCCAATGGCGCTCGCCGCGCACGAATACGTTGTATCCCGTCGCGACCGTCGTCCGGACAGGCGACACGCGCTGGCAACTGACGCCGTTGCTCGACGATCAGGAACTCGATTCACGCGAATCGACGGGCGCGCTGTATTGGGAAGGCGCCGTCACCGTCAGCCGTGACGGTCAGCCAGCCGGACGTGGCTACCTCGAACTGACCGGCTACGGGAAAAAGTTGAAGCTGGAGCAGCGCTGAGCCTTTGTTGCAGCGCGCTTCCAGGTGTTAACCGTTGCTTTTTGGAAAGATCACTTCCAGCGGGCGGCCTTAATCTTAAGCGTCTACTTACCTACACTCGCTTCCACACTGATTGCGAACAGGGCTGTTCGCAAAGTCGTAGCAAAGTTGGAGGTTGTCATGAAGTCGCTGATCAAGGCTGTTGCCGTCGTCGTTGTTCTCGCTGTCCCCGCCGTGTCGTTCGCTCAGGCGAACCAGCCTGTCACCCGCGCCCAGGTCCGCGCGGAACTGGTTCAACTGGAGAAGGCCGGCTATCATCCGGGCGCAGGCTCGGAAGCGCACTATCCGGATGAAGTGCTCGCCGCACAGGCACGCGTGAACGCGCAAAACGGCGCGGCAAACGGTTACGGCGGCGTCGCGAACGGCGTGTCGCAATCGGGTCGTCCGGGAGTGTCGGCTGCGGACTGGAACGCGATGTACGGCCGTCCGTAAGTCGTCGCACGGCTTGAATGGATGGAACGGTACGAGGCTGCGCCGCGCCGCGTCGGTCGTTCCGATTGAGTCGTCATTACGCATCGTGTCGCGGGAACGTCTGTGTTCGCGAACGGACCCGCGCCTGATGCGTGAAAAAAGCCTGTCAAGATCGCGTCAGGACAGGCTTTCTTGCGCGAGGAAAGCGTGTTGTGCAGGTGGATCAGGTTGAGCAAAGTCGCTCGGATGTATTTCGGATTCGATTGCATCTGACTCGATGCAATCGAATTTCTCGTCTGGACCACAGGCTCATTCGGACCGGATCAGCAAGCCTTTTGCTCGCCCCTGACTTACCCACAGATTTTCTTGATAACCCTGTGGACAACACCTGGACTCCAAACGCATCTGCTTGACGTACCACGACTTTTCACGTCGGAGCAAGCACTCGGCACCCGCCGCTACTGATGCGCACGCACCCGTTCCGGAACGCCCTCCAACCGCTGCCGCACGAACCGCACATGCTCGCGCAGCACATAGAAGCCGTCGGCGTAGGCGAGCGGCATCCGCAACGTGTTTAACGAAGCGTCGATCTGATCAAGCTCCATCAGCAGCTTGCTGCGCTCCTCGGCGGACGAGTCGCGCATCGCCTCGCGCTCGATCGCGATCAGCGAGCCGTAGTAGCGATAGATGCGCGAGCGCACCCGCCAGGTGAACAGCGCCGGAATCAGCCGCAACGCGGGAAACAGTAGCACCGCGATCGGCAGCAGCAGCACCAGCAGGCGGTCGACCACGGTCGCGAGCCAGAACGGCAGCGTCCGGTACAGGAAGCTCTTGCCTGACTTGTAGTAACGCGTCGCGTCCTCGCTGACGCGGAACTCGCGCACCGTCGGATTCGGAAACTGCCCCGCCTTCTGCAACAGACCCGCCATTCCGTGCACTTCCTGCGCCGCTTCGATCAACAGATCGGAGATCGCCGGATGAAGGTTGTCGCGCGCGACGAGTTCGACGGTCGGGCTGATCAGATGCACCGTCTCCGGCGGAATCCGCCGGCGCAGATCGAGCACGCCAGGCGGCAGGTCGAGCTCGTCGAGGTAAGGGAATATCCGCGTGTAGGCGCTCGCCTCGCCGAAGTCCATCACCGAAATGCCGGGAATGCCGAGCAGCCGCAACATCAGCACGCGCGTGGCCGAGTCGCCGCTCAGCAGCGCGGCGTCGACCTGGTTCGAGACCAGCGCCTTCGCGGCATCGAGCCCGTCGAGCGGCAGCAGCGTCGTATCGCCGCCCGGGTAGACGCCGTTCGCTTCGAGCAGATTCAGCGACAGCATCCGCGTCCCGCTACCCTCGCGGCCGATCGCGATGCGCTTGCCTTCCAGATCCGACAGTTGCGTCAAACCCCGGCCGCGGTAGAACACGATGATCGGCACATACGTGACGCTTCCGAGCGACATCAGCGACGTCGTATCCCGTCCGCCGGACACGCCGCCCTGCACGAGCGCGATGTCCACCTTCCGTTTCGGATCGAGCAGCCGGTCGAGGTTCTGCACCGAGCCGTCCGATGCCAGTACATTAAGCGTCACGCCATTGCGCGCGAGGATCTTTCGATACTCCTGCGCGATCTGCATGAACGAGCTGTCGCGCGGGCCGGCGCTGATCGTGATCGAACGCGGCGGCGCCGGATCGACCAGCCACACGACGAGCCACACGACCACGGCGAACAGCAGCACGAATGGCAATGACGTCCATGCCAGATCGAGCCACACGGTATGCGTGTGGTCGCGAATGAAGTGCGGAAAATGCGGACGAAATCCTTTCATGAACCGGCTCGCCTCTGATGTGCGTCATCGTCAATCGTAGCCGTCTCGCGCTGTTCTGGGGAGCATCCGAAACAGGAATGGCGCCGCGCCAGCGGCTCATTCAACGCCCAGTACCCGCGCGAATCCGGTCACCGGCATAAAATTACGCCGAGGACTTGCGCGATCGAAAGTGTGTCTCTATAATTCGCGCCTTCGCTAGGCTCGTAGCTCAGCTGGTTAGAGCACCACCTTGACATGGTGGGGGTCGTTGGTTCGAGTCCAATCGAGCCTACCAACGAATATATGAAGTACACAGAAGCGGCAAGCATCGGATGCTTGCCGCTTTTTTTGCGTTCTGGCTCTGCGCGTACTTCCCGCTTTGCGGTGCCCCGCCCGCTTTTATTTCCCACGGCTTGCACGGCGACTTGCGCCGCCTGATACGACATTGCGGCGTCGTGGCTTCCGCCTCGCTTCTCCGTTCGCGTGACTAGCGGCACCCGTCGGCGCGTGCCAACAAAAAAGCCGAAGAACATCGCTGTCCTTCGGCATTATTTCCGCCTGCATCGCGCCCTACGACGCGATGCGCGGATACATCGTCAACGCTGTTAGCGCGACATCATGTTCATGCTGACGTTGTGCATCACCCACACCGTCCCGAACACGAGGAACATCGCGGCAAGCACCGTGTAAGCGAGCGCGAGGGTATTCCAGCGCTGGCCCGACGTCGACACGCTCATGTGCAGGAAAAACACCAGATGCACGACGATCTGCACGACGGCAAGCGCGGCAAGCGCGAGCGGTGCCGAACCGGCGGGCAGCCAGCCTTGCATCACGACGCCGAACGCCGCGGCCGTCAACGCCACGGCCAGAACGAAACCGACCAGATAACTGCCGATACCGCCGTGGCCCGCTTCCGAATGAAGCGCATGTGAATTCGAGTGAGCCATTTAGAGCACGCTCCCGAGATAGACAAAGGTAAACACGCCGATCCACACGACGTCGAGGAAGTGCCAGAAGAGGCTCAGGCACGTCAGACGCGTGATCTCGCGCTGCGTCAGCTGCGGCGCGCGCGCTACCTGAACGGCCAGCACGGCCATCCAGATCAGGCCCGTCGCGACGTGCAAACCGTGCGTCCCGACCAGCGCGAAGAACGACGACAGGAACGCGCTGCGCGACGGACCTGCGCCTTCCGCGATCAGATGCGAGAACTCCGTCAGTTCCAGCTTAAGGAACACGAGGCCGAGCACGAACGTGACGGCGAGCCACGTCAGCACCGCACGCGGGTTGTCGCGGCGCGCAGCGACCATCGCGAAGCCGTAGGTGATGCTGCTTAACAGCAGCGCAGCCGTTTCGAGGGCGACGCCGGGAATGTCGAACAGATCCTTGCCCGTCGGCCCGGCGTTGAACTGGTGCGCCATGACGGCGAACACCGCGAACAACGACGCGAACAGCACGCAGTCGGTCATCAGGTACAGCCAGAAGCCGAACACCGAATGCGATTCGCCATGATGGCCGTGGCCGTCGACCTCGTTCAAGGTTGCGGCAGAGACTTTTTGCAGCATCACTCGACCTCCGCGAGAGCCAGCGGCGCTTCGGCATGCTTCGGAAGCGGCGCGCGGCCTTTGTTTTCGATTGACCGCACCACGTCGGCCGGAATGTAGTAGCCCTCGTCGCGGCCGAAGCTGCGGCCGATCACGGTCGCCGCGATCGCCACCAGCGACACGATCGCGAGCCACCAGATATGCCACACGGCAGCGAAACCGAGCGCGAGGCTGAACATGCCGATGAAGAAGCCAGCGCCGGTGTTCGACGGCATATGGATGTCCTGATAGTCCGCCTGCACGCCGAGACCTCGGCCCGTTTCCTTCATGTGCGCGAACGCATCCAGTTCCTCGACGACGGGAATCGTCGCGAAGTTATAGGCGGGCGGAGGCGACGAGATCGACCATTCGAGCGTGCGCGCACCCCACGGATCGCCCGTGACGTCGCGATATTCCGGCTTGTTGCGGTTGATGATGCTCACTACCACCTGCGTGACCTGGAACACGACGCCGATCGCGATCAGCGCGACACCGAACGCGGCAGCGATCATGTACGGCTGCCATGCCGGGTTGTCGTAGTGATTCAGACGGCGCGTCGCACCCATGAAGCCGAGCACGTAGAGCGGCATGAACGCCACGTAGAAGCCGACGAACCAGCACCAGAACGCGCTCTTGCCGAGCTTGTCGTTCAGCTTGAAGCCGAACACCTTCGGGAACCAGTAGCTGAAACCGGCGAGATAGCCGAACACCACGCCGCCGATGATCGCGTTATGGAAGTGCGCGATCAGGAACAGGCTGTTGTGCAGCACGAAGTCCGCGCCCGGAATCGCCAGCATCACGCCAGTCATGCCGCCGATCGTGAACGTGATCATGAAGCCGATGGTCCAAAGCACGGGCGCCGTGATTTCGAGGCGGCCGCGGTAGATCGTGAACAGCCAGTTGAAGATCTTCACGCCCGTCGGAATCGCAATGATCATCGTCGCGATGCCGAAGAACGAATTGACGTCAGCGCCCGAACCCATCGTGAAGAAGTGGTGCGCCCACACGAGGAACGCCAGCACCATGATCACGCACGATGCGTACACCATCGTCTTGTAGCCGAACAGAGGCTTCTTCGCGAACGTCGAGATCACTTCCGAATAGATGCCGAACGCAGGCAGAACCAGGATGTAGACCTCCGGGTGTCCCCAGGCCCAGATCAGGTTCAGATACAGCATCGCGTTGCCGCCGGCCTCGTTCGTGAAAAAGTGCATGTCCATGTAGCGGTCGAGGCCGAGCAGCGCCAGCGCAACCGTCAGGATCGGGAATGTCGCCATGATCAGCACGTTCGAGCAGAGCGCCGTCCACGTGAACACAGGCATCTTCATCAGCGTCATGCCAGGTGCGCGCATCCTGACGATCGTCACGAAGAAGTTGATTGCTGTGATCAGTGTGCCGACACCGGACAGCTCCAGCGCCCAGATGTAATAGTCGACGCCCACGCCGGGGCTGAACTGCAACTCGGAGAGCGGCGGATACGCCAGCCAGCCGACCTGCGCGAACTCACCGATCACGAGCGAAATGTTCATCAGGATCGCGCTGATCGCCGTCATCCAGAAACTCAGCGAATTCAGGAACGGGAACGCGACGTCACGCGCGCCGATCTGCAGCGGCACGACGATGTTGAACAGGCCCACCATCAGCGCCATCGCCATGAAGAAAATCATGATGACGCCGTGTGCGGTGAAGATCTGGTCGTAGTGATGCGGCGGCAGATAGCCCGCCGCGCCGCCGCTCGCGAACGCGAGTTGCAGACGCATCATCACGGCGTCAGCGAAGCCGCGCAGCAGCATCAGCACGGCCACGACGATATACATCACGCCGATTCTCTTGTGATCGACGCTCGTGAGCCATTCGGACCACAGCCAGCGCCACTTGTGCGCGCGCGTAAGAAACACTGCGATGGCCAGAACGATCAGCCCCATGAGAGCGCCCGCGCCCATGATGATCGGCTGATCGAACGGAATCGCATCTAAAGTCAGATTGCCGAACATGCGTTACTCCTTCGAAGCGTTCGTGCCGCAGTTGGCGTCACGGAAATCGACGACATGGCCACTGTTGTATTTCGCAATAACGTTGTGGAACAGCTTCGGATCCACCGACGAGAAATAGCGCACCGGCTCCTTCTCGCCGGGCTTCGCGACCACGCCGTAGTGGTCCATATCGAGCCGGTCCGGCGACGCCTTGACCTTCTGCACCCAGCCGTTGAAATCGGCCTGACTCACGGCGAGCGTGCGGAACTTCATGTCCGAGAAGCCCTTGCCGCTGAAATTCGCCGACACGCCCGCGTAGTCGCCCGGCGCGTCCGCGATCAGATGCACACGCGTCTGCATGCCCGCCATCGCGTAGACCTGCGTGCCGAGTTGCGGGATGAAGAACGAGTTCATCACCGAGTCGGACGTGATATGGAAGTTGACGGGCGTGCCGACGGGCATCGCCAGCTGGTTCACCGAAGCAATTCCGAGGTCGGGATAGATGAAGAGCCACTTCCAGTCGAGCGCGACGACTTCGACGTCGATCGGCTTGACGTTCGATTCGAGCGGCTTGTACGGATCGAGCTCGTGCGTGGTTCTCCACGTCAGGATGCCGAGGAACAGAATGATCAGCGCGGGTATCGTCCACACGACCACTTCGATTGCCGTGGAATGCGACCACTTCGGCGCGTAGGCCGCGTTCCGGTTCGACGCCCGATAGCGCCACGCGAACAATAAAGTCAACAGAATGACGGGAATGACGACGATCAGCATCGTCCAGGTCGCCGTCGCTATCAGCGACTTTTCGGCGACCCCGACGCTGCCTTTCGGATCAAGCACTTCGAGTTGACATCCCGTGAGAAACGCGGTCAGACCGATGCTGACCGGTATGAGGCAACCTCTAAAGGTTCTTTTGGCTAACATATTTGCCCAATGATCGTTGAACCACGCTATGCACGTGTGGGGTTTGCAAGGCAAAGTGCACAAGGTCTTATGTGCTCCGCGATTCTAGGGACGCGTCGTTTTTGAAATCGTGATCTCCATCAAGGACACAGCCGGGAATGTGGTGTTAGGCGTGCGACCTGATGTCACACGGTCGATGCTCAGCGGGGGACTTGTCCCGTAGCAGCGGCCCGTTTGGTCAGCGACGCACAGACATTTCTTGGCTTGTCTCAGTCTCGTGATCGCTTCTCGGTCCGCTCAGAGATCCGAAACCCGCATTTCACTTGTCGCGAATGCCGGCAGCGCTGCTTTCGAGTGACGCCAGCGAACGCGGATCGTTGATGCGTCACGCGCCGTCGTCGGCCGATAGCTTCACGCTTGTTTGCAATCCGGCGCTTACATGCGACACCTTCCTGTCAAATTTCGAAAAAACTATGGATAAGTAATCACAATCTTGACTTTTCGGATCAAGAATCGAGGTTCGAAGCGCTTGCCTTCGCATCGCAGTTGTCGCGCGATGATCCGACTGTCGCTCGCAAAAAGCGCCCGTCCGTTCCCAACTTCCGCAAAGACACCACGATCATGAGAAAACTGTTGCCTCTCTTCACCTGCGCCTTGTCCCTTTCGCTGCTGGCCGCCTGCTCGGGACTCGATCGTCAAAATGAAGAAGCGCTCAACCGGAAAGCCGGCATCGAAGTGACGCAAGTCAAGGACGGCGTGCAGGTGCGTCTGCCCGAGAAAGTCCTGTTCAACTTCAACGAGTCGAGCTTGCGCGCCGACTCCGAACCTGCCATCGCACGCGTCGTCGTCGTGCTGAACCGCACGAAAAAGCCGATGATCGTCGGAGGCCATACGGATAACGTCGGCACGCGCGAATACAACCAGCAATTGTCGGAAGCGCGCGCAAAGACGGTCGCGGATGAACTGGAGCACCGCGGCATCGACGCCTCGCGCATTTCGCTGAAGGGCTATGCGTTCGACCGTCCGGTCTCGGACAACGACACGCCCGAAGGCCGCGCACGTAATCGCCGCACGGAGATCGTCGTGACGGGCGAATCGCTCGAAGCTGTGATGGGCAAGTGACCACAGCGGTTCTGGCGGGCGTTTTCGGACGCCTGCCCTCCGTCGCGCTCATCTCACGCGCACCCGTTCCCGTCGCGATAACGGTAAACATCTGTCAAGAATTCGGCGCGACGCCGGCACTTCGTCAACGCAAACTTTTCGAGACCGTTAGATCCCGTTTCTCGTGACGATTCAGGATCGATCGTGTTGTCTATCCGCTATTTTGGAATACTATTCATTTCGGGTTTATGTGTCGCTTGTGCGCAAAACCCAACTGAGCAACAGGTATCCAGTCAGATCGCAACCATCCCAGATTCGGCGCCGCTTACGTCGACCGCCACTTCTGTCGATATTTCAGCAAGCGAGCCACTCACGCCGCCGTTGAACATCGCGTTCAAATCTATGGGTGGTGCGCTGCAATCAGGCGATGCCTCTTGGTATGCATCAAAGTTTCACGGACGCCGGACCGCAAACGGAGAACGCTACGACCATCTGTCGATGACGGCCGCTCATCGCACGCTACCGTTCGGTTCGTACGTGCGCGTCACTTTGTTGGCAACGGAGAAGTCGATCGTCGTGCGCATCAACGATCGCGGCCCGTTCGTGAGGGGCCGCATCATCGATCTCTCTTACGCAGCGGCGAAGGCACTAGGACTGACGCACGCGCGGTCGAGGCGCGTACAGATCGAGCGGATCGGGAAGACAGCCGACAAATTGACGTCGGTCGACGGACCGGAATCTTGATCGGTCAGAAGTCATATGCCCGCGCTCGCGCGAGGCGACACATCGAAAGGTGTCACAAGTGGCGCGCACGCGTTCACCTCGCCACGTTAGTCCGGCGGCTCGCGCTCACGGTATGCGGACTCGCACTGTGTGCCGCCGATGTGTTAGCGGTTCAGCCCGGTCTTGAGCCGACGATCGTCGTGCTGTCGTTGGAAAACTTCAGTGGCGTATCTGCGAAGCCCACCGCCAAAGTTTATGCGCCGAAACCGATGCCTGAGCGCGCGATACGACGTAAGCACAAAGCCGTCCGCAAAACTGGCGCGCGTCGCCCAAACGTTTACTATCGCTGGTCCACCGAACAACTGATGCTGGGTGGCGTCAATCCATCCGGAATCGGCAAGGAAGTGGCCGGCTCGGGCGGAAAGCTGGTAACGGACAGCGCGGCTCGCGCCAGGCAGAAGCCGCGCCGGTTGCATCACTCCTCTTGAGCAGACTCAGGCCGACGCGCCGCCGAAGCTCACGACATCGAGAAGTGTCTTCTTCCTGTCCTGATAGCGATACAGCGTGATCGCGCCTTCCTTCATGTCACCGTGTGCATCGAATGCGATGCGGCCGATTACGCCGTTGTAATCGGTGGCAGCGATCGCGTCCAGCACCTTCGCGGCATCCGTCGTGTTGGCCCGCTTCATTGCGTCGGCGACAACGTACACGGCGTCGTAGGCGAAGGGCGCGTTGAAGAGAATCGGCCCATTGAAGCGCGCCTCGAAGCGCTTTTCGAACTCGGCGCCCTTCGGCATGCGCGACACGGCGAGACTCGCTTCAGAACAGACAAGATTGTTGACCGCGTCGCCCGCTAGTTCGGCCACTTTCTCCGTGCATGCGCCGTCGCCGCTCAGTACCTTGGCGGTCAAGCCGAGCGCCGCCGCCTGGCGGATGAACGGACCGACGGTCGAGTCCATGCCGCCGAACATGATGACGTCGGGATGCGCACTCTTGATCGTGGTGAGAATGGCGCGGAAATCGGTTGCCTTGTCGGTCGTGGCCTCGCGCGCGACGATGCGGCCGCCGCCCGCCTGCGCCGCTTTCGCGAACTCGTCGGCGAGACCCTTGCCGTACGCCGTCGCATCGTCGACGACGGCAATCGACTTCGCATTCAGCGACTTGAGCGCATAATTGCCGAGCGCGGGCCCCTGCTGCGCATCCGTCGCGACCACGCGATACGCACTTTTGTAGCCCTGCTTCGTATAGTCCGGATTGGTCGACGACGGCGAAATCTCGACGATGTTCGCATCGTTGTAGATGCGCGACGCGGGAATCGAGACGCCGGAGTTCAAGTGGCCGATCACCGCGACGACGTGCTCGTCGACGAACTTTTGCGCGATCTGCGTCCCCGTCTTCGGATCGGCTGCGTCGTCTTCGCCGTCCAGTTCGAGACGCACCTTGCGCCCTCCGATCACGAGCCCCGTCTTGTTGATCTCTTCCACGGCGAGACGCGCGCCGTTCTCGTTGTCCTTGCCGAGGTGGCTGCTGCCGCCCGTCAGCGGCCCCACATGGCCGATCTTCACCACTGTCTCAACAGCACGGCCAGCGGCTTGTGCGTCAGCCTGCGGCTGAGGCTCTTTCTTGCCGCAGCCCGTCAGCGTCAAAGTGGTCAGCGAAAGGCTGATCAACGTCAGTTTTGTCAGATTCTTCAACAGCTTTCTCCTCCATGAATTTCCGGTGAAATTGCGATCTTGATGCCAGTACGGTTCGATTCGCATTCCGAACAGATATTCAAAAACGGTAGCACAGAGGATTGCCCGCTACTGTCAAGATTGGTCAATCGAGCGAATGGCGATGCGCCTTTATGTCAGCGGCGCTCGATGGGAAAGGACACCAGGTTGATGACGTGGACTCACAAAGCGGAGGTTGCTTCGCGGAGATATCGAGCGCGCTGGCTCGTGCAGGAGGAGATGAGTTTGCAACCGCTTCGACGACGCAAAATCTACTGCGGCACGCTATGCGATTCGTTCGCTTCTTCAGGAACCTCGATTCCCCAGTCGCCCACTGCGTACCAGTCGTCGCCGAGCAGTTCGATGGGGTGCTGTGTTCTGCTCGACCCATTGCCGCACTGCATCGAATCTTTAGGGCAGTAATGATCGCATCCCCAACAGATCCGTTCAGGATGCATCGGATGCAGTGGAAATTTCTTGGCCATTGTCGAATCGATGTGCGCAGGTCGGGAACACCATTCATGATAGTGCCCGCATGCACAACAGCCGTGCGACATGATTTCGCAGAAGCCGACGGCAGCCTTTCCAACGAGCGCCCCCGCGCGTCGGGCCCGCGCAAACAAAAACAGGCTAGCCGTAGCTAGCCCGTCCATCCGCATCGATTCGCGAACCCGTCGATCAAGCCTCGACGAGTTCCGCCGCCTGCGCGTCTTCCACATCGTCGACGCTCGTACGGATCAGATGATCGAACGCGGCCAGCGATGCCTTTGCGCCCTCGCCCACGGCGATCACGATCTGCTTGAACGGCACCGTCGTCACGTCGCCGGCGGCGAACACGCCCGGCACCGACGTCGCACCTTTCGCATCGACGACGATCTCGCCGTGCTTCGACAGTTCGACCGTGCCCTTCAGCCATTCGGTGTTCGGCACGAGACCGATCTGCACGAACACGCCTTCGAGCTCGACATGCTTCGATTCGCCCGACGCGCGGTCCGTGTAGGTCAAGCCGCTGACCTTCTTGCCGTCGCCCGTGATTTCCGTGGTTTGCGCCTGCGTGATGACCGTCACGTTCGCGAGACTGCGCAGCTTGCGTTGCAGCACTTCGTCGGCGCGCAGCGTTGCGCCGAATTCGATCAGCGTCACCTGGCTCACGATGCCCGCCAGATCGATCGCCGCTTCGACGCCCGAGTTGCCGCCGCCAATCACCGCGACGCGCTTGCCCTTGAAGAGCGGGCCGTCGCAGTGCGGGCAGTACGCGACACCGTGATTGCGGTACTCGCGCTCGCCCGGCACGTTGATCTCGCGCCAGCGCGCGCCCGTCGCCAGCACGATCGTCTTCGCCTTCAGCGCCGCGCCGCTCGCGAGGCGCACTTCGTTGATGCGGCCCGGAATCAGCGCTTCGGCGCGTTGCACGTCCATTACGTCGACTTCATAGCTCTTCACGTGCTGTTCGAGCGCAGTCGCGAACTTCGGTCCTTCCGTCTCCTGCACCGAGACGAAGTTTTCGATCGCGAGCGTATCGAGCACCTGGCCGCCGAAGCGTTCCGCGACCACGCCCGTCTTGATGCCCTTGCGCGCCGAATAGATCGCAGCCGCCGCACCCGCAGGACCGCCGCCGACGATCAGCACGTCGAACACCGGCTTCTTCTCCAGTTCCTTCGCGGCGCGCGCGCCGGCGTTAGTGTCGAGCTTCGCGAGGATTTCCTTCACGCCGCTGCGGCCCTGGCCGAACACTTCGCCGTTCAGGAACATCGTCGGCACGGCCATGATCTGACGCGACTCGACTTCGTTCTGAAACACTGCGCCGTCGATCGCCGTGTGGCGGATGCGGGGGTTGATCAGCGCCATGATGTTGAGCGCCTGCACGACTTCCGGGCAGTTCTGGCACGACAGCGAGAAGTACGTCTCGAACGCGTAGTCTCCGTCGAGTTCGCGGATCTGCTGGATCACGGCATCGTCGAGCTTGATCGGGTGGCCGCCCGTTTGCAGCAGCGCGAGCACCAGCGACGTGAACTCATGACCCATCGGAATGCCGGCGAAGCGGATGCCGGCAGCCTTGCCCGGCTCGCCGATCGAAAACGACGGCTTGCGCTCGGCGTCATCGCGGCGCTCGATCACGCTCACGCGCTCCGACAACGATGCGATGTCGTTCAGCAGCGCGATCAGTTCCTGCGATTTCGCGCTGTCGTCGATCGAAGCGACGATCTCGATGGGACGGCTGACTTTCTCGAGGTAGGCTTTGAGTTGGGTCTTCAGATTCGCGTCGAGCATGGTTTTTCGGGTCCGTGGCGAGATGGGAATGGGTGTTTGATTCGTGCCCTGCGCGCTTTTTCGACAAAGCGCACGCACGGCAGTAAAGCAGTTCGCAAGGCGCGACCTTGCGGACTGCTTCACGCGGCACCACTTGATGCGTGGCGCCGCTGAAAGCAGAGATACAGCGAAGAGCGTGTGGCTTCTAGCGGATCGGCGGCTTAGATCTTGCCGACGAGGTCCAGCGACGGCGTCAGCGTCTCAGCGCCCGGCGTCCACTTGGCGGGGCAGACTTCGCCTGGATGCGCCGCGATGTATTGCGCAGCCTGCACCTTGCGCAGCAGCTCGCCTGCGTCACGGCCGATGCCGTTGTCATGGATTTCGCACAGCTTGATCTCGCCTTCCGGGTTGATCACGAACGTGCCGCGCAGCGCGAGGCCTTCTTCTTCGATCAGAACGTCGAAGTTGCGCGAGATCGCGAGCGTCGGGTCGGCGATCATCGGGTACTTGATCTTCTCGATCGTGTCCGACGTGTCGTGCCATGCCTTGTGCGTGAAGTGCGTATCCGTCGACACGCTGTAGATTTCAACGCCGATTTTCTTGAACTCTTCGTAGCGATCGGCCAGATCGCCCAGTTCGGTCGGGCAAACGAAGGTGAAGTCGGCCGGATAGAACACGACGACGGACCACTTGCCCTTGAAGCTCTCGTCGGTGACGGTCACGAAATCGCCGTTGTGGTATGCGGTGGCCTTGAACGGTTTGACCTGGGTGTTGATGATCGGCATCTGATGCGTCCTCTTCGGTTGAGTTGGGTTGGGTGCTGCGTTGGATTGAAGTATGAAGAAGATACCGAATTTAATAAATTTGATTGTTACGATTCGATCAATTTAGATTTTCTATCAACCAGCCAAACCTGGCCCGAACGCCCGTCAGACAAGGGAAAGCGCCCGCGGCGCGCGCGTTCCTGCACGGGTAGAATGGCGGCAAAAAGTGTCCGCGCAGGGGTTTTCAGCTTGTCCGAGCTTCAACAAGGGTTCCTTCTCACCCGCCATTGGCGAGATACGACCGCCGGGACGGAAATCGACTTCTGGCTCGCCACCGACGATGGTCCGCGCCACGTCCGTCTGCGCCCGCAGCCGTGCGTCGCGTTCATTCCCGCCGCACAGCGCGAGCGCGCACAAGCCATCTTGCATCGTGAGAAGAACGTCGAACTGCGCGAACTCGACCTGTGCGATTTCAACCATCGGCCGGTGCTGGGGCTGTATTGCCCGCAATACCGGCAGCTCGTCGCGCTCGAAAAGCGGCTGAAGCAGGGCGGCGTCGACGTGTACGAAGCCGACGTGTTTCCGCACGAGCGCTACATGATGGAGCGGTTCATCACCGCGCCCGTGCTGTTCGGCGGCGAAACGAACCCCGCCGGCGGTCCGCTGCTGAACGCCGACATGAAGTCCACGAGCGGCTATCGTCCGAAGCTCAGGCTCGTGTCGCTCGACATCGAAACCAGCGCGCGCGCCGAGCTGTATTCGATTGCGCTCGAAGGCTGCGGGCAGCGTCAGGTGTACATGCTCGGTCCGCCCAACGGCGACAGTTCGGCTGATGCCTCCGACCTCGACTTCACGCTCGAGTATTGCGACACGCGCGCGCAACTGATCGAGCGGCTGATCGAATGGTTCGAGCGGCACGATCCCGATGCGATCATCGGCTGGAATCTCGTGCAGTTCGACCTGAAGGTGCTGCGCGATACAGCGGAGAAACATGGCGTGCCGCTGCGCATCGGACGCGGCGGCGCCGTGATGGAATGGCGCGAGCACGGCCTCAAGCAGAACCACTTCTTCGCGGGCGCGGCGGGGCGGCTGATCATCGACGGCATCGAGGCGCTGCGTTCCGCGACGTGGAGCTTTCCGTCGTTCAGCCTCGAATACGTCGCGCAGGCAGTGCTCGGCGAGGGCAAGTCGATCGACAACCCGTATCAGCGGATGGACGAAATCCAGCGACGCTTCGACGAAGACAAGCCGGCGCTCGCCCGCTACAACCTGAAGGACTGCGAGCTCGTCACGCGCATCTTCGAGAAGACGGAACTGCTGCCGTTTCTGCTCGAACGCGCAACGGTCACGGGACTGCCCGCCGATCGCAGCGGCGGATCGGTCGCCGCGTTCACGCATCTGTACATGCCGCGCATGCATCGGCTGGGCTATGTCGCGCCCAATCTCGGCGACGTCGCGGGCGCGGCGAGCCCCGGCGGCTTCGTGATGGATTCGAAGCCCGGCCTCTACGATTCCGTGCTCGTGCTCGACTACAAGAGCCTGTATCCGTCGATCATCCGCACGTTTCTGATCGATCCCGTCGGCCTCGTCGATGGCGTGCGCCATCCCGACGACGCGCATTCGGTGCCCGGCTTTCTCGGCGCGCGCTTTTCGCGCACGCGCCACTGCCTGCCGTCGATCGTCGCGCAAGTGTGGGAAGGACGAGAAACCGCGAAGCGCGAGAAGAACAAGCCGCTGTCGCAAGCGCTGAAAATCATCATGAATGCGTTCTACGGCGTGCTCGGCTCGACGGGCTGCCGCTTCTTCGATCCGCGGCTCGCGTCGTCGATCACGATGCGCGGCCATGAGATCATGCATCGCACGCGTGAACTGATCGAAGCGAGCGGCTACGAAGTGATCTACGGCGATACCGATTCGACCTTCGTCTGGCTTAGGCACGCGCATGACGAAGAAGACGCGGCGCGCATCGGGCGCGAGCTGGTCGGCGAGATCAACGCGTGGTGGCGCAATCACGTACGCGAGCGATTCGGTCTGGAAAGCGCGCTCGAACTGCAATTCGAGCGGCACTACAAGCGCTTTTTCATGCCGACCGTGCGCGGCGCGGAAGAAGGCAGTAAGAAGCGCTACGCGGGCCTGACGGTGGCCGCCGACGGCAGCGAGGAAGTCGTCTACAAGGGGCTCGAAACCGTGCGCACCGACTGGACGCCGCTTGCGCAGCGCTTCCAGCAGGAACTGTATCTGCGCATCTTCAAGCAGCAGCCGTATCGCGACTACGTGCGCGATTACGTGCGGCGCACGCTCGCGGGCGAGTTCGACGATCTGCTCGTCTATCGCAAGCGGCTGCGCCGGCCGCTCTCCGACTACGAGCGCAACGTGCCGCCGCACGTGCGCGCCGCGCGCACCGCCGACGAATTCAACCGGCAGCGCGGCCGCCCGCTGCAGTATCAGAACGGCGGCTGGATCAGCTATGTGATGACGAGCAGCGGTCCCGAACCGCTCGAAACGCTGCGCTCCGACATCGACTACGAGCACTACCTGACGCGCCAGCTCCAGCCCGTCGCCGATGCGATCCTGCCGTTGCTGCGCGACGATTTCGCGACGCTCGCGTCAGGCCAGCGGCAGCTCTTTTAGGCCGTCTGCTCAACGGGCGTCACCGTCAGTTCGACTCGCTGCGTGCCGCGCAGCACGCTCACGTTCACCGCGCGGCCGATCTTCGTGCCGTCGAGCGCACGCTGCAACGTATCGACGCCGTCAACGATCTGCCCGTCGATCGCGACGATCGTATCGTCGGTGCGCAGGCCGCCCGATGCGGCGGAACTGCCCTTGACGATCTCCATCACGCGCACGCCGCTGTCCGAGGCCAGATCGAAATAGCGCTGCACGCGGCGCGGCAGCGTCATCGTCGTCCCGGCCACGCCGATGTACGCGCGCCGCACGCGCCCATGCGCGAAGATCTGCATGATGACCCACTTGGCGGTGTCGATGGCCGTCGCGAAGCTGATCGACTGCGCGCCCGGAATGATCGCCGTGTTTACGCCGATCACCTGCCCGGCCGAATTGATCAGCGGGCCGCCCGAATTGCCGGGATTGAGCGCGGCGTCCGTCTGGATCACGTCGTAGATCATGCGCCCTGAATTCGAGCGCAGCGAGCGGCCGAGCGCCGACACGACGCCCGCCGTGACCGTCTGTTCGAGCCCGAGCGGATTGCCGACGGCAATCGCGATCTGCCCGACGCGCAGCTTGCCCGATTCGCCGAGCGCGACATGCGGCAGCGGCTCCGGCGAGCCGATGCGCAGCACGGCCAGATCGCTGTGCGGATCGTCGCCGACGAGATCGGCGTCGAACTTCGTACCGTCGGCGAGCTGCACGCGGATATGCGTCGCGCCGTGCACGACGTGGCTGTTGGTGAGCAGATAGCCGTCGGGCGTGAAGATGAAACCGGAGCCGGTGCCCGCGCGCGCGTGGCGCTCCGGCGCGCCCGGCACGCGGCGCTCGACGGTGATGAAGACGACGGCCGCGCGCACCCGTTCGAGCGCATCGATGACGGTGCGCGAATAGGCGTCGAGGAGTGCGTCGTCGTCGGACGATCCAGGGGCTGCGGCGTTCAACGAGGCGCCCGACAGATCGTCGATAAAACGGGGACGGCTTCCCATGAGAAGGCTCCGGATTGGCGAGAGCCAGACATGCGGGGCAGGCATGCCGTTTTCAAGCAGACGCGGCCGGCATTGGAAGCCGGCCGCGAGAGTGGGAATGGCGAATTGACGTCAGATGCGGGCGTCAGATGAGCTTCAGATTGCGAATGCGGCCGATGCGCGGCGAGCGTTCGAGAATCAGCTTCTCGATGACTTCAGGCAGCAGCGCCCTCGGAATATTCGACGGCACATCCGACACCAGTTGCGACGGGACATTCACGATGAAGTCGTCGGGGGCGGTAGCGAGGCTGTGCTCGTAGGTAACGCGGTAGTCCATGCTCGATGTGAAAACGTAGGTGGCGTTGCGAAGTCGTTGCCTGGAGAGAGCCGGGTATGTCGGGCGTTCCCGGCCCCGTGATCGTACCTCAGACGCAGCCGCGCCGCCGTCATGTGTGCGCGCGCGCAACAGTGGCGCCGAACGACCGATGCGCACCGTTCACTCGTGCGCTATCCGTTTCGCATTCCTCCAGTACAATCGCGCGCGGCGCATCAGCTCATGCAGGCCGCCGCTTACCGATGCCATCCGCCATGACCCCATCCGCCGTGGCCCCAGCAGCAGCTATAGCCAACGCCGACGCTCACCGACGGTCCCGCGTAATATCCCGGCGCATAGCCATAGTCCGGCGCATACGCATAACCATAAGGCGGTGCGACGACGCAGCCCCCCAGCGCGATCGTCGCGGTGACGACGGCTGCCAGCGTCAGTAATTTTTTCATGATCGTTCTCCTTCTCCTTATGCCATTGGAGCAGACACTGCAGAAACTGTTCGCAAACAGTTGTGACCGCACATTACGGCACGCCCACGGAGCGGGCGCGCGAGCCATGCACTATGACCCGCGCGATAACGGGCGCCGACGCAACCCAGGGCCAGCCCTTGCAGACCGCGCGATAACAGTTGCTTACTATTCGTCCGAAGCGGAAAAGAGAGCGTGTGTGTGCATAGCTGGATAATCGCAGCGCGCGATCGCCGGCCTGCTCGCGGCCCGATTGCTCAGCGGAATGCGAGGTTGGCGCGGCGGTGCCGGAATGGGTCGAAAACCGGCCTCTGTTCGACGAATTGAAAAGGAGTCCCGCGGCGCACACTTCAATCGTGCTAGTGCACCGAGGAGCCTGAGATGTCTTACCGATACAACAGAAATCTGGAGTTCGAGACCGGCTCGCCGGAAGCCTCGGTGCCTGAATGCAACAGCGGGGCAGAGTTCGCGCAGGAGGATCTGATGCGCGGCCTGCAACTCGCCTCGGACACCGTGCTGCGCCTTGCCACCCAGACGCACGCCGCCGTGGCGCGCGGCGACGCGGCGAGCGCGGAACTGGCGCGCATGTCGCTGGAAAAGCAGCTCGATCTGACCACGCGCCTGATCGACGAGCTTCTGTTCGACGGCCAGGACCATCACACCATGCATTGACCGGCAGCTATCGCGGCCGGACGGGCAGTACGTAACCGCAGTCGTGTTTTACTGGAATGATCTGAAATGAGCGCTTTGACCGTTATTTTTTGCGTCTGGACCCTGGTGGCGTTGTGCGCGGTCTTCTTCATCCGCGGCGCGAGCGCGCGTATCGAACAGCCCGTCGAGCTAAAGCCGGCGCAGCCATCGCGCTACTCGATCGCCGAGTAACGCTTGCATCAATCCGGCGCGGGCGCCCGTTGACGCCCTCGCCGCTCCTTTCGCTTTCTTGCCTTCGCCAGCCCGTCGCGCGCAGCGACGGCAGCAACGCCCGCCCTTTCCGCGCAGCCGGCTCCCGCCAGCGCAAACGCTCGACGGTGATTTGCCGTCGCTGCGCATCGTTCCAAAACGCATCGAGTGTGTCGCGGATATCGCGGTCGATAAAGTCGGCGCACTCTGTCGATCAGCACGGTCGCGCGGTCCCGAATCCGCGCGAGACAGTGCGTGAGCATCGGCTTCGACAGGAACGTCGCGTCCTTGCACAACAACAGCAGAAAGTGGTCGTCATTTGATGCGGCTGCATCCGATGCCCCGAAAGCGGGCGCGCAGGCAGCTTTCAGGCGTTTCATGTCGATCAATTGAAGCGGCGCGCGATCATGACGCGCCCCGTTCATGTGCGCTTTATTCTTGTCATTCGTGTCACGTTTGATCCGACTGTCGAAAACAGTTCAAACGCTGACGATACACGTCGGCATCGCGCGCTGAGAACCAGAGCCTTTCGATCTGCAAGCGAATGAACCGCGGCGATAGCGGTCCATTCGCGAGTTCTTTTATTGCGCGCCGACCTCGAACGAATCCACGCGATCGCGATAGAACGCGACATGTTCCCTGATCGCTGCAACGGCATCGTAGGGGCTTTCGTAAGTCCACACGGCATTGACCGAACGCTCGCCGCCGATGGGAATGCTGTAGTAACTGCACTCGCCCTTGTACGGGCAATACGTCGAATGATCGGTGCGTTCGAGCAGCGACATGTCGACGTCCTTGCGCGGAATGTAGAGCACCTCGGGATAGGACGCTTCGTGAAAGGAAAGCGCATCGTTGCTGTCGGCGATCTTGCGCCCCGCCACGGACACGACGACGCGCGATCCGCTCTTTGCAATCGTGATGGGATGATCGGGGCCGGGAACCTTCACTGTCTTGTCCATAACGGTCGTGTCCTTGCGATGAAATGAGCTCGTGGCGAAGCGCCAAGGCGTCAGTCGAGTATGGACGCCCGCATTTCGAAGTCAAGGCAAGACCCTGCTCGACGTAGCTCCTATGGCGTGCATCTGCGCGATTCGCGCACGATTCATGTGCATATGCATCGACGCAATCGCACGACGGGCAAGCGATTGCGCCCCTACCGCAGATCAAAGCGGCCTCATTGTTTGAATTAGATAAATTGAGTGTTCAATTCCGCGGCATTTATCCCGCGATAGCAAGCCGTTAGCATGCTCGCCATATGACCGGCCATTTTTGCCGGCCGTGACAAGCTTACCGCTACGCTGTCTTGCAGCGTGCAGCCGCTCCGTTCGTTCGCCGCCAGGGCGCAACGACGCGCGGCGCATGCGTTTTCGCCCGCACAAGAGTGGCCGCTTTTGCGGCTGCGGGCGGCCGTCAGAAGCAGAACGTAAGGTTCTGTCTTTCCAACATGGCCGCTTCGAAGGGCCGTGCTTTGAAGAGGAGTCGACGTGAGCAGGATTGGAACTGCAACTGGTACTACGGCCGAACCCAGGCGTCCCGCCCACGCGAACCGGCGCGCCAGTGCCGAAGTCGAACTGCGCCGCACACAGGCGCTCTATGCGGACGTCGGACGCGAGGCGGCAAGCGGCGGCTCAGCGCCCGCGAAGCCCGCTCTGCGCGATCCGTGGACGACGACCATCTCGCGGCTAGGCAAGTCGCCTTCGCAGGACACCAAGGGCGCATCGTCCGACAAATGCGACAACGGCGCCTGCGCGGCGCGCGCGGCCCGCCGCACCGCGAATGCCGAGCGCGCGAGGTCGCAGGCGGCATCGGACGAACACAGCGCCGCCGTCATCACATTCGTCGAACGGTTCGGCGCGAAGTCGGTTTCGATCACGTGGCGCGACTCGACGGCCGGTCGTTACACCGAACAGTTGTGGGTGCGCCGCATCGCGCGCTCGCGTGGCGTGTGCGCGTTGACGGGCGAGGAGATCGTGCGCGGCGATGCCGTCTATGGACCGTTCAGCCGTCCTTCGAGCCGCCCGCGCAACATGTCGGAGATGATTCTCGCCAAACTGCTCGACGATCTCGAGTGATGTGACGGCTTCTCTCTTGAAGAAAGAAGTCTGCCCTTCCGAAGGTTGCGGATGCAGCGGTCCGCAATCGCCATGAATGCGCGCATGAACATCGATGCAGCACAGTGATGTGCGGATCAGCGACACGCGGCCGGGAATCGTACAATGTGTGCGCCCTGTCTTCGTCCTCGATCGCTTACACCCATCATGCTTTCGCACGAACCACTTCAGAAGCTCGACATCATCGCGCCCGAACAGATCGATGCGCATCTTCCCGCGCACATCGCCGCATCGATCGCAGGCCGTGACATCGTCGTGTTCTCCGTCACCGACGATGCATCGGATACCGCCGACTTCAGCGCCCGTTACGGCTTTCCGATGGAAGACTGCGCGAACACGATCGTCGTTCGCTACAAGAAGGATGGCGGCGAGCATCTCGCCGCGCTGGTGACACTCGGTTCGCTGCGCCTCGACGTGAACGGCGCGGTGAAAACGGCGCTCGGCGCGAAGCGCATTTCGTTCGCGCAGCGCGAGGTCGCGACGGAACAGAGCGCGATGGAGTTCGGCGGCATTACCGCATTCGGTTTGCCTGCGGGCTGGCGTATTCTCGTCGATGCGGCCGTGATTGAACGTCAGCAGGTCGTGATGGGCGCAGGCATTCGCAAGGCGAAACTGCTGCTCGCGCCAGCCGTGCTCGAGCAACTCGATACGGTTGAAATCGCTCAATTGACATTGCCGCCTGACGAGACTGCATGACGCGCGGTCAACCGCTTGAACTTGCAACGTTATTCCGGCAAGCAGACGCCATCGATTGCGCGCACTGAACGGCGGACTGCATTCAGTGCGCTGCGCATTCAGTCCGTCATTCCCTTTGCAATCGAACGGCTGCGATCGACTGCAACAAGAACGCCGTTCAGCCAAACAGCTTCGCCGCCGTCTTCGCGACAATCGCGCCCTGATGCCGCGCGCCTTCGAGATCGATCGCACTGGGTTGCCGCGAGCCGTCTCCCGATGCAATCGTCGTTGCGCCATACGGTGCGCCGCCGACGATCTCCGTCATGTTCATCATCCCCTGATGGCTGTACGGCAAGCCCACGATGATCAGCCCGAGGTGCATCAGGTTCGTGATCACCGAGAAGAGCGTCGTCTCCTGCCCGCCGTGCTGCGTCGCCGTCGATGAGAACGCCGCGCCCACTTTGCCGTTCAGCGCGCCGCGCATCCATAGTCCGCCCGTCTGGTCGAGAAACGCGGCCATTTGCGACGAGATGCGTCCATAACGCGTCGGCGTGCCGACGACGATCGCATCGTATTGCTCGAGATCGGCCACCGTCGCGATGGGTGCCTGCTGATCGAGCTTGAAGTGCGCATTCTTTGCGACCTCTTCGGGAACGGTCTCCGGCACGCGCTTGATGTCGACCTGCGCGCCCGCACTGCGCGCGCCTTCGGCCATTGCTTCGGCCATCTTTTCGATGTGACCGTACGACGAGTAGTAAAGAACGAGAACCTTGGCCATTGCGATCTCCTGAAAAGAGGCGAAGCCATCGCGCTTCGCGTTGAGAAGCAGGCGTGTCACCTTGCCGTGCCGCTCACGATACCCCGGACGCGCATCGCATGTCTCGCGAGGGTGTTCGGCGGCTGTGTCGCGAGCCTGTCACACGGCATCGCGCGCGCAAAGCGGCGAAACCCGCTGCGCGCCGAAGGCACGCGCCCGCCAACCGCCGAAGAGGCGCGAGACAACCTCACCGTTTTTCCGCGCGTTCGACGGTCAGAGTTTCCAGACGACGGCCGTTCCTGAGTCAAGTTTCCCGATTTGCCAAACGTTTGCGGATCGCATATCAAGTTCGCCGCGGCCGTGCCGACAAACCGATGTAGCGTCAACGACTTCTGGGAGCGGTCCGTGAAGCAGCTTGCGTTTTGTATGGTTCTCGTCGCGATGGCCGGTTGCGCGCAATTGCCCACGAACACGGCATCGCAAGGAGAGAAGCCGCCCGTGTCGACTGACCTCATCAGCTTCACGATTCCGCCCGATGCGCTCGGCGCCCGCGATCCGCAACTGTCGGCCGTGCTCGCCAAAGCGGGCGCGCTGGCCGCCTCGCAAAAGCAGCCGACGACGATTCTCGTCACCGCCTTAGGCCAGGACCTGCCGTATCTGAATCAGGCTATCTGGCGAGGCGTGCCGCCGCAGCATCCGGCGAAGCTCAGCCTGGAGAACCTGACGGCGGGCGCGAACCAGCCGTATAGCGTGTCGATCAGGCCAACCTCCACGACACCCTCCGCGACACCATGAAGGGAAGCCTCGCCATGTTCAGGACCGCTCTCCTCGCGGCGAGCCTCGTGCTCGCCGGCCTGGCCCAGGCCGCTCACGCGGGCCAGCCGGCCGTCGCCGGCACGCTGTCGGCAGGCAGCGCGAACGTTGCGCCGGGCATGTCCGGCCTGCCCGCTGCCGACAAGGTCTATCCGCCGCTGCCGACCCTCTCGATGCTGCCGCCCGTATCCGACGACGATGACGAGCCCGTCGTGCCGAAGCGCACGTCGAAAAAGCGCAAGCCGCGCGTCGTCGCCGACGTGAGGCCCACGGCGCCCGCCGCGCGCCTCGTCGTCTCCGACACTTCGCGCATGTATCTGCGCTCGGTCGAAAAGCAGCTCGAACTCGCGATGGCGAAATAACCGCAACGGAGCGTCCTATCGTGTCCACTCATGTGTCCACACATCGGCTTCTCGCGACGCGCCGCTCGCGCCCTCTGCTCAAATGCGCACTCGCCGCGCTCGCGCTGTTCGTGTCGTCGCTGACATGCGAGATCGCGCGCGCCGACGACTGCTTCGAACAGGCAGCCGCCTATCAGGGCGTCAATCCGCTGATTCTGCGCGCGGTCGCGTGGCATGAATCGAAGGGCGACGCGAGCGCGATCAATCGCAATGCGAACGGCTCGATCGACGTCGGGCAATTGCAGATCAACTCCGTTCATTTCAGCGACCTGAAGCGCCTCGGCATTCCGCATCGCGCGCTCACCGATGCATGCGTGAACATCTATGTCGCCGCATGGCTGATCAAGCAGAAGATGGTGAAGTACGGCAACACGTGGCGCGCGATCGGCGCATATCACTCGGAGTCGCCGAAAGAGCGCGACTCCTACGCGCGCAGCATCCAGAAGATCCTCGTCGCCTGGGGCGAACTGCTGCCCTCCGCGCGCTGAAGGCCCGCGTAAAGCCGCCTGTCGCACGACTATTTGCGTGACTTCGTCAGCCGGTGCCCGAGACCGAGATTGGTCGCGATCTGCCACGTATAGACACGCGAGTAGCTGACGCCGAACCGCGCGCGTATCAGTTCGCGCAGACGGTTGCTGGTCCATGCGTCGGACGGAAAACCGTGAACGCTCGCGGGGCCGCTCAACGCGGACGCGATCCATTGCATCGCCGCTTCGTCGAGCACCGACGAACGGCCGCCCACGCTCATCTGCCTCAACGAATCCAGCCCGCCCTCGTTCAGCAGCGCGCGATATTTGCGCACGGTGTTTTCGGAGATGTGCAGTTGCGCGGCGACGTCGCTGATCGACGCGCCTTCCATCAGCATCCTGCCCGCAGCGAGTCTGCGCATGACGGTCGGCAATTCTTCGTTTCGTGAAGGCATGAGCGACCTCGTCGATAGTCAGAACACGAACGCCCGGGTCGCCGGATGACGGACATGGCGCAGCAAATGCAACGTATTTAAAAGACCGATATATGTTTACAGCGCACCTGTGTCTCTCGCTCGTGAAATTTCATGATCGTTGAAAAATCATTTATGGATTTTATTGCGAAATATCCAACAAAAGAAAAATCATATCCGTTTCGGTAAACAATAAATCATCATCATCATACTTTTCGAAGCGTTCGGATGTTTTCTTGAACTTGCCGAAATCGTTTGCTAGCATGCTGTAACCATTACTGCATCGCATCGACTCAAGCCTCACGGCCCGCACCCTGTACGTGCGCCTGCTGCGTTTTCATAGGGAACGTTGTATGGCAATACGTCCATTTCAGCACGCAATACCTTAGCCGGCGGACTATCGCACTCCAGCCGGCACAATCCGCCATGCCTGTTCTATTTGCTGCTTTAAAAGCGGCGAAGAATTTTATTTAAAAAAACAAAATTCATAACGGCAATTGAATTACATCAGGCCTTATTGGCAAAAAACAGTTTCGCTGATAAAAGGCAAAGCGGACCGTTTGCAACATGCCGTCGCGCGGCATTCGATTCCGTACGCGACGGCGCATTTTCACGCGTGGAGGGCAACATGGAAGTGGAACGGGTTGAACGTATCGTCGTGGCGTTGCGACGCGCCGCCGAGCACGAGCGGCTCCTAACCTATCAGCGATTTCACGCGATGTTCGGCGCGAGCGATCCGCTCACTGCGCGCTATGACGCGCTGGAGCGAGCCGTTGCGTCGCTCGGGGAAGTCTCGACGATCGACTACGGCGTGCTGCTCGCGCTCAGCAACGGCCTGCCCGGACCCGACTTCTTCCGCCGTTTCCAGAAGCATCGCTACAACGACTATGTGGCCGTGATGGGCCCGCCCATTCACCGGCAGTCGATCAAGCGCAAGCGGATGCTGGTGGAAGCGGAACGGCGCCGCGTGTACGACGACGCGAGACAGAAGGCAGCAAGCCACACCGCCGAAACAGCGTGACCGCTAAAACCGCCACGGCCCCGTACAGGACGATTGGCCCACTCAACGCACCAACGAGGAGTCTCATATGCAACGTGCAGTTCGCGGTTCGATTCGCATGATGGCCATCGCAGCGGCTTGCGCGACGCTGGCCGCGCCCGTCATCGACGCACGCGCGCAGGACAATCCGGCATCTTCGCCCGCTGCGAACGCGGTCGGCACGGCTGCCGTCGCCGAAGTGACCGCGCGCATCACGCATATCGACACCGGCAGGAACGAGGTGACGATCCGCGGCCCGCGCGGCAACTCGACGATCGTCGAAGTCGATCCCGATGTCGGCGACGTGAAGAAGCTCAAGGTCGGCGATCAAGTGCACATCTCGTACAAGGGCGCGCTGCTACTGTCGGCGGACAAGGTCGACTCGAAGGGCGTGCGCTCGCGCATCGAATCGCAATCGACCACACCCGTGGAAGGCGGCGCGTCGACGCAGAAGCAGAACATCGAAGTGGTCGCGACCGTGCAGAAGATCGACCACAAGAAGCGTCAGGTGACGCTGCGCGGACCTAACCGCAGCGTAGTCCTGCAAGTCGCGCCCGACGTGCCGCTCGACAGGCTCAAGGTCGGCGACAGCGTTCGCGCGAACTACGTGTCGGCGACGGCCATTCAGATCACGCGCGACGGCACGCCTATTCAATAACGAGCGCTCGACCTCGACAGCTGGCCCGTCTTGCTCTCGCAGCGAGACGGGCCAGCTTCGGCAGCCAATGCGCTTACATCACGGTCACTGCGATGCCCATCGAACCCTGGAACTCTCCGAAGCGCCAAGCACGCCGCAAGATGATCTGGAGCAAGGCGCACGTCGTGCTGGCGGCGATCGGCACGCTGTCGGCCGTCGTCGGCATCGCCGTTGCGATCAATGGCGGACTCGAATTCAACCGCACGAAAGTGTTCGTCGGCGTCGGCATCATCGTGGTGTCGACGATTCTCTATGTGTCGATGCTGTTCGTCGACGACTAGCGCGCCATCGTGGCTCCATGCCTGCGCGTGGCGCGGCTTACGTGCGCCGGCCGAGCGCTTCTTCTATCTTCCTGTCGGTCTTGTATTGGCTCAGCGCATACACCGACCAGATCGCGGCGGGCAGCCAGCCGATGATCGTCAGTTGCAGCACGAGGCAGATGATGCCCGCGATCGGACGGCCAATCGTGAAGAACTGGAACCACGGCAAGATCAGGGCAAGCAACAGGCGCATAACATTTCCTTCGGCATCGACTTTGGGTTGAACTTCGGGTTGAAAACTTCGATCACCCGTTGCGGCGCACGCGCACTGCCGTGCCGTAACAGAGCACTTCCGTGACGCCCGAGCCGATCTCGGTCGCATCGTAACGCATGCCGATGACAGCGTTCGCGCCGAGCGTCTCGGCTTCCGCAAGCATGCGCTCGTACGCGTCCAGCCGCGCCCGCTCGCACAACGACGTGTACAGCGAGATATTGCCGCCGAAGATCGTCTGCAGCCCCGCGCCGATCGCGCCCACCACCGAACGCGAGCGCACGATGATGCCGCGCACGATGCCAAGCGAGCCGTCGACGGTGTAGCCGGGCAAGTCGAAAGTCGTGGAGACCATGTTTCGTTCGATCATGTCGTTCCTTTGGTATCGAGTGATTGCATCGCGTTCAACGGGAACATGCACGGCAGGCCGACAACGCGGCATGCATCGCGCGAAGCCAGCAAGACGCGCGGATCAGCGCCCCGCCGCCCACAACAGCGACAGTCCCGACGACAGCATCAGTCCATCGACGACCAGCCTGAACGTGCCGGGACTCATGCGCACGACGATGCGGCGCGCGCAGAACGCACCCGCCATCAGCGCGCAGCCGACGATCAGACCATCCAGCACGACGTGAACGGGCAGCGCGCCGAAGCGGCCGAACGTCATCACCTTGGCCACATACACGCCGACCGAGCCGGCCGCTTCCGTCGCGAGGAACGCGCCTTTCACGAGACCATAACCCATGAACACGGGCACCGTGATCGGGCCCGTCGATACGACGATGCCCGTCAGAAAGCCGATGGGCCCGCCGATCACCGCCAGATGCCATAGCTTGAGACCGATCGAGCGGCGCGTGAGCCAATGGCGCACCAGCACCATCGCAACGAAGAACACGCCCAGTGCGATCTCGACGGCATGCGGCGGCAGCGCAAGCAGCGTGCGCACACCGAGCGCCGCGCCCGGCACGGCCGTCGCGCAATACGCGCCGCAAGCGCGCCAGTCGATTTCGCGCCACCACGCAAGCACCTTGCCGATGTTGCCCATGATCGCGGCAATCGCCATGATGGGCACGGCCTGCTGGGGGCCGAACATCATCACCAGCACAGGCATCAGCAACATCGACGAGCCCGTGCCGATCACGCCGCTCAACGTCCCCGCCGCCAGGCCGACGGCCAGTACCAACAGATAACCCACGCGTGTCCCCGGAAAATGCGCTGGCGCCATGCTACGCGAAAACGGCGGCATCGCAACCGCGTTAAAGACAACAGCAGCTAACGGAAAGCAGAACTCGCGCATCGGCAACAATGCCTGTCCACATGACGAACCCTCAAGGGTGCAGGCACAATTGCAACATGACATTGCACACAGGTAATACGAACGATGATCCGCGATCACGAAACACTGTCCATTCTTCTCGATTCGCTGTCGCGCTTCGTGCGCGAGCGTCTCATGCCCGCCGAAAACGAAGTCGCCGAAACGGATGAGATCCCCGCTGCGATTGTCAGCGAGATGCGTGAACTCGGTCTCTTCGGTCTGTCGATTCCCGAAGAATACGGTGGCCTCGGCCTGACGATGGAAGAAGAAGTGCTCGCCGCATTCGAGATCGCCAGGACGTCGCCCGCGTTCCGCTCGCTGATCGGCACGAATAACGGCATCGGCTCGCAAGGGCTCGTCATCGACGGCACCGACGAACAGAAGCGCCACTATCTGCCGAAGCTCGCATCGGGCGAACTGATCGCATCATTCGCGTTGACGGAGCCGAATTCAGGTTCCGACGCCGCATCGCTGCGCACGACGGCCGTGCGCGACGGCGATCATTACGTGATCAATGGCACCAAGCGCTTCATTACCAACGCGCCGGAAGCGGGCGTCTACACGGTGATGGCGCGCACGAACCCCGACATCAAGGGCGCGAGCGGCATCTCGGCGTTCATCGTCGAGAAGGGCACGCCGGGTCTGTCGCTCGGCAAGATCGACAGGAAGATGGGCCAGAAAGGCGCGCATACCTGCGACGTGATCTTCGAGAACTGCCGCGTGAGCGCCGCGAACATCATCGGCGGCAAGGAAGGCGTCGGCTTCAGGACGGCAATGAAAGTGCTCGACAAAGGACGCCTGCACATCTCGGCGATCTGTGTCGGCGCGGCCGAACGCATGCTCGCCGATGCGCTGCGCTACGCGATGGAGCGCAAGCAGTTCGGCCAGCCGATCGCCGAATTTCAGCTCGTGCAGGCGATGCTCGCCGACAGCCGCGCGGAAATCTACGCGGCGCGCTCGATGGTGCTCGATGCCGCGCGCCGCCGCGACGACAAGGAAGATGTATCGACGGAAGCATCGTGCTGCAAGCTCTTTGCATCGGAGATGTGCGGACGTGTCGCGGATCGCGCCGTGCAGATTCATGGCGGTGCGGGCTATGTGTCCGACTATGCCGTCGAGCGCTTCTATCGCGATGTGCGGCTCTTCCGCATTTACGAAGGCACGTCGCAGATCCAGCAGCTCGTGATCGCGCGCAACATGATTCGCGACGCAAGCCGTTGATGCATCGATCGCGCTGATCTCAGCGCAACGCGTGGACGGCGCATGTCGTCCACTCTTTTCACTCTTTCATTCCGCCCCCGCAGACAGGCATCGCTTTTTGATTGCCAGAAAAAACATCCCGACCTAAACTGCTTTGATGACGCAACGCAACAAGCCTCTTCGCGCGCCTATCGCGCGTCCGATGGCCGCATTCATACTCGCGTCATGCTACTGCCATCTTTATCGCTGATCTTGATCGAAGCCGCGCCTCGCTGAGGCGTGTTGAAGTCTCGCCCTGGTTCCAGGCGCGTGACCCAGTGCAACGATGCAGGCCTGGTGTACGAGTTCGATGTACATGTGATGCGTGCAAGGCGCGCGTCGCATGGGACCGTGGCACCGACTCTTTGAGGGAGTTCGAAGCGACCATGAATCAGTCTCTCCCGACATCCGTTTCGCCCAGCTTTTCCATTCCGCCGATGCCCTTCGCGTCGATGCCGGGCAATCTGCTGACGCAAGCATCCGCCTACGCAGTCGATGCATGGCAGCGCAGCGTGCTGTTTGCCGACGTGATGCGCGAGCGCGGCAATCAATATCAGTCGCACTTGCAGGAACGCGTGCCCAACGTGCTCGACTTCGACAGAAAGCTGATCGTCGACGGGCGGCAGTTGCCGCGCCCCGTCAACTACGGCCTCGTTCGCATCGTGCCGCCCGATGACCTGAAGCCCGACCGCGATCTCGCGGACGGACACGATCCCGGCCGTCTGCGTCCGTTCGTCGTCGTCGACCCGCGCGCGGGACACGGCCCGGGCATTGGCGGCTTCAAGCGCGAAAGCGAAATCGGCGCCGCGCTGCGCGCAGGGCACCCGTGCTATTTCGTCGGCTTTTTGCCCGACCCCGTGCCGGGGCAAACGGTCGAAGACGTGATGCATGCGGAAGCGGCGTTCCTCGAAAAAGTGATCGAACTGCATCCCGACAGTCCCGGCAAGCCCGCCGTGATCGGCAATTGCCAGGCAGGCTGGCAAGTGCTGATGACGGCCGCGATGCGCCCCGAACTGTTCGGCCCGATCGTCGTCGCGGGCGCGCCTGTGTCGTATTGGGCCGGCTGGCGCGGCAAGAATCCGATGCGCTATTCGGGCGGCATGCTGGGCGGCTCATGGCTCACGGCGCTGACGGGCGATATCGGCGACGGCCGTTTCGACGGCGCGTGGCTCGTCGAGAACTTCGAGAGCCTGAATCCCGCCAACACGCTGTGGACGAAGCAGTACAACCTCTACGCGAACATCGACACGGAAGGGCCGCGCTATCTCGGCTTCGAAAAGTACTGGGGCGGCCACGTGTTCCTGAACGCGGGCGAAATGCAGTACATCGTCGACAATCTGTTCGTCGGCAACCGGCTCGTCAAGGGCGAGATCGTGACAGCGGACGGCGTGCGGCTCGACCTGCGCAATATCCGCTCGCCGATCGTCGTGTTCTGCTCGTATGGCGACAACATCACGCCGCCGCCGCAGGCGCTCGGCTGGATCACCGATCTCTATCGCGACGACGCCGATCTTCTCGGCCACGATCAGACCATCGTCTACGCGACGCATGACAGCATCGGCCACCTCGGCATCTTCGTGTCGAGCAGCACGGGACGCAAGGAGCATCACGAATTCGTCAGCAATATCGATCTGATCGACCTGCTGCCGTCCGGCCTCTATGAAGCGCACATCGGTGCGAAGACGGAAGCGACCGAGCATACGGACCTCGTGATCGGCGACAACGTGCTGTCGATTTCGCCGCGCACGATCGCCGACGTGCGCGAGATCGTGCAGCCCGATCCGGAAAGCGACCGGCGCTTCGCAACGGCCGCGTATCTGTCGCGCTTCAATCTCGGGCTGTACCGCAGCATCATGCAGCCGTGGGTGCACGCGGGCGTGATGCCGTGGATGGCCGATTTCGCAAGCAAGCTGCATCCGCTGCGCGTGACCTACGAGCTGTGGTCCGATCGCAATCCGCTTGCCGCGTCCGTTGCGCAGGCTGCGCAAAGCGTGAAGGAAGCGCGCGCGCCCATCGAGGCCGACAATCCGTTCCTGCAGATGCAGACGTTCATGTCGCACGCGATCGAAGCGTCGCTCGACTACTATCGCGACATGCGCGACGCCGCCGTCGAGCAGATGTTCGAAACGGTGTACGGCGCGCCCTGGCTGCAGGCGTTCGCGGGTCTTCCGCCGCGAGCGGGCGGCGAGAAAGCGGCGGCATTGACGGAACCCGGCGACACGGAAGAGCGCGAAGCATCGATCGTCGCCGAGCACGCGCGTCTGCGCAACGACATGACGGAAGGCGGCCTTCTCGAAGCGAGCGTGCGCGCGCTGCTATACGTAAAGCGCACGCACGGCGAAGCGGACGAGCGCCGCTTCAACCTCGCGCGAGAAATGCTCAGCACGCTATCGGATCAGGGCATCCTGGCGTTCAAGCACGTCGTGCGCGAGCAGGCCGCGTTGCTGCGCCTCGACACGGAAGCAGCGATCGACGCCCTGCCCAGCATGCTGGCCGACGCGTCCGCCACGCACATCCGCAACGCCGCGCGCGACATCGACAAGATCAGCACGACGCTGCCGCTCGACGACAACGAGCGCGCCGATCTCGCCCGCGTGCTGACGATTTTCGAATCGGCGTCGAAGAAGAAAACGGCGCGGCGCACGGAAGCGGGCCAACAGGTCGAATGAACGATGCATCGACGCAGCGCGAGCGGGTGGCCACAGCCCGCCGCGCGCATCGACGATGCGGGGTCGCTTTTCACACGATGTCACATACGAGGGCACACACGATGGAACCCCAGCGCGAACACAAGCGCGAAAAGTACGAGCGTCTCGTCGACTTTGCTGCAAGCCTTCCGCCGACGCCGACAGCCGTCGCGCATCCATGCGATCACGATTCATTGTCGGCCGTCGTCGAAGCCGCGCGCCTCAAGCTGATCGCGCCGATTCTCGTCGGACCGCGCGCGAAGATCGAGGCGGCCGCGAAGGAAGGCCTGCTCGATCTCGGCGATCTGCCCATCGTCGATGCGCCGCACAGCCACGCGGCCGCCGAATGCGCGGTACGCCTCGTGCACGAAGGCAAGGCACAGGCGCTGATGAAAGGGTCGCTGCACACGGACGAGCTGATGGCCGCCGTGGTTGCGCGCGAAACGGGCCTGCGCACCGAGCGGCGCGTGAGCCACTGCTTCATCATGGACGTGCCGGGCCGCGAAGATCCCCTCATCATCACCGACGCCGCCGTCAACATCTCGCCGACGCTCGACGAAAAGCGCGACATCGTGCAGAACGCAATCGACCTTGCCCACGCGCTGCGTTTTCCGGAGGCGCGCGTGGCGATCCTGTCCGCGATGGAAACGGTCAACTCGAAAGTGCCGTCGACGCTCGAAGCCGCCGCGCTCTGCAAGATGGCCGATCGCGGACAGATCACGGGCGGCATTCTCGACGGCCCGCTCGCGCTCGACAACGCGATCAGCGAAGAGGCCGCGAAGATCAAAGGCATCGTGTCGCCCGTCGCGGGCCATGCGAACGTGCTCGTCGTCCCCGATCTCGAAGCGGGCAACATGCTCGCGAAGAGCCTCACGTTTCTCGCGGGCGCGGACGCGGCCGGCATCGTGCTCGGCGCGAAGGTGCCCATCATCTTGACGAGCCGCGCCGACTCGGTGATCACGCGGCTCGCTTCGTGCGCGGTCGCGTCGATGGTCGCGCTCGCGCGGCGCGAGCAACCCTCGGCCGCCATCGTCTGAGAACGTTTGAGGAACCGGCATGGACGTCATCCTCGTCATCAACGCTGGATCGTCGAGCATCAAGTTTCATGCGTTCGCCGTGAACGGCGCGCAGCTCGATCCCATTGCGGGCGGCAAGATCGAAGAGATCTATTCGAATCCGCATTTCATCGCGAAGCGGCAAAGCGGCGAAGTGCTCGAAGACAAGAGCTGGCCGGAGGGCGAGCGGCTCGGACATGACAACGCGATCGCGTTTCTGCTCGACTGGCTGCGCAGTCATGGCGAGGGCCGCGCGACCTTGCGCGCGGTCGGCCATCGTGTCGTGCATGGCGGCGACCGCTATTCGGAGCCTGTGCGCATCGATGCGCACGTGATGGAAGAACTCGAAACGCTCGTACCGCTCGCGCCGCTGCATCAGCCGCACAATCTCGCGGCGATCCGCTCAATCATGGCGCGCAACGCAAACGTGCCGCAGATCGCGTGCTTCGACACCGCGTTTCATCACACGCAGCCGGCCGTCGCGACACGCTTCGCGCTGCCGCCCGACATCACGAGCCGGGGTGTCAGACGCTACGGCTTTCACGGGCTGTCGTACGAATACATCGCGAGCGTGCTGCCGGACTGCGACGAACGCGCGGCGCAAGGCAAGACCGTTGTGCTGCACCTGGGCAACGGCGCGAGCATGACGGCCTTCGATCGCTGCAAGAGCATCGCGAGCACGATGGGCTTCACGGCCGTCGAAGGGCTCGTGATGGGCACGCGCTCGGGCAGCCTCGATCCCGGCGTCGTGCTGTGGATGCTCGAAGAAGCGAACATGGATGCACGCGCGATCGAATCGCTGCTGTACACGCGCTCGGGCCTGCTCGGCGTATCCGGCATCTCCAGCGACATGCGCACGCTGCTCGCAAGCGCCGACCCGAGAGCCGCCGAAGCCGTCGAGCTGTTCTGCTACCGCATCTCGCGCGAGCTCGGCTCGCTCGCGGCGGCGCTCGGCGGACTCGATGCGATCGTGTTCACGGCAGGCATCGGCGAATACGCTGACGCCGTGCGCAAGCGCGTCTGCGAGCTGGCGGCATGGCTCGGCGTCTCGCTCGACGAAGAGGCGAACGCGCGTCACGGTCCGCGCATCAGCGATGCGAAAAGCGCCGTCGACGTCTGGGTCATTCCGACCAACGAAGAACTGATGATCGCCCGGCATGCGCTCAGCCGGCTGGAGGGTTAAGCATGGACAAGCCAACGGGTCAGCCGCTCGCGCAGCGCAAGGTCCTGATCATCGGGATCGCCAATGAGCACTCCATCGCCTATGGCTGCGCGCGCGCGTTTCGCGAACTCGGCGCGGAGCTGGCCATCACGTATCTGAACGACAAGGCGAAGGGCTACGTCGAGCCGCTCGCGCAGGAACTCGGCGCGTCGATGCTGCTGCCGCTCGATGTGTCGAAGCCCGGCGAGCTCGAAGCCGTCTTCGACGCGGTCCGCGATACATGGGGACGGCTCGACGTCGCCGTGCATTCGATCGCGTTCGCGCCGAAAGCCGATCTGCAAGGCGGCTTGCTGAACAGCTCGCCGGAAGGCTTTTCGGTGGCGATGGACATCTCGTGCCATTCGTTCATCCGCATGGCGCGCCTCGCCGCGCCGCTGATGGACGAAGGCGGCTCGATGTTCGCAATGAGCTATCTGGGCGCGACGCGTGTCGTGCCGAACTACGATCTGATGGGCCCCGTGAAAGCGGCGCTCGAAGCGTCGTGCCGCTACCTCGCGCACGAGCTCGGGCCGAAGCACATCCGCGTGCATCCAATTTCGCCGGGGCCGCTAAAGACGCGCGCTGCGTCCGGCCTCAAGGACTTCGATCTGCTGCTCAACGAAGCGGCCGCGCGAGCGCCCATCGGCGAACTCGTCGACATCATGGACGTCGGCTACACGTGCGCGTTCCTCGCGACACCCTACGCGAGGCGCGTGACGGGCAACACGGTGTTCGTCGACGGCGGGGTCAATATCATCGGCTGAATGCAGGGCGTCATTCGATAATGGCGCCCCGCTCCCGCGTGTAAACCATTCGCGCCTGACAGGCGTTGTACTTCTGCACGCAGCCGCGTCCCTCGGCTGACGCCGGCGAGGACATCTCATAACATGATGGATGGTGCGCGGCCGCCCGCAGCAGCCTACGCGCGCGTTTCAGTCAACGATCCGAAAGCAACACGTAGTCGAAGTGAACGATGCGTCGCATAAGATAACTTCCATTTCCTCTTCGTCGAAAACGCGCGCCGTGCCCACGCCTTCCATCATTCCGGAGCAGGACAACGCGCAGGACGCGGCTTCTGCCGCGCGCGAAGACAAGGTCGCGCATGGCGGCACGCCGTGGGCGATGTTCGCGCTGTCGGCCATCGGGCTGCTGGTCGGCGCGTTTGCCGTCATCGGACCGGAACATGTGTCGATGGCCGTCGCCAAGACGTTGCTGACGGTCGGCTGCCTGGTGGTCGCGGCGCTCGCGGGCATCGTCGCGGCGGACCTTTCCAGAAGGCAATGACGCCCCCACCGCACCACGGCGGCGCATTTCATGCTACATAAAGTGGTGCGCTGCACCACTTTTCTGCTATACTCACAGATTCACTTTTTTCGCACGCGTCGAATTGCGTCCTAACTGGAAGGCACCGCGCGAAGGGTCCAGCGAACGCACGGGCATTTCAGTGCGCTTCGGCGGCCTCCAGCGCATCGTTCCGCGTCAATCGATTCGTGCAACACCCCGCCCTTCCTCACGATCCGACAGGTCACGCTGCCTGCCGCGCGCGTGCGCGCGGGGAAGCGAAACAGCCTGCCGAGGAGAACGTATTGGCAAAGCTTGACCGGGATAACTCCCAGTTCGAAACCACCGCACCGAAGGCGCCGAAGCGCGCCGCAAAGGCGAAGGCCCAACCCGCCGTCGTGCCGCAAGACGCGGCCCTGTTGGAATCCCTCGCTGAAGAACGTCAACGTCAGATGCGCGCGCTGATCGCGCTAGGCCGCGAGCGCGGCTATTTGACGCACGCCGACATCAACGACCACCTCCCCGACAATTTCACCGAAACGGCCGCGATGGAAACCATCGTCAGCACGTTCGGCGAAATGGGCGTCTCCGTGTACGAAACGCCGCCCGACGCGGAAACGCTGTTGTTGAACGACGGCCCGTCGGCTGCCGCATCGGACGATCAGGCCGATGAAGAAGCAGAAGTCGCGCTGTCCACCGTCGACTCGGAATTCGGCCGCACGACCGACCCCGTCCGCATGTACATGCGCGAAATGGGCGCGAGCGAGCTGCTCACGCGCGCCGGCGAAATCGAAATCGCGAAGCGCATCGAAGGCGGCCTGCAGGACATGGTGCAAGCCATCGCAATGTGCCCGTCCATCATCTCGACGATTCTCTCGGACGTGGACCGCGTCGTCGCGGGCGAAATCCGCATCGACGAACTGGTCGACGGCATCAGCGACACCAGCGAAGCCGCCGAGATGGACGACGAAGCAGCCGACGCCGCCGCGGAAGAAGAACTCGAAGCGAGCGCATCGGACGAAGATTCGGATGACGAAGACGGCGATCTCTCCGACGACAGCGGCGAAAAGGCCAACGCCGCGCGCCTCGAACAGCTGACGGCGGACAGCCTCGCGATTTTCGAGCGCGTGCGCGCGCTGTTCGCGAGCGTGCCCGACATGCCCGTCACGGACAAGCGCCGCGCAACGGCCATCGCGAACCTGCGCGAGTCGATCCAGCAGGAACTCACGCCGATCCGCTTCACCGCGAAGACCATCGACCGGCTGTGCGCGGACGTGCAGGCTCAGGTCGCGCAGGTTCGCGCGATCGAACGCAACATCCTCTCGATCGCGGTCGACCGCTGCGACATGCCGCGCGAAGCGTTCGTCGAATCGTTCCCCGGCAACGAGACCGATCTCGAATGGACGACGCGCACGGCCGCGAAGTCGAAGGCGTATGGTCCGGCGCTCGAGCGTCACCTGCCCGCGATTCAGGCCGAGCAGCAGAAGCTCGTCGATATCGAAGCCGCGATCGCGCTGCCGCTGCAACAGCTCAAGCAGATCAACAAGCAGCTGAACTCGGCGGAATCGAAGATGCGCCAGGCCAAGCGCGAGATGATCGAAGCGAACCTGCGTCTCGTCATTTCGATCGCGAAGAAGTACGTCAATCGCGGCATGCACTTCCTCGATCTGATCCAGGAAGGCAACATCGGCCTAATGAAGGCCGTGGACAAGTTCGAATACCGCCGTGGCTGGAAGTTCTCGACGTACGCGACGTGGTGGGTGCGTCAGGCCATCACGCGCGCGATCGCGGACCAGGCGCGCACGATCCGCGTGCCTGTCCACATGATCGAGTCGATCAACAAGCTGAACCGCATTCAGCGCGAGATCGTCCAGCAGACGGGCCAGGAGCCGCATCCGTCCGTGCTCGCCGAGCGCATGGACATGCCCGAGGCGAAGATCCGCAGCATCCTGAAGATCGCGAAGAATCCGGCGTCGCTCGATTCGCCCGTCGGTGAAGATGCCGACACGACACTCGGCGACATGATCGAGGACACGTCCGCGACGTCGCCCGCCGATGCCGCCGTGCACGCGAACATGCGCCGCGCGATCGACGAAGCACTCGACGCGCTCACGCCGCGCGAAGCGAAGGTACTGCGCATGCGCTACGGCATCGACACGGCATCGGAACTGACGCTCGAAGAAGTGGGCCGCCAGTTCGACGTGACGCGCGAGCGTATTCGACAGATCGAAGGCAAGGCGATCCGCAAGCTCAATCACCCGAGCCGCGCGGACAAGCTGCGCCCGTTCCTCGAACGCGGCTAACGACTCGAAGCTGCGCGTCTCCGTGACGTGCGGCACGCGACAACAAAACGCGCGACAGCCCTGGGCTGCCGCGCGTTTTTTATTGCACCCTCAACGCGTGCGTCACGAGTGCATCTGATGCAATCAACGCATCAGTGATGCTCGCCGTACTCCTTGCGAGCCATCGGCGTCGCGCGCACTTTCGCATACTGGAACGCGGGAATCGCCTTCACCGCGTCTTTCGTAGCGCCAGCCCATACCAGCTTGCCACCCGTATAGTCGAGTTGCGCCATCGGAATCGCGACATCGTGCTGCGACACGCCAAGGAACTGATGCGCGGCGACGACTGCAAACGAGGCCGCGTTGTCCGGCGAAATGATGATGTCGTGCAGCACGCCGACCTTCTGGCCCTGCTCGTTGTAGATCGGCTTGCCCAGCAGGCTCTTCTTCGCGCTCCAGCCGTTGATGATGATCGATTCCTGCTCGACGCTCACGCCGATGGTCTGTGCGCCCGCCACCTGTGCGCTGGCTTGACCCGAAAACACGCCGACCGTCGACGCCGCGATCAGAACCGCTGCCCACTTTGCCTTCATAGTTATTCTCCGATGTGAAATGTTGCGAGGGACTGCCGCTACTGTGAGAAGCGACATACCTTACCGCATCAGAAACAAACCGTCGCGGAAGGGTACATGGGCGTGCTTTTCGGTGCGCTACTTCGCGAGGCTCAGCCCTTTCCCCAGCACGGAGCCGTCCTTCTGGTTCACGAGCCAGACGGCCTGAACGCTTGCGTGAAGCGTGGAGGTTCGACGGGTGATGTCGGTGGGCTCTTCGTCGGTCGGATCGCTGTGCTCGCTTGTCTCAGTCAGATACGGCGGCTCCAGCGTGCAGACGAGCACGATCGCGAAGTTGTCGCCGGCGTTTTCGAACGCCTCTTGCGAAAGCATCAGGCGGCCGCGCGCGACGGTTTTCGCCGCACCTTCAGTCTTCAGCTGGATCAGGTCGATGTTCTGGATGAAGCCCTTGGCCTTCGCGTCAGGCGCGATCACGAGCCCGCGCCCCCTCGGGCCGACGATGTTCAGATAGAGCTGGATCGCCTCAGGATGCTCATCGCTGGCAAGCGGCACGTTCACGCTCAGGCGATGCGTCGCCGAGCGGTACAGAATGCCGTGCGGCGCGGGGATCATGAACAGGAACGTGCGCTGTCCGTTCTCCGTGGTCGCCGCATGGCCGTGAAAGATGCGATCGAACGGCTGACGCGCGAGATTGCGAATGCGCTCGCTGAGCGATTGCGTCGCGGCAGCGGGCATCTGGCCAGCGAGCGCATCGCGCACCTTCACGGGATCGTCTGCGGTGACGTGTTCCGGCATGGACGTCGTGCCCGACGCTTCCGGCTCGACGGCTTTGGAGGCGGCATTCGTCGTTGCATTTTTCGATGCATTCGTCGCCCCATAGGCGGCCGCGCCCATGCACAGTGCCGCCGCGATACACAGCTTGAGCCCGACTCCATTTGCCCTGGCAACCGTGCTATTCAGAAAATGCACAACATCCTCTCCGTTGATGATGACGCTATCGGTGCGTCTTGTTCTTCTCACGGTTCGTCTCGACGGGTCGAACGCGCTACCAGTACGCATTCTAAGCGTATTCGATGAACGGGATGCGGCAAGCGGGCTATGGCTCTGGGAAACGTTCTGGCAAGCGTTCTGCCAAGAAAAAACGCCAGGCACCGAAGTACCTGGCGTGCAGTTCGACTACACAGGCGCTCGACGCACCTTTTATTCTTGCCTATATATCGACGCCGAATCGCAGATCTTTAGGCCTTTGCGCATACATTTAATCAGGGAAGAATGAACGCAATGCGTTTAACTTTGCCATCCTCAGCGTATCGAAGCTTGCGTGCCTAATGAGTGAGACTCGCAAACGTTTCCTCCATTCCCCTTCGCACCATTTGACATTCGCCAACTACCACGCCCACTACTGCGCGCCCGAGCCGAGCAGCCCACGCGCGGCGAGATTCGCATACAGCGCGCGCACGCCGAACGTCCACGGCGTGATTTCCGTGCACAGCTGCACGGTATTGCGCAACGCGCCGAGTTGCGGCGTCGAGATCGTCACGATGTCGCCGAGGTGATGCGTGAAGCCGCCGCCCTTTGCATCGCGGTCCTTGATCGGCGAGAACATCGTGCCGAGAAACAGCATGAAGCCATCGGGATACTGATGATGCCGGCCGCACGTCTGCGCGACGAGATCGGCGGGATCGCGGCTGATCTCCGACATATGGCTCACGCCTTCGAGCAGAAAGCCGTCGTCGATGCCTTCGACGCGCAGCGCGACGCTCGCGCGCCGCACGGAATCGAGCGTGAATTCGCCGTCGAAGAGCCGCACGAACGGCCCGATCGCACACGAGCCGTTGTTGTCCTTGCACTTGCCGAGCAGCAGCGCCGAGCGCCCTTCGATGTCGCGCAGGTTCACGTCGTTGCCGAGCGTCGCGCCCACGACCGTCCCCTTGCTGTTGACGGCGAGCACGATTTCCGGCTCGGGGTTGTTCCATGTCGATGCCGCCAGCAAGCCGACGTCATCGCCGAAACCGACCGACGACATCGGCTGCGACTTCGAGAACACTTCCGCATCGGGGCCGATGCCCACTTCCATGTATTGCGACCACGCGCCCCTCCGTTCGAGCTCCTCCTTCAGGCGCGCCGCCGCTTCCGAGCCCGGCTCGATCTTCGACAGGTCCGCGCCGATCAGCGTCGCGATGGTCTGCCGCACTTCATCCGCTTTCGCCGGATCGCCGCCCGCCTGCTCTTCGATCACGCGCTCGATCAGGCTCACCGCGAACGTCACGCCACATGCCTTGATCGGCTGCACGTCGCACGGCGCGAGCAGATACACGGGCGCAGCCGGATCGGCCGCGAGACTCGCCGCGATCAGCTCCGCCGCCGTGCCCAGACGCTCGCCCGGCGCATTGCGCGCGACATCGACGGCATCGTCGCGTTCGAACAGATCGGCCGTGGTCGGCGCGCTTGCCGTGATGTCGAACACGTCGCCGTTGCGCACGGCGACGACGCTCGGGCCTTCATAACGCGGCGTCTTGCGCCACACGCGGCCGATCAGCAGCGCGCGGCCGAGGTCGTCGGGCAGATAGTTCGTTTCGGTCGATGCGGTCATGACAGGCGATCCTCCGATGATGTACGGCCCCTGCGCCTTGCCATGCGCGACAGGCCGATGGTCCGATGAAAAGCGTGCTACGCGCTCTCGCGCGCGATCACGCTGAAGTCGATCTTCACGCTCTTGCGCGCCGAAGCGCGCGTCGATCCTGCCGCGCCGTCCTGTGCCGCGAGCGCGGCCAGCAACGCTTCGCCCGTGCGCGTGCCGATGCCGTACGCGTCGACGGAAATCGTCGTGATGGTGGGCGCGCAGCACGCGGCCACTTCGAAATTGCCGAAACCTGCGACGGCGATGTCGCCCGGCACCGACAGGCCGCGCCGGTGGCATTGCATGATCGCGCCGAACGCGGACATGTCGCTCACGCACATCACGGCATCCGTATCGGGCCATTGACGCAACAGCGCATCGAGTGCGGGCGCGCCGTGGCTCATCGTGACGGGCGACTCGCCGAGACGCACGACGCGCGGCTCGCCCAGGCCCTGCGCCTTCACTTCCTGCAGATAGCCCTTCAGGCGGTCGAGGCCGCGCCGGTCGAGCTCGCTCGCGCCGCCGAGAAAGCCGATGCGCCGATAGCCGCGCTCAACCAGATAGCGGACCATCTCGCGCGCGGCCTTCGCGTTGGAAAAGCCCACGGCCGCATCGATCGGCGAGGCGGGCAAATCCCACATCTCGACGACGGGCACGCCCGAGCGCAACAACAGCTCGCGTGTCCCGTTCGTATGCTGCGCACCCGTCAGCGCGATGCAGCGCGGCTGATGGCGCAGCATCGAGCGCACGAGCCGCTCTTCGCGTTCGAGATCGTAGTCCGTATCGCCGATCAGCAGTTGCAGCCCTTGCGGCTCGAGCGCGGCCGTGAGCCCGCGCACGGTGTCGGAGAAGTTGGAACTGGCAAGCGACGGCACGAGCACCGCGGCGAACGCCGAACGGCCCGACGACAACGCGCCCGCCGCAGCATCCGCGACGTAGCCGAGTTCGTCGATGGCCCGCTGCACGCGCTCGCGTGTGGCGGGCGCCACGCCGCGGCCGGCGAGCACACGCGACACCGTCATCTTCGATACGCCCGCGAGCGCCGCGACATCCGACATGCGCGGCGGTCCCGCGAGCGCGTTGCGTGTTTCGATGGCGCGTCTGGTGCTGCGTGGAGTGCTGGACATGCTGATCGTTTGGGGTCGCGTTCTTTATCAGCCGCATATGATAACGGCAACCTCGCGCGCGGCCCGTCCGTCTGCGACAGACGCGACACGAAGCATCGTGAACGCAGCGCCGGGTTCGACGCGTGCGCGATCGCCCATTCAATCCGTCACGCGCAACGCGCTGCGCTTTTCGATCAGCCCCGGCACGAATACACGCATCGCAAAGACCCCGCCCGATTGCGGATACTGTTCGAGTTCCTCGGCGGGACGGCCCTGGCGCGCGGTGGTCACATAGAGCGTGCGCAGATCGTCGCCGCCGAACGCGCACATCGTCGGGCAGCGCGCCGGCAGCGGATATTCGCCGACGACCTTGCCTTCCGGCGAAATGCGCACGACCCGTCCGCCTTCGTACAGCGCGGACCAGTAGCAGCCTTCGCTATCCACTGACGCACCATCGGGACGCCCGCGATCCGTCGGCGTCGGCTCGAACTTCACCCAGTCTTCGCGCGGTCCGACCTCGCCGTTGTCGACGTCGTACGGGTGCCGGTAGATCGTGAAGCGCGGCGTATCCGAGTGATAACACCAACGGTAGTCGGGACTGAACGCCATGCCGTTCGACGTCAGCAGCCCCGCGTCGATCTTCGTCAGCTCGCCGTTTGCATAGCGATACAACGATGCGGCATTGCCCGCCTTGGGTTCGTCGAGCGTGCCGAGCCAGAACCGGCCATGCGCATCGCAGCGGCCATCGTTGAAGCGGCTCGTCGCGGGGTTCTCCGGGTTCGCGCAGAGCTTGCGCACGACCTGCCCTTTCGCGTCCAGCAGAAAGATGCCCGTGCGCATGCCGGCAATGAAACTGTCGTCTTCCGTCAGCGAAAAGCACGCGATGTTCTCGGGCATCGGAATCGCCACGTCCTGCCCTGTCTTCGGATCGAAACCGTGCAGCGCGGGCGCCTGGATATCGACCCACCACAGCTTCGCGCGGCGCTCATCCCAGCGTGGACACTCGCCAAGCGCGGCGGCAGCGGGCAATACGCATTCGAACGTCTGCATGATGATGGTCCTCTCTCGTGGCTCTGGAAAACGCACGCGGCGCGGATCGATCAACAGTAGCAAACAATCATGCAACGTTCAGCGTCGAAGCCGTTCTTCGCACACAAACCGTCGCGCGAACCATTCTGCGCGCATCGCCGCGCTGCATCCGCGCGCGCGTCCCGCGCCGCTCCCTGAGCCGTTCGGGACGCATGCTCGCGCCATGACGCTGGCGGCTATCCTCTTCTTCGCTCGCGGGGGCGGCCACGGGCACGCGATCGCGGGTGAAGAAGTCGATCAACGTCGAGAGGCGCTGCTTCATTTCGTCTCCAGGTGCTTGTCATGCCGCGTTCGTGTGCATTCGACGCGAAGAACGCGCGAGAGTAAACGCCAACGGCGTCCCGCCAGTCCGGTTCGAAGACCAGACCGAGGGGACGCCGTTGTCCAATTCGATGCTGCGGAATGCTACGAAGGTTTGCTGCGGCGCGGCTCGTCGTTGACGCTGCGGCAGTTCGATGCAGCAAGTCATATGCCATGCGCGACATTTCGGCGGACAGCCGCGCGAGCAGGCGATGTGGCGATTCATTTGCCTTGAAAGCAGCCCCGCGCGGCGAATCATGATGATGCTCGAAAGCACTTTCGTGGTGCGCCGCAGCACTGCACGGGTGCGCTACAAGGCGCGATCCAATCATCAGACGCAATGCATCGCACACTCGATTCGCCCGCTCGCAACGAAGCCTGCCGCGCCTTGCACGCATGAACGCCTCGAGCGTTTCGGCGACTGGCCTCGTTCTTGCGGTAACACCGTTCGCCGGCAAAGGCGCCGGCATCCGGTCCGGGCGAGCAGCCCCACTGAAACAGGTTAAGAAAGCAGACAGGACAGCGGCGTCCCCTTCGTGCAAGCACGAGCGGGACGCCGTTTGCATTGGCGGCATCGACTGACGAACACACGCGATGGAGAAACGGATGAACACGGGCAAAGTCACACTGGTCAGCGCGGGACCCGGCGATCTCGACCTGCTCACCTTCAGGGCGGCGAAGGCCATCGCGGCCGCCGACGTGCTGCTGATCGACGATCTCGTCAATGACGAGATCACGACGCTGAAGGCGGCGCATGCGCGCGTGATCAAGGTCGGCAAGCGCGGCGGCTGCAAGTCGACGCCGCAAGCGTTCATCCAGCGCCTGATGCGCCGCTATGCGCTGCAAGGCCGGCACGTCGTGCGGATCAAGGGTGGCGATGCACTGCTGTTCGGCCGCGCGGGCGAAGAGATCGCCGATCTGCGCAGCGCGGGAATCGACGTCGATATCGTCAACGGGATTTCGTCCGGCTTTGCGGCGGCGGCGGGACTCGGCGTGTCGCTCACGCATCGCGATCATTGCCAGGGCGTGATCTTCGTGACGGCGCATCTGCGCGACGGCAGCGAACCCGACTGGGAAAAGCTCGCGGCAACGGGCATGACGCTCGCGATCTACATGGGCGCGAGCCGCATCGAAGGCATCAGCGAAGCGCTCGGCAAGACGCTGCCCGTCGACACGCCCGCCGCCGTCGTGCAGTGGGCCGGCACGTCGCGCGAAAAGCGCGTGTGCGCGACGCTCGGCGAGATTGCGGCGCGTGCCGCGTCGGAAAACATTGCGAGCCCGGCCGTGATTCTGATAGGCGGGGCGATCGGAGAAGGCGTGGCGCAACTGGCCGCGCGCAGCGAGTCGATGTGCCGGTTGAGCGCGTAAGCGCGCTGATTTATTGCTGATTAATCGCTTATGGGTGGCTTAGCAGCCGCTCATTGCCCGCACATGATCTTCATGATGTCGGCCTGTGTGAGCACGCCGACCACACGGCCGCCCTCGCCCAACACGGGCAGGTGGTGATGCCCTTCTTTTTGCGTGAAGAGCGGAATGACATCGGTAAGCGGCGTCGTTTCCGCCACGCAGCGGACCTGGCGCGACATCACCGTGGTCACGGGCCGCTGGCGCCGCTCGCTCTCGGGCACGGTGGTATCGGATGCGAGCTTGAGGAAAGGCAGGACTGCATCGAGCGGCTGCAAGTCGACATGCGTCACCACGCCTTTCAGACAGCCCTCTGCATCGACGACGGGAAGCAGCTTGATATGGTGCGAATCGAGCACCTTCAACGCTGCGCCGATCGTATCGTCGAGGGTCACGGTGACGGGTGGCTTGCGCATCACGTCCGCGCAGGTGAGCCGCAGCAACTGCTGGAAATAGGCCTGCCGTTGCAGCTCGCCAAGCGCCGCTCGCCGATCGTCCTGTTGCTCCCGCGCACTGCGATCACCGCGGCTCGTTTCGCCGTCGCCCTTCGCGCGGTCATCCGCGGCCCCGACGTGATGGCTCGGGTTCCCGAAACACCAGTTCAATACCGACGAGATTGACATGTTGGCCCTCCCCAAGGGTACGTTGACCGTGCATGAAACGGCAATTCCAGTGATGCATATCAGCTTTCATCGCTTGCTGGCAGTTTACATCATAACGTGAGGCATTTGCGCGCGACGCTCTGTCGCTGTTCGAACACGGAAAAGGCCGGCAAAAACGGGGCAAAAACGCCGACATGCGATAATTGCGTATTACGTCGCGCCGCGACGGCCCGTGTGCCCCAACCCTTGAAATCGCTTCTCGCCCCGCTCGACCAGATATCGGAGTTCGACGAAATCGTCGATGTCCGCACGCCGCTCGAATTCGCCGAAGACCACATTCCCGGCGCAATCAATGCGCCCGTGCTGTCCAATGAGGAACGCGTCATCGTCGGCACGATGTACAAGCAGGTGTCGCCGTTCGAGGCGACCCGGCAAGGCGCGGCCATGGTGTCGCGCAACATCGCCGCGCACCTCGAAACGACCTTTGCGGACCGTCCGCGCAACTGGCGGCCGCTCGTCTACTGCTGGCGCGGCGGCAAGCGCTCGGGGTCGATGACAACCTGGCTCAACCTGATCGGCTGGCGCGCGCGGCAACTGGACGGCGGCTACAAGAGCTACCGGCACGCCGTCGTCGAGTCGCTCGACACGCTGCCGGGGCAATTCCGCTACGTGGTTCTCGCGGGCCATACGGGCAGCGGCAAGACGCGGCTCCTGAACGCCCTTGCCGAAACCGATGCGCAAACGCTCGATCTCGAAGGGCTCGCATCGCATCGCGGTTCGATTCTCGGCATGCTGCCGAACGAGGCGCAACCTTCGCAGAAGGCCTTCGATACTGCGCTTGTATCGGCGTTGCGCGGGTTCGACCCGGATCGGCCCGTATTCGTCGAAGCGGAAAGCCGGCGCATCGGTTCCGTATCGCTGCCCGTCTCGTTGACGGAGCAGATTCATCGCGGCACGTGCATCCGGGTGGAAACGGAGCGCGGCGAGCGCATCCGCCTGCTGCTGCAAGACTATGCGCACCTGTTCGACAACCGCGAGTTCTTCAAGGCGCAACTCGCGAAGCTCATCGAGTTGCACGGTCGCGCGAGAATCGTTGAATGGCAGACAATGATCGACGAGGACAAACGCGTCGAACTCTTCGAGCAGTTGATCGACCTGCACTACGATCCCGCCTACTCGCGCAGCACTGGCAAGCATTACGCGCAGTTGCCGGAGTCGATGCGCTTCGCGCTTCGACCCACGGACGCCGATATCCACGAACAGGCACGCGCGCTGCTCGCGCAACTGCGCTAGCGCATCAACGCATCGATGCGCTGGAGCGCTAGCGCGCGCGACGTATCACCATTGCTCGGCCGTCGGCCACGGCAGACGCCGCAGCGACCAGTCCAGTTCCGCGCCGACCACGCAGCGCCCCTCGGGCGACTGCAACGCGACCGTCACCGCGATGCACGGCCTGCCGCTCGCGAGCGACAGATACGGGCTGCTCGTGACGGGCACGCCCGGACGCAGCACGGCATTGCGGAAATACGGCCGATGATCCCAGCGCGCATCGCGCGGATTCGCGACGGGATACAGCGACCCGCCTTCGACCGCCGACGCCCTGCCCATCACTTCCTGTCCGATCTGCCGCCCCGTATCGTCGAGCACGAAGCAGCTGACGCATAGCTCCAGTTGCGCAAGATCGCGGAACGCTTCGTCGAGCGGCACGCCTTTGAGCCATGCGTCGACGCCCGCATCGAGCGCCTGCCGGTACGGCCGCACTTCCGATTCGAACAGCGCATGCTGATGCGCGCGCCCTTGCGCGATCACATCGAATGCGTGATCGATGCGCCGGTGCACGGCATCGGGCGGCGTGATGGACGGCGACGGCCGGCCAAGCAGAAAGCCTTGCGCGAAGTCGACGTTCGATTCGACGGCGAGAATCAGCTGCTCCGTCGTCTCGACGCCTTCCACCACGACCAGCATGCCCGCCTGATGCAGCAGCGAGACGAGCTTCGGCAAGATCGGCTGCTCGACGCCCGGGCTTGTTGCGCGTATCAGCTCGCCGTCGAGCTTCACGAGATCGGGCCGGATGCGCAGCAGACGATCGAGGTTCGAGTGGCCCGCGCCGAAATCGTCGACGGCAATCAGAAAGCCGTGCTCGCGATACTGCCCTGCCGCGCGCGACATGTCGTCGACGCTGCCGCCGTGCGACTCCAGCAGTTCGAGCACCACGCGATCCGGCGCGAGCCCCGCTGAGCCTACGAGCTGCGCAAGCTGACCGGCATAGCCGTCGGCGATGAAAGTGGCAGGCAGGATGTTGAGAAAGAGCCATGCGTCGTCGGGAATCAGGCGGCGCGCATTACCGAGATGCAATGCGTGGCTCGTGCGGTCGAGATCGCCCTGATCGCTGAACGGCCTCGGCGAGAACAGCACGGCGGGCGGCACGTGCGAGCCGTCCTCGCGCTCGCCGCGCAACAACGCCTCGAAACCAACCTGCTTCTGGTGCGAAAGGCTGTAGAGCGGCTGGAAGTGCGAGTTCAGCCAGAAATCGTCCCACAACTGGCGAAGCGGCTCCGACGACGCGCCGTCCACGAGATCATGCGCCCATGTGAGACGCACGGGATCGACGGGCGCCGCGCGTTCGACGCACACGCAGTCGCGCCCCGTATGCTTCGCTCGCAGCAAGGCCTCGTCGGCGCGATCGAGCAGCGCCATCATGCTCTCGCCGCGCCGGTATTGCGCAACGCCGAAGCTCGCGCTCAAGAGGCCATCGGGACGCGCAATGCGGCCGATCGCGCTGCGCAACGTTTCAGCGAGCTGCGCGGCGGGACGCAAGGCCGCGTCGTGCAGCAGCACGAATTCTTCTCCACCGATGCGGCCCACGATGTCGGCCGGCGTCGTCATCTCCTTCAGCACGCGCGCGACGTTCGACAGCGCCTGATCGCCGACTGCATGGCCGAACCGGTCGTTCAGCGACTTGAAGTGATCGATGTCGAGAAAGACGGCGCTCACTGTCGCATCGCCATCCAGCTTCGACAGACGCATCGCCGCCTGGTCGAGAAACGCACGGCGGTTGTGCAGTCCGGTCAGCGGATCGGTTGCGGCAAGGCGCGCGAGGCGGTCTTCGAGCAGAAAGTGATTGCGTCTGAAGCGGTAAAAGCCGAAATGAAACACGGCGGCCGTCGGCAGCGCGATGGCGAGCCACATCCACCACGCGACGCTCGCATCGCCTTGCGCGCGCGGCAAGCTCATCAGCAGCGGCACACCCGTTGCGCAAAAGAGCGCGCTGCCGATGAAAAAATGCATTGGCTTGAGCCACAGCGGCGCCGCGCAGACGGGAATCGCCACCATTGCGGGCAGCACCCACACCAACGGCACGTCGAGCCCGTCGACATTCAACGCGAGCCCCGCGAGCAGCACGAGCATATACGCGACGCCGATCGCGCCGAATTGCGATGTGGTCTTCGCGCGGGCAATCGCGGCGACGAGCAGCGCAAGGCACGCGGCGCACCCAAGCCGCCAGATGAGCGGCACGGCCGGCCCCGTCGCGAAGCAGCGTGCGAACGCGAACGCCACGAATGCGACGACGGTAAACGCCATCGTCATGGTCGCAAGGGGTCGCTGATGTTCCAGTGAACGTCGGTGAAACCGGTGTTGCAATCCGGCGTCGGACGTCCGATCCGTTAGGGAGGAAAGCATTATTAGCTCAGGCCAGTTCCGGTGACTCTGCCGATGTATAACGGCAACTCTGGCCCGAGGTTGATACTTCATATGAAAACAGCGATGCACGTTGGCATCGACTGATGCTGCATTTGACAATTGCACGCCTCGCGAGCGCGAACCGTCTGCATCAAATGTCAATTGCGTCGCGGGTGCAAGCTCATGCTCTCTCAGCGTGAGATCGAGAGCGATCGAGCACGTCCTCCTTCCCCTTCAGAGAACGAGTTCGAGAAAGCGAGTCCCTGCAACGGGATTCGCATAGTAGGCGGCCGTTTCGGTAAACCCCATGCGTTCGTACAAACGCTGCGCGAAGGCCGTTTGAGGAACCGAATCGAGCACGAGCTTCGCATATTCCAGCGCCTTCGCTTTGCCGATCACCGATGCAACGAGTTGCTCTCCAAGCGACAGACCACGATATGCAGGACGCACATAAAGCCGCTTCACTTCGGCAATTTCATTTGAATGACGCAGCAGTCCCACGCAGCCCGCTAAATCGCCGTCTGCTTCCGCGACGAAGAACATGCCCGATGGCAACGCGTATGTCTGCTCGAAAGACTGCATTTCACGTTCGAAGCCGCGATACGACAGGTCCATGTCGAGCCATTGCACGTACTCGCGAACGATCGCGACAAGAGGCGCCGTATCGGCCGGAAAAACGGCTTCGCGAATTGAGGGAAGCACTTGATGCGTGATTGAAGCCGACATGTCGTCCTCGCGCTGAATACCCGGATCATCCGTACGGGACTCAGCGTAGTGCTCGCGACTGCGCACAGTCTTGAACGTTTGTGCAAACGCGCAGCGCACTTGCATTCCCACTATCCGACGCAGAACGCTAACGCGCGGCACGGCGCGCGACACACAACGAAACGCGGCGAAAGGCGTATCGTCCTTCACCGCCGCAGTCCGCATCAGTGTGCTGTGATGCCCCCTTCACAGCACGCCGAGCACCGCCTTCGGTTCGAGAAACGCTTCGAGTCCGAACGTGCCGTACTCGCGCCCGATGCCCGACTGCCTGAATCCGCCGAACGGCGCGGCGGGCTCATGCGCAAGCGTGTTGACGAGCACGCGACCCGCGACAATGCGCGACGCCACGTCCCGCGCGCGCTTTGCGTCCTGCGAGAACACATAGGCCTGCAGGCCGTAGTTCGTATCGTTGGCAATTGCGATCGCTTCTTCGGTATCGCGGTACGCGATGATCGACAGCACGGGGCCGAAGATTTCCTCGCGCGCGATCGTCATGTCGTTGGTGACGTCGGTAAAGACGGTCGGCCGCACGAACCAGCCCGCATCGAGACCATCGGGACGCCCCTCGCCGCCTGCGATCAGACGCGCGCCCTCGTCGATGCCGATGCGGATATAGCGCTGCACGCGCTCCCATTGCTTCTGGCTGACCATCGGGCCGATCGTCGTGCGTGGATCGCGCGGGTCGCCTGACTGCGTACGCGCCACTTCGTCGCGCACGCGGGCCTCGAACTCCGCGAGACGCTGCTGCGGCACGAGAATGCGCGTGCCCGCGATGCACGCCTGGCCGCTGTTCATGAAGCCCGCCTGAATCGCGAGCGGCACGATCTGATCGAAGTCGGCGTCGTCGAGCACGACGACGGGTGACTTTCCGCCGAGTTCCAGCGTCACGCGCTTCAGCGTGTCGGCGCCCGTGCGCAGGATCGTCTTGCCGACGGCCGTCGACCCCGTGAAGGATAGCTTCGCGACGTCCGGATGCGAGCTGATCTGCGCGCCGACGGTCTCGCCGCGCCCCGTGACGATGTTGAACACGCCGGGCGGCAAGTCCGCTGCATGCAGCGCTTGCGTCACGATGCGCGTCTGGATCGCGCTCATCTCACTGGGCTTGATGACGGCCGTGCAGCCCGCCGCCAGCGCGGCCGCGAGCTTCCCGCAGATAAAGCCCGCGTTGCTGTTCCAGGGCGTGATCAAGCCGGCGACGCCGAGCGGCTCCATCGTCACTTCGGCCGTGCCCGCGCGCCGCGTGAACTCGTAGCCTTCCAGCACCTTCGCCGCTTCGAGCAGCACACTGCTCGCATGCTGCGCCATCCAGCGGCCGCGCGACACGGGCGCGCCGTATTCGTCGACGATCGCCTCGTATAGCTCGTCCTCTTTCGCAACGATGGCGGCGTGCATGCGCTTGAGCATGTCGATGCGCTCGCGCTTGCCTGTGCGTGAAAACGACGCGAATGCGCGCTTCGCCGCCGCGATCGCATCGCGCGCATCCTTCGCGTCGGCGAGACGCACGCGGCCGATCACGCTCTCCGTCGCCGGATTGAAGAGGTCGAACATCTCTTCGCCATGCGGCGTGACGAACGCGCCGTTGATATAGATCCTGTCGATTGTCTGCATCTGTCTGTCCCGTAACACACGTTTAGTGGCATACGATAGCGGCGCCGCATTGAACGGACTAGCCGTACAATCAGGCATGACCTATTGAGCGAAACAGGATAATGAAAACCACAGGACTCGGCGAACTGGAAGCGGTGCTGGCCGTCTCGCGTCATCGCAGCTTCCGTGCGGCCGCCAATGATCTGGGCGTGTCGACGTCGGCGCTCAGTCATGCCGTCGCGTCCCTCGAAGCGCGCATCGGCGTGCGGCTCTTCAACCGGACGACGCGCAGCGTGTCGCTGTCCGAAGCGGGCGCTCAATTCGTCGACAGCGTCGCGCCCGCGCTTTCGACGATCCGCGTCGCGCTCGAACAGGCGGGCAGCTTCCGCGATACGCCGAGCGGCACGCTGCGCATCAACACATCGGTGGGCGCCGCGCATCAGGCGATGCCCGTTTTCATCGCGTTTCTGCAGCGCTATCCGGAGATGAAGCTCGACATCGTCACGGAAGGCCGGCTGATCGACATCGTGGTCGAAGGGTTCGATGCGGGCATCCGTCTCGCGGAAACGGTACCGCAAGACATGATCGCCGTGCCGTTCGGCGACAAGCAGCGTTTCGCCGTGGCGGGCAGTCCCGCGTACTTCGCGCAGCACAAGCCGCCGCGCACGCCCGCCGATCTCCATCAGCACGACTGCATCCGCACGCGTCTGCCAAGCGGCGCGATCTATCAGTGGGAATTCGAGCGCCACGGACAGACGCTGCGCATCGACGGCAAAGGCGCGCTCACGCTCGACGAACCTGGCCTGATGCTCGCCGCCGCGCGCGCCGGTCTCGGCCTCACGTACCTGACGGAATGGACGCTCGCGGCGGATCTCGAAGCGGGCAGGCTCGTGCGCGTGCTCGAAGACTGGACGCCGCCGCTCGACGGACTGTGCCTGTACTATCCGGGGCGGCGGCATGTGCCCGCCGGATTGCGCGCACTGATCGCGATGATCCGCGAATGGGCCGACATGAACCGGACCGAAGCGGCAAAAGCGGCCGACGCGACGATCAGGCGCAAGGCGAGCGCGAAACAGGTGCCCGCTGTATCGAAGAAGACGGCGGCGAAAGCGCCACGCACATCGACGCCGAAGCGGAAATCAGCGGACAAAACGCGTCGAACGGAGCGAGCGAACTGAACCCGTCCGACGATCGTCAAACGTTCGCACGCTGTCGATTTCAGCTATCGTCGATCGTCGTAACGATGAAAGCCGCCTGATCGCGGCTTCGACAACCCATTCGAGGAGAAGCAACGATGAAAGTGATGGTGATCGTCAAGGCCACGAGCGATTCGGAAGCCGGCAAGATGCCGGATACCGAACTTCTGGCCGCCATGGGCAACTTCAACGAAGAACTCGTGAAGGCGGGCGTGATGCTCGCGGGCGAAGGCCTGCATCCCAGCTCGCGTGGCAAGCGCGTGCGCTTTTCGGGCCCGCAGCGCACCGTGATCGACGGTCCGTTCGCGGAAACGAAGGAACTGATCGCCGGCTTCTGGCTGTGGCAGGTGAAGTCGATGGAAGAAGCCGTCGAATGGGTCCGGCGCTGCCCGAACCCGATGGAAGGCGAATCGGAAATCGAAATCCGTCAGATATTCGAAGCCGACGATTTCGGCGCCGAGTTCACGCCCGAGCTGCGCGAACAGGAAGACCGCTTGCGGGCCGATATCGAACGGCAGGCGCACAAGGCGAAGTAACGCTCCGCTCGTCGGCGGAGCGAAACGCGCTCAACGTGCGCGGAGGGCATCGACGATGCTCATACGCGCGGCGCGCATCGCGGGCAGGAATCCGCCGACGAGTCCCATCGTCATCGAAAACGCGAGCGTCTTCACGACGATGGCGGGCGTCAGGATGAAGCGGAACGACAGGTCCGCGAAGGTCTGGAAGTTGGTCGTCGAAAACGACGCGAACTGCATGAAGGCCGCGCAGCCCAGGCCCGCCATGCCGCCGACGAATCCGAGCAACATCGCTTCGACGAGAAACGCGGCGAGCACGTTCGAGCGCCTGAAGCCGAGCGCGCGCAACGTGCCGATCTCCGCCACGCGATTCGCGACGGACGCATACATCGTGATCATCGCGCCGATCATCGCGGCGATCGAAAAGATCGTCGACAGCGTGAAGCCGAGAATGTTGATGAACGTCGAGAGCGCCTTCGACTGGTCGCTGTAGAACGTCTGCTCGCGCTTCGCTTCATCGGCGAGGCGCGGATCGACGTCGAGATCCTGTTTGAAGCCATCGAACTGATCGGACTGCGCAAGGCGCACCACCATCGACGAATAACTGGTGCGGCGAAACGATTGCATCAGCTGATCGACGTCGCCCCAGATTTCCGAATCGAAGCCGCTGCCACCGGCATCGAACGTGCCGACCACCGTCCAGTCGCGCTGCGCGAAGTGCAAATGCTCGCCCGGCTGTGTGCCGCTGAAGCTCTTCGCGACGCCGCTGCCGACGATGATCTCCGACGAGCCGGGACTGAACATGCGCCCCGACGCGAGCTTCACTTGCGGCCGCAAGCTCATGCCGGCGGGCGACACGCCGCGTATCACGACGTTCGACGGTTTGCCCGTGCTGAGCTTCAGCAGCGAAATCAGCACGACGGATTCTTTCGACGCCATGCGCCTGCCATCGCTGCCCATCGCAACGGCAGGATGCATTTCGATCACGTTGGCCTGAGCGCGGTCGATCGCGCTCTGCACTTCCGTTTCGGCGCCCTTGCGGATCACCACGACGTTGTCCTCTTCGCCCGTCGAAACGAGCGTTTTCTTGAGGCCCGCATCGAGCATCAGCACGGTCGCGAACACGAACACGACGAGCGCGAGTCCACTCGCGGTGAGCGCCGTGGTCAGACGGCGCGTCCACAGGTTGCGAGCGATGTACGAGAGCGGGATCGCCACGATAGACCTCGCCTCTAGCCGATTGCCCGCAGGCCTTCGACGATTCGCACGCGCGCCGCCTGCATCGCCGGAATGATCGCGGCAGCGAGCCCGACGGCGAGCGCGCACGCGGCCTGCAACAGCATCGTCTGGTGCGATACGACGAACACGGGAAACACGCCGCCCGTCGCCTGCTTGAAGAAGCTCGCGGCGGGCGGCGTCGCGAGCATGCCGAGCGCGCCGCCCACCGCGCTGATCGTCACCGATTCGCCGAACATCAGCAGCGCGAGAAAGCCAGGCCCGAAGCCGAGCGCCTTGAGCGTCGCGTATTCGACGGTGCGCTCGCGCGCGCTCATCGCCATTGCATTCGCCATCACGGCCATGATGATCACGATCACCACATACGACACGAGACGAATGGCCGCGATGATCTGATTCGACATCGCGACGAATCCGAGCTGGAATGCCTGCTCCGTCTCCGTGAGCGTTTCGGCGAGCGAGTTCTTGAACACGGCGTCGACGTTGCGCGAGATCGCGGCGGCATCGTCGGGGCTAGCGATGCCGAGCACGTACACGCCGACCTGATCGGCTTTGCGCCCCGGCATCTTGCGCACCGTTTCGTTCAGATAGTCCCAGTGAAAAATCAGCTGGCGCGTGATCGTCGATTCGTCGCGCCCATCGAGAATGCCGCGCACCGTGAATTCCCACGTGCCCGGATAGATCGTGCCCTTGATGGGGATCACGTCGCCGACCTTGAAGCCAAACGCGTTCGCAAGCTGCCTGCCGATCAGACAGCCCTTGCGGTCACGTTCGTAATCGCTGCGCTGCTGCGCGGGCAGAATGAATTCCGGGTACAGGTCCAGATAGTTATCCGACACGGCGAACTGCGCGAAGAAGTTTTTCGGCTCGCGATAGATGCCGCCGAACCAGCTCGAACGCGCGACCATCGTCACGCCGTCGACGCCTCGAATGCGGTTTTCGTAGCTAAGCGGCAGCGGGAACGTGAGCGAGATCGCATTGCGCGTGACGAGCCGCGCATTCGACGCCGCCGCCGCGCCCGCGTACCACGCGTCGACCACCGTATGCAGCAGCCCATACGCGAGCACGGCGATCGTCAGCCCGAGCACGGTCAGCATCGTGCGCAGCTTGTGACGCAGCGCGTTGCGCGTGATCAGCTTCAGCAGATGCATGGCAGCCTGCGATTGCGCGCTTCATTGGGCATTTCAGCGAGCCGTTCCATCGATCAGCTCCCCTTTCTCCAGATGCACGAGCGCCCTTGCCGCGCCCGCCGCATGTGCGTCGTGCGTCACCATAATGATGGTCTTGCCCAGCTCGCGGTTGAGCCGCTGCAACATCGACAGCACTTCCTCGGCGGACGCGCGGTCGAGGTCGCCCGTCGGTTCGTCGGCGACGATCAGCGTCGGATCGGTGATCAGCGCGCGGGCAATCGCGACGCGCTGCTGCTGGCCGCCCGACAGCTCCGACGGATAATGATGCGCGCGGTCCGACAGATTGACCATGTCGAGCACGAGCGCCACGCGCTCGCGACGGTCCTTGCGCGTCAGGCGCGTGAGCATCAACGGCAGCTCGATATTCTCGAACGCCGTCAGCACAGGCATCAGGTTGTAGAACTGGAAGATGAAGCCGACGTGCGCCGCGCGCCACTGCGCAAGCGCCGCTTCGGAGAGCCGCGTGATATCGACGCCGCCGACGCGCAGCTCGCCGCCGTCCGGCCGGTCGATGCCCGCGATCAGATTGAGCAGCGTGCTCTTGCCCGAGCCGGACGGCCCCATCAGCGCGATGAAATCGCCATCGCCAATGGCAAGCGTGATGTCCGACAGCACGGGCACCGTCTGCACGCCGCGCCGATACGACTTCACGAGGTGCCGGATGTCGACGAGGGGCATCGCCTCTTTCAGTGCCGCGCTCGCGTCATGACTCATGTCGTTCACGGCTTCTTCGCCACGGTGACTTTCGCGCCGTCCTTGATGTGCTCGTTGGGCGAGCGCACGAGCACGTCGCCGGGACGCACTCCGCTGACGGCGACCAGTTCGCCGAGCGTCGCGCCCGTCATGACGGGCACTTCGCGCACGGCATCGTCCCTGATAGCGAACACGACCTTGCGTCCGCCGCGCTCGACGATGGCGGCCGGCTGCACCGCGACCACCGGCTGTCTGTCCTGCGGCGGCACGGGCTTCGACAGGAACGCAATCTTCGCGCTCATGTCGGGCAGCACGCGTTCGTCGCGATCGACGAAACGCACCTTGACGAGCACGGTCGCCTTCGAGCGGTCGACGGTCGGCACGATGCGCGACACGCTTCCCGCGAGGCGAACCTCCGGCAGCGCGTCGAGCTGGATCTCGCACGGCTCGTTGACGGTGATCTTCGCGATGTTCGATTCGGCGACGTCGGCCTCGACTTCGAGCGTTGCCATGTCGGCGATCGTCACGACGGCACCCTTGCTGTCGGACGCCTGCGAAAACGGCGTGATGTTGTCGCCGACGTTCGCGTGCTTTTCGATCACCACGCCGTCGAACGGCGCGCGGATCACCGTCTGATCGACGGAGACCTGCGCAGCCTGCGCGTTCGCCTGCGCCGACACGATTGCGGCGCGGCTATTGTCGATCGACGCCTTCGCCTTGTCGTAGCGTGCGAGATCGGCGTCGTACTGGGTAGCGGGAATGGCGCCGTTCGGCGCGAGGATCGCCGAGCGGTGCAGATTGATTTCCGCGTTCTTCAGTTCCGCTTCCTGCAGCGCGAGATTGGCCTGCGCGACCTTGACCTGCGCCTTCGCCTGCGCGAGTGCGGCCTCGACGTCATTGCTCTCGATCCGCGCGATCACCTCGTTCTGCTTGACGCGCGTGCCTTCGAGCACGCCGAGCCATTCGAGCCGCCCTTGCGCCTTCGACGCCACGGCCGCCTTGCGCTGCGGCACGACGTAGCCCGTCGCGTTGAGCAGCGTGTAGGTTTGCGAAGGGTAAGCGGACACCACGGTCGTGGTGTCGACGGTCTGCGGCCCGGCGAGCCGCAGGCCGGCAAAGAGCGCGCCGGCAAGCAGCAGCGCGACGGCCCCGTAGCCGATCCAGTTGCGCCGGCGGCCGCCCGTAGCGACGGCCGGCCGGTCGATTTTGAGCCGCTTCAGATCGTGATCTGCCAATTTATATGTCGTCGCCGGATGGCTCGTGCAACCCTGGACGCCTCATGTGATGAAGAGCGCATTGGGCGCACCGCCATGCCGGCTACCTGTCCTGTAGTCGGGCCCACAGTATAGCGCTGCGCACCATCCCTACTTTTGTCCGCAGGCATGCGATTGCTTTACAGTCTTGTCGTCGACATTCGATTATTCGAAGGGAGAAGATCATGCAGGACAAGCCGACGGTGGCGGCCGACAGCACCGCTGTACGCGTCGCGTTGTGGCGGGCCATGCATGTGCAGGTCGATGCGCCGCCGCACGTGCTCGTCGACGAGATCGGCTTGCGCCTCGCCGCGCCCGACGAAGGCTGGCGCAACCGCCCCGACATGGACCCGCAGGGCACGCGCGGCTATCGGGCATCGATCGTCGCCCGCGCGCGTTTCATCGAAGACCTGGTGACGCAAGAGGCGAACCACGGCGTGTCGCAATACGTGATTCTCGGCGCGGGGCTCGATACGTTCGCGCAGCGCAAGCCGGAGATCGCGTCGCGGCTGCGGGTGTTCGAAGTGGATCGTCCGGGAGCCGAAGCGTGGAAGCGGCAGCGCCTGATCGAACTCGGCTACGGCATTCCGCCGTGGCTACGGCTCGTGCCCGTTGACTTCGAAGCGGGCCAGTCGTGGTGGGACTGCCTGTCGGGCGCGGGCTTCGAAGCGGGCGCGCCGTCCGTGGTGGCATCGACGGGCGTGTCGATGTATCTCACGCGCGACGCGAACCTCGCGACGCTGCGTCAGATTGCGAAGCTCGCGCCGGGCTCGACGCTCGCGATGACTTTCCTGTTGCCGCTCGAACTCATCGATGCCGCCGAACGCGCGCAGCATCAGGCCGTGTACGAACGGGCGCGCGCGGCGGGCACGCCGTTCGTCAGCTTCTTCAGCCCCGACGAGATGCTGGCGATGGCGCGCGAAGCGGGTTTCAGCCAGGCCCGGCACGTATCGACGGCCGACCTGACCGAGCGCTATTTCTCGCATCGACGGGATGACCTGCGGCCGGCGACGGGCGAGGCGTTTCTCGTTGCGAGCACCTGAGTGCCGATCACCAGGCCCGCGACGCGTTCGACGCGCCTCGGGCCGTTGGACCCGCGGTTGGTCGAACCGGCGGCCCGCGGTTGGACCCTATAACAACAAGGTGTCGAGCATGCGCGATACAACTGAAAGTCCCGCACGCCTGAGCGTTCTGAAAGGCCTGCTGCCCATCGACCGTACCCGGGCGTTGCGCGATGTGTTCGCGGGCATATCGCTCGCGTCGATGGACATTCCTCAGGTGCTCGGCTACGCGCGCATCGCCGGGATGCCTGCCGTGACGGGGCTTTACACCGTCTTTGTGCCGCTCGTCGCGTTCGCGTTCTTCGGCGCGTCGCGTCACCTCGTGGTGGCGGCCGACTCGGCCACGGCCACGATCTTCGCGAGCCGCGCATCGGCGCTTGCGCCGATGGGCAGCGCCGAATATGTGGCGCTGGCGGGCACGGTCGCGCTGCTCACCGCAGCGCTGCTGCTGCTCGCGCGCATCTTCAAGCTCGGCTTTCTCGCCGACTTCCTGTCGCGCACGGTGCTGGTCGGCTTTCTGACGGGCGTCGGCATTCAGGTGTCGATTGCGATGCTCGGCGACATGTTCGGCATGACGGTGCCCTATCCTTCGTCGCGAAGTCTCGCGCAGTTCGCGTACGTGATCGGCCATCTCGCTCTCGCGCATCTGCCGACGCTGGCGCTCACGGCACTGGTGGTGGCGGCCATCCTCGGCTCGAAGGCGCTGTCGCCGCGCTTGCCGATACCGCTCGTCGTCGTGGTCGGCAGCATCGCGGCAAGCAAGACCTTCGACTTCGCGTCTCACGGCATCTCCGTGCTGGGGCCGCTTGCGGGCGGCTTGCCGCCGCTGCGCTTTCCGGACGTCACGTGGCAGCAGTTTCTCGATCTCGTGCCCGTCGCGGCATCGTGTTTCGTGATGGTCATCGCGCAAAGCGCCGCGGCGGCGCGCGTGTTCGCGCAGCAGTATCACGAAGACGTCGACACGAACGCCGACATCCTCGGGCTGGCCGCCGCGAACGCAGCCGCTGCGTTCAGCGGCACGTTCGTCGTCAACGGCAGCCCGACGCAGACCGCGATGGCCGAACGCGCCGGCACGCGCAGCCAGCTCGGGCAACTCGCGTTCGCCGCCGTAGTCGTGGTCGTGCTGCTGTTCCTGAGCACGTGGCTGCAATATCTGCCGCACTGTGTGCTGGCGGGCATCGTGTTCACGATCGCGATCGGCATGATCAACGTGCAAAGCCTGATAGCGATCCGCAGCGAGAGTCCCGGCGAGTTCACGCTGGCGCTCGTCACGGCGGCCGCCGTCGTGATGGTGGGCGTCGAGCACGGCATTCTGCTCGCCGTTGCGCTGTCGCTGATGCGGCACGTGCGGCACAGCTACCGTCCGCATACGATGGTGCTGGAGCCCGCGCCCTCGACGGGACGCTGGCTGCCCGTGCCCGCGCAGCCGGGAACGATGACGGCGCCCGGGCTGATCGTGTACCGCTTCGGCTCGGATTTGTTCTTCGCGAACGATCACTTCTTCACTGCCGAAGTCTCGCGGCTGATCGACGCGGCGCCGGGTCCGCTGCACTGGTTCGTCGTCGATGCGGGCGCGATCACCGATCTCGACTATTCCGCCGCGCGCACGTTGAACGATCTGATCGACAACCTGCACGAGCGGCGGATCGGCGTGCTGTTCGGACGGGTGAACCGCTATCTGCGCTCCGATATGGACCGGCACGGCATCACGCAGACGATCGGCAATTCGAACATATTCGAAACGCTGCACGAGGCGCTCGCGGCGGCGGGCGTCGGGAGTCCGTCGGCGCACGAGCCCGGCGTGCTGTAAGGGTTGCGCCGCGCGGACATGCGCCGCAGAAAAGTACGACATGCCGTGCCATACTTGCGAACCGTCCTCTTCACACGTCAATGCGATGACCGCCCCTTCCGCTTCCATCGGCTTCAACCTGAACCCGCTCGACCGCCGCTCCGACAAGCGCGACGACGACGCCTTCATCGAACGCCTGCGCAGCGATCCCGCCGCGCGCTTTTTCGTCTTCGATGGCGACGTCCCCTTGCTCAAGCGCGGCGACGAACAGGATGCGTGGTTTCTCGCCGGTGAAGTGGCTGCATTCGGCGAGCCGCTGCAAAGCGTGTTTCTGGGGCAGCACGACGACGGCAGCGGCCGCTTCGCGCTCGGCTTCACGCTCGGCCTGGAGCCCGGTGAAGGGCAGACGCAAGGCGTGCTGCACGAGCGTATCGATCTGCGCTCGATCGCGATGCGGGGCCTCGTTGCGCCTGAGCTGGTCGGCATGCTGGGCCAGGCGAAGTCGATGCTCGACTGGCATCGCCGCCACAGCTTCTGCGCGAACTGTGGCGCGGCCAGCCGTTCGGCGGCGGCAGGCTGGCAGCGTGTATGCGACGCATGCGGGACGCGTCACTTTCCGCGCGTCGATCCCGTCGTGATCATGCTGGCGGTCGACGGCGAGCGGTGCCTGCTCGGACGCCAGCGCCAGTTTGCGCCGGGCATGTATTCGGCACTCGCGGGTTTCGTCGAGCCGGGCGAAACCGTCGAAGATGCCGTGCGCCGCGAAGTGCTGGAGGAAGCCCACGTGACGTGCGCGCAGGTCGTCTACTTCGCGTCGCAGCCGTGGCCGTTTCCTTCGTCGATGATGATCGGCTGCTTTGCGCGGGCCGCCGACACGGAGATCGTCATCGACGAGGCGGAGCTCGAAGACGCGCGCTGGTTCACGCGCGCGGAAGTCGCCGCGATGCTGGCGGGCACGCATGCGAACGGACTGTCCGCGCCGAAGCCGTTTGCGATCGCGCATCATCTGCTGCGGGCCTACGTCGAACACGGCGAGGCGGTGCTGCAACGCGATGGCGATCAGACTATGGCGCCTTCGAGGGCCTCGTCATAACCCTGAAACGCCGCGCGCTCGCGCGCGAATAGGCATCCCGCGTCAGTCGATGACGGCCACGACATTGACGGTTCCCTGGCGGGCCATCTTCGCGTAGGGACACAGGCGCTCGGCATTTCGCACCATCTCTTCCGCCACGGCCCGCTCGACGCCCGGCATCCGCACGCGGACATCGATGACCAATGCGTAGCCGCCGTCCATCGGATCGCGGCCGAACGCGACCTGCACCTCGACGGCCGTATCGTCCAGCTCCAGCTTCGCGCGCTTTCCGAGCAGATTCAGCGCGCCATGAAAGCACGCGGCAAAGCCTGCTGCGAATAGCTGCTCGGGATTCGTTCCGTTGCCGGGGCCGCCGAGTTCCGTCGGCAGCCGCAGATCCACGACGAGATTCCCGTCATCCGAACGGGCCACGCCGGATGCGCGGCCGTGTCCCGTCTCGCCGCCGGAAACCGTGACGGTCGTCGTGTACAGCGGCGCGAAATCCCGGCCCCGATACCGGTCGAGCAGCGAAAGCGGAGGAGCCTGCAGTTCCTCGTTGTCTTTTTCGTTGTCCATGTTGCCCCCTGGCTCGGCGACAAGCGCTCTGATTTTCAGCAGACAAGCGTACCGGATTGGCTTCTGCCCCGGTATCGGCGAATCCGCGCCCGCCTTCGTCGATTTGAGCAAAACGAACGATCGTATAGCTGGCGTCGGCCTTCTGCATGTTTTTCGCCTGGACGCGTCCGTTGCGGAACAAGGTGTCCTGACGGCGCAACCAACATGCTAGGCGAGCGCGGACCGAGGCGGTAGAGCCCTCCACGGCCTCACGGTGTTTCCCGTGCGGCGTCAATCGACAAGACGGCCGCCAGAACGCTGTACCGCATCTCTTCAACGTGTCCTACACTACGAAAGCCAGCCGAAAGCCGCGCCGAATTGCTGCGGCTGCGCGAAAACTCCCGATACCCAAATACAAACAGGCACCCCCGACGGCTCAGCGATGCCGGTGCCCACAGTCGGAGCCCTCAATGGATCAACCGGATATACCGCAGCATGGTTTTCGCGTTGGCCTGCCCAATCCCGCTGACGCCTTGTCGACCTGTTTTGCGACGAGCTACGCGGGCATCATCTCGTTCATGGCCGTCGCCACGGAAGGAAGCTTCGCCAAGGCGGGCGAGCGATTGGGGATCGGGCGCTCCGCCGTCAGCCGCAATGTCCAGAAGCTCGAAACGCAACTCAGCACGCGCCTCTTTCTGCGGACGACGCGAACGACCCATCTGACGCGCGAGGGCGAGCGGTTCTTCGAGAACTGCAACCGGGGCGTGACCCATATCGTCGAGGCGATGAACGACATGCTGGATCTTCGCCACGGCCCGCCGCGCGGCTTGCTTCGCATCAGCTCGACGGTGGGATTCGGGCGCAAGGTGGTTGCGCCGCTGATTTCCACGTTCACCGAAGCCTACCCGGATATCGCAGTCGATCTGCTTCTCGATGACCGGCCTACGGATTTCGCCGCCGAACAGATCGATGTCGCGTTTCGCGACGGGCGCATCGAGGACTCCAGCATCATCGCGAAACAGCTGATTCCGATGCAGATGGTGCTCTGCGCGTCCCCTCTCTACGCCGAAAAGCGGGGGCTGCCGTCGACGCTCGAAGAACTGGGCCAGCATGAGTGCATCAACTTTCGCTTCTCCAGCGGGCGCGTGTTCGAATGGGAATTCAAGGTCGACGGCCTTATGCGAAAGTTTCTGCCGACGGCCAGACTGACTTTCAATGACGTGGACCTGGTATTGCGCGCGGTCCTCGACGGACATGGCATCGCGCAAATGCCCGGCTACCAGATATGCGATCACATCGCGCGGCACGAACTCGTGATGGCTTTGAAGCGGCATGTGCCGGACGATCGCGGCCACTACATCTGCTACCTCTGCCGACAGCATCTGCCATCACGCATCCGCGTGTTCGTTGATTTCATGACCGAGCAGATCCGGGCGCTCAATCTGCTTTGCTTCGAAGATTTTTATACGGAATGTCCTGAGCGCGAGCATCAGGCATGAAAGCCGTCCGTGCCGTGGCGATCGTCTCTGCAATTGATGCCGCTACGGAAACGGTGAGTGTTGCGATGTGCCTCTACTGAAGCAGCGACTCGAGGTCTACGATTCGGACATGGTAACGCGGTCGACCGACTCGGTTGAAGAGCCGTCGAAGCCGTGAGTGGAGAACATCATGTCTCGTTTCGGACCTGCGCTCGTATTCGCCGGCTGGATCATCCTCACTGCCGTCAATATCGGACTTGCGCTTGCGGTCTCGTTCAGCGGCGTCGTCTGAACGGTTGGATGTCGACAGGTTATCGATGAATCGTCGATGGGTTGTCCAACCGCGGGCGAACCGCGGACCGGCCGCAGAGCTACGCGCCGCAACCGACCGCGATCTTCGTTCCGCGCACTGCACGCGCTACTGCGCCGCCGTGAGTTTCAACCCCGCAGGCCGCAACGACGGCGGTACTTCCTGGTGCCCGCGCCGGTCGTCAGAGACCTGTTCGATGCCTTTCTTCTGCACTTCCTCGCAGAACGCGATACGCGAGCGGTAATAGTCCGCCTGCATCTGCGCGTCGAGGACACGTTGCTCGGCCTGGTAGAGTTCCATCCGAAGGTCATGCAGCGCACGTTCGGCCTGTCTTTCAGGGGCAGCAGAGTGATGTGACGCCCAGCGGATCAGCCATTGCAGCATCGTGGAGCCCTCCTCTTCGCAGTTGTGCTTTTGCGGCATGAAACGCGCGCGCACTGTTCCTGTTCACCACGGCTCTAGGCTATCAAAAATAAGATAGGCACTTGTGTGTCTTATCGCACGTGTTGCGAAAACGATACCTCGGCAAATCCCCCGTTGCGCATTGCTGCGGATTGCGGTGAGCATCCCCGCCCACCGCGCGGTTCAACTCGCGGCCCCGGTCACTGATTGCGGATGGTTTGCACAATCATCTCAGCCGAGTTTTTCCTTCAGGAACGCGACCACGTACGGCGTCGCGGCAGCCGCGACCGTCGACGCGACAGCCGGATCGATTCCCATCCTCTGCGCGAGCGACTCCGCGACGCGGCCAGTCAGGATGCCTTCGCCGCCTTCCTCGATCGACTTGAAAAAACCATCGCCTCTGACGAGGCCGGCCGCGAATGCCGCAAAGAAGCTCTTGCCCGGATGCTCCCCCATCAGACCGGCGCTCTGCTCTTCGACATGCGCATGCGCCGTCTCGGCCACCTGACCCAGCATCTGCTGCGCATCGGCGGGACTCACGCCCTGCTCCGCGAGAGCCTGCGCGGCCTGATTGCCATGCTCAGACGCAAGAAATTCGGAAACGAGTTGCTGTACGTCCATGGAACGCTCTCCTACGAAAGTTACGCATTAAGGACCGGTGACGGAGTCGACGTGACAATTAGCTGACGCTTTGCAAGACGATGTCACGGCTGCCGACGAGGGTGTGTCGGGGACACTCAGACTAGCCGATTTCGGGGGATGGGGAAAGCCGTTGCTGACGACCGCCCACCACAACGCGATCCGCGAATCGCAGGGTCTAGTTCGTACACGTCGCATACGGCTGGATGACAGAGCCGTACTACAGACTTCAAATGGATTCACGCTCACAATCCCGAATCGCAGCAACCTGTCATTCAGTATGCCGAACTAAATTTCTGCCCCAATCGGAAAGGAACGAAAAATCATGATACTTGAATCGTGTTGTCGTAAAGCTGGTATGGCGGCCGTTGTCACGGTCGCAATGGTTTTCAGTCTCGCTGGCTGCGGAGGCGACAGCGGCACCGACATCGCCGATGCCGCCAGCGCCGCAACGGCGAAGAGTGCGGCATTGGCAGCGGTTGCCAGTTCGGCTCCCGATCCCGAACCGCTCATCGACATGACGGGCGTGCGTAATACGGGCGCCGGCTCTGTACGCGTCGGAACGGCCGCATATGCGGTGCCTTCAGGCGCCGTCATCTATGTTTCGCCGAGCGGATCGGACACGGCGGCGGGCACGCTTGCGGCACCTCTTGCCACGATACAGCAGGCCGTCAACAAAGCTTCTGCGGGCGCAACGATCGTGCTGCGCGCAGGCTCTTATCACGAACGCATCACGACGAACCGGCAGGTAACGATCCAGGCCTACCCGCGCGAAACGGTATGGCTCGAAGGCAGTTCCGTTGTGAGCGCCTGGACGCGTACCAGTTCGGCATCGAAGTACGTATGGGCTGCGGGCTGGAACCATGTGTTCTCGCATGATCCGACTTTCACCCGCGGCGCAGCCGATGGTACGGGCAGCGGGCAATTTATCAACCCGGCTTATCCAATGGCAGCGCATCCGGATCAGGTGTGGGTGGATGGTGTGGCACAGACTCAGGTTGCGTCACTCGGCCAGGTGACGCCCGGCAGCTTTTTCTACGACGAGACCGGCGCGAAGCTTTATCTCGGAGCCGATCCGACGGGACACGTAGTGCGCGCCAGTGATATCCAGGTCGCCATCACCGACAACAGCACGGGCAGCACGTTCCAGGGCTTCGGTGTCCGGCGTTACGCACCGTCCGTGCCGGATATGGGCGCTGTCCAGCTTCTGGGTTCCGGCGTGACCTTCAGGAACGTCGCCGTCCTCGACAACGCGACGACAGGACTGTTCGTCGGCAATGCCAACGCGACGGTGCAGAACGTGACCGTCGCACGTAGCGGTCTGCTTGGCGTTGGCGGAAACCGGACTGATGGACTGCGCATGCAGGGGTTGCTCGCGGTGGCGAACAATCAGGAACACTTCAACATGTCGCCCGTAGCAGGCGGCTTCAAGACATCGCATTCACGCCATGTAGTCGTGAGCGACAGCGTGTTCCTCAGAAATCTCGGTACGGGCTTGTGGTTCGATGAATCGTCGTATGACATCAAGATATTGAGCAACGACTCGATCGGCAACGCCGGGCATGGCCTTGATACCGAAATCTCGGACACGGCGCAGTTCGTCAACAACCTGGTCGTCTCGAATGGCGGGAGCGGCATCAAGGTCATCAACACGAGTGACGTCGATATCTGGAACAACACGCTTGCAAAGAACAGCACGACTACCAGCGAGCGCAATCTCAACATCGTGATGGATACCCGGCGTTGGGCCACGGCAACATCATCCAGCCAGAAGGATTTGCGTCCGAACGTGGCGACGCCTCCTGACATGACGTGGATCACAGGGCCGACCAATGTCCACAACAACGTCATTACCGGCGGCTCCGGCAACTGCCTGATCTGTATGGAGGACTACTCGCATCAGTACACGGCCGCGCAACTCAAGACCACCCCCGACAACAACGTCTATCAGCGGTCGTTGGTCAATGCTCCTACCTGGGTCGCCGTGTGGTCACGTGGGCAAATCAACGTGAACCCTGCCGTCTATACGACATTGCGCGCTTTCAGCAGCGATACCGGTCAGGAAATGCATGGCTTCTTCCTCGACGGACCGGCCGCGCTCGATGCAAGCTACAAGCTGACACCCGCTGTGAGCTCGGCTATCAACACAGTTTCTGCGCCGCTTCCGCCTGAGATCGCCATGCTGATTCAGAAGCCGGCCGGAATACGAGCGCTTGGCGTCTGGTGGTAGCCAGCCAACTCCGTTGACATCAGTCCGGCACGGTCACGCTGCTGTGCCGGACCGGCAATGCCGTGAAGCACTGCGCGATCGAACCGATCGCGCACGACACAATACAGAGCACAAAACACGGCACAACCAGAACCACTACCCCGCCAGCCCCACAAGCTGCGCGTGAAGCGCATCGGGAATCTCGATCCCGTCGCGCGCGGCCGCATCGGCGAGACTGCGCCGGCGCTCACCTGGCAAGCGCACGTCCGCATCCTGAAGCATCGCGGCGATCAGTGCCTCCACTCTCGACAGGTACGCTTCACTGCCCGCCAGCGCGCCCGGATCGATCGCCCAGAACAGATGGCCGATCTGCGATTTCTCGCCCTCTTCCGTCAGGAACGAGCCCGCCTCGTAGCCGAAATTCGCGCCCGCAAGCGCTGCCACGAGCAGTTCAACCATCAGCGCTAGCATCGCGCCTTTCGCGCCGCCGAACGGCAGCATCATGCCGTCGAGCGCGGCCTTTGCGTCGGTGGTCGGCGAGCCGTCGCGCGTCGTCGCCCAGCCTTCGGGAATCGGCTTGCCCTCGCGCGCCGCGACCATGATCTTGCCGCGCGCGACGTTCGACAGCGACAGGTCGATCAGCAGCGGCGCTCCATCGCGGCGCGGAAATACAGCCGCAATCGGATTCGTGCCGAACAGCGAATGACGTCCGCCCCACGCGGGCATCGCAGCGGGTGCATTGCTGAACGCGAGCCCCACCAGGCCCGCCGCGCCGAGCGCTTCGAGGTGATATGCGCCGACGCCGAAATGATGACTGCGCCGCACGCTCGCGACCGCGCTGCCATGCTCGTGCGCGCGGCCAATCAACGTTTCGATCGCGAGCTCGCAGGCCGGAAACGCCATGCCGTCGGCGGCGTCGATCAGCACGGCCGCGTTGCGCGCATTCGCGATGAACGCCTGCGCCTGCGGATCGACGCGGCCGTTGCGCAACTGCGCGACGTACATCGGCAGACGCGCGACGCCGTGCGAAGACAGCCCGCGCTCGTCCGCGTAGACGAGCGCGCGCGCCGTCGCCGAGGCCGTCTGCTGCGTCGCGCCCGCAGCCAGCATTGCGCGCGTGGCGAGCGCGTACAGGTCGCCGGATAAAACACGCGTCATGTCGAAACTCCTTCCCGTCGTTGTGAACCACGCTCGCCTTCGAGCAGCGCCTGCGTCACGCGCGCCGCCACGAGCGTGCTGACGCGTTCGTTCGATTGCACTGTGAGTCCCGCGATATGCGGCGTCAAGATCAGGTTCGGCGCGCCCGCGAGCGGCGAGCCCGCCTTGAGCGGCTCGTCGGCGAACACATCGAGGGCCGCGCCGCCGAGGCGCCCGTGCTTCAGCGCATCGGCGAGCGCGCTTTCGTCGATCACGCCGCCGCGCGACGTATTGATCACCACGGCGTGCGGCTTGAGCATCGACAGTTGCGCGGCGCCGAGCAGATTGCGCGTGCTGTCGACGAGCGGAACGTGAACCGACACGACATCCGCCGCGCGCAACGCGTCGTCGAATGTCAGGCATTGCGCGCCCGTCTCTTTCCAGCACGCGGCGCTCGCCGGCTGCTGCGGATCGTAGCCCGCCACCCGCATGCCGAGCGCGCGCGCCAGTTGCGCGACGAGCTGCCCGATCCCGCCGAAGCCGATCACGGCCAATGTGCTGCCCGCCGCTTCGCGTCCGTTCGACAGCGCGGTGCGCGGCCATTCGCCCGCCGCCACCGAAGCGCTCGACAGATACGCGCCGCGCAGCAGCATCAACGCCGTCGCGATCACATACTCGGCGACGGCGCGCGCATTCGCGCCCGTCGCGGGCAGCACCTGCACGCCGCGCTGCGTGCACGCTGCGAGATCGATATTGTCGAGCCCGACGCCCAGGCGCCCGACGGCCACCAGTTTCGGCGCGCCATCGAGCAACGCCTGCGTGACCTGCGTGCGGTTGCGCACGATCAGCGCATCTGCATCGGCGAGTTGGCTGCGCAACGTGTCGGGATGATCGACGAGCGATGCGTTCGCATGCACGTCGAAATGTTGCTGCAGCGCTTCGACGGCGGACGCGTCGATAAACTCGCTAACGACGACTTTCTTGCGATCGTTCTTCAATTCGAGCGCTCCTGTGCATAGGCGGGCGTTCTTTCGCTGATCTTTTCGGCCGTTTCGGCTTCTTCGTCCACGCTGCTTATGGCGAGCGGCTCGGCGAGGATCTTGCGCGCGGCTTCGGCATCGAACGCACCTTCCCAGCGCGCGACCACGAGCGTCGCCACCGCGTTGCCGATCATATTGACGATCGCGCGAATCTCGTTGAGCACGCGGTCGATGCCGATGATCAGCGTGATGCCCGCGACGGGGATGATGTCGTGCGTCGACAGCGTCGCCGTCAGCGCGACGAGCGCCGCGCCCGCGACGCCCGCGCCGCCCTTCGACGTCACCATCAGGATCGCGAGCAGGCCGATCTGCTGAAGTAGCGACAGATGCGTATTGGTGGCCTGCGCGATGAAGAGCGATGTCATCGTCAGATAGATCGCCGCGCCGTCGAGGTTGAACGAGTAGCCTGTCGGCAGCACGAGGCCGACGACGGGCTTCGGGCAGCCGAGGCGCTCGAGCTTTTCCATCAGCCGCGGCAGCACCGATTCCGTCGTCGACGTGCCGAGCACGATCAGCAGTTCTTCGCGCAGGTACTTGAGCAGCGGCCACAAGCCGACGCCCGTCCAGTGGCAGATCGAGCCCAGCACGAGCACGATGAACACGATGCTCGTCAGATAGAAGCAGACGATCAGCAGGCCCAGTTGCTGCAACGTGCCGATGCCGTATCTGCCGACCGTGAACGCCATCGCGCCGAATGCGCCGAGCGGCGCGAGCCGCATGATCATCTCGACGATCTTCATCAGCGCTTCGCCGCACTGCTCGATCACGCGCGACAGGAAGCGGCTGCGGCGCGACATGATCGACAGCGCGATACCGAACAGCACCGAGAACAGCAGCACCTGCAACAGGTTGCCGCGCGCGAACGCGCCGACCACGGAGTTCGGCACGATCTCTTCGAGAAAGCTCTGCGACGCCGCCGTATGCACTTCCGCCACGTAGTGACTGACGGCGTGCGCGTCGAGCGTCTTCGGGTCGATGTTCAATCCTTCGCCCGGATGCAGCACGTTCGCGACGATGAGACCGATGACGAGCGCGAGCGTCGTCACTGCTTCGAAGTAGAAAATCGTCTTCAGACCGACACGGCCGACGTGCTTGAGATTTTCCATCCGCGCGATGCCCACCGACACGGTGCAGAAGATCACCAGCGTGATCAGCATTTTGATGAGGCGGATGAACGTGTCGCCGAACGGCTTCATCTGCACGCCGAGATCCGGCGAGAAATAGCCGACGAGAATTCCGGCCGCAAGGCCGATCAGAACCTGCACATAAAGATGTTTGAGCACGCGCAAGATGGTGTCTCCTCCACTCGCTGCTGCTTGAAGTGAACAGCGTCACGCATCGTGCGTCGGCCTGATGTTCTTCTGTGGCCGGTGCCGCACGGAGCGCGCGCTGTAGCGAAACTGCGTTCGCAAAGCCCGCCGCACTCGGCAAAAGCGGGCGGGCTTCATGGGGACAATGCCTGGTTGGCGATCAGGCAGATCAGGCGCTTTCGAACAGACGCGTCAGCACGAACTCGCGATGTCCCAGCGCCTCGGCCGATGTCCAGCGGCCATTCGCCGTGGCGAGCATCGACTCCAGCAGTTTGTCGCCTGCCTGATCGAGATTCTGTTCGCGCTGCAATAGGCCCGATACGTCGACGTCGATATGCTCGCTCATCGTGCGCACGGTGCGCGGGTTCGCGCAGATCTTGATGACGGGCACGATCGGGTTGCCGATCACATTGCCCTGCCCCGTCGGGAAGAAATGCACGGCGAAGCCGGAGGCCGCGCACAACGTAACCATTTCCGCCGCCGCCGACGATGAGTCCATGAACCACAGGCCCGAATGCGTCGGCATCTCCGCCTTGTCGAGCACGCCGTCGACGCGGCACTTCTTGCCGATCTTCTGGATGTTGCCCAGCGCCTTCTCTTCGATCGTCGTCAGGCCGCCCGCGATGTTGCCCTTGGTCGGCTGCGACTCCGACAGATCATCCGTCTTCCAGCGGTTGATCATGTCCTGGTAACGGTCGAACATGAACTGGAAGCGCTCGCGCACCTGATCGTTCGCACAGCGCGCCGCGACGAGCTGCTCGCCGCCCGTCAGCTCCGACGTCTCGCCGAACACGAGCGTGGTGCCGAGGCCATAGAGCTTGTCGAACGCATTGCCGACAGTCGGATTCGCGCCACAGCCCGACGTGGTATCCGATTCGCCGCATTTGGTCGATACCCACAGGTCCGAGATCGGGCACGCTTCACGTTCGAGCGACGTCGCGTACTGCACCATCTCCTTCGCCGCTTTCGACGCGCGCATGATCGTGTCATGGTCGCCGTGCAGCTCGATGCCGAAGCCCATCACCGGCTTGCCCGACTGCGCGATGCCGTCGACGACGCGCTTGGTCCAGCCTTCCTCGATGCCGATCACGACGACGGCCGCGACGTTCGGGTTGCAGCCCGCGCCGATCAGCGTGCGGAAATGCAGGTCGAGGTCCGCGCCGAATTGCAGGCGGCCATACGGATGCGGCAGCGCCATCGTGCCTTTGATGTTGTTTTCGACGGCTTGCGCGGCCGCATTCGACAGATCGTCGACGGGCAGAATGATCACATGGTTGCGCACGCCGACGCGTCCATTCGAACGGCGATAGCCGTGGAAAGTAGTGTTCTGGTCAATCACGCTCATGGTGGGTCTCTTTGATCGGTCTCTGTTCAGTGAGGGAGTGGCTGGTGCCAAAAAGGGACGCGTGCGTGGGGACGCATGCCCCTCGCGCCGCCTTACCAGCGTTTCGTCTTGATGTTGTGCACGTGAGCGTGCTCGCCCGCCTTGATGGGCTGCACCACCTTGCCGATATCGACGCCGTACTTGTAGACAGTGTCGCCCACGGCCATGTCCTTGAGCGCCACCTTGTGACCGATGGGAATGTCCTGCTTCGCGGAGACGGTGATGACTTCGTCGTCGTCCATGATCCACGCATTCAGCTGCGTGCCCGCCTTGATGCCTTCGACGACCGCGACACCAACGGTGTCTTTCGCTTCGTGCAGCACGATATGAATCGTCCTGCGCTCCTGCGATGGGTTGCCGGAAGCTCCAGAACCCGTTTGCGACCCACCTGCTGCCGTGTAGCTCATCGTTTGTCTCCAGTCTGGTTGACAGGTTGTGTTTCGTCTCCGTGCAAACCATCTTAGGCAGCACTCATCCATATGTCAACCAGATCATCTATATGTGTTTGATGAGCCGGATGAAGTAGAATAATTTGCAAAGAAGCGAGAAGAGCGGCATTGTCCGCTGCACAAGCAACAACAACGCACCGACGAAGCACCATGCACGAGAGGACACAGCCATGAATACGTTGACGATCGGCTCGAACAGCGCCAGCGGCACCATGGGCACGCCCACCATCGGCGGCACACGCTACAAGGAAGTGAAGAACGCGATGCTCGCGGCGCTTTCCGCGCAGGAATGGAAAGGCGGCGAGGCGATACCGTCGGAAAAGCGTCTCGCGGAACGCTTCGGCGTTTCGATCGGCACGCTGCGCAAGGCAATCGACGAACTCGTCGCGGACAACATCCTCGTGCGCCATCAAGGGCTCGGCACTTTCGTCTCACAGCATCAGCGCGACCGGCACTTCTTCCGCTTTTTCCGCATCGTGCGCCAGGACGGCGACAAGACCTACCCGACCGTGAGCCTCGTGTCCTTCAGGAAGGCCAAGGCGACGCGCGAAATCGCCGCGATGCTCGGCACCGAGCCGAACGCGCGCGTCTTCACGTTCGTCAACCGGCTGGCGCTGCACGGCGAAACGGTGATGATCGACAACATCGCCGTCGCCGAAGCGCGTTTTCCGGGGCTGACGGAAGCGGCGCTGCGCGAACGACCGAGCACGCTGTACAACTTCTATCAGGATTCCTTCCACATCAACGTCGTCGGGACGGAAGAGCGCCTGCGCGTCGCCACGGCCGACGACGCCGAAAGCAAGCTGCTCGAAGTGCCGCACGGCACGCCGCTGCTCGAAGTGCGGCGGGTCGCGTACTCGTATCATCACGCGCCCGTCGAGGTGCGCATTTCCCATGTGAACACCGCGCGCTACGAATACGTCGGGCCGTCCGCTTCGCACGAAGAACCGCTGTAACCGCATGCACTACACGCTTTAAAGCGTTCAGCAATCACACGACAAAAGGGACGTGCCAGCACGTCCCTTTTTCACGTTTTCCCGCAGTTGCAATCGGCAAGGGCATCACCTACACTCGACACTCATACAGATGAGTTAAATCACAAGGCACTTAACGCACCGCGTGCACGGTGCCCGACAACAGACCATCAAGGTACCGGGTTCCAGTCGTGCGCCGCCATGCAACGCTTCGCGGCGCGAACGAACGGAACACAAGGAGACACTCGCGATGCGTACCCTGCCTCATCGTCGTCCCGCACATCCGTTCCATCGTCAAGGGCCACGTCCGCATTGCCGCGCGTCTGTCTGCGCGCGGTTCGCCATCGTTTGATTCCGTCGCGCGTGCGTACCGGCTTGCCCGGTGCGCACGATTGCCTGTCGCGCACTCGCACTATCCGACCGCCCCGCCGTGTTTTCTCACGCACGGCAACTACAAGGAGTGACCCGCAATGAGCCTCCGCAGACTTGTCGTTTTCTTCTCAACGCTGCTCGCGCTGTGCGCGATGCTCGCAAGCGCGCCCGCGCGCGCCGAACTCTCCGAGATCCGCATCGCGCGGCAATACGGCGTCAGCTATTTGCCGCTGATGATCATCCAGGATCAGAAGCTGCTCGAAAAGCACGCGGCGCAACTCGGCATGCCGAACCTTAAAGTGTCGTGGGTCGAATTCGCGGGCGGCAACGTGATGAACGATGCACTGCTGTCCGACTCGCTGCAGATCGCGTCGGGCGGCGTCGCACCGCTTGTGCTGCTGTGGGCGCGCACACACGGCACGCCCGTCGAAGTGAAGGCGCTCGCCGCCATCAATTCGATGCCGCTGCTGTTGAACACACGCAATCCCGCTGTGAAGACGCTGAAGGATTTCAGCAGCAAGGACAAGATCGCGCTGCCCGCAGCGAAGGTGTCGATTCAGGCGATCACGCTGCAGATGGCCGCGGAAAAAGCATTCGGCGCGGGCAATCAGGGGCAGCTGGATAAATACACAGTGTCGCTCGCGCATCCCGACGCGCAACAGGCGTTGCTGTCGGGCAATAGCGAAGTGACGGCACATTTCGGCTCGCCGCCTTTCCAGGAACAGGAACTTGCGCACGGCGGCGTGCGCACCGTCGTCAATTCGTATGACGTGCTCGGCGGCAAATCGACGTTCAATCTCGTGTGGTGCACGTCGAAGTTCTACCAGCAGAACCCGAAGCTCGTACAGGCGTTCATGGCCGCGCTCGACGAAGCGCAAGCGCAGATCAACAAGGACAAGCACGCGGCGGCGCTCGCGTATCTGCGCATCAGCAAGGACAAGAGCAATGTCGCGGACATCGAGAAGATGATCTCGTCGCCCGACGTCGCCTTTACGACGACGCCGGAAAACACCGTCAAATACGCGGACTTCATGGCACGCACCGGTCTCATCAAGGCGAAGCCCGCTTCGTGGAAAGACATGTTCTTTCCGACCGTTCAATCGCTGCAAGGGAGCTGACGATGTCACGTACGCGCGCAGCAGCCAGATCCGATACGCGATCGCATGATGGCGGACCATTGCTCGATGTCAGCGGCGTCACGTTGCAATACAAGACGCCGAAGCATCTCGTGATGGCCACTTACCGTGTCGACTTCAAGGTATTCGAAGGCGACCGCTTCGTGCTGCTCGGTCCGTCCGGCTGCGGAAAATCGACGCTGCTCAAGAGCGTCGGCGGCTATCTGCCGCCGACGGAAGGCACGATCACGCTGAAGGGCAAGACCGTCACGAGGCCCGGCCCCGACCGGATGATGGTGTTTCAGGAATTCGACCAGTTGCTGCCGTGGAAAACGGTCAAGCAGAACGTGATGTTTCCGCTGCAGGCGTCGCATCGCTTGTCGGGACGTGAAGCGGAAGAGCGCGCGATGCATTACATCGACAAGGTCAACCTCACGAAATTCGCCGACAGTCATCCGCACACGCTGTCGGGCGGCATGAAGCAGCGCGTCGCGATCGCGCGCGGCATGGCGATGGAGCCCGACATCCTGCTGATGGACGAACCGTTCGCCGCGCTCGACGCGCTCACGCGCCGCAAGATGCAGGACGAACTGCTCGCGCTGTGGCAGGACACGCATTTCACCGTGCTGTTCGTCACGCACTCGATTCCGGAGGCGATCAAGGTCGGCAGCCGGATTCTGCTGCTGTCGCCGCATCCGGGCCAGGTCAAGGCGGAACTCGACACGGCAGCCGCCGGCGAAACGCCTGCCACGCTCGAAAAACGCATCCAGCACATGCTGTTCGAAGACGAGATCGAAGAGGCCGAGAATGTCTGAAGCTACTGCACCTGGCGCAGCAACCGTTCATTCGACGCGGCGCGATGCCGGCACACGCACGCCGCGCGCCGAAATCATCCGCGAGCCGAGCGACGCCGCGCATTTCAGCGTGGTCGAGAAACCGTTGTCGGCTTTCGAGCGGCTCTATAACCAGGGATGGCTGCGCAAGGCGATGATTCTCGCCGTGCTCGCGATCATCTGGGAAGCGTACGCACGCTGGCTGAACAATCCGCTGCTGTTCCCGACCTTCACAGCGACCGTCGAAGCGTTGTTCCGCAGCATTGCGAGCGGCGAACTGCCCGGCAAGGCGTGGGCATCCATTCACGTACTGCTGATGGGCTATGTATGCGGCGTGGTGCTCGCATCACTGCTGACGGCGGCCGCGATCACATCGCGCATCGGCACCGACTTTCTCGAAACGATGACGTCGATGCTCAACCCGCTGCCCGCGATCGCGCTGCTGCCGCTCGCGTTGATCTGGTTCGGGCTGGGCAACGGCAGCCTGATCTTCGTGCTGGTGCATTCCGTCACGTGGTCCGTTGCATTGAATACGCACTCGGGCTTTCTCTCCGTCAGCAATACGCTCAAGATGGTGGGCCGCAATTACGGACTGCGCGGCGGCGCTTACGTCGCGAAGATACTCGTGCCCGCTGCGTTTCCGAGCATCCTGACGGGCCTGAAGATCGGCTGGGCTTTCGCATGGCGCACGCTGATCGCGGCGGAACTGGTGTTCGGCGTCAGTTCGGGTTCGGGCGGCCTCGGCTGGTTCATCTACGAGAACAAGAACCTGCTCGACATCGCCAATGTATTCGCGGGCCTGTTCACGGTGATCCTGATTGGCCTCGCTGTCGAGAACCTGATCTTCCGCGTGCTCGAACGGCATACGGTGCAGCGTTGGGGCATGCAGTCGTAGAGGCTTCATACGTTTTAATCAATAGAAAAACGGCGGGCGCAATTGAATGCGCCCGCCGTTTTTTATTGCCCGCCTCCCGATGCAGGCGGCATATCTTTCGCCCGTCCGGGCAATTTTCGAATTCTTCTGATATTGCCCGCGAGCCGATTGCGGTTCAATCCATGCGAAATCTAGACGGGAGTCAAGTTAGTTATGCTGACGTTTCTGCAAAGGCGCACGCTTACGATAAGCGGTCCCGCACTGCCCGTATTGCTCGATGGCACCCCCGCGTTATTGCTGAGTGCAATCAGGGGTGAGGAATCACTCTCGACGGTCTACGAGTACGAACTCTTCCTGACCACGCAACTGGATATGCCCGATGCGGAAGCATCCGCGATCAACCTCAAGGCGCTGGCCGGCACCGAACTCACGGTCGCAATCCAGCTTGATGGAATGGGTACGTTTTCAGCCGGCCAAACCGGGCTCGCGGGCAGGGCGGATATCGGGGCGGGCACCCGTGAGATCAGCGGCCTCGTGATGGAGGCGGGCTTCGTCGGCCAGCTCAACCGCCAGTACCGCTACCGTGTGCTCCTGCAACCTTGGCCCGCCCTTATGGCCTTGCGTTCTGACTTCCGTATCTACCAGCGCAAGACGGTGGTGGATATCCTCGAAGCGATCTTCGGGGCGTACATGTATTCGTACGACCTGCGTCTGGGCGGCACGTATCCGGTGCTCGACTACCCGGTCCAGTATAGCGAGACGGACCTCCATTTCGCCCAGCGCCTGATGGCCGAGAACGGCATCTACTGGTTCATCGAGCACTCGGACACCTTCCACCGTATGGTGCTCGTCGCATCTGGACCACGAACGACTACCACTTCAAGAAGCCGAAGGCGCAGCTTCAGGCGCAGAACGAACTGCCACAGGACACCGCGCACAACCAGCTCGAACGCTACGAATGGCCGGGCGACTATACCGAACCGGAGGACGGCGAGCAGTTCGCGCGCGTGCGCATGGAGGAACTGTACGCGCAGGGCGAGCGCGCACGCGGCAGCGGCAACGTGCGCGATGTGGTGTGCGGCACGACCTTCACGCTCGCGGGCTACCCGCAGGCAAGTGCGAACCGCGAATACCTGGTGCTGCGCGCGAAACTGGAGGCCGAAGAGGTTGGTGAGTCCAGCGGTAGCGCGGCGCACTACCGCATCGCCACGACCTTTGACGTGCAGCCCGCCACGACGGTTTTCCGGCCCGAGCGGAAGTACGCGAAGCCGCGTACCACCGGCCCGCAGACGGCCATCGTGACTGGCCCCGCCGGGCAGGAAATCTGGACCGATCAGTATGGCCGTGTGAAATTGAGCTTTCACTGGGACCGTCACGGTTCAAAGGACCACACCTCGTCATGCTGGATACGCGTGTCGTATCCGTGGGCGGGCAGCAACTTCGGCGGCATCCACATTCCGCGTGTCGGCACCGAAGTGATCGTCGACTTCGAGAACGGCGACCCTGACCGGCCCATCGTGATAGGGCGCGTCTACAACGCGAAGACGATGCCGCCGTGGGACCTGCCCGGCAACGCGACACAGAGCGGTATCCTCACGCGCTCGTCGAAGGACGGCGGCTATAGCAACGCAAATGCGATCCGCTTCGAGGACAGGAAAGGTGCGGAAGAACTGTGGTTGCAGGCCGAGCGCGACATGCGTACCGAGGTCGAGAACGACGAATCGCACGCGGTCCGGCACGACCGGATGAAGACCATCGAGAACAACGAGAGTACCACCATCGGTCACGATCGATCCGAGACAGTGGGTCACGACGAACAGGCGGACATCCACCATGACCGGCGTCACCGCATCGGTGAGGATGCGTTTCTCGAAGTCGGACACAACCATACGTCGCAGGTCGGCAAGGACCGCATCGAGAAGGTCGGGAACCATCGCAAGGACCAGATTACGGCGGACCATCTGGTGGAGATTGGCTGTCATGCCGAGCATACAGTGCAGGGACATTATCGGCTGGAGGCGGGGCAACTGGCTGGAGTGAAGAGCCGGGTGATCCAGCTCCAGGCCGGCGACGTGGCGAAGATTTCCGATCCTGCCGGGACGATAACGCTTGACGGCAACGGCATCACGCTGGAGGCCGTACGGATCACGTTGAAGGGGCCAATCCAGTCGAGTACAGGATGGGTGAAGAACGCGCTGGACCTGCGCTCCGATGCGCGTGAAAGGGTTGCCATTCGATCTGGAATCCTTCTCGTTTTCCGGCTAACGCGGACGAACAGTATTCGAATGTTCCCGAGAACCTGAAACTACAAAAGACAGCCGATGATTATTACTTTCCCGTTCGAAGACGACCCTTACTACAGTGCACCTCAGCCCGTCTCCTATACGCAGTCGAAGTCGGCCGCGCTGACCACGCCCGCCCTTGTGAAGAAATACCTCGATCTGGCGCGTAGCGTGGCGGGTGGCGTGTTCCCGGTCGGCACGAATCGCTTCTGGCACGGCGGGGTGCACCTGAAGGGCACGAAGCCGGTGCGGGCCGTGGCCGATGGAACGATCGTCGCGTATCGCCTGGACACCGATTACACGGAAAGCGCGCTCGATGCGCTGATCAAGAGTAGCGCCCCATCTGCGCCGTCATCGAAGACGAAGGCGAAGTCGAAACCGGCGCCACTCCGTCAGTTCAGCGGCAGCTTCGTGCTGATCCGTCACGAGTGCGAGAAGAACAATGGCGCGAACCCGGTGAACCGCTACACGGGGGCGCATTTCTATTCACTGTTCGCAAACCTGATGCCCGCGCGGCAACTGCATGACAAGGCCCTGTTGCCGCCATTCGTGACGACGGGCGAGAACATCCTGCTGGTCAGTGCGTTGCGTGGCGACGAGGTGACGGTGCTGGCCGTGAACGGCGATGCCCACCGGATGGCGAAGGTGCGCGCGACGGATATCAACAGTGGCAGTGCGGTCGAGGGCTGGGTGGAGCACATGTATCTCGACCTGGACCCGGCAAAACCGCTGGCGGTGTCCGCGAAGGTCAGGCTCAGCTATCCGATCTTCGCGCTGTATGCATGCCATCCATCAGAGCGGAAGTGGCGCACGCTCGACACCGTGAAGGTGATCAGCCATCCGGTGCGTGCCGGTGAAGTGATCGGCTATGCGGAGAAAACCGACAGCCAGTCCGGCGCGCTGCCGGACAGCTTCCATTTCGAGATTTTTACCACCGACAAGGGACTGCTGAAACCGATGAAGTCACTTGAACCGCCGGGTATCGTGAATCCCGCCACGTCGCATCAGGACTATGTCGACGGCAGCAGGAGCGATGGCATGGGGAAGGTTTGGTTGACGAGGAATGCGGACCTCGCAAGGGATAGGCTCATTCATGACGGCGTTCCGGCAACTCCCGACATCATCCAGTTTCCCGCTGGATCATGCTTTGTATCAGCGATTCCGGTTAGAAAGGATGGCAACCCGACAGATATTCCAGCCAAGAATGTTTGCTTCAAGCTGTACGACCTTAGCGGAACCAGTTACTACGCCTATGCCTCGCAGGCTCACGCAACGGCAGACGGTCGCGACTTTGTGAATAACGCCTGGGTGACGCTGACCACCGACAGCGACTGGATCGCACGTGGCTGGCAGGCGTACGAAGACAAGGAACTGAATACCACCGATGACGCTTTCGTCGAGGACGATGATGCGGTGATGCAGCAGATCCTCAATGCCGCATGCAAGCTTCCAGTAGCCCTGAACCTGAATGATCTGCATAGCGAGGGTGTCGATGCGATCCTGCGCAACACCGCCGTGCGCTTCCATACCGAGTGGGACAAGGACCATGCCGTAACGCGCTACCAGAAGCTGAAGACGGGCGGGCATCCGCCGCTGCCGCAACTCACCGATGCGCAGTTCAATGCGTTCCTGCAGGACGCCGAAAGGCAGCAGTTCTGGACCGAAGCGCGGGTTGATACAGATGGGGTGAGTGGTCCCGGCCTGACGCCCTTGCCGGGAAAAATGGATGCCAAAAACTGGCATTACCATCCGGTCGGATTTCTGGCGCAGATGCGCGAATGCCTGGCGACCGACGTGCATCTTTCGGAAGAAGCCTTCGAACAGGAAATCCGCAGCAGCTGGAACACGGGGCTGAAACTGATCGAAAAGCGGCTAAAGCAGCTCGAACCTTGGAAAGACGCGAATGCGGTACTGCCGTCGCCGCCTGCCGCGATGCCGGTCATTGTGCGCGAATACGCGACCACCCACGATATTCACAACGTCAAGCATACAAAGCTGTGGGAAAACTTCATCTACTGGTTTGGCGTCGATCCCAATACGGTTGCCTCGCCTGAAACGCTGCATGGGTCGCTTGCTGCGGCCCCGGCGGGTCATCACGTGTATGCCTATCTGAAAGGGATGCGGGACTTTTTCCGCCATCTGTCCATGCAGCGTGTCGTGAAGGGGGCGCTTGGCTTCGAGGCGGGGGCGTGGGTGCATCCGGCCACCTATCCTGGCAGGCCACTTGTGCCAGCCCAGGCGGAGTTCCAGATGGAGTGCATCAACATCGGCTGCCAGTATGGCCTCTTCTTCAGTGCATTCAGCAACACGGCTCCCGTGGACCAGAACCGGATGGAGGTGCAACTGCATGAGGTGGCGCATCTGCGCAACACAGCACATGCAAAGGATCAGACCATCGCGCTACCTGCAGCAACCAGCGATCCAAAAAACTTCAATGGCCGCACGGCCTATGGCGCACTGGCCGCGCGGGTGCTGGCCGAGTTCGCGCCGAACCGGGCACTGGCCAATGCGGAAAACATTGCATTCTTTATCGAGAGCGCGAAACATGAAGCCGACATTACGGCGTGACCGCTGGTGGACACGATGCGCATTTGCGTTGTCGGGTCTGGCCATCCTGGCCGCATGTACCACACATCTTTCAACATCCCCAGACAGTGACGGGAACAGGACCATGACCAATACTCAACCCGCTTCCGGTAACACTGCCGACAGGATTGGTATCCCCGATAACCGGATCAACTGGACCAAGAACCCGCTGGTCACGCAGATCAGATTTGCCGGCTCGTCGTTGTACAGCGATGCTGTTGAAGTGCGGTATAACATTTCGATTGCCAATCCTACCGACAAAGACGTTCGGGCAACGGGCATGCCGACACCGGACGACGGACCGGTTCGGCTCTACTGCGAAGGAAAAGAGATCGACCCGTCGCCGCCGCGTGATGACGGAGTAATGGCGATCAAGGCTCCGCCCCGTGACGATGAGGTCAAGCGCTATCGCTATACCCTGAAGGCACACGATGGCTGGAAGAGTCCCATACCTTACGAGTTCACGATAAAGAACAGCCAGTTACTGACCGGCACGCACATTTACGAAATGGTCTACTGGCACAGCCAGCTCGACTGGATCGATGTGCGCGAAGTGCTGGCGCGCACCGACGCGCAGGGCAAGGGCCGCATGGTCTACCCGATCACCGACAACGCGCCATCGAACCGCCTGTACTTCAAGGTCTACAAACCTACCGACGAGGAGGCTGCGAAGGGCCACAAGATCGAGTTCCTGGGCGAGGTCGATGCACGCACCCAGGTGCCGCCATTCCCGCGTGCCCGGCCCGGCGACTTCTCACCGCGAACCGGCTACTGGTATGCCGTGGGTCAGACGATCGACCTGATCGGCGGCTACCACGAGGTGTTCGTGAAGGAAGGCGATTCAATGCCGAACCTGCCGGGTAAGGTCGGCGTGGACCCGTTCAGCTTCGAATGGAAGTATGCGGGTGAACACCCCAGGGCAGCGGGTCAATAAATTTCTATCGCGGAGAGGTTTTCATGCGTCCGGTTGTTCTGGTGGGTCACCGCCATATGTGCCCGGTTCATGGGATGGGTACGGTCGTGACGGGTACGAGCGGAGTGATCATCGGTGGTCGCGCCGCCGCCCGCATCGGCGACGTAACCAGTTGCGGAGCCATCATCACTTCGGGCTCGACCTCGGAGTTCGATGGTGCTGGTATTGCCCGGAAGGGCGACACAACCAGCCATGGCGGGACACTCATTGAAGGCGACAGCGGCTGGGTGCTTGAATAAGCGATCAGGTAAGTTCAAGGTTTCACCACTCCTTCGGGCGCGACGATCTTTATTGCGTTAGTGCTTTTTCAGCCGCGAACCGCGCCAGCCTCGACACTCTTTTCACACTCATCCAGAATCGTTTCGCCCGGCCTGACACGTGTGAACGTCACGGGCTCTTGCGAAATGCAGATCTCTCCTTGCTGACGGCGAACCGTAGTAAATGCCGATCTTGAAAGATCGCCCGCATCCGGAAAGTCTTCTCTGAAATGCGCGCCCCGGGAGTTCTCGCGAGCAATCGCCGCTTCCGTGATCACCTGGCTGACCGATATCAGGTTCTTCAAATTGAGCCAGTCGTGCCATTGCAGATTCAATGCGCGATCGCCATCGGCAACGCCCGTGCGCATCAACTGACCGTAAAGATCTCGCAACGCCGCTCGTGCGCGAAGAAGCCCGTCGCCGTGACGAATAATGCCGACGTCCTTCCACATACATTCGTAGAGCGCTTCCCGAATGTGCTCCAGATCTTTGCCATGCTGTTTGAAAGGCGCTTCCGCTTCGCTGACGGCGGCCCGTAGTGCGTCATCGTCGGGGGCATGATACTCACCGTGTTCGCTGACCCACGTCGCCATGCTGTCCCCTGCAATGCCGCCGAATACGGTGGAGTTCGCGACGCCATTGCCACCCAGGCGGTTCGCGCCATGCACTCCGCCCGTATCTTCGCCCGCCGCGAACAGGCCCGCGAGTTCTGTGCGGCAATCGGGCTGGAAAACCACGCCGCCCATCATGTAGTGTGCGGTCGGCACGACCTCGACGAGACCGCCCGCAAGATCGAAGCCGCAATCGGCGCAGCGTTCCACCATGCCTTTGAACTGCTTACGCACCTTGTCCGGTCCGAGATGGCCCATCTGAATGTACACGCCGCCATTCGGCGATGTGCGGCCCTCTCTCATTTCCGAGTAGATGCCACGCGATACGATGTCGCGCGTCGCACGCTCGCCGCGCGCGTCGTAGCGATGCATGAAGCGCTCTTTATCGCCGTTCAGCAGATGACCGCCCGCGCCGCGCAAGCCTTCTTCGAGGACCGTGCCCGTCATCCGCGTGTGGCTTCCTGCGAGCAGACCTGTCGGATGGAACTGCACCATTTCCATATCGCGCAGTGGCAAGCCTGCGCGCAGCGCCATCGCAAGGCCATCGCAACTCTTGTCCCCCGACGGCGTATGAAACTTGTACATCGTCGGTCCGCCGCCCGTCGCGAGCAATACCGCTCGCGCCTGCACGAACACGAACTGCCCCGAGCGCATGTCGATCATCAGGACGCCCGCGAGGCTCTTGCCGTCGCGGCTTCTGATCAGCTCGATTGCGCGATGCTCTTCGAGCCGGTTGATGCCACGGCTCCACACCTGCTCGGCAAGACGGTTGATGATCTCGATACCCGTCAGATCGCCCTTGTGCACGGTCCGATCGAACGTCTGTCCCGCGAATGCCTTTTGATGAATCGAGCCATCGGGATTGCGATCGAAAAAGCAGCCCAATTCGTTTTCGAGTTCACGAACGCGCTCGACGGCCGTGCTCACCAGTGTCCACGCGAGATCCTGATTCGACAGCCATTTGCTGCCCTCGATCGTGTCCATGAAATGACGCTCGACGGAATCGCCCGGCGCCAGCGCCACGTTGTATCCGCCCTGCACCATGCGCGTGCAGCCGCACTTCCCTAACAGCCCTTTGACAGCGACGGTAATCGAGAGCTGAGGCGCGGTCTGATGCGCGTGCAACGCTGCGAAGAGACCCGCGCCGCCGGAGCCGAGTATCAGGATATCCGTCCGGATGTGCGCGATATTCATTTGGCCCGTACTCCAAGACTGGCGAGCACGGCCGCGCGACGGTCGGCTGCGTCGTGCTTCACTGCGTCGTAAAGACTCCCGCCATGGCTATCCATCGCCACGAGCAAGGGACCGAAGTTGCTGATCCTGAATCGCCACAGCGATTCAGGATTGAGATCGTCGAGGTCGACGGCTTCGATCTGCTCGATCCATGTCGTCTCGAGCGCGGCCGTGCCGCCGATGATCGCGAGATAGACGCCGCCCAGATCGCTGAACGTCCCTTGCGATGCTTCGCGCAGCCCGCCTTTGCCGACGATCATGCGCACGCCGTATTGCTCCATCAGCGGCCGCGTGAAGCGCTCCATCCGGTCCGACGTCGTCGTGCCGATACAGATCGGCTGATAGCCCGCCGGATAGTCGTCGCTGATGGGAACCTTGCGCACGTTCGGCGCGGTGTGAATGACGGCATGGCCGCGAAGATCGAAATGCGTCGTGCGCCCTCGGTCGAACATATGGATTTGCGTCGCATCCCGAATGCCGTAAAGCGTTCGGTGCAGTGTCACCGTATCGTTCACGTGCAATTGCCGGATCTGTGACTCGTCGACGGGCGTGAAGAGATCGTAGTGGGCCATTTTCAGAAACCGTATGAAAGTCCATCGGCAGAGAACACGGCTCTTGCACGCCGCGCCGAGTGACATTGCATGTTCACTGCGATGGGATTCATCGTGATGTGCGTCGAAGCGAGTTCGATGTGGACGGCGAATGCCGTGCTGTCGCCGCCCAGACCTTGTGGGCCGATACCGAGCTGGTTCACGGCCGCCGACAGTTCCTCTTCGAGCGCCGCGCCGTCGGGATCGTCGCAACGTGTGCCGAGCGCCCGCGTGGCCGCCCGTTTCGCGAGCGCAATCGAAAGATCGGAGGTGCCGCCGAGTCCGACGCCGACAATCGTCGGCGGGCAGGTCTTGCCGCCTGCAGAAAGCACGCAATCGACGACGAACGTCTTGATCGCATCGATCCCTTCGGCAGGAACGGCCATCTTCAGAAACGAATTGTTTTCGGAACCGCTGCCTTTAGGCACCATTTCGATGGCCGCTGTATTCGCGTCGCCGGAAAAGTCGATGTGAATGACGGGTACTTCAATGCCGCAAGACGTGTGATCGTTCTTGCGCGTCAAGGGATGCACGACCGACGAGCGCAACGGATGCTCGCGCGTCGCTCGCTCACAGCCCTTGCGAATCGCGGCCTTGAGTTCGAACCCGTCGAACTCGACATTGCGCCCGATCACGACGTTGTAAATGGGAATGCCCGTGTCCTGGCAAAGCAGGTTGTCGGTTCCCTCCGCCACCTGAATGTTCGTGCGCATCGTTTCGAGCACGCGCCTTGCCACGGGCGACGTATCGGTTGCCGCGAGCCTGTCGATACCCAGCTTCACATCCGGCGGCAGCAGTTTCAGCGCGCGGATATAAAGCTCTTTAGATGCTTCCTCGACGGCGCCGAGATCCAGTTTCATGGTCATGTCCTCCCGGATAGCGTTTCGAATCCAGATCTCGCTGGCTTCGAAAAACGCGGCATCAGTACATCAGTGCATGAGTGCAAGTAGAAACGCGAGACCGGCGCACGTGCTCGCTCCCACCCCCAACGCGAGCCAGTTCTTTCGCAGCCCGGTCCAGGGGAGAAACTCGATCAGCAACAGCCGGATGCCGCCCATCAAATGAAGCGAAAGCAGGACCACGAGGCCCCATTCGCCGAGCTTGAAAAGCGGCTGGTCAGTGACACGAATGAAATTTTCGAGCGCACCCTCGCCGGCAATCGACTGCCCAAGCGCCCAGAAATGAACAGGTAAAAAGAGAGCAAGTCCGAGACCGGACAAGCGGTGTACGAGAAACGCCCAATACGCCGGGTGCGTACGCGCGCGATAGTCGTTCTTGCGCATCATGCGACGACTCCATAGACCGCGCGCAGTCCCATGAAAGCCAGCACGACGGAAATCGCAACGCTCGCCGCCACTGCTGATTTACCGCGCCATTGCAACCACTCTTCCGCGATCCGCAGAACACCAATGGGGACGTGAATCGCGCACGCGATCACAAACAACGTGTAGAACGCGCCAAAGAACCAGTTGCCATGCGTGCGGCCAAGAATCGCAGAGGCAGTCAGCCCCTGATGCACTGCGTACACGATGACGGCGATGTGAACCAATACGCAGCACGCGAGAACCGTCGCGCTCATTCTCTGCCAGTACCACAAACGCGCTTGCGTTTTCAGCGACATCGCGTTCATCACAACTCCCCTTCGAGCGCGGCCTTCATCGTCATCCGCTTCAGGCCCGCAATGCCAGCCGTCGGCGAGATGTGCTTGGGGCAACGCTCCGTGCAGGTCGCCTGCGTATGACACGAATGGCATCCCGCATCGCCCGCGACCGCGCGAAGGCGTTCTACACGCTTGCTGTCGCGCTCGTCGTTGACGAGCGTCCATGCGCGGTTGAGCGCGGCAGGCCCAAGGTAATCGGGACGCCAGGTCACGACATCGCACGACGAATAGCACACGCCGCAACCGATGCACTCGACACCCGCATCGGCCGCTTGCCGCCGGGGACTGTCCGGCTGCACGCGCGCGAAATCATCGCGGCGCGTACGTTCCCCGCTGAATTGCCCTTTGGCCTGAGCCCATTTATCGAAGAAGCGGCCCATGTCGGTCACGAGATCCTTGATCACGGGGAGGTTCGACAGAGGCGCAATTTCGAGCTGATTGCCCGCCGCCACTTTTGCGACATGCGTGCGGCACGTCCACCGCGCCTTGCCGTTCACGTTCATCGCGCAGGAGCCGCACATCCCCACGCGGCACGCGAAGCGATAGGCGAGATCGGGTTGAAGATGACGCTGGATATAGGTCACGACGTCCAATACGGTCTGACTTTCATGGCGAGGCACTTCGTAGGCGACCAGTTCGCCTTCCGTGCGACCTCTCCAGACCTTGACGCGTAGTGTGTCCATATCGACAGTGCCTTTAATGAGGAATGACCCATGCAATAGCCAATAGCGGCTTTCTAGTCGCTAGTGTTCTGCATCCCGAGATAAACGAAAAGCGAATATTTCTTGGCTTGAGAGAAAGGATCGCTTTTCATCAATCGACGCCGCGAGTGAGGTGTCTTGCAGGAAAGAACAGCGCGGCATGCCCGCCAAACGGCGAGATCACGCCAGCATTCCAATTGAAGAGCGGACGATGAGATTGGCTCCCGCCAGAATCAGCACGGCCCAAAGAAGCGTCGACACTCTGGCGGCCGGTACCTTCGTGCGCAACAACGCGCCCGCGGCAAGACCGAGCGCGCCGCAAGGCAAGAGCCATCCCGCCAGCGGCAACACCACCGGGTTCTTGTACAAGCCGGATGCACTGAATAGAAAGAGCCGCGCGACAGCAGTCGCGGTGATCAGCATGCTGACGGTTGCACGCCGTTGCTCGGCATCACGCAGCCGCCCCGCGAGATAAATCGTATAGACGGGCCCGCCCGTGCCGAATACTGCTGTCAGGCATCCGCCGCCGAGCCCCAGAGGCAGTGCCCAACCTGCGCCGAGTGCGCGAAATTCTCCGCTCGACGTGATTCGCCATGTCGAATACACGAGCAGGCAGATGCCGAGTATCAGTTCGAGCGGCTTTTCCGGCGCCGAGACGAGCACGGTCACACCGAGCACGAGCCCGATGCAAAGCCACGGGCCTATCTTGCGCAGCTCGCTGATCTGCACGTCCTTCAGATTGCGCATGCCGACGAGCAGTCCCGCCATCAGATCCAGTATCAGCATGACGGGCGTGGCCGTCTTCAATGGAATGAGCTGCGTCAGCATCGGAATCGCAACGATCGACGAACCGAACCCCGTCATGCCGTACACGAGATACGCGAGCGCGACGATCACACCCGACGCAGCTATCGAAGCAATGCCGATTCCGATCGTGGACAGAGCGAGATACGCATGGTCAAGCATCGGTGCATTGCCTCGTGGTATCGGGGTTCCATCGGGGGTTCTTTTGCACGAGTCATTATGAAAGCGATGTTGATAAAGAAAAATCCAATAATGGTTTTCCTTAGCACAAGGAAAACTTTCGTTTTTGTATGATGGGTTCAGTCCAATTGATCGCACTACCGCGTCGATGCGCGGCCTGACACATCGTCATGCCTTCGATCAGAACCCTGAAAATTTTCCTCACTGTCGCTCGTTGCGGCACATTCGCGGCGGCGGGTTCCGAGGTCGGCCTCACGCCCGCCGCGATCGGTCTGCAGGTCCGCGCGCTCGAAGACGAGCTCAACGTGCAACTGTTCGATCGGAGCGCACGCGCGGCCGTGCTCAATTCCGTCGGCCGCGCGCTGATTCCTGATGTGCAGGAGATCGTGCGCCGTTATGAACTGCTCGAGTCCGCAGTGGGCGGAGGCGAAATGTCGGGCACGGTGACGATGGGCGCGCTCGTATCGGCATTGATGGGTTCGTTTGCCGATGCGCTATGGTCGATCCGTCAACGCTATCCGCGGCTCGATGTGCATCTGTTTGCGGGAATGTCGAGCGACTTCGCGCGAAAAGTGGAAACGGGCGAACTGGATGCGGCTGTCGTCACGCAATCGCCGCGCGCGCTCGCTTCCAACCTTCTATGGACGCCGTTGTATTCGGAGCCGATGATTCTGATCGTCCCGAGAAGCCCGCACTTCGATTTGCCGCGCGACCAGAACGACATACTGCGCGAAGCGCCGTTCATGCGCTTCGACAGAAGCACATGGACGGGACATCTCGTGCAGGACGTATTGAATCAGTGCGACACGCTCGTCAACGAGGCGATGGAACTGAACTCCGTCGAAGCCATCATCGAACTGGTTAGACAAGGCTTCGGCATTTCAATCGTGCCGAAGCTCGCTAACGTCGCGTGGGCCAATGACCAGAAGCTGCAGGTGATGCCCTTGAATGGCATCGAAGTACTTCGTCACGTCGGCTTGCTCGAACGCGCACGGCACAACCGCATGGCGTTCACCGACGCGATCAAAGGGTTCTTCAATACGCCGTTGCGTCCAGCGTAGACGCGAGCGGCGCAAGCGACACGCGTCCGCGCGTCTTTACAGATAGCTGCACACGTAATCGAGCGTTTCGATCACGTCGATATCGAAGCGGCTCTTGCCGGGCACCGGGAACGACTCGCCCGCGCGATACGTCTTCCACTCGTCGCTGCCTTCGAGACGGATGCGGCATTGGCCCGCCTGCACTTCCATGAGTTCCGGCGCATCGGTGCCGAAGTTGAGCGTGCCGGGCAGAATCACGCCGAGCGTCTTGCGGCTGCCGTCGGCAAAGAGAACGGTGTGCGACACGCACTTGCCGTCGAAGTAGACGTTGGCCCGTTTGATAACGGAAACCTGATCGAATTGCGTTGCGGCCGTCATGGCGGTCTTCCTCTTGTCGTCGTGAATGGATTCGTTCGCGCAGCATCGCTATCCGCGCGGCGCGGGCCTGCCATCATACAGGCGATTCGAACCGTTCAAACGCGCGATCATTCTTCTGCCTTTGCTTTCTTCTGCTCCCCTCGCATCACCGACACCGACGCTTCGCTCATCAGCATCAGGTTATTCATATTTGACGGGTTCCTTTCAGAGCGCCGATATTCAGCGAGCCTTCATGCTGCGGCTCGGCGGAAGCGGATGCATCATCAGGCGGCTCGCTCGCGCTCACATTCACATTCGCGGCCTGCGGATCGCGTTCGGCGAGCGCTTCGAGCAGGGTCGCCGATGGCACGAACAAGAGGCTGCCCGTAACGGCGCGGCTGAAGTCGAGCAGCCGGTCGTAGTTGCCCGGCGGCCGTCCGACGAACATGTTCTCGAGCATCTGCTCGAGCGGCGCAGGCGAGCGCGCATATCCGATGAAGTACGTTCCGAACTCGCCTGCGCCAGGGCGGCCGAACGGCATGTTGTCGCGCAGGATCTTCACTTCCTCTCCGTTCTCGACGAGCGTGGTCAGCGAACTGTGCGACCACGACGGCTTCACGCCTTCGTCGAGTTCGATGTCGGAGAGCTTCGTGCGGCCGATGATGTGCTCCTGCTCTTCGACGGTGAGCGCGTTCCAGCCCGTCATGTCGTGCAGGTACTTCTGCACGAGCACGTAGCTGCCCGCTGCGAAGTCCGGGTCCTCTTCGCCGATCATCGTGAACTCGGGCACCTCGCGGCCCGTCGGGTTCTCGGTGCCGTCGACGAATCCGACCATGCTGCGCAAGTCGAAATAGCGAAAGCCCTGCACTTCGTCGACGACCGAGACGGCGTCGCCGAGCCGGCCTGTCAGCTGCGTCGCAAGCTCGAAGCAGAGGTCCATCTGGTCCGCGCGAATGTGCAGCAGGATGTCGCCCGGCGTCGCGACCGCGCGGCGTTCGCTCGGGCCGAACTCGCGAAACGGATGAAGCAGCGCGGGACGCGGAGCGCCGAACAGCGTGTCCCACGCGTCGGAGCCGAAGCCGCACACGCACGACAGGTTGCCGGACGGCACGCGCTTGCCGACGGAGCGCACGAGCGCGCCGATGTCCGCGCACCATGCGCGCACGGCGCTGGCGTGGTCCTGTCCTGCGGCGAGCGTCGCGACGATGAAAATCGCACTGCGGGTAATGGGACTGTCGACGGCTTGCGGTTCTGGAATGTCGTTGGGCATCGGATCGTGTCCTGTTGAAACCGTTGCGGGTTGCGACAAAGCGGAAAGTGCACCGGGTAGCAGAGTACCGCGATTACGGGGAGTCTGTCCCTGGCGCCGGCAAGACGGCCATGCGCTTATGAAAAGCGGTTCACAACGATAAACATCATACGAATTGATCGATGTCGGATTACGGGTTTCCCCGCGTCAGGTCTTGCCCGAAGCGCGCCGTTATCCCTATCGAGCAGCGCGTTATCAACCGCCGCGAAAAGACCAGCAGCATCAGCAACGATCAGCCACAGCCAGCAACAACGCGCAAGCCTCGACCCCAGCCGCAGCAAACCGACCATCCTGACTTCACCATGACTCTCAACAAGAAACTCGCCTCGATGATTGCGATCCTCTGGATCGGCCTGATCCTCATTGGCGCGTTCGGCGCGTGGCAGAACCGCTCGTCGATGATTTCCGACCGCCGCGACCAGTTGACGACGCTCGTCGAAGAAGCGAACGCGATCGTCAACCACTACTACACGCTGTCGCAGCAGAATGCGATGTCCGAAGCCGACGCGAAGAAGCAGGCGCTCGACTCGCTCTCCGCGCTGCGCTACGGCACAGACGGCTATTTCTCCGTCAACGACTCGCAGCCCGTCATGCTGATGCATCCGTTCAAGCCGGCCCTCGTCGGCAAGAACCTGTCCGATTTCGCGGACCCGGCGGGCAATCACCTGTTCCTCGATCTCGTGAAGGCGGCGAACCAGGGCAAGGGCGGCTTCGTCGACTATCTGTGGTCGAAGCCCGGCAGCGAAACGCCCGTCGCCAAGACCAGCTACGCGATGCGCTTCGCGCCGTGGGACTGGGTGCTCGTCACGGGGATGTACATGGACGACGTGCAGAGCGCGTTCTACGCGGACCTCGTGCGTTGGCTCGCGATCACCTTTGCGCTCGGCGCGCTCGCGACCGTCGCGATGGTGCTCGTGCTGCGCAGCGTGAAGCAGGCGCTCGGCGGCGATCTCGAAGTGGCCGTCGAAGCGGCGCAGCGCATGGCGCGCGGCGATCTCGCGACGCCCATCCCCGTCGCCCATCGCGACGGCGCGAGCCTGCTGCACGCGCTGCGCACGATGCAAAAAGGCCTCGTCGATACCGTCTCGCGCGTGCGCGCCGGCACCGAGAACATCAACGTCGGCGCGAGCGAGATCGCGGCGGGCAACACCGATCTGTCGCAGCGCACGGAACAGCAGGCGGCCGCCCTCGTGCAGACGGCATCGAGCATGGACGAGATGACGTCGAACGTGAAGCAGAACGCCGACAGCGCCGCCACGGCCGCTCATCTCGCGAGCCAGGCCGCCGACGTCGCGACGCGCGGCAGCCGCGTCGTCGATGACGTGGTCCGCACGATGGGCGACATCACGAACAGCTCGCGGCAGATCGGCGACATCATCGGCGTGATCGACGGCATCGCGTTCCAGACCAACATTCTTGCGCTGAACGCCGCCGTCGAAGCGGCGCGCGCCGGCGAACAGGGCCGAGGCTTTGCCGTCGTCGCGGCAGAAGTGCGAAGCCTCGCGCAACGCTCGGCGACGGCCGCGAAGGAGATCAAGGCGCTGATCGAAACGTCGACGGGCAGCGTCGAGGAAGGCGCGTCGCTCGTCGCGAACGCCGGCTCGACGATGACGGAACTCGTCGCATCGGTGCGCCGCGTGAACGAGATACTCGAGGAGATCAGCCACGCGTCGCGCGAGCAGAGCGCGGGCATCGAGCAGGTGAACCGCGCCGTCGGCGAAATGGATCAGGTCACGCAGCAGAACGCTGCACTCGTCGAGCAGGCGGCGGCCGCCGCGCATTCGCTGAAGGATCAGGTCGGCGTGCTGCGCGAGGCGATTTCGAGTTTTTCGCTGCCCGCCTGATTGCGCTAACGTGCTTTTTTGATGCGGCCTGGGCAGTCGATCAAACGCGGGCCACAAAAGGCGATCGATAAAAAGAAGGCGCTCATCGCGAGCGCCTCTTCAACACGCCGCGTCGGAGACGACGCATAAGTTGAACGGGCAATCCGTCCGATTTTTCAACTCCACATTGCCGCATTCCGCACGATATGAGCGCGGCCGCACGGAGCGACACGGCCCCGAAGCGGCCCTCTTGCATCGCGATTGCTTGCGCGAAGCTCGCACAGATATTACGTTCTTATTACAATCCGTTCCACGCTCACTGTGGACCGGTCATCGGAACGCCGGCTTCGCCCTCATGACACGCAAGCAAAACCACGACCCGTACGCGCCCGTCGCGAAGAATCCCGTCCTCGTCGCGCGGCTGCCGATGTGGCGCTCGAAGCTGATCGTGATCCTCGTGTTCGCGGCGTTCGCGTCGCTGATCGGCCGCGCGTTCTGGGTGCAGATCGTCAATCAGGATTTCTACGTCGAGCAGGGGCAAAAGCGCTATCAGCGGACCATCGAACTCGATGCGACGCGTGGGCGCATCGTCGACCGGCATGGCGCGATGCTCGCCGTCAGTCTCGCGACGTATGAAATCTGGGCGTCGCCGAAGCAGCTCGACGAAGCCGCCCATGCGCCGCTCGCGAAGCTGCTCGACATGCCGCGCGCGGAACTCACGCGCCGCGTATCCGGCGACAAAAGCTTCGTGCTGCTCAAGCGCCAGGTCGATGCGCATACGGCCGCGCATATCGACAAGCTCGATCTCGCGGGCATCACGCGCATCGCCGATTCGAAGCGCTTCTATCCGGAAGGCGAAGCGGCCGCGCACGTGGTCGGCTTCACCGATATCGAGGACAACGGCCAGGAAGGCATCGAGCTGGCAGCAAACGAACTGCTCGCCGGCGAACCGGGCGAGCGCGAAGTGATCCGCGATCGTCTCGGGCGCGTGGTCTCCGATACGCGGCCGCTCACGCCCGCGCAAAACGGCGCGACCGTGCATCTGACCATCGACCGCCGCATCCAGCAGCTTGCGTATGCGCAGCTCAAGACGGCCATCGCGAAGCACAGCGCGCAGGCGGGCAGCGTCGTCGTGCTCGATGCGCGCAACGGCGAGATTCTCGCGCTCGCCAATTACCCGAGCTTCGATCCGAACGACCGCGCGCGGCTTACGGGACAACAGTTGCGCAACCGCGCCGTCGTCGATACGTTCGAGCCGGGTTCGACGATCAAGCCGCTGGTGGTCGCGCTGTCGCTCGATCGCGGCCTCGTGCGGCCCGATTCGATGATCGATACCGCACCGGGCTGGTACCGGATCGGCCCGAACGTGGTTCACGACACGTCGAATCATGGACGCATGACGATCGCCGAGGCATTGCAGAAGTCGAGCAACATCGCGCTCGCGAAGCTCGCGCTGAACCTGCCCGCAAAGACCATCTGGGACAAGTATCAGGAGTACGGACTCGGGCGCGCGCCGCAACTGACGTTTCCTGGCGTCGCGGCGGGCCGCGTGCGTCCGTTCGCGCGCTGGCGCCCGATCGAGCAGGCGACGATGGCGTATGGCTATGGGTTGTCGGCGTCGCTGCTGCAGATCGCGCAGGTATACACCGCATATGCCGGCGACGGCACGCTGCACCCGGTCAGCCTCATGACCGATCCGGCGCGCTCTGCCGCACGAGGCGATGGCCGGCGCGTCACGACGCCCGCGACGGCTGCGGCAATCCGCTCGATGCTCGAAATGGCGACGGGCGCGGGCGGCACGGGGCGCGCGGCGAATGTGGACGGCTATCGCGTCGGCGGCAAGACGGGGACGGCGCGCAAGCAGGTCGGCGCGACGTATGCGAAGAACCGTTACCGGTCGCTCTTCGTCGGCATGGCGCCGATGAGCGATCCGCGTCTGATCGTCGCGGTGATGATCGACGATCCGGCGGGCCGCGCGTTCTATGGCGGCACGGTCGCGGGCCCCGTGTTCAGCGCGGTGACGGGCGGCGCGTTGCAGCTGCTCGGCGTGCCGCCCGATGCGCCCGTGACGGTGCCTGCATCGGAGGCCACGCATGCGCCCGACGTGTGACGCCTGCTACGCCGCGCCGTCGGCACATGCTTTATTCGGTCACGCGCGGCCTTGTGCAAGCGCGCGCAAATCGCTTGCGACTTCATCCATCACCGGCTGCCATTGCGCGGACTGTCGCTGCCGGTAGAGCGTGGCGGTCGGATACCACGGACTGTCGCGCCCTTCCGTCATCCACGTCCAGTACGGATTGACGTCGAGCAGCACCCACGTGCGCCTGCCGAGCGCGCCCGCGAGATGCGCCATCGACGTGCATACGCTGATCACGAGATCGAGTTCGCTGACGAAGGCCGCCGTGTCGTGGAAGCCGCGCCATTCGTGCGTGAAGTCGGTCATCGGCAGACCGGCCGCGCGCGCCGCCGCGACTTCGTCGGCCGCGCCGGGCTGCAGCGAATAGAACGCGATGCCTTCGAGTCCACCAAACGCCCGCGCATACCGCTCCCAGCCGACACGCCGAAAGCGGTTGCGTCCATGCGTCAGACTGCCCGTCCACGCGAGGCCGACCTTCAGACGCTGCTCGTTCGCAAGACGCGCGCGCCATGCGTTGCGCGCGGCGGCATCGGCATGCAGATAGGGCACGGCCGATGGAATCGTGTCGACGCGCGTATCGAGCATCAGCGGCGCGCTCGCGAGCGGCAGCTCGAAGTCGAAAGGCGGCAGCGCGTCGACGGAGCACGCCGACGAATACGCGTCGATGTGTTCGCCGAAACTGCGCGGCAACAGCTCGCCCATCTGCGGAAACGAATTCCACACGAGCCGCCCGCCTTCGCGATGCACGCGCCGCGCCAGCGACGGAATGAAGCGGCAGAACTGCAGCACGTCGCCCATGCCCTGCTCGCCCCATACGAGCAGCGTCTTGCCCGCCAGCGGCTCGCCGCGCCACTGCGGCTTGCCGAACACGGGACGGCCGCTCGTCAGCATGCTTGCGGGATCGTTCCAGCGCGCTTCGTGCGCGGGCCAGCCTTCAACGTAATTTCCGCGCAGCAGATGCAGCACGGCGAGCGCCGTGCGCAGCGAGGCGTTGTCGGGTGCAAGCTCGCAGGCCTTCTTCGCGTGAGCGAGTGCGTCGTCCCAACGCCGTGACTCCTTCAGCGCCTGCGCGAGATTGCCGTGCGCAAGCGCGCTGCGCGGATCGAGTTCGACCGCCCTCATCGCCGCGGCCAGCGATCCTTCGACATCGAAGCACGCGCGCCGCACGCCCATCAGATTGATCCACGCGGCGAAATCCGCAGGGTCCGCGGCGACGGCAGCTTCGAGCAATTGCCGTTCTTCTACGGGATCGCCGCCCGTGCGGTTGAGCGCGATCGCGAGATTCGTGCGCAACCGTGGAAAAGTTGGATCGATCGCAAGCGCATGGCGATACGGCGCGAGCGCATCGCGATGCCGGTTCGCGCTTTGCAGCGCGTAGCCGAGACGCACGCTTGCCGCCGCGTCGTGCGGTTCGAGTTGCGCGATCGTTTCGACGAGCGATATGGCTTGCGCGATCTGCTGTTGTTGAAGCAGATCGACCATCATCCTGTCGATCGAAGCGCGATCCGTCGGATGAAGATGCGCGGCCGCTTCGAGCCACAGCGAACGCGCACGCGCATCGCCGCTCGACTGCGCGGCGGCGGCGTGGCGAAGAAAAGTCAGAAACGGATCGAAGATCGGCTGCATATGCGCTGAACGAAGAGTTGACCTGTGCACACGGCGTGGTGCGCGGGCGGCATGGACGGATGCGGTTGCACATTGTCCGATGCAACCGCATGGCGACCCGTAAAGAATCGTCAATGGAATGGCTCGAATGGACTGGCAACGATAACGGCCTCCACGATGTCCACGATGCTCAGACGCACTGCGATGCTCGCCGCGCTGGTTGCTGATGCAATCCGCCTGTGCCACGACGATTCAACGGGCGATGCACCGGCGCGACTCCGTCGTTCTGTCCGGACGGCTCGCGCTGCGCGGCAACGAGCCCTTTGTCTACCCGTCGTCTACGATGCGCGCGGCGTGTTCGAATTCGAAGGCATCACACGCGAACGGGCACTCTCGTTGAAGAACCAGCAGGTGAAGGTGCGCGGCACGATCACGCGCGTCAATAACGCCGATGCGCAACACGTGCGACTGCCCGCCGTGCGCGTCGAATCGACCGACATTGTGCAGTCTCCTGACGCCACCTCGTCATCGGCTGCGTCGCCGGCACGATGACGCCCCGCTTCCTTCCGTAAGCACGACGCAAGACAAACGCCAGCCGCGCCGGTGGTTGCGCCGACATGCATTGACGATTCGACAATCGACGCCTTTCACAACGCTGTCCGATGATGACAGTGGCGAAAGTTATGCGACTCCATAAGTTCACACCTGTCTGATTCAATTCGGTCGCGTCGGCATAGCCGACTCGCGGCCGCATCGCCATGCGGATCGTCACGCGCCTGATCGGCGCGCTCACGTTCGTCGACCAGGCCTCCGTCGTGCGCTTCATCGAGGACAACTGGCTGAACGGTCGGCGCATCGGCAGCGGTTCGTTCGATGCGACGTCGGGCAGCATCATGTCGATGTTCGACTTCTCGAACGGCGGCAAGAACCCGACGCCGTTCCTCGACCAGACGCAAGGCACGCCCGTCAGCTCGGTACCCGCGAGCTGACGCATGCATCGAGCGCGTCCGGCGTTTTAGCAGCATGGCCGTGTTGCAGCCGGGAAACCGGCACAACGCGGCGCTTTCGTTTGCGCGGCGCGGCCTGTGCGGCGCGTCTATCCCGAATCAGTCGTTGCATCGCGATCGAATATGACCGAGCTCTCTACGCCATCAGTGAATCCCTCGCCCCTTGAGCCCAAGAACGCCCCGAGCGGTTCGCCGTCGGGGTCGCGGCGCCGCGCGCTCGCGCTGTGCGCCGCGGCCGTCGTCGTGGCGCTCGGCGCGTGCGGATTCGCTGTCGCGTATCCGCAGTACATGCCCGATGCAATCGGCGAGATCGTCGAGGACATGACGGGCGCCAATGCGCATCCCGTCACGTTGCAGCGCCCGTCCGCCGCGCCGCTCTCCGCCGTCGCGATGCTCGGCAAGGAGATCTTCTTCGACACGTCGCTGTCTGCGTCCGGCAAGCAGTCGTGCGCAACGTGCCACAGCCCCGCGCACGCGTATGGGCCGCCCAACGATCTCGCCGTGCAACTGGGCGGCGAGCATATGACGCTGCAAGGCTACCGGCCGCCGCCTTCGCTGATGTACCTGTACCGTCAGCCGAATTTCAGCATCGGCCCCGACAGCGCGGAGAACGACGACAACCCGGCGAACCTCGCGCAGCTCGCAAGCCAGGCAGCGGGCACGCAACGCGCGCAAAAGACGGCGGGCGCGGCGCCCGCGGCGGCGGAAATGGTGCCGCAGGGCGGACTCTTCTGGGACGGGCGCGTCGATACGCTGCAACAGCAGGCGTCGGGCCCGATGCTCAATCCGGTCGAGATGGCGAACAAGGACGACGCCGAAGTGCTGCGCAAGCTGCAGAACGCGCGCTACGCAAAGACGATGCTGCAGCTGTTCGGCCCCAATATCTTCAGGGACCAGCGGCTCGCCGTCGCCGAAGCGATGTTCGCCGTCGCACGCTATCAGGTCGAGGACCCGTCGTTCCATCCGTACTCCAGCAAGTACGACTACTGGCTCGAAGGCAAGGCGCGTCTCTCGCAAGCCGAACTGCGCGGCCTGCACCTTTTCAATGATCCCGACAAGGCCAACTGCGCAGGTTGCCATCTGTCGAAGCCGAGCCGCGACGGCCTGCCGCCGATGTTCACCGACTTCCAGTACGAAGCGCTCGGCGTGCCGCGCAACACGGCGCTCGCGCAGAACCACGATCCGCACTTCTTCGACATGGGCATCTGCGGCCCCTTCCGCACGGACCTGAAGGACCAGACGCAATACTGCGGAATGTTCCTCACGCCGACGCTGCGTAATTCGGCGACGCGCCACGCGTTCTTTCACAACGGCATCTACAACAATCTCGACGACGTGATGGCGTTCTACAACGCGCGCAATACCGACCCCGCGCGCTTCTACCCGCGCGGCGCCGACGGCAAGCCGGAGAAGTACAACGACATTCCGCCCGCGTATCGCGCGAACGTCGACGTGAAGGATGCGCCGTTCGACCGCAAGTTCGGCGAGCAGCCAGCGATGACCGATCAGGACATGCGCGATATCGTCGCGTTCCTGCATACGCTGACCGACGGCTACGGCGAGCGGCACTAAGCGCTGGCTCCAGTGGGGCGCGCTGCGCATCGCCGAACCGTGGGGCCACCACTTTTAAGGCTCGTTTAATTCTTTCCTGTGAACATGTGGCTCAACATCCCCTGTTGAGCCGCCTGAGTATCGGCGGCATTTTTTTATCCGCCGGGGTGTCGCCTCCCGTTGCAACTCTTTGCATGGGACGGGAGTGAGCGCTCAAGCCGCGACTCCCGTCGACCGCTCTGCATGGGACCGGAGTAAGTGCTCTGCATGGGGCTGGAGTAAGTGCTAAAGCACTAACTCCAGCCGACAGCTAAAGCGCCAACTCCGGTCGACCGCTCTGCATGGGACCGGAGTATGGCGCTAAAGCGCCAACTCCGGTCGACACAGGAGATACACGATGGTCGAAGACTCGGTGCTCGAACATCTGCGCGCGCTGCACGGCAACGCGCAAACGCTCACGATCCGCAGCTGCACCGTGTCGCCGCCGATGCAGCATCCATGGGGACGCTCGTACCGGCTCGTCGAATGGACCTTCAGGCACGACGTTGAATCCTGCCGGCGCGTCGTGCCTGCCGAGAGCACGCCTCGTCAAATCGCCGAGGCCGTAATGTCGCACGTGCCGGGGCGGCGCTTCTGCCAGCCTGGCGAATAGATTGCGCGCCGCACAGCGCAAGCCGCTCGATGCGCGGGCCGCGTGCGTTGCACGCCGGGTCGCCGTTTTTCATCACGCAGTCCTCCATGCCGACATCGCCGGCCGCGCTTGCGCAGGCGGGAACACATTCCACGATCCGTCGTCGTGACGGAAGAAGAAAATCGACAGCAGCCCACCGGGGCGCGCGGCTTCGACGCACACGCAGCGCCGATGCATCTGCGTGCGGCAGAAGCGAACCACGCGCGCGGGCATCGCGGGCGTGGGCGCGAGCCATTTGTCGACGGCCCAGTGCAGTGTCTTTCCGGTCGGGCTCATGGTGGTCTCCTTCGCGTCTTTGTGTGCTTCAAACTTCAGTTGCTGGGTTCATACCGCTGGGTTCATGCTGCTGGGTTCATGCTGCGTTAACAACGGCGTGGCCGATTTTCATCCGGTTGCCGACGAAAGCGCTCACGAGGCACAGCAGCGCATGGACGCCTGCACGCGGATGCGTGAAGCATTCGTGAACCTGTTCGCTGCGGCTTTCGCCGAGCAGGCACCATGCGCAGAAGTGCTCGCAGTTGTTCGTCAGCAGGCGATAGCGGTTTTCGCCAAGGCGCGTGCGGGCGCGCAGCACGGTTTCTTCGCCGGAAAACTTCGGGAACGGATGCGGACGCACGGCGACGGCGTGACCATCGGCGAACTGTTCGAGCGGCACTTCTTCGACGGGACCGCGATGCGCGGACTTGGCGAAACCAGCGTAGTGAATGACCTTGCCGTTGCCTGCATAGATGCCGTGATGTTCGTAGCCGCGGCGTTGCGTGATCAGGTGAGCACCGAGAGCGGGTTCGTCATCGGAACCGCCGAGCGCGACGTCCGCCGATGCATAAGCGGCCGCGCGGTTTGCGCCTTGTTCACTGCCTGATTGTTGGAGGGTGCGGTTCATGGCTTTGTCCAGCTATCCGATTCAAAAGGCCAACACTGTTGCCGACCCTTTTGCATCAAGCGGACCAGGTGAATCAAGCCATTGATTTACCGATATATTTCCCTCTGGAAGGGCACCTTGCAGGTACCTTGTGTATGGACGGTCCCAACAGGAATTCGGACAGTTGTGTTGCGCCGACACCATCACTTTGCGTTCTGCCGCGGCGCCCGGCGTGGCGCACAAAAGTGTTGGCTACCCCACCTTTTGCGGTCATCGTTTGTTGGGCCGTCGCCAACGCAACGTGTCGCCGGTATGCCGCGCCGTTACAAGGCAGTCGCCGCGATGGCCCGCCCCGCAACGATCGGCAGGAAAGCTCGCACGCGCGGCGCAAACTGGCATAGGCCTTGCACCTTAGCTGGCATCACGCATCATTCTCTGACTCGCGGCCTCATGACTGATGGCCAATCGGGAGACACGTCATGGCATCCATCAACATCAACGACCTGCCCCTCAACCTCGCGCTCGATCGCAAGGCAATGTCCGCGATTAGCGGCGGCGGCGGCGCGCCGTGGGTATTCGGCTGGATCACCCCGTTTGTCCAGAACACGCCGAGCGTCGGCCCCGTCGTGAACCTGTACGACGTCACGAACAACTTCTATGCTAACCAGATGATCAACCAGTTCCAGACGGTCAACGTCCAGAACACGGGCAACAACTCGAACGTCATTACCGCTCCTGACGAACGAAGCCTGAACCGGGCTTAGATGCCGTGACCTGTATCAGTCAATTCCGGTGGACGTCGGCGGCACGCTCCGACACCGGCCGCGTGCGCGAGATCAACGAGGACGCCTGCCTCGATGAGCCGCAACGCGGCCTTTGGGCCGTGGCCGACGGCATGGGCGGACACGCCGTCGGCGATCTCGCGAGCCAGCTCGTCGTCGAAGTACTCGGCCAGCTACCGGACGCAACGGGCATCAAGCAGTTCATCGCCCAGGCGCGCACGCGCCTGCAAGACGCGAACCGTCAGCTGCGCGAAGAGGCGAGCCGCCGGCAGGTGCCGCGCATCGGCACCACCGTCGTGGTGCTGCTCGCATGCGACCGCTTCTGCGGCTATCTGTGGGCGGGCGACAGCCGCATCTATCTGCTGCGTGAAGGGCAGTTACGCCAGCTGACGCGCGATCACAGCCAGGTGGAAGAGCTGCGCCGCTCCGGTTATCTGACGGAAGAAGAAGCGCACAATCATCCGGCGCACAACATCATTACGCGCGCGGTCGGCGCAACCGATCATCTCGATCTCGACGAAGACGCGATCGAAGTCGCGGACGGCGATGTGTTCCTGCTATGCAGCGATGGTCTGAGCAACGAAGTGACCGACGAGGAGATTCACAAGACGCTCTCCACTGTCGATTGCCGGCGTGCACCCGGCGAACTCGTCGATATCGCGCTGGCGCGCGGCGGCCGCGATAACATCACGGCCATCGTCGTGCAGGCGGAAGACCCGCATGCGTCTGACAAAACGCTGCTCAATCCGGCGCCCTGATACGACGCTTCGGTTTCGTCATCGCGTTGCGTCATTGCGTTTCGTCGTTCGCTTCTGTTTCGTCCTTGCGCGCATTGGCCTGCGCGTGCTGGCGGCGAAAATCCTTCGAATGCAGCCCGTGCTTCTTCAGCAGCATCTGAAGATGCGAGCGGTTCATGTCGACGCGCCGCGCCAGTTCCGCGACCGTGCCGCCCACTTCCTGCAAGCCGCGCTGCAAGAAGGCCTTTTCGGCTTCGTCGCTGGCGGCGCGCTTCGCGTCGCTGAGCGACAGCAGGTTCGTCACGCTCGCGGCGCCGGTCGCCGTGTCGTTCACCACGCCGGGCACCAACGAAGAAACGGGCGACGACGGGCGCATATCCGACGGCAGGTGATCGACATCGGCGATATCGCCCGCGAGACACGAAATGCGGTACATCACGTTGCGCAATTCGCGGATATTGCCCGGATACGAATAGGTCAGCAGAAAGTCCCTTAATTTAGGGGTTATTCTCACGGGACGGCGTTTGAGCACGCCCGCTGCCTCGTCGCCGAAGTACTGGATCAGCAGCGAAATTTCATCGCGCCGCTCGCGCAACGGCGGCAGCGTCACGTGAATGACGCTCAGCCGATAGAACAGATCTTCGCGGAAGGTGCCCTGCTCGCTCAGCTTGCGCAGGTTGCGATTGGTCGCGGCGACGATGCGCGTATCGACGCCGATCGGCTCGTCGGAACCCACGCGCTGTATTTCATGCGCTTCCAGCACGCGCAGCAGTTTCACCTGTCCCGTCAACGGCAACTCGCCGATTTCGTCGAGAAAGATCGTACCTGTATGCGCGCTTTCGAATTTGCCTTTGCGGTCGTTCGTCGCGCCCGTGAACGCACCCTTGCGATGACCGAACAGCTCCGATTCCAGCAGGTTGTCCGGAATCGCGCCGCAGTTGACGGAGATAAACGGCTTGTCCGCGCGGCTGCCGTTCGCGTGAATGACTTTCGCCATCAACTCCTTGCCGGTGCCGCTTTCGCCGTCGATCAGGACGGGCAGATCGGTCGGCGCGGCCTTCTCCGAGATTTCGAGTGCTTCCAGCAGTTTAGGGTTGTCGCCGAACGTGCCTTCGAAAATGAAGCTGCGCGCAAGCAGCGCCTGCCGCCGCGCCCCGCGCGACTGATCACCGCGCAACGGCTCGACGGCAGCCGCCTGTACGAAGCGCTCCTTGTGCGACATCTGCATCACTTCATCGCGCAAGGAACTGGCCTGTTTCAGGAGCTTTTCGATATCCGCGCGTTCGAGCCGCGACGACCAGCGCAGCGTCGAACGCAATATCTCGATCTTCTCGATCAATCCCGCGTACGAGAGTGCGGAACTGCTGTCTTCCGGTTGCTGGTCGAGTATCTTCATCACGCGCTCAACTGTTTCTGGACTAGCTGGTAGTACATGCCCTTCCGGTTGACCAGTTCCTCGTGACGCCCCTGCTCGACGATCGCACCTTCGTACAGCACGAGAATCTTGTCCGCGCGCATGATCGTGCTCAGACGGTGCGCGATGATGACGGCCGTGCGTCCCTTGAGGATGTCGTGCATGTTGCTGAGGATATTGCTTTCCGACTGCGTATCGAGCGCCGACGTCGCTTCGTCGAATACGAGCAGACGCGGATCGTGATACAGCGCGCGCGCAATGCACAGACGCTGGATCTGTCCGCCCGACAAGCCGATGCCGCGCTCACCGACGATCTGTTCGTAACCGAGCGGCAGCTTGCTGATGAACGCATGCGCGTCGGCCATCTTCGCCACCTCCTCGATGCGCCGCCGGTCGGGCGTATCGTCGCCGCTCGCGATGTTCTCGGCAATCGTGCCCGAGAACAGCAGATTGGACTGCATCACATAGCCGATCTGCGCACGGTAGAACGCCTTGTCGACCACGTTCATGTCATAGCCGTCGACGGTCATCTTGCCGTCGCTCGGCGCGTAAAAGCCGACCAGCAGCTTCGCGAGCGTCGTCTTGCCCGAGCCGCTTCTTCCGACTATTGCAACGAGCTCGCCCGGCTTGATATCGAACGTGATGTTCTCGAGCACATACGCGCCCTCGTTCTCACCGTAGCGGAAATAGACGCCGTTCAGGCTGATTGCGCCTTGCAGATCCGGCAGCATCACGCGCGAAGGCAGATCTTCCGGCTTCTGCTCGGGCTCGATGTCGAGCACGTCGCCGAGGCGCTCCATTGCGACACCGGCATCGTTCAGCATGCTCCACAAGCTGACGAGTCCCATCAGCGGCGTCAGCACGCTGCCCATGAATGCATTGAATGCGATCAATTGACCAATCGTCATTTCGCGCGCAAGCACGAGATTCGCGCCGACCCACAGGATCGCAATCGTCGTCGCCGCATTCAGCAACTGGCTGATAAAGCCGATCAGGATGTTGAACGCGTGCGCGCGGTACTGCACTTCAAGGGCTTTCGCGTACTTCTTCTCCCAGCGCAGACGCACGGGCCGCTCGATACCCATGCCCTTCACCGTCTCGACGCCCGAGAGCGCCTCCATCAGGAACGACTTCGAGTCCGTTGCCGCCGAGAACGTCTCGCGCGCGTAGTTCTTGATCTTCGGCGTAGCGACAATCGTCAGAGCCGTGATGGGAATGACGAATGCGATCAGCACCATCGTCATCTTCGCGTTGTAGAAGAACATGATCGCGAAGTAGATGAATACCATCAGCAGATTGAGCGCTGTCGTCACCGTCGATTCCGTCAGGAACGCGCGGATCGTCTGGTTCTCCTGGAAGCGCGCAAAAATGTCACCCGTCTTGCGCTTTGCGAAGAAAGAGAACGGCAGCGACATCGTGTGCTTGAAGAACTGCGACATCATCGCGAAGTCCATGTTGCGAACCATGAAGTTCGACAGATACGCACGGATCATCGACATCAGTTGCGAGAACACATTCGAAATGATCAGACCGAGTATCAGCAGATGCAGCAGACTGATGTTCTGATGCACGATCACGCCATCGAGAATGTTCTGGATGATCAATGGCGGAATCACGCCCAGCACCTGAATGACGAACGTCGCGAGAAACAGGTGCATCAGTATCTTTTTGTATGGCGTCAGATAGGCGACGAAGCGCAGCCACGGCGAGCGCGACGCCGATAGCTGCACGAGATTCGGCCCCGGCGTGAACAGCAGACACGTGCCGCTCCAGCCCCGCTCGAAGTCTTCGATATTCAGCTTGCGAAAGCCCAGGGCGGGATCGGCGAGCCAGACGTGATCCTTCGACACGCCGTACACGATGATGTAGTGGTAGCCCTCCCAGTGCACGATAAAGGGCAGATCGAACCCGCGCAGCGAATCGAACGTGCATTGCACGCCGCGCGCGGTGAAGCCCAGCGATTCGCCCGCACGCGCCAGGCTGTCGAGCGTCGCGCCTTGCGTCGTCACGTTCGCGAGCTCGCGCAGCTTGCCGAGCGTCATCGGTATGCCGTAGTGCTTGCAGATCATCGCAAGGCACGCGGCGCCGCAATCCATTTCCTCCGCCTGCTCGACGAGCGCGAAGCGCTTGATCACGCGTTCGCCGAATTCCGGCTTCGTATGAAGATCGAGCCGCAGCGGCATCTTGCGCCGCTGTTCGATGCGCTTTTGCCGGTCCAGCTCGCGATCCGCGTATTTGATACGCTCGTCGAGTACTTCGCGCAGTTTCGGATTGCGCTCGAGAATGAAATGCACCGTGCGCTCGGGAATGACGAGCAAGCGCGTATCGGTCGTGGCAATCGCCGACGCAGCCTGTTCCTGCCGCATCAGGCAGGCCTTTTCACCGAAGATCTCGCCGTCGCGCAGGGTCGCAAGCGTATAGTCGTTGCCGTCTTCCTGGCGCACGATGCGCACTTCGCCTTGCCGCACCACATAGAGACGCCGGTCGTCGCGCCCGTCCTGCTTGAGAATCTCCTTGCCGGCGGTGACGCGCTTGACGCCGACGCTGCGCACGTATTCTTCCAGTTCCTGCTTGTTCAGCTTGCCGCGCAAATCGAATAGCTGCGCAACGAAGCCGCCCGCCGAATTGATCGCGACATAGCTCGCGACAAATGCGAGCGCGGCCTGATTGCCGCCGATGACGGGCTCGATCGCCGCGCGCGGAATGAACAGCAACTCCGTCTTGCCCGAAGAACGCACGGACGACTCGTGCACGTACGCGCGCAGCATCGCGATGTCGGCGAACACTTCGCCCAACTTGCGCACGCCCATGCTGATTTCCTTGCCGTGTTCTTCGGTGAAGATGCGCACCGAGCCCGACTTGATCACATAGAGACCGTCGGCGGGATCGCCCACGTTGCACACCGTTTCGCCAAAGGAATAGAAGCGCGATTGCACATGTTCCGCGAGACGTTCGAGTTCTTCGCGCGTGAACGGCGACAGGATCTCGACCGTCGACAGAAAATCGGCAATGGACGGCGTGGTTTGCGGTGCATCCATGATGCTCGTGGTCCCCGGCAGTAGCGCGCTTCAGCTCAGAGCGCTTCGATGATGTGTTCCTGGGCGCGCGTCATCAGCCACTCTTCGCGCAGCAGGCGTTTGATTTCCGATGCGACATCGGCATCGAGCTCTGCCGGATATTTCGCCGTCACGGCAAAAATCTCGAAGCACGAACGGTCCGGCGAAGCAAACGGCCCAAGCAGGTCGCCGACTGCCGCGTTGAAGATCTTCGCTTCGATATCGGGCTTCAGCGAGCCACGCAGTACCTTGCCGATCACGCCGCCCGATACACTCGTATCCGCAATCGAATGCTCGCGGGCCATTTCCGCGAATGCGTCGGGATCGTCGTTCAGATACGAGATCATCTCCTTGGCCTTGCCTTCGTCGTCGAGAAGAATGTGACTGATCTCGATCGCATCGAACTTCGGCGAATTCATCGAGAAGTACTCTTCTATTGCGCCGTCGCTACAGACCTTGTCGAGCATCTTCTCCTGATACAGGCTATCCGTGATGAACCCCTCGAACTCGTCGAGACTGACCTTGAGCGTGTCGAGGTACTGGTTCATGTCGGCCGCGCGATGCAGCCCACGCACGCGCCGGAACTGGTCGGCGCGCTCCTGGATTTCGTCGGGGTTCACCGTCACGCCATGCTTCTTCGCGGCATGCACCGTCAGCTTGTCGCGCACCATCTGCTCGATCAGGCTTTCGAACTGGCCCGTGAGCTTCAGCAGGCGCGTGAATTCGCCGACATCCACGACTTCATCATCGATTCGTACGATCGCGGTCATCTCGTCCGCTCCTTCTAATGGTGGCCCGAACGAACAGGCGTGCTGGCGGTTGTATGTTGACTACGGCTTGCGTTGCAGCGCGCTCAGATCGTGGCCGGCTTATCCGGCCAATTGCCTGAACGGGTCCAGCCCCAGGTCGATCAGCCTCCGCTCGCGCACGACGATTTCGGCGCTCGCCGTCATGCCGTAACGCAGCGGATAGCGGTTCTCCGCGACCTGGTAGTAATTCTTGTCGAGCGACACGCGGCCTTCATAGACAGGCTGCTTGTCCTGCGCCGACGGTTTCGTCGCCGGCGAGATATACGCGAGCGTGCCGTTGATGAGGCCATAGCGCTGATACGGAAATGCTTTGAATTTCAGCTTGACGGGCATGCCTTCGTGCAGGAACGCGCGGTCGCGCTCGGCGATCTCGATCTTCAGCACGGGGCGCGCATCCTTCGGCGCGATGCCGCCCAGCGGCGTGTTCGCCTGGATCTTGTCGCCCGTTTGCGTCGACGTCACATCGGTGATGACGCCCGATGTCGGCGCGAGGATCAGCAGGAAATTGTCCTTGTCGATGTTCTCGAAGCGAATGCGCGCGGCCGCGTCGGCGACGAGGCGCGCCGTCTGCAATTGCAGGCGCAGTTTCTCTTCGGTGCTCGTGATGTCGCGAATCGCGGCATCGTATTGAAGCTGCAAGCTCGTCGCCTGCTGGCCGCTCGTTTCGAGTTGTGCATTGGCCTGCGCGTACTCGTGGCTCAGCTTGAAGTCGAGTTCCGTGAGCCTCGATTGCGCGACACGATAGGCGTTGTCCGCTTCCAGATACGTGTTGCGCTTCGCCTCGACCTGCAGTTCGGCCACGCCGCCACCGCCTGGCTGCGCGAAGAGGCGCGCGTACTTGTCCGCTTCCTGGCGCGCGGCGTCGCGTGTGCGGCGCGCATTGTCGAGCGTGCTGCGCGCTTCTTCAAGCTCCGCCTTCTGGCCTTCCGCGAGCTTGGTCGTGCCTTCGGAAATGCGGTTCTCGTGCAGACGCTCTTCCACTTCGAGCTGATCCTTGAGCGCGGCCGCCCTTCGCTCCATCAACTCCTTCTTTTGCGGAAACTCTTTCCATTCGCGCTCGGCGTCTTCGAGTTTCAGTTGCGCCTGCAACGCATTGGTCGCCGCTTCGATTGCGCCGCGCGCATTGATGCGCGCGAGCACATCGCCCTTCGATACGGGCTGCCCCTCGGCGATATACAGGTCAGTCAGTTCGCCGTCGATTGGCGCGTAGATGCGCCGCACGTCCGATTCCGGCGCGAGCATGCCTTGCGCCGTCACGATCACATCCGCGCGTCCGATGAACGACCACAACAGACCCGCCACGACCAGCGCGACCAGCGTCAGGACGAGTGCCGTCGCAATGCGCACGGGCTCCGCGGCGAGGATCGCGATGCCCTCGGCACTGTGATCTTCGAGCGCTTCGTAAAGCGGCTTCGGATGATTGTCGCGCTTCACTCGTCAGTGCCTCCAATCAAAGTGAGCTTGGACTTCAGCAAGCCAGGCTCGAGCACCATCCGCAACTCCTGCAATGAACGGCGCTGTAATTGCGTTTCCGCTTCGATATCTTCGAGCAACTGATCGGAGCCGGCGGGAGGCGGCGCTTTCAATTGCGTATAGATGCGCATGCCCTGTTGCGCGGACGTATTCGCTTCCGAAAGCAGACGCGCCTGATTGCGGAAGCCCTCCGAAACGCCAGCTTCAAGACGTTGCGTGCCGCCGATCGAACCATTCGCGCGATATTGCCGCCATAGCGTCTGCGCGCGATTGATCGAGTCCTGCGCGCGGGCGAGCGCGCGGTCGCGCAGCGCATCGACATCGGTTTGAATTGCGCGCACGTAGTACGCGTCTTCGGCGGGGTCGAGGCTCGCGTAAAACGACAGCAGCTTGTCGTCTCGATTGCCCGCACCGCGGCTTTTCTGCAAGTCCGCGAACTGGTCGAGCACCGCCTTCTTGTGCGCAAGTTCCGCCGCGAGCACATCGGACCACGGGCCAGCGGGCATCGCCTGCAAGCCTGCCAGCGCCTGCTGGCTGTCGCCGCTCTGCCATGCTGCGCTCACGGCATCATGCTTCGCAACAACTTCCGATGACGGTAAACGTGTCGCGCTCAACTGCCTGTATTGCGACTGAAACGGCGGCGTGCTGAAGCTCGCCTTCTTCATCAATGCGAGCAGCGCCGGCAGATGACGCGCTGTCATTTCGTTGAAGAGTTCCGTGTACTGCTGCAAATCTGCGCGTACCGCATCGAGTCCGGCGAGACGCAGATAACGCTGCGCGTAGTCATCGAGCACGGCCGTCAACGCGTTCGGCTTGTCGCGTCCCAGTTCAGTCGCGATCGTCGAATTGAGCCGCTCGATTGCGGCGAGGTACACCGAATCGTCGCTTTGCAGCTTGCGCAGATGGCTCATCGCGAGCGCATACGGCTCGGTAAATTCAGGCACATACGACGCGATGCGATCGAGTATGCGCTGATGCCCTTTCGCATCGTCTTCCCAGCGCTTCAGCAGATCGTCGATGCGGCCTTCGTCGCTGTAGATGTGAATCGGCGCGTCGGGGCCGCCACGGCCCACGACGAAACGCTCGAGGTCGCCGACCCAGCGCAACTGGTCGATCAGCGAAACGGCATCCGGGTTGCCCTCGCTCGATGCGCGCATGCCTTCCACCATGGACGCAGCGCGGTCGAACTGCTTGACGTGCAATGCGGCCAGCCAACCGGGCACGCGCGCTTTCATCAGCGCTTCGCTTGCGAGCGACCTGATCGAATCGCTGGCGGGATGATGTTGTAGATAAGACGTAGCGGAATTCGCCGCTTCTTCGTATTCGCCCGCTGCAAGCAGATTCTTCACTTCGCGCTCGGACGCACCGCGCATGTAGAGCGCAACGGCAATGCCGCCGATGACGATCAGCATGGCAAGGCCGCCCCAGCCGATGCGCCGCATCGTCGTGCGGTCGCCGCCCGCGAAGGTGCGCGTCAATTCGCTGAGCAGGAGTTGCCAGCGGCGGCGCGGACGGCGCGGCTGCGTTTCCGTCGACTCTTCCGGCGTCAACGGCGGCGAGTTCTCGTTGACTTCGTCTTCACGCTGCAACGCACGATCGACACAGAAGATGTCGAGAAACGAATGCGCCGCGCCGACGAACGTCGTCTTGTCGGGATCTTCCGCAGGCATTGCTGCAGCCGCCGCAACTGGCGCGGGCGTGTCCGCAGCGACGGGCGAAGCAGCGGCGGCGAGCGGCGGCGTCATCTGCGTGACAGTGGGCTCGATTTCGAACGTTTTTTCGAGCGCGACCTGATAGACGAAATGATCTCCGCCGAATCCGACCACATCGCCGTTTTGCAATGTGACAGCCGACTCGCCCAGCCGCTTGTGATTGACGAATGTGCCGTTCGTGCTGCCGAGATCTTCGATCCACGGTTCGCCGCTCTTCAGAAAGATATGGGCGTGCCGCCGCGAAATGTAATTGACCTGATGCGGATAGCGGTCCTTATAGCGCGCGAACAGTTCATCCGTCTTGCTGACAAGAAACGGAAATACAGGGATGTCGATCGCTTCGAGTCCCAGATCGTCGCGTTCCGGCTTGAGCGTCACCGTCAGATGCTGAACGCCACGCGCCGATGCGGAACTGAACGGCCGAGGTTCGATGGCGACGCGATAGCTCAACTCGCCGCCAAAGCACAGCTCGTCGCCTGCGCGCACGCGAGCAGGTGTCTGACGCACGGCATTGCCGTTTACCGTCGTGCCGTTCTTGCTGTCGAGATCCGCCACATAAACCGCGCCGTGCTCGCTAAAGATGCGCGCGTGACGCCGCGAAAGCTTCGTGACCAGCTCGCGCGAATACTCGGCAAAGGGCGGCTCGCTGCGGCCAATCGCGAACAGATCGTCGACGATGCGGATGGGGCCCAGAGACGGATATGAGACGGGAAGCAGCAGGACGTCGAACTCTTTGTCCAGAGCCGCCCGCATCTCAGCAATCGGAGCTTCGCCGGGATTCATCTCTTTGCATCACCAAGCGTGGACACCTGACGCACGAGCGGCAGGACAGAGCTTTCGACAGGCGCGGCGACCAGAGCGTATTCGACGCAGCCACCGTGTTGGCAGCTAATTCGGCAGCTAATCAGGAATTTTAAGTCACGCATGGTGTTAGTCAATTGTTGGTCCCGCTATTGCGGCTGCCGTAAATCATTCGACTCGACGCAGTACTTTTAAGAACCGTGCCAGTGCTTGCCATTGGCGAGTACCCGTTCATTGCGGGATTGATTGCCGCGCTCACTGCTTGACTTGCGCTTCCACATTGACGGCCGGCCAGCCGCCGCCGAGTGCCTTGTAAAGCAGTACCGTGTCCGACAGTATTTGCTGATGATTCGTCAGTACATCGAGTTGCGCCTGAAGCAGCGTGCGCTCCGTTTCGAATACTTCCAGCTGCGAAACCACGCCTTCGCGCAATTGCGACTGGATCTGCTGCGCAACCACGCTAAGGCGCTGCACTTCCTGTTGCAATTCCACCCGTTGCTGCTTGTGCGCATCCAGGCTGACCAGCGCGTTTTCGACTTCTTCGAATGCCGCCATCACCGTTTGCCGGTACTGCTGTTCGGCGACGGCCATTTGCGCTTCCGTCGTCTTCACGTGCGCGCGTACGCCCGGATCGAGCAGCGGAATGTTGATGCTCGGCATCAGGCCGAACGTGAACGACTTCAGTAACTCGGACAGCGCGAAGCTCGCCGTGCCGCCGTGCGCCGTCAGGCTGACAGTCGGCAATTGCGCGAGCTTCGCCTCGCCGACGAAGTCGTAGCCTTCGAGCACGCGCAGTTCCGCCGCGACGACGTCAGGCCGGCGCGAAAGCAATTGCGAAGGCAGTCCGCCCGGCACGGGCGGCAGTTGCACGCGCTGCTGCAAATGGCCGACAGGCACCGTGAATTCGCCGGCGGGCACGCCGATCAGCGTGCACAGCGCGTTGTTCGCAAGACTGCGCGAACGGCGCAGATCGATCAGATCCTTCGTTAGACGATTGACCTCCGCCTGCTGGCGAAGAACCTGCGTCTTCGGAATGAGGCCGCTGCGATTCATGCCATCGAAGATCGAGAGAATCTGCTTGTTCTCGTCGACCATTTTTTGCTGCGCTTCCATCTGGTCGTCGAACTGGAGAATCTGGAAATACGTGGTCGCCACGTTCGACACCAGTTCCAGATAGCCCGCGCGCCAGTCCGCTTCCGTCGCGTGGAATTCGGCCTTTTGCGCCTGCACGCCTTTTTCGACCTTGCCCCAGATGTCGATGTCCCAGTTCACCTGGGCGGCGACGTTGTACTGCTTGGTAAACGGCTGCCCCGTGACCTTTTGAAAATTCGCGCCTGCGCCGAGATCGGCCGTCGGCAACGCGCCCGCCTTCGCTTCGCCGATCTGCGCGCCGGCGACGTCGATGCGCGCGGCCAGTACCTTGATGTCGAAGTTGCCTTGAATCGCCTTGTCGATCAACGTGTTCAGATACGGGTCCTGGAAGCCCTTCCACCAGTCGGGCACGATGGTGTCGGCGGGCGAAACGAGCGAGCCCGTCTTGTCCGACCACGATGCTTTGGCCGGCGTATCGGGACGCTTGTAGTCGGGCTGATGAACGTCGACGCAACCGGCAAGCAGTGCCGCGCAAACGGCGGTGGATGCAATTGCGCGAACGACGATGGCGACACGGCTTTTCGGCGCTTCGTCGCGGCTATCCGCGCAAACGCGGGCGGACGAACTCCGTTGCGTGCAGCAGGCGACGAACGAATCAGGCAACGCAGACACGATATTCTCCGATCTTTCCCGGCTCTACTGCACGTGCAAAGCGCGCCATTCAAGTAAAGCACGTCCAGCGCGGCATCACTATGGATGTCGGCGGATTTCGTTCGGCGTGGAGTTCGTGCGGTGACGCGGCGGGCTTGTGAAAAGGACGATTACGTTTTCGATCTTTTTGACGATGATGACGTCTTTGGTACGAGCGCCTGGCCATCCGAGCCGGCCGTTCCGGACAGCCTCGGATGCGCGCGTGAACGTCAGTTCATGACGATGCTGTTTCCGGCCGTCATCATCGGAATGATCTGCGTCGTCGAGTTGCTGTTGCCGCCCACGTTCGTGATATTCATCTGTTGCTGAATGAACTGCGGTGCGTTGATCGTCTTGCTGTTGTCGAACATGAACGACAGGCTCGGGAACAACGGATTGGCAAGATAGCCGCCGCGGACGGATTTCAGTGCTTCGCTGTCGAGTTCTTCGGCAACGGACAGGTCCTTGATCATCAGTGCGCTCATGACAGTTCTCCCATGGGATAAGCGAAGGATTCGCGAGATATTCGGGTGGGTGCTTCAAGCATCTTGTCTGCTCGAGCCTCACTCATGCATGGGTCGTGCCAATTGCACTACGCGTACCTTGAAAAACCTTCAGAGCCTTGCTCGCATTGAGTTCCCTGTCAAAACGCGTCTGCGCATGCGAATCGCGCATATATTTGTCTGCCGCGCATGTGACGCAGCGCGGCAGACATTCATAGCGAAACTGTTGGGTCGAAAAGAACACGCGCAAAGTACTCAATTTATCCCGCGATTATTGAGCACACACGTTCGTTCACTTCGCAATCACGGTGATCTTTTTCGAGTAGACGGGTGGATTGTGCGGAACGTGGTTTTCGTCGCCCATCAGCAATTGAAGCGTGTGCTTGCCGGGCGGCAATTCGATCATCGTCTCCGTTTCGCCCGCGCCGAAATGCAGATGCTGGCGATCGGAAGGGATTCCCTGATCCATCGGCGGCAAGTCGGTGTCGATCAGCAGGTGATGGTGGCCCGTATTCGGGTACTTGACGCCCTTGGGCGCGACGCCCATGTAGCGCAAGCCGAACCACACGCGAAAAGGCTTGTTGGCGGGCACAACCTGTCCGTTGTTCGGATAGCCGATATACGCGTATGCATCTTTTGGCGCAGGCGTCGGCCCGGCGAACGCGATATTCAACGAAGCGAGAGCGGCAAGCGCCGCGGCGGCAACGATCCTGATCATGGCTGCTGTTCTCCGTCTTGCGCGCATTGCACCGGCCCACCGGCGCAATGGCGGCGCGTGCTCACTTCACGATGATGGTGATCTTCTTCGAATAGACGGGCGGATTATGCGGAACATGGTTATAGTCGCCGAGCAGCAATTGCAGCGTGTGCTTGCCGGGCGGCAACTCGATGCGCGCATCCGTTTCCCCTGCGCCGAAATGCAGGTGCTGGCGATCGGAGGGGATCTCCTGATCCATCGGCGGCAGGTCCGTGTCGATCAGCAGATGGTGATGTCCCGTATTCGGAACATTCACGCCCTTAGGGCACACGCCCATATTGCGCAAGCCCATTCGCACCCAGAGCTTGCCACCCGCAATGACGGTGCCGTCCGACGGCCAGATGATGTACTCCTCGGCTCCGGGCGGCGAAGGCGTCGGTCCCGCGTATGCCTGTGCCGAAGCGAGAAAGAGCGCGCCGAAAATCGCCAGCCTCATTCTTCTTTGCATTGCGCATTCTCCGAGGGAGGGTCAGTGCTGCTTGCTTCCGTTTTAGCTTAGGACGTAACTTGTCAAAAAGATACGCCACGCTCGTTAACGTTCTGACGTTTCGAATCGCGTGCTATCGTTGAAGAGGGTGGTCCATGCAAAAGCAATGCGTCGCGCGGGCGCCGTTCAGCGCACACGCACTATCGGGAACGGCTGCATGCTTCGCCGTCGATTGCAATGCAGCGAACGGCTGTCGTTCTCATTGCGTGCTGGGCCCCTCCGGCTGGTCCCGCCGGTTCGTCCATAGCGAAGTTCCTTCCAGAACTTCCAGAACAAACAGGATCTGAAAATGTGGCGAAAACTTCTGCTGGTCTGCATCATCGGGGCACTCCAGATGCAAGCAGCCGCCGCGCAAACGCTACCGCGCGAATCAGGCGCTGCCGCTCTGCGCATCGCGACGGGCGATGCCGTTACAGGTTCAGTCGAAGGCGCCGGGCGCAAGGTCGCGCTCGTGATCGGCAATGCGGATTACCCTGTCGATGCGCTGCCGAACGCCGTGCGCGATGCGCAAAGCGTCGCTGACACGTTGCGCGCACAAGGCTTTGATGTCGTGTTGCGCACGAACGCGACAGCGCAACAGATGCGCGACGCGCTCGACGAATTTCGCCGCCGCGTACAGCCGGGCGGCACTGCCCTGTTCTATTTCGCCGGACATGGATTGCAGGCGGGGCACTCGACGCTGCTTGCTTCCGCCAGCGCCGACCCGCGCGCGCCCGCGACCTTGATGATGGCGAGCGTCGATCTGTCGGGCGTGCTCGATACGCTCTCCGCGCCGCGCGCGCATGCGCTCAATCTGGTGGTGCTCGATGCGTGTCTCACGCAGCCGTTCGCGCGGTCTGTCGCGGCGATTCCGTTGCCCGCGCAAACGCTCATTGCCTTCGCGGCTGCGCAGGGCGCGCAAGCCGCCGACGGCACGCGTCACGGCGTCTTCACGGACGCATGGTTGCGTGAAATGGCCGGTGCACCCGATCAGCCACTCGACTCAATGTTTGCCCACGTCACGCAACGCGTGATCCAGGCGACGCACGGCATGCAGAAACCGTGGGCCGTCTCGTCGTTGCCGAAGTCGACGCGCATCTTTGCATCCCGTACTTTGACGCTGGCCTCGGATGATTCGCCGAATGCACTTGTCACGTTGAATAGCCGGGGCATTTTGCCGAAGGACAGCAACGAGCAATACGAATTGACGTTCTGGGATTCGATCAAGGACAGCAATTACGCGAGCGATTATGAAGCGTATCTGAAGGCCTATCCGAACGGCCGCTTTGCGACGCTCGCGAAGGCGCGCATCGAACGGCTCAAAGCAGCAGGATCGGCGACGCCACCCGCCACGCACGCGGCGCCTGCTCCTTCGCCGTCGCCCGCCCCGGCACCGAAGGCTGCCGCAACGCCCGCGCCGGCTTCCACGCCCGCTCCTGCGCCCAAAGCCGCAGCGACACCCGCGCCTGCTGCGCCCGCGCACGCCGCGACGGGCGGCGAAAGCAAGGACTGCGCGGCGTGTCCTGTGATGGTGTCGCTGCCCGCAGGCTCGTTCACGATGGGCAGCAATTACGGCGACCCGTCCGAGAAGCCGCCGCATCACGTGACCATTTCCGCGCCGTTCGCGATCGCGAGATACGAGGTGACGGTCGAACAATGGAACGCGTGCGCGGACGTCAACGGATGCCCGAAGCTATCGTCCGAAAACAGCTCCGTAAAGAATGCACCCGCGCGCGATCTCAGCTGGGACGATACGCAAGCCTACGTGAAATGGCTGAGCAAGACGACGGGCAAGACCTATCGGCTGCCGACTGAAGCCGAATGGGAATACGCGGACCGCGCGGGCACCTCGACGAAGTACTGGTGGGGCGATCAGATGCGCAAAGGCGTAGCCAACTGCAAGGACTGCGGCGATCCCTATCACAAGGAAGCGCCGGAACCCGTCGGTTCATATGCGGCGAATCCAAATGGACTGTACGACATGAACGGCAGCGTCTGGGAATGGGTTGGCGACTGTTGGCATAACTCATACCAGAACGCGCCGACCGACGGACGCCCATGGGATGCGCCTGGCTGCAACATGCGCGTGATTCGCGGCGGCTCATGGCGCGAAGGCAACGATTACATGCTGAGCTCGACGCGCTTCAAGTACAGCCCGAGCGTGCGCCAGTCGCAAAACGGCTTTCGTGTCGTTAAAGAACTGAAGTGATCTGGAGGCCGCGCGTAATAGGCAGAACGCGCGCGCCTTTTACTTCTAATTCGGCCGCGGCCTGCTGTTGATCTGCGCGATATCGGCAACGATGCGGTCCTGCCCGTATCTCGCCGCAAGCTGCTTGAGCCGCGCATCGAGTGCGCGCAGATAGTCCGCGCGCGACTCGCTCTCCGGGCGCGGCGCATCGAACAGCGGCGCAGGCGTGACCAGCAGGACAACCAGTTCCTGGCCGAACGGCTTCGAAACGACCCACTCGCCGCCGTTGCCGATCGTCGCCGCGTAGTGCGGCGGCGCCTGATTACCTTTTGCGCGCGGCCCCGGCACCATGTGTACTACCGTGCCGTCGAGTACGTAATAGTCGATGTTCACATACGAGTCGTAGCCCGGCGTCGTCACATCGACGACGAGAGGATCGCCTTCCGTCAGCACGCCATTCGGCATGCGCGCCTTTAGCGAAATGATGTGCCCTACCAGCCAGTTATGCGACCAGTAAGGACCGATTTCCTTCAGGATGTCGCACTTGTCGCTGCTCACGTGATGGACGTCGACTTTCGTCGACGACACGCCGGGCAAGGTCGCAAGGCGCTCGTTGACTTGCGCCTCGCCTTGCTGCGGCACGAATCCACGCACCTCTACCGCGCGATCCTGAACGGAAGCGGCCAGCGCCGAGCACGGCAGTGATGCGAGCACCGACGTGACGGCGGCAAGCGTCGGCGGCGCGGGCGTGCTGGGTGTTGGGTTGGGTGTTTGCCGCGGCGGAGGCGTGGAGGCCACGGAGGCAGCGGACGGCTGTGCTGGTGTGACGGGCGCAACAGACGTAGCGGACATTGGCGACGCAGCCTCGCTCTGCGCAGACGGCGCGCCTGCCTCGGGCACCGCAGACGCCTGCTGTGCGTCGTTTTCGTGCTCCAGATTCTGCGACGCGCGATAGAAGTACAGCGCGCCCGCCGCTGCGCAAGCGAGCGCGAGACCCGCGACGCCGGACTTCACCAGCATTCCTGTGCGGTCCTGGCTGCGCGTCGTCGGCTTCGACGCGGACGCGCGCTCCTGCGCGCCGAACTCTTCGACGAAGCGCGACACGGTTGGCGTGCGCGCCTTGCGATCGAACGCCAGCGCCGAGCGCAGCGCGCGCCATTGACGGTTGCCCAGATTCTCCGGCCGCTGTGGCTGGCGATTTGCGGCGCGCGCCTGAGTCGCCGACATGCGCTCGAACGGGTGACGTCCCGTCAAAAGCTCATACGTAATGCAACCGAGTGCGTAGATGTCGTCGCGCGGATCGGGCTCGAGATGCTCGAGCATTTCCGGGCTCGCATACGCGGGCGTCAACGCACCGAGGCTGGCCGGATCGAATACCGTCGCGTCGCTCTCTTCTTCGGGGCGCTGAAAAACGCGCGCAATGCCGAAGTCGATCACCTTGACTTCGCCTGTATCCGTGAGAAAAACATTCGCGGGTTTGAAATCGCAATGCACGAAGCCGCGCTCATGCGCATACGCAAGCGCATTCGACATGCCGCGCACGATCGGCAACGCGGACTGTACGGGCATGCCCTTGAAATCCGGCGTGCGCAGGATCTGGCTCAATGGCTTGCCGGACAGGTACTCCATCGTCAGATAAACAATGGGGCCTTCGCGATCGAAATCGTAAACGGTGACGATATTGCGGTGTGCGAGTACCTGTGCCTTGCGCGCCTCGCGCTGCAACGCGATCAGCGACTTCGGATTGCCGCGGAACTGCGTATTGAGCACCTTGATCGCGAGATAAGGCTTGCGGTCAGACGCTTCGAGCTTGCGCAGATCGAGTGCCTTGTACACGGTGCCCATGCCGCCCACGCCCAGACACTCTTCGAGAACGAAGCGGTTGTTCAGCGTATCGCCCGTGCCCTTCACCTGATCGAACCCGGACAGGACGGAGGACGTGTCAGTGTTCCTCGCGGGCGGCGGCGTGATAAGGCGCTCCGGCACCGTCTGCACGCGCGTTTCCTCGCCGCCCGCTGCGGCAAGGTTCGACACCGGCATCTGCTCGATCCGGCGGCGCACTTCCGCGTAGAGATCAGGAGGCAGGGGCTTCCTGGTGTGCGCTTCGCCAAGTATTTCGAGCAGACGAGCCGAACCGAGACCTTCCGTCGTCAGCGTGCTGTCGAGTTGAGCGACAAACGCGTCTTGTGTGAGCGCGCCGCTCTGAAAATCCCGAATCACGTGCGCAAGGCTAGCCATGTGTTCAAAGCGCTGCAGCTCCCGTTGGCCGAAGAAATTCCCTGTCGTAACCAATTACATGTGCTCGTTCGATAGTAGTTCGCACGTATGCCTTTCGCAAACCAGGATTGGCCCGTGACGCACGCACGGCACGGTCGTGCGACTGGCATGGCCTATGCGTCGACTGGTGCGCCGGGTAGACACCGTGCGCGCGGCGCGAGCGGTGCTGCCACCGTTCATGTCCGACAACAGCAAGACGGTCGATGTGGGGCAGCTTGTAAACGATGCGACGAATACGGGCGCTTTGCTTCTCGCCTTCGCTTCGTTCGCATTGCTCGGTAGCCCACACCGTATCGGGCCTGAATTATCTATACTGGTTGTTCGAGCCCTGCGCGTTGCCGCCACTGATCGAAGCGCACCTTTGGTCGCAATGGCATCACGCGATATTTCTTCTGGAACTGCCATGTCCAAGCTCGTCATCAAAGATCTCTCCGAAAGCGTCGAACTCGATCGCGCGGCCATGACGGCCATCGTCGGTGGCGCAAGAACGGGGGGACGCTTCTTTGGCGTCACCGCGCAAGCGCTGCCCGCCGCGACGCGCGTAGTCGACTATCCCGCAGGATTCCCGACGTCCGCGCGTCAACCCGTCGACGAGCGCATACCGCCGCAAAGCCTTTTGCGCAAATAGCGATAGCGCTCTCGTCCATTGCTCGCGTGTACCTTCGCTCCGTATGCTGGCATGCGGCGGCATACGGATAGCGTTCGTTCGCGCGTCAACGCGCAGCATCCATCGGCACGTCGGGCTTATTCCAACAACCGTCCACGCGCGCCCGTGTGGTTGACGCCAACAGACTTTCGCCGACACGACGGCCAACCGGTCATAGACACGTGAGCACGCTCCGATATTCCCTTGTGCACAGGCGTTTATCAACGCGCAACGTGCGTTACCCCTCACAGTGCGGCTAAATCGGCATACGCGTTGCGGAACAGGAAGCGAGCGCTGAATCGTGCTCGTCCATCCGCATCAGGAGAATTGCCATGAAAGCCACCGTCGTAGTCAAAGACCTGTCCCCATCCACCACCCTCGAGCGCAAGGAAACCGCGCTGACGCCGGACAAGATGAAAAGCATTGTCGGCGGACGGAGCGTTGCCGTGACCGTCGACGGCACCCGTAGCGGCACTGTCGACGATTGGGCAATCGACACCGCTATTTTCGAAGGGCGCATCAAAGGACCGATGATTTGAGGGGTCTAGTTGGGATTTGCTTTTGCGGTGTTGGCAGAGCGAGGCCCCTTTGTTCCTGAATGGGGCGAAGGGGCGGCTTTGAGCGGTTTGAACGCTTTGACGATCTTTTGCGATCCGTTCGTGCATCCGTGCTAGATATATGCGCTCATTCGCTCGCGCGGTGAGGCTTGGGAAGGGAACCGGACGCGACGAAGGCGCACCCGTTTCAATCCTCCCGTGTTGACTCAATGGCGACGACGACACGGAGTGGAATTACTTTCGCGACTACACGATGAAATCACGCTCCCAACTCATCACCATACTGGCAATCGTCAGCGCGCTGCTTTCCGCTTGTGGGAGTTTCGGTTGTGCAGGCGCCGGCGGTAACAGCGGTTATGCTGCCGGTTGCACAGCGGGGACACGATTTTAGTGTCGGCACTCGACGATGTTGGCCACGTCGAAAGAGAAGAGCAGACGGATCACCGGATGAGGAGTCCGGCATCGCCCCAGCCAGAGCTAGATCCGTCATGTGATGCATTATCGGCTTGCGCGGCGATCGCGTCATCATGCAAGTGAGCAAGAGACTCTTTCCGCATGCGTCAAAATGCGAGCAGCGAGTCCACGCTCAAAGACAAGCCGCGCTCGCACATCCGTTAATATGTCGGACGCACCCGCGCCTTGAAATTACCGTTCGCCCCCGCTTTGCCGACCTTTACGCTGCCCTCGACGCTTCACGCGGAACTCGAAATCCGCAAAAGCCGCTTCATTGCCTACGCGATTCCCGTGGCCGACCGTGACGCCGCGATGGATGAATTGCAGCGCCTGCGCGCGGAGCACCCCACTGCCACGCACGTATGCTGGGCGCTCCTCGCGGGCGGCCAGTCCGGCATGTCCGACGACGGCGAACCGTCCGGCACGGCAGGCCGACCGATACTCGAAGTGCTTCGTCACCACGATCTCGACGGCGTGCTGGCCGCCGTCGTGCGCTATTACGGCGGTGTGAAACTGGGCGCGGGCGGCCTCGTGCGCGCCTATACTGACGCCATCGCGACCGCGCTGCATGACGCGCCGCGCGTCGAGCGGATTGCGCTCGCGTCGCTGAGCGTCGAAATCGGCTATCCCGACGAAGCACGCGTGCGCCGCTGGATCGAACAGGAAAATCACACGCTCGAATCAAGCGCCTATGGAATGAGCGTGCAGTTGACGATACGCATGCCCATCACCGCCATCGACACCGCGCGCGACGCACTGCGCGATATGACGCAAGGCCGCGCGAGCTTTCCCGAAGACGTCTGAGCCGATTGGCGAGAACAAAACAAAGCGGCCGCGCACGGAAAACAATTCCGTACAAGCGGCCGCTCTCCTCTTCAATTGAGCCTAGTGCGCGGCAACTGTCGCCTTCGCCACTTCGCGCACTTGCGCGCCGCCCGCTTGCGCGTCTTCGAGAATCATCTCCGCGCCCTTTTCCGCGACCATCATCGTCGGCGCATTGATATTGCCCGACGTGATATTCGGGAAGATCGACGCATCGATGATGCGCAAGCCCGATATGCCATGCACGCGCAAACGCTCGTCGACCACCGACGTCCCGTCGTCCGGCCCCATCGCGCACGACCCGCACAGGTGATAGATCGAGCCGGACTGCTCGCGGAAGTACTGCAAAAAGCCCGCGCGATCGTTCACCTGCGGTCCCGGCGAAATCTCTTCGACGGTAATGCTCTTGAGCGCCTGCGTCGACATGACCTTGCGCACGAGCTCGCAACCCTGAATGGCCTCGTCGATGTCCTTTTGCGTCGTCAGCGCGTTGATGCGGATCTTCGCGGGATCGTCCGCGTGATTCGACGCGATCTGGATCGAGCCGCGGCTCGTCGGACGGCATGGATTGAAGCACAGCAGAAAGCCCGAATACGGTTCCGGTTCGAGGCTCGCCTTGCTGCTCTTCGGAATGCGGTAAGAGAGCGGATTGAAATAGAGCTGGAGGTTCGGCAATGCCTCGCTCTCGCTGCCTCTGAAAAAGCCGCCGGACTGATTCACGCTCATCGCTAGCGGCCCCTTGCGCGTCAACACGTACTGCAAGCCGAGCTTGATCTTGCCGATGAGCGGCCGCATTTCGTCATTCAGCGTCTTCACGTTTGCGCGGAAATAGAAGCTCACGCAAAGATGATCCTGAAGGTTCTGCCCGACGGCAGGCAGATGATGCACGAGCGGAATGCGATGCTGTTCGAGCAGCGCCCGGTCGCCGACACCCGACAGTTGCAGCAGCTTGGGCGTATCGACGGCCCCTGCCGACAGAATCACTTCGCGCTTCGCAGTGAATTGACGCGCTTTGCCATTCTGCTTCACGACGACGCCCGTCGCCCGCCTGTTCGCGTCGAACAGTACCCGCGTGACGAGCACTTCACGCTCGACGGTCAGATTCCGGCGATTCAACGCCGGGTGCAGGTACTCGAAACTGCTCGACGAGCGCTGGCCATTGCGCGTATTCACATCGTAAATGCCCGCGCCTTCGAATTGCGCGCCGTTGAAATCTTCGGTGCGTTGATAGCCCGCCTGCTCGCAACCCTCAAGGAACACGTGACAGATGGAATGCGCGGCATCCTTCATCGGCGAAATGCTGATCGGCCCATCCGCGCCGTGATATTCGGTGTCGCCGAGCGGATGCGATTCGAGCTTGCGGAAATACGGCAGCACGTCGCGATACGACCAGCCCTTGTTGCCCGCTTGCGCCCAGTCATCGTAATCACGCGCCTGGCCGCGCACGTAGATCATCGCGTTGATCGAGCCAGAACCGCCCTGCACCTTTCCGCGCGGACAATACAGCGAGCGGTTATCAAGTTCCTTCTCGGGCTCGCTGTAGTACATCCAGTTATACGTTTCGTTGTAGTACGTCTTCGTAAAGCCGACTGGAATCTTGAACCAGAACGAATCGTCCGCTCGCCCCGCTTCCAGCAATAGCACCGAGAACTCGCCCGACGCCGACAGGCGGTTGGCGAGAATGCAGCCCGCAGATCCCGCTCCGACAATGATGTAGTCGTAATTCATGCTTTATCCGCCCGCAGGCGTCCATACTTGGAATACGTTGAGGCCCGTTCGTGCACTCAGCCTTTGGCGGGCGCGAGATCCTTCACGTCGAAAGGCCGCGGCGCCATTTGCAGATGCAAGCGCGTACCCGTGTATGGCGTGTGCTGCTGCACGACTTCCATGTTCAACTCGACGCCGAGGCCCGGCTCCGTCGACGGAATGATGTAGCCGTCTTCCCAGCGAAGCGGCGTCTTGAGGATTTCAGCGTGGAAACCGCCCCACGTGCCGATGCTTTCCTGAATCAGGAAATTCGGCGTACATGTGGCGAGCTGAATGCTGGCGGCAGCGCCGATCGGCCCGTTGTACAGATGCGGTGCGATCTGCGCGTAATGCACCTCGGCGAGGCTCGCTACTTTTTTCGCTTCGAGCAAGCCGCCGACGCGCGCCACATTCAATTGCAGAATCGACGCGCCGCCCGCTTGCAGCAGCTTGAAAAATTCATACTTCGTCGTGAGGCGCTCGCCCGCAGCGATGGGAATGCTCGTGTGCGCGGCGACTTGCGCCATTGCGCCTTCCTGTCCCGGCGGTACGGGCTCTTCGAACCACAGCGGGTCGTATTTTTCGAGGCGCTTCGCGAGACGGATCGCCGACGACGGCACCATCTGCCCATGTGTGCCGAACAGCAGATCGGCCTTGCCGCCCACAGCCTCGCGCACCTTGCGGCAGAACGTTTCGCAACGGTCCAGCACTTCGAGCGACAGCTGGTGGCCCGAGTAAGCCGTATAAGGTCCGGCCGGATCGAACTTCACGGCCGTAAAGCCGCGCTTGACGTTTTCGGCTGCGCATTCGGCGGCGAGATCGGGATCGTCGTAGTCGTACTCGCCGCGACGGTTCTTCGGGTACAGGTACGTGTATGAGCGCAGGCGCTCGTGCACGCGGCCGCCCAGCAGCTCATACACGGGCTTGTCCGCCGCCTTGCCGATGATGTCCCAGCACGACATTTCGAGGCCGCTCACAACGCCCATCATCGTCAGATCGGGACGCTGCGTGAAGCCGCTCGAATACGCTTCACGCCACAGGCGTTCGATATGGTGCGGGTTCTTGTCGAGCAGATAGCGCGTGAATACATCGTCGATGACGTGCGTCATCGCATTCGGATGAAACGTCGCCGAGTAGATTTCGCCAACGCCTTCAATGCCGCAATCCGTCTTCAGCTTGACGAAGATCCAGTACATGCCGCCGATATGCGGCGGCGGTACGGCGACGACATGCGTTTCGAGCGAGACGACTTTCATTTACGCACCTTCTTTTCTGTTGAGCATATTGCGCAGCACGAGGCCCGCGCAGCCGCCGACGGCGGACACGGCAGCCACGTAGCCGAAGTAGATTTGATAACCGTGCACGCCCGGGAACGTCTGCGTCAGGTAGCCGTTGACGAGCGGCAGGAACACGTCGGGCGAATAGCCGAGCACCGAAATCAGGCCGATCGCGAGACCCATCGTCTGCGCGGGAACATTGCAGCGGTCGAGCAGCGACCAGTAGAGGCCGCGAATCGCGTAAGTGAGCACACCGATAAAAAGCACGAGGAACACAAGCAGCACGTGGCTGCTGATCTTCGGTGCGGCGATCAGGCCGATCAGCGAAAGCGACGCAAGAAAGAGCGCGATGATCAGCACCGTCACTTTCGAAAAGCGGTCGCCGAGAAAACCGCCGCCAATGCCACCGATGGGACGCATCCACAGCTTGAGCGTCGTGATCGTGCCCGCCATCACCACCGACAGGCCGATCTCGCCTTCATGCAGATAAGCCGAGAAACTGTACGTCGCCCAGAACACCTGATAGCCGCAGAACACGATTGCGGCGACGAGCCACAGTTCCGGAATCTTCGCGAGCGTAAGGAGATCGTCGATCACGTTGCTGCGCCTGGCGGCCTGCGCGCGGCTCAGCCGTTCCGCTTGCGACGAAGGGTCCTTGACGAGCGCGAGCAGCACGCCAAGCCCGATGCACAGGAACGCATACATATAGACGACGAAACGGAAACCGACCACGGCCGGACCGCCCTTGGTCTGCGTGATCCATGCGAAGAGCGTTATCGCGATCGTCGCGAGCATCGCTTCGACGAGCCCGCGGCCACCGTCGAGAAAGCCGAAGAAGCGGCCCTGCTCGTCATGACCGGCGATCAGCGAAACGCGCTTGATCACGGCCGCCCAGAACGTCAGGCCCGTCGACAGCCCCCAGCCGCCGAAGATCATCAGCAGCAGATCGAACGACGGCGCAGTCGAATACAGCAGCCCGAGCACGCCCGTTGCAACGAGAGAAAAACTGATCAGCACGCGCGGCGCGATGCGGTCCGCGAGCCAGCCGCTCGGCAGATAGCTCAGCAGAAAGATCGTGCCGAGCATCGAATACAGATAGCCAAGCTGATTTTCGCTGATGTGGAAGACTTCCAGCATCGTCGGCTGATAGACCTGGCGCAAATAGAGAATCGGATAGATTGCACCGGCTGCAATGACGAGCAGCAGCAATTGCACATAGCGCTGCGCATTGCTGGCGGATTGAACAGTCGATGCGTCGGAACGGCGTGCCTGGACGTCCGTTTGCAGAGATGGGCTTGCCACTGAGGTGCTCCTGTGGAGACGCGCGAGGAGCACGGCATGCGCCGTGACGTCGTGTCTCCAGATGTTGTTATGAATGCAGCGCAGCGTATGCTTGCTGCGATCAAGGAAGAAGCGCACCCGCTTGCGCGGATGCGCTTTGACAGGATCAATACTTCATGACGACGAGACGCGTCTGCGTGAATTCGAGCATGCCGTGCTTGCCGTCGTCGCCGCCGAAGCCCGAGCGCTTCCAGCCTGCGTGAAAGCCTTGATACGGGTCGGCGGGCGTGCGGTTCACGTAGAGTTCGCCTGCTTCGATGTTGTTGGCCACTTTCATCGTCGTGCGGTAGTTCTCGGTGTAAAGCACCGACGAAAGACCGAATTGATGATCATTGGCCATTTGCAGCGCTTCGTCGAGCGTGCTGTAGCGCACGACGGGCATGATCGGACCGAAGGTCTCCTCCTGGATGATCTCCATGTCCTGACGGCAATTCGTCAAGAGCGTCACCGGATAGAAGAAGCCTTTGCCTTCGGGTATCACGCCGCCCGTTTCGAGCTTCGCGCCGTCGGCAATCGCGCGCTGGACCATTGCGTGAATCGACTGGCGCGATGCTTCGTTAACGAGCGGGCCCATCAGCGAAGCATCGACGCTGCGGTCGCCGCTTTTCACAGCGCTCATATGCTGCTTCAACAGCGCGACGAACTGGTCGTGTACGCTCTCCTGCACATAGACCCGTTCGATCGCCGTGCAAAGCTGTCCGCAATGCGTGGTCTTCGAGCCGACGAGTTCACGCGCGGCTTTCTCGAGATCCGCATCCGGCTCGATAATGGCGGGAGTCTTGCCGCCGAGTTCCAGCGAAGGCTTTGCGATGTTCGCCTTGCAATAGTCGAGCACCTTGCGGCCCGCGCCGACGCTGCCCGTCAGCGTAATCATCCCGACGGCGGGATGCGTGCACACGGCCTCGGCCGTCGCGTGGTTCATCGCGAGAATGTTGACCACGCCCGGCGGCAATTCGGCGCGAGCGACGGCCTTGGCGATTTCGAATGCGGAGGTCGGCGTGTTGCTGCTCGGACGCACGACGACGGTATTACCCGCGATCAACGCCGGCGCGACCTTGCGCATCAGCGTATAGACCGGGTAATTGAACGGAATCAAACATGCGACGACGCCGATCGGCTCGCGATGCAGCACGAGATTTTCGTCGGGCGTGTCACTGGGGATGACTTCGCCTTCGATGCGACGCGCCCACTCCGCGTGATAGCGCGTGATCTGGCCGGCGTAGACGGCTTCGTTCGTCGCATCGGCGACGCTCTTGCCGGACTCCTGCGCGAGCGCCGCGCCGATGGCGGGCGCGCAGTCCGTCAATGCATCGGCGAGTCTGTGCAGATACGCGGCGCGGCCGGCGGCGGGCAATTTGCGCCATTGCTTCTGCGCGGCAGCGGCCGCATCGACGGCGGCGATCGCCTCTTCGCGCGATGCACCCGACACCTGCGCGATCAACGCCTCGGTGGCGGGGTTATAAACGGAGATGAGTTCCTCGGTTGCGGGTTCGATGAACTGGCCGCTTATGAAATTCCGGTCGAGTCGCATGGTCCTTGCCTCGTGATGCGTGCGCAATGCACGTTACCCGGCAGCCATTCGAAGCGATTTAAAGCGACTCGAAACATGCAGCCGGCGCATGACCCGGATTTTTCTCTGCGTCATTACGACACGCAAGCGACTATTTCGACCGACAAGCATTCGAAAAACGCATGTTTATGGGGCGAATTGACACCCAGACGGACGAAGCGCCAATGGATCGGACCGATGTGTGGAAATGCGTCTATTCGAATGCTGCTTTAAGGATGCAGAAAGCGGCAGAACCGCCGTTGAGCGAGCCGGCATCGCGCCGGCTGCGAATGACGGCGCAGCGGCTAATGCACCGCGCCGGGGGAAATGGCCGGACCTCGTGAGATCCGGCCGGGGTCGTATCGAAGTGTTCCGCGTCAGACGCGCGACTCAAGCCTCGCCGGTGGTCTCGGCGGGCGCCTGGACTGCCGCCGGCGTTTCAACGACAGACTCCACAGTCTTCACGGGCGCTTTCTTGGCGCTCACTTTTCTTGCGACGCCCTTCTTTGCGGGCGCCTTGGCCGCGGTGGCTTTTTTAGCAACCGTTTTCTTGGCAACCGCTTTCTTTGCAGCCGTCGGCGCGGCCGATTTTGCAGTGCCCTTTCTGGCTACTGTCTTTTTGCCGGCTGACTTGACGGCCGCTTGCTTCACGACCTTGCCTGCTGCCGACTTCGCCGTCACTGCTTTCTCGGCCGCCGTCTTCCTTGCAGTCGCCTTCTTTGCAGCCGTTTTTTTAGCAGCCGTCTTTTTCGCGGCTGCCTTGACAGTCACAGCCGGCTCAGAAGCAGCCTCAGCCGGATCGATCAGAAACTTGCTTCGGTCTTTCACATTCTTGATCCATGCCGGCGGACGCGCATGACCGCTCCACGTCGCCCCTGTCTTCGGGTCGCGATACTTGGGCGGCAACTTGCCTTTCGTGGCTGTCGCCGACTTTGCCTTGCCGCCCGCGAGGCTGAGACGCTCTGCAAGCGCGCGATCGCGTCGGGCCTTTGCACGCTGTTCGATATCCTCCGTCGTTAGACCGTGCTTGATCATCAGTTCGCGGATCTGGTCCAGCGCGCCCTGAGCGCGTTGGGTGACGATCGCTTCGGCCTGGGTTTGCAGCTTCTTTATACGTGCCTGGATAGATTCCAATGTCGCCATTATTGCCTCCCTTTGAATTGCATAGACCGACTATGCCACGGAATTGCTTAGAAGCGCTATGGTTTTGAAGCATGAATAAGACAACCGTTGCACGTTTATATCGTCTTCGCCCTTAAGCCTCGCATAAGATTTGTAACACCTGGCGGGCAAGGCGGCTTTGACGCGCTTTAACGAACATAGAAACGGCTTTGACGCCCGTTGAAACCACTTCGAAGCGTCATCGCCACGGCATGGCAAGCCGCAAGAATAAGCAGTGGCTTTCGAACGTTGAGTCTTCATATCCTGCTTGTGATGCATAGCCGCATGTCTGCGCCCGGCGTGAGCACACTGGTAGACTTTCATGGAATGACTTGCGCGTCATGCGCGTCACCGTGCTGCGTCGCCGTGCTCTTGGATAGCAGCTTCAATACCCGGAGAAATCGATGGAGCACGCGTACGTCCAGTTGCTGCACCTGCTTGCGGGCCATACGGCATGGACGCTGGTCGTCGTTTTTTTTGCGGCCTTTCTCGAAGCGGTCGCGATCGTCGGCACCTTCGTGCCGGGCAGCACGGCGATGTTCATCGCAGGCGCGCTCGTCGGCACGGGCACGCTGAATCTCGGCTGGCTGCTCGCGTGTGCGATTGCGGGCGCGGTCGCGGGCGACGGAATGAGCTACTGGATCGGCCGCCGCTATAAAGACAGAATCGGCGGGCTCTGGCCGTTCAGCACGCATCCGGGCCTGCTCGAAAGCGGCCAGAAGTACTTCGACAAACACGGTGCAAAGAGCGTCGTCTTCGCACGCTTCGCTGCGCCGCTGCGTGCCGTCGTGCCCGTGGTCGCGGGCACGCTCGAAATGCCGCCCGCGCGCTTTTATGCAATGAACCTGCTCTCGGCATTGCTATGGGCACCCGCGCATATTCTTCCCGGCGTCGTGTTCGGCGCGTCGATCCAACTGGCGGGCGCCGTGTCGTTCCGCCTCGTCGCCGCGCTCGCGATCGTCGTCGCCCTCGTGTGGGTCTGCTTCTGGATCATGCGCGTGGTGGTCTCGCATGCGCGAGCATGGGCGAGCGCATCGCGCCGGGGCATCCTGAACTGGGCACGCAATCACGAAGCACCCTATGGCCGGCTGATCTATCGGATCGTCGATCCCGAACGCGAAGCGATTGGTCTGCTCGTCGGCATCTCGCTGTTCGTGCTGTTGTGCGCGGGCGTATTCTTTGGCGTCATGCAGGACGTCGTGGCAGGCGATCCGCTCGTTCAGGTCGACATGTCCGTCTATCGCTTCCTGCAATCGTCGCGCGCGCCGTGGATCGACGAAGCGCTTGCGCGCGCTTCGACGCTCGGCAGCATTCCCACGCTGATGGCGCTCGTCATCACGTCCGTCATTCTGATGGCCTATGAGAAGCGCTGGCGCACGCTCATCTATTGGCTCATTGCCGTGCTGTTCTCGCAACTGCTGATCTTTGCGATCCAGGTCATCGTCCATCACGCGCCGCCTGCCGCCACGCAACCCGATATCTACGCGTTTCCCAGCAATCACGTTGCGGCGAGCGTCACGGTGTACGGCTTTCTCGCGTTTGTCGTCGCGCGCCGCGTCGGCATGCTGACGGGCATCGCGGTGACGGCGCTTGCCACGCTGATCGTCATCGTCATCGCGTTCGCGGGCCTGTACTCGGGACGCTTCGCGTTCTCCGATGCAGTGGGCGGCGCGGCGTTCGCGGCCGTGTGGGTGGCCGTGGTCGCGCTGACGGCCGTATGGCGGCACCCTGAAACGCCACCGTTGCGCGAAGCCATGCCCGCCATACTGCTCGCGGTGCTGTGCGCGAGCGTGGGCTTGCAGATCGGCCTGGGACGCCAGCCGGACGCGCCAAAACCCATGCGCGAGCGTCCCCCTATCGTCGTGACGCAAGCGCAGTGGACGGACTCGTTGTGGAAGATCTTTCCCTGTTACCGCTCCGATATGGAAGGCGACCGGCGCGAGCCGATCACCTTGCAATGGACAGCTAATCCGCAGCAGATCGTCGCGCAGTTGCACAGCCGCGGCTGGCTGGAGGGCACGCGTTTCAACGCGCGCAGCCTGTTCTCGCTGGTGTCGCCCGACGTGCCCGCGATGGATCTGCCCGTGCTGCCCAAGCTCAACGACGGCGAACCGTCGATGCTCGTGTTCAGCAGACCGCGCGAGCGCCGCGACGAACGCGACGTGCTGCGCTTCTGGCGCACGGGCTATGCCGTCGCGCGCCGCGATGGCATCGCGCCCACGCCGATCTGGCTCGGCTCGCTGGTACACGAACGGCTGCTGAGGCCGTCGTGGCCCTTCAACGTGTTGCGCACCGACCGGCAACTCGATCCGCTCATCTCGTCAAAATCGCGTGACGGCGAGTGGCGAGAGCTCGAAATCTCGCGCAGCATCGGATGCACCGACATTCCCGTCACGCTGCTTGCGTCGAACCGGCGCTAGTCCTGCGTATCGTTTCCGCTTCGGTATTGCGCCCCTTACGCTCGATACGCGTGATACGCGTGATGCGTCCAGCCGTGCAACAATGAGCGGCTGCCGGCGCCAACCACGCGGCAGGCAACGCGAGACGCGAAGCGATGCAGAGCGCCAAGGAGTCGCTGCAATTGGTCGAGTTTCACCCGTCGGCAATATCTACCTGGGGCGCAACCGTCGTTTTCGCGAACGTGCTGCTCACGCGCCTCGGCGTTCCTGTGCCCGCCGTGCCCGTGCTGCTGCTTGCGGGGACGGCGATTGCAAATGGCCATCTGTCGTTCTGGCATGTGCTGACAGCGGCCCTCGCAGGCGCGCTGATCGGCGACGGCACGTGGTTCCTGGCGGGCCGCCTGCTCGGCCGACGGCTGATCCGCGCGCTCGCCCGCCTGTCGGCTGCCGTCGAATTGCACATGCGTAAAGCGCGCGCGCTGTTCGTTCGCTTTGGCCCGGCCATCGTCTCGGTGTCGAAGTTCGTGCCGGGGCTTGCGATCATCACGCCGCCGCTGATGGGCACGACGCGCGTCGGCGCCGTGATCTTTTTCGCGTGGGATGCCGTGGGTATCGTCGCGTGGGCGACGTTCTGGCTGCTCGGCGGCGCGATATTCGAGCATCAGCTCAGCCTGTTGATTTTCGAAGTGCGGGCTCATGGCTGGACAATCGTGGATGCGCTGTTCGCAATCGCAGTCGCGTATCTGGTGTTCCGCCTGATCCAGCGCTGGCGGCTGCAACAGCCGCTGTCGCTTGCGCCCGTCTCCCCCGAACAGCTCGATGCGATGATGCACGCCGACAAGCCGCCCATCGTGCTCGACGCCCGCCCCGCAGCGGTGCGAGCACAAGCGCCGCAGCGCATTCCGGGCGCGCTGTCGCTCGACATCAATTCGCCCGGCACCGTCGACGCCGCATTGCTTGCGCGCGATGTCGTCGTCTATTGCATCTGCGCCGACGATGTCACGGCGAAAGCGCTGTCACAGCATATGAGAAGCAAGGGCTTTACGCGAGTCCGCGCGCTAAGAGGTGGGCTCGATGCATGGGAACGGCGCGGCTATGCAGTCGAGCCTTCGAGCGCCGAGGAAGAGAGCGTCGCGCACCTCACGCGCGAAAAAAGCCGCGCGCTGCGCAAAGAACGTGGCATCACACTGCGCGGTATTGCGCCAAGGGGTGCTGTTTCCTGAACCGCGCATTCAAGTATGTGTACGCAATTCGATCGATTCGACGTGTCGGCAAGCGCCTCAAGGCATGGCATCGGCCGACTTGCTACGTCGTCAAATAGGCGCTTTCTGGTTCGATTTTCGTGGGCGTTATTTACGCGCTTTAAAGGCGCTTTGCTTGAGTGCTCTTCTTTAGGCATGCGTCTTGAGCTTGCGTTAGCGCGGCCCGCGCCGCTTTAGCCACGCGCGACTTTCTGCACGGGTGCGAGTCCGCCGACGACGATCCGGTCGCGCCCCGTCGCCTTCGCCTGATACAGGCTGCGGTCGGCTTCCAGCAGCCACGTGTGATAGTCGGATATATCGTCGGTGAGTTGGGCGATGCCCACGCTGATCGTACACGGGCATTCCGCTGATGCCTCTTTGCTCTTCTCGCGCACACGCTGCACCAGCGCTTTCGCGACGGTATGCGCCTCGCGCAACGTCGCGCCCGGCAGCACGATGCCGAATTCCTCGCCGCCGTAGCGCCCAATGCTGTCGCCTGCACGGAAATGGCGACGCAGCAGATCCGCGAATGCCTGTAGCACGGCGTCGCCGGCAGGATGGCCCATCGTATCGTTGATGCGCTTGAAGTGGTCGAGGTCGATCAGCAGAAGGCATGACGCGTAGCGGTTCGCGCGGCATCGTTCGAATTCGTCCGCGAGCAGCCCTTCCCAATGCCGCCGGTTCCACAAGCGCGTCAAGCCGTCTGTGCGGCTCAGACGCTCCAGTTCCCGCGTGCGCTGCGCAAGCTCGAGCGAAAGACGGTAGCTCGACAGGCCCAAAGCGAGTGGATAAACGACAAGGAACGGCAGACACCCGAGAACGACGGGCATCTGCGATATCGGCGAAAAGGCGAAGCCGAGCGTGACAAGTCCCACGAGTAACCCGAGCCCATGCGCGACCACGCCGCGCGCAAATAGCCTGAGACCGCCGGCGGCGATGTTGTCCATGCTGAGCATCGCGAGAATCAGCACGCTGGGCAGCACATTGAACTGCATCGCGACGACCCAGAAGCCGCCCAGCAGCGCGTCGACCATCAGGTTCACGCGCTCGCCCTGAGAGGGCACGGAACAGGCAAGTGCGGCACGCCGCGCGACGTACGGCCAGAAGAAACCATGGAACACGAGCAGCGCCCACAGCACGAGGCCACGATGCTGTTGCGCGAATACGGAAGCGACACAGAAGAAACCAAGTCCTAACCCGGCAATGCGCAAACGGTAGATGCGCTCGACAAAGCGTGTCCCTTGCGCGGCCTTGCTATTCGTTGCCAACTTCATCGCTCTCTGAGCGAGTGACTGCGGGGAATTCAGGCACGCGCGACGGTCATTGCGCGTGGTGTGTGAGCTTTGCTTTCAATGCAGACGCAAGGTCGTGGATTGGTATAAAAAGAATACCAGTACCGCAGCGCGCAATGAGCCCCTTTAGCGGCTGGAAGCGCTTCTGTCGCGCGTGTGTGTTGTTTTCCCACAAGAGACGATCGGGTCCTGGTGTGATCAATGACCGCTTATCAGCGGCACGGCAGAGGCCGCCGATATTTCGAAGCCGCGCTGCGTCAGCCACACTTCCTGTTGCAGCCAGTCGCGAAAGGTAGCCACATGCGGCAGTTCGCCTTGCTCGGGCCGCGTCACGAACCAATAAGACTGGTGCCCATCGACATGCACGTTCAACACTTGCACGAGCTGTCCATTGGCAAGCTCTTGCGCAATCATATGACGATCGGCAATCGTCATGCCGAGGCCGTCGATGGCTGCGCGAATCGCGTGATCGAGCAGATCGAATTCGAAGCCACCCGACGTATCGACGCCCTCGATGCCCGCCGCCTTAAGCCAGTGCTGCCATGTCAGATAGCGCTGGTCGTCGCTTGCCAATACGTGCAGCAGCGTGAACTGGTTGAGGTCGATGCCCGAGCTTCCCGCCTGGCGCGCGAGCAGCGCGGGGGAACACACGGCAATGTGCTGCTCGTTCATCAGCAGCACATTGTCGAGCCCTTCCCATTCGCCATTGCCAAAGCGAACCGAGCAATCGAGTACGCTCGATTCGGCGAGATCGTCTTCAAGACGCGTCGACAGGCTCAATTCGAGTTCGGGCCGATCCGCGCGCAGGCGGCCGAGCCGCGGCAAGAGCCAGCGGCTTGCAAACGTGGGCGGCACATTGATCCGCAGACGATTGAGGTGTGTCTTCTCCTGAATGCTGCGCACGGTCCATTCGATTTTGTCGAATGAATGCTGCAAGGCCTGCAAAAGCACGCGGCCGGACGCCGTCAGGTCGAGATGATGATGCCGCCGCTGCAGCAGCGATTCGCCAAGCTGTTCTTCGAGCTGACGCACCTGACGGCTCACCGCGCTCTGCGTGACATTGAGCAGTTCTGCGGCGCGCGTAAAGCTGCCGGTGCGGCCGGCGACCTCAAAGGCTTTGAGCGCATTGAGCGCTGGCATTTTTCTTTTCAAGGATGTCTCTTTCTCAAAGGCCGCCAAGGGCGGTCAAGCACGCATTTTAGCGTTTGGGTCAACGCGCTCTTCTTTTAAGGCACTACAACATCGCATGCGCGGACGAGCATGCACTGCCGCTCAGAAACCCTTTGGTTCAGGGCCCAAATGTCAAAGGGCAGCATCCGTCACGCCGTCGTCATCGTACAGACATACTGGCCTTGCAGCATCGTAAATCCCCCCGAACCTTCCCCGAGGCCCAGGCCATGCCGGAACTCTCATACCCGCAACCAGTTACTGCAACCTCAAAGAGCCGCAATCTAGGCGTCGCCGTCTTTCTGATCGCGCTTGTCGCGGGTGCCGTCTATTGCGCGTTTCAATTGATCGGCGACCTCGAGCCCGTGCGCATGGGTTCGATCGTTCCGTATCTGCTTCTTGGTATTGCTCTATTGATCGCGCTCGGCTTCGAATTCGTCAACGGCTTTCACGACACGGCGAACGCGGTCGCGACCGTCATCTATACCCACTCGCTGACGCCTAGCGTGGCTGTCGTCTGGTCGGGCGCATGGAATTTTCTCGGCGTGCTGACATCGACGGGCGCCGTCGCATTCGGCATCCTTCAATTGCTGCCCGTCGAGCTGATTCTGCAGGTGGGCACCAGCGCGGGCTTTGCGATGGTCTTCGCGCTGCTGATCGCCGCGATCATCTGGAACCTCGGCACGTGGTGGTTCGGCTTGCCGTCGTCGAGTTCGCATACGCTGATCGGCTCGATCATCGGCGTCGGCTTGATGAACCAGATGCTGCACGGCCCGAACGGCACGAGCGGCGTCGACTGGGCGCAAGCTCTCGGTGTCGGCAAATCGCTGCTGTTTTCTCCTATCGTCGGCTTCCTGCTGGCAGCGTTGCTGCTGCTGATCCTCAAGGCGGTCGTGCGCGTGCCGGACCTCTATACCGAGCCGAAGGGCAAAGAGCCGCCGCCGTTCTGGATTCGCGCGCTGCTGATTCTGACCTGCACGGGCGTTTCATTCGCGCACGGTTCGAACGATGGACAGAAGGGCATGGGCCTCATCATGTTGATCCTGATCGGCACAGTGCCGACGGCTTATGCGCTGAACAAGGCTGTCAACGCAACGGAAACGCAGACGTTCCTCGCGGTTTCGCAGCAGGCTTCCACCACGCTCGGTAAGTACGCGACCGAGGGCGCGCCGCCCGTCGCCGCGCCGCGCACCGAAGTCGAGAACTACGTGCGCACGCGTCAACTGACGCCCGCGACGGTGCCCGCGCTGCAGAAGCTGTCGGAACAGATCGGCCAGCAGGTCAGCGCGTCGGGTTCGATGGCGAACGTGCCGCAAGACATGGTCGATAACGTTCGCAACAACATGTATGTGGCCTCCGAGGCAATCCGTCTGATGGAAAAAGCGAACCAGCCCGCGTTTGCGCCGGACGACGCCAAAGCGATCGACAACTTCAAGAAGCAGATGGATCACGCGACGAAGTTCATTCCGACATGGGTCAAGGTCGCCGTGGCGATTGCGCTGGGCCTAGGCACGATGGTGGGCTGGAAGCGGATCGTCGTGACGGTAGGCGAGAAGATCGGCAAGCAGCATCTGACCTATGGCCAGGGCGCGTCGGCCGAACTCGTCGCGATGGTGACGATCGGTGCCGCCGACGTCTACGGCCTGCCCGTCTCGACGACGCATGTGCTGTCCTCAGGCGTTGCGGGCACGATGGCTGCAAACGGCTCGGGGCTGCAATGGGGCACCGTGCGCAGCCTCGTGCTGGCATGGGTGTTGACGCTGCCGGCGTCGATCGCGTTGTCGGCGTGTCTGTACTGGGTGTTCCGGCATACGTTCTGATCGACGGTCTTTCGCCCCGACAGGGCAAACAAAAAAGCGCGGCCAACAAGCCGCGCTTTTCATTTGAGCCCTATAAACAGGGCGTCAATCAATAGACTTCGGGGACGATCATCGACGACGGCACGGGCTGGCGAATGTAATCGTCGTGATACACGCGTTCCGGCAACAGGATGGACGGATGCTCGATCTCGTGATAAGGAACCTGGCTTAGCAGATGATGAATGCAGTTCAGGCGCGCGCGTTTCTTGTCGACGGCCTGCACGACCCACCACGGCGCCTCGGGGATATGAGAGCGCTGCAGCATCACTTCCTTGGCTTGCGTGTAGTCCTCCCAACGTCGACGGCTTTCGAGGTCCATCGGGCTCAGCTTCCATTGCTTGAGCGGATCGTGAATGCGCGCCTGGAAGCGGATTTCCTGTTCTTCGTCGGTGATGGAGAACCAGTACTTGAGGATCTGGACACCGCTGCGCACCAGCATCTTTTCGAAGTCGGGTACTGAGCGGAAAAACTCTTCGTACTCGTCGTCGTTACAAAAGCCCATTACGCGTTCGACGCCCGCGCGGTTGTACCAGCTGCGATCGAACAGCACCATTTCGCCGCCTGCGGGCAGATGGCTCACATAGCGCTGGAAGTACCACTGCGTGCGTTCGCGGTTGTTCGGTGCGGGCAGCGCGGCGACGCGGCACACACGCGGATTCAGCCGCTGCGTGATGCGCTTGATCGCACCGCCCTTGCCTGCCGCATCACGGCCCTCGAAGATCACGACGAGGCGATGGCCCGTCTTGACGATCCAGTCCTGGAGCTTGACGAGTTCGCCCTGCAGGCGAAACAACTCGCGGAAATAGTGCTTGCGGGCTTCGCGTGCCTCGGGCGTAAAGCCCTCCGAGCCGTCGAGGATACGGTCGTCCACTTCCATTTCCAGCTCCTCGTCGTACGCGTCGACAAGGTCTTCTTCGAAACGGCGCTGCCGGGCAGCGAGCGTCGCGTCAAATTCCTGCTCGGATTCCTTCATCACAGTGGCTCCTGGGTTCTTCCATTCCACGGAAGGGGTTACTCTGCGCGTGGGCTCTTGTGATTGTGGCGATCGTGGGTGTCATTCATATTACTCCATTTGCCGCTTCGCCCGACGGCGTGCCAGCAGCAGTTTTGCTGCCCGTTGCGTGGCGGCGAATGTTTAGCACTAAAGCCTCTTTGCAATACTGATCTCGTGTCCATCGGGATCGCTAATATGAAAGTACCGCTCGCCCCATGAAGCATCGGCGGGCGCGGCCTCGGGCGTGAATCCCGCCGCAAGCGCCTTGCGATAGACGGCATCCACGTCGGACACGTGAACGATAACCCGTCCCCACCAGTGAACGGGCCCCCGCGTATCGACGATCAGATTCAGATAAGTGCCGCCGAATGCAAACGACGTAAATGCTTCGGACGGTCCGCCATAAGAAAGCGGAAATCCAAGCGCAAGGTAAAACGCAACGGCGCGCTGCATGTCGTGCGTCGCCAGCGTCACCGCGCTCAATCCTTCGAAGCGCGGCCCGGTGGCATCGTTTTGTGTGACTGGCTGATTCATCGCTCTCTCCCGCTGCTGAAAGTAAAAACAGCGGACACCACCATTCCGGCAATGTCCGCTGCAAAGCGAATCAACACGGCGTGCCGATGCACGTCACGCTGTTACGGTATCACTCGCGTCACACCGCGTCCACGCGGGTCGGATACGGGTTGCGGCGTCTCTCCGTTGATCTTGATTGCCTGAATGTCGCCGTTGAAGTTTTGCGCCTGCAACGTATAGCCCTTCGCTTCGACCTGCTTCGCGAGGTCTCCATCGATCGGCTTGTACGGCTCCCAGAAAATCGTGTTCGGGGGCAGCAGCTGATGATGGAAACGCATCGTAGCAACGGCTTCGTTCAACGGCATGTTGAAGTCGTACACATTGTTGATCACCTGGAAGATCGACGTGAAGATGCGCGACCCGCCCGGCGTACCGATCACGAGCGACACCTTGCCGTCCTTCGTCAGTATGGTCGGCGACATCGACGACAACGGACGCTTCTTCGGTTCGATCGAGTTCGCGTCGCTGCCCACCACGCCGAACATGTTCGGCACGCCCGGCTTCGACGCGAAGTCGTCCATCTCGTCGTTCAGCACGATGCCCGTGCCTTCCGCCACGACACCCGAGCCGAAATAGCCGTTGATGGTGTATGTGTTCGAGACGGCGTTACCCCATTTGTCCACCACCGAAAAATGCGTCGTCTCCGCCTTCTCGGGCATCGACGTGCCCAGCCCCGGCTGCACGCTCTTCGTGTCCGACGGCGTGGTTGGATTCACTTCCGATGCACGCTTCGCGATATACGCGTCGTCGGTCAGTTGCGCAACGGGCACCTTGTAGAAGTCGGGATCGCCAAGGTATTGCGCACGATCCGCAAACACGCGCTTTTCGATTTCCGAAATCAGATGGATGTACTGCGGAGAATTGAGCGCGACATTATTGAAGTCGTCCTTCCGGTCCGCCTTCATCTTCAGCAATTGCACGAGGCCGATACCGCCCGAACTCGGAGGCGGCGCAGTGATCACGCGATAGCCGTTCCAGTTCGCCTGGACGGGCTGACGCCACACGGCCTTGTACTCCTGCAAGTCGCGTTTCGTGATGAGGCCATGGTCCTTCTTCATCGACGCGGCGATCAGGTCGGCTGTCTTGCCGTTATAGAACTCGCGCGCGCCCTGATTCGCGATGCGCGTCAGCACGGCCGCAAGATCCGGCTGCTTGAAATTGACGCCCTGTTTCAGATTGCCGAAATAGGTGTCGAAATTCGTTTTGCCGCCAAAGTCCTTTTCCGCATTTTCGCGGCGCTGCGCAAGCTGCTCGTCGACTTCGAATCCATCGCGCGCGTATTTGATCGCGGGCGCCAGCACCTGCTTCCACGTCAGCTTGCCGAAGCGATGCTGCGCTTCCCACATGCCCGCAACCGTTCCCGGCACGCCAACGGCATCGGCGCCATAGAGGCTCTTGCCCTTGATGACGTTGCCCTGTTCGTCGAGATACATCGTGCGCGTCGCGGCGAGCGGCGCACGCTCACGATAGTCGATGAAATACGGCTTGCCGTTGATGTAAAGCGTCATGAAACCGCCGCCGCCGATATTGCCCGCTTCGGGATACGTGACAGCCAGCGTGAACGCGATCGCGACGGCCGCATCGACGGCATTGCCGCCTTCCTTGAAGATCTGCTCGGCGGCATCGGCGCTGTACTTGTCCGCGACGGCCACGGCCGATGCATCGAGTACTACCTGCTGTTTGGGAGGGGCTTTGGCGTAGGCCGGTGCGGATTCGAGAAATCCCGCGGATGTTGTGAAAAGCCCGGCTACTGCCAAGGCTGTTGCAGAGAACTTTGCTTTATCGATTAGTTTCAATGCGTGTCTCCAAAGACATTCTTCCGGTTCAGGAACGAAAAGCCTGTCTTTGGGCTTATAACACGCAATGCGCACAAATGCGAAGCGGCTCCATGCACTCGTGGTGCATGGAGCCGCTTTCGCACTCGATTACGCCAATTGCAATTCAGCGAGGACGCTGTTATGCCGTGGCCGTATCCTTGAGCACCTGCGATGCGACTTCATCCACGGCGGCCTTGGTCAGCGAAACGATCTCGTCGACTTCCGCACGCGTCGTGATGAGCGGCGGCGCAAAGCCGAGGATGTCGCCGTGCGGCATCGCACGCGCAATCAGCCCGCGTTGCAGCGCGGCAGCCGACACACGCGGACCGACCTTCAACGCGGCATCGAACGGACGGCGCTCTTCCTTATGCGCCATGAATTCGAGAGCAGCAAGCATGCCCGCGCCGCGCACTTCGCCGACGAGGGGATGCGAGTCGAACGCGGCATGCATCTGCGCGAGCAGATAGCCGCCGACGTCGGCCGCATTTTGCGTGAGGTTCTCGCGCTCGAGGATGTCGAGGTTAGCGAGCGCGGCAGCGGCGCAAACGGGGTGCCCCGAATACGTCCAGCCATGCCCCATCGGGCCATGTTCCTGCGAGCCTTGGGCGATCACGTCCCACACCTTCTCGCCGACGATCACGGCCGACAGCGGCGCGTATGCGCTCGTCAGGCCCTTCGCCACCGTGATCAGATCCGGTTCGATGCCGAAGTGCTGCGCGCCCATCTTCGAGCCCAGACGTCCGAAGCCGCACACGACTTCATCGCTGATCAGCAGAATGTCGTGCTTCTTCAGCACCTTCTGGATCGCGGGCCAGTAGCCGGCCGGCGGTGGCAGGATGCCGCCCGTGCCCATCACGGGCTCGGCGATGAAAGCGGCAATCGTGTCCGCGCCTTCCTTGGCGATCAGCTTCTCCAGTTCTTCGACGCAATAGTCGACGAACTGCGCTGCGCTCATGCCCGCGGGCGCCTGGCGATACCAGTGCGGACACACCGTATGCTTGACGCGCTCGATGGGCAGATCGAAATGCTGATGGAAGCTCGGCAGGCCCGTCAGGCTACCCGTGACAATGCCGGAGCCGTGATAGCCGCGCTGGCGTGAAATTATCTTCTTCTTGTTCGGGCGGCCCTTCACATTGTTGTAGTACCACACGATCTTGATCTGCGTTTCGTTCGCATCCGAACCGGACAGGCCGTAGTACACCTTCTTCATGCCCTTCGGCGACCAGTCGATGATGCGCGACGACAACTCGATGATCGTATCCGTCGAGTGGCCAACATACGTGTGGTAGTACGCGAGCTTCTTCGCCTGCTCGTAGATCGCATCGGCGACTTCCGTGCGGCCGTAGCCGATGTTCACGCAATAGAGGCCGGCGAACGCATCGATGAACGACTTGCCTTGATGGTCTTCGATGCGAATACCCTTCGCGCCCGTGACGATGCGGCCGGGCAGTGCGCCGCTCGCGTGGTCGTGAGCGTGCGTCGACGGGTGCATGAAGTGTGCGCGGTCTGCGCTAAACAGTTGATCGAGCTGGGTCATGGGAAACTCCGTTTTCTGATCGATAGTTGAATGACAGTCTCAAGCGGCAAGTGGCCGATGAGCACAAGAAGCAGCGTCGGCGACAGGCAAGCCCAATTGACCGAGGCAGTAGTAACGCGTTTCGACGAACGGCTCGAAACCTTCGAGTCCGCCTTCGCGGCCGAGGCCCGATGCCTTCATGCCGCCGAACGGAATCGGTGCGCCCGTGAACTTCACGCCGTTCACGGAAACCATCGCGAAGTCCAGCTGACGAATCACCTGGAACACCGTGTTCAGATCCTTCGCGCAGAGATACGCGGCGAGGCCGTACTCCGTGTCGTTCGCGCGGGCGATCGCTTCATCGAGCGTGTCGAACGGCGACACGGCGGAAATGGGCGCAAAGTTCTCTTCATCGTAGATGCGCATGCCCTTGCCCGCATCGGCGACCACGGTCGGCTCGAAGAACCAGCCGCCGCGCGCATGCGGCGCGCCGCCGGCGACAATGCGCGCGCCCTTCGCCCGCGCATCGTCGACGCGTTGCACCGTTGCGTCGAACGCTGCCTGATGCATCAGCGGACCCACTTCGCTGCCCGCTTCGAATGCCGAGCCCACTTTCAATGCGCGCACGGCTTGCGCATAGCGCTCGACGAACGCTTCGTAAATCGGGCGTGCAACCAGAATGCGATTCGCCGCGCAGCAGTCCTGGCCCGACGTCTGGAACTTCGCACCCACGGCCACGCGCACGGCCTGTTCGAGATCGGCGTCTTCCGTGACGATGAACGGTGCATTGCCGCCCAGTTCGAGCGCCGTCTTCTTGATGCCGCTTTGCGCGACGGCCTGCATCACGAGTCCGCCGACACGCGTCGAACCCGTAAAGCTCACCGTGCGCACGCGCGGATCGCGTACGAGCGTTTCCATCGCCATTTGCGGCTCGCCGAGCACGACGTTGAACACGCCTGCCGGAAAGCCCGCTTCTTCCGCGAGTTGCGCAAGCGCGAGTGCGGAGAAAGGCGTCTCGTGCGCGGGCTTCACGACAATCGTGCAACCCGCTGCCAGTGCAGCCGCCGCCTTGCGCGTGATCATTGCGTTCGGGAAATTCCACGGCGTGATCAATGCGGCCACGCCGACGGGCTCCATCATCGTGCCGAGATGCGCGCCGTCGATATGCGTCGGAATCGTGCGGCCGTTCAGGCGCTTGCCTTCATGCGCGAACCATTCGATGAAGCTCGCGCCATACGCGATTTCACCGGCAGCTTCGGCAAGCGGCTTGCCCTGCTCGAGCGCGAGAATGCCCGCGAGATCGTTCTGATGGCGCAGCACGAGTTCGTGCCAGCGCAACAGCAACGCCGTGCGCTTCGCGACGGGCACCCAGCGCCACGTTTCGAACGCGCGCTGCGCGGCGTCGACGGCTTGAGTGATTTGCGGCGCTTCGAGCATCGGCACGTGGCCGATCACTTCCTGATCCGCGGGATTCTGCACAGCCACCGTGGATGCCGTTTCGCTATGCACCCAACGGCCATCGACGTAACACAGCGACTTGAACAGAACGGGATGACCCAGCAACATGACGATCTCCTATGTGCGATATCTGACTGCTACTGTACGGGCGATACGCATCGTGTTTTTTTGGTTCGGGACGCTGGCGCTGTGTGTTTTTTCTGTTTTGGCGCCGCGCTACGCGAAGTTTTTTTTGGCCACCCGCTTAGGCCTACATTGACGGCTTCACTCGCCGCCGCTGATTGCATCCGAGGCCCAGTCCGGCATCGTCTCGGGCACGTTCTTCACGACCTTCGTCACGATATACGTGAAGTAGCGCTCGATACCCAGCTCATCGGTGAGCAGCGCATCGATGAAGCGCTGATAGTGATCGATGTCGCGCGACATCACGTGCAGCACATAATCGACGCCGCCGCCCGTCGCGTGACATTGCGTCACTTCGGGGGCGGCGGCGACGCGCTCTTCGAAACGGCGCATATCTTGCGCCGTATGCCGCGCGAGCGTCACCTCGACGATGATGCGGCTGCCCTTGAATGCGCGTGCCCAGTCGATATCCGTCCGATAGCCACGAATCACGCCGCTCTCTTCGAGCCGCCGCACGCGCTCCCACGCAGGCGAGATCGACAGGTTCACTTCTTCCGCAAGACGCGACTTCGTGATGCGTCCGTCCTGCGCGAGGATGCGAAGAATCGCGAGATCGTAGCGATCGAGTTTCATCATCGGCACATGCCTCTACGTTTTCGCGGCGCCCGTCGAAACGGGAATACCGCGCTCGACGATATCGGCCACCACGGCCACCGTATCGCCGATATGCACAAGCCCGGGGAAATGCCGCGCTGCGAGCAGACCGCTGCGTTTGGCGCGATATTCGAACGGCTTTGCGCCCGTGCGCGTCGCGTCATGAACGCGTGCGATCACTTCGCCCGCTTCGACGTTGTCGCCCAGGTCCTTGCACAATTCGAGCAGGCCATCGTGCTCGCTCGTCGTGTAGCAAGTGCCGTCCGGCATGTCGAGCAACGTCGTGGTGCGCGCGGACGCGTCGTCGGCAGATGCCGCCGGCAGCACGCCCGCATTCGCGAGGAAGCCGCGCACGCCGCTCTCTGCCACGGCGACACTTGCGACCGTCGCCGTTCCGCCGCCGCCCAGTTCCGTCGACACGAACACCTTGCCCGCTTCTTCGACAGCCGTATCGAACAGACCCACGCTATCGAGTTCGAGCATCCGCATCGAATACGGTGCGCCGAATGCGCACATCGCCGCTTCGCAACGCGCCTGCTGCTTCGCATCGTCGAGCACGTGCACGGCTGCGAACGGCACGAAGTCGAGCGTGCGCCCGCCCGCGTGCAGATCGAGCACGTAATCCGCGAGCGGCAGCAGATAGCGCTGGAAATAGTCGGCGATCTTTTCCGTCACCGTGCCGTCCGGCTTGCCCGGAAAGCTGCGGTTGAGGTTGCCGCGATCGATAGGCGACGTGCGGCTGCCCGCGCGAAACGCCGGATAGTTCATGAACGGCACGATGATCACGCGTCCCGTCACTTCGCTTGCCTTCAACGTCGACGCGAGCTTCGACAGCACGATCGGACCTTCGTACTCGTCGCCGTGATTGCCGCCCGTCAACAGAGCGGTCGGGCCATCGCCGCGACGGATCACCGTGATGGGGATCATCACGGCGCCCCACGCGGACGCGTCGTGCGAATGCGGCAGCTTCAGAAAGCCGTGCTGTTCGCCGTCCGCTTCGAAATCGACAGTGGCATGAATGGGTGATGCCCGCATTGCACTACTCCTTGATGAACAGCTTGCGCGGCGTATTGCAGAACGGCTCGACACCCGACTCCGTAATCAGGATGCTTTCCGTGATTTCGAGTCCCCAGTCGTCGAGCCACAGCCCCGGCATGAAGTGGAACGTCATGCCGGGTTCGAGGACCGTCTTGTCCCCGGGACGCAGGCTCATCGTGCGCTCGCCCCAGTCCGGCGGATAGCTCGCGCCGATCGGATAGCCACAGCGGCTGTTCTTCTCGATGCCCGATTTGCGCAGCACCGCAAAGAACGCATTCGCGATGTCCTCGCAGGTATTGCCCGGC
>NZ_WHNP01000039.1 GCF_009362735.1 Paraburkholderia franconis | reverse complement strand
TGCGCTGATCCAGAAACCGAAGACGCCACTTGCCCACCGTAGCGCGCGTGAGTTGCAGGCGCTGCGCGATCGCACTGTTGGGCTCTCCGTCAGCCGTAGCCAGCACGATGCGCGCCCGCGTGACCAGCGCAGCCGAAATCGAGCGAGAACGTGTGATCGATATCAGTTGCGAGCGCTCGTCTTCGTTCAGCACCAGTTCCGCCTTAGGTCGTCCCATCGACATGCTGATGTCTCCCGTTCCACTGACGTCAACATGCTACGCGAACATAGATCAGTTAACAACGGAACGGAACACTAGCCACTCGTGCGAAGCTGGAGAGGGCAACAAAAAAGGCGATGCGTTTTGTACGCATCGCCTTTTTGCTTCGAGTGTTCGAAGTGTTCAGCTTCTATCAGGCAGAACCGATTCGCCCGCGAACAGTTCCTTCACTTCTTCGCGTTGGCGCACGACGTAGGCCTTGTCGTCATCGACCATCACTTCGGCGGCGCGCGCACGCGTGTTGTAGTTCGAGCTCATCGTGAAGCCATAGGCGCCTGCCGAACGGATCGCGAGCAGATCGCCCGGCTCCACGGCCAGTTCCCGCTCGCGCCCGAGCCAGTCGCCGCTTTCGCACACGGGACCGACGACATCGTACAGATGCTTGTCGCCGTTGCGCTGCACGACGGGTTCAATCGCGTGATACGCCTCGTACATCGCGGGACGTGCGAGATCGTTCATCGCCGCATCGACGATCGCAAAGTTCTTTTCGACGCCCGGCTTCAGGAACTCGACGCGCGTAAGCAGCACGCCTGCGTTGCCAACGAGCGAGCGGCCCGGCTCGAAATACACTTCGCGATGACCGTGCCCGCGCGCGTCGATCCGGTCGAGCAGCGTGCTCACGAAGTCGCCGATATCAGGTGGCGTTTCGTCGTCGTATGTGATGCCGAGTCCGCCGCCCACGTCGATATGCCGGATCTTCACGCCGTCCGCTTCGATCTGGTCGACGAGTTCGAGCAGTTTGTCGACGGCATCGAGATACGGCGCGACTTCCGTGATCTGCGAACCGATATGGCAGTCGATGCCGACCACTTCCAGGTTCATCATCGCGGCGGCCGCGCGATACGTGGCGCGCGCGTCGTCGAACGCGACGCCGAATTTGTTCGACTTGAGGCCCGTCGAGATATACGGATGCGTCTTCGCGTCGACGTCGGGATTCACGCGCAGCGACACGGGCGCCTTCTTGCCCATTTCGCCAGCGACGGCGTTCAGTCGGTCCAGTTCGGGAATCGACTCGACGTTAAAGCACTTCACGCCTGCCGCGAGCGCTTCGCGCATTTCCGCGACGCTCTTGCCGACGCCTGAAAACACGGTGTTTTCCGCTTTGCCGCCCGCTGCGAGCACGCGCGCCAGTTCGCCACCCGACACGATGTCGAAGCCCGCGCCCATGCGCGCGAACAGATTGAGCACGGCGAGGTTGCTGTTCGCCTTCACGGCGACGTGCACGGTGGCGCGCCGGCCGACGCACGCGTCAGCGTACGCGTGCCACGCGGCGCTGAGCGCCGCGCGCGAGTAGACATAAAGCGGCGTGCCGAATTGCTCGGCAAGCGATACGGCGGACACGCCTTCAGCGTGCAGCACGCCGTCGACATAGGCGAAGGCAGATTGAGTCATGCGACGGTCTTATTGAGCATCAGATGCACCCGACGCCGGTTGGGCGGGCGCATTCTCATTCGGCGCAGTGCGCAATTCGGTATCGGGCGACAAGGACAGCGGCGTGCCCGACGTATCCGGTACGGAGTCTCTAGCGGATTCGGAGCCGGGTTTCACTGCATCGGGCGAGGACTGGGTCTGTTCGTTCGGTTTGGCCGGAAGAGGCGGAACGGTCGGCAGATAGAGCGAACCGCGTTGTCCGCAGCCGTTGAGCGCGACACCTGCGACAATAGCCAGAGTCGCTACAATCGCGCGGGGCCATCCGCGGGGCGCCAGTACATCAGTTGCCGCTGCGCTTATCCGGAAAACGACTCGCATGACTGTCCCTGAACAATTAATCGCTGGAGTTTAGCATGCCCGACAGTGAATACCTGACCCGTGCCGAGGCCGTGCTCGCGGCCGTCGAGCGCGCGCTCGACGATACCGACGCCGACATCGAATTCGAGCGCAGCGGCAACGTATTGACGCTTGAATTCGAGAACGGCACGAAGATCATCGTGAACCTTCAGCCGCCGATGCAGGAGATCTGGATTGCCGCGAAATCGGGCGGATATCACTTCCGTTACGTCGACGGCGAGTGGCGCGACACGCGTAACGGCACCGAGTTTTACGCCGCGCTGTCCGAATACGCGACACAGCAGGCAGGCGAGCCGGTGAGGATCGCGCCGTAACTCATTCGTTTTCGTATCGACGTGCATGATGCCGATGCGCGTGTCCAGAAAGAAAAAGCCGCCGCGTTCAGCACGCGGCGGCTTTGTTTTTTACGCGATCCGGCGTGAGCGGAGCTAGTGACCTTTGAACAGGTTCATGATGTCCTCTTTTTCCTGCGCGCCGACCTGAGCGGGCGCGGCGCTTGCCGCACCGCTCGCTTCCGGCGGCGGTAGCGTCACGCCGACGGTCGACACGAAGCCGTTGCCCGGCGTGAAGTCGTCGAAATACAGTTCGTCGCCGAGCGTCACCACGTCTTCCGGCATCGGCATCTTGTACTCGGGCACGCCCTTCAGCGCGCGACCCATGTAATCGATCCACACAGGAAGCGCGAGCCCGCCGCCCGTTTCCTTGTCCCCCAGGCTGCGCGGGTTGTCGTAGCCCATCCACGCAATCGCGCACAACGTGTGCTGATAGCCGGCGAACCAGGCGTCGCGCGAATCGTTGGTGGTGCCCGTCTTGCCGGCGAGGTCAGTGCGCTTCAGCACGTTCGACTTCGCGCCCGTGCCGCGCTGCGCGACGCTCGTCAACAGGCTGTTCATCACGTATGCGTTGCGCGGCTCGATCGCGTGCGGCGCATTGCTGCCGGCGACGAGCGGCTCCGCGTGCGCGACGACGACGCCGCGCTGATCGGTGACTTCCGCGATCAGATACGGGTTGATGCGATACCCGCCGTTCGCGAACACCGAGTAGCCGGCCGCCATCTGCAGCGGCGTGACGAGACCCGCGCCGAGCGCCATCGGCAGATAGGCGGGATGACGGTCCGCGTCGAAGCCAAAGTGCGTGATGTACTGCTGCGCGTACTTCGTGCCGATGTGATTGAGGATGCGGATCGACACGAGGTTCTTCGATTTCTGCAACGCGGTGCGCATCGACATCGGACCGTCGAAGCCGCCGCCGTAGTTCTTCGGCTCCCATGCCTGGCCGCCCGTCTCGGCGGCGCTGAAGAAGAGCGGCGCATCGTTGATGACGGTCGCGGGCCCAAGACCCTTTTCGAGCGACGCCGAGTAGATGAACGGCTTGAAGCTCGAACCCGGTTGACGCCACGCTTGCGTCACGTGATTGAACTTGTTTTTGTTGAAGTCGAAGCCGCCGACGAGCGCGCGGATCGCGCCGTCCTGCGGCACGACGGAAATGAACGCGCCTTCGATCTGCGGCAACTGCGTGATCGACCAGTTGCCGTCGTCGTTCTTGGCGATACGGATGATGGCGCCGGGCCTCACGCGCTGGTTCGGCTGCGCGCGCGCACTGAGCGCGAACGACGCGTAGCGCAGTCCGTCGCCCTGAATCGTCACGACGTTGCCGTCGATCAGCGTTGCCTGCACCTGCTTCGGATTCGCCGACGTCACCACAGCTGCGATGATCTCGCCGTTGTCGGGATGTTCGAGCAGCGCATCGTCGATGGCCTGCTCGCGTTCTCCCGTGTCGGCGGGCAGATCGATGAACGCCTCCGGGCCGCGATAGCCGTGACGGCGCTCGTAGTCCATCAGACCTTTGCGCAGCGCGTGATAGGCGGCGTCCTGATCGGCGGAATCGATCGTCGTCACGACGTTCAGGCCGCGCGTATACGCCTCTTCGCGGTACTGCGCGTACATCATCTGCCGCACCATTTCCGCGACGTATTCCGCGTGCACGCTGAACTCCTTGCCCGCACCCTTCACGATGAGCGGCTGCTGGCTCGCGATTTCGTACTGATTCTCCGTGATATAGCCCAACTCCAGCATCCGCTGAAGGATGTATTCCTGACGCACTTTCGCGCGCTTCGGATTCACGACGGGGTTGTACGCGGACGGCGCTTTCGGCAGGCCGGCCAGCATCGCGCATTCAGCCAGCGACAGGTCTTTCAGGTCCTTGCCGAAGTACACGCGCGCGGCGCTCGCGAAACCGTAGGCGCGCTGGCCGAGATAGATCTGATTCATGTACACCTCGAGAATCTGATCCTTGCTCAGCTTCGATTCGATCTTGTACGCGAGCAGCATCTCGTAGACCTTGCGCGTGTAGGTCTTCTCGCTGGAAAGAAAGAAGTTGCGCGCGACCTGCATCGTGATCGTGCTCGCGCCCTGCGTCGCGTGACCGTTCGTGAGCGCGACAATGCCGGCGCGCGCGATGCCCGTCAGGTCGACGCCGCCGTGATCGTAGAAGCGGGCGTCTTCGATCGCGAGCACGGCTTTCTTGAGATTGTCCGGCACGTCGCGGAAGTGCACGATGTCGCGCCGCTCCTCGCCGAACTCACCGATCAGCACGTGATCGGCCGTGTAGATGCGCAGAGGCACTTTCGGGCGATAGTCGGTGAGCGCGTCGAGCGACGGCAGATTCGGCGTCGCGACGACCAGCGCATAGCCCAGCACGAGCATGACACAGACGATGCCGGCGAAGATCAGCCCGACAAACCCGAGGATGATCTTGAGCCAGAGAGGACGTTTGCGCTTCGGCGGTGCCGGAGGCGGAGACGTAGGAGTCGTGGATTGCATATGAACACCAAAAAACGGTCCCGCGATTATAGCCGCCCGACCTGGCAGCTTTCGGCGTGCTTACGGCTGCCGCAACCGCACGACTATGAGAACACTGTAGTTCGTTTGAGTGTCGCTGGATATCGCTCGCCGGACCATTAGCCATTCGGCCGAATTTCGCTAACGTGCCGCGCTGCGCAGAATCCTTCCCGTTGTCCGCGTCATTCGAATGACGCGGACCTTCAGAGTCGGTTTGTGTCCGAGGGGGAAGGTATGGCGTTGAAAGACTCGTTACGGATGACGATGCGGCGGCACGCAGTCGGCATCGATGTAGGTGCGCAAGCGGTCAGGATCGTGGTGGTGAGTTACAGCGGGCGAAAGGGCGGCCCTGTGCGCATCGAGTGCGTGGCTTCGGAGCCGCTTGCGCCAGGCGCGATGGCGGGCATGGAGATCGTCGACCGGCAGGCGGTGGCGCGCACGCTCGCCGTGGCGCTCGGGCATGTGCCGCAGCATTGCACGTCGCAGGCGTTGCGCTGCGCGATGGCGATTCCCGGCTCCGCGACGTTCACCGCGCATCTGCCCGCCGGCCGCGTTAACGGCCAGCATCGGCGGGCGGCCGTGGAGCCCGTCGTGATGATGGAAGCCGAGCGGATCGCGGGCATCGAACGTCACGCATTGGCCGTCGACTGGTATGTCGAGGACACGCCGCCGCGCCTGGGCGAAATCGCGGTTGCGGCGACGGCGCGCGAGCACCTCGAAGCGCGGATCGAATGCGCGGCGATGGCGGACATCACGCTGACCACCGTCGACGTGGAGCCGCACGCGGCGCTGCGCGCGTTGCGTCATGCCGCGACATTCGAACTCGAAGTGAACGAGCCTTACGCCGCGATCTGGATCGGCAGCGACGGCGTCTACGGCTGGCGCATCGACGGTGAAACCGTCGCGGAGGAAATCCGCTATCCGTCGCCCGAGTACTCGTGTGTCGCTGACGCGTTGCGCGATCTCGCGGAAGCCAGTCTGAATGTGTGCGCGCTGGTCGGAGGCGAAATCGACTTGCTCGAAGGCGTGTGCTTCTCCCTGGCCGACATCGGCGATGTGCTGGGCTGCTCCGTGTTGCCGTTCGATTGTTCGTCGTTCAGCGACGGCAACGCGGTCCCGTTTTCGGACCTGCTGCACGAGCCTTGTTTGGCAGTCGCGTTTGGGCTTGCGCTGCGTGACATCGCGCAATGAACGCAACGCGAATCAAAGTCGGCGGCTTCAACCTGTTGCCGCACCGGCAGCGCGATGCACGGCTTGCGCGCCGGCGCCGCTATGTCGAATGGACGGCTGCGGCGCTTTGCGGTTGCGTTGCCGTGGCGGTGCTGGTGGGTTGGCAGGCATTCGAGCGAACGCGTATCGACAGACAGCGTGCAGACCTCGACGGCAGGCTCGCAGCGCTTGCATCGCCGCTTGCCGAACATGCGCGTCTGACAGGCGAAGCCAGCAATGAGCGCTTGCAGAACGAGCGTGCAGCGACGCTTTCGGAGCCGCTCGTTCATTTGCTCGATCTGCTCGATGCGTTGAGTCAGGAGCCGTCCGACACGGTCGTCGTCAAGCAGTTGAGGCAGCGTGGGCGCGATACGGAGATGCTTGCTGTGTCGACGGATCACGCGGCGGCGTCGGCGTGGTTGAACCGGCTCGCCGCATTGAGAGGTGTGAAGGACGCCAGTCTCAGCGATCTGCACCGCACGGCAAGCGCAACGGAATCGTCCACTGCCATCGAACTCACGGCGAATTTGAAGTGGGACGGGCCGCCTGGAAAGGCTAAAGCGTCCGCGTCGGTTCATCAGAAAACGAGAGGTGAGAAATGAACACAACCACGGTCGGCCGCATCGGCGTGCCGTTTAAGCGCGTGCCGTTCGGGGACGCAATCGCCGAGCGCCTGCGCGTGCCGCTTGAAGCATGGAGCGCGCGGCGGCGCTGCCTTGTTGCGCTGTCGATTGCCGTTGCCGTGTTCGCGCTCGGCGCGAACGCGTGGATCGCCGCGGATATGAGCGGCGTGCAGACGAGCAGCGATGCCTTGTCAGTCGCGCAGCGAAAATTGAGCGAAGCGCAAGCCGCTGTTGCACAACTGCCAGCGTTGCGCCGCGCGGCGCCTGTCGCGCATGTGCCGGCGGGATGGAGCTCCGCGGACGACGTGCGCGTTATCTCCCAGCTCGCGGCGCGTAGCGACGTGACGCTGCTGAAGATCGAGCCGGGCGTGGTGGCGGGAAGCGGGCTCGACGCGATGCGTCCGCTGCACGTGACAGCGCAGGCCGACTTCGATCACACCGTCGATTTTCTCGAAGGCCTGTCGAGCCTGCCCGTGCTCGTCGTGCCCGACGAATTGACGCTCAAGCGCCAGGGCGAGGCATTGTCGGTGAGCGCGACGTTGCATTCGTTCAACGCGATTCATCCCGTGCCGAGCGCCACGCGCCCAACTGTGCGCAACGATCCCGATGCATTCGATCCCGACGAAGAGATCGTGTTCTACGATCCGTTCCAGCCACCGACTTTCGCACCGGCATCGGAGGACGCGCCGGTATCGATACGACTCGTCGGACTGCTGGCCGACCGCATGCGCGGGCTCGCGCTGATCGAAACGGGCGATGGCGCAGAGACACTCGAAAGCGGGCAGCAGTGGGGCGACGAGCGTGTCGCTCATGTCGATGCCAACGCACTCACGTTTGCGAAGCGCGATGGCAGCATGCATTCGTTCACGCTTGCGGAGGCCGTCGAATGATGCGCCCGCACAACATACGATGGCTTCTCGCGTGCGCGTCCTGCGTCGCGATGGCGGCGCGCGCGGCGTTGCCACCGCTTCCCTCGAACATGCCGTTCGATGACGCGATCGCGCCGGCCGGCATGCCGCCGTTGCCGCGCGTGATTACGACGGACGTCGCGAATCCGTTCGTGCTCGATGCAGCGGATGACGGTGGCGTATCGACAGCCGATGCGAAGGCGCCGCCGCTGGAGTCCGAGCGGGCGCTTTCCGCCGAACGCGATGACGCCGAACCTCGGCGCAAGACAGAAAGCGAGGCACAGAAAGAAGCACGGCAAGATCAGCAGGAAGTACGGCATGAAGCACAGCATGAAGCGCTCGAAGGTCCGCCCGTCCCGCTTGCACCCGCCGCTCGTCTGAGCACGAGCGCATCCGACGCGCTTCCCGCCGACAGGCCAATCACGCTGCACTTTCAGCACGCCGAGCTGGGCGCCGTGCTCGGCGCGTTCGCGCGATTCACGGGCCTCAGCATCGTCGCGAGCGAAAAGGCGCGGGGCACGGTCACGCTGCATCTGGACAATGTGCCGTGGCGCACCGCGTTCGATACGCTGCTCGACGTCAACGGCCTCGCGATGGAGCAGCGCGGCAAGGTGATCTGGGTCGCGCCGCTGTCGGAACTCGCCGCGCGCGAGCGTCAGCGTTTCGAGGCCCACGCGCGGGCAGCCGAACTCGAGCCGCTCGCGAGCCGCACGTTCGAACTGCACTACGCGCACGCCGACGAACTGCGCAAGCTGCTTGCAGCGTCGGGCAATCAGCGCGTCCTGTCGAAGCGTGGCGCGGCGATGGCCGATGCGCGCACCAATCTGCTGTTCGTCACCGATCTCGAAGCGCGCCTCGTGCAGATCGCGGAACTGGTCGCGTCGCTCGACCGGCCGACGCGCCAGGTGCTGATCGAGGCGCGGATCGTCGAAGCGGAGAAGGGCTTCTCGCGCAATCTCGGCGTGAAGCTGTCGATGGCAGCCGCGAGTGAGGACGGAAAGGCGACGGGCCTTGTCGGCGGCAAGGACGGCGCGGTCTTCGATCTGTCGGCGCGCCCGATTTCGGGCTTCGACGCTGCCACGGCGGGCCTGACGCTTTTCGCCGCGCAAGCGACGCGGCTTCTGAACATCGAGCTTAGCGCGCTCGAAGCGCAAGGGCGCGGCCAGATCGTGTCGAGCCCGCGCGTGGTGACGGCGGACCGGATGAAGGCGATCGTCGAGCAGGGCACGGAGCTGCCGTATCAGGCGAAAGTCGGGCAAGGTGTGTCGGGCGTGCAGTTTCGCCGCGCGAGCCTCAAACTGGAGGTAGAGCCGCAAATCACGCCTGACGGCCGGGTCGTGCTGGATCTGGATGTCGCGAAGGACAGCGTCGGCGAGCAGACAGCGTCCGGGCCCGCGATCAATACCAAGCACGTGCAGACGCGCGTCGAGGTGGAGGACGGCGGGACGGTGTCGATCGGCGGAATCTACGAGGCCGACGACCGCGATGATGTGACGCGCGTGCCGCTCCTGGGCAAAATACCGCTTCTGGGCGCATTTTTCCGTCACCGCGCCCATCGCGATCTGACCAGCGAACTCGTCGTTTTCATTACGCCGAGGGTTGTGCAGACGAATTGACGGATCGCCGGGCAAGGCGCCACAGGCGGGGGCCGAACGTCGGACGGGACGCAAGCGCGCGGGCCGTCAGGCTCGACAAGGCAGGCGCTTTGCCAGTAAGCTGCCGCACGAACTACACCGGATTAGCCAGAGGATAAGTTGCAAGCGCGGGACGCACACGCCAACGTTTTTTTCGTAGGGCTCATGGGGGCGGGCAAGACCACCGTGGGCCGGGCCGTGGCGCGCCGGCTGGATCGCGCGTTCTTCGATTCCGACCACGAAATCGAGGCGCGCACGGGCGCGCGCATCCCCGTGATCTTCGAACTCGAAGGGGAGGCGGGCTTTCGCGACCGCGAGGCGCAAGTGATCGCCGAGCTTACCGGCCGCGAAAACATCGTCCTCGCGACGGGCGGCGGCGCGGTGCTGCGCCCTGAAAACCGCGAAGCACTGCGCCAGCACGGCATCGTCGTCTATCTGCGCGCGAATCCGCACGACCTGTGGCTGCGCACGCGCCGCGACAAGAACCGGCCGCTTTTGCAGACCGAGGACCCGAAAGGGCGTCTCGAGGCGCTCTACGAAGTCCGCGATCCGCTCTACCGCGAATGCGCCGATTTCGTGATCGAAACGGGCCGCCCGTCGGTCAACGGGCTCGTCAACATGGTGCTGATGCAGCTCGAGATGGCGGGCGTCGCCAAGTCTCCTGCGTCATAATGACGAGATGACCTCCATGATTACCGTCAACGTCGAACTGGGCGAGCGCGCCTATCCGATCCACATTGGCGCCGATCTGATCGGCAAGACCGAACTGTTCGCCCCGCACATTCGCGGCTCGTCCGTCACCATCGTCACCAATACGACTGTCGATCCGCTGTACGGCGACGCGTTGCGCAAGGCGCTCGCGCCGCTCGGCAAGGACGTGACGACGGTCGTGTTGCCCGACGGCGAAGCGCACAAGAACTGGGAAACGCTGAATCTGATTTTCGACGCGCTGCTCGGCGCGCGCGCCGATCGCAAGACCACGCTGATCGCGCTCGGCGGCGGCGTGATTGGCGACATGACAGGATTTGCCGCTGCCTGCTACATGCGCGGCGTGCCGTTCATCCAGGTGCCGACCACGCTGTTGTCGCAGGTCGATTCGTCGGTGGGCGGCAAGACGGGTATCAATCACCCGCTCGGCAAGAACATGATCGGCGCGTTCTACCAGCCGCAAGCGGTGATCGCCGATATCGGCGCGCTGCGCACGCTGCCCGCGCGCGAACTCGCCGCCGGCATCGCGGAGGTCATCAAGACAGGCGCAATCGCCGACGCAGCGTTCTTCGAATGGATCGAGGCGAACGTCGAAGCGCTCAACCGCTGCGAGCCGCAGGCGCTCGCGGAAGCCGTCAAGCGTTCGTGCGAAATCAAGGCATCCGTGGTGGCGGCCGACGAACGCGAAGGCGGTCTGCGTGCGATCCTCAATTTCGGCCACACATTTGGTCACGCGATCGAGGCGGGCCTCGGCTACGGCGAATGGCTGCACGGCGAAGCAGTCGGCTGCGGGATGGTGATGGCGGCCGATCTGTCGGTGCGACTCGGTCACCTGGACGAAGCCGCGCGCGAGCGACTCGTTGCCGTCATCAGGGCCGCGCATCTCCCTACCAGCGCACCCGCTCTCGGCGCGTCGCGCTATGTGGATCTGATGCGCGTCGACAAGAAAGCGGAAGCGGGCGAAATCAAGTTCATCCTGCTGAAGCGTTTCGGCGACACACTGATCACGCGCGCACCAGATGACGTCGTGCTACAGACGCTCGACGCGAGCGTCGGCGCCTGACGCGACGCGTAGCCAGCGCAGTGGCATGAGGGCGTCGCTTCGGATTCGGAGACATCGGTGAGTGAAACACGCAGCGACAATCTGATCGGATCACGTGACGCCACGGGCGCCGCGTCGTTGCCCTCCATTGTCGCGCTCGAAGCACATCTTGCCCCGTACGCCGCACACTCTTCGCAGTCGCGCGGGCGGCGCCATTACGAACCGCCGCCGAGCGCGCGCACCGAGTATCAGCGCGACCGCGACCGCATCGTTCACTCCACGGCTTTCCGGCGGCTCGAATACAAGACGCAGGTGTTCGTGAACCACGAGGGCGATCTGTTTCGCACGCGGCTCACGCACAGTCTCGAAGTCGCGCAGATCGCGCGTTCCGTCGCGCGCAATCTGCGCGTGAACGAGGATCTCGTCGAAGCAATCTCGCTTGCACACGATCTCGGTCATACGCCGTTTGGCCACGCGGGACAGGACGCGCTCAACGAATGCATGCGCGAGTACGGCGGCTTCGAGCACAATCTGCAGAGCCTTGCCGTCGTCGACGATCTCGAAGAACACTACGGCGCATTCGATGGCCTGAATCTGTGCTTCGAAACGCGCGAAGGCATTCTCAAGCATTGCTCGCGCGAAAACGCGCGGCGTCTGGGTGAACTGGGCGAGCGTTTTCTGCAAGGACGCCAACCGTCGATCGAAGCGCAGATCGCAAATCTCGCCGACGAAATCGCGTACAACAATCACGACGTGGACGACGGTCTGCGCTCGGGATTGCTCACCATCGACCAGCTTGCGGAAGTCGAGTTATGGCGCACGCATTATGAGGCGGCGCGCCGCGATTATCCGCACATCGAAGGGCGCAGGCTGATTCACGAGACGGTTCGCCGCATCATCAACACGCTGATCGTCGATCTGATCGACACGACGACGCGCAACATCGCGCGCCATGCGCCGACATCGCTCGACGATGTGCGGCGTGCGCCGCAGCTCGTCGCGCATAGCGCAGCCATCGCTGCGCAGGCCGCGGCGCTCAAGCAGTTTCTGTTCAAGAACCTGTATCGGCACTATCGGGTGATGCGCATGGCGAGCAAGGCGCGGCGCGTGATCATCGGTCTGTTCGATGCTTTCATCGACGACCCTCGGCTGTTGCCGCCGGATTACCAGACGGCGGACGCAGCGAAGCAGCCGCGATTGATCGCGCATTACATCGCGGGCATGACGGATCGTTACGCGTCGAAGGAATACCAACGGCTCTTCGTCGTCGACGGTAATTGATGCCATACGTGTGCCGCGTTTGACACGCGATGCTCAGCCGGTGTCCGCCGTGAAGGTGACGAAAGAACGCTCACGCTCACCGTCACGCGCAACGCGGACCGCGGACCGCGGACCGCGCGCCGTGCAACGTGCAACGCACGTGTGTGAAGCCGCAGACGCGCGGTCACAACAGATCACAACGGATCGCAACGACATGCGCATGCTGTGCACAACCGCGCGCCGGCGCGCAGCCGTGCACAGCGTCCTGTCCTTTGCCGCGATCCGATGTCCAGCCGATCCGATGTCCAGCCGATCCAGTTGCCTGACCGTTCAGCCTGGTTCGTTCAGTCAGCGCATTAGCACGCACATCAGCACATCAGCACATCAGCACATCAGCACATCAACGCATGCCGCCTCGTGCGATGAGCGCTCCCGCGATCAGCGCGACGCCGCCGACGAGCGCAATTGTCCGCCATGGGTTTTCGTGCACGTAGTCGTCGGCATCGTGAAACGCTGCTTGTGCGCGGTCGCGCATTACGTCGCGCGTATCGTTCAGGCGTGAGCGCGCATCGTCGAGCCGTTTGCGCAATTGCGTCCTGATGGCCGCGGCATCGGCCTGCGTGCCGTCGCCGAGCGAGTTCTCGAGTTCCGCCATCAGTGTGCGCAGTTCACTGGCAATGTCTTCAGCGGCATGCCGGCTATGGCGCGCGATGCGGCGCGCACGACGCCCCGTCGTTGTCCAGGATTCGCCGATGGCATCTCGCGTATTAGGTAGTGCTGTCATGGTCGCTCCGTCGATGAGGGTGGTTGAACATGCCCGCAACACAGCGCGGGAAATCTCATCTGACGCAACTTCGGTGCCCGCCTGGCGCGAGGCTCCGCAACCTGCGCCATAACATGCATCGACGACGCGCTTTGCGTCAGATGATGCGCACAGCATGCGGCAGAAATTGCGCCGGCAGGCTTTGCGTGTCAGTCAAATTTACAACGACTCGCGCGCGCGAGCAGGCATGGTCGCAAGTGGCGGAAACGATGTCGCGATACGCCGGAGACGAAGGCACGTCCATACGAGTATCGTGATGGGATTGAAAGCAGAACGCCGTCGCGGATTAACGTGACGGCGTTGTTCAAGCCCGAAAATCTCGACTAACCTGTTGTGTTAGAAGCGGTATCCGAGGCTCACGTACGTGACGATCGGGTTCAGGCGGATCTTCGTTTCGGATTGCACGGTCAACGGGCCGACGGGTGTGCTCGCCGTGGTGTTCAGCTTGGCTGTCGTGCTGAGCGGCAGGTACGAAATCGAGAAGCCGGCGAACCAGTGATCCGTGAACGCGTACGTGAAGCCGGCATTAAACACGGGCTCCCACGAACTATCCGTGGTCACCGTGGTCGGACCATGCAGGACGTTGTTCTGGAAGGTGCCGTTCGTGATGTGCTCGTCGGTGAACCAGATGCGGCTCACGCCGATGCCGACATACGGGCGGAACTTCGCTTGCGGCTGATTGAAGTAGTACTTCAGCAGCAGTGTCGGGCTCCACTGTTTGGCCGAGCCGATCTTGCCGTACTGCGCAAATGCGCCTGTGCCTTTCAGATCGAATTGCGGCGGAATGCCGATGTCGAACTGGGTGGCGATGTGGTCGGTAATGAAATAGCCGGCCGTGAAACCAAGGGTGTCGCCATCGCCAAGCGAGGCGCCAGAGTTAGGTACCGTGACGTTGACGGGCGAACCGCCGACGTTTGTCTCTCTCAACGGCTGACTGCTGGATTGCGGCGCAAGATGGAACCACCCGGTTGTAACGTAAATACTGCCGGCCGATTGCGCGTGCGCTGCGGTTGTCATGCAAGCTAGCGTCGCGATCCCAAAGGCCTGTTTTAATTTCATTTGTGCTCCTCCAAAAAAGGCCCGCTAATTATGACCACAACGTTTCAAACAAACCATGGCGCCGGTTAGAGCGTTCTGCCTGGGCTTTATGCCGTTTCCGGCAGACCCGTACGGCGCGTGAGGTCGCGCCGGCGCAGCTTTTCGGACCTTCGGGTATGTACCAACGCGACTTTGGATAATCCAGCATGGCACGGCTTGCACGTCTTTATGTCCCCGACCAGCCGCAGCACGTGATCCTGCGCGGACTCGACCAGCAGCCCGCATTCGTCGACGACCAGGATTACGAACTGTTCATCGATTGCCTGAAGGCGGCTTCGCGCGATCACCATCTGTCCGTTCACGCATACGCGCTGATGCCAGGTGCGGTGCAACTGCTCGTCACGCCCACCGACGAATCGAGCTTGCCCAAAGCAATGCAGGCAGTCGGCCGGCGCTACGTCGCGCACTTCAACCGTCGTTACTCGCGACGCGGCACGTTGTGGGAAGGCCGTTATCGCGCGACGGTCATCGAAGGCGAGAAGTACTTCCTGCTCGCGAGCCGCGTCGTCGAAATGTCGCCGGTGCGCAACCAGTTGGTGAGCGCGCCCGAAGATTATCGATGGTCCAGTTATCGGCATCACATCGGGCTGACCTTAGACAGTCTCATTACCGACCATCGCTTGTACTGGTCGCTCGGGAATACACCGTTCGAACGACAGCGCGCTTACCGCGAACTGTGCGAGCAGCCGCTCGACGAACGCGAAGCGAGCCAGCTTCAGCAGGCCACGCTGAAGGGGTGGGTGCTCGGCAGCGACTCGTATCGCGAGTGGGCGGCGCGGGCGGCGAACCGGCGCGTGTCGCCGCTGCCGCGAGGCCGGCCGCGCAAGGTCCGCGAGACGCCGCAAACCCAATAAAGCCTTTTGTGATCAAGGGTTTGTCAGCAGTAAGAGAAAGCGAACGGCATCTGCGAATGCCGTTTTCTTTTGCCCCTTTTTGATGTGGAACCAATTAATTCAGAGAAAAATGCACCACATTGATAATAGGGGCTCGAACATCAGATTTTGTTTGCTATTCCTTTGATTCGTCGCGTATATTTCGACTTCCGGCGTCCGAATGTGCAACTGCAATATCGCGCATGTCGCACGACTAAGCGGCCGCCCGCGCAGTTGAAGTTGAAACTGCGGGCAACAACAAAACGGTTTAACGGCCCCACGGCCCCTGACAGACGGTGTCCCCATGAACGACCACCAGCAGCCGATTTCCACGGTTCCCGCCGCGCAGGGTCTTTACGACCCGCAGAACGAGCACGACGCATGCGGCGTCGGCTTTGTTGCGCATATCAAGGGCAAAAAGAGCCACGAGATCATCCAGCAAGGCCTGAAGATCCTCGAGAACCTCGATCACCGGGGCGCCGTCGGCGCCGATCCGCTGATGGGCGACGGCGCGGGCATCCTGATCCAGATTCCGGACGCGTTCTACCGCGAGGAAATGGCGAAGCAGGGCGTGACGCTGCCGCCGTCGGGCGAATATGGCGTCGGCATGATCTTCCTGCCGAAGGAGCATGCATCGCGTCTCGCGTGCGAACAGGAGCTGGAGCGTACGGTGAAGGCCGAAGGCCAGGTCGTGCTCGGCTGGCGCGACGTCCCTGTCGACCACAACATGCCGATTTCGCCGACCGTCAAGGCGAGCGAGCCGCTGATCCGCATGATCTTCATCGGCCGCGGTAAGGACATCATGGTGACGGACGCGCTCGAGCGGAAGCTGTACGTGATCCGCAAGACGGCGAGCCACCGTATCCAGGCGCTCAAGCTCAAGCACGGCAAGGAATACTTCGTGCCGTCGTGCTCGGCGCGCACGGTTGTCTACAAGGGCCTGCTGCTCGCGGGCCAGGTCGGCGTGTACTACCGCGATCTGCAGGACGAGCGCGTTGTGTCGGCGCTGGCGCTCGTGCACCAGCGCTTCTCGACCAATACGTTCCCGGCATGGGAGCTGGCTCACCCGTACCGGATGATCGCCCACAATGGCGAAATCAACACGGTGAAGGGCAACGTCAACTGGCTGAACGCGCGTACGGGCGCGATCGCGTCGCACGTGCTCGGCGACGACCTGCCGAAGCTGTGGCCGCTGATCTATCCGGGCCAGTCGGATACGGCGTCGTTCGACAACTGTCTCGAACTACTCGTGATGGCAGGCTACCCGCTCGTCCACGCGGTGATGATGATGATTCCGGAAGCGTGGGAACAGCACACGCTGATGGACGACAACCGCCGCGCGTTCTACGAATATCACGCCGCGATGATGGAGCCGTGGGACGGTCCCGCTGCGATCGCATTCACCGACGGCCGCCAGATCGGCGCGACGCTCGACCGCAACGGCCTGCGTCCGGCGCGCTACATCATCACCGACGACGATCTCGTGATCATGGCGTCGGAAGCGGGCGTGCTGCCCATTCCCGAATCGAAGATCGTCAAGAAGTGGCGCCTGCAGCCGGGCAAGATGTTCCTGATCGACATGGAGCACGGCCGCATCATCGACGACAAGGAGCTGAAGGACAACCTCGCGAACGCGAAGCCGTACAAGAGCTGGATCGACGCCGTGCGCATCAAGCTCGACGAAATCGAGCCGAGCGCGGAGGACGTCGTCACGGAGCGCCGCGAAGCGGCTGCGCTGCTTGATCGCCAGCAGGCGTTCGGCTACACGCAGGAAGACCTCAAGTTCCTGATGGCGCCGATGGCGCAGGCAGGCGAGGAAGCAGTCGGCTCGATGGGCAACGACTCGCCGCTCGCCGTCATGTCCAACAAGAACAAGACGCTCTATCACTACTTCAAGCAGCTGTTCGCGCAAGTCACGAACCCGCCGATCGACCCGATCCGTGAAAACATGGTGATGTCGCTGGTGTCGTTCGTCGGTCCGAAGCCGAACCTGCTCGACACGAACAACATCAACCCGCCGATGCGGCTCGAAGTGTCGCAGCCGGTGCTTGACTTCAAGGACATTGCGAAGATCCGCGCGATCGATCAGTACACGGGCGGCAAGTTCAGCTCGTACGAACTGAATATCTGCTACCCGGTCGGCTGGGGCAAGGAAGGCATCGAAGCGCGCCTCGCGTCGCTGTGCGCGGAAGCTGTCGATGCGGTGAAGTCCGGCTACAACATGCTGATCGTGTCGGACCGCAAGACTGACCGCGACAACGTCGCGATTCCGGCGCTGCTCGCCACGTCCGCGATCCATACGCACCTCGTGCAGCAAGGTCTGCGCACGAGCACGGGCCTCGTCGTCGAGACGGGCTCGGCGCGTGAGACGCATCACTTCGCGCTGCTCGCGGGCTACGGCGCGGAAGCCGTGCATCCGTACCTCGCGATGGAAACGCTCGCGCAGATGGCAGCGGGCATGAAGGGCGACCTGTCGGCGGAAAAGGCCGTCTACAACTTCACGAAGGCAGTCGGCAAGGGCCTGCAGAAGGTCATGTCGAAGATGGGCATTTCGACGTACATGTCGTACACGGGCGCGCAGATTTTCGAAGCAGTCGGTCTCGCCGAAGATCTCGTGAACAAGTACTTCAAGGGCACGGCGTCGAAGGTCAGCGGCATTGGTCTCTTCGAAGTGGCTGAAGAAGCGATTCGCCTGCATCGCGAAGCGTTCGGCGACAGCCCGGTTCTCGCGAACATGCTCGAAGCGGGCGGCGAGTACGCGTACCGCGTGCGCGGCGAAGACCACATGTGGACGCCCGATGCGATCGCGAAGCTGCAACACTCGGCGCGCAGCAACTCGTATCAGACGTACAAGGAATACGCGCATCTGATCAACGACCAGACCAAACGCCACATGACGTTCCGCGGCCTGTTCGAATTCAAGGTCGATCCGTCGAAGGCGATCCCGCTCGACGAAGTGGAATCGGCGAAGGAAATCGTCAAGCGCTTTGCGACGGGCGCGATGTCGCTCGGCTCGATCTCGACGGAAGCGCACGCGACGTTGGCCGTCGCGATGAACCGTATCGGCGGCAAGTCGAACACGGGTGAAGGCGGCGAGGACGAAAACCGCTATCGCAACGAACTGCGCGGTATCCCGATCAAGAACGGCGACACGATGAAGGCCATTCTCGGCGACGAGGTTGTCACCGACATCCCGTTGAAGGACGGCGATTCGCTGCGCTCGAAGATCAAGCAGGTCGCGTCGGGCCGTTTCGGCGTGACGGCGGAATACCTCGCGTCGGCGGACCAGATCCAGATCAAGATGGCGCAAGGCGCGAAGCCGGGCGAAGGCGGCCAGTTGCCGGGCCATAAGGTGTCCGAGTACATCGGCAAGCTGCGTTATTCGGTGCCGGGCGTCGGCCTCATTTCGCCGCCGCCGCACCACGACATCTACTCGATCGAAGACCTCGCGCAGCTCATTCACGATCTGAAGAACGCGAACTCGTCGGCGAGCATTTCGGTGAAGCTCGTGTCGGAAGTGGGCGTCGGCACGGTCGCTGCAGGTGTCGCGAAGGCGAAGGCCGATCACGTCGTGATCGCGGGCCACGATGGCGGCACGGGCGCATCGCCGCTCTCGTCGATCAAGCATGCAGGCACGCCGTGGGAACTGGGCCTCGCGGAAACGCAGCAAACTCTCGTGCTGAACCAGTTGCGCGGCCGTATCCGCGTGCAGGCCGACGGCCAGATGAAGACGGGCCGCGACGTCGTGATCGGCGCGCTGCTCGGTGCGGATGAATTCGGCTTTGCGACGGCGCCGCTCGTCGTCGAAGGCTGCATCATGATGCGCAAGTGTCACTTGAACACGTGCCCGGTCGGTGTCGCGACGCAAGACCCCGTACTGCGCGCGAAATTCCAGGGCCAGCCGGAACACGTCGTGAACTTCTTCTTCTTCATCGCCGAAGAAGTGCGCGAAATCATGGCGCAACTGGGCGTGCGCAAGTTCGACGACCTGATCGGCCACAGCGAATTCCTCGATATGAAGAAGGGCATCGAGCACTGGAAGGCGAAGGGTCTCGACTTCTCGCGCGTGTTCTACCAGCCGAGCGTGCCGGCGAGCGTCGCGCGTCTGCACGTCGAATCGCAAGATCACGGTCTGGACCGCGCACTCGATCACACGCTGATCGAAAAGGCGAAGGCCGCGATCGAGAAGGGCGAGCACGTGTCGTTCATCCAGCCGGTGCGCAACGTGAACCGTACGGTCGGCGCGATGCTGTCCGGCACGATCGCGAAGAAGTACGGCCACGACGGCCTGCCCGACGACACGGTGCACATCCAGCTGAAGGGCACGGCGGGCCAGAGCTTCGGCGCGTTCCTCGCGAAGGGCGTCACGCTCGATCTCGTCGGCGACGGCAACGACTACGTCGGCAAGGGCCTGTCGGGCGGCCGCATCATCGTGCGTCCGACCAACGATTTCCGCGGCAAGTCCGAAGAGAACATCATCATCGGCAACACGGTGATGTACGGCGCAATCGAAGGCGAATCGTTCTTCCGCGGCGTCGCGGGCGAGCGCTTCTGCGTGCGTAACTCGGGCGCGACAGCCGTCGTCGAAGGCACGGGCGATCACGGCTGCGAATACATGACGGGCGGCACGGTCATCGTGCTCGGCGAGACGGGCCGCAACTTCGCGGCGGGCATGTCGGGCGGCATCGCTTACATGTACGACCCGGACGGCACGTTCGCTGCGAAGTGCAACAAGTCGATGGTCGCGCTCGAACCGGTGCTGCAACAGGCCGAACAGGAACGCACGGTCGACAAGGCACTGTGGCACACGGGCCAGACCGACGAAGCGCTGCTCAAGGGGCTCATCGAACGTCACTTCCAGTTCACGGGTTCGCCGCGCGCAAAGGCGCTGCTTGAAAACTGGGATGCGTCGCGCCGTCAGTTCGTGAAGGTGTTCCCGACCGAATACAAGCGCGCGCTGGGCGAAATGGGCGCGAAGAAGGCCAGCAAGGAAGTGCTCGCGGCCTGATCGTTTCCTGACAAAGCCACTGACGACATAACGAAGCGCACCCGCCACCTGCGAACCGGACGCACCGGAAACGCAGGCGGCGGGCGCCGATCCCCTCACCGATTCAGATAGACATAGAGAACCACATGGGCAAGGCAACCGGTTTTCTCGAGTTCGAACGCCGCCACGAGGCGTACGAAGCACCCCTCACGCGTGTGAAGCACTACAAGGAATTCGTCTCGGCGCTGACCGACGACGAAGCGAAGATTCAAGGCGCTCGTTGCATGGACTGCGGCATCCCGTTCTGCAACAACGGCTGCCCGGTGAACAACATCATCCCGGACTTCAACGATCTGGTGTTCCGCCAGGACTGGAAGAACGCGATCGAAGTCCTGCACTCGACGAACAACTTCCCCGAATTCACGGGCCGCATTTGCCCGGCGCCGTGCGAAGCGGCGTGCACGCTCGGCATCAACGACGACCCGGTCGGCATCAAGTCGATCGAGCACGCGATCATCGACAAGGCCTGGGCCGAAGGCTGGGTCGCGCCGCAGCCGCCGAAGCACAAGACAGGCAAGAAGATCGCGATCGTCGGTTCGGGCCCTGCGGGTCTCGCCGCCGCGCAGCAACTCGCGCGCGCCGGTCATGACGTGACGGTGTTCGAAAAGAACGACCGCATCGGCGGCCTGCTGCGTTACGGCATCCCCGATTTCAAGCTGGAGAAGTGGCTGATCGACCGCCGCATGCGCCAGATGGAAGCGGAAGGCGTGACGTTCCGCGCGAGCGTGTTCGTCGGCAAGGACGCGATTCCGGCGCACATCGGCAACACCGCGAAGGAAACCATCACGCCGGACCAGCTGAAGGAACAGTTCGACGCGGTGATCCTGACGGGCGGCTCCGAAACGCCGCGCGATCTCCCGGTGCCGGGCCGCGAACTCGCGGGCATCCACTATGCGATGGAGTTCCTGCCGCAGCAGAACAAGGTCAACGCGGGCGACAAGGTGGCCGATCAACTGCTCGCGAAGGGCAAGCATGTCGTCGTGATCGGCGGCGGCGATACGGGTTCGGACTGCGTCGGCACGTCGAACCGTCATGGTGCGAAGGGCGTCACGCAGTTCGAGCTGTTGCCGCAACCGCCGGAAGAGGAAAACAAGCCGCTCGTGTGGCCGTACTGGCCGGTGAAGCTGCGCACGTCGTCGTCGCATGAGGAAGGCTGCGAGCGCGACTGGGCTGTCGCGACGAAGCGCTTCGAAGGCAAGAACGGCAAGGTCGAGAAGCTGATCGCGGCGCGCGTCGAATGGAAGGACGGCAAGATGCAGGAAGTGCCGGGCTCCGAGTTCGAAATGAAGGCCGATCTCGTGCTGCTTGCAATGGGCTTCACGCAGCCGGTGTCGCCCGTGCTGGAGGCGTTCGGCGTCGACAAGGATGCGCGCGGCAACGTGCGCGCGTCGACGGAAGGCGACAAGGCCTATTACACGTCCATCGACAAGGTGTTCACGGCAGGTGACATGCGCCGCGGCCAGTCGCTCGTCGTGTGGGCGATCCGCGAAGGCCGCCAGTGCGCGCGCTCCGTCGATGCGTACCTGATGGGGCATTCGGAGCTGCCGCGTTAAGCCTCGCGTTCGGGCGTGGGCGCGCGGCATGCATCGCGGGCTCGCTGCTCCTAATGCGCTCTGCGTGGGACCGGAGTAAGGCGCTAAAGCACCAACTCCGGTCGACAGAGGAAGTGGAGACAGACGCGGACGCATTAAACCGTGCCGCGCAGTAGTACAAGCAGAAGAAAACCGGGCGCTCGCAAGAGCGACCCGGTTTTTTCTTTGCATCAGGCGATAATGTGTCGATGAGCGGGAAAGCGTACGGAGACAGAACGATGCAACGCACCGATCCGCAGCCTGATCCAGAAGAAAGCGCAGACACGGCATTCGACAATGCGTCCGCGAACGGCGATCCGGCCGGACAGGACACGCAGCAGGACTATCAGCGCTGCTTCATCGCGCTCGTGCCCGACGCCGCGACGCGCGATGCGCTCACGTCGATCGCCGTTCCTTCGACGGCGCGCCGCGTGCCTTACGAACAACTGCATCTGACCGTGACGTTTATCGGCATGTTGCCGCACGAGAAAAGCGCGGCGCTGATCGATGCACTGACGCGCGAGACGGTGCCGCTACAACTCACCCCTGTCACGAAGATCGAACATTGGCCGCGCGCATCGCATCCGCGTCTGACGGTCGCGACGCTCGCGATGTCCGATGAGTTCGTCGCGCTGGACTGGCGCGTGCGCTCGTCGATGATCGCGCTCGGCCTGCCCGTCGATGCCCGCACTTTCCGGCCACATGTGACGCTTGCGCGATACCGGCACGACGCAGCGGCCGTCGGTCCCGCAACCGAGTTGCAAGGCGAACTGATCGCGCGTTTCGATTCGCTGACACTGTATTCGAGCACATTGGCCCGCAATGGCGCGCGGTACCGGTCGCTGGCGAGCGTGCACGTCGTCTATGCATGACGTGCGACGCGGACCTCCGCACGCCGTTCATCACGTGCGATAGCGCCAGCGTCAGCCCGTCGAGATCGATGTCCGGCTTGCGCTGCGTGACGAGATCGGCGACCGCAAGCCCCGAGCCCAGCGACATCGCCCAGCCCGTCGAGCCGTGTCCGAGATTGAGCCACAGCCTGTCGATGCCCGGACGGCCCGAGCAGCGGCGCGCCGTCGGGCGTCATCGGCGGCGGCCGACCCAGAACCGCGCAGAAGAGGCGCCGTCGCGTGCGGGAACCAGTCGTCGAGCACTTTCATCAGCGTCTGCAATGCTGTTCGCGCAGCGTCGTCTTGCGATTGCCCAGCTCGGCCGTGCCCGCGACGCGCGGATTCGGCCCGAAGCGCGTGATTGCCGTCTTCAGCGATTCGTCCATCAGCGCGGCGTGCGGCGCCTTTTTGTCGTCGACGACCTGCAACGTCGCCGAATAGCTCTTCACGGGATCAAGCGGCACGCTTTACTCCCGTCCCATGCAAGTTGCTTGCCGTTTTGATCTAAGCGGTTCGTCCGGTGCGTCTCGGGTGGGTCGTATTCTACGGTCCGCTTTGGCTGCGAGCCAATGCGCGCAAAAAAGCGTGTCCACTGGGCGTGGATAACCAAGCGCGGATGAGGAGGAATGTCGGCCGGAATCTCGACCTATATCGGCTTGCGCGGCAAGCGAACCGACATGCGCGGCCGGTGCGTATCCAATATCGAGACGAAAAAACAGGCAAGCGTGATCGCGCGCTTCGATCAGCCGAGCGTCAGCCCGCCATCGATATGAATCACTTGCCCCGTGATATGACGTGCTTCGTCGGAGAGCAGAAATGCGATCAGCGCGGCGATGTCGTTGGGCTCCGCGATCTGCCCGAGCGGCGTCGCTTCGGCCGCGCGTGTCCATGCGGCCGCGTTGTTCGCGCTCGGCCCGCGATCCTTGCGCGTATAACCCGGCGCGACGCAATTCACCGTGACGCCGTGCGGCGCCAGTTCTGCCGCTGCCGTTTTGACGAGCGATTCGAGCGCGGCTTTTGCGGCGGCCGTCGCTGCGAACGGCGAGTCCGCGCGATAGCGATGTGCGACGAACGAACTCACGGCCACGACTCGCGCGCGCTTCGACGTTTCGAGCGCGGACGCCGCGCGTTTGACGAGCGCCGCAAACGCAGCGGGCATCGCCGCGAACGATTCGGTGAGCGATTCGACATCGAGCGAGCCGAGCGATTGACGCTGCGCATGTCCCGCGTTGGCGACGATCTGATCGAGCGCGCCGAATTGCGCGAGCGTCTGATGCACCGCGTGTTCGGGCGCGCCGCGTTCGGCGAGATCGCCGTACACGGTCGAGCACATTGCGCCGCTCGATGCGCAGGTGGCCGCAACTTGCTCCAGCCGTTCGCGCGATGCCGTGTCCGCGCCGCGCGCATGCAGCATCAGCGCGACACGCGGCGTGGCAATGCGCCGGGCGAGCGCGGCGCCGATCCCGGAACCCGCGCCTGTGACGAGCACCACGCGATCGAACGACGCGTCGCTCATGCAGCCACGCGCTCGACGGCGCGCTCGACGAACAGCGTCTGATCGTGGAACGCTTCGAGCGTCTTGCGATGCGCGACGCTGACGATCGCCGCATTCGGCAGACGCTCGATTAGCGCGTTGTAGATGATGCTTTCGTTGTCCGGATCGAGCGCGCTCGTCGCTTCGTCGAGGAACAGGAAGTCGGGCTTTTGCAGCAGCGCGCGCGCGGCCGCGAGACGCTGCTGCTCACCCGGCGACAGCGACCGTTCCCAATGCGCCGCTTCGCCGAGCCGGTCCGCGAACTCCGACAGGCGGCACACCGCGAGCACTTCGCGGCACGCTTCGTCGGAGAACGCGGACGCCTCCGATGGATAGCAGAGCGCGGCCTTCAGCGTGCCGATGGGCAGATAGCTTCGCTGCGGAATGAAGAGCAGCTTCGCGCCGGCGGGCATCTCGATCGTGCCTTCGCCGAACGGCCACAAGCCCGCGAGCGTGCGCATCAGCGTGCTCTTGCCCGCGCCCGACGGACCGCGCACGAGCCAGTGGGACTTCGGCGCGATGCGGAACGAGCCGATGTTCGCCATCGGTTCGCCGTTCGGACGCTGAAGGCCCAGGTTCGTCACGTCGAGCGAGTCGGTATCGGTGAGGTGAATGTTGATGCCGCCGTGCGCGGTGCCTTCGACCACCGATTCATGCAGATGCTGCGAGCGCATCACGCGATTGAATTCCCGCAGACGGTTGACGGTGGCGCGCCATTCGGCGAGCGAATCGTAATTGTTGATGAACCACGAAAACGAATCGCTGACCGTGCCGAACGCGCCCGTCAGCTGCTGATAGACACCGAACGAAATGCTCTTCGAAAAGTACTTCGGCGCGGCCGCGATGTACGGAAAGACGATGGCCAGCTGCGAGTAGCTGATCACGACGATGTTGAAGCGCCGCGTGAAGCGCATGATGAGACGCCAGTTGTCGCGGATATGACCGAACACGCCCTTGAGCGCGCGCTCTTCCGACGGCTCGCCCTGGTACAGTGCGATCTGGTCGGCGTTCTCGCGGATGCGGATCAGCGAGAAACGGAAGTCTGCTTCGACGCGCTGCTGCTGGTAGTTGATCGACACGAGCGGGTGGTTCACCTTGTGCGTGACCCACGAGCCGAGCGCCGCGTAGATCAGCGCGACCCACACCATGTAGCCGGGGATCGACATCTGCGTGCCGAGGAGGTTGAACGACAGCGCGCCCGACAGGTTCCACAGGATCACGATGAACGAGAACAGCGTGACAGTGGTCGACAGCAGGCCGAGCGACAGATTCAGCGTCGAGCTGGCGAGCCCTTGCAGGTCGGCGGACACACGCTGGTCGGGGTTGTCGGCAAGATTGTCGCGCTCGATCCGGTAGTACGCGCGGTCGCCGAGCCATTCGTTCAGATAGCGGTTCGTGAGCCATTGCCGCCAGCGGAATTCGAGCATCTGGCGAAAGTACGTGCGGTACGAGCCGAGCAGGATCAGCGCGAGCGCGATAACGGTGAACTGAAGCAGCGAATACTTGAAGACAGGGTAGTTGTATTGCTGGATCGCGTCGAAGAACGTGCGCTGCCATGTGTTGAACCAGACGTTGGCCGCGACCATCGTCATGTTCATCGCAATGACGAGCGCGAGGAGTCCCCGCGCTTTCCATTTGTCCTCGGACACCCAGTAGGGCTTGATGAGACCCCACGCGGTGATGTCCGCGGAGCTGGTCGAGTTGTTGGCCATATGCGTCCTTTCAAACGGTCGTCGCGAGTGGCGGCGCGATGCCTTCGTGGTGCGGTTTTGTGTCGCGCGCTATGCCTCGTCGCGTCGCGGCTCGGGCTGCGATTGTCCCGGCAGCGGCTTAATCTGAACTTAAGCAGACGATGCACAGCGCCGCGAGTTCGCCGCCTGTAGCCGGGCAGCGGCCTGACAGCGGGGCGTGCTTCCGTCCGCATTGACGCGTGCCATTGTGCCAGACCCGGCGAAGGCCACGACAAAATAAGCCCCGGCCGATTGCGTTCCTTCCGGGTTTGCGGCGCGCGCGGCTTTTATGGTCTAATGGTCCGGACGAAACAGGGGTGCTTCGTGCGCAAGCAGTCGTTGCAGCGAGGCTGAGAGAGACCCTTCGCACCCGATCCGGGTAATACCGGCGCGGGAAGTTTTCGGGAAGTATTTCCTGGAAGTTCTCCTTCCGCTGGGCGGCGTTCCCGTTCAACCGTGAACGCCCATGCCCGGCCGGCCTCGCCCGCCGGTTTCGTCCTTGGGTACGTGCGCACGTCTGCCGTACGGAAAGGATTCGATGACCGCTCATTCTTCAGTTATTTGCTTCGTTAGCCCGGCTTCTGCCGGTTGCTTCGTCATGCGCGCGCCGTTCGCGGCGCGCCGGGGAGCCGCGCGATGACGACCTCTGCTCAACCGGATTTCGCCGTGATCGGCGGCGGGCTGTGCGGGCGTCTCGTCGCATGGCAACTCGCAGGCGATGGGCATCGCGTCGCGCTGTACGAGCGCGGCGATGCGTCGGGCTCGCAGGCGGCCGCGTGGGTCGCTGCGGCCATGCTCGCGCCGCTCGCCGAGGCGGCCAGCGCCGAACTGCTGATCACGCGGCTGGGCGCGGCGTCGCTGGAAACGTGGCCGACGCTGCTCGACCAGTTGCCCGAGCGGGTCTTTTTCCAGCGCAACGGCTCGCTGATCGTCTGGCATCACAGCGATCGCGCCGAAGCGCCGCTGTTCGAGCGCCGCCTGCGCGCGAACGCGCCCGCGGAACTGCTCGACGGCGGCCTCGTGCCGTTGGCGGGCGCTCAGGTCAGCGCGGCCGAACCAGCGCTGGGCGGCCGTTTCAATCAGGGCTGGCTGTTGCCGCACGAGGGACAACTCGACAACCGTCAACTGCTGGCGGCGCTCGCGGCGGGCCTCGCGGCGCGCGGCGTCGAGACGCACTGGAATACGTCCGTCGACGACAACGCATTACCGGCCGCGCGCATCACGATCGATTGCCGCGGGCTAGGCGCGAAGCCTGTCATGCCGACGCTGCGCGGCATTCGCGGCGAGGTCGCGCGCGTGCACGCGCCCGGCATCGGCCTGACGCGCCCGGTGCGGCTGCTGCATCCGCGCTATCCGCTCTATATCGCGCCGAAGGAGAACGATCTGTACGTGATCGGCGCGACGGAGGTGGAGGGCGAGGACATGTCGCCCGTCAGCGTGCGCTCGGCGCTGGAACTGCTTAGCGCGGCGTTCTCCGTCCACCCGGCTTTCGGCGAGGCGCGCATTCTCGAACTCAACTCGCAGTGCCGGCCGACGCTGCCCGACCATCGTCCCGCCCTGATGTGGGATGGCGCGAACACGCTGCGCGTGAACGGGCTGTACCGGCACGGCTACATGATCGTGCCCGAAGTCGCGGGCGAAGCGGTGCGCTTCGCGTCGGCGCTGCTGGATGGCCGCGTCGCCGATGACGACGCCTTCGCCGACTGGCGCAGCAACGCGCGCTGGAGCGAGCTGTTCCAGCTGGATCGCGGGCAGGTCCGTGGCGACGCGCAGCCTGCCGCCACTCTCAACGTTTGAACGAAAGACATGGATATCCAGATCAACCAGAAGCCGCTGTCGCTGCCCGAGGGCGCGACGGTTGCCGATGCGCTCAACGCTTTCGGCGCGCGGCCGCCGTTCGCCGTCGCGCTGAACGGCAATTTCGTCGCGCGCACGCAGCATGCCGCGCGCGCCTTGCAGGCGGGCGACAAGCTCGACGTCGTGCACCCTGTCGCGGGCGGCTGACGCGGGCGACGCCTGCTACGAGCAACCGAAGCAGGCGACGCAAGCACGCGACGCAAGCAAGCGACGCAAGCACGCGACGCAAGCAGGCGACGCAAGCAGGCGACACAAGCAGGCGACATAAGCAGGCGACATAAGCAGGCGACGCAAGCAGGCGACGCAAGCACGCGACGCAAGCAGGCGACACAAGCAGGCGACACAAGCAGGCGACGCAAGCAGGCGACGCAAGCACGCAATACAAGCAGGTGACCCAAGCCAAGGACTTACGCATGAACTCACACGCGAACCCACCCGCGCTGGCCCCCGCCGACGCGCTGACGCTATACGGCGAAACCTTCCAGAGCCGCGTGCTGCTGGGCACGTCGCGCTATCCGTCGCTGCAGTCACTGTCGGATTCGATCGCGGCGGCGAAGCCGGGCATGGTGACGATTGCGCTGCGCCGGCAGATGAACGAGGGCGGCGCGGAAGCCTGCTTCTTCGATCTGATCAAGCGCCACGGCGTGCCGCTGCTGCCGAACACGGCGGGATGCCAGACGGTCGGCGAGGCGGTCACGACGGCGCACATGGCGCGCGAGATCTTCGAGACCGACTGGATCAAGCTCGAGCTGATCGGCGATGACTACACGCTGCAGCCCGATCCCGTCGGCCTGATCGAAGCGGCCGCGCAACTGGTCAAGGATGGCTTCAAGGTGCTGCCGTATTGCACCGAGGATCTCGTGATCGGCAGGCGTCTGCTCGATGCCGGCTGTGAAGCGCTGATGCCGTGGGGCGCGCCCATCGGCACCGGCAAGGGTGTGCTGAATCCGTATGGTTTGCGCGTGCTGCGCGAACGTCTGCCCGGCGTGCCGCTGATCGTCGACGCGGGGCTCGGCGTGCCGTCGCATGCGAGCCAGGTGATGGAGTGGGGCTTCGACGGCGTGCTGCTGAATACGGCTGTGTCGCAGGCGACGCACCCCGAGACCATGGCGCGCGCGTTCGCGCTGGGCGTCGAAGCGGGCCGCGAGGCCTATCTGGCCGGCCCGATGTCCGAACGTGAAACCGCCCACGCGAGCACGCCCGTCGTCGGCATGCCGTTCTGGCACCAGGATGGGAGCGCCGCTGCATGACCGAGACCCTGAAACTCGCGGGCCGCGACTTGTTCTGGCCGCCCGCCGACGAACTCACGGAAGCCGCCGAGCGCATCCGCGCGCGCCTCGGCGACTGGCCGCCGACGCACGTCAACTGGCGCATCTGCCTGACGGCGCCCGATGACGCGAACGGCGGCGATCTGATCGTCGTCGCTGATCTGCAGCAGCACGGCGAACAGATCGCGCGCTGGATGACGCAGGGCGCGGGCGTGATCGAAGCGGCAGCAGACCGCGCGGTGCTGCATCTGGGCGGCGTGCGCTATCAGCTCGAAGGCCATCTGGCCGAAGACTGGATTCCCGCGCTGGCGGCGTTCCTCGATTGCGGCTTCGATCCGCACGACGCGCTCGCGCTCGCGCTCGCATGGCGCGACGGCGACGAAACGAAATCCGACGATGCCTGGCCGTGTGATCTGTCGCGCTTTCCGCGCGTCACCGGTTTGCCGGACGCGCCGGCGCAGCCGTTCGCCGCATGCCCCGACGCGCTCGGCCTCTATCCGGTGCTGCCGACGGCGCAGTGGGTCGAACGCGTGGTCGGCTTCGGCGTGAAGACGGTGCAGTTGCGCCGCAAGACCGCGGAACCCGACGAGCTGAAAAAGGAAATCGCGCGCTCCGTCGCGGCAGGACACGAGCACGGCGCGCAAGTGTTCATCAACGATCATTGGCAGGCCGCCATCGACGCTGGCGCTTACGGCGTGCACCTCGGCCAGGAAGACGTGCACACGGCCGACCTGCACGCGCTTGCGGCAGCGGGCGTGCGCCTCGGCCTCTCGACGCACGGCTACTACGAAATGCTGACTGCGCTGCATTTCCGTCCGAGCTACATCGCGCTCGGCGCCGTGTTCCCGACCACGACGAAGGTGATGCCGACGGCGCCGCAAGGTCTCGCAAGGCTCGCGCGCTACGTGAAATTGCTGGACGGCGTCGTGCCGCTCGTCGCGATCGGCGGCATCAGCGCCGATGTGCTGCCGCAAGTGCTGTCGACCGGCGTGAAAAGCGCAGCCGTTGTGCGCGCTGTGACGGAAGCCGCCGACCCCGCCGCTGCGGTTGCATCATTGCAGCGGGCTTTTGCGTAGCCCAAAAGTTGGAAGAAGGGTTCGAAAGGTTAAATCGTGGCGCCGTCAAGGCAGGGTTTGCACGAAGGCCCTATAATTCGGCCTTCCGTGTAAAAGGACTGTCCGTTACGTGCCATCCTCTTCCGAGACACTTCTCGAGCTGCGCGACGTCGACTTCGGCTATGGCGAGCGCCTCGTCCTGTCGAACCTGAATCTGCGCTTCAAACGCGGCCAGGTGGTCGCGGTCATGGGCGGATCGGGGTGCGGGAAGACCACCGTGCTGCGGCTGATCGGCGGCCTCGTGCGAGCGAAGCGCGGCCAGGTGCTGTTCCACGGACAGGACCTCGGCGCGCAGACACGCGACGGCCTGTATGCGCTGCGCCGCAAGATGGGCATGCTGTTCCAGTTCGGCGCGCTCTTCACCGACATGTCGGTGTTCGAGAACGTCGCCTTCGCGCTGCGCGAGCACACCGACCTCCCCGAAGAACTGATCCGTGACCTCGTGCTGATGAAGCTGAACGCGGTCGGTCTGCGCGGCGCGCGCGATCTCGCGCCGTCGGAGATTTCGGGCGGCATGGCGCGCCGCGTCGCGCTCGCACGCGCGATCGCGCTCGATCCCGAACTGATGATGTACGACGAGCCGTTCGCCGGTCTCGACCCTATCTCGCTCGGCATTACGGCGAACCTGATCCGCGCGCTGAATCAGGCGCTCGGCGCCACGTCCATCCTCGTCACGCACGACGTGCCCGAATCGTTCGCGATCGCCGATTACGTCTACTTCCTCGCGAACGGCGGCGTCCTCGCCGAAGGCACGCCCGCCGAGCTGCGCGAGTCGACCGATCCGACCGTGCGCCAGTTCATCGACGGCGCGCCCGACGGTCCGTTCAAATTTCACTACCCGAGCAGCACGCCACTCGCGGCGGATTTCGGCATCGGCGGAGGCCGCGCATGATCAGCACCATCGGTCGTACCGTCATCTGCGGCCTCGGCCAGACGGGTTATGCGACCCGCATGTTCGTGCGCCTCGTGTTGGAATTTTTCCCGCTGCTGCGCCGTCCGCGTCTTGTCACGAAGCAGGTCCACTTCGTCGGTAACTATTCGCTGGTGATCATCGCGGTGTCGGGGCTGTTCGTGGGCTTCGTGCTGGGGCTGCAGGGCTACTACACGCTCAACCGCTATGGTTCCGAGCAGGCGCTGGGCTTGCTGGTCGCCCTGTCGCTCGTGCGCGAACTCGGGCCCGTCGTGACGGCGCTGCTGTTCGCCGGGCGTGCGGGCACGTCGCTGACGGCTGAAATCGGCCTGATGAAGGCGGGCGAGCAACTGACGGCAATGGAAATGATGGCTGTCGATCCGCTCAAGGTGGTCGTGGCGCCGCGCATGTGGGCGGGCATCATCGCGATGCCGGTACTCGCCGCGATCTTCAGCGCCGTCGGCGTGCTGGGCGGCTATGTCGTGGGCGTGCTGATGATCGGCGTCGATGCGGGCTCGTTCTGGTCGCAGATGCAAAGCGGCGTCGATGCATATCGCGACGTCGGCAACGGCGTGATCAAAAGCATCGTGTTCGGCTTCGCGGTGACGTTCATCGCCCTCTACCAGGGCTACGAAGCGAAAGCCACGCCGGAAGGCGTGTCGCGCGCGACGACGAAGACAGTCGTCTATGCGTCGCTCGCGGTGCTCGGTCTCGATTTCCTGCTGACCGCTCTGATGTTCAGCTAGGCGGTATTCAGCCAAGACTTGCGCGGTGTGAACCGCGATGCGGCGCGCAGATCCAGCTGCGCCGCACGGGTGTCACGCCGCTGCGACAGATTCTCTTTGGGATGACGATGAAAAAAACTGCTCTCGATTTCTGGGTCGGTCTGTTCGTGGTGCTGGGGTTCATCGCGCTGCTGTTCCTCGCGCTGAAAGCCGGCAACATGAGCTCGCTGTCGTTTCAGGCGACGTATCCCGTCAAGCTGAAATTCGACAATATCGGTGGACTCAAGCCGCGCGCGCCCGTCAAGAGCGCGGGCGTGACGGTGGGCCGCGTGGCGTCGATCGGCTTCGACACCAACTCGTATCAGGCGCTCGTGACGCTCGATATCGACAAGCAATATCAGTTTCCGAAGGACACGTCCGCGAAGATTCTGACGGCGGGCTTGCTGGGTGAGCAGTACATCGGTCTCGAGCCGGGCGGCGACAGCGAAATGCTGAAGGCCGGCGACACGATCACGATGACCCAGTCAGCCATCGTCCTGGAGAATCTGATCGGGCAGTTCCTCTATAGCAAGGCGGCGGATTCGGGGGCTGCCAAACCTGGTGCGTCTGCTGCGGCGCCCGCACCCGGAGCGCCGGCTCCCGCGGCTCCGGCTGCTTCGGGCGCGTCCGGTCAATAAGGAGAACAAGAAATGAAGACGACACGCCGACGTGTCGCGGCGCTCGCGCTCGCCGCGACAATGCTTGCAGGTTGCGCAACCGTTCAGAATCCGACGAAGGAAGATCCGCTCGAAGGTTTCAACCGCACGATCTTCACCTTCAACGACACGGTCGATCGGTACGCCGTGAAGCCTGTCGCGAAGGGCTACGTGTTCGTGACGCCGCAACCGGTGCGCGATAGCGTGACGAACTTCTTCTCGAACATCGGCGACGTGTACATCGCCGCGAACAACCTGTTGCAGTTGAAGATCGCCGATGGTGTGTCGGACATCATGCGGATCGTGATCAACACGGTGTTCGGTGTCGGCGGCCTGTTCGACGTCGCGACGATTGCGAAGCTGCCGAAGCACGACAACGACTTCGGCCTGACGCTCGGTCATTACGGCGTGCCGTCGGGTCCGTATCTCGTGCTGCCGCTGTTCGGGCCGAGCACGGTGCGTGACGGCGTCGGCATGGTGGGCAACTACTTCATCAACCCGCTGACGTACGTGAAGCCCGACAGCGTGAGCTGGGCGCTCTACGGCCTGAATCTCGTCAACGTGCGCGCGAACCTGCTGGGCGCGAGCGACGTGCTCGAAGGCGCGGCGCTCGACAAATACTCGTTCGTGCGTAACGCGTACCTGCAGCGCCGCCGTTATCTGCTGTCGGATGGGAGCGCTGCGACGGGCCTGCCGGACTACGGCAACGAAGCGCCGCCGCCGAAGTACGAAGACGTCGAGGGCGGCGCCGCGGCGGCAGCGCCGGCGGCTGGCGCTGCGCCCGGCGCTGGACTGTCCGCGAAGCCCGCTGCGCCCGCGTCCGCGCCGCAAGCGGCTTCGGGCGCGACGGCGGGCGGCACCGAGCCGGCATCGGGCGCGCAGCCGACGACGCCTCCCGCCGACGTGCCGCCGACCGTTCCCGGCGGCCAGATCGTGCCGCCCGCGCATTTCGGCTATCCGTCGCTGAAGCTGCGCTAATGTCAGATGATTGAGAGTCGCCTGTTGGGCTACCGTAACACTCGGATACGACTCTCGCAGTTTGCACGTGGATCGCGGCTGAACTCGCGTGGTATTGTCGCCTCCAACGTTAAGCTTATTTTTTTCGCAGGACTGGAAATGAAAAAATTCTTCTTCTTTATCCCGTTTTTTGCAGCTCTCTTTGCGTTCGGCGGCGCTGCGTCCGCACAAACTGTGGATACGAGCAATCCCGACGCGATGGTCAAGACGGTCACGCAGCAGGTGATCGACGCAGTGCGCGCGGACAAGACGATCCAGACCGGGAACATCTCTGCCGTCACGAAACTCGTGAACGAAAAGATCCTCCCGTACACGGACTTCCGCCGCACGACGCAGCTGGCGATGGGCCGCAACTGGCGTACCGCGACGCCGGAGCAGCAGAGCGCCGTCGTCGAGCAGTTCAAGACGTTGCTGATCCGCACCTACTCGGGCGCGCTCGCGCAGGTGAAGGACCAGGAGATCCAGTACAAGCCATTCCGCGCGAACCCGGACGACACCGACGTGGTCGTGCGCTCCGTCGTGATGAACAACGGTTCGCCCGTCGAGCTCGACTACCGTCTGTACAAGACGGCGCAAGGCTGGCGCGTGTATGACCTGAACGTGCTCGGTGCATGGCTGATCCAGGCGTACCAGCAGCAGTTCAACGAGCAGATCCAGAAGAACGGCGTCGACGGCCTGATCCAGTTCCTCACGGCTCGCAACCAGCAACTCGCAAACGGCAAACAGTCGTGAACAACTTTTCGACTGCGCCGGTGACGACGTCGTCGGTCAATACGTTCGAAACAGGCGCCATGCTGACCCACGTGAGCGCGAAAGCCGCGCTCGCGGTGGGCCTTGCGCGCATCGGCGGCGGCGCGACGGCTGTCGATTGCGCGCCGCTCACGCAGTTCGATTCGTCGGCGCTCGCCGTGCTGCTCGCATGGCAGCGCGCGGCGACCGCCCGCGGCACGCCGCTTTCCATCGTCAATCTGCCTGCGGGACTGTCCAGTCTCGCGCAAGCCTACGGCGTCGACACTCTGCTTTCCGCACGACATTGACGCTCACACGTCGGTGAGCCACGCGTCGCCTTACACTGCACGCGCCGGCTCGCGTTCTCTCAAGGCAAGTCGGCCAACGCGACTTTTGCCCTATAATCAAACGTTTTTTGGCGCCTGGCCGTTCCAGTTTGCGTTGCGGAAGCGGTTGGCAGTCGGTTCGTAGCGGCTCTCGCGGCTGCTCGGGCGGTGGCCGTGCACCGGGCCCCAATTCCGTTTCCCCAGCTTTCGCGCCCTTGGCGGGCGATCTATCAGGCGCTGTCGACGTCGACGGCGCACAGTCATGTCAGCGATCGAAATTCGTAACGTCAAGAAGCGCTACAAGGATCTGCAAGCGCTCAAAGGCGTCAGCTTCACCGTCGAGCAAGGCGAGTTCTTCGGGCTGCTCGGTCCGAACGGCGCCGGCAAGACCACGCTCATCAGCATACTCGCCGGTCTCGCGCGCGCCGATGAAGGCAGCATCACGGTTCACGGTCACGATGTCGTCGACGATTTCCGCCTCGCGCGCCGCGCGCTCGGCGTCGTGCCGCAGGAACTCGTGTTCGACCCGTTCTTCACCGTACGCGAGACGCTGCGCCTCCAGTCCGGCTACTTCGGCCTGCGCAACAACGACGACTGGATCGACGAAGTGATGGCCAATCTCGATCTCACCGAAAAAGCCGACGCGAACATGCGTGCGCTTTCGGGCGGGATGAAGCGCCGCGTGCTGGTCGCGCAGGCGCTCGTGCACCGGCCACCCGTGATCGTGCTCGACGAGCCGACGGCGGGCGTCGACGTCGAATTGCGCCAGACACTGTGGAAATTCATCTCGCGCCTGAACCGCGAAGGCCACACGATCGTGCTGACCACGCACTATCTGGAAGAAGCCGAGTCGCTGTGCGACCGCATCGCGATGCTGCGGCGTGGCGAAGTCGTCGCGCTGGAACGCACGAGCACGCTGCTGCAGCGTTTCGCGGGCACACAGCTTTTCGTCCGCTTCGCACAAGGTGTTCTGCCCGCCGAACTGCGCTCGCTCGAAGTCGATCCGGGCGCCGTCAACGGACGTCAGCATCTGCTGCGCCTGTCGAGCTATGACGACGTCGAGCGCATCCTCGCTCAATGCCGCGCCGCGGGCTGTACGTTCGAGGAAATCGAAGTGCGCAAGGCCGATCTCGAAGACGTGTTCCTGCAGGTGATGAACGGACCGGAAATGGTCGAGGGACTGGCATGAGCGGCTTCCGTACCCTGCTTTACAAAGAGCTGTTGCGCTTCTGGAAAGTGTCGTTCCAGACGGTGCTCGCGCCTGTCATTACGGCGCTGCTGTATCTGACGATCTTCGGCCACGCGCTGCGCGACCATGTGCAGGTCTATCCGGGCGTGTTGTACACGAGTTTCCTCGTGCCCGGCCTCGTGATGATGAGCGTGCTGCAGAACGCGTTCGCGAACAGCTCGTCGTCGCTGATTCAATCGAAGATCACGGGCAATCTCGTGTTCGTGCTGCTGCCGCCGCTGTCGCACTGGGAGATGTACGCCGCCTACGTGCTTGCGGCCGTCGTGCGCGGAATGTGCGTCGGCTTCGGCGTGTTCATCGTGACGATCTGGTTCATTCCTGTGAGCTTCACGGCGCCGTTCTACATCGTCGCGTTCGCGGTGCTCGGTTCGGCGATTCTCGGCACGCTCGGTCTGATCGCCGGCATCTGGGCGGAGAAGTTCGACCAGCTCGCCGCGTTCCAGAACTTTTTGATCATGCCGCTCACGTTCCTCTCGGGCGTGTTCTACTCGACGCATACGCTGCCGCCTGTGTGGCGCGAAATCTCCAGGCTGAATCCGTTTTTCTACATGATCGACGGCTTTCGCTACGGCTTCTTCGGCATGTCGGATATTGATCCGCTGTGGAGCCTCGCGATCGTCGGCGGTTTCTTCGTCGTGCTGGCCGTGCTGGCAATGCGTATGCTCGCGTCCGGCTATAAGCTGCGTCACTGACAGGAGCACTCATGCTACCCACTCCCGAACAGGTCAAGAACTACATCGCGGCTGCGCTTCCTTGCGAGCATCTCGAAGTCGAAGGCGACGGCCAGCATTTTTTCGCGACCATCGTGTCGCCGAGCTTCGAAGGCAAGCGACTGATTCAGCGGCATCAACTCGTGTATGCGGCGCTCGGCGACCGCATGCGCGAAGAAATCCACGCGCTCAGCATGAAAACGCTGACGCCCGCCGAATGGCAAAGCGCCTCACCAGGCGCGTAACCGAAGGCGGAAAAAAGCTGTCTGTCGGGGGACAGCGCTCAATAACCCGGCTGCAAGAAAGAGCGGAACAACAAGCTGCACAATAAGCTTCGGATGTAGCTGCAATTTAGCTGGAACATAAGTGCGAATTACAAAAGAGAGTCGCGACGCCGCGCACGGTGCCGCAGCAACCGCCCATAAGACGCCTGTTGGCGGACGGGCAGATCAGGAACAAACAGGCATGGACAAACTCGTGATTGAAGGCGGGCAGAAGCTCGCTGGTGAGATCGTCGTTTCGGGTGCGAAGAACGCGGCGCTGCCGATTCTCTGCGCAGGCTTGTTGAGCGCGGAGCCGGTTCACCTCGATAACGTGCCCGATCTGCAGGACGTGCGCACCACGCTGAAGCTGCTTGGCCAGATGGGCGTGCGCGCGGAAAGCGGCGACGGCAAGGTGTCGCTCGATGCGTCGAAGGTCGACAACCTCGTCGCGCCGTACGAGCTCGTGAAGACGATGCGCGCGTCGATACTCGTGCTCGGTCCGCTCGTCGCGCGTTTCGGCGAGGCGAAGGTGTCGCTGCCGGGCGGCTGCGCGATCGGCGCGCGTCCCGTCGACCAGCACATCAAGGGGCTGCAGGCGATGGGCGCCGAGATCAACATCGAGCACGGCTTCATCGAAGCGCGCGCGAAGCGTCTGAAGGGCGCGCGCATCATCACCGATATGATCACCGTCACGGGCACTGAAAACCTGCTGATGGCGGCGGTTCTCGCGGAAGGCGAAACGGTCATCGAAAACGCGGCGCGCGAGCCGGAAGTCGGCGATCTGGCGAATCTGCTCGTCGCGATGGGCGCGAAGATCGACGGCATCGGCACCGACCGCCTTGTCATTCAAGGCGTCGACAAGCTTCACGGCGCGCAGCACGCGGTCGTGCCGGACCGCATCGAAGCGGGCACGTTCCTGTGCGCGGTCGCGGCAGCTGGCGGCGATGTCACATTGCGCCATGTGCGTCCGCAGATTCTCGAAGCTGTGACGGACAAGCTGCGCGACGCAGGCGTCACGATCGAGGAAGGCGACGACTGGATGCGCGTGCGCATGAACCAGCGTCCGAAGGCCGTGTCGTTCCGCACGTCCGAGTACCCGGCGTTCCCGACCGACATGCAGGCGCAGTTCATGGCGCTCAACGCGCTGGCGGACGGCACGTCGCAAGTCGTCGAGACGATCTTCGAAAACCGCTTCATGCACGTGCAGGAGCTGAACCGTCTCGGCGCGCACATCACGATCGACGGCAATACGGCGCTCGTCAATGGCGTCGAGAAACTGTCGGGTGCGAAGGTGATGGCGACCGACCTGCGCGCGTCGGCGAGCCTCGTGATCGCGGGCCTGTGCGCGGACGGCGAAACGCTGATCGACCGCATCTACCACCTCGATCGCGGCTACGACCGGATGGAATCGAAACTCACCGCAGTCGGCGCGAAGGTGCGCCGCATCAAGGGTAATCAGGCATGAGCGAATTGCCGCAAACGTCGTTGTCGCCAGCAGTGGGCAAGCCGCTGACGCTCGCGCTGTCGAAGGGCCGCATCTTCGAGGAAACGGTGCCGCTGCTCGCGGCTGCGGGCATCGAAGTGACGGAAGACCCGGAAACGTCGCGCAAGCTGATTCTGCCGACCACCGATCCGAACCTGCGCGTGATCATCGTGCGCGCGACGGACGTGCCCACGTACGTCGAATACGGCGCCGCCGATTTCGGCGTCGCGGGCAAGGACGTGCTGATCGAGCACGGCGGCAGCGGCCTCTATCAGCCAATCGATCTGGACATCGCGCGCTGCCGGATGTCGGTGGCCGTCGCGGCGGGCTTCGACTACGCGAACGCGGTGCGCCAGGGCGCGCGCGTGCGCGTCGCCACGAAGTATGTGGAAACCGCGCGCGAGCACTTCGCGGCCAAGGGCGTGCACGTCGATCTGATCAAGCTGTACGGCTCGATGGAACTCGCGCCGCTGGTCGGCCTCGCCGACGCGATCGTCGACCTGGTCAGCTCGGGTGGCACGCTGCGCGCCAACAATCTAGTCGAGGTCGAAGAGATCATGCAGATCTCGTCGCGCCTCGTCGTGAACCAGGCGGCGCTGAAGCTCAAGCGAGCCGTGCTGGCCCCGATCCTCGACGCGTTCGAACGCGCGTCGCAACGCACCGACGCATCGGCCTGACGAAAGCTCTCGATTCGCGGCTCACTCGCGCGCCTTACCGAAACGGATACCAGCATGTCTATCAAGATTCGCAAACTCGATTCCAGCACTGAAGATTTCCAGAAGTCGCTGCATGCGGTGCTCGCGTTCGAAGCGAGCGAAGACGAAGCGATCGAGCGCTCGGTCGCGCAGATCCTGGGCGACGTGAAGGCGCGCGGCGATGCCGCCGTCCTCGAATACACGAACCGTTTCGACCGCCTGAACGCGCGGGATGTGGCCGCGCTCGAACTGCCGATGACCGAACTGGAAGCAGCACTGGAAGGGCTCGAGCCGAAGCGCCGCGCGGCACTCGAAGCGGCGGCGGCGCGCGTGCGCGGGTATCACGAGAAGCAGAAGATCGAATGCGGCAGCCATAGCTGGCAGTACACGGAAGCCGACGGCACCGTGCTCGGCCAGAAGGTGACGCCGCTCGATCGCGCAGGCATCTATGTGCCGGGCGGCAAGGCGGCGTATCCGTCGTCGGTGCTGATGAATGCGATTCCCGCGCGCGTCGCCGGCGTGCGCGAAATCGTCATGGTCGTGCCGACGCCGGACGGCGTGAAGAACCCGCTCGTGCTGGCTGCTGCGCTCTTGGGCGGCGTCGATCGCGTGTTCACGATCGGCGGCGCGCAGGCCGTCGGCGCGCTCGCGTATGGTACGCAGACCATTCCCCCTGTCGACAAGATCTGCGGGCCGGGCAATGCGTATGTCGCGTCGGCGAAGCGCCGCGTGTTCGGCACGGTCGGTATCGACATGATCGCGGGGCCGTCGGAAATCCTCGTGCTGTGCGACGGCACGACCGATCCGCGCTGGGTCGCGATGGACCTGTTCTCGCAGGCCGAGCACGACGAGCTCGCGCAATCCATTTTGCTGTGCCCGGACGACGGCTTCATCGCGCGCGTCGAAGAGGCGATCGACGAACTGCTGCCGGCGATGCCGCGCCGCGACGTGATCCGGGCTTCGCTCGAAGGGCGCGGCGCGCTGGTGAAGGTGCGCGACATGGAGCAAGCCTGCGCGATCGCCAACGACATCGCGCCGGAGCACCTAGAAATTTCCGCGCTGGAGCCGCAGCAGTGGGCGCGGCAGATTCGCCACGCGGGCGCGATCTTCCTCGGCCGCTATACGAGCGAAAGCCTCGGCGACTACTGCGCAGGGCCCAACCACGTGCTGCCTACGTCTCGTACCGCACGTTTCTCGTCGCCACTCGGCGTCTATGATTTCTTCAAGCGTTCGAGCCTGATCGAAGTGAGCGCGGACGGCGCGCAGACGCTCGGTGAAATCGCCGCCGAACTCGCATACGGCGAAGGCCTGCAGGCGCATGCGCGCAGCGCCGAATACCGGATGAAGAACATGGGCTGAACCGGCGGCGAGTTTGCTGCGTCGGACGGGCATCACGCGTGCTCTATCCAACGCAGACGCCGTTGCGAGATCGATAGAGAACTACAGAAAACTCAACCCGGGCGGCCGGCGAGCCGCCCCATTTGCGCTTTGGCCTGCCGGAGAGGGCGGCCGCGCTCAACGCCATGACGACACCTCAAGACATCATTCGCCGCGACGTGCTCGCGATGACGAGCTATCCCGTTCCCGACGCAACGGGCCTCGTGAAGCTCGACGCGATGGAAAATCCGTTTCTGCTGCCGGAAGCGCTCGCTGCGGAACTCGGCGAGCACCTGGCGGGCGTCGCGCTGAACCGCTACCCCGCGCCGCGCCCAGAGGCGCTGCTCGACAAGCTCAAGCGCGTGATGAACGTGCCGGCGAACTGCGAGGTGCTGCTCGGCAACGGTTCGGACGAATTGATCAGCATGATTTCCGTCGCGTGCTCGACGCCGGGCGCAAAGGTGCTCGCGCCTGTGCCGGGCTTCGTGATGTACGCGCTGTCGGCGAAGCTTGCGCATATGGAGTTCGTCGGCGTGCCGCTCAATGCCGATTTCACGCTCGACACGGATGCGATGCTTGCCGCGATCGCCGAGCATCGGCCCGCCGTCATTTATCTCGCGTATCCGAACAACCCGACGGGCACGCTGTACGACGCCGCCGATATGGAGCGCATCATCGCTGCGGCGAACAAGAGCCTCGTCGTGATCGACGAGGCGTATCAGCCGTTTGCGCAGCACAGCTGGATGCCGCGCGCGGGCGAGTTCGACAACGTCGTCGTGATGCGCACCGTGTCGAAGCTCGGTCTGGCTGGCATCCGGCTCGGCTATATGGCGGGCCGCACGGAATGGATCAACGAGTTCGACAAGGTGCGCCCGCCGTACAACGTCAACGTGCTGACGCAGGCGACGGCTGATTTCCTGCTCGATCACATCGAAGTGCTCGACGCACAGGCCACGCAACTGCGCGACGAACGCGCGAAGCTCGCGCAGGCCGTGGCCGCGTTGCCGGGCGCCGAAGTGTTCCCGAGCGCGGGCAATTTCCTGCTCGTGCGCGTGCCGGACGCGTCGGCGACCTTCGAAACCCTGCTCACATCGCGGGTTTTGATCAAAAACGTGAGTAAAATGCATCCATTGCTCGCGAATTGTGTGCGTTTGACAGTCGGTTCTCCGGAAGAAAACGCGCAAATGCTCGCGGCGCTGAAACTCGTGCTGAACTGATCTCTCACTTCAGCACTTCTCAACCCCATACTTTCAAAAGTCAGATTCGAGGAATTGCCATGCGCCTTGCGGAAGTCGTTCGCAACACCAGCGAAACGCAGATCCGTGTGAAGATCAACCTGGACGGCACCGGTCAGCAGAAGCTGGCCACGGGCGTGCCGTTCCTCGATCACATGCTCGACCAGATCGCCCGTCACGGGCTGATCGATCTGGACATCGAAGCGCATGGCGATACGCATATCGACGACCACCATACCGTCGAAGACGTCGGCATCACGCTGGGCCAGGCCATTGCGAAAGCGGTCGGCGACAAGAAGGGCATTCGCCGCTACGGCCATTCGTACGTGCCGCTGGACGAAGCGCTGTCGCGCGTCGTGATCGACTTTTCCGGCCGTCCGGGGCTCGAATTCCATGTGCCGTTCACGCGCGCGCGCATCGGCACGTTCGACGTCGATCTTTCCATCGAGTTTTTCCGCGGCTTCGTGAATCATGCGGGCGTGACGCTGCATATCGACAACCTGCGCGGACTGAACGCGCATCACCAGATGGAAACGGTGTTCAAGGCGTTCGGCCGCGCGCTGCGCATGGCCGTCGAACTGGACGAACGCGCGGCGGGGCAGATTCCGTCGACCAAGGGCAGCCTCTGAGCGACAGAACCGGACCGGCCGCGCCGCGCGCGTCCGGCTTGCGATGGATATCCTCAAGTCGTTTATTTCGCTGCTGGCGCTGATCAATCCCGTCGGCGCGATACCGTTCTTTCTGAGTCTGACGTCGCAGCAATCGGCCGCCGAGCAGCGCCGCACGATCCGGATCGCATCGATTTCTGTGTTCTGCGTAATCGCCGTGACGACGCTGCTGGGGCAGCAGATCATCAGCTTCTTCGGCATTTCGGTCGGATCGCTTGAAGTTGGCGGCGGCATCATCATGTTGCTGATGTCGATCAACATGCTGAACGCGCAGATCGGCAATGCCCGCTCGACGCCCGAAGAGCGTCACGAAGCCGAACTGAAGGACAACGTCGCCGTCGTGCCGCTCGCGATTCCGCTGCTGACGGGCCCGGGCTCGATCAGTACGGTCATTGTCTATTCGGCCAGCTTTCATCATTGGTACGACCGCGTTAGTCTGATCGTCATCGGTGCCGTGATTGCGGCGCTCTGTTTCGGGTCGCTGAGTCTTGCCGAACCGATCGCCCGCTGGGTCGGCCGGACGGGCATCAATATCGGCACGCGGTTGATGGGTTTGATGTTGTCGGCGCTGGCGGTGGAGTTCATCGTCGACGGATTGAAGGCGTTGCTGCCTAACTTGAAATGAAAACTTCGATTGCGATTGTAGATTACGGAATGGGCAACCTGCGCTCGGTCGCGCAGGCGTTGAAGAAAGCTGCGCCGGAAGCGGACGTGGCGATCGTCGACAAGCCTGAAGCCATCCGTTCGGCAGACCGAGTGGTGCTGCCGGGCCAGGGCGCGATGCCCGACTGCATGCGCTCGCTCGGCGAATCCGGCTTGCAGGATGCCGTCGTCGAAGCGTCGCGTACCAAGCCGCTGATGGGCGTGTGCGTCGGCGAGCAGATGCTGTTCGACTGGAGCGCGGAAGGCGACACGAAGGGCCTCGGCCTGCTGCCGGGCAAGGTCGTGCGCTTCGAGCTGGACGGCCAGCTGCAGGACGACGGCTCGCGCTTCAAGGTGCCGCAAATGGGCTGGAACCGCGTCCGTCAGGTCGTGCAGCACCCGCTGTGGGATGGCGTCCCCGACAACGCGTTCTTCTATTTCGTGCACAGTTATTACGTCGTGCCCGAGAACGCGTCGCACACGTCGGGCGAGACGGTGTACGGCGTGCCCTTTACCTCGGCGGTGGCGCGGGATAACATTTTTGCGACCCAATTCCATCCGGAAAAGAGCGCCGACGCGGGTTTGCGCGTGTATCGCAACTTCGTACACTGGAATCCCTGATCCCTGTCGTCAGCATCTTGAACCGTCCATGTTTCCCTTCCGGTCCGACTGCCTTGCTCAGATGCATATGCATACGCTGCCCGTTGGCAAGCTCGCCGAAAGACATGTACTAAACTAGCGGAACGGCCTGGCGCGGGCCACAGCCGGATTTCCCGCCAGCCGAACTTCAACTTTCTTCCCAGATACCACCCGATTGCTATGCTGCTGATCCCCGCCATCGACCTGAAAGACGGTCAGTGTGTACGCCTCAAACAGGGCGATATGGACCAGGCGACGATTTTCCACGAGGAACCGCAGGTGATGGCCCGGCATTGGGTCGATCGTGGCGCGCGGCGCCTGCACCTCGTCGACCTGAATGGCGCGTTTGCCGGCAAGCCGAAGAACGAAGACGCGATCAGAGCGATCATCGAGGAAGTCGGTGGCGAGATTCCCGTGCAGCTCGGCGGCGGCATCCGCGATCTGAACACGATCGAGCGCTATCTGGACGACGGCCTCGAGTACGTGATCATCGGCACGGCGGCGGTGAAGAATCCGGGCTTCCTGCTCGAAGCGTGCACGGCGTTTGGCGGACATATCATCGTCGGCCTCGACGCGAAGGACGGCAAGGTGGCCACCGACGGCTGGAGCAAGCTGACGGGTCACGAAGTAGCCGATCTCGCGCGCAAGTTCGAGGACTACGGCTGCGAATCGATCATCTACACGGACATCGGCCGCGACGGCATGCTCCAGGGCATCAACATCGAAGCGACGGTGCGCCTCGCGCGCGCGGTGAAGATCCCTGTGATCGCGAGCGGCGGCCTGTCGAACATGGGCGATATCGAAGCGCTGTGCGAAGTGGAAGCCGAAGGGATCGAAGGCGTGATCTGCGGCCGCGCGATCTATTCGGGCGACCTCGACTTTGCCGCGGCGCAGACGCGCGCGGACCGTTTGCGCGAATCGGATGACGCCTGAGCGTCGGGCGTTTTGCGCAAACGGCTACGCCCGATATGTGTGAGCGCACGTTGCGCGGCGGCCCGTGTGCCGGCCCGAAGTCGGACTTTTTCCGCTCTCCTGCGAATCGCGAATGGATGAGCGCCCTCACCAGCGGTATTGGCAAGAACTCGCAAGATCATGGCTTTAGCTAAACGCATCATCCCCTGTCTGGACGTCACGGCTGGCCGCGTGGTCAAGGGTGTCAATTTCGTCGAGCTGCGCGACGCGGGCGATCCCGTCGAAATCGCGCGCCGCTACGACGAGCAGGGCGCAGACGAACTCACGTTCCTCGACATTACGGCTACGTCTGACCAGCGCGACCTGATCCTGCCGATCATCGAAGCGGTGGCCTCGCAGGTGTTCATTCCGCTGACGGTCGGCGGCGGCGTGCGCGCCGTCGAAGACGTGCGGCGCCTCTTGAACGCGGGCGCCGACAAGGTCAGCATGAATTCGTCGGCAGTGGCGAATCCGCAGCTCGTGCGCGACGCGACGGACAAATACGGTTCGCAGTGCATCGTCGTCGCGATCGACGCGAAGCGCGTGTCGGCGGACGGCGAGACGCCGCGCTGGGAAGTGTTCACGCACGGCGGCCGCAAGAATACGGGCCTCGACGCAGTGGAGTGGGCGCGCAAGATGGCCGAATTCGGCGCTGGCGAAATCCTGCTGACCAGCATGGACCGCGACGGCACGAAGAGCGGCTTCGACATTGCGCTGACGCGCGCCGTGTCGGACGCGGTGCCCGTCCCCGTGATCGCGTCGGGCGGCGTCGGCTCGCTGCAGCATCTCGCCGACGGCATCAAGCAAGGCCGCGCGGATGCCGTGCTGGCCGCGAGCATCTTCCACTATGGCGAGCACACGGTCGGCGAGTGCAAGCGCTTCATGGCCGATCAAGGCATTTCGGTGAGGTTGTAACGTGGTCAATCCGTCTGAAGTCAGCTGGCTCGACAAGGTGAAGTGGGACGCGAATGGTCTCGTGCCGGCGATCGCGCAGGAAGCGTCGACTAACGACGTGCTGATGTTCGCGTGGATGAACCGCGAAGCGCTGTCGAAGACGATCGAAACGGGCCGCGCGGTCTATTTTTCGCGCTCGCGGCAGCGCCTGTGGTTCAAGGGCGAAGAGTCGGGCCACGTGCAGCATGTGCGCGAAGTGCGCCTAGACTGCGACGAAGACGTCGTGCTGCTGAAGGTCGAGCAGATATCGGGCATCGCGTGCCATACCGGCCGGCACTCGTGCTTTTTCCAGAAATTCGAAGGCTCGGCCGATTCCGGCAACTGGGTTGCCGTCGATCCCGTACTGAAAGACCCCGAACACATCTACAAATGACGCAAAACTCGCAATCGACGGGCGACACGCTTCAGCGTCTCGCGGCCGTCATCGACAGCCGCAAGGGTGGCGATCCCGACGTTTCGTACGTGTCGCGCCTCTTCCATAAAGGCGACGACGCGGTGCTTAAGAAGATCGGCGAAGAGGCCACGGAAGTCGTGCTCGCCGCGAAGGACGTGCGTCTGGGCGCGGAACGCAAGGCGCTCGTCGGCGAAGTCGCCGACTTGTGGTTTCACTGCCTCGTGATGCTGTCGCACTTCGACCTGAATCCCGCCGACGTGCTCGCCGAGCTGGAGCGCCGCGAAGGCCTGTCGGGCATCGAGGAAAAGGCCTTGCGCAAGAGCCGCGAACGCGAGCGCAACGGCGACTGAACTCGTCCGATTCAAGCAATAGCAGGCTCGGGTTCAGGATCGGCGAGACAAGGCGACGCAGCACCGGCACAGCAACAGTATCCAGTCGCACCCTCGAGGAGGACGCATACATGGAACAGTCGCAGGGCGGATATCCGCCACCGTCGTATCAGAGCGCAATCGAAATCGACCGGCAGCGCAGCCTGCGCACGCTGACGCATATCATCTACGCGCTCTACGCCGTCTATTGGCTGACGGGCGGGATTTCGGTGCTGATCGCGATCATCCTCAACTACATCAAGCGGCCGGAGACAATCGGCACGCCGTACGAAGCGCACTTCGACTGGCAGATCCGCACGTTCTGGATGGGGCTGATCGGGCATCTGATCGGCGTCGCGCTCTTTATCGTGCTGATCGGCGTGCCCATCTTGTGGGCTGTCGCGATATGGACGTTGTACCGTATCATCAAAGGCTGGCTGTTCCTGTACGACAACAAGCCGCTGGCGAATCCGCGCAGCTGGTTCTGACACTCGCCGAGTGCTGCGCGCTGCGTTTGGCGTCCATCGAGACCATGAGCCACGATCCGAACTGCCTTTTCTGCAAGATCGCCGCGGGCGAGATTCCGTCGACGAAAGTCCACGAGGACGACGAGTTTGTCGCGTTCCGCGACATCCGCCCCGCGGCGGAGACGCATGTGCTCGTGATACCGCGCAAGCACATCGAAACGCTGTCGAATTGCACCGAAGGCGATGCCGCTCTGCTTGGTAAAATGTTGATATTGGTTGCGCGTCTCGCCGAACAGCTGGGCGTCGCATACAAGGGCGGCCAGACGGGCTTCCGCACGGTCATCAACACGGGGCCGGGCGGCGGGCAGGAGGTCTACCACCTGCACGCCCATCTGCTGGCGGGGCCGCGTCCGTGGCTGCGGATGGGCTGAACGCGTGCCGGCCGCAGGGCGCTTGTGCTGCCGCCCGTTCGGCGCTGACCCAGACAGCATTAATTCGCCGCCCAGGCATTTTGACTGCGCACAATGGCGAAACCCATAGCCGAAGTCGCTGTTCTATGTAGGGATGTAACGACAGCGACCCGCAGACATGCTCATAATGAGCGAGGGTCCAGGCTAACGGGCGCCGACACGAATTCCGCCTGGTCGGCAGGTTTTACACACGGGGCGCATTCGGAACGCCGCGCTTCGATTCACGCCGCAAGGCACACGATTGCCGTCGCCAGGCACGACGGCGGGGGTTAAGGAGATTTTTCATGGGTTCATTGAGTATTTGGCACTGGCTGATCGTTCTGCTGATCGTCGCACTGGTGTTCGGCACCAAGAAGCTGCGCAATATCGGCAGCGATCTGGGCGGCGCGGTGAAGGGCTTCAAGGAAGGGATGAAGGAAAGCGAATCGTCTGAGGCGCAGCAGCGTGACCAGCTGTCGCGCTCGAATACCGTCGATGTCGACGCAAAGGAAAAGGCGCCGCATTCCGGCGATTCCCGCTAATCCGGCGTAAGCCGCACGCTCGCGCTGACGAGGCGCGCACTGAGGGGAAGCCCAATCCATGCTGGACCTCGGTTTGACCAAGATGGCGTTGATCGGCGTTGTCGCGCTGGTCGTGCTCGGGCCGGAGCGGCTGCCGCGCGTCGCGCGCACGGCCGGCGCGCTGTTCGGCCGCGCGCAGCGCTATATCAATGACGTGAAGGCCGAAGTCACACGCGAAATCGAACTCGACGAATTGCGCCGCATGAAGACGGACTTCGAATCGGCGGCGCAAAACGTCCAGTCGACGATTCACGAGAATCTGCGCAAGCATGAAGCCGAACTGAACGAGGCGTGGGCGCAGGGCACGTCGGTGTCGCCGAGCATTGCAGGCGGCGCGGTGGAAAGCGAGGCGTTGGCCACGGCGGATTCGTCCGCCGCGTCGGACGGCACGTCCTGGCACAGCAACAGCGCGTCCGCAGCCAAACGCAAGAACTGGCGCGTCAAGCAGACAGCCGCGCCGACCTGGTACAAACGCGCCACGTTGCGGCGCACGCGTGTCCAATCGGGGGCGGCGCGCGTTGCACGGCATACGCCCGTTAGTCTGCGCCGGCCGACACGTTTCTTCTGATCTTCCGATGTCCCGCGCATCAATCTCCAACCGAGGGCCGGTGTGAGCGACCCCCAAAATCAGAACGAAGGCGCTGAAGAGACCTTCATCTCGCATCTCGTCGAGCTGCGCGACCGCATCATTCGCGCCGGCATTTCGGTGATCGTCGTGTTCGTCGGGCTCGTGTATTGGGCGCCGGACATCTTCCGGCTGCTTGCCCGTCCGCTGATGAACAATCTGCCGAAGGACGGCAAGATGATCGTCACCGACGTCACCGGCTCGTTCTTCGTGCCGATGAAAGTGACGATGCTCGTCGCCTTCGTGATCGCATTGCCGTTCGTGCTGTATCAGATCTGGGCGTTCGTCGCGCCCGGTCTCTATCAGCATGAGAAGAAGCTGGTCGGGCCGCTCGTCGGCAGCAGCTACACGCTGTTTCTGTGCGGCATGGCGTTCGCGTACTTCGTGGTGTTTCCGACCATCTTTCGCGTGATGGCGCATTACAACGCGCCGCTCGGCGCGGAAATGACGACGGACATCGACAACTATCTGAGCTTCGTGCTGACGATGTTCATTGCCTTCGGCGTGACGTTCGAAGTGCCGATCGTCGTCGTGCTGCTCGTGCGGATGGGCGTGCTGACGGTGAAAAAGCTCAAGGAGATCCGGCCGTATGTGATCGTCGGCGCGTTCGTCATATCGGCCGTGGTGACGCCGCCGGACGTGTTCTCGCAGCTGATTCTCGCGATTCCGCTGATCGTGCTCTACGAAGCGGGGATCATCGCGGCGCGCCTCTTCGTAAGCAAGCCGGTGACCGCGGAGAACGAAGAGAAGGCGGCGAGCTGACGGCCCGGCCGGTCATACTGGCGAAGGCTCCCGGGCCGAGTGGCAGTTGACACAGTAAGCCGACAAAGCAGCGGACAGCAAAAAGGGCAGTGCTCCATCGGAGACTGCCCTTTTTCTTTGCGTTGCAGCCGGTTTCGCGCTTGTGAGGCGCGTCACATCGCCGCGGCTGGTGGTTTTGGTTCAGCAGGCTCTAGCCGCCGTCGTCGCCCTGATCGTCGCCTTCGTCGGACGGCTGCTTCGGTGGCGGCGGGCGCTTGCCGATCATCACCGTCAGATCCATTTCCTTGTTCTTTCGCACCAGATGCACTTTCGCGCCCGTACCGGGCTTGATCTGCGCGATGACGTTTAGCAGGCGCGTCGTGTCGGTGATGTCCTGGCCGTTGACCGATACCAGGATGTCGCCGGGCTTGATGCCCGCCTTGTCGGCGGGGCCGCCCTTCAGCACGCCCGCAACGATCGCGCCCGATTTCTGGTCGAGCCCGAACGATTCGGCGATCTCAGGCGTCACGTCCTGCGGTTCGACGCCGATCCAGCCGCGCGTTACGGTGCCCGTCGTAATGATGCTCTCCAGCACGCTGCGCGCCGTCGACACGGGAATGGCGAAACCGATGCCGAGCGAGCCGCCCGAGCGCGAGTAGATGGCCGTATTGATGCCGAGCAGATTGCCGTTCACGTCGACGAGCGCGCCGCCCGAGTTGCCGGGATTGATCGGCGCGTCGGTCTGGATGAAGTTCTCGAACGTGTTGATGCCGAGGTGATTGCGGCCGAGCGCGCTGACGATGCCCATCGTGACCGTCTGCCCGACGCCGAACGGATTGCCGATCGCGAGCACGACGTCGCCCACGCGCGTCTGGTCCATGCGGCCGAGCGTGATGGTCGGCAGATTGGTCATGTTGACCTTGAGCACGGCGAGATCGGTTTCGGGATCGACGCCGATCACCTTCGCGTCCGTCGTGCGGCCGTCAGCGAGCGCGATTTCGATCTGATCCGCGCCGTCCACGACGTGCTGGTTCGTTAGAATGTAACCTTCCGAACTCACGATAACTCCCGAGCCCAGGTTGGCTGCGGGTTGCTCCTGCTGCTTGCGGTTCCGGTCGCCGAAGAAGTAGCGAAAGAGAGGGTCTTTGGCGCGCGGATCGGGCGGAAGCGATCCGTCCTTGCTAGAGAACACGTTGACGACGGCGGGCATTGCCTTTTGCGCCGCGTCGGCATAGGAATTTTGCACAGCGCCGCCGTTGCCGATCCCGGGTGCTACCTCGCGCAACGCGACGATCGGCTCGGCCAGTTGCTTGCCGAACTGCCCTTGACGTTGCAGCCATTGTGGTTTGAGCGTCGCAATGATGAACATCAGCGCCAGCAGCACGGTCACCGCTTGGGCGAAGAACAGCCAAAAGCGTCTGAGCATCTGAAAAATTAGAGGGATATATGGATCGGATCGAACTCGAATTGTACTTGAACAATCTCCTTGAAACTTCGCGCTTCAAGGACTATTGCCCGAACGGCCTGCAGGTCGAAGGGCGGCGCAAGATCGACAAGATTGCGACAGGTGTGACCGCGTCGTTGGCCTTTCTGGAGGCCGCGCTGGAGTGGGGCGCCGATGCCGTGCTGGTCCATCACGGCTACTTCTGGCGCAACGAGCCGCCGCAGATCACCGGCCGGAAATACCAGCGGCTCAAGGCGCTGATCGCCAACGATCTGAGTCTGTTTGCCTTCCATTTGCCACTCGACGATCACCCCGTCTACGGCAACAACGCGCAACTTGGCGCGAAGCTTGGACTGATCGGTGAATCGCACTTCGGCGAGAACGACATCGGCTGGATGACCACGCTGCCGATGCCGGTCACGCTCGCTCACTTTGCCGCACAAGTTGAGCATACGCTTGCTCGGGCTCCCCTGGTGCTCGGCGATCCCGACCAGGAATTACGGCGTGTTGCATGGTGCACGGGCGCCGCGCAAGGCTATTTCGAGGCCGCGATCGAAGCGGGCGCGGACGTCTATCTGACGGGCGAGATTTCTGAGCCGATCACGCATATGTCGGCGGAAAGCGGCGTCGCCTTTCTCGCCGCCGGCCACCACGCCACCGAGCGCTACGGCGTGCAGGCGCTCGGCGCGCATCTGTCCGAACAGTTCGAAATCGAACACCTCTTTATCGATATTCATAATCCGGTCTGAATAACGATCCGATTACGCGACAAAAAAGCTTTAAAAACGGAGGACGTGCTTAATAAAGGCCGCAAAAATGTTTGAGATCCGTGCGGGAAAACCCTGATTTATCAATGACTTCGCACGGTTTTTGGCAATCGGCCCTTGTAAATGCTGACTCCATTCGAGCAAACTAGCGGCGGTAGAGCCGACGTGAAGGAAAAATCCAACTCAGAAGTGGGGCGTGTGATGCGAGACAAGGAAGATGAACGCGTCGATGGCAGCCGCCGTAGCTGGCTGATTGCGACGACCGTAGCAGGTGGCATCGGAGGAGTCGCCACCGTCGTACCCTTTGTTAGTTCATTTGCACCATCCGAAAAGGCCAAGGCGGCGGGAGCCCCCGTCGAAGTCGATATCTCCAACCTGAAGCCCGGCGACATGCTGACCGTCGCATGGCGCGGCAAGCCTGTGTGGATCATCAACCGCACCGACAAGATGCTGGCCGACGTCCAGAAGGCAGACAAAGAAGTCGCTGACCCCGAAACCAAGAACCCTTTTTCGCTGCCCGAGCCCGATTACTGCAAGAACGAGTTCCGCTCGCGTGCCGATCATAAGAACCTTTTCGTTGCCGTCGCGGTGTGCACCCACCTTGGCTGCACGCCGACACCCCGCTTCCAGGAAGGCGCGCAGCCAAACCTGCCCGACGACTGGCCCGGCGGCTTCCTCTGCCCGTGCCACGGCTCGACCTATGACATGGCCGGCCGCGTCTTCAAGAACAAACCTGCGCCGCAAAACCTCGATATCCCGCCTTATATGATCACCGGCACCACGCTCGTGATCGGCAAGGACGAGAAAGGAGAAGCGTAATGGCGACAACCGAAAAAGAGTTGGAAACGACGGGGCTGACGGGCTGGATCGATCGCCGTTTTCCAATGACGGCGACGTGGAAAGCGCACGTCTCCGAGTACTACGCGCCGAAGAACTTCAACTTCTGGTACTTCTTCGGCTCGCTCGCGCTGCTGGTGCTGGTGAATCAGATCGTCACCGGCATCTTCCTGACGATGAACTACAAGCCCGACTCGATGACGGCGTTCGCATCGGTCGAGTACATCATGCGCGAAGTGCCGTGGGGCTGGCTGATCCGCTACATGCACTCGACGGGCGCATCGATGTTCTTCGTCGTCGTGTATCTGCACATGTTCCGCGGGCTGCTGTACGGTTCGTACCGCAAGCCGCGCGAGCTCGTGTGGATCTTCGGCTGCGCGATCTTCCTTAGCCTGATGGCGGAAGCGTTCTTCGGCTATCTGCTGCCGTGGGGCCAGATGTCCTTCTGGGGCGCGCAGGTGATCGTGAACCTGTTCTCGGCGATTCCGTTCATCGGCCCGGACCTGTCGCTGTGGATTCGCGGCGACTACGTCGTGTCGGACGTCACGCTGAACCGCTTCTTCGCGTTCCATGTGATCGCGATTCCGCTGGTGCTGCTGCTGCTCGTGTTCGTGCACATCGTCGCGCTGCACGAAGTGGGGTCGAACAATCCCGACGGCATCGAGATCAAGGCGAAGAAGGATTCGAAGGGCATTCCTCTCGACGGCATTCCGTTCCATCCGTACTACTCGGTGCACGACTTCATGGGCGTGTGCATCTTCCTGATGGTGTTCGCGGCGATCATCTTCTTCGCGCCAGAGATGGGCGGGTACTTCCTCGAAGCGAACAATTTCATTCCGGCGAATCCGCTGCAGACGCCGCCTGAAATCGCTCCCGTCTGGTACTTCACCGCGTTCTACGCGATGCTGCGCGCGACCACGGACCCGTTCAAGATCGTGCTGATGATCGTGATCGGCCTGTTGGGCCTGTTTGCGCTGGTGCGTGCACGCGGTAAGTGGAAGTTCGGTCTGCCCGTGCTCGCAGTTCTCGTGATTCTGGCGATGGCGTTCACCGAGTCGAAGTTCTGGGGCGTGGTGGTGATGGGCAGCGCGGTGGTGTCGCTGTTCTTCCTGCCGTGGCTCGACCGGTCGCCTGTGAAGTCGATCCGTTACCGGCCGTTCTTCCACAAGGTGTTTTACGCGATCTTCGTGCTGGCCTTCCTGACGCTGGCGTTCCTCGGAACGAAGCCGCCGTCGCCGGCCGCGACGCTGATCGCGCAGATTTGCGCACTGATCTACTTCGCGTTCTTCCTTGGCATGCCGTTCTGGACGCCGCTTGGCAAGTTCAAGCAGCCGCCAGAACGAGTGCGGTTCAAACCCCACTAACCGCGAGCCAGGAGAAAACGAAGATGAAAAAACTGCTTTCGACGCTCGCGCTGCTCGGCGCAACGGCGCTGGCGCTGTCCACGGCACCCGTTCGCGCGGACGAAATCCCGCTCGACCGCGCGCCCGACAACACCGAAAATATTGCCTCGTTGCAGCACGGCGCCCAATTGTTTGTAAACTACTGCCTGAATTGCCACAGCGCGAGCCTGATGCGTTACAGCCGATTGCAGGATATCGGCATTTCGCAGAAGGAAATTGAAAAAAACCTGTTGTTCACGACAGATAAAGTCGGCAACACGATGACGGTCGCAATGCGCCCCGACGACGCGAAAGCGTGGTTTGGCGCGACGCCGCCGGATCTGTCCGTGGAAGCGCGCGCAAAGAACCGTGACTGGCTGTACACGTATTTGCGCGGTTTCTACCGCGATGACACACGGCCGACAGGCTGGAACAATATCGTGTACGAAAACGTGAGCATGCCTCACGTGCTGTGGCAGCTTCAGGGGCAACGAACGGCGAAGTTCGAAGACGAAGTCGACGAAGAGACGAAGGAAAAGGTCAAGAAATTCGTGGGCTTCCAGCAGGTCACGCCGGGGACGATGTCACCGGTGGATTATGATTCTGCTGTGGCCGACCTCGTGTCGTACCTTTCATGGATGTCCGAACCGACGCAGAAAACCCGTCGTCAGCTTGGCGTGTGGGTGCTGCTGTTCCTCGGCGTTCTGAGCTTTTTCGCCTGGCGACTGAACGCCGCGTACTGGAAAGATATCAAATAGTCACACCGTGACGGGTGTGGGGCCGGCGCAAGGGAAGACCTGCAGGACGGTTTTCCCGCTCGCTGGCCCTTTAAGTTTTTTGAGGAAACGCAAACATGATGGTTCTGTATTCCGGCACTACTTGCCCGTTCTCCCAGCGCTGCCGGCTGGTGTTGTTCGAAAAGGGCATGGACTTCGAAATCCGCGACGTCGACCTGTTCAATAAACCGGAAGACATCGCCGTGATGAATCCGTATGGTCAGGTGCCGATTCTCGTCGAACGGGACCTGATCCTCTATGAATCGAACATCATCAACGAGTATATCGACGAGCGCTTCCCGCATCCGCAGCTGATGCCCGCGGACCCCGTCCAGCGTGCCCGCGCGCGCCTGTTCTTGCTGAACTTCGAGAAGGAGCTGTTCGTCCACGTCGGCACGCTCGAAAACGAGAAGGGCAAGGCTGCAGAGAAGAATCACGAGAAGGCACGCCTCGCGATCCGCGACCGCCTGACGCAACTTGCGCCGATTTTCCTGAAGAACAAGTACATGCTCGGCGAAGAGTTCTCGATGCTCGACGTCGCGATCGCGCCGCTGCTGTGGCGTCTGGATCACTACGGCATCGAACTGTCGAAGAACGCCGCGCCGCTGATGAAGTACGCCGAGCGTATTTTCAGCCGTCCGGCCTATATCGAAGCGCTGACGCCGTCGGAAAAGGTGATGCGCCGCTGAGTTTGAGATTGGCTTCGGGTGAGGCGTGTGGCGGTGGTTCGGTCCACGCGTCTGCCCGGCACGAGGACAGTTGATGCAAGAGATTTCCACGAAGCCGTACCTGCTGCGCGCGCTGTACGAATGGTGCACCGACAACGGCTATACGCCGCATATCGCGGTGCGTGTCGATAACCAGACGCGCGTGCCGCGCCAGTTCGTGCGCGACAACGAGATCGTGTTGAACATCAGCTTCGAGGCGACGAGCCAGCTGCAGATGGGCAACGAGTGGATCGAGTTCCACGCGCGCTTTTCGGGCAAGTCGCACAAGATCGAGGTGCCTGTCGCGAACGTGCTCGCCATCTACGCGCGGGAGAACGGGCAGGGTATGGCGTTCCCGGTCGAATCGGCGGGTGGCGAGGCGACGGATTCCGCGGACGACGAAACCGTGATCGCCGATGAGCCGGAAGCGACCGCGGCGGCGGAAAAAGTCAGCGAAACCGATGAAGAACCGCGTCCCGACGACGATGGAACCAAGGGCGGCGGAAGAGGCCACCTCAAAGTCGTGAAATGAAGTAGAATCGCGGTCTTATGCCGGCTTAGCTCATCTGGTAGAGCAGTTGATTTGTAATCATCAGGTGGCGGGTTCGAGTCCTGCAGCCGGCACCAGTATGACCAAGGGGTTGCAGACATTTTGTCTGCAACCCCTTTTCTATTTTCAGACCCTCCAGACCCAGTAGATTTCGGCAACTCGCAATAACGCGGCGAATATTTGCCTGCCGCGTTTCGCCCGGCAATGACCCATCCGCTGACATTGCAGCTGCTGCAACTGCCCGTGACGTGCGCAACCGGTGGGGCGCTGCGGATCAGTCGGTTCTCGACGTCGATGCTGGAACGCTATGCGACGGACGGCTCCAGCACCATCGATCCGAAGAGGAGAGCCCAATCGAATTCGCGCCGCCAGTCGGCCAGTGGACCGTTACCGTCAGACAGCGTAACTGGCTCGAACCGACGGCGCTGGCATGGCGCCCCGGACTGGAGTCGATGTTGTGCTGACATCACGCGCGCGTCGGATTGCGGTCGATCGCGTGGCCCTTTGTCTTCGCAGTGCTGCACGCGTGGTCGCGACATCGACGGCGAAAGCGCGCGGCTTCGCCGGAACGTTCAATACAATACGGGCGTCGAAACGAGAGCACGCGGCGCATAAGTGCTTGCATCGTCTCCCGCGCCACAAACCACCTCTATGACCGATTTCCCCACCTTGACCTGGCCCGAAGCTGACGGCCCGCATTCCGCGCGTTGGCGCTCCGAAGCCGCCGTCCCGCCCGCCAAGCGCGTCGTGATCGCCGACGATCGCACGACGGCCGACGCTGCCTATCGCCTCGCCTGCGAGGGCACCGCGCTGTTGTGGCGCGGCGATTTCCAGAACGCGCGCCAACTGCTGCAGGCGATGACTCGCCGTCTGGAGCGCAAGCCTCGCAAGCAGGCCGCCAGTCCGCTCGATGCGTTCAATCTCCACCGGCAAGCACAGTCGCAGCGCGCACGCACGCTCGGCATGCTACTGATTCCACTCGAAGGCGACTACACGATCCCGTTGCGCCGTGCGCCCAGTGTTCAAGAGGCGTGCGAAGAAGTCTACGGACCGCCGACGCAGGAGGCGTCAATCGTTTCGTTGCGCGAACTGCTTGGCCTGATCGGCGCGCACGAATGGCGCAAGAAGGGCGTCGAGATTCCCGCGCTTCCGGAACGCATTCACCCGCACTACGGCGTGTTCTCGCCGGTACGCGGCGAGTATGTGGATCTCGTCGCGCGGACGCCATTGCCGTCGCTCGAAAAGGCGTTCGATATCGGTGTCGGCACGGGCGTGCTGTCGGCCGTTCTCGCGAAGCGCGGCGTCAAGCGTATCGTCGCGACCGATCAGGACCCTCGCGCGCTGGCATGCGCGAAAGAAAACCTGACGCGTCTCGGTTATGACAGACAGGTCGAAATCATCGCAGCCGATCTGTTTCCGGAGGGACGCGCGCCGCTCGTCGTCTGCAATCCGCCGTGGGTGCCGGCGCGTCCGGCATCGCCGATCGAGAACGCGGTGTACGACTATGAGAATCGGATGCTGCTCGGTTTTCTGAGCGGCCTCGCCGATCATCTCGAGCCGGACGGCGAAGGCTGGCTGATTCTGTCCGATTTCGCGGAGCATCTCGGCATGCGCACGCGCGACTGGCTACTGGCCGCAATCGACAACGCGGGTCTCACCGTCGCTGGGCGCGAGGATATCAAGCCGCGTCATCCGAAGGCGACGGACGCGACGGACCCGTTGCACACGGCGCGCGTCGCCGAAGTCACATCGCTGTGGCGGCTCAAGGGCAAATGAAGCGCGGAATGCGCAAACGGGCGCGAACGGGCAAAAGCGAGCCACGACTCAGCGCTTCGACGCCTCGACGTAATCCAGCGCGCCGCGCCCCGCAACGAGGCCGCTAGCTAAACAGGCCGTCAACAGATAGCCGCCTGTGGGCGCCTCCCAGTCGAGCATCTCGCCCGCGCAGAACACTCCGGGCAACTGCCTGACCATCAGCGCGCGATCGAGCGCTTCGAACGGAACGCCCCCTGCGCTGCTAATCGCTTCGTCGATCGGGCGGGGGCGCGCAAGCCGCAGCGGCAGGGACTTGATCGCGTGGGCGAGCTTTGCCGCATCGGCGAAGTCTTCCTTCGACAGGCATTCGTGCAGCAAGCCGAGCTTCACGCCCGCAATCCCGATGCGGCTATGCAGATGACTCGACATCGAGCGTGAGCCGCGCGGCCGCGTCACTTCGTCGATCACGCGCTGCGCCGTCAAGCCAGGCGCGAGATCGAGCTGTATCGTCGCTTCGCCTTCGGCGAGCAGGCGGTCGCGAATCGTCGAGGAAAGCGCATACACGAGACTCCCTTCGATTCCCGTCGACGTCACGACGAACTCACCTTGTCGATGCTGGACAACGCCTTCGACGCTCATCGACACGGGCTTCACCGGCTGGCCCGCGTAGCGCTCGCGGAAGTAGTCGCTCCAGTCGGCGTCGAAGCCGCAGTTCGCGGGCAACAGCGGTGCGACGGGGACATCGCGCTCTTCCATCAGCGCGACCCACGCGGCATCGGAGCCGAGGCGCGCCCAGCTGCCGCCGCCCAGCGCGAGCAGCACGGCGTCGGCAGCGATGTCCAGCTCGCCTGCGGGTGTCGAGAAGCGCACGCTGTGCGCGTCATCGGACGACGACCAACCGGTCCACTTGTGCCGCATATGAAAGCGCACGCCCGATTCCCTCAGCCGATGCAGCCACGCGCGCAGCATCGGCGCGGCTTTCATGTCGGTCGGAAACACGCGTCCCGAACTGCCGACGAACGTCTCGACGCCCAGACCATCGAGCCACGCGCGCAGCGCATGCGGTCCGAACGCGTCGAGCAGCGGCGCGATGTCCGCGCGGCGCTTGCCGTAGCGATCGAGAAACGGCTCGATCGGCTCCGAGTGCGTGATGTTCATGCCGCCTTTGCCCGCCATCAGAAACTTGCGGCCGACGGACGGCATCGCGTCGTACACATCGGCGCGCACGCCGCCGCGCGCCAGCGCTTCGGCGGCCATCAGCCCCGCTGGGCCGCCGCCGATAACGGCAACGCGGACGTGATCCTGGACATGATCGGGCGAGTTCGACATCGGCTTGGGGCAGTGAAGGCGTGAATGGAGAAGCGGGGCAAAGCGCGCGGTGCGAAGGCCGGTATTGTCCCACCGGCCTGGAAGTGCGGCAAACCCGCGGCAAACGCGCAGCGGGCTCGCACCGGGCTCACGCGGCGGCACACGCGACCTATACTTTTCTCACATCCCTTCCGTTCCGGCGCACTCCGCGCCGTCCTGTCGCGCGCGACTCACGCATTCGCCGCTGCCCTCAGCTTCGCCAATCGATACGGCGAGGCCGCGCCAGCGCACGCGTTGCGCGCGATATTTTTGGTCTGAGGAGACTGTCATGGGTCGCAAATACATCGATTGCCGCGAATTCCCGAGCGACATCAACTGCACAGTCGCGCTATCCGCCGATTCGGAAAGCGAACTGCTCGAAGCCGCCGTCGGACATGCAGTCCAGGCGCACAAGCACAGCGATACGCCAGAGCTGCGCGAGCAATTGAAGTCGTTGTTCCACGATGGCACGCCGCCGCTCGGCGCACCTGCCGCCGCTGCATAGCGTATGCGTGAGCTTAGGCGCGGCGTTCAGATCACTGCGCCGACCTGGCGAGAGGCACGTGCGGCCACAAGCAGGTCACAGGCAAGAAGCAAGCGGCTGCGCGACGCACCGCGCAGCCGGTGACGGCCTCAGCCCGGATAGGCTTCGTCGACCTTGAGTCCCGCGAGTTTGAAGATCACGCGCAGCGTCTGAGGCTTGATGTCGCGACGCGACGCGAGTGTCGTCATCACGAAGTCCAGCACTTTCGCATATTTGAGTAGCGTCAGGCACGTCTCGAGATCGACGCTGCCGTCGCGCATGGCTTCCGCGAGATGCAACATCTCGACCGAGATGTCACGCGCCATTTCGAGTTCCAGCTGCTGCTTTTCCGTCCATTCGGGCGTGGCCAGCAGTTTCGCCATGAGCTCCTGAAACTTGCGCTCGGCGTTTCCGTTGGGTGTCGTATCCATTTGCCGCCTCATCAGATCCGAGCGCGCTTCGTTGCAGTCCCGGCGCACTTCAGGTTACGTAACGTTCGAACCATCTTGCCGTTCGACCCTCCCCACGCGTACCGGCGTTTTTTCGACGCCGCAGCGGCCGGTCGCTTGTCTCTTGTCATGCGTCCCGCGGCCGTCAGGCGCACCATACGGCTTGCCTCGGGCCCGCGACAGACGGTTCCTGCATCGCGACACGCTTTGCCCAGCACGTCCGGCGTCAGCACTTTGCTGCACGAACTGTTCCTGGCAGGGCGCGGTATCGCCGTCGACGCGGAAGAACCGGGACCGTCCACCGCGCTTTGGGTAAACTGACAGACACTTTTCCCTTTTTCCGTCACCTGACGCACGTTCGCGATGCAATCGGTGGCGTGCTCATTCGATGTCCAGCAAAACTTACGAAGTCCGTCCAAACCAGTCGATCGAACTGCTGAAAGAACTCCATATCCTGACGCGCGACGGCAAGATGAACCAGGACAGCCGCCGCAAGCTCAAGCAGGTCTATCACCTGTTCCAGTTCATCGAGCCGCTGCTCCAGGACGTGAAGGAGACGAAGGGGGAACTCACCCTCGTCGATCATGGCGCAGGCAAGTCCTACCTTGGGTTTATTCTCTACGACCTGTTCGTCAAGGAACTGCGGGATAACTCGCACATTTACGGCATTGAGACGCGCGAGGAACTGGTCACGAAATCCGAAGAGCTTGCCGCGCGCCTTGGTTTCAAGGGGATGTCGTTTCTGAATCTTTCCGTAGCGGAGTCGATCGTTTCGGACAAACTGCCGGCGAACGTCGACATTGTCACGGCCTTGCACGCGTGCAACACGGCCACGGACGACGCGATCCGCTTCGCGCTGGAAAAGCACGCGAAGTACATCGTCGTCGTGCCGTGCTGCCAGGCGGAAGTGGCGGGCGTGCTGCGCAAGAACAAGGGCAAATCGCTCGGCAATGCGCTGACGGAGATCTGGCGGCATCCGCTGCACACGCGCGAGTTCGGCAGCCAGATCACCAATGTGCTGCGCTGCCTGCAACTGGAAGCGCACGGCTATCAGGTCAACGTGACGGAACTGGTCGGCTGGGAGCACTCGATGAAGAACGAGCTCATCATCGCGACCTATAAGGACTTGCCGCGCCGTCGTCCGACGGAACGGCTCAATGAAGTGATGGAAACGCTCGGCATCGGCGAGTTGCGAGAGCGTTTCTACGTCGAGGCCTGAGATGCGGCGGGCGTTATAGCCCGTCAGTCTTTGGCGGGCCCGCTCATCCACTTGAGCCAGCCCTCCGGGCCGAGGCGTCGCATGGTTTCCTCGTTGCGTTCGTAAATGTCGGCGGCGTCCGGAAAGGCGTCGACCGCGCGCGCGATGCTCGCTTCACGCAGCAGATGCAGGATCGGCCACGGCGAACGGTTCGTGTAGTTCTCGATATCGTCGGGGCCGCTGCCCTCGAACTGATAATGCGGATGAAAGCTCGCGATCTGCAGCGTGCCTGCCAGCCGCAACTGTTTCAGCATCCGGTCCGCGAAGAACAGGCAATCGTTGTACTCGAGAAATTCGGCGAGCGCGTGCGGGATGATCAGCAGCGTCGTGTCGATATCGGCGGGATCGGATTCCGCCAGCGTGCGCAGTTCCGTTTCCAGATCGGCGAGCACGCCTTCCATGTCGGTTGCTTCGCTGATCGCGTAGCGAATCTGGTTCTTCACGTGTACTGCTTTCGCGAACGGGCACAGATTCAGCCCAATGACGGCCCGTGTCAGCCAGTGGCGGGTGGCGTCGAGAATGGCGTCGTGGCTGGTGTTGTGCGATTCGGTGGGCGTCGAAGACATGGTGTGAGGCGGGCGGCAAATGCGGAATTCAAACCGCTATTTTACGGGCGCCTCTCTGCATGCCAGTGCGACAAGCTGCGCAGCGACGAGCGGCGCGACCTTGATCGGCCCACAGCCCGGGCCATATGTCTGGCTCGACGCATAAACGCCTTCGATCAGCAGCGCAAGCGCGTTCGCGAGTTCGCCCGGATCGCGCGCGCCCGCAGCGGTGCAAAGCGCGTTCAACCGCTGCATCAGCCTGGTTTTGTTGTTGAGCACGCATAGCCGGGCCGGATGCGAAGGGTCCGGAAATTCCGCCGACACGTTGACGAACGGGCAGCCGCGGTAGTCGTCTTTCGACGCGCGTCCGGACAGATCTTCGAAATATTGCGCGATCTGCTTCTTCGGCTCGCCGGGATGTTTCGCGATGCTCTCGTCGAAGCGTTTGAAAAAATGCCGGTCCGACTGTTCGAGGTATGCGACGACCAGATCGTCCTTTGACGAGAACTGGCGATACAGGCTCATCTTGTTGACGCCCGCGCGCTCGACGACAGCATCGACGCCCACCGCACGCACGCCTTCGCGGTAGAACAGATCGGCGGCGGCGCGTAGCAGATGCCGCTGCGCTTCGGAACCGGCCGTCTGCGTGCGGCGGCTCGGCGCGGATTTGGTGGTGTCGGAATTGGCCATGGTCTTGTGATCCATGAGTAAGACGCCTTGACATGTTACCGATCGGTAACTAACATCGCAAGACCGATTGTGACAGATCAGTCACAAGGCCTTTACGAAGTTGGTAAGAATCCGTGAAGCGAAACATCAAGTACGGCGAACCCATTGGAGAACCGATGAACTGGGCAGCAAGAATAATAGGTGGGCGTTTCCACTACGGCTGGCTGGCCGTGGCGGTGGTCTTTCTGGTGTTGCTCGCCGCGGCCGGAACGCGCGCGACGCCGAGCGTGATGATGGTGCCGCTCGAACATGATTTCGGTTGGAGCCGGGCGACGATCTCGCTGGCGATTTCGGTGAATATCGCGCTGTATGGGCTGATGGGCCCATTCGCGGCGGCGGCGATGCAGCGCTTCGGCGTGCGCCCGACTATTCTGACGGCGCTCGGCACGATGGCGGCGGGCGTCGGCTTGTCGTCGCTGATGACGCACCCGTGGCAGATGATCCTCGTGTGGGGCGTGATGGTCGGCGGCGCGACGGGCGTGGCGGCGCTGACACTGTCGGCGACGGTCGTCAACCGCTGGTTCACGACGCATCGCGGTCTCGTGATGGGCATACTTACCGCCAGCTCGGCGACGGGCCAGCTCGTGTTCCTGCCGCTGCTTGCGGCGATCGCGCAGCATCAGGGCTGGCGGCCCGTCGTGTGGACGGTCGCAGTGGCCGCGGCCGTCGTGCTGCCGCTCGTCGCGTTTCTGTTGCCGGAGCGTCCAGCCGACATGGCGCTGCGTCCGTACGGCTCACCCGCCGACGCGCCCATCCGGTCCGACATGAGTAAGCAAAACCCGCTTACGATCACATTCGGCACGCTGGCCTCCGCAAGCAAGACGCGCGACTTTTGGCTGCTGTTCTTCAGCTTCTTCATTTGCGGCGCGAGCACGAACGGTTATGTCGGCACGCACCTGATCGCGATGTGCGGCGACTACGGGATGACGGAAGTGCAGGGCGCATCGCTGCTCGCGGCAATGGGCATCTTCGATCTGTTCGGCACGACGCTGTCGGGCTGGCTGTCGGACCGCTTCAACGCTCGCGTGCTGCTGTTCTGGTACTACGGGCTGCGCGGCCTGTCGCTGATCTATCTGCCGCACGCGTTCGGAATCGACTTCTTCGGCTTGCCGCTTTTCGCGGTGTTCTACGGCCTCGACTGGATCGCCACCGTTCCGCCGACCGTGCGTCTCGCCACCGATGTGTACGGCAAGGAGTCGGCGCCCGTCGTGTTCGGCTGGGTCGTTGCGGGGCACCAGCTCGGCGCGGCGTTCGCGGCGCTCGGCGCGGGCATGCTGCGCGCGAGCCTCGGCACGTACACGGTTGCGTCGATGATCTCGGGCGGCTTGTGCCTCGTCGCGTCGATCATCGTGCTGCGGATCAATCGCGGCGAACGCCGCGTGGCGAGCCAGGCCGCCGCCTGACGGTTGCGTTGCTGCGTCCGTTTGCGTCCTCCCTTTAGGCGCCGCGTTTCGATGCAGAAGCAACCGTTTCGAGCCACGCCACAGCGCGTCGCGGCCGAAGAGCCGCGGCGCGCTTTCCTCATGTGCACGCGCGACGCGCGAAGAGCGAAGAGCGAAGCGGGATCGGGACACGTCGGTTATCCTAGTGGGCCCTCGGGCTGCGGCCCGCCATTCATGAATTTCGACCGAGAGATGCGCATGACCAACAAACCCGCACCCACCGACGTTCCCATTCATGAACTGATCGCCGGCCGCTGGAGCCCGCGCGCGTATTCAAGCGAGCCTGTGAGCCGCGAGCATCTGCGCGCGGTGCTCGAAGCGGCGCGCTGGGCGCCTTCGTCGTACAACATGCAGCCGTGGCGCTTTGTCGTGTTCGATCGCTCGACGGACGAAGTGGCCTTCAAGAAAGCATTCGACACGCTCGTGCCGTTCAATCAGGCCTGGAACGCGAATGCGCCGGTGCTGATCTGCGTGACGACGCACACGCTGACGTCGAAGGGCGACGTGAACCGCTGCGCGCCGTACGACGCGGGTGCGGCGGCGATGTCGCTGGTCTTGCAGGCGCACGCGCTCGGACTCGCCGCGCACCAGATGAGCGGCTTCGACGTGAACGCATTCCGCAAGGCGTTCACGGTGCCCGACGACGTCGAAGTGATCGCGATGATTTCGCTTGCGCACTACGGCGATATCGACAAGCTCGACCCTGTGCTGCGTGAGCGCGAGAAGTCGGCGCGCGCGCGTCTGCCGCTCGGCGACGTCGCCTATGCGGGCGCGTGGAACAAGGCTTTCTGATCGATCCGCGAGCCGCGTTCTCATGACGACCCGACGCGGCCCGATGGCCGCGTTTTTCATGGGCGCGCGATTACTCGTTGTCGACGGCGGACAGCGGCGTCGCGACGGTTTCGAGCGACCGCCGTTCTGCGTCGACGCCCCAGATCGCGGCGATCAGCGCGGCGGCGAGCATCAGCGCGGAGCCGACCAGATAGCCCGAAAAGACTTCGCTGCGCTGGTGCGTGTCGATCAGCCGGCCAAAGAAGGCGGGCCCTGCGATGCCGCCGAGCGCCGTTCCGAACGCGTAGAACACTGCGATCGCGAGCGCGCGGATTTCGAGCGGGAACGATTCGCTGACGGTCAGATACGCCGAGCTCGCGGCCGCCGAAGCGAAAAAGAAAATCACCATCCACGAGATCGTCTGTGTCGTCACGGACAGCATTTCCTTTTCGAACATATAGCCGCTGACGGTCAGCAGGATTCCCGACAGCGCGTACGTCGCGGCGATCATCTTGCGTCGCCCGATCACGTCGAACAGCCTGCCGATCAACAGCGGCCCCGCGAAATTGCCGAACGCGAACGGCAGGATGTACCAGCCGATGTGCTCGCCCGGCACGTGATAGAAGTCGGTCAGCACGAGCGCGTAGGTGAAGAAGATCGCGTTGTAGAAGAACGCCTGCGCCGTCATCAATGACAGCCCGACCAGCGCGCGACGCCGGTGCAGCATGAACAGCGTGTGGAAAACCTCGCGCAGCGTCGTGCGCTCGCGAGCCCGCAGACGCAGGCGGTTCAGGCCGTCGTCGGCGAGCGTGTGATTGTCCGCGCGAAAGCGTGCTTCGATGCCTTCGACAACCGAGCGCGCATGTTTTTCTGCGCCGTGCGTCAGCAGCCAGCGCGGGCTTTCGGGTATCCAGGCGCGCATCGGCAGAATCGCCAGCGCGAGCGCCGCGCCGATGAAAAAGCACGCGCGCCAGCCCCAGTCGCCGGGCAGCAGATGCGGATCGAGCAGGACCAGCGAGCCGAACGCGCCCAGCGCCGCGCCGATCCAGAACGTGCCGTTGATCGCGAGATCGGTGTGGCCGCGCACGCGGGCGGGCGTGAACTCCTGGATCGTCGAGTTGATCGCCGTGTATTCGCCGCCGATGCCCGCGCCCGTCAGAAAGCGAAAGACGAGAAAACTCGCGAGATTCCACGAAAAAGCCGTCGCCGCAGTGGCCGCCAGATACAGCGCGAGCGTGATGAAAAACAGCTTGCGCCGCCCGAGCCGGTCGGTCAGCCAGCCGAAGCCGAGCGCGCCAAGCACCGCGCCGGCAATATACGCGCTGCCCGCGAGGCCGACGTCCGCGTTCGAGAAGCGCAGCACTGTGCTCGACTTCAGCGCGCTCGCCACCGAGCCCGCGAGCGTCACCTCCAGCCCGTCGAGCAGCCAGGTCACGCCGAGCGCGACGACGATCAGCGTATGAAAGCGTCCCCAGGGCAAGCGGTCGAGCCGGGATGGCAGATCGGTCTCGACGATGGTCGTCGAGTCGGTGCGAACCGTGGCGGCGGAGGATTCCTCCATCGAGTCTCCTGAATATTCGAATGTGAGTCGTTGAGTGGTCGGAAGGTTCTGCAAGCTGGCAATCTGACGGGGTATCCTGTTGGATTCATCCGTGCGCAGCGCGACCCTTCGATGGAGCAAATTGCGTTCCGCGGCGCCGGCAAGGTGAGCGCGCGATGGGGCGCTGTCGGGGTTGCAGTCGGTTGATGGTGTCACCGCTTTCATGTTACAAAGCCCGTCCTCTTTCTGTGCGCGCCAGCGCGAGCGGCGTTTCCTGCCATGACCTATTGCGCGATTGACTTCGGCACGTCTAACTCGGCAGTTGCCGTCCCTGTCGGCGGCCCGTCGGCTGAGCAGGCTGTATTGAAGCTGGCGCCCGTCGAAGCCGCGTACACGACGCTGCCCACCGCCGTCTTCTTCAACACCGACGAAAACACTCGCGAGTACGGCCGCGCGGCGCTCGACGCGTATATCGACGGCTTCGACGGCCGCCTGATGCGCTCGATGAAGAGCATTCTCGGCTCGCCGCTCGCCGAGACCACGACCGATCTCGGCGACGGCAGCGCGATCAGGTACACCGACGTCATCGCGATCTTCATCACGCATCTGAAGCGCTGCGCGGAGCAGGCGGCGGGCACGCCGATCAGCCGCGCAGTGCTTGGGCGTCCAGTCTTTTTCGTCGACGACGATCCGCGCGCCGACCTGCTCGCGCAACAGCAACTGGAAGCGGCGGCGCGTTCGGTCGGGCTGCAGGAGATTCACTTCCAGTACGAGCCGATCGCGGCCGCGTTCGACTACGAGGCGCATCTGACACAGGAAGGGCTCGTGCTGGTCGCGGATATCGGCGGCGGCACCTCGGACTTCTCGCTGGTGCGCGTCGGCCCGGATCGGATGAAGCGCCTGGATCGCAAGGACGATGTGCTGGCGCACCACGGCGTGCACGTCGCCGGAACGGATTTCGACCGGCGCGTCGAGCTAGCGACGATTCTGCGCGAGCTCGGCTATCAGTCGCTCGATCCCGAAGGCCGCGAAGTGCCGAACCGCGTCTATTTCGACCTCGCGACGTGGCATCTGATCAACACGATTTACACGCCGAAACGCGTGTCGGAACTGGGGCTGATGCGGCACCTTTACTCGGACACGCGTCATCACGACCGGCTGATGCGCGTCGTCGAGCAGCGCTTTGGCCATGCGCTCGCGGCGCACGCGGAGGAAGCGAAGATCGGCGTCGCAGCGGGCGGCGAGACGCTGATCGATCTGGAGATCGTCGAGGAGGACTTGCGCCTTGCCTTCGACGAAGCGCAACTGATTACGGCCGGCAAGGACGAGACGCAGCGCATCGTGCAGGCTGCGCGCGAAACGGTGCAACGGGCGGGCGTCGCGCCGCGCGACGTCGACGCGCTGTATTTCACGGGCGGATCGACGGGGCTCGCATTTCTGTCGGGCGCGCTGGCGGCGGCGTTTCCCGATGCGCGTCCCGTTTTCGGCGACCGGCTCGCCAGCGTCGCAACAGGTTTGGGCATTCACGCGCGACGCGTATTCAGATAAAGATTTCAAATCGCGCGCCGATAATCGCGTCGGGCAATAAACAAAAAACCCCGCCGAGGCGGGGTTTTTTGCGTTCCAGAAGGAGGCGAAGCTTAAGCCGGCTTGATGTTAGCGGCTTGCTTGCCCTTCGGGCCCGTCTTGACGTCGTAGGTAACCTTTTGGTTTTCCTGCAGCGTCTTGAAGCCTTCGACGCGGATTTCCGAGAAATGCGCGAACAGATCTTCACCGCCGGCGTCCGGCGTGATGAAGCCAAAGCCCTTTGCGTCGTTGAACCACTTGACGGTACCGGTTTCCATATTACTTTTTCCTAAAAATGGTGAACAAGGCCGAAGCCAAAAAAAAGGCCGTAGCCCGAGGGTGCATGAAAATCAAGGAAGGGTAATGGGACCAACCGGAGTACCGTTGATGGGCGAACTACGAAAGACCAATTCACTCGCCGCTTGAAATCCTGCGTGTTCTTTATACGGGCATTTCGAGAGAAGGTCAACCGCAATCTTTTAAATCCCCATATAGGACGGGGGTATCAGCGCCGCACGGCTTGTCTTACAAAGCTTGCTATGTTCTTGATTTTTTTGTAGGTCGCATACGCTTTTTGACTCCAATCGGGCGGTGCAACCGTTAAACTACGCCCCGCGCGCGACCGGTTGCACCTGGCATAACCCGGAACCCGGACTCGCGCCCGCCCGCCGTATGCCCTAGTCTTTTGGATGACCTTCAGCCGTCTCTCGTGGCACGCGGCAGCGGCGTGCTTTCAGATAGGTAACCATCTTGCATGGGACGGGAGCAAGCGCTAAAGCCTAACTCCCGTCGACACAGGAGAAGACGTGAATAGTTCTATTCAACGGCACATCGGCCCATTCGCGCTGATGCTGACGGGGCTTGGCTCGATCATCGGATCGGGCTGGCTGTTCGGCGCCTGGAAGGCGGCCAAGATCGCAGGTCCCGCGGCGATCTGCGCGTGGGTGATTGGCGCGGTGGTGATTCTCGCGATCGCGCTGACGTATGCGGAGCTGGGGTCGATGTTCCCCGAGTCGGGTGGCATGGTGCGCTACGCGCGCTATTCGCATGGCGCGCTGGTGGGCTTCATCAGCGCATGGGCCAACTGGATCGCGATCGTGTCGGT
>NZ_WHNP01000038.1 GCF_009362735.1 Paraburkholderia franconis | reverse complement strand
CGCGCTGCCGTCCGACTTGCATGTGTAAGGCATGCCGCCAGCGTTCAATCTGAGCCAGGATCAAACTCTTCAGTTCAAACCTGTTACTGTTTTCGGGCTCTCTCGAACCCGGTCGCTCACTCAAAATCACTGACTGATGGTTCGATTTCTCAAACCTTCCTCAATTTCTTTCTGTGTGAGTCTCGATTACTTTTGCCTTCGGCAGCTCCTGAGAACCACCGCGCGCCGTCATCGAGCACCCACACCTGTCGGCTGTTAGTTTTTAAAGAACATCGCTAAAAGCTGCTGCTTTTTCGCGCCCCCGTCGTTTGGAGAGGCCGAATTATGCGGGGGCCCATAGGGCCTGTCAAGAACTTATTTCGCGGGTGCCTTAAAAAAATTGCGGCGCCACTTTCTTACGCACACGCACTCTCCTCTAATTCGCGAAACGCAGACGAAAACTGCGCGGGACAACCGCGCGTTTTTCACATGTACTGCCGACACTGCAAGCAGGCCAAAGCGGACCGCCTGCATACACGGCATCAATCAGGAGCCGACGTAACCCGGCGGCGGATTCACGTTGCTCTTAAGGACACTCACATTGTTCGACACTACATAGACAGGTGCTTCCGTGAGATTCAGCTTCAACGTGCCGTCCGTGTAGTTCATGGTCATCGGGTTGCCCATCATGTCGATTAACTTGACCGTACCGCTCGTACCCGGCGCATCCACCACGAGGTTGTACGCAACGCTATAGGTCGAACTGAAGCCGGCACTCGCATTCCACACGTTATTGTTGTGCGTCCACAAAGCGGTGATTACCGAACCATTGTTGACCTGCTGAAACGAGTACGCATAGACACCCGACGGCGTGTTCTTAACCGGACCGAGCGTATCGGTGCCATCGAGAACACGCGTCATCGCGCTCATCACCATGGCAGCCGGCTTCGGACTGATGTTGGTCGCACCAAATGAGCCTTGAGCATTCGACAGATCGAAGAACGTGCCGTATCCCACTTCATCCGGATAGTCCGCACCGTAGAACACGTACGAAACGTCCGCGCCTTCGCCGAGCAGGATGATGTGCGTGCGTGCCACCACTGCGCCCTGCGCAAACAGAACGTTACCCGTCGGATAGTTCGCGCTGTATGACGAACCGAGGTCATAGCTGATGCCGACTTCCGTCTGATATAGCTTCATGCCCGAGCGGTAGTGGTTGAGCATCGTCGTTCGCAGCGTGCGTATCGAGTTGTTCAGCGCGTTCGCGGCAGTTGCCGGATCAGGATCGGTCGCGAGACGTTCAGGCGGATGCGAAGGAGAAGTGCCCGCATCGTAGTAGCCGTGCGTCGCGACACCGTCGATGTACTTGCCAAATCCAAGCGACGCAATACGTTGCAGCCGCTCGTTCGTGAGACTCGGGAACGCATCCGTCGGCCCCATTACGAATGCGTTTGGGTCGGTCGAGTGAATGCCCTGATAGACCGACTGGTACAGCGACACGAAATTGGCATCCGTGTCTGTCCAGAACTGATTTGGCTCCCACGTCACCTGATAGAAATTCGCAGACTGCTTCGGGAAGTACTTCTGCCGGATCGTGTTCGATTCGGTGCCGACACGGCTCATGTAGTTCTGCAGATACGACATGTCCTTCGGCAACGTCGTGAAGTCCTGGAATGCACCCGTCGTAGATGCCCAGCCCGGCAGACCATCGAGACGGATGAGGCGCATCACGTTGCCCGTCGTATAGAACGAATCGAGGTTGCTGGCCGACGGATTGAAGGTATTCGGACCGTTCGGCTCCATCGTCGACATCTGGCGGTCATCGATCGTTTGCGTGATGCCGAGGCCAGCAAGCACCGCCGCGCGATCGTTCTCGCCCTGCATGCCGAAGCGGTGCTGCTCCTGCTTCGTATAGGTGACGGCGGGCACGACGCTCGACAGGTCGGAAACCACGCCAAACGTTGCAATGCCCGTGGGACGCGTACCCGCTTGCGGCAGAGCACCACCCGCCGTCTTCAGGCTTGCAGACACCGCGAAATAACCCGCAAGCGTCGACTTGCATGTGAGTGTCGTTTGCGACGCGCCGCCCGGCACATCGAAGCTACCGCTTGCCGCGACCCGGCCCGTCGTATCGGCAATCGACCAGTTGAGGGTATCCGCATTGCCCGCGTTCGTCGTGAATGCGAGCGGAAAGCTAGCTCCCGACGCGAACATGCGCGTGCCGTCGCTGCTCGGCGTGTCCGCGGAAATCTGCGTGCTGCCCGCTGCTGCGCCCGCCTTTACGGGCGACGCGCAACCGATGCTCCCTGCCGTATTGCCGTTCACAGTCGCGTTGGCCGCGGACGCTCCCGGCTGCTGGGAAACACTGTTTGTCGATGCACTCGTGGAGCCCGCGCTTGTGGAAGATGCGTTCGTGGAAGTCGCGTCGTTGCCGCCGCCACCGCCGCCACAGCCCGCGAGAAGAATTGCTATTGAAGAGAAAACAAGAAGGGAATTGACTTTCATGAAGTGCGAATGGGCAATCGAAATCCGTCCGAAAACGCCTGGCAAAAATGCCCGAATTCAGACGCTGGATTTCAAGGTTGGCTTTCTTGCACGCCGAGTCGTTCTTACTTCGCCGACTAACAGGTGCGACGCGTTGCCGGTAATTTCGAGCGACGCATTTCCTGCATGCCCGCCGCAGCATTCCGCGCGAGTGAGGCCGTGCTCAACCGATTGCAACCAGATGTAACTGCAAGACGGAATCCGGTTATTGCGGACGATCAGGTATTACGAACGGGAATACCGCGTGGCATTCAAGCCAAAACGTCCATCCATCATGCCCATCAATCGTCACACAAAATCATTGGGACATTGGACTCCATTTTGCAAGGCCGAATGCTACCGAATGGAAGCGTTTACGTCTGCCGAAACCGGGTAACACTTTGTAACGCATGAAGATTTATAGCGTCAATTTGCCCGCATGCGTCAACGCCGCGATAAAGGACATATTAATGTGCACTTTCGTTACGAAAGAGATGCGGTCGAATTTACCCAACACTTTCAGGCACCTATGAACGGGAGCCGCCATTGGCGCAAAAGCACTAGCCGATTTAATCGCCAATTGTTTTTTATTTTTTAAAGTTCGAACATCACCTCGACACTTCATTTCTCCTGGATTTCCATTCGCCGATTTAGTCATCTTAATCTTCACATCTATTCCGCTGCAGAAAGCCGCGCATTTCATCGCGATGACTGCATGAATTCATTCCTTCACGCACAAACAACATTTTTTGAAACCAATTGCGTACTTTCATTGACCTATTGATCAAGCTGACACATATTGCTCACAGACCATTGCGATCACGCGAGAGATGCATCGCGCCGTAACGTGGCCACGTCCTGCACACAATGGTTGCCAACGAGAAGAATGTGCGATGCCGTCTGCAATGCCGGCATGGGAGTCCACCATGGACACGATTCGCAAGCGTCCTGCGATGCCGCACGAGCAATGCGACAAGACGCCGGAGACAAATCTTGTGGTGAAGCGCGACCTTCCTGCGCGGCCACTCGACCTGCTATTTCCCCTCGACGCTTCAGCGCCTGACATTCCCACACCGTCGTCACCCGACGAGGCGCGTTCCCTGAACTCCACGCCGTCGCCGCTCTTCCGGCGTATCGCGCCGAGGCCGCGCCGCCTCGCTGCCCCGGCGTCAGTGGGAACGCCGGACTGGAGTCTGAGCGCCGGCGCAGCCGTTGTGCTGCTCGGCTTTGCGATTGCGTTCGGGACATACGTTACGTTGACGCAACGCGACGCCATGCAAAGCCGTTTGCGCCGCATCGTGAGCCAGAATGAACTGCGGGCAGCTTCACATCACGATCGACCGACGATCGGAGAACGCACCCAGGAACTCGCGCGTACCCTGCGCGAGCAGATCGAAGCGCTGCGCAGTCTCGATGTCGCGGACGCTGCCGCGATTGCCGGCACGGCCGCCACCCCGCCCGCCAACGCGCATGGCGGCACGGTCGCAAGCAGCGCGCCGAGCCTGCCATCCCGATCAGCGCCGCCCGCCTCCAACAAAACATCGGCCAGCCAGATCACCGCGAAGCCGCTTGCACCTCCGTTGCCTCAACCTGCGCCGCGCGCGCGTCAGGTTGCAAACACCGAGCCAACGCGCACACGCGTCGTCGCAACAACAACACCGCACGATCACAAGGCGAATGCGAAACCAGCTAAGCCAGCTAACTCCGAGTGCGGAGCACCCTCGCCGTGTGTCGAGACGACGGCACAAAGCTCGCGCAAGCCCGTCAAGACAACGACCGCAGCGCCACAGCAGGACGTCAAGCCTCACACTGCCGCCGTGCGAAGCGTCGCGGCAAAGGCGCCCGCCGCGCCCGTGCCGCACACGGCACCTCCTCCTGCCGTGCAGGCCTATGTGCAGCCCGATATTGGTCCCGCCGTGCCTCCCGTCAGCGACAACAGACAGCTCTTTCGCCAGCACTAGATCTTGTCGAGCGCGGCCGCTCATCGGCGCAGTCGACAAACAATTGCACACATCTGGCGGAAATGGACGAAGCGATGTCGTCCCCTCCCGCGCCGACGTTCTTAACATGGAAAGATTGGCCGCGCCGCGAAGAAGAAGAGCGCGCCATGCCACTGTGTGGGGGCGCTCATCCGGGCGCGAGGAGATTGGCATGCAGCCATTGCATTCAGTATCGCGAGATCACGCGCGCCGTCATTCATCGCAAACGCCCTGCACGCTCAGCGGCCTTGGCAAGACCACAGCCGCGTTGACACTCGCTCTCCTCTTCACCGCGTGCGGCAATGGCTCATCAAATGGCGACAGCACGAACAATTCCAGCACAACCGGCAGTTCGGGATCAGGTTCAAGCCCGGGCTCAGGCTCTGGCTCGGGTGCAGGTTCAAGCTCGGATTCCGGCTCCGGATCAGCATCGGGTTCAGGCAACGGCACATCCGGCTCTGCCCCCGGCTCGGGCAACAACACGACGGGCACCATGACTCCGTCATCGTCCACCGTCGCGCTCGCCACCGACGTGCTGACGCATCACAACGATCTCGCGCGCACCGGGCAAATGCTCGCCGAAACGACACTCACGCTGTCCAACGTCAATTCGGCGTTGTTCGGCAAAGTCGCGTTTCTCGCGGCCGATGGCAAGGTCGACGGTCAACCGTTGTCGGTGACGAGCCTGTCGATCAACGGAACGACTCACAACGTGATCTATGTCGTCAGCGAACACAACAGCATCTATGCATATGACGCGGACAACCAGGCACTGCTGTGGCAAGTGTCGTTGACGGGCGCGAACGAAACACCCAGCGACGATCGCGGCTGCGGCGACATCACGCCCGAAATCGGCATTACGTCGACGCCCGTCATCGATCGCAATCGCGGACCGCACGGCGCGCTGTATGCCGTCGCGATGACGAAGGATGCGAGCGGCGGCATCCATCATCGCCTGCATGCACTCGACCTCGCCAATGGCGCGGAGCTGTTCGGCGGCCCGGGCGAAATCGCCGCGACCTATCCCGGCACAGGCGGCAACAGTGTGAACGGCGTGCTCACGTTCGATCCGTCGCTGCATACCGAGCGCGCGGCGCTCACCCTCGTCAACGGGAACATCTATATGGGGTGGACGGCGCACTGCATGTCCGGCCCGTACACAGGCTGGATCATGAGCTACAGCGCCGACACCCTGAAGCAGACGGGTGTCGTCAACATCGCGCCGAACGGCCATCAGGGCTCGGTCTGGATGGCCGGTTCCGGCATGGCATCGGATGGCGCATCGATCTATGTGGTCGACGGCAACGGCACGTTCGGCACGACGCTCGACGCGAACGGATTCCCCGCCGACAGCAACTTCGGCGACTCGTTCATGAAGCTCTCGACGAGCCCGCTCAAAGTCACCGACTACTTCGCGCCGCTCGACGTCGTGCAACTCGCGAACAACGACAACGACTTCGGCTCTGGCGGCGCAATGCTGCTGCCCGACCAGAAGACCGCCGACGGCACCGTCAAGCATCTCGCCGTGGCGGCAGGCAAGGACAACAAGATCTATGTCGTCGATCGCGACTCGATGGGCAAGTTCAGTCCCACGTCGAATAACATCTGGCAGGTGCTCACGGGCACGCTGGCGGGCGGCATATGGGGCTCGCCTGCCTATTTCAACGGCACCGTGTACTACGGCGGCTTGAACGACAGCATCAAGGCGCTGCCCATCACGAATGCGATGCTCGCGGCGACTGCCGCGTCGAAGAGCCCGACGGCATTCGCCTATCCGGGCACCGTCCCGGCGATCTCGGCGAACGGAACGTCGAACGGCATCCTGTGGGCCGCCGAAAACGGCACCACGGGCGCGCTGCACGCATACGACGCAACCAATCTCGCCCGCGAGCTCTATAACAGTAATCAGGCCGGCACGCGCGACCAGTGGGGCGCAGGCAACAAGTTCATCACGCCGATGATCTCGCGCGGCAAGGTCTATGTCGGCGCGACGAACGGCGTCGCCGTGTTCGGGCTGCGACAATGATCACACTGTGACGTCCACCGCGTTGCAGCACGGAAATTGGCGACGAATGGCGTGCTTCTGGCGTGCCTCGCCGCTGCAACGCGATATGCTGGAATAGCAACCTTCCGGCTTGCGATGGCCTGACGGCCGTTTGCCATGGCTCACAACGTGGCTTCGCGCGCGTTTCGCGCGGCGAATCCGCGCCGACAAGATCAATACTTCGCCAGGGAGTCCGCTAGCCCATGAGACGCTTCACCCATGCAGCAATCGCGCTGCTGTTCATCAGTAGCGCATCCGTCGCGCAGCAGCCGATGACCGTTCCCGGACGCAGTCAGAGCCCGGGACAACAGACCATCGATTCGGCTCTGTGTTACGCAGACGCAAACAAGACGACGCACGTGAACATGGCGCATGAGTCGCAACGTCCGCCGCCGCCCAACCAGGCGGCGCAGACAGCGCCGCGTCCCATCGTTGCGCCTGCGCCCGTCAATCCGCCTCTGCCTGCCGCCATGGGGGCATCGGGCGCATCCGCGGCGGTCGCCGCTTCGGCCGCGTCCGCGCCCGTCGTTGCGAGCGGCGCGACGGCCGCAAGCGGCACGCCCGCCACGACGGTCGCGGCGGCGTCGGGCGCATCGGGCGCCGCAGCGGCATCCGGCGCAGAAGCCGCATCGGGCGCCAGCACGCCGATGCCGGCATCGCCGTCGCTGGCCGAGATGCCGCCACCACCGCCGCCCGAACCGCCGATGGTTCGCTATTGGGCCGCTTACTCGAAGTGCATGCAGCAGCGCGGCTACTACACGCGCTAGCGTGCCGACACAGACGGCGCGGCTACATCGATTCGACGAAACGCAAACGGCACGCATGCGCGCACAACGCATGCGTGCCGTTCGCATTTCCCCATCGACAGGACCATCCATTGCATCTCTCTGCTGCAGCGCTCTACGCATCGGTGAACCATGCGACGCGCGCGTGGTATCGGGGCGCCAGGTTAAAAAACCGGCATTGGCCTAGACTTATTACCCACCCGATAACACGCGAACTCAACGGACGGAATCATGAAAGGGATATTGATCGAGAAGCAGGACAGCGGCAGCCGCGCGTCCGTCATGACCATCGACGAAGCGAATCTGCCTGCTGGCGATGTGACCGTGCGCGTCGAATGGTCGACGCTCAACTACAAGGACGCGCTTGCGATCACGGGGCGCTCGCCCGTCGTGCGCAGCTTTCCGATGGTGCCGGGCATCGACTTCGCGGGCGTCGTCGAATCGAGCGAGCATGCGTACTGGAAAGCCGGCGACCAGGTGATCCTGAACGGCTACGGTGTCGGCGAAAAACATTGGGGCGGTCTCGCACAACGCGCGCGCGTGAATGGCGACTGGCTCGTGCGCACGCCCGCACCGCTGACCTCGCGCGATGCGATGGCCGTCGGCACGGCAGGCTACACCGCGATGCTGTGCGTACTCGCGCTCGAACGTCACGGCGTAACGCCCGACCAGGGCAAGGTGCTCGTCACGGGCGCGGCGGGTGGTGTCGGCAGCGTCGCGATCATGCTGCTCGCGAAGCGAGGCTATCAGGTGATCGCGTCGACGGGCCGGCCGAACGAAGCGGCCTATCTGCATGAACTGGGCGCGCAGGAGATCATCGATCGCGCGGAGTTGTCCTCGCCCGGCAAGCCGCTCGCGAAGGAACGCTGGGTTGCGGCGATCGATGCCGTCGGCAGTCACACGCTCGCGAATGCGTGTGCCGGCACCGCGTATGGCGGCATCGTCGCGGCATGCGGGCTTGCGCAAGGCATGGACTTCCCCGCGTCCGTCGCGCCCTTCATTCTGCGCGGCGTGACGCTGGCGGGCATCGACAGCGTGATGGCGCCGCGCGCGCGCCGCGTCGACGCATGGCAACGCATCGCGCAGGACCTGAACCCCGAACGCCTTGCATCGGTGGTCAAGCAGATCGGGCTCGACGAAGCACTCGCGGCCGCGCCCGATGTGCTCGACGGCAAGGTGCGCGGGCGCCTCGTGGTCGACGTCAACCGATAGTGCGTGAGTCATGCCCGAATCATGCGCGAGAACGAAGGCGTGCTGTAACCCGACGTTACCTTTCTCGCAGCGCTGTAGCACCTGTGTCGTCCCTGCGCCCCTAGACTGAAGCCGTACTCAGTCACGCGCAACCATGCGCAGGGAGCAAACAATGAAGAAGGTGATGCTAGGTGCAGCTATCGGTCTGACGATGCTGGCGGCTTCGGCGGCCGCTTCCGCGCATGTCGATGTGGCCGTCGGCCTGGGCGTGCCGGGCGTGGTCGTGCCGGCTCAACCCATGTACGCTGCGCCCGCCCCCGTCGCAGTCGGCTATGTCGATGACGACTGGCGCGCGCGTCGTGCATGGCGCGAGCGCGAGTGGCGCGAACATGAATGGCGTCGCCATCAAGCGTGGCGCGAGCACGAATGGCGCGAGCATCAACGCGAGCGCTGGGGAGGCTACTGATCGCGCACGCTAAACACGTAATGCGCTGCCGCCTCGCTCGCAGTCGACACACACGATCGGCCGCAGCGGGGCGGTGTCTTTTTGAAGCGTCTAGTGTTCTATCCGATGCTAAAGCGTGAGCACGGCCCGCGTCACACGCCAGGCTTCCACGGCCACGACGGATACAAACGCCCGTTGCTTTCGACGCTCTCGCGCTGCGGCTCGCCCGGCTCTTCGGCGCGCTCGACGTCGGCTGCATCGGCAGAGGGCACGTCCGCGTCTGCGGACTCGAATGTCTGCGCAGTCGGCTCCGCATGTGCAGGCAACGCATCGCCGAACCATTCAACTTCGCGCTTCATCGCGTCGACGTAAGCACGCCAGCCCGCCGCATTGCCCGCAAACAGGTTGTCGCGCACGGCGAGCGCGAGCTGCGCGTAGTCGACCTGCTCTTCGAGCAGTTGCGCGGGCCACGCGGCAAACGATGCGCTCGCCTGCTTCGCGAAGTCCGCTGCCGTCGTCGCGGGCGATACGGCTGCGAGCCATGCGTGTGCCGCAAGGTCCGCATGAGCGTTCAACAGATCGCGCACCGTGTGGCGCGTTGCATCGGCGGCCAGCGCCACATCGATTGCATGCAGCGCGTCGCCGAGATGCAGCAGCAACGCGCGTCGTTCAAAAGCGTCTTTCATCGAAACATGTCCGTGCGTAAGTCCATCACACCATTCTAAAGGGTGCCGGACGCGAAACCAGTATGGCGCGCAAGCAGCACGTCATGAGCGAACGCCGAAAAAGCCCTGCCACAGCGAATCGAAAAGATTCCCCGCGCGTGCTTCGTGCGAAGGCTTGCTGTGCTTCGTGGTAGCCGCTTGTGCCTGCGATGGCGAGCGCGCCGCCTGTTCGGCAAGCTCGGGCGAGATATCGGTGGCGTCGGCCGCGTTCGACGTCTGATCCGCATCGGCGAACTGGTCCGTATTCGCTGATTGCTCGTCATGCTCCGCGCGCCGCGACTTCTGCAGCGCCCACACGCTGTCGGCGATACGCTGCGCTACGTCGGCATTGCAATTGCGGCCAAGCAGCACGCCGAACAGCACGTCGCGATTATGGCCTTCGTCGGCAAAGCGCATCGCGACGCCGACCATCTGCGCGTACTCCGCTTGCGCGGCGGCTTGCGCCTTGCGAGCGCGCTCCGCCTCCTTCTCCTGCTGACGCTTGTGAAGCGCCTCCCAGCGCCGCATTTCCTGCTCATAGACCGAGTCGTAGACCTTGCGCTGGTTTTCGTCGGAGAGAAGCGCGTACGCGTCCTTGATCTCCTGGAACGTTGCGCGCGCGGCGTCTTCGTGGCCGACGTTGCGGTCGGGATGCCACTTCATCGCGGCCTTCCGGTACGCTCGTTTGATCTCTTCCAGGGTGGCGTCTTGAGACACGCCAAGCTTCGCGTAAAGGGTTGCCATGTCGCGTTGGATTCACGGTTTGCAGTGGACGGTCGCGTTCATCGTAGCACGCGCCGATCGGGCCCGAGATCGGCGAGCGACATCGGGCTGCGTCGCGCTTTCATGCACCGGCAGACTGATTGCGCGCGCATCGATGACAGATGCTCGTGCGAATGTGCGCCAACGCACATTGCGCGCGGATCGCGAGCGTGTGCTCCGTCATATGTTCGACACACGCGTCGCGCACCATCGGCCCTCGGTAATGAACAAGTAACCAACCTTGCGTCCGGGTTGCATCCCCCCGCTTTCACCGTTCGCATTCCCGGCGCTGCCCTCGTCATGTTGCTCCTTTCAAGGAACATTTCCGTGCTGCGCTCACGACTCTTCGCCCGCACCATGCTCGGTGCCATCGCATCGCTCGCGGCGCTCGCCGCTGCCCCCGCCGCTCACGCCACCGTCGATCTAATCGCGATCGGCAAACTGGACGGCAATCTCCTCGACAAGTCGAAAGACACGGCTGGCACGCTCGAAAACGGCGCGCCCGGCAATCTGCTCGGCGGCATGGGCTCGGGCATCGGCTATGCAGGCTGTCACACGTTCCTCGCCGTGCCGGATCGCGGGCCGAATGCGATTTCGTATAACGCGGCCATCGACGATACCGCGTCGTACATCAATCGCTTCCAGACGCTGCGGCTGCATCTGAAGGAAGCGCCGAAGGGTTCTTTGCTGCCGTTCACTCTGACTCCGAAGCTCCTCGACACGACGCTGCTGCATACATCCGATGCTCTCGTGTACGGCATGGGCGCCGCGTACGGCGTGCCGAACGGGGCGCCGAAACTCAACAGCCAGAACCATACGAACTACTTCACGGGACGCTCGGACAACTTCGATCCCGCGCACCTGTCGACGTATCCGCTCGACGCCCGCTTCGATCCCGAAAGCATCCGCGTCGCGAACGACGGCGACAGCGTGTTCATCTCCGACGAGTACGGTCCTTACGTGTACCGCTTCGACCGCAAGAGCGGCCGCCGTATCGCGACGTACAAGCTACCCGACACGTTCGCCGTATCGACGCTCTCGCCCGTCGGCGACGACGAGATCAGCATGAACACGTCGGGCCGCATCGCGAACAAGGGCATGGAAGGCCTCGCGATCTCGCCCGACGGCACGACGCTCTTCGGCGCGATGCAGAGCCCGCTGATCCAGGACGGCGGCACGAACGGCGCGTATACGCGCATCGTGAAGATCGACATCCGCACGGGCCGCACGACGCAGTACGCGTACCCGCTCACGAACATCGGCACGACGGCCAAGCCGAAGTACCCGACGATCAGCGACGTGCTCGCCATCAACGATCATGAACTGCTGATGGACGAGCGCGACGGCAAGGGCCTCGGCGACGATTCGACGGCCGCGTTCAAGCAGATTTTCCGCATCAACCTGACGGGCGCGCAGGACGTGAGCCAGACGAGCAGCCAGAGCGGCCTCGCGCCCTATGCGCTGAAGAAGACGCTGTTCCTCGATGTCGTTGCGGCGCTGACCTCGCATGGCTACAAGGCGACCGACATTCCGGCGAAGCTCGAGGGCCTCGCGTTCGGCCCGGACGTGACGGTGGGCGGCGTGAAGAAGCACACGCTCTTCATCGCGAACGACAACGACTTCCTCGCGACCGTCACCGATACGAATCACCCGTCGGGCATCGCGAATCCAAACCAGTTCTTCGTGTTCGCCATCGATAGCGCCGATCTGCCCCACTATGTCGCGCAGCGTCTGCCGGGCGTATCGAACGACGACCACGGCCGCGGTGACGTGTGCGGCCGCGATGACGATGACGACCAGGGTCACGATCACGACCATGACGGCCAGGGTCACTAACCACGGTCACTAACACTAGTCACCGACATCACGATCGGGGTTCCTGCGTCCCCTGACGGACGTTGAGATGGGCCGGCCGCGGCGATCCGCGGGCCGGCTCTCTTTTTTCCATCGACAAAGCGAGCCTCTGCACGCGCCGCTTCACGCGTATAGAATCGACGCATGAAGAAGCCCGCGTCCCCAGGCTCGCCGTCCGTCGTCGTTGCAGCGGCCGAGCCCGAACTGCCGCTCTCTGCGCCGAGCGTCGCCTCGGTTGCGCTGGCCGCGTCGATCGCGCTGATCGCATGGTGCGCGTTCGCCGCGCAAACCGACATCACCGTTCACCGCATGCTCACGCGCGGCTTCGGCGTGATCGGTGGCATCGAGCGGCTCACCAGCTATCTCACCAATCTGACGATCTTCGCGTGCGCGCTCTGCTTCACGTGCGTCGGATTCTTCAACCAGCGCAGTCGCGTGCCCTTCGTCCCCTTCGTGGGATTCTTCCGCAAGCCGACTGTCGTGACGGCCGTGACCGTGTATATCGTGTTCGTCGGCATCGCGTACAACGTATTGCTGCGCCATGTCTGGACGCCGTCGGGCTGGCGCGTGCTGCTCAACGAAAGCCTGCATACGATCGTGCCCGTGCTCGCCGCGCTGTACTGGCTGCTGTTCGTGCCGCGCTTTCATCTGACGCTGCGCCATCTGCTGTGGTGGCTCATCTATCCGCTCGGCTATCTCGCGCTGACGATGCTGCGCGGCGCGTTCTCCGACTTCTACCCGTATCCGTTCATCGACGTCGGCGAACTCGGCTACGAACGCGCGATAATCAACGCGAGCCTGCTCGTGCTCGCTTTCCTGATGCTGATGGCCGTGTTCGTCGCCATCAATCATCGACGGGCCACGGTCGATATCGCCCGCACCCGTTTCTCACCCAGCAGAGAACCATCATGACAACGACCCGGCGTGAGTTCATCGTAGCGGCCGGCGGCCTCGCGGCCAGCCTGTGCGCGGCGCTCGCCGCAAGCCGCGACGCCCGCGCGAACGAGAAGCTGAGCGAATCCGATCCGGCTGCGAAGGCGGTCGGCTACGTCACCGCCGCAGCGAAAGTCGACAAGGCGCGCTTCCCGAACTACAAGGCAGGACAGACGTGCAGCAACTGCTCGCTCTTTCAGGGCAACCCGGCGGATGCATGGGGCGGCTGCACGCTCTTCGGCACGAAACAGGTGGCAGGCGGCGGCTGGTGCAGTTCCTATACGAACATGTAGCGAACATGTAGCGCCGCTTCGTCGCGTGAGTGAGGCTGCACGTGTCGCGCGCGTCGTGTTCGGTTAGCATTCGCACGTACCCGCTGTGGCACGCATAAGCGACCTGTTCGTCGACAGTGTTCCGCCCGACATCGGCGGCGCGATAGCGTTGCAACTTCATAAAAAGACCTGCCGATGCCTACGCCTGTCACGTCATGTCGTCCGTTACGCCGTTTTCGGGCTCGCTTGTCGCATGGGCTGTTCTCGTTCGGGTCGAGCGCGTTAAGTCTCGCGCTCTTCGTTGCGCCCGGTCTCGCGACACTTGCCTGCGCGCAAGGCTCCGTCACGCTGTACGGTCTCATCGACACCAGCATCGAAGTGACGAACCCCGGCAGCGGCTACGTCGCGCGCATGGACTCCGGCGCCTATCGCGGCACGCGTGTCGGGCTGCGCGGCAGCGAGCCGCTCGGCGACGGCAACAGCCTGATCTTCACGCTCGAGAACGGCTTCGATTCATCGAGCGGCGCGTTCGCCGTGCCGGGCAGCATCTTCAACCGGCAGGCGTGGATCGGCGCGCACGGCGCATGGGGCGAGTTGCGCCTCGGGCGCCAGTACTCGCCGATCTATATCCCGTTCAAAGGGCAACTCGATGCATTCGGCGCGGGCACGATCGCGTCGGGGCTGAACAACCTGTCGAAGATCACGCCGTACACGGACAACGCGCTCACCTACCTGTCGCCGACCATTTGGGGATTCAGCGCGACGGGCATGTATGCGCTGCGCGATCCCGGCGACGGCAATGGCATCGGCGGGTATTACGTGACGACCGACTGGACGCTCGGCCCTATGAAGCTCCTTTACGCGCATCAGCAGACGCATGGCAGCGGCGCGCTGCGCGCGAACTTCGCGGGCGCTTCTTACGAGTGGAGCACGTTGACCTGCTATGTCGCGTACTTCAACGGCGACGGCGGCACGCCTCGCTATCACGACGATGGCCTGTCGCTGTCCGCGTTGTGGCAGATCACGCCGCAAGCCAGCGCGTCGCTCGGCTATGCGCATGCGCGCGATCGCAGCGGCCGCAACAACGATGCCGACCAGTTCAGCATCATGTTCGACTATCAGGTGTCGAAGGCGCTGTCGCTGTATCTGAGCGCCGCCGACCTGGAGAATCGCGGCGAGGCCACGTTCACGCTGCGCGGCGTCAATGTGGTGGGCTTGCCCGTCGCCTATCCGGGCGCGCCTGTACGCGGAGTGCAAGTCGGGATGATCGAGCGGTTCTAGCGCGGTGCAGTATCTTGCATTGAACTATCGTGCCTTCTACCGATACTCGCGGTAGATGGCACATGCATTGCGGATTTCGTCGGTGTATCGAACTGCACTCGCGAGAACTGCATGATGAACCTGCACCAGACTGCTTTTCCTTTTTTCGTTTATCCGGTCAATCAGCGGCTGCATACGCCGACGCCACCCGGCGTCGATCCCGATCCGGCGCCGGACGACGATCCCGATCCGGGCCCCGACTCGCCACCCATTCCCGAGCGCGAGCCTGACCGTGTGCCGCCTGCCGAGGAGCCGCCCGCGGGCGATCCCCCCAGGCGCGAGCCGCCGATGCGTGCCGGCCGTGCAAAGCCCCTCCGAGCCACCCGGGCGGCGTGCGCCGCTGCGCGTCAAAGCTGCGGATCGAGCAACGACACGACGTGATCGACGACTTTCTCCATCCATGGCCGCCGCTTCCATTCCTCGAACGTCACGCGCTTCGACTTCGCGAGATCGTCGGCGAAGATCTGCGTCTGACGACGCGCGAACGCTTCATCGTAAAGATTGAGGTTCGCCTCGTCATTGAGCTTGAACGAGCGCGAATCGAAATTCGTCGAGCCGACCGACACCAGATAATCGTCGACGATCAGCAGCTTGACGTGAAACATCGTCGGCTGATACTCGAACATCTGCACGCCCGCTTCGAGCAACGGTCCCCAGCATGCGCGCGAGGCTTCGCGCACGGTATGCGTGTCGATGCGCTTGCCCGGTGTCAGGATCTGCACGGCGACGCCGCGCTTTGCCGCTTCGACGATCGCGTTGACGGTCAGCCTGTCGGGCACGAAATAGGCGCTCGCAAGATGAATCGAGCGTGTCGCCGCCGTGATGGCCATCAGGTACATCAACTGCATGTCGTCGCTGCCGCCCGACGGCGAGCTGCTGAACATGTGCGCGAGCCCCTCGCCTTGGTCGTTGGACTCAGGAAAATAGTCGGGTCCATGCAGTACATTGCCGGTCGCCTTGATCCAGTTGTCCATAAAGACAGCCTGCATATGACCGACAACAGGACCCGTGACGCGGAAGTGCGTGTCACGCCAGTGCATCTCGTCCTGTGCATGTCCCGTCCATTCCTGCGCGATGCCGACACCACCTGTAAAGCCTATGCGTCCGTCGATGACGAGCAGCTTGCGGTGCGTGCGGTCGTTCATGCGGCCAAGCCCGGTCCAGTGCGGCTTGTGGAACTGGACCACTTCCGCGCCTGCGTCATCGAGCATGCGCAGATAGCGTTTGTCCATCCTCTGCGAGCCGACCCAGTCGAGCAGCACATGCACTGAAATGCCGTCACGCGCCTTCTCCGAAAGCGCAACCGCGATCCGCTCGCCGATTGCGCCGGACCAGTAGATGAAGGTTTCGAACGTGATGGTCTTCCGCGCGCTCGCGATGCCTTCGAGCATCGAAGGAAAGATCTCGTCACCGTTGAGCAGCACATCGAAGCGGTTGCCGGATACGACGGGCGGACCGAGCAACAGGCCCATCGAGCGGATGAACTGAGGATCGTGGCTACCGTACAGACGCTCGATCTTGTGTTCGATCTTCTTTTCGCCTGTCGACAGATTGGCGATCACGAGCACGACCACGAGCGTGACGACGGCCGTGAGCAGTATTGTCAGCATGCGCCGCGTTCAGCGGTGTTCAGGCTTGAGAGACGCGCGCCGAAGAGCAGAACTGCGACGGCGCGCACGAGAAGATGAACTGCAAGTGCGCTAGAGATGCACTGCGAGTGCACTACCAGTCCGGATTGTTCACTTCCTGGCGATAGCCATAGAGGTTGTTCAGCAGGCGATACGGGCGTCCGCCGTCCTGCATCGCTTCGCGCCAGCCGCATAGCGTCGCGAGCGAATCGGTATGCAGCACCGCGTAGGGCTTGCCGGCCACGCCGCCACCTGTTGTCGCGCCGGGAAAGAGTTCGATGGCGTGGTCGTCGACCGTGAGCAGCATGCGTATGTCCGCCTGCAGAATCTGCATTTCATACTGGGAAGCAGGTGTCATGGCGCGCCTCCTTGTGCATCGGAATTGTTCTGGACCGTGGATGCCGACCTGCTGATCGACGGGCTGGCGAAGACGGTTTTCGAAGAATTGGGCTTCGCGCCGCTTACGACGGACGAAGCCTGGCCGTTAGTTGTACGCAAATGACATTCCCAATGCAGGTTCGAGACGGCGTGCGGGGGATGCGGGATGGCCGGTCGGCGCTTTGAAAAAAGCGCCAACGGAGGGAGTGAAAATTACGCGCCGCTGCTCGCTGGCCTGGGCGGACAGACGCGCCAGCGTGTCGCGGGATTCAGCATCGAGGAGTCAGTCGAGGGGAAGCTGATCGCAGGCGTTGGTGGTCGTCGATGCGCAGATGAACGAGTAGTCGCCGCTCCAGCGCACGGCAGTGGCACTGGCGTGCACGGCGTCCTGGAAATCGGGCGACGTTTCCCATGCGATATAGCCGGAACACAGCACGGCGGACATCACGACTAGCGAGAAGGCAACTTTTTCAAAAACCTGAAAACGGGGCGGCATGGCATCTCTTCCTTTGACGCCGCATTTTACCTCATTGTCAGGGTTTTCACCTACACCCATTACGGCTCCGCAACATGCCTTTGTTCGTCCGCGCACGGACGCGCTCGCCGTCGCCCGAAATCGGGCAACAGCAGCGCTGCAACGAGCATGATTCTGACGTTAGGTGCCTCGATGCACTCCGGCTAACCGGCTGTCGGCAAAGCAGCGCATGACGTGGAATGCGTGCGCCAGCAAGCGGAGCAATCTTCTACGACTGGAACGAATGGATCGGCCGAATTTTTTATCCGGTGTATGCGGACGAAATGCCGCTCCCGGAGGCGGCGATCACGATGAAGCCGGATGCACGCGCATCGCAATGCAGCGTGCCACGGTTGCCACGACAGCAGCAGCCGAACACCGAGATGCACTAACGGCTATGCAGTGCAGCGATGTGCATCACGCGCAAGGCGCTCCCGATTCATGCATGTGCCCACGCTTGTCTACTCTTCGTGGCTGGTCGCTGCGCCACCTTGAAGCCAGCTTCTTCGAGCACCGCCCGCGAACGCTCACGCAGATCCTCCGCGGCCAGTTGCGCGTCGGCTCCGCTCACCCACACGGCAATACGCAGTGCCGCGCCGCCGCCCTGAGGATAGTTCGACGCCGTGACCATCGGCGCGAGCGTCGTGCCGCCCAGCACGCGGGGGTCGTCGGCGATCAGCTTCTTCAGTGCATCGATTGCGCCCGCCACGTCCTGGCGCTGCGCAATCCCGACTTCCGCTTCGATGCGCTGCGTCCCGCCGCTGGAGTAATTGATGACGGGATTGCTCCAGATCTGGCTGTTCGGCACGAAGACGGCATTGCCGTCGCTGCGTTCGATACGCGTCGTGAAGAGACCCACTTCGCGCACGATGCCTGCCGTCGCGCCCGTGCCTTCGATCACATCGCCGGCACGAAACGGCCGCAGCAAAAGCAACATAATGCCGGCTGCAATATTTTGCAGCGTGCCCTGCAACGCGAGGCCGATGGCGAGGCCGGCGGCGCCGAGCACGGCCAGCACGCTCGCTGTCGCGACGCCGACTTCGCTCAGCGCCGCGAACAGCACGAGCACACGCACGGCCCAGGCCCCGATCGCATTGATCATCGGCGCGAGCGTGGGGTCCGCACGCGTGCGCGCCAGTCCTTTCGACAGCAGCGAGCCAGTCCGCTTGGACACCCACCAGCCGACGATCAGGATCAGGATCGCAACCGCCGCATGCATCAGATCATGCGTGAGCGTGACGATCAGCGAGGGTTGCAGGTGAAAAACACGAGTGAGCAAATCATCCATGGTTGTATTGCAGTTCGATGGGGATTGGACGCGACGTCAACGCGGCGCAAGAAAGGCAACGTCGTGCAACGCGTCGAAGCAAGGCTCGTCCGACGCCATCCGGCACGAAACGGCAAGCGCGAGCGACTTGCTCTACACTGGCGGCCCGACGATGCATTGGCTCGACACGTCGTTGCGTCGAGCTTCTTTCAACTGCGCGTGCAAATGCGGTGCCTGACACCGACGCATGCATACGACGGCCCGTTATCTGGGACGTCCGTTCATTTATTGATGAAAACACCACCCGCCGGGAACAACGACCAGGAGACCTTCGGCACGCTCGTCGGCGAAACCCATCGCGAACCTGAAATCAGCCTGCCGCGTCAGACGCCGTTCCAGCGTTTCTGGTGCACACGCGTGCTGTCGTCGCTGTCATTTCAGATGCTGGCCGTCGCGATGGGCTGGCATATCTATGCGCTCACGCATAGCGCGTTCGCGCTCGGGCTCGTCGGCCTCGCGCAGTTCCTGCCAATGTTCGTGCTGACGCTCGTCGTCGGCCAGGTCGCGGATCGCTACGACCGGCGGCGCATCGCGGCCATCTGCCAGGGACTCGAATGCGCAGCCGCCGCCCTGTTCGCGTGGAGCACGTTCGCCGGCTGGATCAGCGCGCCCGTGATCTACGCGCTCGCCGCGTGCGTCGGCGCGGCGCGCGCATTCGAATCCCCTGCCGTTGCGTCGCTGTTGCCGGGCGTCGTGCCGCGCGCGCAGCTGTCGCAGGCGACGGCCTGGGCGACGTCCGCGAACCAGGCCGCACAGATCGGCGGCCCGGCGCTTGGCGGGCTGCTCTACGGCATCGGTCCCGGCGCGGCGTATCTCGCGTGCACGTTGTCGTTCGCGCTCGCGTCCGCTGCCGTGAGCACGATCCCGCTGCGCGCGAAGCCCGTGCCGCGCGCACCCGTCACGCTCGAATCGGTGTTCTCCGGCGTGCGCTTCATCCGCAGCCAGCCGGTGATACTCGGCGCGCTGTCGCTCGATCTGTTCGCCGTGCTATTCGGCGGCGCAACTGCGCTGCTGCCGATCGTCGCGCGCGACGTGCTGCATGCCGGGCCGCTCGGGCTCGGCCTGCTGCGCTCCGCGTCGGCCGTCGGCGCGCTCGGCGGCACGATCTGGCTCGCGCATTTTCCGCTGCGCAAGCGGCCGGGTTCGGCGATGTTCGGCGGCGTGATCGCATTCGGCATCGCGACGCTCGTGTTCGGGCTGTCGCATTCGTTCATCGAGTCGCTGCTGGCATTGATGGCGCTCGGCGCGTCCGATGTAATCAGCGTGGTCGTGCGCCTGTCGCTCGTGCAGCTGCGCACGCCCGACGACATGCTCGGCCGCGTGAGCGCCGTCAATTCGCTATTCATCGGCACGTCGAATCAGCTCGGCGAGTTCGAGTCCGGTGTGACTGCCGGATGGTGGGGCGCGCAGGCTGCTGTGCTCGTCGGCGGTTGCGCGACCATTGCGATCGCGCTGCTGTGGATGCGGCTATTCCCCGAATTGCGCCGCACGCGCACGCTTGAGCGCGAAGAACGCGGCGGTGCCGCGGACGCATGACGCGGATGCGTACCTATCAGTGCGGATAACGCAGGGAATCAGGCGCGTCGATTGCGTGCTCGCTCGACAGATCGGCTGCGAAACAACGGTACGGCCATCCGTCAAGACGTCAAGGAGACGCAGATGCGCGACACGCAACGCCACCATCGAATGCCCGCGCTTCGTCGAATCAGTGCGACCGCAGTCATTGCGATAACCGCGCTGGGTCCGCTAACCGTTCGCGCCGACGATTCGCCCAACCCTTGCGCCGCGCTCAAGCGCATCGTCGCGGCCGCGCCGACCGGATTTTCGCAACTGACGCCCGACGACGGCAAAGGCGTCGCGCAACCGTACGGCAACGACGCGCAATGCGGCGCGACAAAAGGCGGCTACGAATGCATGTGGACGCCGAACGAAGGCGCGGGATCGAGCACGACGGCACTGCAGGCCGTCGCGGCGGACATCGCGTCGTGCCTGCCCGACGCCACGCACGACGTGAACTCGCCGGCACGCCAGCATTTCTACATCGGCCCACGCGATGCGCGCACGCAGATCACCGCGATGCCCGCCGGCGCGAGCAAGCTGAAACTGATCGTGTCCGGCAAGTAGCGCGGCATCTGCGCAGCACGATCACGCGGCCGCACTATCGCGCATCGCGCACTATTGCGTGCGATACCAGACGCGAATCCCAGAATACCAGTGGCTCACGCTCGTATCGTCGCCGGAGCCGAACGTCGACAGGCTTTCGACGTTGATCACATCGATGTTGTGCTCGGCAATCCACGCATTCGCGCGATCGACGAGCGCGGCTGCGTTTTCGTACACGTGCCCTCGAATCACGTGGCGTTGCATGACTTGCCGTTCGAAATCCTGGAACGCGATCTTGCTCATGTGTCGTCTCCGCTGATCAGGCTGTTATTGATGTAGCGCCCTCGCGAAAGAGTCTAGCAATGGCGGGACGGGAGCGGCAATTGCTTGATGGAAGACGGCTATTGTCAAAGGGAGCGTCTCATGAGCAGCGAAAAACCACGCGCGGGCACCACGAGTCCGGGCAGCGACGTCGAACATCCGAAGCACCCTGTCCACAGCGATAACGAAAAGAGCAAGATGCCCGAGCGGGACGACGACGGGCGCAAGCAGTCGCCGTCCGATCGTCCGGGCAAAAAGCCGGGCGAAGGCGAGCCCTCGGTCGGCTGACGCAAAAGCGCGCGGTGAAAACCCTTTGCTGCAAAAAATATGGCGGCCTGCGCGTCACGTAGCGCAGGCGCATTTTTTCAGTGCAATCCGCGCATTGTCCTGCCACGCGGACGCATTTTTTGCGGAATTATTTCTGGTTATTTTTTCGTGTCCTTCATCTACCTTGCTGGCAGCAGCGAAAGGTTTCGTCATGTGAAGCGCTCGCTGCGACCACATTGGAGCGAGGTGGAAAACAATGACGATATCCAGCAAGGTTTCCATTTGCGTGCCGACGTGCAACAGGCCGGAGTTGATCGTCGAGTGCCTCGACTCGTGTCTGGCACAAACCCATACGAACATCGAGATCCTGATCGGCGACGATTCGAGCGACACCCGCACGCAACGCCTGATCGAAGCGCGGTATGCACACGACGCGCGCATCCGCTACGTGAAGAACGAGCCGCCGCTCGGGCAGGCGCGCAATGTCGCGAGCCTCTTTGCGCGCGCGAGCGGCGAGAAGATCTCGTTGATCCACGACGACGATTACTTCGCGAAGGACGGCATCGAAAGTCTGCTGGCGTTATGGCAGTCGCATCCGCAGCTCGAAGTCGCGTTCGCGGACCAGTATGAAATCGATGCGCAAGGACACGTCGACCTATCGAAGAGCGATGCCCTCAACGCGAACTTCCATCGCATCGAGCCCGCGCAAGGCATGCAGCAGCAGCCGGGACGCACAGGGCTCGTGCAGATGTTCCCGAACAACGGATGGATGGCGAATGCCGATCTCGTCAAGCGGATCGGCTATCGCGACGACGTCGGCATGTGCTGCGATTACGTGTTCGGGTCCGAGCTATGTCTTGCGGCATCGCAGGTTTATTACCTGCATCGGTACGTGTCGTACTACCGCAAAACCGACGCATCGATTTCGCGCAGCACGCGCGGCTCGACGTTCGCCGCCTCACTGACGGCCTTCGAATTCGTATCGGGATTGTCGCTCGATGCATCGCTCGAACCGGCGCGCAAGCTCGCGTTACGTCGGCTCGCGCCTATCGTCGTGTCGCTGTACGCGAAGAACGATGCGCCTTGGGCCGCGCTCCGCGTGGCGCTCGCGCATCTATATGCGTATGGGTATGGTCGCGATGCGCGGCTCTACTACCATCTGTCGCTGATCGCGCGCGCGTTCGTCTCGATGAGGTGGCGCGGTCTGCCGCCTTCCGCGCCGAAGTTTCCGTAAAAACGCAGCCGCGAAAAACGACGCGGCCATACGAAAACGGCTCTGTTCATCGAACAGAGCCGCTTGTTGCATCACATCCGGTTAGACCGAGCGCATCACGGTTCGTTGCGCAGGTAGCCTTCCTTCGACGGATCGCGCATGCGGAACGACACGAGTCCCGCAATCGCGCACAGAACGGTCACGTACCAGTAGAACATCGGTTCACTGCCCGCCTGCTTGAGCCACAGCGCAACATATTCCGCCGAGCCGCCGAAGATCGCATTCGCCACAGCATACGAAAGGCCCACGCCGAGTGCGCGCACTTCCGGCGGGAACATCTCGGCCTTGATCAAGCCGCTGATCGACGTATAGAAGCTGACGATGGCGAGCGCGGTCACGACGAGCGCGAATGCCGCGAACGGGCTCGTCACGTCCTTCAGCGCATGGAGCAGCGGCACCGTGCCGATCGTCGCGAAGAAGCCGAACAGCAGCATCGAGTTACGGCGGCCGATACGATCCGACAATGCGCCGAACAGCGGCTGGATGACCATGTACACGAAGAGAGCGGCCGTCATCACGTTGCTCGCCGTCTTCGCATGCATGCCCGCCGTGTTGACCAGGTACTTCTGCATGTACGTCGTGAACGTGTAGAAAATCAGCGAGCCGCCAGCGGTGAAGCCGAGCACAGTGAAGAACGCGCCCTTGTGCTGCCACATCCCGCGCAACGTGCCCGCTTCCTTGCGCTGACGCATCTCGGCCGTCGTCGTTTCGTCGAGCGAGCGGCGCAGATACAGCGCGACCAGCGCCGACATTGCGCCGACCACGAACGGAATCCGCCAGCCCCATGCCTTCAGCTCTTCCGTCGTCAGCACCTGTTGCAGGATCACGAGCACAAGCAGCGCGAACAGTTGGCCGCCGATCAGCGTCACGTATTGGAACGACGCGAAGAAGCCGCGGCGTCCCTGCAGCGCGACTTCACTCATATACGTGGCGCTCGTGCCGTACTCGCCGCCCACGGACAGCCCCTGGAACAGACGCGCAACCAGCAGCAGCAAGGGCGCGAGCGCGCCGATCTGCGCATAGGTGGGCACCACCGCGATCACGAGTGAGCCGCCGCACATCATGAACACCGACACCATCATTGCGAAGCGCCGGCCGCGCTTGTCGGCAAGACGCCCGAAGAACCAGCCGCCGATCGGACGCATCAGGAAGCCCGCCGCAAAAACGCCCGCCGTGTTCAGCAGCTGCGCCGTCGTGTCGCCCTTCGGAAAAAACGCGGGCGCGAAGTACAGCGCGCAAAACGAGTAGACGTAGAAATCGAACCACTCGACGAGGTTGCCCGATGAGGCGCCGACGATTGCGAAGATGCGTCGCCGGGTGTCGCTGGGAGTGAAGACAGTCGTGTCGGTCATGCTGGTGTCGGTCCCTTCTAACAGGTTTTAGCGGTCGTGACGCCGCCTTGTATTGCGCTGGAGCCGGTTTGCAGCAGGGTTTCGATCCTGTTGCAATCGGGTTTCAGCGCGCGTGCGAGATTGTAGAGAAACGTAAGCTTTAACGCGGTCGGTATCTTAACGGATATCCATGAATAACGGCGCATGGACGCTCATCTGAAGCGTTTTGTGCCAGACGTGGCCGCGCCGCCTGTGAGTGCGAGCGCGCCGCGCATGTCGAGCGCACAAAAAAAGCCAGCCCGGAGGCTGGCTTTCATCACGGTTGCTGCGAGCGGGGCCGTCAAACGCGCGTCAAAGGTTCGTCAAGCGCCCGTCACACTCGAATCGCGGGCGCCGTATAGCGGCACTCGTAGCGCTTTCTGACCGTCCCGTTTTCGTCGACGCTCTCCAGGTACACGTCGAACTGCCACAAGCGCGCCATGTGCTTGAGCACTTCGTCGCTGTCGTTCGACAGATGCCGGTTGTCGCTCATGAAGTGACGCAGCGTGAGACTGCGGTCGCCGCGCGTATTCACGGAATACACCTGGATGTTCGGCTCGCGATGATGCATGTCGTACTGACGCGACAGCGCCTGGCGCACGTATTGATAGCCGCTGTCGTCGTGAATCGCGGAGACCTCGAGCGCATCGCGCATGTCATCGTCGAGCACCGAGAAGAGCCGCATTTCGCGGATCAGATGCGGCGACAGGTACTGTGCAATAAAGCTCTCGTCCTTGAAGTTACGCATCGCGTAGTGCATCGCCTGCAGCCACGGACTGCCCGCGAGTTCGGGGAACCACTTGCGGTCCTCTTCCGTCGGGTTTTCGCAGATGCGGCGAATGTCGCTCATCATCGAAAAGCCGAGCGCATATGGATTGATCCCGCTGTAGTACGGCTTCGTGACGGGCGGCTGATAGACGACGTTGCTATGCGAATGGAGGAACTCCATCATGAAGCCGTCTTCGAGCTTGCCTTCGTTGTACAGCGTATTGAGCAGCGTGTAATGCCAGAACGTGGCCCAACCTTCGTTCATCACCTGCGTCTGACGTTGCGGATAGAAGTACTGCCCGATCTTGCGCACGATGCGGATGACTTCGCGCTCCCACGGCTCCAGCAGCGGCGCGTTCTTTTCCGCGAAGTACAGCAGGTTTTCCTGCGGCTCCGGCGGATAGCGCTCTTCCACTTCTTCAGGCATGGGCGTGTGGCGCGTCGGCAGCGTGCGCCACAACTCGTTGACCTGCGACTGCATATACGCTTCGCGTTCGCGGCGCGCTGCGAGTTCCCTCTGCAACGACAGCTTCTGCGGACGCTTGTAGCGGTCCACGCCATAGTTCATCAGCGCATGGCACGAGTCGAGCAGTTCTTCGACACGATCGAGCCCGTAACGCTCCTCGCATTCCGCGATGTAGTTCTTCGCGTAGACGAGGTAGTCGACGATCGCATGCGCATCCGTCCACAAGCGGAACAGATAGTTGCCCTTGAAGAAAGAGTTGTGGCCATAGGCCGCGTGCGCGATGACGAGTGCCTGCATCGTCATCGTGTTCTCTTCCATCAGATATGCGATGCAAGGATTCGAATTGATGACGATCTCATACGCGAGGCCCATTTGCCCGCGTCGGTAGCTTTTTTCGGTAGCGAGAAAATGCTTGCCGAATGACCAGTGCCGGTAGTTGACCGGCATGCCGACGGACGCATACGCGTCCATCATCTGTTCGGCGCTGATCAGTTCGAGCTGGATCGGATAGACATCGAGTTCATATTGCTCCGCAACATGCGCGATATGAGTGTCGTACTCTTCGATCAGTTCGAAGGTCCAGTCGGACGGACACGGCAACGGCCTTCTGTCGGCAACGTTCATACGGACTTCCCTTTGCCCTTCGGTGGGCGCCCCGGCGGGTCCTCGTGCTGCGGCTGCGTCAGGCGCTACGCCTGCTCCGGCATCGGGCGCGCGCGTATCCTTCACGCGCGCCGTGTTCGCCTCGGCATGCCCGGCCTCACTTCGCTTCGGCACGCCTTTACGACGCTCGGGCTGATACCCGCGCGCTTCGTTGTGCAGGTGGCGAGTCGTCATGCCGCTTCCACCTGCTTCTCAAACAGCTCACGGAACACTGGATAGATATCCGCAGCCGTCTCGACCTTCTTCATGGCCAGATGCGGCACCATTTGCGCAAGCTGTGCATATTCGAGCCACAGGTTCTGCTCTTCAGGCGTCACCTGAATGTACGCAAAATACCGCACCTTATCGAGAATGTCATCCGAGAGGATCTTGCGGCATTTCGGCGAGTCGTCGGTCCAGTTGTCGCCATCCGAAGCCTGCGCGCCATAAATGTTCCATTCAGTCGGCGAATAGCGTTCGTCGAGGATCTTCTGCATCAGTTCCAGCGCGCTCGATACGACCGTGCCGCCGCTTTCCGTCGAATGGAAGAACGTGTCTTCGTCGACTTCTTCGGCGCGCGTGTGGTGCCGGATGAACACCACTTCGATCTTCTCGTAGTTCCGCTTGAGGAACAGATACAGCAGGATGAAGAAGCGCTTCGCGAGATCCTTGCGCTGCTCGTCCATCGAACCCGACACATCCATCAGACAAAACATCACGGCCTGACTCGATGGTTGCGGCTGCTTCACGCGGTTCACGTAACGCAGATCGAACGGGTCGATAAACGGAATGCGCCAGATGCGGCCGCGCAAATGGTGGATGTCCTCTTCGAGCAGCTTGATCTCTTCGCGACGGTCGGCAGGATCCGCCTTCATCTCTTCGAGCTGCTTCTCAAGCTCGTGCAACTCATTGACAAGCGGCGCGCCGAGCGCGATGCGCCGGCCCAATGCGCTGCGCAATGAACGCACGACGTCGATGTTGTTCGGCGTGCCCTCCGCCGCCCAGCCCGCGCGAATGCTCTTCCATGTCGGCACGGCGAGCAGATGCGTTTTGACGAGACGCGGCAATTCGAGGTCGTCGAAGAAGTACTGCATGAATTCTTCGCGGCTCAGTTCGAAAACGAAATCGTCCTGCCCTTCGCCTTCGTTGCTCGCGCTGCCGCCACCGCCACCGCCGCCGCCCCCTTGCGGGCGGGGTATCTTGTCGCCGCGTATGTAGTCGGCGTTACCCGGGTGCACCATTTCGCGCCTGCCGCCCGGACCATGCCGGAACGACGGCTCGGCGATGTCCTTGCGCGGAATCGTGATGCTCTGGGTGTTCTGAATATCCTTGATACTTCGGTCGCGCACCGCTTCGGACACTGCGCGACGAATATATCCCTTCACGCGACGCAGAAAGCGTTCGCGGTTTGCAATGCTCTTGTTCTTGCCTGCCAGCCTGCGGTCGATGATTTGATGAAGCACATCCGGTCTCCCGCTCCGATTTGGAATACGCGGGGCGCAAGTTGCGCATGCAATGTTATGTCCATGCGGCTTGCGCCTCGCAGGAGGCCCGCGCCAATCGGGTGAAGCGAACCCGTTCGCGCGGGCTTTGCGCTACGCGTTTCATGACGACTTGCGCACACGCAGATACCAATCGCACAAGAGCCGCACCTGCTTCGGCGTATAGCCCTTGGTGACCATCCGGTTGACGAAGTCCTCGTGCTTGCGCTGCTCCTCCGCCGACCCTTTCGCATTGAACGAGATGACGGGGAGAAGTTCTTCCGTATTCGAGAACATTTTCTTTTCGATCACGACGCGCAGCTTTTCGTAGCTGATCCACGCGGGGTTCTTGCCCCCGTTCGCGGCACGCGCGCGCAAAACGAAATTCACGATCTCGTTGCGGAAGTCCTTCGGGTTGCTGATGCCGGCAGGCTTCTCGATCTTCTCCAGCTCGGCATTCAACGCCGCGCGGTCGAAGCTCTCGCCCGTGTCGTGGTCGCGGAACTCCTGGTCCTGAATCCAGAAGTCAGCGTACGTCACATAGCGATCGAAAATGTTCTGCCCGTACTCGGAATACGACTCCAGATACGCGGTCTGAATCTCCTTGCCAATGAATTCTGCGTAACGCGACGCGAGCACGTCCTTGATGAACGACAGGAACTTCTGTTCGGTTTCCGGCGGGAACTGCTCGCGCTCGATCTGCTGTTCGAGCACATACATCAGGTGCACCGGGTTCGCCGCGACTTCCGTCGTATCGAAGTTGAACACGCGCGACATGATCTTGAACGCGAAGCGCGTGGACACGCCCGTCATCCCTTCGTCGACGCCGGCAAAATCGCGATACTCCTGATAGGACTTCGCCTTCGGATCGGTGTCTTTCAGGTTCTCGCCGTCGTACACCTGCATCTTCGAAAAGAGGCTCGAATTCTCCGGCTCCTGCAAGCGCGTGAGCACCGAGAACTGCGCCATCATCTTCAGCGTGCCGGGCGCGCACACGGCATTGGCCAGCGACGAATTGCGCAGCAGCTTCTCGTAGATCTTCATCTCTTCCGAGTAGCGCAGGCAGTACGGCACCTTCACGACGAAGATACGGTCGAGCAGTGCTTCGTTGTTGCGGTTGTTGCGGAACGCTTTCCACTCCGACTCGTTCGAGTGAGCGAGGATGATGCCGTCGAACGGAATCGCGCCGAAGCCTTCCGTGCCCTTGAAATTGCCTTCCTGCGTTGCAGTGAGCAACGGGTGCAGCACCTTGATCGGCGCCTTGAACATTTCGACGAACTCGAGCAGGCCCTGGTTCGCGAGACACAGGCCGCCGGAGTAGCTATAGGCGTCCGCGTCGTCCTGCGCATACTGCTCGAGCTTGCGGATATCGACCTTGCCGACGAGGGACGAAATGTCCTGATTGTTTTCGTCGCCCGGCTCGGTCTTCGCGATCGCGATCTGCCGCAACACCGACGGATAGCGCCGCACCACGCGGAACTTGCGGATGTCGCCGTTGTATTCGTGCAGGCGCTTGACCGCCCACGGACTCAGAATGCTCTTCAGGTAGCGGCGCGGTATGCCGTATTGCTCTTCGAGGATGGGACCGTCCTCGTCATAGTCGAACAGGCCCAAAGGCGATTCGTTGACGGGCGAGCCCTTGATCGCATAGAACGGCACGCGTTCCATCAGCTGCTTGAGCCGCTCGGCAATCGACGACTTGCCGCCGCCGACCGGTCCCAACAGATAAAGAATCTGCTTCTTTTCTTCGAGCCCCTGGGCGGCATGCCTGAAGTAGGCGACCACCTGCTCGATGACGTCTTCCATTCCGTAGAACTCACGGAATGCGGGGTATACCTTGATGACCTTGTTCGCGAAGATACGCGAAAGACGCGGATCGTTGCGTGTGTCTATCTGCTCAGGTTCTCCTATTGCCGACAGCATGCGTTCGCCCGCGGTGGCGTACGCGGCGGGATTGTCTTTGCAGAGCGCGAGATACTCCTCGAGCGAGAATTCCTCCTCTCGCGTTTTCTCGAAGCGGGTCGCGAAACTGCTGTAGATATCCATGCTACCTCCTCGCCGAAGTCTGGGACGATGTCGTGCGCGGCGCGCTATCAGGAAACGACATCGCTCGAATTCATCCTAAACCCTTTTAAATTTTTTTTCACGAACTACGTTGTGAAAATCGCGCCACAGCTAGCGCTCAGCCCCACTCGCTTGATGACGCAAATTCGCTCACCTACAATCATTGCCCACACCTCGCGAGAAGCTTCACCAGCGCTGCTGCATTGCATCTTGCGTTCCTTCCCCACGCTGTCCTCCTCATGCATCTTTCACACGCGGCATCGCGTGGCATTCTGCACTTTTCCGCATCTTGGCAAACGCTCGTGTAGCACGCTGTCCGCCCGTCCACACCACTGCGACACATTACTTCGTCTCGCGCGGGCCTGCAGTGCATGCGACTCAGTGCATGTGGGCTGCGCTGCGTCATCGACTTCAATACCCGCTGCGCAGGGATACGTTGCCGCCCCTTCTGCTCTTTCTGCCATAACGCTCGCATGGATGCTTGCGACGACAGTTCAGTCGCTGTGTTACATGTTTTGCACGTGCGCAAGCGCGCATTCCTGCCGTTCGTCAGCGCGTGCGCCAAATCGTTCAACGCAATCGCGTCTATGCGTCTATGTGCAGGCGCGCATGAATCGGCGTGACACGCGTCATCATCCGTCCTTTGACGCCATGTCCATAGGACGGCGCACGCGACGCGCATCTGAATAGGTAGATGTAGCCAGGTGTTTGCCCTTTTCGCCCTTGATCGACGCGTTTGGTGGGTACGCTGTCGCAAATCGCAGAGGACGAGGCGGCGGAGACGAATGAATGCATGCATGCGGACGCGACGGCAGTGCAGGCCGCCGCATCCGCATGCAGTGTGATGGCGCCGCAGCGCGGCGCCTGGTGGGGCGCGTTATTGAGCTGTATTGGGCCGTATTGGACTTAGTGGTTTACGTCAGTTCGACTTCGACCTCGCCGAGTCCGTCGATATGACCATACACGCGCCCCGGCCCATCGACCCGATGCGCGCCGATATACGAGCCGGTCGTGATGGTCCATTCGGGCTCGATGGTGATACCCATGGCGGCGCAGTGGTTGACGAACCACACGAGCAGTTCGCGCGGGTCGCCGGCGGGATTGCCCGTCGATTCGGGCACGAGCGACTGGCCGTCAACCATCAGTTCGAGTTCGGGCGACACGAAGTCGAACGAGCGCGCGAGCGACGCGTACGGCTGCGCACGCCCCGTCACCAGTGCGCCATTGTTCTGCGCATCGGCGAGTTGCGCGAGGAGCGCGACGTTCGGCCATTCGGCGAAGCGGCTGTCGACGATTTCGATCGCGGGCAGCACCGAGCCGACGCGTGCCAGCACTTCATCGCGCGCATAGGTCTCGCCGTGCGGCTCGATGGGCTCGGCGAAGCGGAACGCGATTTCCAGTTCGAGCAGCACGCGGAAAAACGAACCATGTTCGAGCCGCGCGGGCGAGGCCACCGTCAGCGCAGCCGGAATCGGCGCGCCCGAGGCCGGACCGCCCGGAGCTTTGGCACCGATTTTCCAGGCACCCGTCGAGCCGCCCAGCCCCGTGATGACCGCCTGCTGGATCGCATAGGCCGTCGCGGCGTCGGGCGGGAGGGTGTCGAGCGGGAGCGTGTCGATTGCGCGGTGCTGGCGGCGCGCATCGACGAGGCGCTGCGCGAGGTCGTGATCCGTCATGTCGTTTCCCTTTTGGCTTTCTGGACTGTCCTGGTCTGACGTGGGCTGATGCAACGGCAAAGCGATTGCGGCAAGCGATGGCGTCGCGCGGCGAACGTGCGCGTGAAGCCGTCTCTTCAGACGGCTCGCGCGTGCTGTGATGCGGCATGAGTACAACGGCACATTCGCCGCCGCGTTTGTCCGTTCGTCAATGTACCGGAACATTGGCGCGCTGAGTCGGCTCGAGTGGTCAGAAAGGAGAAGACGGCGACGGCGCGCCATTGCGGGCTTGCGCAACGGCCATGCGCGCATGCAGTTCTGCGCGAACAGGCGGTGGACTTCGTTCATGCGTTCGTCACGGACGCACGAACGGCACAGTGGATGCCGTGTTTCAAACCGGCATCTTCAAGCCCGCTTTTGGTGCGTCGGCACGTCTTTGGAGCAGGCTGCGCTGAATGTTGGCCGATGTCTTCGCGCACGGAAGTCACCCATGTGTTTCGTCGTCTGACGGACCCTACGGCCGCCGTCCGCCTGTAATTGTTACAGCGCCGGGGAAGAACGGCAGTGGCGGCCCGCCACGTGTCCCGCCAGAAAACAAGGGGGCGTTAGGAAGGAAAGGAAACGCTTCAGGCCCCTTCGATTTCCGCGCGCGTCGGAATCGACGGCTGCGCGCCGGCGCGCGTGACGGAAATTGACGCGGCGCGCTGCGCGAAGCGGATCGCGTCCGTCACGCTCGCCCCTTGCGCGAGTTGCGCGGCAAAGCCGCCGATGAAGGTATCGCCCGCCGCAGTCGTATCGACGGCCCGCACGCGCGGCGCGTCGAAATGCCGGGGTTCGTCGCCGCCGGTCGCGGCCACCACGCCCTGTGCGCCGATCGTCACGATTACGTTGCGCGCGCCCGCGTTGCGCAACGCATCGGCGGCCAGCATCGCCTCTTCCGGCGACGAAACGGACAGACCCGTCAGCGTCGCCGCTTCAAGCTCGTTCGGAATCAGGTAGTCGACGAGTGGCAGCCAGTCGGCGGGCAACGGCCCCACGGCGGGCGCCGGATTCAGGATGACGGTCTTGCCGAGGCGGCGCGCGGCCGTGAGCGCGGCGTGGACTGCCGCGGGCGGCGTCTCCAGCTGGCAGATCACGATCTGCGCGCGCGCCAGCGCCGCTTCGTGGCGCGCGACGGTATCGGGTGTCACTTCGCCGTTGCTGCCCGCAATGATGACGATCGAGTTCTGGCTGCCATCGTCGACGATGATGAGCGCGACACCCGTCGGCGCCGTCGCGCTCGTTTCGAGCGCCGCGCAGTCGATGCCCTCCGCTTCGAGCCCCGCGCGCAGCTGCGCGCCGTTCGCGTCCGCGCCGACGCAGCCGAGCATCGCCACCTGCGCGCCGAGACGCGCGGCGGCCACCGCCTGGTTGCCGCCCTTGCCGCCCGGGACCTGCGCGAACGCATGGCCGGCGAGCGTCTCGCCCGGCTGCGGCATGCGCGGCGCGCGCGCGACGAGATCCATGTTCAGACTGCCGACCACGGTCACGTGCCCGCGCGCGTCATTCGTTGCCACGACTGCCTCCATCGTCTTGCCCGTCGGCGCGCATTACCGGCGCGGCCGCATCCTCTTTCGCCCAGCAGCTTCACGCCGCCTTAATATTGCGCCGCGCCCCCGCAAACGCGGCCGTCGACTCGCGCAGGATCAGCCGCGGCGCGATCACGCGGCGGCGGAAGGTCGTATCCGTTGCCGTGCCGTTGATCCGCTCGATCAGCGTCTGTGCCGCCATTTCGCCGAGCGCGCGCACCGACTGGCCGACCGTCGACAGCGCCGGATAGGTGAAGCGCCCCAGCTCGATGTCGTCGAAACCGATGATCGAGCAGTCCTGCGGCACGCGCAGGCCGCGTTCGGCCGCCGCGCGCAACGCGCCGATGCCCATCATGTCGTTGCCCGCGAAGATCGCCGTCGGCTGCACGGTGTCGAACAGCTGTCCTGCCGCGCGGTAGCCGCCGCTGCCCGAGAAGTCGCTTTCGACGATGCCGTTCGGCGCGATCTCGATCCCGCGCTCGGCCATCGCGCGAATGAAGCCGTGCACGCGCATCGCGCTGACGGCCGTTTCGATCGGGCCCGTGATGCAGCCGATCTTCGAATGCCCCAGTTGCAGCAGATGCCGTGTAGCCAGATAGGCGCCCTTCTCGTGGTCGATCTGGACCAGATCGGCGGACAGCCCTTCGATGTTCCGGTCGACGATCACGAGCGGCTCGGGCGAATCGGCGAGCGTCTGCGCAAGCGTCGCGTCGTCGCCCGCCGATGCGACGATCAGCCCGTCGATGCGCTTTTCCTGCAGCACGCGCAGATAGGCGCGCTGCTTCGCGGGATCGTCGTCCGAGTTGCAGAAGAACACGCAGTAGCCATTGCGCGCGCAACCGTCCTCGATGCCGCGCGCCAGCTCCGCGAAGTACGGATTGGTGCTGTTCGGCACCACGAGCCCGATCGTCGCCGTCGAGCGCGCCTTTAGCGACCGCGCGACCGCGGACGGCACGTAGTTGAGCTGGCGGATCGCCAGTTCGACCTTCGAGCGCACATCCGCGGACACCGGCCGCGTATTGTTCACGACATGCGACACCGTAGTGAATGACACGCCGGCGATGGCCGCCACATCCTTGATCGTCGCCATAAGCTAAAACCCCCTGCCTGTTCTTACTGCTGGCCAATGCAGCTCATGCTGCATCCGCGGTGCTCTCGTTGAGTTGTTCCCAGGCGGCCGCCGTCCCGCGCCACGGCGGCCGCCCGCTTTCAATTGCGCTTGCGCCGGCTGCGGTACGTATCCAGCACGACCGCGATCACGATCACAGCACCCGTAATGATGCGCTTGGTCGGTTCGTTCGCGCCGATCTGCGCGAGGCCCGCCGCGAGCACCGATATGATCAACACGCCAAAGAACGTGCTGATGACGGAGCCGCGCCCGCCCATCAGACTCGTTCCGCCGATCACGACAGCCGCGATCACCTGCAGCTCCAGCCCCACGCCCGCGTTCGGGTCGGCCGCTTCCAGACGCGAGATCTGGAACAGCGCCGCGAGCCCCGACAGCGCGCCCATCAGCGCGAACACGATCACCTTGTACGGCTTCGGGTTCACGCCCGCAAGCCGCACGGCTTCCTCGTTCGTGCCGATGCCGACCAGATAGCGGCCGAACACCGTGCGCGTGAGCACCAGCTGCGCGACGATCATCACGGCCACCGCGATCAGGAACGCCGGCGAGATGCCCACGGCGATCGGGTTCGACAGAAAATCGAACGCGTCGCCGATATACGCGGTGCGCGAGTTCGTCATCTGGTACGCGAGGCCGCGCGCCGCTTCGAGCACGCCGAGCGACACGATGAACGACGGAATCCGCCAGCCCACCGTCACAGCGCCCGTGATCGTGCCCGTCAGCGCCGCCGCGGCGAGGCCGAGCGCGGCCGCTACGATCGGCCCGAGCTGCCACTTGAGCGACGCGACACTCACGACCGACGCACCGAGCGCCAGCACCGAGCCGACGGACAGATCGATGCCCGCGATGATCAGCACGAACGTCATCCCGACCGACATCACGACGAGATCGGGAATCTGGTTCGCGATGGTGACGAACGTCTCGAACGTCAAGAAGTGCGAGCTCAGCACCGAGAACAGCGCGATCATCGCGACGAGCGCGCCGACGAGCCCGAGGTAGTTCGAAAAGCCCAGCCGCGTGCCCGCCGGCTTGCCGCTCGCAAGCGGCGCCGACGGATCGGCTGCTTGAGCGGCTACCTGAGCGGCCGTCGCCGTCACGCCGTCGGGCGCGGCCGCCGGCTCCTTGCCCGCGCCTCCCGTGACCCGTTGATCGGTCATGACTGAGTCTCTCCTTCGTGCATCTCATGCGGGTGCAACAGGGCTTCGCGATTGCGATAGCCGGCGAATGCCGCGGCGAGCAGCGCATCCTGCGTCCACTCGTCCCGCCTGAAGACACCCGTCATGCGCCCCGCCGACATCACGCCGATCCGGTCGCAGATCAGCATCAGCTCGCGCAGGTCGCTCGACACGACCACGAGCGCGCGGCCTTCGCGGGCCAGCGCGCCCATCAATCCATAAATATCGAACTTCGCGCCGACATCGATGCCGCGCGTCGGTTCGTCGAATAGCAGCACCTTGCAATCGCGCGCGAGCCACCGGCCGATCACGACCTTCTGCTGATTGCCGCCCGACAGCTCGCCGACCGGCTGCGCCGGCCCCGACGTGCGGATGCGCATCGCGTCGATCTGCCGCTTCGCGAGCGCGTTCTCGCGCTTCGCGTCGACGATGCCGTGCCGCGCGACGCTGCGCAGGTTGCCGAGCGACACGTTCGCCGCGACTGGCTGCGGCAGCAGCAGGCCTTCGCCCTTGCGGTCTTCCGTGATCAGCGCGATGCCATGCTTCACGGCGTCGGAAGGCGTGCCGATCTGCACGGGCGTGGGCGCCGCGCCGGGTGTCGCGGCCAGCGACACCGTGCCGGCATCCTTCTGGTCCGCGCCGTAGACGAGCCGCATCAGTTCCGTGCGGCCCGCGCCGATCAAACCGCTCACGCCGAAAATCTCACCAGCCTTCACCTCGAACGACACGTCGCGCACGACGGGCGCGCGGGTCATCCCGTCGACCTTCAGCAGCGTCGCGCCGATGTTGCGCGCGCCCAGATCGATGCGCTCGCCGAGCTCGCGGCCGACCATCAGCGTGACGATCTGGTCGCTCGTCAGGTTCGCCATCGCGTCGACGCGCACCAGCCTGCCGTCGCGCAGCACGGCCACGCGCTCGGCGACGCGCGCCAGCTCTTCGAGCCGGTGCGAGATGTAGACGAGCGCAACGCCGCGCGCCTTCAGCCGGTCGATCTGCTCGAACAGCAGGTCGACTTCGCGCGCCGTCAGCATCGCCGTCGGCTCATCGAGGATCAGCACGCGACAGTCGCCGATCAGATTGCGCGCGATCTCGACCATCTGCTGATGACCGATGCCCAGTTCGCCGACGAGCGTATCGGGGTCGATCGCCTCAAGTCCGACCTGCGCCATCGCCTCGCGTGCGTCCTCGCGCAGCTTGCGACGGTCGATCCAGCCGAAGCCCAGCTTGCCCGCGCGCGGCAGCCGGTTCAGGAACAGGTTCTCGGCAACCGACAGCGTCGGCAACAGATTCAGCTCCTGCATCACCATGCGGATGCCGAGCGCTTCCGCTTCTGTCCGGCTCGCGGGGGCATACGGCGCGCCCGCGAGCTGCATCGAACCCGTCGTCGGATCGACGAGCCCGCCGATGATCTTCGACAGCGTGCTCTTGCCCGCGCCGTTCTCGCCCGTCAGCGCGAGCGCCTCCCCGGCGTGCAACGCCAGCGAGACGTCCGCCAGCACGGGCTCGGCATAGGTCTTCCCTATCCCCGCGACGGACAGTACGGCAGGCAATGCGTCTTGGTCGGTTGATGCCATCGTGATCCAGATCTCATAGCCGCCGCGCGGCGCTGCAGCGGACTGCGCCTCGTGCGTCGGCCCGTCGTGCAGCGCCGCCGCACGGCCGCGCCGTTCATGCGGACAGCAGGCCCGAAGCCGTGCGCATCCGGACGACACGGCTTTTCGGGCTGCGCCCGTCCATCTGCTCGCGCGGCTGGCCGGCCGTCATGACGCTTACCTCTGGCATAACGGCGGCGCGGCGAATTTCTTGAGCGCGCGTTTATCTCGACGCGCGGACCGTCGGGCGTCGTGCACGCCGAATGTTCCCGCACGGCCCACGCGGGCTCCTTACTTCGTGACCAGATCGACGGGTGTTTCGACGACGCCCGACAGGTCCGCCTGCTTCTTGTGCCCGGCGATCGCCTTCAACGCCACGTCGATGCCGAACACGGCCTGCTTCGCCGCGTACTGGTCAGCCGTAGCGAGTACGCGGCCGTCCTTCAGCATCGGCTTGATCGCGTTGATGTTGTCATAGCCGACCACGTAGACCTTGCCCTGCTTGCCCGCCGCGCGCACGGCCGACACCGCGCCGATCGCCATGTTGTCGTTGCCGCACAGCAGCGCCTTGATGTTCGGATAGGCATTGAGCATCGACGACGCGATCGCGTTGCCCTTGTCGATTTCCCATTCGCCCGACTGCACCGTGTCGACCTTCGCGCCGACCTTCTGCATCGCCGCCTTGAAGCCGGCCGTGCGCTGCTGCGCGTTGGTCGTCGTCGATACGCCTTCGACGATGCCCACCTCGTCGCCCGACTTCAGCTTCTTCGCCAGATAGTCGCCGACCTTCTCGGCGCCCTTCGCGTTGTCCGGACCGACGAACGGAATGTTCAGGTCCTTCGACTTGAGTACGTCGGTGTCGAGCCGGTTGTCGATGTTCACGACGATGATGCCCGCGTCCACCGCCTTCTTGACCACGGGCACGAGCGCCTTCGAATCCGCCGGCGCGAGCACGATCGCATCGACCTTCGAGACGATCATCTGCTCGACGATGCGGATCTGGTTCGCCGTATCCGTCTCGTCCTTGATGCCGTTCGTGATCAGGTCGAAGGTGCTGGCGTTGTGCTTCTGATAGTCCTTCGCGCCCGTTTCCATCGTGAGGAAGAACTCGTTGGCGAGCGACTTCATCACGAGCGCGACTTTCGGTTTTTTGGCGGCCTGGGCCCAGGCCGACGAGAACGGCATGGCGGCGGCCGTGAACACGACAGCGGCCATCAGGACGCGGCGACGAATGCGGTGGTTCATGTGGTATCTCCAGTTGTTGGACTCGGGGCGAGTCCGTTTTTGTTTGTGCGCAAACGTTTGCGAGCGATATTCTCGACGGTGCCTGTTCGCGATGTCAACGGTGGGCGGTGCTGCGCTGCACATCGCACCCGCGACGCATGCGTTGGGCAAGGCTTGGCGCCTTTGGACGCACGTGTTGCCGCGAAGCTTCGGCGGTGCTTCGAATGACGTCGTGACACGGATCGCTCGCTCGGTTCTGCCCGTTGATCGCCCTGTGCGATGGGAGCCGCCTGTGGCCAGAACGCGTCCCGCGCGCAGCGGCGCTCGTGATGCCCGGCGCTGCAACGCGCCGGTACTGCCTTGCTGTTTTCCATCCGCCCGCAAGCCGCAAGTTCCGCGGCAGGCAGGACGCCTATGCTGGCCTCTTCTCGCTCGCGCGGCAAGGGGAAAGAGGGGAAAAGCCCCGGCCGTCGTGATCGGCGCAACAGGTGCGATGTGCGTATTATGGGCCGATGGTTCGTATGGGGCCGTCCTGGGCTCGCGCGTTGCGATCGTCACGACGGCCATGCGGGCGCAACGGCCATTCAACATGGAGTCGTCATGCTCGGTATCAGCCAGTTCCCGCTCTTTCTCGCCGCCGTCACGGTCCTCAATCTCACGCCCGGACCGGACATCGCGTATGTCGCCGGGCAAAGCATCGCGCAGGGACGGCGAGCGGGGCTGCTGTCGGCCGTCGGGGTTGCGTTCGGTGGCTGCATGCATACGGTCGCGTGCGCGCTCGGCATCACGGCGCTGCTGGCGGCGTCGCCGGGCGCGTTCAACGCGATCAAATGGATCGGCGCCGCGTACCTGATGTATCTCGGCTTGAGAATGCTGTGGCCGACGGCGACGGCCGTGGCGAAGGGCGAAGCGCCGCCCGACGTGCCGCGGCTTTCGCGCGGCACACTGCTCTTTCGCGGCTTCGTGACAAACGCGTCGAACCCGAAAGTGCTGCTCTTCTATATAGCGTTCTTCCCGCAGTTCGTCAGCGCCGACAGCCCGCACAAGACGTTGGCCTTTCTCGTGCTGGGCGCGGTGTTCGTGACGCTCGGGCTCATCAACGATTGCGTGGTCGCGTGGCTCGCCGCGACGGCCGCGCGTGCCGTACGCTCGAAACCGGCCGTGCGGCGGTGGATCGACCGCGTGGTGGGCGCGGGGTTCATCGGCCTGGGCGTGCGGCTCGCGCTGACGAAGCGCTGAGGCATTCGACGCGACCCGGCCCACACGCGCTACAGCCAGTTTGCCTTCTTGAAGCCCCGGTACAGCGCGAGGTCGATCAGCAGCATCACCAGCAGGCAGATGGGATAGCCGTACTTGAAGTGCAGCTCGGGAATCTCCTGGAAGTTCATCCCGTAGATGCCGGCGATCATGGTCGGCACGGCGAACAGCGCGGCGAACGAGCCGAGGCGCTTGGTCACTTCGTTCTCGGCGAGCGAGATCATGCCGAGATTGACCTGAATGGCCGTGACGATCATTTCGCGGCGCCCTTCGATGGTCCGCACGATGCGATCGAGGTGATCGTAGACATCGCGGAAGTACGCCTGCATGCCGACGCAAATGGACGGAATGCGTCCGCCCGTGAGCTTGCTGATGCCTTCGAGCAGCGGCGCGATGTGATGCTGGAGCATGACGAGGCGGCGCTTCAACGAGTACAGATCTTCGATGATCGCACGCGACGCGGCGAGGTCGTGCTTGTCGAAGATGCGGTCCTCGATTTCCTCGATCTCGGTGCCGATCGCTTCGAGAAGCGGGAAGTAGCGGTCGACGACATTGTCGGCGAGCGCGTACAGCACGAACGCCGCGCCCTCCTTCAGCAACTGCGGTTCGCGCTCGCACCGCGCACGGACTTCCTGGAAGCCATGACGCGTGCCGCGCCGCACCGACAGCACGTAGTTTGCACCGACGAACACGTCGACCTCGCCGATCACGAACTCGCCGTCGTCGTCGGTCTCGATGGTGTGCATGACGGCGAACAGCGAATCGCCGTACTCCTCCATCTTCGGACGCTGATGGCCGTGACGCACGTCCTCGACGGCCAGTTCGTGCAGCCCGAATTCGTGCTTCATCACTTCGAGCTCGCCTGGGCCCGGGTCTTTCAACGCGACCCAGACGAAGCACTCGGATTTGGCGACATAAACGCTGATGTCGTCGATCTCGATGTCGGCCAGCTTGCGGCCATCCTGATACGCGGCGCAGTTGATCAGCATGATTGAATACCTTGAAAACGATTCGGCTTCGCGGATTGAAAGCGGTTAGTCGCGATGGGCGCTTGTCCTGTTCGTGTGCCGCCCAATCGCGACGCAAAGCCGGCATGAGCGCGGCGTGCGATACGAGTCCCCGATGTTACGTCGGCTCGAACCGGCGCGGTGTGTCGAATTGTGAATGTCGCGTCGAGCCTGCCTGTCAATTGGCGACGCGCCGCAACATGATGCGGTGATCGTCGTTGAACGAAACGCTGGCGCGATTCGAATAGCGCGTGTCCGGCGTCACGAAGAAGCCGATCTCCACGACAGGGTCGAACTGCGTCGACACCGCGATGCGATGCGTGCCTGGCGTGAGCCAGAAGACGATGTGCTCGCCGTTCATGATGTCCGCGACGCGTTCGCCGTCGACATACACGAGGGCATCGCGAAAGCGGACGATGACGTTGTCGGTCCGCTCGCGCCGCAGGTCGACGGCCACCCTGCCGGCGCCCGGTTGCGTGACGTCCGGCTTGACGATGCGCTCGGCGGGCACGTCCTTGAACGGCGCCTTGTCGGCGGGCGTGGACGCGCAACCAGCGACGAGTGACGCGGCCATCATCGCAACCACCAAGAGCGTGAGCGACTGGGCCGTGCGTGCCGCTGCGGCGGCGCGCGTCGCCAGGCTTTGCTTACGTCTCATTGTTCGTCTCCCTGTCGACCGGAGTTGGCGCTTTAGCTGTCGGCTGGAGTTAGTGCTTCAGCACTTACTCCAGCCCCATGCAGAGCACTTACTCCGGTCCCACGCAGAGCGGTCGACCGGAGTTGGCGCTTTAGCTGTCGGCTGGAGTTAGTGCTTCAGCACTTACTCCGATCCCACGCAGAGCGGTCGACCAGAGTTCGCGCTTTGGCGCTTACTCTTGCCCCGTCCTTTCCGGTTCCATACAGCGCGCTTGCTGTTGTTCGCTTTGTTGCTTCGTTGTACAGACACCCGTGCCCCGTCTGCACCGGCCGCGCCGCTACTCTTCTGCCGGCTGGAACGGGTTCAGCACCCGCGCGCCCGTTCCGTCGAAGTCTGCCACGTTGCGCGTCACGACGGTCAGGTTGTAGATCAGTGCCGTCGCCGCGATCATCTTGTCGAGCGAGTGCTCGGGGTGCTGCACGCGCAGATGGCCCCATGTTTGCGCAACGTCGGTGCCGACATTCAGGATGTGGCTGCTGAACGAATCGATGATCGTATCGAGCCATCCTTCCAGCCGCAACGCCTGAAACTTGTCACCGCGATGCCGGATCAGATCGACACCGCGCCGCAACTCGCCCACGGTCACGACCGACAGATACAGGCGATGCCCCTCATCTCTCGCTGCTTCGAAAAATGCCTGAACGCCAGGATTGGCGCGGCTGCTCTTGCGCATTTCGCTGATTACATTGGTATCAATCAAATACACCCGGTCCCTCGCTTTCATCAGTTGCGTCATGCAGGCGCTCGAAGTCGGCGTCTTCGCCGACGTCCGGCATGCTCATCAGCAACTCGGCAAAGCTGAGCTTCTTCGGCTGAAAGAGCGCCTGCGCCAGGATTTCCCGATGTTCTGCTTCGACGCTGCGCCCGTGAGACGCGGCCTGCTCACGCAGGCTCTGCACCAACGCATCGTCCAGACCTCGGACCAACAGATTTGCCATTTCAATTCCCCGGTACACGTGTGATATCAATGATATCACCAAGAATCGCGCAGTCAAGCTGGCCAGATGGCATAGGGGTTGCAGCATGCCGCCTTCGCGTTCAAGATCGGTTCAGGGGCGCCTCATGGACTACGGCGTCCACGCGCGGGCAAGCGGCGCTTCAGGGGAGGCTTCGATGTGGTACTTCAGCTGGATTCTGGGCATTGGCGTGGCGCTGGGCTTTGGGATCATCAACGCGATGTGGCTCGAGGCGAACGGCACGTTCACCCGCGACGACACGCCCGCCCCCACGCCATCCAGGACCGAGGACTCATCCACGTGACGCATCTGGTTTTTATCTGTGGCCATGCGGGCACCGGCAAGACAACGCTCGCCAAACGGCTGATCGGCCCATTGACGAAGGCGACGGGCCATGCCTTCTGTCTGCTGGACAAGGACACGCTCTACGGCGCCTATAGCGCGGCCGCGATCGGCGCGCTGACGGGCGATCCGAACGATCGCGACAGTCCGCTTTTTCTCCAGCATTTTCGCGACCCCGAATATCGCGGCCTGTTCGATACGGCCGCCGAGAATCTGCGGCTCGGCATCGGCGTGATTGCCGTCGGGCCGCTGTCGCGAGAAGTGCGCGAGCGCAAGCTCTTCGATCACGCGTGGCTCGGCGTGCCCAAGGACGTGAAGATCAGCGTCGTGTGGGTTGCGACGTCGGAAGAGACGGCGCGCGAGCGCATTCTCGCGCGCGGCAATCCGAACGACGCATACAAGCTCTCGCATTGGGACGAGTACCGGCAGCGCCGCTTCGTGCCGACGGGCGACCAGCGCGAAGGCCTGCTGATGTTCGACAACACCGCGCCCGTTCCCGCCGATTACGACGCGCTGCTCGCGCAGATCGTGCAAGCGTCGCGACATGCCGGCGTGATGCTGCCGCCGATGCCCGTCTGACACGTGCACGGTCACGCGGCTTCATCGCACACCTTCGGCGCGTATTCAGCACACGCCTTCGGCACATATCTTCAGCACGCGCCGGACGACAAAACGGGCGTTCGACCTCTTTGGTCGAACGCCCGCTTCGCTATTGCCTCTCAGGCGGCCCTCTGCGGAGCCTGATACGTTTACCCTGCCCCCGGTTCCGCTTTTGTGCGCCCAGGTCAGACGGTCAAACCGTCGCCATCGCCTCCAGCGAGCGGCCTTCGTACAGTTGCCCGAAACGGTTCGCGAGAAACTCGCGCAGCGACACCTGCTCCTGACGCACGAACCCGCTTTGCGGCAGCTTCTTTTCGCGGAACAGGTCGAGCACCGCGCACATCGCGCCCGCCGTGGTGATCTGGATCGCGCTCATCGGCACGCCGCACACTGTCTTCGCGAAGATCTTGCGCGTGAACACTTCCTGCACCAGCTGGCCTTCGCGCACGCCCGTCACCGTGATGAAGACGAGCACGACATCCTGAGCCGTCGACGGCACCGAGCGGCGCATGATCGTCTTCAACGTGTCGCGGTCGGTCGCAAGACGCAGATCTTCGAGCAGGAACTGCATCAGGTCGCGATGGCCCGGATAGCGCACCGACTTGTAGTCGAGCGTCTCGACGCGGCCCGCCAGCGTCTCGCACAGCGTCCCCAGACCGCCCGACGTGTTGAACGCCTCGTACTCGATGCCGTCGAGCGAAAAATGCTCGAGGCCTTCGAGCGGCTGCACCCATTGCGTGCGGCTGTCGCGGATCGCTTCGCACGGCTGGCAGTACTCGTTGATGAGGCCGTCGACGCTCCACGTCAGGTTGTACTTCAATGCATTGGTCGGAAACTCGGGCAGCGCGCCGACGCGCATCTTCACATCGCGAATTTCACTGAAGCGGTTCGCCAGTTCATGCGCAGCGATGCCGATGAAGCCCGGCGCGAGGCCACACTGCGGCATGAACGCGTGCTCGGCGCTGTCGGCGATCGCGCGGATCGCATGCGTCGCGCGCACGTCTTCCGTCAGGTCGAAATAGTGCACGCCCGCGCCCTTCGCCGCCGTTGCGACGCTCACCGCGAGGTAATACGGCAGCGCGTTGATGAGCGCGTCGAAGCCCTGGATGGCGGCGCGCAGCGCGGCGGCATCGGCGGAATCGACGCGGCGGGTCGGAATGCCTTGCGCGGCCAGCTTGTCGAGCGCGTGCTGATCGCGGTCCATCGCGACCACTTCGTAGTCGCCCGTCTCACGCAACATGTGCGCGATGGTGTGACCGATCAGACCTGCGCCAACGATGGCAACTTTCATGCGCTTCTCCTTTGTTCTCTGTTCGATGGATGCTGTCTCCAGCGTGAACGGCGCGCCGCAGCGAACCTCTGTAGAGAAGTTTAGGGAGAAGGCCAGTCGGTTTATAGGCGCAAAGTGCTGCGCAATGACCATGAACTTCGACAATCTGACGAGACATTCCGACGATTCGTCGAAAACGTATCAAAACCGCGTAAACGCGGGGCGCGCACGGCCCTTAGCGAACACACGGAGCGAGCCCGCGTGCGTTCATCCGCCGATCATTCCGCGATCGATCTTGCGCGACAGGATGATCGACGTCGTCGTGCGCTCGACGCCCGCGAGGCCGCCGATCTGGTCGAGCAGATCGTTCAGGCGCTCGGGCGAATCGGCGCGCAGCCACGCGACGTAGTCGAACTCCCCGCTCACCGCGCACAGCAGTTGCACTTCGGGCATCCGGTTCAGCTTCTTCTGTACGTCCGGTCCGTACTTCGGCGCGATGATGATGCCGACGTACGCATAGATGCTCGCGTCGAGCACGTCCTGGCCGAGCCGCACGCTATAGCCGGCGATCACGTTGGTCTTTTCCAGCCGTGCGATGCGCGCGATCACGGTCGTGCGCGCGACGCCCAGCTGTCGCGCGAGATTCGCGACGCTTTCGCGCGCGTTGGCCTGCAGCAGCGCAACGAGGTTGCGGTCGAGTTCGTCGAGTTGATCGAGGCGCGGTGGTCTCATCGATTGAAGGTCAGCGTTGAGGTGGAAGCTCGCCGCATGGCGAGCGCAAACGTGGACTACGGGATACGCGGATTATGCACCCCGCGCCCCGCAGTGCGAATACATGCGGACTGCACATATCGCGCATTCGCGTGGGGCGACGCGTCACGCGCCGAAGCGCTCGATCACGAAGTCGATGAACGTCGTGAGCTTCGGCGTCGGGCGGCCGTCACGCGGATAGATCAGATGCACGGGCGCGCCATCGGGCAGCCAGTCTTCGAGCACGCAGACGAGCTCGCCGCGTTCGATCTCGCGCGCGAGCAGCGCTTCGGGCTGGAGCACCAGACCGAAGCCGCGCAGCGCCGCCACCTTGAGCGCCTGGCCGTTGTTCGCGCGAAAGCGTCCCGGACGCAGCTGACAGTCGGTTGCGGCGTCGCCGTCGAGACGCCATAGCCCTTCGCGGCCCCAATGCAGAAAGCCGAGGCACTCGTGATTCGCGAGATCGGCGGGCGTCTTCGGCGTGCCCATCCGCGCGAGATACGCGGGCGATGCACACGCGCGCATCCGGTACGGCTTCAACGGCCTTGCGACGAGACTCGAATCCGGCAGGCGGCCGATGCGCACGGCCGCGTCGAAACCCTCTTCGACCAGATCGACGATACGGTTCGACAGATCGAGTTCGAGGCTGACGTCGGGCCACGCGCTCAGATAGTCGGTCATTGCAGGCGAGAACACTTCGACGCCATACGTGAGCGGCACCGTCACTTTCAGCGTGCCGCGCGGCGCGGACGTCATCGATTCGGCCAGCGACTCCGCGGCCTTCACGTCGGCGAGAATGCGCCGGCATTGCTCGTAATACTGGCGGCCGATCTCGGTGAGGCTTTGACGGCGCGTCGTGCGCGTCAGAAGCCGCGCAGAGAGCTGCGTTTCGAGCGAGCGGATATGCTTGCCGACCATCGCCGACGACAGATGGAAGCGCTCGGCGGCCGCCGTCAGGCTGCCCGCTTCGACCACGGCAACGAAGATTTCCATGCTGACGAATTTATCCACCGGCTATTTTTCCCGATCGTTTCGGTTGTAAGCAGTTGTCGCAATGCAGTCGCAATGGGGCGATAACGTGATACTAATAGCAGCCTGATATGCGCCGCACGCATATGCATAACGCTTCGTCAAGCTTCACTCTCATACGAACGGACAACAGGAGTCTCAATGAAAAAAACGCTCGCCATTCTCGCTTCCGCATTGTCGATGAGCGCTGCATTCGCACAGACGGCAGCGCCCGCCATGTCGGCGGCAGCCTCGCAGACGCAGGGCAAGGCGCGCCACGAGCAGCGCGTCGAAGAACGGATCAACTACCTGCATTCGCAACTGAAGATCACGTCGGCGCAGGAGTCGCAATGGAACGCGTTCGCCGACGTCATGCGCAACAACAGTGAAACGATGGCCAACCTGTTCGAGCAGCGCAGGGCAAATCCGAACATGTCGGCGCTCGACGACATGAAGGGCTACGCCGAGATCACGCAGGCTCACGCGGACGGCTCGAAGAAACTCGTCGACGCCTTCGAGCCGCTCTACACCAGCTTCTCGCCGGAGCAAAAGAAGCTCGCCGACCAAACGTTCCGCCGTCAGCCGGCCGAAGGCGGCGCGCACCACAGCCGTTCGGGCAAGCCGGCCGCGCCCGCTTCGGACGCGACCGTCAAGCCGTAAAACGCAGCGCAAGTTGCCGCATGTATTTCGCAAGACGCCTGCCTTCACGGCAGGCGTTTTTCATTGCAGCCGCGCGAATCTGGCATCATGCGCGCCTGCACCGCGTTTGCACCTCGTTGCGCTTCGTTGCAGCCCCGTCGCCCTTCGTCGCGCTGACGTTGGCTTACGCGGCCCTGTCATCTGAATAAGCTTCAAAGCCCCATGCTCGAACTGAACAACATCGACCTGCTCGCCGATCCGGCCGCGCAACGCGTCGTCAAGGACGAAACCGTCACCGTGCAATTCGCCCAGGGTGACGGCGAACTGATGAGCCTCGAAGGGCCGAATCGCTACACGCGCGGTGACGCGCTGATCACGGGCTCGACGGGCGACCGTTGGGTCGTGTCGCGCGAACGCTTCGATGCGAAGTACCTGCCCGCCGACGCCGGGCTCGCGCACGGCGACGCCGGTTCGTATCGCAATCGCCCTGCCGTCGTGCTCGCGAAGCAGATGAGCGAGCCGTTCTCGCTCGCGCGTTCGTCGCGAGGCGGTGATGTGCTCAAGGGCACAGCAGGTGACTGGATCATGCAATACGCGCCCGGCGACTATGGCGTCGTGCAGGCCGCGCGCTTCGCGAAGGTCTATCGGCTCGCGGATTGAGCGACGCTTCGCGCGACGCTTTCGCGCCCCCGCCTGGGCGCTTCCCTCGTCGGGCTTGCCGCGTTCAGGCGAACTCGTCGTCGAGCTCGACGGTCACTTCGCGCGGCACGCTCTTGCCCGCCGCGTATTCCTCTTCCAGCGATCCCAGCGTCGCCTCGACATACGCGCGCAGCACCGCGAAGCTGCGGCCCCGCAGACGCGGCGGCATCGCGCGATAACGCGCGAGCGCGGCCGGTGTGATCGCGACGGTCAACACCATGCGGCGTGCCGTCGAGCCGAAGCGCATCGCGACCCAATGCACGACGATCTGCGGCACGCCGTTGTCATCGGGGCGTTCGATGAACTGTGTCTGCTCGGGAAAGAGATCGCTGATCACGCGCGCCAGTTCTTCGATCTCGGCGTTCGCGCACTCGTACTGATAGGCTTCCATGTCGATTGGCCTCGGGCCTGTGGGTCTGGATGGACGATAGGATCTGTTCAAGCTCGAGCCGCGCGCGCGTGCATCCTGAGCAGCACCGCGGCCACGGCAAGCGCCGCGACGGCATAGATCGCGTCGACGGTCACGAGCGGCAACAGCCGCGCCTGCGACATCGCGGCGGGCACGTCGATCAGCGCGTGCGCGGCGATCGCAATGGGCAGGATGGTGCGCCAGCCCGCGCGCACGCCGCGCCACATCAGCACGGAGAGCCCGATCTGGAACACCAGCGCAGCCACGCGTTCGAGCACGAAGAGACCTGCCATCGCGGGCGACAGGCCCGCGAGTATCAGATGAAGCCGCATCAGCGATGCGGGCGGGATGTGGCCGAGATACGCGTCGAGCTGGCCGCGATTTTCCAGCACGCCGAACGCGATCCACTGCGCCTGCACGATCACGCCGACGAGCCACGCTTGCGCGCCGCCATGCCCGAGCCCGTATGCAATCGCCGTACCGTCACCCTTTGCATGGTTCGCTGTGCGCCGCGCCAGCCAGCGCATCGCGACGAAGCGGCCGACTTCCTCGCAGACGCCCGCCGCCAGCACGCCGTAGACGACGAACGCGAGCGGGTTCGACAACCATTCGCTCGTGGCCGCGTTCTGACGCAGCAGATAGTCGTTGAGCGCGCGTTCGATTAGCATCGCGGACAACGCGAACACGGCGACGCCCGCAATCGCGTCGCGCCGATTCAGCGCGAACGGCGCGCGCCAGCGGCGGTACAGGCCGATCGGTAGCCATGCAATGAAGAGCGTCGCGACAGCGAGAATCGCAAGCGTAATGGGTGAAACGGGCAAAGCTGGCATCGAGCAGCGCGGATCAGGTGACGAAAGAGAGAGACTCCGCTGCGCATTGTAAGCGCGTCGCCGTCTGAATGCCGAACGCCCGACAATCAGCGCGCCGTCGACGCGCGTTCGATCAGTTCGCCCGGCAGCAGGCAGTCGCGCGCGCTCGCCTGTGCGCCGTCGATGCGTTCGTGCAGAAATTCGACGGCCCGATAGCCGATGTCGTACGTCGGCTGGCGAATTGTCGTGATGCCGGCGAGTTCGGCCCATTCGGGGTCGTCGATCGACAGCAGCGCAACGCGCTTTTGCCAGTCCGCGCCATGCCGCTGGTTCAGATGCCGCGCAAGCGCCAGCGCGACGGGGCCGTTCGCGGCGAAGAGTGCGACGCGCGGCAAGGTGGCCGCGTCTTCGCTTGTTTCGCCGCTTGTTTCCCGGTTCGCAATCGCGGCATCGATCTCGGCGTCGAGCGCGGTGAGCGTCTGCGCGAGCTCATCGGCATCGCCGAGTTCGACCACGACCGTGCGCCCGTTCACCTGCGGATACTGCGTCAGCGCCCGATGAAACGCCGCTTCGCGCAGACGCCGCGAACTGACGCGCTCGAACGGCTGCACGACGAACCACACGCGATCGAAGCCGCGTTCGACGAGATGCCGCGTCGCGACCGTCACGGCCGCCTCGTTGTCGAGCCCGACCATATCGGCGACGAGCCCTTCCACCGAGCGGTCCACCAGCACGGCGGGAATCCCGCCGCCGCCCACGGGCCGCAACGTCTCCTCGCTCACGCCGAGCGCATTGACGATCACGCCTTCCACGCGATACGTCGTCAGCAGTTGCAGGAAGCGCCGCTCCATGTCGACTTCGTTCGCCGCGTGGCAGATGAGCGGCATGTAGCCGAGCGCGTGGCAAGCCGCCTCGACGCCTTGCAGCACCTCGACGGAATACGGGTTCGTCAGATCGGCGACCAGCATGCCGATCAGGCGATTGCGTCCGCGCTTCAAGCCGCGTGCCATCTGGTTCGGCTGATAGTCGAGCCGCTCGATCGCGGCTTCGATACGCGCGCGCAGTTGCGGCGACAGCACGCTCAGCTCGCCGTTCAGATAGCGTGAGATGCTCGTCTTGCCGGTGCCGGCTTCGCGGGCGACGTCGCTGATGGTGGCGCGGCGCGGTGCGCCTGACGGCGGCGTGTTCATTGCGAGAGAACGCTGCGGTTGACGATGTTGGTCTTCAGCGTGCCGTCGAGCGCGCCGACCAGGTTTTCCGCCGCGCAGCGCGCCATCGCGTGACGCGTCTCGTGCGTCGCCGAGCCGATATGCGGCAGCGCGACCACGTTGTTCATCTTCAGCAGCGGCGAGTTCGCGTCGAGCGGCTCGTTGTCGAACACGTCGAGCCCCGCACCGTGGATCGTGCCCGCCTGCAGCGCTTCGATCAGCGCGTTTTCGTCGACGGTCTGTCCGCGCGACGCGTTGATCAGAATCGCGCTCTTCTTCATCTTGCGCAGCTCGTTTACGCCGATCATGTGACGCGTTTCGGGCGTGAGCGGCACCTGCAGGCAAACGAAATCGGACGTGGCGAGCAGCTCGTCGAGTTCGACGCGACGCGCGCCGTAGCGCTGTTCCGCCTCGGCGTTCGCGCTGCGGTTCGTGTACAGCACCCTCATGTTGAAGCCGAGCGCCGCGCGCCGCGCAACGGCCCCGCCGATGCGCCCCAGCCCGACGATGCCAAGCGTCTTGCCCTGCACGTCGACGCCGTACAGCGCGGGCCCGATGCTCGCGTTCCACTCGCCCGCCTTCACCCAGTCGGCCAGTTCGACGACGCGCCGAGCGCTCGCCAGAATCAGCGAGAACACGGTATCCGCCGTCGATTCCGTCAGCACGTCGGGCGTATGCGCGAGTACGATGCCGCGCTTCCTCAGATCGTCGACGTCGAAGTTGTCGTAGCCGACCGAGATCGTCGAGAGCGCCTTGAGCTTCGTTGCGCCTTCGAGCATCGCGGGCGTGATCTTCACGCTCGCGCCGATCGCGCCGTCGGCGTCCTTCAGCGCAGCGACGAACGCATCGTGCCGCGCGGCATCCACCTGCACCACTTCGGCATGCTGCTGGAGATATGACAGCACATCGTCCGGCAGTGGCTTGTATGCGACGATCTTTCGCTTCATCGAATCACTTTCCTTGCAACGGAGTGGCGAGAGCCGCAGACTGCATGCGCGGCGGCTTGACGGCAAGCGTCAGCACGACGGCGGCGACGAGCGCGACGCTCATGAACACATAAGACGCAGCAGGCGAGCCCGTCGCGCCGTTCAGATAGCCGACCACATACGAGCCCACGAACGAGCCGAGCGCGCCCATGCTGTTGATCAGCGCCATCGCGCCGCCCGCGACGTTCTTCGGCAGCAGTTCCGGCACGATCGCGAAGAACGGGCCATACGGCGCGTACATCGCGGCGCCCGCGATGACGAGCAGCGCATACGACATCCAGAAGTGCGTCGAACCGAGCGCATACGAAGCCGCGAACGCCGCCGCGCCGATCAGCAGGAACGGCCACACGAACGCGCGCCGGTTGTTGAGTTTATCCGACGCCCATGACGCCGCGAGCATCGCGATCGTCGCGGCCAGATACGGCAGCGCCGACAGCCAGCCCGTCTCGACCATGCCGAGCGACGAGCCGTTCTTCAAAATGGAAGGCAGCCACAGCACGAAGCCGTACACGCCGATACTCCAGCAGAAGTACTGCGCGCACAGCTTGATGACGGCGGGTTCGCGGAACGCCTCGCCATAGTTGCGCACCGGCTTGATCGCGGCCTGCTCGGCGCGCAGCGTATCGGCGAGCTGCGTCTTGTCCGCCTCCGACAGCCACTTCACCTGCTCGGGCTTGTCCTTCACGATGAACCACCAGCAGACGGCCCACACAATGGCGGGCACGCCTTCCGCGATGAACATCTGGCGCCACCCGAACGAATGCACGAGGTAGCCGGACACGACCGACATCCACAGCACCGTCACCGGATTGCCGAGAATCAGGAACGTGTTGGCGCGCGAGCGCTCGCGCTTCGTGAACCAGTTGCTGATGAAAATCAGCATTGCGGGCATCACGGCCGCTTCGACGATGCCGAGCGCGAAGCGGATCACCATCAGCGACGGAATGTTGCTGACGATGCCCGTCAGCGCCGCGCAGCCGCCCCACAGCACAAGGCTCCAGAACACGAGCTTCTTGACGCTGCGGCGCTCCGCGTAGATCGCGCCCGGAATCTGAAAGAAGAAGTAGCCGAGAAAGAACAGCGCGCCGATCAGCGACGACAGCCCTTTGCTGATGCCGAGATCCTGGTTGATGCCGGCGGCGGCCGCAAAGCCGTAGTTTGCGCGGTCGAGATAGGCGAGGCTGTACGTGATGAACACGATCGGCATGATCGTCCACCAGCGGCGAATCGCGAGTGATGAGGGCATGAATGTCTCCTTTGTCGAACACAGTTGGGGCTTTAGCCCCTTACTCTGGTCCCATGCAAAATATTTGCTGGCGTGAGCCGGTTTCCTGAGTCGGTCTGCTGGTGTGCTGCCGTATGCCCTGTATCGGATCGAGCTTGCGGCTGGCACCTTCTTGTTGTTGTCGTGTTGGTTTGCTGAACGGTTTGCTGAACGCTGAAGCGTCAGGCGGCCAGCGCGGGCTGCGCCGGATCGCTGCGCTCCAGCGCATCGAGTTCGGCGCGCGTCGGCAGGCCTTCGGAATCGCCGATCACCTGGATCGCCAGTGCGCCGATGCGGTTGCCGCGCGCGACGGTCTCCGGCAGCGTGCGTCCTTCGAGCAGCGCGCTCACCACGCCGACGGCGAAGCCATCGCCCGCGCCGACGGTATCGACGACGTTCTCGACGCGCTGCGCCGCGACGATGCCCGAACCGGCCGCCGTGCGGTAATACGCACCTTGCGCGCCGAGCTTGACGATCACGCCCTTCGCGCCGCGCTCCAGGTAAAACTGCGCGATGTCTTCGGCTTTCGTGTAGCCCGTCAGAGTTTCGCCTTCTCCGATGCCGGGCAGCACCCAGTCGGCGAACGTCGCCAGTTCGTTCAGCGCGGCCGCCATCGCTTGGCGCGACGGCCACAGCGTCGGGCGCAGGTTCGGATCGAACGAAACCGTCTTGCCTGCGTTGCGCATTTCGCGCGCCAGATGGAACGCCAGCTCGCGCGAACTCGCCGAAATCGCGGGCGCAACGCCCGTCAGATGCAGATGACGCGCGCCCAGCACGTAGTCCGCCACATAGTCGTCGAGCGACAGATGGCTCGCCGCCGATCCCTTGCGGAAATACTCGACGGCCGGGTCGCTGCCGTCGTCGTTCCTCGACTTGAGCTGAAAGCCCGTCGGATAGCGTTCATCCGTCGTCACGCAACCCTGATCGATGCCTTCCTTCGTCAGCGTGTCGCGTACGTACTGGCCGAACGAATCGCTGCCGACGCGGCTCATCCAGCCCACCTTGAAGCCAAGGCGCGACAGGCCGATCGCGACGTTCAGATCGGCGCCCGCGATGCGTTTCGTGAACTGGCCGACGCCTGCGAGCGGGCCTGTTTCGGCCGCGACGAACATCGCCATCGCTTCGCCGTAGGTGATGACATCGAGTGTCGGATGCATGGCTTCTCCTGTTGATGCCGTCCGCGCTCGCCGCTTTCAGGCGGACGCGAGCCGCGCGACGTGATGCGACGCGTCCTCCGCGATCCGGGCCGCGTCGAACGGGAATTCGATGCCGCGCGGCACGTCGCGCGGCAAAAGCGCGAGCGCGGCCGCGAAATCGGCGTCATCGGCAGCGGGCGCAACGGCAAAACGGCGCGCGCCTTCGCCCGCGACCGCCTTGCAGTGGATGTATTCGACGTGATCCGCGAGCTTGCGAGCCGCTTCGACAGGATCGACGCCGGGCCATTGCCAGTTGCCGATGTCGAACGTCATGCCGAGCACCGGCTTCCGGCCTTCATTGCCCCCGTCTTTGACGAGCGCGTTGAAAAGCGCTTCGAACTGCGCGAGCGAGCCGCCTCGCTCCATCTGCCCGTTCTCGACGACGAGCCGCGCCGCGACGCCCTTCGTACACTTCGCGACCGCCTCGCCGTACGCGCGCCCCGCAAAGCCGCCGAGTTGCAGCTTGACGAAGCGCGCGCCGAGCGCCGTCGCTTCGATCAGCGCCCCGCGCAACGCGGCTTCATCGAGCACGCCGTCCGGCGCGTACAGCTCGGCGGGCGTCGAGTACACCGACCACAGGTTTTGCGCGGCGATCGTCTTGCCGAGCGCGGAAAGCGCCCCGGGCGACGCTTGCGCTTCGAGCGCGAACAGCTCGCGACGCACCTCGAAGCCGGCCGCCCCCGCTTTCGCAGCCGTCTTCAGCCACGCGTGATGACCGTCCTTGCGGATCGCGTCGATCCCAAATGCACTCGCGACGATGACGATTTCCGGCATGTGAAACACCCTGCTTATTGCTTAAAATTGCTCGAAACGGTCTTTGGAATCGGTTCCATAGACGAGTATCAAAAAAGCGCAGTAGCGCTGGTTGCGAATACTGCGCTGCACGGCGCGCGTGCACCATAGTGGTAATCCCTAAACGGAAGAATCGGCCGCCGGCAGGCGAGCGTCGCCGTTCAGGCACAGTTCGAGAAAGCGGCCGACGATGCGCGACGGCGCGCTCGCGTGCGGCACGAGAATCGAGAAACGGCGCGTGAGCGGCTCGGGACCGAGCGGCAGGCGGAACAGCACCTCGTCTTCGTGGCGCATCGACATCGCCGACACGAAGCCGACGCCCATTCCCGCGCGCACGGCCTCTTTCACGCCCTCGACGCCCGCGATCGCCAGTGCAACCCGCATCGGCATGCCGGCCCGCGCGAACGCGCGCTCGATCAGTTGCCGCACGCCGGAGCCTTCTTCGCGCAACACGACGGGATGCGGGCTCAGATCAGCGAGCGTCACGGCCTGCAAGTTGGCCGTAGCGAGCGGATGCGAGCGCGGCATGATCGCGACGATCTCGTCCTCGTGCCACGGATGCACGGCTGTATCGGGCGGCAGTTCGGCTCCGACGTGTCCTTCGACGAGCGCGATATCGAACGAACCGAGCGCGCCGACGATGTCGGCCGTGTTGCCGTCGTCCGTATGCACCGTGACGTCGGGATGACGGCGCTGAAACGCGGCGATCAGATACGGCAGCAGATAGCTCGCGGGCGTCGTGCTCGCGCCGATGCGCAGCGTACCCTGCTCCATTCCGCGCAGCGCGTCGCGATACGCGTAGGCCTGGCGGTACGTGTCACGCAGCCGCGCCGCGTAGCTCGCCAGTTGCTCGCCGGCGGGCGTCAGCCGCACGCCGCGGCCGTCGCGCAGGTACAGCGGCTCGCCGAATTCGTCCTGCAACTGGCGCAACTGGCCCGACACGGCGGGCTGCGACAGATGCAGCGCAAGTGCAGCGCGGCTGATGTTGCGAAGCTCGGCGACGGCGGCGAACGTTATAAGCTGATCAGGGGTCATGGCGAAAAAATATCAGGCTAGCCGATACCACACATTCTAAATCACGATTTCTCATATCGATATATGTATTTTAGGATTAGGCCATCGAGTCATGCAGTTGCAGAAAAAGGTCGAAGCCCATGTCCACCATTTCCACCCGTGCCGTTCCCGCGTCATCGTCGACGCGCGGTCAGATCAACGGCATCCTGTTCGTCGCGTTGTTCGCCGCGGCCGTCACCCGCATCGCCGCGATTCCGTCGATCGCCGGCCTGGGCATCAGCCCGCTGATCGTCGGCATCGTCGGCGGGATGCTCTATGGCAATGCACTGAAAGACGGCATGCCCGAAAGCTGGGCGGCCGGCGTCAACTTTTCGGCGCGCAAGCTGTTGCGCATCGCGGTCGCGTTCTTCGGGCTGCGCGTGAGCATTCAGGAGATCGCGCAGGTCGGCCTGCCGGGCCTCGCCGAGTCGTTGCTGATCGTCGTCAGCACGCTCGCGATCGGCACGTGGGCCGGCATGAAGCTGATGAAGCTCGACCGCGACAGCGCGCTACTGACGGCAGCGGGCAGCGCGATCTGCGGCGCGGCCGCTGTGCTCGCCTTCGAGTCGACGCTGCAATCGAAGCCGCACAAGAGCGCAATGGCCGTCGGCAGCGTCGTGCTGTTCGGCACGCTGTCGATGTTCCTCTACCCCGCTCTGCTGCGCGCCGGCATCCTGCATCTGGATACGACGGGCGTCGGCCTTTTCTTCGGCGGCACGATCCATGAAGTCGCGCAAGTGGTGGGCGCAGCCAGCAACGTGAGCCCCGAAGCCACGCATATCGCGACCATCGTCAAGATGACCCGCGTAATGCTGCTGGTGCCCGTGCTGCTCGTCGTCGGCATGTGGGTGAGCCGCTCGGCGCGTACTGCAACGGGTGTGCACGGCGAAGCCGCTCATGCGCCGCGCAAGCTCGCCGTGCCCTGGTTCGCGCTCGGCTTTCTCGGCTGCGTCGCGGTGAACTCGCTGCACATACTGCCGGAGGCCGCGACCAGCACGCTGAACATGCTCGACACCTTCGCGCTCACGATGGCAATGACGGCGCTCGGCATCGAAACGCGCCTCTCGCAGATCCGCGAGGCCGGTCCCCGTGCGCTGACGACGGGCCTGATCCTGTACGTGTGGCTGTTCGCCGGTGGTCTGGGTATCACATGGCTCGTCCAGCATCTGCTCGGCTAAGCCGGCAATCCCATCACATCAGCCTCGCCGCGTGCGAGGCTTTTGTGCTTTCGGCGCGGCGTGCATGCAAGCGCTGCGCGCCTTTCACACACGCAACCGCTCGTTTCCACACTGCGCCCGACACGCAAACTGCAAGCATCGCGCGGCATACTTCTAGCTCCCGACCGTGTGCATGCGTGGCGCTCAACGACGCCACCGACAACCGAGTGAGGACCGATCGATGACTTATCAACTCTATTACTGGGACGGACTGCAGGGCCGCGGCGAATTCGTGCGGCTCGCACTGGAAGAAGCGCGCGCGGACTACGTCGAGGTGGCGCGTGGCGACGAACAGGACGGGCTCGGCACGGGCGCGATGATCGACGTGATGAACAGCCGGACGGAACCCTACCCGCCGTTCGCGCCGCCGTTTCTGCGCGACGGCGACCTGATCGTTTCGCAGACCGCGAACATCCTGTTCTACCTCGGGCCGAAGCTGAATCTCGCGCCGCAGATCGAGAGCCTGCGCTACGTAGCGAACGGCCTGCAGCTGACGATCGCCGACGTCGTCACGGAAGTCCACGACACCCATCACCCGCTTGCGTCGGGCATGTACTACGAGGAGCAGAAAGAAGCCGCCAAAAGCCGCGCGACGGATTTCATCGACCAACGCATCCCGAAGTTCATGCGCTATTTCGAGCGCGTGCTGAAGCAGAACCCGGCCGGCGATAAACACATGGCCGGCGACAGGCTCACGTATGTCGACCTGTCGATGTTCCAACTGATCGACGGTTTGCACTATGCATTTCCGCGCGCGATGAAGCATTTCGGCCAGCACTACCCGCGCCTCGCCGCGCTGCACGACGCGGTGCTCAAGCGGCCGAACATCGCGGCGTATCTCGCTTCCGAACGCCGTCTGCCGTACAACGAAACGGGCATATTCCGGCACTATCCCGAACTCGACAAGGACGCGCGCTGATGAGCTGACACCGCCCTCCTGTCCCAACGCAGCGGCGCGTATGCGAGCGAGACGCGCCGCCCTTAAACCTTTCGTCGCGCGCTGTCGATATCATGCTGCGCAAAACCAACCTTCAGACGCCCGATTCTTCCGTGCTTTCATTTCTGCTCAGACTGCGCACGCGCGCGGCCAACCTGTTCCGTCTGTCCGACGCGCACACGATGCTGGTGTGGTCGGTGATCGTCGGCATCGCGGGCGCTTTCGCGACGATCGCGTTTCGCGAAGGCATCGCGCTGTTGCAGCGCGTGTTCACCGGACAGGACGGCAGTCTCGTCGAAATGGCACGGCGTCTGCCCATCGCGATGCGCATCGCGCTGCCTGCGTTCGGCGGCCTCATCGCGGGCGGACTGCTGTTGCTCGCGCAACGCGGCGTCGACAAGAAGCTGCATACCGACTACATGGAAGCCGTCGTGATCGGCGATGGCATCGTGCCCGTGCGCGTGAGCCTGTGGCGCAGCGTGTCGTCACTGTTCACGATTTCGAGCGGTGGCTCGATCGGCCGCGAAGGCCCGATGGTGCAACTCGCGGCGCTCGGCGCGTCGCTGATCGGCCGCCTCGTGCATTTCGATCCGCCGCGCCTGCGCCTGCTCGTCGCGTGCGGCGCGGCAGCGGGTATCACGTCGGCGTATAGTGCGCCTATCGCGGGCGCATTCTTCGTCACCGAGATCGTGCTCGGCTCGATCGCGATGGAAAGCTTCGGGCCCGTCGTCGTGTCGTCGGTGGTCGCGAACATCATGATGCGCGAGTTCGCCGGCTACAAGCCGCCTTACGAGATGCCCGTGTTCCCGCCTGTCGCGGGCCTCGAAGTGCTGCTCTTCGTCGCGCTCGGCCTGCTGTGCGGCGTGGCCGCGCCGCAGTTCCTGCGGCTCATCGACACGAGCAAGTCCGCCTTCCGGCGCCTGCCATTACCGTTGCCGATCCGGCTCGCGCTCGGCGGTCTGATCGTCGGCATTCTGTCGGCGTGGACGCCCGAAGTGTGGGGCAATGGCTATAGCGTCGTGAACTCGATCCTGCATTCGCCGTGGACGTGGACGGCGCTCCTCGTCGTGCTCGCGTTCAAGGTGATCGCGACGGCGGCGACCGTCGGCTCGGGCGCCGTCGGTGGCGTGTTCACGCCGACGCTCTTCGTCGGTGCCGCGCTCGGCTCGCTGTTCGGGCTCGGCATGAACGCGCTCTGGCCGCACGCGACGTCCGCGCCGTTCGCGTACGCGATGGTCGGCATGGGCGCGTTCCTCGCGGGCGCGACACAGGCGCCGCTGATGGCGATCCTGATGATCTTCGAAATGACGTTGAGCTATCAGGTCGTGCTGCCGCTGATGGTGTCGTGCGTGGTCGCCTACTTTGCGGCGCGCGCGATCGGCAAGACGTCGATGTACGAGATCACGCTGCACCGGAACCGCGAGGAACAGGAACGCATGCGTCTGCGCGCGACGCAGATGCGCGAGCTGATCCGTCCGCCGCAAACCGTCGTGCAGCCCAACGCGACGGTGCACGACATGACGCGCGTGTTCCTCGAGTATCCCGTCAAGTATCTGTACGTGACGGACGAAGGCGGCTGCTTTCTGGGCGTCGTCGCGCTGAAGGACATCACCTCCGATCTGCTCGACAGGACCGATACGTCCGCCAAGACGGCCGCCGACTATCTGCAGCCGCACTTCGACGTGCTCACGCCCGACATGCCGCTCGGCGTCGCGCTTCAGCATTTCATGGCGTTCCAGGGCGAACGGCTGCCCGTCGTCGAAAGCACCGCGCGGCCGACGCTCGCGGGCGTCGTCTACAAGACGTCGCTGCTCGATGCGTACTTCCGCATGAACCCCGCGCGCTAGGCGCCTGTCCGCCTGCGCTTGCCTGCGCTTGCCTGCGCTTGCCTGCGCTTGCCTGCGCTTGCCTGTGCTTGCCTGTGCTTGCCTGTGCTTGCCTGTGCTTGCCTGTGCTTGCCTGTGCTTGCCTGTGCTTGCCTGTGCTTGCCTGTGCTTGCCTGTGCTTGCCTGTGCTTGCCTGTGCTTGCCTGTGCTTGCCCGCCGGCGCATCGCCCGTTCGGCGCATGGCAAAGCCCGGCAATTTCTCTACAATGAATTGACCATAGACGAGCCGCAGGCCGCATCCCGCGATACACGGCGCTGAGCAACGCCGGCGGCGATGCCGCGCTCTACGAACGGGAGCGAAGATGAGCGAACCGTCCATCGATGCCGTGCGCCGCGATCACGCGGGCTGGATCTTCGTGCATATAGAGGGCGAGCCGTACGACCGTGGCGAGCAGCACGGCCAGTTGCTCGCCGCCGAAATCCAGAATGCGATCCGCACTGCGCGCTATCTCGCGAAATGGGACACGGGTGAAGATTTCGACACGTTCGTCAACGCCGCCGTCGAGCAGTTCGCGCCGCGCATCGATCATGAATTCGCCGACGAAATCCAGGGCATCGCCGACGGCGCAAAGCTGCCCTTCGCCGAAGTGCTCGCATGGAACGGCTATATGGATCTGCTGCAAAGCTGGTGGCCGCAGCACGCCGCGCAGCAGAAACCGCAACTCGGCCTCAAGCCGTGGCGAGGTCGGCGCGGACATCATTGCAGCGCATTCATCGCGACGGGCAGCGCGACGCGCGACGGCCGCATCGTGATGGCGCACAACTCGTGGGACCGCTACGCGGCCGGCGACGCGTTCAACGTCGTGTTCGACATCGTCCCCGAATCGGGCAACCGCATTCTGATGCAGGGACTGCCCGGCTGCATTTCGAGCCTGACGGATTTCTGGGTCACGTCGGCGGGCCTGATGGTGACGGAGACGACGATCTCGAACTTCGCGGGCTACAACGCAGCAGGCGCACCGGAGTTCTATCGGTCGCGGCGCGCGACGCAATATGCGAACAGCATCGGCGAATGGTGCGAGATGTTCGCGCTCGCGAACAACGGCGGCTATGCGAACAGCTGGCTGCTCGGCGACATCAAGACGGGCGAGATCGCCCGCTATGAACTCGGCCTGCACTACTCCGGTTTCGAAAGCACCCAGGACGGCTTCTACAGCGGCTACAACACGGCGGCCGACCTGAAGATCCGCAATCAGGAATGCACGGGCGAAGGCGAGGACTACACCGACGTGCGCAGAAACGGTGCGCGTCGGCTGCGCTTCATGCAGCTCGAAGAGATACATCGCGGGCGGATCGACGTCGAACTGGCGAAGGCCATGATCGCCGATCATCACGACGTCTACCTCGACCGCCCCGATAACCCGTGCTCGCGGACGATCTGCGGCCATCTCGAACTCGACGACCAGCGCTTCGGCGGCTCGGATCACGGTCCGTTCAATCCTTGGGGCGCCAACGACGGCAAGGTCGTCGACAGCGAGATGGCGCGCGAGATGGCGTTCGACGCGCGCTGGGGTCATCCATGCGGGCGCCCGTTCGACGCGCAAGCGTTCATGAAACGCCATCCACAATGGAACTGGCTGAACGGCTACATGCGCGACCGGCCTTCGTGGCCGTGGACGCGCTTTGACGTGCTGCGCTGAAGTCCTCCACGCCCACGCCGCCTTAACGCGTGCGCTACGCGAGGCCACGGGGTTAACGCGACCCGATTTCTACATACGTAATGCGCGACGCAACGCGCGGTCTCGCGCTCGCGGCATGGGCGGCACGACGGCTCGCGACGAAATCTTTCGAGAAATCAATGCCAGGCGCGCGACGGGCGAGTTCCCGCGACGCGCCACCAGCGCTTGTAAAAATAACTGGCGTAATATGGGAAAGATGCGCGGCGCTCGCAGACGGCAGCCGCGCCAGGCGGGCGCCAATCCGTCGCCATCGGAATGGCATAACGCTTGCGTGATGTTCCCGCGCTGCCTGGAAAAGGAGGTCGAGCGATGAAAACCTCGACGCTGTTGACCATGGTGACGTTGTCGGCCTCGTGTTTCGCCGCGCCGGTGCATACGGCAACGGACGGCACGTTCGACATAGCCGCCGCCCGCGCCAATGCCGCCCCCGTCGCGCCCGCCGCGCCGGACGTCGCGGCCCAGACCGATATCCGGCCGGAGCGATGGGAACATATCGCGCTGCCGAAATCGCGGCATCTGGAGCGCGGCTTCAAGGCGCAGGACGAGCATCTGCAGACGTGACGCTACGTACGGGATCGACAGATCGTCCCGTTCGTGTCGATAACTTTCAGAACAATGGAGCGCGAGCATGACGGGATCAGCCATCCCCCGCGAATCGATCGACCTGCAGATCGCCGACGTTCTGCACGGCGTCAGCTATCCGCTGAACAAGGACGCGCTCGTCGACGCCGCGCGCGAAGCAGGCGCAAGCAACGAAGTGCTCTCAATGCTCGACGGCCTGCCCGAGCAGGACTACGCGGATATCGATTCTGTGACGAAGCTGATCGGCAGCAATTTCGGCCCCGGTCTTGGCATCTGACGGACTGAACATGCGGCACGAGCGAGGCGCGCACAAGGCGTCCGCGATTCAGGAACGGTCGCGGCGGGCGGAGCAGCGGCCTGAGCCGGATGTTCACGGCAAGCGCGACTGGATTCGCCGCGCGCCCGCACAGGGCGGCGTCGAACGCATCGAGGCCTTCTTCCAGCACAATGGCTACGCGCTGCATCGGCACGATACCTATGCGATCGGCCGCACACTCGCGGGCGTGCAAAGCTTCCACTACCGGCGCAGCGTGTGCAACAGCCTCCCCGGCGGCACGATCGTGCTGCACCCGGACGAGCCTCACGACGGCCAGGCCGGCACCGCCGAGGGCTTTCGCTACCGGATGATCTACGTCGAGCCAGCCCTCTTTCAGGCAGCGCTCGGCGGCAAGCCGCTGCCGTTCATCGAAGGCGGGCTGTCGGACGATCCGCGTCTTGCCGCCGCGACGCGGGCGCTGCTGCAAGGCATCGACGCCGCGATGGACCTGCTCGAACAGGACGACGCCCTTTACGATCTCGCGCATGCGCTCGATGCCGTGTCCGGTGCGCGGCCGGCGCGCGCCTCCGCCGATTTCCGCGCGGCGCTGCTCGCGCGCGACTATCTGCACGCGGCGCTCGAGCGTCCCGTCACACTCGACGAACTGACTGCCGCAAGCGGCCGGGACCGCTGGAGCCTGTCGCGCGATTTCCGCGCGTTCTTCGGCACGAGCCCGCATCACTATCTGACGATGCGCCGCCTCGATGCCGTGCGAGAAGCGCTGCTGCGCGGCCAGATGCTCGCGGACGCGGCGGCCGCCGCCGGTTTCGCGGACCAGAGCCATATGACGCGGCACTTCATGGCGGCGTATGGCGTGACGCCATCGCGCTGGCTGAAGATGCTCAGAAGCCAGTCCCGCTGAATAAGGGGCCAGCGCGAGGTTCAGCGCTGGGTCCAGCATTCGAAGCGTGCACAAACGTTCAAGACGCCCGCGAGCGCGCGCGCCTACACTCCGTCGCGTGGACTTCAACTGAGGAGACGCCATGCCCGCAACCGATCAGTCAACCCGATTCGAGCCCATCAATTTCGCCGACAAACTCAGCCGCATTCATGAGCAGTGGCAACCGCGCGTCGTGGCCGAGATGAACGACTACCAGTTCAAGATCGTCAAGATCGAAGGCGATTTCATCTGGCACAACCACGCGGAGACGGATGAAACCTTCATCGTGCTGGAAGGCGATCTGCGGATCGACTTTCGTGACGGCGCCGTGCATGTGTCGGCGGGAGAAATGTTCGTCGTGCCGAAGGGCAAGGAGCACAAGCCCTACGCGGAAAAAGAAGTGAAGCTGCTGTTGATCGAACCGCGCGGCGTCAAGAACACGGGCGACGAGAGCAGCGACCGGACAGCCGCGAACGACGTGTGGATCTGAGCGCGTTGCATTGCGCACGGTAAAGCGCGGTGCGCGCGGCCACGCTTCAACGGCCGCGTCTGACCCGCCGTCCCCTACCCCATCGTCCTGCCGAACACGACGCGCGCGAAGAAGTTGCCCAGCACCTCTTCCGCGCGCTCGCCCGAGATGTTTTGCGGATCGACGGTAAAGAAAAACTGCATGCCGTCGCACAGACCCATCAGCCCGAGCGCCAGCGTTTCCGCAGGCAATGGCAGCGGCGTGCCGACACGCACCGAAAACTCGGCGATGTACTCGGTCAGCTGTTCGAGCTTCTCGTGCAGGAACGCGTTGAAGCGCACGCGAAAACGCGCGTCGCGCGCGGCGAGCAGCTTCGCTTCGACCCATAACAGGAAGTACTTGTTATCGCGCGGCAAACGGCTGTAGTAGCGCAGCACGTTCGCTTCCATTTCTTCGCGCGTCGCGTTTTCTTCGAAGATGCTGTGCAGTTCCGCCTGCATCGATTCATGGTCGCGCCGCAGCAATTCCAGAAAGAGCTCGGGCTTGCTGCGGAAGTTCGAGTAGAACGCGCCGCGCGTGTAGCCCGCCGCCTCGGCGATGTCTTCGACGCTCGCCGCCGCAAACCCCTTCTTCATGAAAATGGCCTGCGCAGCATCCAGCAGACGCAGGCGCGTCTGGTCTTTGCTCTGTTCTCGCGTGAGTCGTTTGCGTTTCATATTTAACAGTCTAGCATTGGTCCGTCCCGAGATTCATCTTTGCATTCAGATACAGATATGTATTAGAATGCAGAGCACCATCCGGATCAATGGGTGAAATTACGGACCTCGATGCGATGCGGGTTGAATTGCAGCGCTCGCAGGCCGCTCTGCAGCACATTCAGCAGCACGCCGTCGGTAGCCTCTGGCTTGCCGTATTCGTTTGCTTCTCCAGCCCGGAGGCATCGTGAATCGTTCCCGTCGTGGCGCGTCGTCTCGCGCGCGCAAGCCGTTCCGCCTCGCTTCATCTTCCCTGTCTTTGCCGCTGCTTCGTCATGCGAAGATCGGTGCGCTCGTCGTCATGGGCGCGCTGACGCTTGCCGCGTGCCACAACAAGGAAGCCGCCGCGCCCGCGCCCCGGCCCGTGGTGGCCGTCGCCGTGCATGCGGACGGACTGCCGCTCGCGGCATCGCTGCCCGGCGAAGTGCAGGCGCGTTATTCGACGCCGCTGTCGTTCCGTATCGCCGGCAAGATCATCGAGCGCCGCGTGCGTCTTGGCGACGTGGTCCAGAACGGCCAGGTCGTCGCGCGGCTCGATCCCGCCGACGCGCAGAAGAACGCCGCGAGCGCCGCCGCGCAGCTCGAAGCCGCGCAGCACCGGCTCGTCTATGCAAAGCAGCAGCTCGACCGCGACCGCGCGCAGGCGCATGAGAATCTGATCGCGCAGACGCAACTGGAACAGACGGAAGACGCGTATGCGTCGGCGGCCGCGCAGCGCGATCAGGCCGCTCAGCAGGCCGCGCTCGCGAAGGACCAGCTGCAATACGCGACGCTCGCCGCCGATCACGCGGGCGTCATCACGGCCGAACAGGCGGATACGGGGCAGAACGTATCGGCGGGACAGGCCGTGTACAGCCTCGCATGGTCCGGCGACGTCGATGTGGTCTGCGACGTGCCCGAAGGCGCGCTCGCGTCGCTGCGCGTCGGACAGGCGGCGACCATCAAGCTGGGCGCGCTGCCCGGCCGCACGTTCGATGCGCGCGTGCGCGAACTGTCGCCTGCTGCCGACCCGCAGAGCCGCACGTATCGCGCGAAGCTCACGCTCGATCATCCGGGGCCGGACGTGCGTCTCGGCATGACGGCCGATATCGACTTCTCCCGCGACCACGCCAGCAACCAGCCCGCGTCGTTCACGCTACCGTCCACCGCGCTCTTTCATGACGGCACGACGCCCGCCGTGTGGGTCGTGCGCGCAGGCGGCGATCAGCTCGAATTGCGTCGCGTGCAGGTCGCGCATTACACCGAGCGGACCATCGCGGTCACACAAGGCTTGAACGAGGGCGAGCGTATCGTGTGGCAAGGCGTGCATACGGTGACGGCGGGAGAAAAAGTCCGCGTCGTGCCGCCGCTGCACCCCGAGGATTTCGCGTCATGAGCACTGCGCAGAATGAGGAAGGACGCTTCAACCTGTCCGCATGGGCGCTGCGCCATCAGGCGCTCGTCGTCTTTCTGATCACGCTCGCGACGGCGTTCGGCATCCTCGCCTATACGAAACTCGCGCAATCGGAAGATCCGCCGTTCACGTTCCGCGTGATGGTGATCCGCACCTTCTGGCCCGGCGCGACAGCGCGCCAGGTCCAGGAACAGGTCACCGACCGCATCGGCCGCAAGCTGCAGGAAACACCCGCGATCGATTTTCTGCGCAGCTATTCGCGCCCCGGCGAATCGCTGATCTTCTTCACGATGAAGGACTCCGCGCCCGTCAAGGATGTGCCCGAAACCTGGTATCAGGTGCGCAAGAAGGTCGGCGACATTGCGCAGACATTGCCGCCAGGCATCCAGGGCCCTTTCTTCAACGACGAATTCGGCGACGTCTACACGAACATCTACACGCTCGAAGGCGACGGCTTCTCGGCGGCGCAACTGCACGACTACGCGGACGAACTGCGCACGGTGCTGTTGCGCGTGCCGGGCGTGGCGAAAGTCGACTATTTCGGCGATCCCGATCAGCACGTCTACGTCGAAATCGCCAACACGCAGCTCACGCGCCTCGGCATCACGCCGCAACAGCTTGCGCAGGCGATCAACTCGCAGAACAGCGTGTCGCCGTCCGGCACGCTGACGACCCACGACGACCGCGTGTTCGTGCGTCCGACGGGGCAATTCAACGATCTGAACGCGCTCGCCGACACGCTGATCCGCATCAACGGCCGCTCGTTCCGGCTCGGCGATATCGCGACGATCAGGCGCGGCTACGACGATCCGCCCGTCACGCAGATGCGCTTTCAGGGCAAGCCTGTGCTCGGCATCGGCGTGACGATGCAGCCGGGCGGCGACGTGATCCAGCTCGGCAAGGCGCTCGACGCGAAGATGACGGAGCTGCAGGCGCATCTGCCCGCGGGACTGAAGCTCGTCGAAGTGTCGAGCATGCCGCACGCGGTCTCGCGCTCCGTCGACGATTTTCTCGAAGCCGTCGCCGAAGCGGTGCTGATCGTACTGATCGTGAGCCTCGTGTCGTTGGGCGTGCGCACGGGGATGGTCGTCGTGATCTCGATTCCCGTCGTGCTCGCCGTCACCGCGCTGTGCATGTATCTGTTCGATATCGGCCTGCACAAGGTATCGCTGGGCACGCTCGTGCTCGCGCTCGGCCTGCTCGTCGACGATGCGATCATCGCCGTCGAAATGATGGCCGTGAAGCTAGAACAGGGCTGGAACCGCACGCGCTCCGCGGCGTTCGCGTACACCAGCACGGCGTTCCCGATGCTGACGGGCACGCTCGTCACCGTGTCGGGCTTTCTGCCGATCGCGCTTGCGAAGTCGAGCACGGGCGAATATACGCGCTCGATTTTCGAAGTGTCGGCGATTGCGCTGATCGCATCGTGGCTCGCCGCCGTCGTGCTGATTCCGATGCTCGGCTATCACATGCTGCCCGAGCGCAAGCGTCAGGCGCACGAGCCCGACGACCACGAGCACGACATCTACGGAACGCGCTTCTATCGGCGGCTGACGGGCTGGATCAGCTGGTGCATCGAGCGGCGCTTCGTCGTGCTCGCGATCACGGTCATCCTGTTCGTCGTGTCGCTGGCGGGCTTCACGCTCGTGCCGCAGCAGTTCTTTCCGAGCTCGGACCGGCCGGAGCTGCTCGTCGACGTGCGCCTGCCCGAAGGCGCCTCGTTCGATGCGACATTGCGCCAGGCGCAGCGCATCGAAAAAGCCCTTGAAGGCAGGCCCGAAATCGATCATTCGGTGGACTTCGTCGGCTCCGGCGCGCCACGCTTCTATCTGCCGCTCGACCAGCAATTGCAGACGCCGAACTTCGCACAGTTCGTGATCACCGCGAAGACTGTCGAGGATCGCGAGAAGCTCGCGCGCTGGCTCGAACCGAAACTGCGCAACGACTTCCCCGCGATCCGCACGCGCCTGTCGCGCCTCGAAAACGGCCCGCCCGTCGGCTATCCCGTGCAGTTCCGCGTGAGCGGCGACGATATCGCGACGGTGCGCTCGATCGCCGAGAAAGTGGCCGCGACGATGCGCGCGAATCCCGGCACGGCGAACGTGCAGTTCGACTGGGACGAACCGGCCGAGCGCTCGGTGCGCTTCGAAGTCGACCAGAAGAAGGTACGCGAACTAGGCATCACGTCGGCGGACGTATCGAGCTTTCTCGCGATGACGCTCTCGGGTTATACCGTCACGCAGTACCGCGAGCGCGACAAGCTGATCAGCGTCGATCTGCGCGCGCCGCAGAACGAACGCGTCGACCCGTCGCAACTGCTGACACTCGCGATGCCGACGCCCAACGGCTCGGTGCCGCTCGGCACGCTCGGCCGGCTGCGCAGCGATCTCGAATACGGTGTGATCTGGGAGCGCGACCGTCAACCGACGATCACCGTGCAGTCCGACGTGCGCGGCAACGCGCAAGGCATCGACGTCACGCATGCCGTCGACAAACAGCTCGCGCAGATTCGCGCGGCGCTGCCCGTCGGCTACCGGATCGAGATCGGCGGATCGGTCGAGGAAAGCGCGAAGGGACAGACGTCGATCAACGCGCAGATGCCCATCATGATCATCGCGGTGCTGACGCTGCTGATGATCCAGCTACAAAGCTTCGCGCGCGTCCTGATGGTCGTGCTGACGGCGCCCCTCGGTCTGATCGGCGTGGTCGCGACGCTGCTGCTGTTCGGCAAGCCGTTCGGCTTTGTCGCGATGCTCGGCGTGATCGCGATGTTCGGCATCATCATGCGCAACTCGGTGATTCTCGTCGATCAGATCGAGCAGGACATCGCGCAGGGACACAAGCGCTTCGATGCGATCGTCGGCGCGACGGTGCGGCGCTTCCGCCCGATCACGCTGACGGCGGCGGCCGCCGTGCTCGCGCTGATCCCGCTGTTGCGCTCGAACTTCTTCGGCCCGATGGCGACGGCGCTGATGGGCGGCATCACGAGCGCAACGGTGCTCACGCTGTTCTATCTGCCCGCGCTGTACGCCGCATGGTTCCGCGTGCGCGGTGACGAACGCGATCCGCGGCCCGAGCCGTCCGAACATTCGGGGAATTGATCATGAGCCTCCCTTCGATCACCCATCGCGCCATCGCTTTGGCTGCGGCTTCTCTGCTCGCCGCCGCGTGCTCGTTCGGCCCGAACGGCAATCCGCCGGCGATGCCCGAGCCCGCGCACTACGGCGCCGATCCGCTGCCGACGCAAACGGTGCCCGCGCAAGGCGTCACGCAGCAGTTCGTCGTCGGTGCGAAAGCGGTGCCGCAATGGTGGCGCACGTTCCAGTCGGACGAGCTGAATGCGCTGGTCGACGAAGGCTTGCGCAACAGTCCGACGCTCGCCGCCACCGACAAGAACCTGACGGCCGCGCGCGAGCAGTTGCGCGCGCAGATCGGCAGCAACATGCTGCCGTCCATCGATGCGGGCGGCCAGGTCACGCGGCAACGCGCGCTCGGAATTCCCGAAGCCGGGCCGAACACGTTTCTGTACAACGTGTTCGTCGGCCAGTTGCAGGCGCAGTACACGTTCGACATCTTCGGCGCATCGCGGCTCGCGAATGCGGCGCTCGCATCGCGTGTGAACGTGCAGGCCTATCAGTTCGACGCGGCGCGACGCGCGCTGGCCGCGAACATCGTGACGGCGGCGATTTCGGCGTCGATGCTCGATGCGCAGGTCCAGACGACCGAGCGCCTCGTCGCGCTCGCCAACGATCAGGCGCGCGACACGCAGCGCCGCTATGAACTCGGCGCGGTGCCGCACAGCGATCTGCTCAATGCGCAGCAAGGCGCGGCGTCGCTTGCCGCGAGCCTGCCCGCCGCGCGCCAGCAACTGCTGACGACGCGTCACGCGCTCGCGGTGCTGCTCGGCCGCACGCCGGACCAGGCGCCGCCGCCACTCGATCTCGCGTCTCTGCATGTGCCGGAACAGGTGCCCGTGTCCGTGCCGTCCGATCTGCTCCAGGCGCGCCCCGATATCGAGGCCGCCGACGCGACACTGAAGGCAGCCGCCGCCGAAGTCGGCGTCGCGACGGCGCAGATGTTTCCGAGCCTGACGCTGAACGCGTCGATGGGACAAGGCGGGTTCAGCTGGCCCGTCGCGGTATCGGGCGCGGGAGCGATCTGGAGCCTCGGCGCATCGCTGACGCAGCCGATCTTCCACGGCGGCGCATTGTTCGCGCAACGGCGCGCGGCCGTCGCATCGTATGAAGCCTCGGTGTCGCAATACAAGCAAACCGTGCTCGCCGCGTTCCAGAACGTCGCCGATACGCTCGCCGCGCTCGAACACGACGCGCAGTCGCTCGATGCGGCCAATATCGCGGCACAAACGGCGCAGCGTTCATTCGACGAGACCTCGGCGCGCTATCGTCTGGGCGCCGTGCCCGTGACGGCAGCGAGAGCGAGCGAGCAGCAGTATCGCAATGCGCGGCTCGACGAGATCCGCTACACGGGCGCGCGTTTGAACGACACGGCCGCGCTCTTCCAGGCGATGGGCAATCCGCCCGTCGACGATGCGCGCGCGGCTCCGGCATCGACGGGCGCTGCGACGGCCGCGCGGTGATTGGCGCCGCATGCGGCTGATGCTGCACGTCTGTTGTCCATCAATGGGCGAGCCAGTGGATGGGGGAGCTTCGGCTCGCCGGTTCTGTTCGTCTTGTCACCCGGTATTTCCAGTCTCTTGAAGCTGCGCCCGCTCGCCACATCCTGTGGTGACGGGTCCGTTCAACGTTACGGAGTCTGAGTCAATGCAGAACGAGAAGTCCGACAGCCCCATTACCAGTCCGCTCCACATCACACGCCGTCTCTCGGCACTTGAGCGCATCAGCAACACCGCCGTCGAACACCCCAGCCAGCGCGTCACCGAGTTCGAAATGGTCACGGCGATGATCAGCACGGCCCAGCATCCCGAAGCCCCAGAAACGGATCGCAAGCCCATCCTAAAGGCGCTTGAACGCATGACCGATATCTTCCTCAGCGAGGCGATCGACGGGGAATGCCTCATGTTCGCGCGCAACCGCTCCCCGGAGGAATGGGACGAACTGGACGATCAGTTGATGCAGCAGGGGGCGAACAATGCCAGCGGCTCCAGGCACTGACGCCCGCATGATAGAGGCCGGTCCCGCGCAGACCGGCAGGGCAAGTGCGGCACGGCTGCCCTTGCCTGCCGATCGGAAAACTTCCAAACGCGAAGTGACTTGAAAAAGTGGCCGCGCCCGAAGACGCGGCCAAAGGCCGAACGGAACAACCTGCTCCTAGTACAACATCCCGTAAATTGCTTGATTAATTATCCGGCTGTAAATAGGGCTGCAAGAGCGTGACGACGACATTGGCCATCTCCTCGAGCGAGCCGGTTCCGGGCAGCGGTTCCCAACGACCACTATGGCTGCGGAAGGCAGCGCCATAACGATTGCGGCCGAACTCTGTGAGGCGCGCCACAACAGTGGGCTCCTCATCGTCCAGACGTTTGATCAGCAGGTGACGTCCGTAGGCTTGCGTAACAATTTGGTCATGGCCGAGCAAGGTGCGTAGTTGACGCTGAAGTTCGGCCG
>NZ_WHNP01000037.1 GCF_009362735.1 Paraburkholderia franconis | reverse complement strand
CCACCGCGCGCCGTCATCGAGCACCCACATCTGTCGGCTGTTAGTTTTTAAAGAACATCGCACGAGGCGCCTTGCCTTCGTTGCGTTGCTGCATCAGCAGCAGAGAAACGAGATTATGAAGAACCTTCCGGCATCCGTCAACAGGTTTTTTACTACCGAAGAACCTGCCGACCCCGCCGGAAAACCACATCACTACCGGCTCTCCCGCCTTTCCCGCTTCCCTCGCGCCGCGGTGTCCGCCGCGCGAAAGAGCGGAATTCTAGGCGCTTGCCACCACAGTTGCAAGCGGTTTTTCGACGTGCGTAAAGCGCATGACATGAACGCGATATCAGCGCCTCCGCGCAATCTCCGTTATCGATAAAAGATCAAACGACAGCATGCCTTTCCATCACACGCGATACGACATTCAGATAGTGATCGAGATCCGGCGTCGCGCAATTTGCTTCCTTCGCCAGATCGTCCCAGCGACGCAAACGCAACGCGTCCTCGGCATAAGGCTTCTCCAGGAACGCCTGCGCCTCGTCATCGTCGTAGATGCCGCCCTGCAGTTCGAGGCTCCGCACGGAATCCGCTGACAAGCGCCCAAAGTAAGTCGCGTCGATTGCGCACAGACAGCGCTTCGCATCGACATGCAGCCGGATCGGCTCGAGCACCGCTTCCGGCAGTACGGGCCGCAGAAACGGCAACGCGAAGTATTGGTGAAGATCGTCGATGCCGCGCGCCGTCGGCGTTTCACCCTGGCGGTTCAACAGATGTCCGAGGTCATGCAGGAACGCCGCAGCGACCAGTTCATCGGAGGCCCCCGCCGCTTCCGCGAGCGCGCCGCTTTGCAATGCATGTTCGAGCTGCGTCACCGGCTCGCCGCTGTATGCGAGCCGGCCATGCTCTTCGAACAACCCGCGAATGTCGTCCAGATTCAATGCCACAACATCACTCCCACGGAAGAGAAAAGGTCTTGAGGTTCGTGAAGCTCTTCATCGCTTCTTGCACGCCCTCCTTGTAGCCGAGGCCCGAATCCTTGATGCCACCGAACGGCGTCAGTTCGACGCGATACCCCGGCACTTCCCACACATTCACCGTACCCACGCGCAATTCGTTGATGAAGCGCGGAATCGCGTCCTGCCGGTTCGTGCACAAGCCGCACGACAAACCGAACGGCGTGCCGTTGCTGATGCGGATCGCGTCATCGAGCGTATCGAACGTGATGATCGGCGAGACGGGGCCGAACGTTTCCTCGCGAATCAGCGTCATCGACGGATCGACTCCATCGACGACCGTCGGCGAATACAGCGCGCCGTTGCGCTCATTGCCGACGAGCAGGCGCGCGCCCTGCGCAACCGCTTCGTTCACGCGCGATTCGAAGAGCCGCGCGGCCGCTTCGTCGATCACCGTGCCTATCTGGTTCGACCGATCGAACGGATCGCCGTATGTCCACTCGCGCGTCTTCTCGACGACCAGCTCCGTGAAGCGCGCAGCGATGCTCTTCTGCACGATCATCCGCTTGACGGCCGTGCATCGCTGACCGGAGTTCTTGTACGAGCCCTGCACCGCCAGCGCAGCGGCGCGCTCGACATCCGCATCTTCGAGGACGATCAGCGGATCGTTGCCGCCGAGTTCCAGCACGACGCGCCTATACCCCGCGCGCTCGGCGATATGCTTGCCGATCGCCACGCCGCCCGTGAACGTCACGAGTTCGGCGAGCGGATTCGTGACCAGTTCGTCAGCGATTTCGCGCGGGTCGCCCGTGAGCACCTGCAGCATCGGCGCGGGCAGTCCCGCCTCATACAACAGATCCGCGAGATAGAACGCCGACAGCGGCACCTTCTCCGAAGGCTTCAGAATCACGCGATTGTTCGTCGCGATGGCGGGTGCGATCTTGTGCGCGACCTGGTTCATCGGGTGATTGAACGGCGTGATCGCGACGATCACGCCCGCAAGCGGATCGCGCTGCGTGAACACGCGCCGCTTCTTGCCGTGCGGCGTCAGATCGCACGAGAAGCTCTGGCCGTCGTCGCGTAATGCTTCGATCGACGCGAACTTCAGCACATCCGCGACACGCCCAATTTCATACAACGTGTCCTGCTTCGACAGACCCGATTCGAGCGAAATCAGATCGGACGCTTCTTCAGTCCGCTCGCGCAGCAGCATGCCCGCGCGCTCGAGAATCTGCGAGCGCTCATAGCGCGTGAGCTTCGCGGAATAAGCGGCCGCGTAGTCGAACGCCGCGCGCACATCGTCGACGCTCGTCATCGGCACCGTGCCGACGCGCATGCCCGTGTACGGATCGAACACGTCGAGCGTGCGCGAGCGCGCCGCGCGCTCGCCCTTCAGACGCAGCGCTTCCGCGCGAAACGCGGGGTGATCGTTGGACGGGATCGTCACGTTCATGATGCCGCCAGATGGTTGAGCGCGAGATCGAACACGTCGAAATTACGCAGACGCTTGCCCGCGACGCGTGCCTCGCTGATGCGCCGATTGAAGAGCAGCGGCACTTCCTGCTCGGACAGTCCGCCGTGCGAACGCAGCGGCACTGTCAGCCCCGAGAGGTCGTGCTCGTCACGGCGCGTGCCGAGCGCCGTGTTCTTCCTGCTGATCACGACGATGTCGCCGACGCGGTCGTTCGGCAACTCGAAGCGCTCGCACGCCGTCTTGTTGTCGAGCACGGTTTCGATATCCTTCATGCCGCCCAGACGCTCGATCACCTGGCGCGCGTTCGCGTCGCGCGGCAGATAGATCGTCGCGAACGAACCGAGCGCGCCGTGATGCACGACGTACGGATCGGTGATGGGCAGAATGACGCGTGCCGCTCGCGCGCCGAGCCATTCGTCCATCAGGTCCTGCAGATAGATGACGTTCGGCTCGCCCGTCTGCGGATCGTGCTTCGCGTTCATGCCGTGGTCGGCCGTCAGTCCGATCACCCAGCCGAGCGCATCGAGTTGCGCCAGATAGCCGTCCATCATCGCGTAGAACGCATTCGCGCCTTCCGTGCCGGGCGCCCACTTGTGCTGGATGTAGTCGGTCGTCGACAGATACATCAGGTCGAGCTTGCGCGTCTGTGCAAGCCGCACGCCCGCGGCGAACACGAATTCCGACAGGCCCGCGCTGTACACATCGGGCAACGGCAGGCCGACCAGATCGAGCACTTCGCCGATGCCGTTTTCTTCGAGCGTCACCTTGTCGGCCTTCTCCGCCGAAAAGCAGATGCCCTTCATCTCGTTGCCGAGAAGCCGCCGCAGCTTGTCCTTCGCCGTGACGACGGCGACGCCCGCGCCCGCATCGGCGGCTGCGGCGAGCAGCGTCGGCGCGCGCAGATACGCGGGATCGTTCATCATCACTTCCGCGCCCTTGCCGTCGTTGGCCTGCGGGTCCCAGAAATAGTTGCCGCAGATGCCATGCACGGAAGGCGGCACGCCGCACACGATCGACAGGTTGTTCGGGTTCGTGAACGACGGAATCACGCAGTCGCCCCTGAACGCCGCGCCGTCGCGCCGCATCTTGCCGATATACGGCGCCACGCCCGCGTTCACGGCGGCTTCCAGATAGTCGTACTCACAGCCATCGACGCACACGACCACCGTCGGCGTCACCGGCAACCGGTAGCTGCGGCCATTCACTTCAACACTACGTTCGGACTGGATTGCCATCGTTCTCTTCCCTACGCGTCGCTGACGCGTGTGCTTCATCGGTTCCGCCGACTCAGGCGAGCAGCGCGCTCAAGCCGTCGTCCCGTTCATCGCGATCATCATGTTCGCCGCATCGATGCGGTCCGGCCGCTTCATGCGCGCGCTGCCTGCCGCCGTCGACGTGCGCGAGCATCAGCCGCGCGGCTTCGTCCGCATCGCGCGCGGCGAGCGCCGACAGAATCGCGCGATGCTCAGCCAGCGAACGCTCCATCGCGTCGCCGCGCACGCCGAGCGCCGCGCGCCTGAAAAGACTCAATTCGCCGACCAGCCTGCGATACGTCTCATACAGCTTGCCGTTGCCCGCCATCGCGACGATCGCGTCGTGAAACGCGACGTTCTCTCGCGCATATACATCGTGATCGCCGGCCTCGAGCGCGACATGCATCGCATCGACATGCGCCCGCAGCGCGGCCAGTTGCGCGGCGTCGATACGCTGCGCGAGCATCCGGCACGCCGCCTGTTCGAGCACCGCGCGCACCGCGTAAATCTCGTCGGCCTCCGCCAGCGACACCGTGCGCACGAACACGCCGCGATTCTTCTCGTTGCGCACGAGCCCGGCCTGCTCCAGCGCGCGAAACGCCTCGCGCACGGGCCCGCGCGACACCTGCAGACGCGCGGCCCAGTCGGCTTCGTTGAGCTTGTCGCCGGGCGCCAGCCTGCCGTCGACGATGTTGCGCTCGATCTCGTCGCGCACCAGCGCCGTCAGCGAATGCCGCCTGACCACCTCGATCCGATCATCCGACACAATTTCCATATTTTCGGTCATTTCGGCACTTTTTGCCAAATCACAATGCGAGGCATCTCGACACAGACACACCTCACGAAAAATCAGGAAACGTTGTTTGTTGTCAGTCCACGCGACGGCGCGGCACGCGCGCGGCGATCAGCAGCAGCGCAGCCAGCGATGCGAGCAGCAGCACCAGCGACAGCGCGGAAGCCGGCAGGTAATAGCCGCGTTCGACCTGGCCGACAACGACGATCGGCACCGTCGCAAAACCCGGCGGATAAACGGTCAGCGTCGCGCCCAGCTCGCCGAGCGACAGCGCGAAGCCGAGCGCAAGCGACGCGCGGATCGCGGGCACCAGCTGCGGCAGCACGACACGGCGCAGCACCATCGACGGCGGCGCACCGAGGCTCGCGGCCGCTTCGCGCAGGATCGTCAGCTCCGGCCGCAACGCCGCCGCCGCGCAGCGATAACAGAACGGCAGCACCAGCGCCAGTTGCACGAACACGACGATGGCGGCCGAGCTCGACAGATCGAGTGGCTTCTTGTGATACGCGATCAGCACGGCGAGGCCGAGCACGACGCTCGGCACGCCGTTGGGCACCATCGCGATCGTATCGACGAGCGCGCCAAGGCCGCGCCGGTCGCGTCCTTCGAGTGCGAGCGCGAGCCACAGCCCTAGCACGGTGCCGAGAATCGCGACGCCGAAGCCGATCTGCAGACTGGTCACGAGCGCATCGAAATCGCTGCCGCCGAGGCGCTCGAACCAGCGCATGCTGAAGCCGTCCGGCAGGATCGTGCCCGACCAGTGCGCGGCGACGCTCGACAGCGCGACGACGATCACGGGCAGCACGAAGAGCCAGAAGCACAGCAACGCGGCGAACGCCATGAAGAGACCGCCGGCGATGCGCGTGACGAGCCTGTGTTGAACGGGCCGCGCGCGATGATGCACGGCAGGCAGCACGGTTTGATCGACGTCGGACATTACTTCGCTCCTCCCACCTTGCGCCTGTTGATCTGGCGGTACAGCGCATACAACGACAGCGACATCGCCAGCATCACGACAGCGCCCGCGGCAGCCGTCGGCAGATCGAGATCGACGGTCGCCGAGCTGTAGATCGCCACGGGCAGCGTGATCAGATGCGCGCTGCCGAGCACGAGCAGAATGCCGAACTCGTTCAACGTCAGCAGGAAGCACAGGATCGTGCCCGCCGCGATGCCGGGCCACGCGAGCGGCACGATCACGCGAAACGCGACCATCCAGCCGTTCGCGCCGAGGCTGCGCGCCGCTTCGATCAGGCGCATGTCGAGCATCGCGAACGACGCGAGCGTCGGACGCACGACGAACGGCGCGTAGAACACGACTTCCGCGAGAATCACGCCGCCGATGCCGAACAGGAAATCGAGCGGCGGCGCTTCCAGATGAAAGAGCCGCTGCAGCCCGATGCTGACGGAGCCTTGCGAGCCGTACAGAAAGATCAGCGTGAACGCGACGAGAAACGACGGGAACGCCACGAACAGCTCGAGAAAACGCGTGACGAGCCGCGCGCCCGGAAACGGCTTGAAGAACAGCAGCGACGCGAGCGCGACACCGAGAACGGAAGCAAGACCCGCGCTCGCGAACAGGATCCACAGCGTCGTGCCGATCACGCCGCTCGTCTCCGGATTCCGGAAGAACGCCGAGTACGCGTGAAAGCTCAGCCCATGCGCGCCCGTCAGGCTCAGCATCACGAGACGCACGAGCGGATAGATCACGAGCGGGCCGAGCACGAACACGGCGAGAAACAGCAAATGCCATTGCGACATGCGCTCGCGCCGGCGCTTCGCCGCCGCATGCGACGCGGCCGTTGCGGCGCGCGCGTCGCGGTCGGCGAGCGCGTCAGGGCTTGATAAGGACGACATCGTCTGCCTCGTAACGCAAGGAAATCCGCGCGCCCTTTTCGGGCATCACACCGCTGCCGCGCTGCATCGACACGAGCACGGGTTCGCCCGGCATCGCATCGAGCGCGACCTGCACGGACAACACCGAGCCATACCATTCGACGGATGCAATCGTGCCGTGCAACTGCCCTTCGCCGAGCGGCACGATGCGCATCGCCTCGGGACGCAGGCACGCGACGCGCTCGCGCTCCGCATGGCGCGCGTCGCCGAGCGCAAACGCGACGTTCGGCGGCAGCAGATTGGCCGCGCCCAGATAGCGCGCGACGAACGCATTGCCCGGCTTGTCGTACAGCTCCTGCGGCGTGCCGAGCTGCGCGATCTGGCCGTCGCGCATCAGCAGCGTGCGATCGGACAACACGAGCGCGTCGTCCTGATCGTGCGTCACACAGACGATCGTCAGATTCGGCAGGCGCTCATGCAGCGCCTTCAGTTCGGAACGCACCGACGCGCGCAGATTGGCGTCGAGCGCGGACAGCGGCTCGTCGAGCAGCAGCACGTCCGGCTCGATCACGAGCGCGCGCGCGAGCGCCACGCGCTGTTGCATGCCGCCCGACAGTTGCGCGGGCATCACGTGGCCGGCATCGCCGAGCTGCACGAGCTTCAGCGAATCGGCGACACGCCGCGCGATTTCCTTCGTCGAAATGCGGCGCGCGCGCAGGCCGAACGCGACGTTCTCGAATACGGACAGATGCGGAAACAGCGCATAGCTCTGGAACAGCAGGCCCAGATTGCGCTTGTGCGGCGGCACGTGCGTGAGGTCGCGGCCCGCGACCGTCAGCGTGCCGGCGAGGCCATCGGCCTCGATGAAACCGGCGATGAAGCGCAGCAACGTCGTCTTGCCACAGCCGCTGCGGCCGAGCACGGTCAACAGTTCGCCGCGCTCGATCGTCAGCGACAGATCGTCCAGCACCGTGCGCGAACCGAAGCGCACCGTCAGATGCTCGATCCGCACGCCGCCGGGCTCGCCTGTGCGAGCGACGCCTTCCGCTCGCGGAGTGGCGTCCAGCGCGCCTGAACCAGCAAGGGTTGTTGCAGTGTTCACCGGGTCCATCCTCCTGCGTTGGTGGCCTTGAATTGCAGCACCGGATGCATCAGGCGCATCGGGTACATCAAATGCCTTGCGCGCAGCGCGACCATTGTCACGCCGCGCGTCCTTCCATCAGACGCGGTGATTATTTCGGCTTGACGACTTCGAGCTGCTTGCCCGAGTTGCCGATCACGTCGTTCTTCCAGCGAGCCGTCCACTCGGCCTTCTTCGACATCACATGATTCCAGTCGACGGGAATCAGCTTCACGCCCGCGATCGCCTGCTTGACGGCCGTGCCGTTCTTGCCGGCGAGCGGCACGTCGGTGCGGCCCGGAATGCCGAAGATGTCGGGCACCTTCGCCTGCACTTCCGTCGACATCAGATAGTCGATCAGCTTCTTGCCTTGCGCCTGGTTCGGGCCGTTCTTGATCAGGCCGATCGCGTACGGCAGCTGGAACGTGGTCGGCTGGCCGCCCGCCTCGGCTGCGAGGAAGATCGGCTTGAGCGACAGGCCGCCGTTCGCCGCGTCGTCGAGATCCATCTGCAGGTCGCCGTTGGCAACGGCGATTTCGTTACGCGAGAGCAGCACGTCCAGATAGCCCGTGCCCTTCGTGTGGAACTTGGCGCTCTGCTCCAGCTTCTTCAGATAGTCGAACGCCTTGTCTTCGCCCATCAGCGACGTCGTCAGGATGATGACGGCCATGCCGTCGCCCGCCGTCGCCGGGTTCGAGTACGCGACCTTGCCGCTGTAGTCGGGATGCAGCAGATCGGCGAACGTCTTCGGCTGGTTCTTCACGACTTCCGGATTGATCGCGAACGAGAAGTAGTTGTTGACGAACGTGGCCCACGCCCCGTCGGACGCCTTCGCGATCGCGGGCACGTTCTTGTAGTTCACGCTCTCGTAGTTCTGCAACAGGCCCGATTGCGCCGCCTGCTGGATGAACGGTGGCAGCGTGACGAGCACGTCCGCCTTCGGCGCGTCCTTTTCGACGGTCGCGCGGTTCACGACTTCGCCGCTGCCTGCCGTCACGATGTTGACCTTCACGCCTTCCTGCTTCTCGAACGCGGGCAGCACGTCCTTATAGAGGTTTTCGAGGCCATCGGCCGTGTACAGCACGACCGCGCCCGCCGCGTGCGCGGACATCGCGCCGCCGAACGCCGCTGCCGCGACGAGTGCGGGCAGCAGCTTGCGCGCAATGCGGCCCGTCGAGCGAAGGTGATCCGTCTTTTTCATGTCGTTCTCTCCGAAAGGCAAAAAAACCTGTGATAACCCGATAGTGGTGGTGTCCGTGCGGCGCTCCGGAAGGAGGCATCCGCCTGACCTCGCGGCCGAAGCCGTGCAAATTGCAGATTGCTGACAACTTTTTTTGCGGCGTTTGCGTCAAGACATTCCTTCGACGATTACTCGTACCGGACCGCCTTGTCTGAACGGGCACAGCAAGAATCGTCTCTTTTTGTGACATCGACGTGAAGAGTCTGCAGATTTCCACAAATTGACACAATCAGCCAATAATATGCAAAGCAACACGCGCCGGACAACGTGCGATTCACCCGCATTTCACTGATTTTGAAGGAGGCTGTGTGATTCCTGGAAACGACCCTATCCTGCTGACGCCGGGACCGTTGACGACCTCGCCTGCAACGCGCGAAGCGATGTTGCGCGACTGGGGTTCGTGGGACGCCGCGTTCAACGGCATCACGCGGAGCGTCTGCAACGATCTTGTCGAGATCGTACACGGAGCAAATGAGTACGTCTGCGTGCCGCTCCAGGGCAGCGGCACGTTCTCCGTCGAGGCCGCGCTGGGCACGCTGGTGCCGCGCGACGGCCGCGTGCTGGTGCCGAACAACGGCGCGTATTGCGCGCGCATCATCAAGGTGTTGCAGCGCCTCGGCATTGCGTGGGTGGAGCTGCCGCTGCGCGAGGACGAGCCGGCCAGCGCCCGCGCCATCGAAGACGCGTTCAACCGCGATCCGCGCATCACGCATGTCGCGCAAGTGCATCTGGAGACGAGCGCGGGCCTGCTCAATCCGCTCGACGAGATCGCAGCCGTGTGCAAGCACCACGGCAAGAGCCTGATCGTCGACGCGATGAGTTCGTTCGGCGCGCTGCCCATCGATCTGCGCAACGGCGGCATCGACGCGCTGGTGTCGGCGAGCGGCAAGTGTCTGGAAGGCGTGCCGGGGATGGGCTTCGTGATCGTGCGGCGCAGCGTGCTGGAGGCATGCGAAGGCCGCTCGCCGTCGCTCGCGCTCGACCTGTACGATCAGTACGCATACATGCAAAAGACCACACAATGGCGCTTTACGCCACCGACGCACGTGGTCGCCGCGCTGCGCACCGCGCTCGACCAGTTCATCGCGGAAGGCGGCCAGCCGGCGCGCGGCGCGCGCTACGCGCGCAACTGCGCGGCACTCGTCGACGGCATGAAGGCGCTCGGCTTCGACACGTTCCTCCCGGCCGACGTGCAGGCGCCCGTGATCGTCACGTTCCATGCGCCGCGCGATCCGAAGTGGCGTTTTGCGGAGTTTTATGCAGCCGTGAGGGAAGCGGGCTACATCCTGTACCCGGGCAAGCTCACGGAGGTGGAGACGTTCCGGGTCGGCTGCATCGGCTCGATTGACACGAACGAGATTCACAACGCCGTCGCCGCCATCGGCCGAACGCTGGCGCAGCTCGATCTCAGCGTGAAATGAAGCGACGCGCGGCACTCACGCGATCAGGAGTTCCGGACCGCGTGCAGTGATCGCCTTCGCGAGCGCGCGATCCGGCGCGAGTTCCGTTACGACGTAACGCGCCTTCTCCAGCCCCTCGATGCGCACGGGCGTCACGCGGCCGAACTTCGAATTGTCGGCGACCACGATCACCATGTTGCCGGCGGCGATCATCCGGCTGCGCACCTCGGCCGCCATGCGCGAGTAGTCGGACAGCTGCGCGTCCGGCGTGATGCCGCCCGCGCCGATCAGCGCGAAGTCCGCGTGATAGTGCGACAGCTGGTGAATCGTATCGAGGCCGAATGCGGCGTCTTCGTTGTCCGACAGCTCGCCGCCGAGCAGCGTCACGCGATTGTCGTTGCGGCGTCCGAGCAAAAGCGCGATGCGCCAGTCGTTCGTGTAGACGGCCAGCCGGTGGCGGTCCATCAGCGCGCGCGCGACGGCGTGTGTCGTGCTGCCGGAATCGATGATGACCGACGCGCCGTCGGGCACCAGTTGCGCCGCGCGCTCGCCGATCGCGCGCTTCGCGCTCGCGTTAGCGGCCTCGCGCGTGTCGAGATCGGGCTCGCGCCGGTCGCTCGACAGCGCGCCGCCATGCGTCGTGACGATCAGGCCGCGCTCGGCGAGCGCGTTCAGATCGCGGCGGATCGTTTCGCGCGATACGTTCAGCTCGCGAACCAGCTCGGCGACCGACAGTGCACCCGTCTTGGTGACTTGAGCCAGAATGTATTGGTGACGTTGTTCTGCCAGCATTGGTTGGTGGCCGCCGCGAGGCGGCGAGCATGGGTTCAGGGATGGGATCGGCCCGCCGGATTGTCGCGGGTATTGTATTACGCATGGGAATCCGACGCGGACGGAATGTAACGAAAGGCTTGCAGGCGGAGCAGCGCCTGTCGGCTGATCGTATGCCGACGCTGGCCATATGCCGATGCCCGCCGCATCCGGCGCGCGGCAATCGCCGTGCGGGTGTTCCCGGCGGCGCATCCCTGCTAATCTGAGCGGTCTTTTCACGCATCGCCGATGCGTCCTGCCGAACGATCCGCCGATGCCTCCCCTGTTTCGCCGACTACGACTGCTGTTCCACACGCTGCGCTACGGCGCGCGTCTCGTCTGGCTCGCCGCGCCCGAACATCACAAGCTGCACTGGTTCGTCACGCTCGCATCGCGTGTGCACGCGTCACCGGGCGCGCGGGCCGGCGTGCATCGCGCGCTGCCCAATCTCGGCCCGCTCGCGAGCGCTTTCGCCGAAGCGCTCGCGCGCCGCCCGGAACTCGCGACGGGCACGCTGCACGACGCGATCGACGCCGTCGGCCACCTCGAAACGCCATTGCCGCCGAACGAAGTCGAACAGGCGATTGCCGCGGCACTCGGCCGTCCCGTATCGACGCTCTTCGCGTCGATCGACCTGACACCCGCGCGCAACGGCTTTGCCGAGCAGACGCATGTCGGACGCCTCGCCGAGCCGATCAACGGACATCGCGACATCGCGATCAAGCTCGTGCGCGCCAAGCAGATCCAGGAAATCGCCGATGAAGCCGCGTTGCTGCGCTGGGTCGCGCGCTGGATGGAGAAGCTGTCGAAGAACGCGCGGCGTCTGCGGCTGCGCGACATGGCGGACGCCTTCACGCAGGACGTTCTGCGGCGCTTCGATCTGCGCGCCGAGGCCGCGAACCTGAGCCAGACCGCGCATCACTTCGCAGACGACCGGCGCCTTGCGATTCCCGTCGTGATCTGGGAGCTCTGCACCGACCGCACGCTCGCGATGCAGCATGTCGAGTCGCTGCCCGCGCTGGATCTCGCGGGTCTGTCGGCGCGCGGTGTGAAGCTGGTGCCGCTTGCCGAGCACATCATCGAAGTCGTCACCGAACAGGCGTTCGAGCACGGCTTCTTCCACGCGACGCTCGATGCGCGCCGCGTGCGCGTGAGCATCGAGCCGGACACGCTCGGCCGTATCGTGCTCGCGGACTTCGCGGTGATGTCGAGCCTGTCGACGCACGAGCGCGAGTTCTTCGTGCAAGGCGCGACGGCCCTCTTCGACCAGGATTACGGACGGCTCGCGCATCTGCATCACGAAGCCGGGCACGTGTCGAGCGACACGCGCCCCGAGAAGCTCGAAGCCGAGCTGCGCACGCGCGCCGAAGCGCACTTCGCGCCGCAATCGAACGAGCGCTCGGCGGGCGCGTTGTTCCATCATCTGCTGTTCGCCGTGCGTCCGTTCGGCGGCGACGTGCCGCCGCGCCTCGCCGCCGCGCAACGCACGTTCGAGCAGGCCGAGATGCTCGCGAACGCGCTGCATCCGGGCGTCGATTCGTGGAAGATCGCGCGCTCGGTGCTGGCGACGCTCGCGCGCCGCGAGTTCGACCATCGCGGCTGGGTCAGACACATCGCGCAGGAACTGCCGCATCTCGCGCATCTGGTGCCGCGCATTCCGCAACTCGCCGTGCGTTATCTGCAACATCAGCACGAAGCGGCGAACGCGAGGCAACAGGCGCAGCTTGTCAGCGACGTGCTGACCGAATATCGCAGAACGCGTGTGCTGCTATGGGCATGCACGATTTGCGGCGGGATGCTCGGCGCGGTGGCGGTGCTGCTCACGTATTGAGCGGCGCGAACTGATTGGCGCTGATTGGCGCATAGGCCGCACGCGCGCGACGGTTCGTATGGTTCGCACGGTTCGCACGGTTCGCGCGGTTCGCGCGGTTCGCACGGTTCGCACGGTTCGCACGGTTCGCGACGGTTCGCGCCAATGCAGCCTGGAACAAGACGGCTCACCGCTCCTGCACCGATACTGCGGGCTTCGTCCGCTTCCCATGCTTTCCGATGCTGGCTTTCCTCAATGCAGTCGTGTTCGTCGTCCTGTGGTCGACGGGCTTCGTGGTCGCCCGCGCGATCAAGCCTTACGCCGATCCGAATCTCTTCCTGCTCGCGCGCTTCGGCGGCACCGCGCTGCTGTTCATGGCAGCCGCGCTGCTGGCGCGCGTCGAATGGCCGACGGGCCGCGCGCTCGGCAAGCACCTGATCGCAGGCGCGCTGCTGCAAGGCGTCTATCTGGGCGCAGGCTACTGGGCCGTCGCGCAAGGCATGAGCGCGGGCATCATGGCACTGCTCGGCGCATTGCAGCCGCTTCTGACAGCCGCCGTCGCCGCGCCGCTGTTCGGCGAGCGTCTGTCCGCGCGCGGCTGGACCGGGATGCTGCTCGGCCTCGCAGGCGTCGCGCTCGTGCTGGAGCCGAAGCTGGCGACCACGGACTTGAGCGTCGCGCAGGGCGATGCGCCTCAGTGGCTGGTCGTCGCCGTGTCGATACTCGCCGTTTGCGCGATCACGGCGGGCACGCTGATCCAGAAGACGTCGCTATCGAAAGCCGATATCCGCAGTGCAAGCGCCGTGCAGAACTTCGGCGCGGCCATCGTCGTGCTCGTGTTCGCGCTGGCGCTCGGCGAGCACAAATGGATTCCGTCGCCGACGCTGTGGGTGTCGCTGGCGTGGGGCATCGTGATGCTGTCGGGCGTGAGCGTCACGCTGCTCGTCTGGATGGTCCGGCGCGGCGACGCGTCGCGCGCGACGGCGCTGCTCTTTCTCGCGCCGCCACTCGCGGCCGTCGAAGGCTACGTCGGGTTCGGCGAAACGCTGACTGTTGTGCAAGTGGCGGGCTTTGTCGTCGCGCTGATCGGCGTGTTGCTCGCGCGGTCGTGAATAGGCTGCCGCGAACGCGCGGTTGTGATTGCGTGGTTGTGATTGCGTGGCTTTGGTTGCGTGGTCGTGATCGCGTGGTCGTGATCGCGCGGTCTTGATCGCGTGGTCGTGATTGCTCGGCCGTAATTGCGCAAAGGCGGCCGCGATGCACCGCCGAGGGGCCGCCCGGCGTCAATCGGCCGTATCGGCGTTAGGCGGCACCTTTGCGCGGACCTTCCTGCTCGGCGGCGGCGACCAGACGGGCCGCGCCTTGCGCTGCGAATCGACGACGACGATGTAGCGTCCCGCCCACGGCGTCGCGACGCGATCCGAATGCAGCACCCACAGCGACCGGCCTTCGTCGACGAGCGCCTCGTATTCACGATCGAGAATGCCGTAGTGATCGAGAAACACGTTCAGCGACGCCGGCATCCGCACGCAGCCTTTCGAGTGCCGGATGCCGAGAATCGGTTCGAGCTTGTCGGGATCGGTCGCGTGCATCTGAAAGCGCATCTGCGAGATGCCGCCCTTGCCCCAGCCGCGCTCGGCCTGCGCCCAGCCCAGGTCGAAGATGCGCATGTCGTGCGTGCCGTAGCCACGGATGCCGTTCTCGTTCATCGTGCCTTCCGCGCGGAAATCCATGTTGTCCGGCGTGTGCTCGAACACGCCGAGCGGCGTGATGAAGTGATCGTACTGGCCCGGCCGTCCCGTCGCGACGGGCGATGCACCGATCATCTGCCACGTGTCGGCGGGTATCGCACGAAAGTAGATGAAGAGCGCCTGCACGTTCTCGTTGCGATCGACGAGCACCACATACTCGCCCGACAGATTCCCAAGCTCGTTCTCCTCGAGCGCCTGTTGCACGCGATCGCCATACGCGCGCTGCTCGGCGACGGGCACCTTCAGACGGCGCGTCACGTCACGCGCGAACGCATTGCGCATCAACAGCGCGCGGCGCGGGTCCGCGCCACCTGCGGCATCGCGCGCCGCGACGGCCGACGCATCGACGGCGGGATTCGCCGGATCTTGCAGCGCATCGGCAGCATGAGCGGCATGGAGACTTGCGACGAACGCCGGCACGGCCACAGCCGACGCAGAGAAAAAGCTCAACGCGAATCGCGCCGCGACGAGGCGCGCACGCCGCCGCGTTCCCGCGATCTTCCCGCTTCGCCTCGCCCCGTCGACATTGCGCTCTTCATCGTTTTGTGAATCCGCCCTCTCTCGTGCAGGCGGACAAACTGCCATGTTCTCTTTTTTGCTGTTCATTGTGATCGAACATCACTGCTTGTTGCCCAACCCGCACAGCCGCTTGTGGCGTGCCGCCGGGCGTTTCTGGATTCGGCGGCGACACGCCCGGATCCCGCCTGCTGCAAAATGACAAACGTATAACGCAGTGCCTTGCGATGATTGACGGCCATGCATCATCGATTTAAAGCCTTAATCGTCGAGATTTGATCATGGTTATTCGACATTAAACCAGACAACGCATGATGGCGCACCCAATCAGGCGCATTCATGCAATCATCGACGCTCATGTGAGCGCGCTTTTCAGGGGGCTTCGATGGACCAGCACGAACGCGCCGCGCGTCAGCGGCGGATCGCAGCGGAACTGCACGTTGCCGGCACGTTCGATGCCGCGCACGAGGTCGAGCAGCGCGTCGCGTTTCTCGCCGACTACCTTCGCGCAAGCGGACTGTCGACCTATGTGCTCGGCATCAGCGGCGGCGTCGATTCATTGACGGCGGGTCGCCTTGCGCAACTCGCGGTGGAGCGGCTGCGCAGCACGCGGTACGAAGCGCGCTTCGTCGCGATGCGTTTGCCTCACGGCGTCCAGCACGACGAGACGGATGCGCAGCAATCGCTCGCGTTCATCCGCGCCGACGAAACGCTGACCGTCGACATCCGCCCCGCCGCCGACGCGATGCTCGATTCGCTGCTTGCGAGCGGCTTGCGCTTTGACGATGATTCGCAACGGGACTTCGTGCACGGCAACATCAAGGCGCGCGAGCGGATGATCGCGCAGTACGCGGCAGCGAGCGCGCGGCACGGCATCGTGATCGGCACGGATCACGCGGCGGAATCGGTGATGGGTTTCTTTACGAAGTTCGGCGACGGCGGCGCCGACGTGCTGCCGCTCGCGGGCCTGAACAAGCGGCGCGTGCGCGCGCTCGCTGCTGCGCTCGGCGCCAGCGACGCACTCGCGCACAAGGTGCCGACGGCCGACCTCGAGATGTTGCGACCTCAACGTCCGGACGAGGACGCATACGGCATCCGCTACGACGACATCGACGATTTCCTCGAAGGCAAGCCCATCAGCGAAGCGGTATTCGAAACCGTCATGCGCTTCTACGAGAGCACCCACCACAAGCGCGCGCTGCCTTATACGCCGTTCGGCTGAGTGCGCGTTTCGTTTCGCGGAGCCGCGTGCGGACGCTATTCGCGACGCGGCGGCGTCGGCGGCGTCTCGTTGGCACCGAACGGCACGGCGCTGACCTGCAGCGGAACGCCGCCCAGGAGCTTGCCGTTGAACTGCTGCGCGATGATATCGGCGACATACGGTTCGTCGGCATCGACGTCCACGTTCGCATAGGCGTTCGGCGTGCCCTGCTCGAACACTTCGATCTCTTTTGCATAATGGCCGAGCTCGCGGCCGAGAAAATCGCGCACTTCCTGCTCGGAGCAGGACTCGGGAATGTTCCACACGATGATCTTCATACGCGCGACGCCCTCCGTTGATGATGGTCACGCAGCCCCAGCGATTCATGGTTTTGCTGTCGACCAGAGTTGGCGCTTTAGCTGTCGGCTGGAGTTAGTGCTTTAGCACTTACTCCAGCCCCATGCAGAGCACCTACTCTGCTCCCACGCAGAGCGGTCGACCAGAGTTAGTGCTTTAGCACTTGCTCCAGCCCCATGCAGAGCACTTGCTCTGGTCCAATGCAAGGCTGTCGACCTCGACTTGCAGTCTCCCAGCGTAGCCATATTCGCACCACGCAGCAAACGACTCTCGGGCCGCCGGCGAATTCAATCAGCGTCTTCGACGTTCGCCGCACTCACCCACCACGCCATCTTGCCTCGCGGCACGTGCACGAGCACGGCTGTCGGATCGGCGACGCCGTCATCGGTGATCTCGCACACGTCGAGCCCGTCAGGCAGACGCTTCACGGTGCCCGCTTCCTGAAAGAGCGCGAGACGCCGCGCTGTAAGGGGCCGCAGCTGGCTGTACACGTCGTAGCTGATCGCGCCGGGCGTATCGCCGCGAATCTGCAATACGTCGTCCTTGCCGCACGGCGACGGCGTCACGGCGAACGCGGCGTGGCTGGCGGCAAGACAGCCGAGCGTGGCCACGACGGCCACGACAGTTGCGCGAATGAGTTGCTTCATGTCGATTCTCCAGAAAGAGACGGTTCGCCGGTGTTCCGGCCGCCGGGAAGGCGGGCTCGCGTCCAGCCGCCGATGCAGCGAGCCTCAGGAGCCATCGTTGCCGCTGAGCGCGACGCCTCGATCGTCGCCGCAAGGCGCGCTGCCGAAGCCCGCATAGTGAGCGGACCAGTTGCCCGCGATGGCGGCCTGCGCGTTGCTCAGCGACATGCGCCCTTCGCAGACGCAGCGCTTGAGCTTCGCGGTCAGCAGCTCCTTGCGGCGCTCCCCGCGATGCCCGCCCCACGGCAGAAGATCAAGATTGTCCGGCGCATCCGGCGAGCCGCCGAGCACGACGGGCACGCGACGGTCCAGCGCATAGCGCGTGCCGTGGTCGGGATCGATGCCACGCTCGGAGAGCAGCCGGTCCTTGTGCGCCATCAGGTCGTCGAACGGCGGCGACACGGTGTCAGCGTAGCCCGGCCTGCAGATCGTTTCGGCGATGGTCTCTTGTGTGACGCGCTCGTCGAGCATCGACGCGTCGTGTGCAAACGCGATCGGCACATGCAGATGCAAGCCCGCCACCATCGCGGCAAGCATGAGGCAGCGCATGCGCATCGTTTGCGCGACAACGGCAGCATGCGTAGCGCGACGCGCGGGTGATTCGATTCGACTCGTGTGCGCCTCGTCGAGCGCGTTCGCCTTCGCTGCAGTCATTAATCAGCGCGCGTCGTCACGACGCGGAAGAGTTAATTCGGCAGACAATTAAAACACATCCGAGGCGGATGACGTAAATACATACGCCTTGAATCGCTTTGGCTTTTCAATGCCGGGAGCGTCAAAGACATCGCGGGCATCGCGAATCATGCCGCGATGCCCTTGCCGTTGCGCGCCGAACGCGGCGCCGGCGCAGTCGCGCCAACGCCACGACGCCAAGAGGCCACTAGTGCGTGCCTGGCGTCCTCGCTGCCGTTCGCGCCTGCAGTGCGCGTACGCGTCCGAGCGCCTCCGTGTTGCTCACCGTCGATTCGTACATCGTCGCGAGATCGGCCTTGAGCGCGGTGCGCGAGCCGCCGTCGAGATACACCATATGCCCCGACGGATAGAAGCGCGCCGACAGGTTGTCCCGCACCTGCTGGCTGAGAAGCGGCATCTGCTGCAAATCGATCACCGTCTGATAGAACGGCGTGACGAAATCGTAGAAGCCGTTCGCCGACAGTACCTTCAGGTCCACGTTGAGCGCCATCACGGCCGCGAGATCGCCCGCCGTGTACAGGATGATGTTGCCCTTGCTGTCGACGCCCTTCTGCTCGCCCGTCGGATCGAAATGGCTGAAGTCCCAGTACTTGAACGCCTGGTCGTTCAGATCCGTGAACGCCGAGTTCGACGTGAACTTCAGCTGCTCGTTCAGATAGACGTTCCACATCGTCGTGTAGACGCCCGTGACGGCCGTCATGGTCGGATCGTTGCCGCCCGAGTTCGGGTCGATCTTGCCCGCGATGCCCGTTTCGATCGCCGTCACGCGACCGTCATAAGCGCCGAGCGCAAGCCCTTGCGACTTGAGCAGCGTGGTCAGGAACAGCGAATTGCCGCGGCTGTCGTAGCCGGCGATGTCGAGGCTCCACGCGAGCAGCGTCGTCTTGTCGATGCCCGTGTACTCGCTCAGCTTTTCGACCACTGCGTTGTCGGTTGTCGGGAACTTGCGCAGCGCGTTCAGATAGTCGGTCCGCGCGAACTGCGCCACTTCTTCGACGAACTGGCCGAGGTCCGTCGGCCGTGGCGCAATGCCGAGCTTCTTGTGATACCACGCGTCCGCAGCGGCCGTGGGCAGCGCGCCGATCGGGTTGCCTGCCTGCGTGTAGTCGAGAATCGACGATTGCAGCGTGACGCCGTTCAGATCGACGCCGTCCTCGTGCAGCTTGTACGCGAGCACGCAGCTGCGCGCCGTGCCGTACGACTCGCCGAACAGGAATTTCGGTGAATTCCAGCGGTTGTTCTTTGTCAGGAAGCGTTTGATGAACTGCTTGATCGAATCCGCGTCCTGGTCGACGCCCCAGAAGTCGCGGTTCTTGCGCGGCGTGACGGCAGCCGAGTAGCCCGTGCCCACCGGGTTGATGAACACCAGGTCGCTCTTGTCGAGCAGGCTGTCCGGGTTGTCTTCCATCTGATACGGCGCGGGCGGCGTGAAACCCGGCATCGACGTCTTGATGCGGCGCGGCGCGAACGACCCGAGCAGCACGAACACCGACGACGATCCCGGCCCGCCGTTGTAGAAGAAAGTGAGGGGCCGCGTTTCTTCCTTCTGGTCGTCCTGTGTGAACGCGACGTAGAACATCTTCGCGCTCGGCTGCGAACTGGACGGATCGACCGTCACCAGATGGCCCGCCGTTGCCGTGTAGCTGATCTTCTTGCCGCCGATCGTGACCGCGTGCTTCGTGATCGCGGCGCCCTCGCTGGTGTCGGTGACCGAGTCGTCGGGCCCGTTGCCGTAGGCGACGGGATCGAAGAACGGCTGGTCGCCGGTGGCGTGCGGCACGCTCGCAGCCGTCGACCCATGCGCGGCCTGAGAGTTGTGAGGCGAATGCAAACTGCCGGAAGCTGATTCGGTATTCGTCATGATCGCTCCATCGAATGCGTACACATGTTGCCTGGTCTTGTCTTGCGATGCGTTCATCGCCGCCCGAAGCATGGCGCCCGACATACGAGCGCCCGCTGATCAGACTATAAAGCCGCCGCCACCTTCACACCATTGGGACTACCCAATCCCGTGCAGGCATCCCACCCCGTGGTTGCCGCATAACTGCCGTTGTTGCCCTGCGTGATGTCGTTGCAGGCGCCCGCCGCCTTGTACAGCTTCGGATTGACGAAGCCGACGGGCGTGCCCTTCGCGCCGTTGATGCGCGCGATCAGCGCCGCCCACAGCGGTGCGACGGCGCTCGTGCCGCCGACCACCGTGTTGTTGCCGTCGACGAGCACGTCGTAGCCGGTGAGCGGCGACGCATCGCCCGCGACATCCGGCACGCCGCGCCCCGTCAGCGCCGTCTTTCCGCCCTGCGTGCCCTTCGTGGACAAACCTTCCTGCCAGGCGGGGACAGGGAACGCGCCGCTCACGCCGCCGCCCGTCGAGCCGCCGTCCGCGCCATCGTTCCAGACCACTTCATGCGTGACCTTTTGCCCGGAGCCTTGCACGCTCGTGCCGCCGCACGCGAGCACATAGGGGCTCGACGCGGGGAAGTCGACGTGATCGCTGCCGTCGCCCGCGCCGTCCGTCGAGCCGCTGTCGCCCGACGCCGCGCACACCGTCACGCCAATCGCCGCCGCCGACTGGAGCACATCGTTGAAGGCCGTCATCGATTGCGACGTCCACACGCTTTCCGGCGCGCCCCAACTGATCGAAATCACGGACGGCTTGTTCTTCGTGTCGTGCACCGCGCGGCTGACGGCGTCGATAAAGCCGGCGTCGCTGTTGGTCGTGAAGTACACGGCAATCGTAGCGGCGGGCGCGATTGCGCCGGCGATCTCGACGTCGAGCGTGACTTCGCCGTCCGGTCCGTTCGGGTCGCCCGTCGGATGGTTGCCGCCCTGGTCGACGCCGACGGCCAACACCTTCGGCGAGCCCACGCCGAGGCTCGAAAAATAGCTTGTGAGATCGGCGGTGCGATAGCCGCCGCCCAGTTCGATGATGCCGATGCACTGGCCGCTGCCGTCGCCTTGCGGGAACTGATACATCGACGCGAGCTGCAGCGGCGTAAACGACGCCGCCTGGCGCGCCTTCGCCGGCACGAAAGGCGGACGGATGCGGAAATGCGGCCTTGCCTGTGGACGGTTGTCGAGGCCGAGCACGGCCGTCACGACGCCATGCAGGTCGTCGGGCACGCTGATCGCGCCCGTGCGGCCGCGAAACCGGCCCATCGAATGATGCTCGTAGTGCTGCAGCTTGACGTCGAACGCGGCCTGGAACTGCGCGATCGTGGCGCTCAACACGACCGTGCGCGCCGATGCGTCCTCGCGCACGACGGCCAGCCCATGCTGCGACGCGAAGGCCTTGAGCTTCGCGACATCTTCAGCGGCTGCGCCAAACCGCTGCTCGAGTTCGTCGCGCGACAACGGCTTTGCGTCCGGCGCGCCCGCCTCGATCTTCTTCATCAACTGCGTGAACTGCTGTTCGTCCTTGCGGCGCAGCACGACGACGACCTGAATCGTTTCCGACGGGTCGCACTGTGCGACGACCTTCGAACCGGCTGCGACCTGGCGTTCGCTGCCGGGCAATGGATGCTTCGTCATGGTTTCGATTCTCCCAGTGCATGGCGGGGCCACGGGTTAGACACACGACTGGCGCATGACGGGCACATGCGGACGGGCGCGCTGCAACCCGTCGCGCCGCGAACACGCCGTCGTCATGAGACAGAAAACCAACCGTCCGACCAATTGATTCGAACACAGTTCCTGCACGCTCGACACCTGGCCGAACGGCTAGCTTTGTCGCGCATCGGAATCGCGGTACGCTGCTCCAGCAGCAATCGCGCTGTTGCGTTACGCTATGCGACCGCGTGCCGGAGGGCGCGCGAGAACTTCGAATTCGAGGACCACCCATGACCATCTCGATGTATCAGGCATCCATTTCCGTGCTGATTCGCGGCCTCACGAACCTGCAGGCGATTCTCGGCAAGGGCCAGGCGCACGCGGCGGAAAAACAGATCGATCCGTCCGTGCTCACGGGCGCGCGGCTCTTCCCGGACATGCTCCCGCTGGCCCGTCAGGTGCACATCGCGACGGACACCGCGAAGGGTTGCGCGGCGCGTCTCGCGGGCGTCGAAGCGCCGAAGTACGAAGACGTGGAGTTCGCGTTCGACGAACTGCACGCCCGCATTCAGAAAACGATCGATTATCTGAAGGAGTTCAACGCCGCGCAGATCGACGGTTCGGAAACGCGCGAAGTGACGCTGAAAATGCGCAGCGGCCCGGTCGAGTTCACCGGCATGTCTTATCTGCTCGGCTTCGCAATGCCGAATTTCTACTTCCATATCACGACCGCATACGACATCCTGCGTCACAACGGTGTGGAACTCGGCAAGCTCGATTACCTCGGCAAGCTGAACAGCTAACGCAGATCAGTACCACTGTCGGAAGCGCGAACTGGCTCGCCGCCCGTTCGCGCTCACAGGCATGAAGAGGCCGCGAACAGCGGCATTGAATGGGCCGTCAAGTCGGGACGTGAAGCGAGCCGAAAAACGGGACCCCGGACAGCCCTCAAAAGTGACATCAAACCCGCGGCTGGAAGGCGATGATCCCCATGCCCGCCAGCGTGAGCGCCGCGCCCGCAAGATCCCACGCGCTCGGGCGCACGCGATCGACGCCCCAGAGCCAGAGGATCGCGACGGCCACATACACGCCGCCATATGCAGCGTAGACGCGGCCGGCCGCCGTGCCATGAAACGTCAGCAGCCACGCGAACAGCGCGAGGCTCAACGCGCCCGGCACCAGCAGCCACGCAGGGCCGCCGTCCTTGAGCCAGCGCCAGGGCAGATAGCAGCCGACGATCTCGGCGATCGCGGTCACGACGTACAGCAACAGGGTCTTCATCGGCAAGTGTGGGAGTAATCGGTCGATACGCACGCGGCGTGCGCAAGAGCGTCGGCGAGGACTTCGGCCTCGCCGTCTATCGCTCTTATTAACACAATCACTTTGCCCGTGCCCGGAGCATCGTGCGACAGTCATCGCTCCCCCGCCCTTTCAACGATCACGAGCAAGCCAGCATGAGTGTCAAATCGCCCTGTATCGACGTCTGCAAGTTCGACAGCAAGACCGGCTATTGTCTCGGCTGTCTGCGCACCCGCGAAGAATGCAAGGGATGGAAGAAGATGAAGGACAAGCATCGCCGCAAGGTCATCGACCAGAAGTCGGAGCGCGCGGCGATGATTCGCAAGTAGGCGGGAAGCGCGCGGCGCGGCGGCCCCTCAGTCGAGCGACAGCCGCACCGCGAAGCCGATCAGCGCCGCAGAAAATGTCCAGCGCTGCAACGTCTGCGCAAGCGGATGCGAGCGCACCCAGCCGGAGATGCGCGCCGCGCCGACAGCATAGGCGGCATCGAAGCACGCGCCGATCAGGACCAGCACGACACCCAGTTCGATCACCTGCCATGCGACGTGCCCAGCCTCCGGACGCACGAATTGCGGCAGCAGCACCGAGCAGAACAGAAGCGCCTTCGGATTCAGCAGGTTCGTCAGCAGCCCCTTGACGAACGCCGATCGCAGCGGACGGCTTCCACCAGGCTGCGCGCCATCCGTCGGCATCGCGAACATGGGCGAGCGGAAAATCTGCACGGCTACCCACGCGAGATAGATCGCGCCGCCATAGCGCACGACTTCGTACAGCCACGGCGCGTTGCGCAACAGCGCGGCGACGCCGCACGCGGACAGCGTCACGTGCGTCGCGCGTGAAATGCCGAGTCCGGCGGCGGCCGCGAAACCGTTGCGCGCGCCGCGGCCGATGCTCGTCTGAAGCACGAGCGCCATGTCCGGACCGGGCAGCGCGAAGACCACGACGAGCGCGGCCACATACATGATCAGAAGATGAGCGGAAACCATGACGACCTCGCGTGTTGAGGCGTTCATGATGCCTTCGCCCTGCTAGCGAATGCTGGCGATTTTCGGTCTGACAGCGCACAGCATTAGTGGAATGCCCTAAAATTTCTCTACATTAAATGGAATTCCACCCAGCATGAACGACCTCGACAAAACAGACCTCGCGATCCTCGCGGCCTTGCAATCGGATGGCCGGATGTCGAATGCGAAGCTCGCCGAAACGGTCGGGCTCAGCGAAACGCCGTGCGCGCGGCGGCTCAAGCGGCTCGAAAGCGATGGCACTATCGAGCGCTATCGCGCGGTGCTGTCGCGCGCGGCGCTGGGGCTCGGCGTCGTCTCCTTCGTGTATGTGCGCTTCGCCGTGCACGACCGCGCGACGGCGACGCGTTTCGAGCGCGAGATACTCGCGATCCCGCGCATCCTTTCGTGTCACAACGTGTCGGGCAGCGCGGACTATATCCTGCAGGTGGTCGCGCGCGACCTCGACGACTACGGCACGTTCATGCGCGACCAGTTGCGCAGTCTGCCGGGCGTGACGTCGGTGGAATCGTCGCTGTCGTTGCGCGAAGTGAAGGCCAATGGCGGCTTGCCGCTTCTCTGACGACGTATCGCAAGACGCGGTCAAGGCGAACTGCCCGGCGACGCGTCGCGAACTCATGGCATAGTGGGCGCCTCGCCATTGCGGCACAAATGAATCACGGAGCATGAGCATGGATCACGAAGCGGCGCGAGCCGAAGAAGCCCGCGCGATGGAGCGCGTCCTGAACGCGACGAAGCAGGTGCAAACCGCGTTTGCCACGCTCCAATCGCAGTTCCCTCCGGCCGGCAGCGGCCGTCCGTCGCAGATGGCGCTTCAGACGTTCGACGCGGCGCTACAGGAACTCGAAGATGCGCAAGCCGAGTTCGATACGCTGCTGAACGATCTGCTTGACGGCAACCGTTAAGCGGACTACGCGCCGGAGGTTGATAGCGTTCGGCGCCACTCGCGAGTGAGGCGCGTGACGGTCGTCGATACTCGCCGCGTCGAACGCAGAACTCAGAAGCGACTGACAGTTAGTTGCGCGCAATCATCATCACAATGAATAGCCTCAGATTCAACAAATAAACTTCAGGAATGCACGACCCGCCGCTATGCTGGCCTCACCTTCTGCAAGGCGAAGCAAGCGATGGCGGAACTCTATCTGGTACGGCATGGCCAGGCGTCGCTGGGCGCGGACGACTACGACCGGCTCTCGGTGACTGGCGAACAGCAAGGCATCTGGCTCGGCGAATATTTCGCGCAGCGCGACATCGCGTTCGACCGCGTGATGTCGGGCACGCTGCGACGCCACGCGCAAACCGTCGACGCGATCTGGCGCGGGCTGGGCGCGCCGGCCGTCGAATGCGAAGTCCACCCTGGTCTCGACGAATACGATTTCCACGCGCTCTTTCGCGCGCTCGGCGAGCAGCACACCGATCTCGCCCGACGCGCGACCCGAAGCTCGCGCGATTTCTTCAAGGCGCTGCGGCAAGTGCTGCATCTGTGGGCGGAAGGCGCGCTCGATGACTGCGCGCCCGAAACGTGGAGTGCCTTCCAGCAGCGCGTCGCCGATGCCCGCGCTGCGATCCAGCACGGCGGCGGACAGCGCGTGCTGGTGATCAGCTCGGGCGGCGTGATCGCGGCGCTAACGCAGCAGATCCTGCACGCGCCCGCCGAGACGGCCATCGCGCTCAACATGCAGATCCGCAATAGCAGCGTCAGCCATTACTTCTTCAATCGCGAAACGCTGCAATTGTCGAGCTTCAACGGCATCGGCCATCTCGACGATCCGCAGCGCCGTGCTTTTCAAACCTACGGTTAGCCTACGAGCAACGCATCGAACGACATGACTCGCGATCGACACGACACCACGCTCGATATCGAGCGGCTTACGCACTATCTCGCGCAGCACATCGCGGGCTTTCGCGGCCCCATGTGCGCGACGAAATTCGCGGGCGGCCAGTCCAACCCGACCTGGCTCATCGAAGCGCAAGGCGAGCGCTATGTGCTGCGCCGGCAACCGCCGGGACAACTGCTCAAGTCGGCGCACGCCGTCGACCGCGAATATCGCGTGCTGCGCGCGCTCGCCGACACGCCCGTGCCCGTCGCGCGCGCGTTGCAACTGTGCGAGGACCGCGATGTGATCGGCAGCATGTTCTATCTGATGAGCTACGAGGAAGGCCGCATCTTCTGGAACCCCGCGCTGCCCGAAGTCGATCGCGACGCGCGGCGCGGCTACTACGCGGCGATCGTGCAGACGCTCGCAGCGCTGCACGACGTCGATCCGCAAGCGGTGGGGCTCGGTGACTACGGACGCGCCGGCAACTACTTCGAGCGTCAGATCGGCGTATGGACCAAGCAATATCGCGCCGCCGAAACGGAACGCATCGCGGCAATGGAAGCGCTGATCGACTGGCTACCCGCGCACTGTCCCGCGCAGGCACATGACAGACCCGATATGCAGCGCCCTTCCCTCGTTCACGGCGACTTTCGCATCGACAACCTGATCTTCGCGAACGACGCGCCACGCGTGCGCGCGATTCTCGACTGGGAGCTGTCAACGCTCGGTCATCCGCTTGCCGATCTCGCGTACTTCTGCATGTGCCTGCGCCTGCCGTCGGACGGTCATATTCCGGGGCTGCGCGGCCAGGACCGCGCGGCGCTCGGCGTGCCCGAAGAGGAAGAGATCGTCGCGCAATACTGCGCGCTGCGCGGCCTGCCCGCGATCGACAACTGGCCTTTCTTTCTCGCGTTCAGTTTCTTCCGGCTCGCTTCGATTGCGCAGGGCGTGAAGGCGCGCGCGCTGCAAGGCAATGCGTCGAGCGCGCAGGCACACGTCGTGGGCGCGATGGTCGAGCCGCTCGCGCAACTCGGCGCCGAGCTGATTTCCTAGCCGTTCATCGCATCCATCCCGTTCATCGATAAAGACATGAAGGAGACACCTATGAGCACAAACCTTTTCGACCTCACGGGCCGCATCGCGCTCGTCACGGGCGCAAGCCGCGGCATCGGCGAAGCGATCGCGAAGCTGCTCGCCGAACAGGGCGCGCATGTGATCGTATCGAGTCGCAAGATCGACGATTGCGAGCAGGTGGCGGCGAACATACGCGATGCAGGCGGCCGCGCCGAAGCGCTTGCGTGCCACGTCGGCCGCATGGAGGACATCGCCGCGACGTTCGCGCATATCCGCGAAAAACATGGGCGGCTCGATATTCTCGTGAACAACGCGGCGGCCAATCCGTACTTCGGGCACATCCTCGACACGGACCTCGCCGCTTACAACAAGACCGTCGAAGTGAACGTGCGCGGGTACTTCTTCATGTCGGTGGAAGCGGGCAAGCTGATGAGAGAGCAAGGACGCGGCGCGATCGTCAACACGGCGTCCGTCAACGCGTTGCAGCCCGGCGACATGCAAGGCATCTACTCGATCACGAAGGCGGCCGTCGTCAACATGACGAGAGCGTTCGCGAAGGAATGCGGGCCGCTCGGCATCCGCGTGAACGCGCTGCTGCCCGGCCTCACGAAAACGAAATTCGCGGGCGCGCTGTTCGAAAACAAGGACATCTACGACCACTGGATCAACAACATCCCGTTGCGCCGCCACGGCGAGCCGCACGAAATGGCGGGCACGGTGCTGTATCTCGTGTCCGACGCGGCGAGCTATACGAACGGCGAATGCATCGTCGTCGACGGCGGCCTGACGATCTAGCCCACACAAAGAAACGCAAAGGACACACATCATGAATTTCGGCTACAGCCCCAAGGTTGAGGACTTGCGCCGCCGCGTGCGCGCCTTCATGGACGAGCACATCGTGCCACGCCAGCGTCAATGGCTCGATGAAGTGCACGCGGGCCGCTATCCCGTCTCGTTCATCGAAGAGCTGAAGGCGAGAGCGAAAGCCGAAGGCCTGTGGAATCTGTTCCTGCCGCACCTGAAGGACGACGAGCCCGGCACGCGCCTGACGAACCTCGAATACGCGCCGCTCGCGGAGATCATGGGGCGCATTTCGTGGGCGCCCGAGGTCTTCAACTGCAACGCGCCCGACACCGGCAACATGGAACTGCTGCACATGTTCGCGACGCCCGTGCAACGCGAGCAGTGGCTCGTGCCGCTGCTCGAAGGCACGATCCGCTCCGCGTTCGCAATGACGGAGCCGGACGTGCCCTCGTCGGACGCGACGAACATCACGACGTCGATTCGCCGCGACGGCGACGACTACGTGATCAACGGACGCAAGTGGTTCATCACGAATGCCGCGCATCCGAACTGCAAGATCTTCATCGTGATGGGCAAGACCGATCCGGATGCGGAAAGCCATCGGCAGCAAAGCATGATTCTCGTGCCCGCCGACACACCGGGCGTCGAGGTCGTGCGCAACATTCCCGTGATGAACCATATCTCGCCGGAAGGACATTGCGAGGTCACGTTCACGAACGTGCGCGTCCCCGCATCGAATCTGCTCGGCGAAGAAGGCGGCGGCTTCGCGCTCGCGCAGGCGCGGCTCGGGCCAGGGCGCATTCATCACTGCATGCGCTCGATCGGCGCGGCGGAACTCGCGCTCGAACTGATGATCGAGCGCGCGCAGGAACGCAAGACGTTCGGCAAGTACCTGCATCAGCACGGCACGGTCGGCGAGTGGATCGCGAAGTCGCGCATCGAAATCGATCAGGCGCGGCTGCTCGTGCTGAAGACCGCGTGGCTCATCGACGAAGTGGGCGCGAAGGCGGCGCGCAAGGAAATCTCGATGATCAAGGCGCTGATTCCGCTGCTGCATACGACCGTCTGCGATCGCGCGATGCAGGTGTTCGGCGCGATGGGCGTGAGCCCCGATACGCCGCTCGCCGATCACTGGACCTGGGGCCGCGCGCTGCGTTACGCGGACGGTCCCGACGAAGTGCATCTGCAGGCCATCGCGCGCATGGAAATCAAGGCGAGCAAGGAGACGTTGGGCGCGTGCGCCGCGTATCTGAACGTGCCGCCGCGCGATTGACGTTTGCAGCGCTGCAAGAGGGCGCATCGCCGTCCACCCGTCGCTTATGATGTCGGGCGAAAGGAGACCGTGCGATGCGTCCACCGAAGCTCGATCTGAATCTGTTCGTCGTATTCGAAGCGATCTACGACAAGCGCAACCTGACGCGCGCAGCAGAGATGCTGTTCATCACGCAGCCCGCCGTCAGCAACGCGCTCGCGCGCATGCGCAAGGCGTTCGACGATCCCCTCTTCGTCAGCACGCCGTCGGGCATGGTGCCCACGCCGCTGTCGGAAAACATCATCGGCCGCGTGCGCGAAGCGCTGCAATTGCTGGAGACGACCGCGACGGAAGGCGACGTGTTCGTACCCGCGGCGTCCGAGCGCACGTTTCGCCTGAGCATGCCCGATCTGATGGAAGCGATCCTGCTGCCCGCGCTCGGCGAAGTGTTGCAGCAACAGGCGCCGGGCATGCGCATCGAAAGCTATTTCACGCCGCGTAGCGAAGTGGCGGCCGCCCTCGCGGCAGGCAAGATCGATTTCGCGATCGACGTGCCGCTCATCGACGATCCGCAACTCCATCAGTCGCCGCTCGGCAGCGACCGCTACGCATGCATGCTGCGCCACGATCATCCGTTTGCGGGCGACACGCTGACGATGGACGACTATCTTGCGCTCGGCCACATCCAGGTATCGAGCCGCCGCCAGGGCAGCGGGCTCGTCGACGCCGAGCTGCACAAGCTCGGCAAGCGCCGGCAGTTGCAGATGCGCGTGCAGCACTACATGGTCGCGCCGCTGATCGCGCTGCGCACCGATCTCGCACTCACCGCGCCCGTGCAACTGCTGCAGCGCTACGACGCGCGCATTCTCGAATTGCCGTTTCCGCTTGCGCAGCTCGAATGGCACATGTATTGGCATCGGAGCGGCGAGCAGGATCAGGCGAACCGCTGGGTGCGCGGCGAAGTGATCCGGCTGATGAACGAAATGCGCGAGCCGCCGCGCGAGTCACACGTACCCGCGCATTGAGATTCAGATCGGGCCACGCTTCCCGTTCCGCAAATAGTTTTATCGTTGTCGCCACATACGGCGTGCATGGGGACGCCTGCGTCGCAAGATGCGGCACAGTTTGTGCGGACCGGCATGACGCTGAAGAACGGCGAGTTATTCGAGGCTTGCGGACAGCGTTGTGCGCCGGTTTCACGCAGCCCGCATCGCACGCTATCGCGTTGCGCGGCGATCGACATCGCTGTCGGGAACTGTCTCCCGTTCTCCCGCTACGAAGGGAAGACGCGAGGACATTGCATTGATGATTTCCTTTGACGACATCGAGCGCATCGTGGATGCGCCGATGCACTCCTGGCCTGACGGCGCCGTCGTGTCGATCATCGCGATGGCCATTGCGCTCGCCGTTCAACGTATCGGCGCGCGTTTCGTGACGCGCATTGCGCGCCCCTATCCGCTCGCGACCATCGTGCTGGCTCATATCGACGTGCCCACGCGCGTGCTGCTGATGGTGCCAGGGCTCGAATTCGTGTTGCGGGAGGCGCCCGACATGCTGCGCTACATCGTCCCGTTGCGCGATTTCTCGCCGGTTCGCGGGGCCAGCCGCATATCCCACGTCGCCAGAAGAATTTAAACGGCAGCCTGCTGCTACGCTTCAAGCGTGCCGGATGTCACAGGGAGGCCGCGGCATCGGCTCTTCGTCAACGAATGCAGTACCGCACCTCACGGCAAACGCAAACGCTGATTGCCGGTTCGCAAAATGTCCCAGGTCACCAAGTGAGGTGAGCTCGCCATCTTCCTCGAGAATGGATACGCGCGCGACAAAAGTATTGCCGCTTCTTGCAACCGCCGGTTGTATCGCTACACCGTGGTGATAGAAGTGCATAACGTCTCCTGGTAGGGTTAAAGGTGCCGCCGCCACTCAAGTACAACGACATGCCAGCGCGATTGAAGCATCCCGGCGTGATACCAGTGTCCAACCACGAAGACGGCTGCGAATAGCAGGACCATCGAACCTGTCACCGTGGCTGCCACGGCGTACCTCCATTGTCATCTCCACTCAAACTCACGCCGTTCGGCCCAATGGCTTCGGCTGGCGGCTGCGGAACAGCCGCCAGCCGATGACGAACCAATGAAGTACACCTTATTAGAGCTCGCTCATGCAAATGGGTCGTCGGTTCCCGGCCGCTATTGCTTCGCGACCTGTAATCCGTGGTTCCGTGTGGTGCCGAACGAATCCGCAAGAGTCGCGCGGCTCACCTGCATGTCAGGTGCAGCCAGTCTGTCGCCCCCTCGGCAGCCGCGTTGCTCAAGTCGAAAAGGCGATCAAGGGTCGCCATCCGGATTGCGGCTACCTGTTGCTGGCTGAGCATCATGAAGCTCCTGGATGTAGCGATCCACACGCGGACACCGCACGCCTGAGACGCGCGTCCCACTGCGGATGGTGCACGCAAACCAATGATGCGCGCCGGAAGTGGCACGCACATGACGGGTGATTTTCAGCGGTCAAGCGAGATTGATTCGCTCGTCACCCATCTTCGGAACACATCACGCGTACGACGAACGGCGATACCCTGCCCCAAACGCCTTGCGAGATGATTCCCCGGATAGGTTGCCGGATCCGCGCGAGCTGAGTGCTTAGTGTTTTCGGGCAATGGCCTGGAGGACCGAAACCCCATGGAGTGTGAGACGGGGACGCTGCACTTCGGACGCCAATTTTTCCAGCACTACCAGTTGACGTTCCAGAAGCGTATCCAGTTCTTCGCGACTAAGGTCGATCTGTTCGGGCGCAGCCTTGACCAGCATGAGAGTAGCGAATTCGTGAGGGCTCAGCATGTTTGTCTCGCTCCGTATTATCTGGATTAAACGTTGCCTGCAAGCATTAATTACCCATGAACGCAAAGGCCGTTTGATATGTCGGTAGATTGTTCCAGTCTTTTATCGTCCGGCCTGCGACTTCGGTAGCTTCAGGCCGGGCTCCAAATGTTAAATCGGAATTCGGGACGGTTCCGCATGAAAATAATGCATTAGAACCACATCGTTGATAGAGCGTGTTTCGTCATACAAAGATCTGCCACAACCGCCTTCCTCGACGCGCCTTTCGCGTCGAGTGACCAGGAAACGCGAGAGACTCCCAAGGACATGTACGCTCATTCCCTACAACTCAATGAATTCCAGATTCAAAAGAGGCTTATTGATTTCGGTGCGATTTTTTGGCCTGAATTAATTCTTCCTTTTTAGAATTTTCGCGTAAAGCTCTCCTAACTTTAGTGTTCCAAATTTTCTCTGCGTCCAGGCCTCGCCGTATCAGTCTTTTCCAAACCGGTTCTGCCGCATCACGTCCCCACGAATCGCTCACTGAGTCGAGTCGCCACGCGCGGGCCAGACCAGCTCTGTTGGATCAGACCAGACAGCGAACCGGGCAGTGTTGGCTGGCAGCCGGACATCGTCACACCTCGGTTACGCCGGAAGAGGTTGCGGTCGAGCCCGAATCCTCTTTGTTTTTCCGGACTTACGATCGCTCTTGAGCCTCATGAATCCCGCTTGGCACAACCCGTGCATTTGCAGCGATGGACGCGACAACGACCGGTTCCGTGCTTTCGCCGCGGCGTCAGCAATATTGCCTGGATTCCAGCGATTGTTCGTTCAAGCCTCTCTGTCTGCGCGCGGCGGGCCTTTACATCATCCCATCAACGTTGAATAGCGCACCCCAATGATCCTGATCCGGTTACGTTCGGGCATTCAATTATTAATATAGGACTACCTATGAACACGAAATTTATCGCCACTCTGCTGATTGCAAGCTCCGCCTCGTTGGCCGCACCTGCCTTCGCAAGCGGCTATGGCCCGGCGCCATTCTATCGCCCCGATGACGGCGGACCTGCATCGCAACGCGGTCAAAGCGCTCAAACGTTGGCCGTGGAAGAAGCCCAGGCACGCATGATGGATGAACGCCATAGTGGTGTCGGCGGGGACGAGCCCGTCAGATACGAGTCGGCTGGCCCTTCCATGGCCGATAACACCAACCCGATGTATCGCGGCAATTGATCGGCCGGTCGCGGGGCGCAGGTCAGCCGGCGCCCCGCACTGCACCGCACTCGTCACTTCGCGCCCGGGTACCGACTGCCGACGCGCGCGCAAAACGTGACTTCTTTCCCTGCGATCCTCGCTCGATCGAAACACCGGCCTGCCGTTCATTCGGCACGATGGGCCCCGACGCTGACTGCACAGTCCACCGTGATTTGCAGTTCAACCGGGGTTTGCCGCAAACGGGCGAGGAGCATAAGCTTCAAATAATGGCGCTCGGCATGGGAAGGGAGTATGCGCTGCGCAAACTGCGGATTCGAAAACCTCACCGGGGCGCAATTCTGCGAAGCGTGCGGGGCCGTGCTGTCGCGCACGTGTCCGCGCTGCGGCCATGAGGCGAGTCCTTCGGCCAGATTCTGCAATGCATGCGGCACGCCGCTGACCGATGTATCCGCGACGCCTGTTCCGCGTCCGCAGTCTGTTTCGTCGCCGTTCCCGGCACCTATCCATTACACGCCGCACCACCTCGCCGAACGCATCCTGGCCGAGCAGGCAGCAATGGATGCGCGGGGCGAAACCGCCGGCGAGCGCAAGACCGTCACCGCGCTGTTCGCGGACATGGCCGGCTCCACCGCCTTGATCCACGACCTGGACCCGGAGGAGGCCCATCGCCTCATCGACCCCGTCGTCGCGCTGATGATGGAAGCCGTTCACTACTATGAAGGCTATGTGGCGAAGTCACTCGGCGACGGCATTCTCGCGCTGTTCGGCGCGCCGATTGCCCATGAGGACCATCCGCAGCGCGCACTCTTCGCGGCGCTGCGCATGCAGGCCGCGATGCACCGCCACGCCGACCGGGTCCGTCTGGAGAAAGGCATTCCGCTGCAGATCCGCGTCGGCGTCCATACGGGCGAAGTCGTCGTGCGTTCGATCCGCACAGACGACCTGCACACCGATTACGATCCCGTCGGGCACACGATCCACATTGCGTCGCGGATGGAGGGAATCGCCGCCCCCACGTCGATTCTGGTCAGCGAGTCCACCCACAAGCTGGCCGAAGGCTATTTCGAGTTCAAGTCATTGGGGGCCACCCAACTGAAGGGCATTCCCGCGCCACTATCGGTGTATGAAGTCCTCGGCCCCGGCGCGCTGCGCACGCGCCTGCAATTGGCGGCGCATCGGGGATTGGCCCGGTTCGTCGGCCGCGACGTCGAAATGGAGCACTTGAACAGGGCGCTTGAGATGACCCGGGAGGGGCGCGGACAGGTCGTCGGGGTAGTCGGTGAAGCAGGTGTCGGGAAGTCGCGGCTGTTCCATGAATTCAAGGAGCGTTCGCGACACGGCTGTCTGGTGCTCGAAACGTTCTCGGTATCGCACGGCAAGGCTTTTGCCAATTTGCCGCTGATCGAGCTCCTGAAGAACTATTTCCAGATCACCGCGCGTGACGACGAGCGCCGATGTCGCGAAAAAATGATGGGCAAGGCGCTCATACTCCAACGCAGCTTCGAGGGTCTCGTGCCTTACCTGCTCTTTCTGCTGGGCATCGGCGAACCCGGTTCGGCGCTGGAGGAGATGGACCCCAAGATCCGGCGGGACCGGACCTTCGACGCGATCACGCAACTCCTGGCGCGCGAGAGCCAGGACCAGCCGATCGAGCTGCTGTTCGAGGACCTGCAATGGCTGGACAGCGAAACGGAAGCCTTCCTCGCCTACCTGATCGAACGCGTGCCGAAAACGCGGATTCTGCTTCTCGTCAACTATCGGCCCGAGTACCGGCCCGGTTGGCAACACGAGAATCAATACACGCGGCTACGGCTCGAACCGCTTGGCCCCGCCGAGGCACAGGGACTGCTTGCGGCGCTGCTCGGCGATGACCCGGGCCTCGCGCCGCTCAAGCAGCTGATCCTTGAGAAGACGGAAGGCAATCCGTTCTTCATGGAGGAAGTGGTCCAGACGCTCGCGGAGGAAAAATCGCTGCTCGGCGAGCCGGGCCGCTACCGGATCGAGCGTCCCCCCGCGGCGTTGCACATTCCGACGACCGTCGAAGGCGTCCTCGCGGGCCGTATCGATCGGCTGCCCGTCGCCGAGAAAGAACTGCTGCAGACGCTCGCTGTGATCGGCAAGGAATTTTCGTTCAGCCTGGTGCGGCTCATCTGCGGCGACCAGATCGCCCGTGCGGACGACGATCTGCGCCAGCTGCTCTCCCATCTGGAGGCCGCAGAGTTCATTTACGAGCGGCCCGCGTTTCCGGAAGTGGATTATTCGTTCAAGCACGCTCTCACGCAGGAAGTTGCCGGGCACTCGCTGCTCACCGAGCGGCGCAGTGCGCTGCACGAGCGAACCGCGCAGGCGATCGAGGCGCTGTTTCCCGCCAGCATCGCCGATTACAGCAGCGAACTGGCGCACCACTACAGCTTGAGCGGAAACCTTCCGAAGGCCGTCGAGTATCTGCATCGCGCCGCGCAACTGGCGCTGCGCCATGCATCACATCTCGACGCGATGCATCACCTCGAAGCGGCGCTGACGTTGCTCGAGCGTCTGCCCGACACGCCGGAGCGCAGGCAAAGGGAACTGGCGCTGCGGCTCTCGCTGGGGCCGGCGTTGATGTCCGTGCGCGGCTACGGCTCGGCGGAAGTCGCTGCGGCCTATACTCGCGCGCTGGCGTTATGCGAGCAGACGGGCGACGCGGCGCAGCGCTTCGCGGCGCAACTGGGCCTGAGAATCCATTACATGACGCACGGGGAGTACGCGACGGCGCGCGAACTGGGCAAGCAGATGCTCGACGTGGCGCGGCGTGCAAAGGATCCCGCCCTGCTCGTCGAAGCGCATGGCGCACTCGGCGCGTGCCTGTTCCTGCAGGGGAACCTCGCCGACGCCCGCAACCATCATGAACAGGCGCTTGCGATCTACGATCCGGAGCAGCATCAGGCCCATGCGTTCGCGCACGGCGTAGACCCCGGCATCCGGGCGCTGAACTTCCTCACGCTGACCTTATGGCTTCAGGGATACCCCGACCAGGCCCGCAAGCGCTGCCAGGAGGTGCTTGCTCTTGCGCATAAGATCGCCCACGGCCCGAATCTGGCATTCGCCCTCGCCTACGCGGCCGAGTTGCATCAGCTTCGGCGTGAATCGTCGCTGGCCCGCGAGCATGCCGAAGCCGTCATCACGCTGTCGACCGAACAGGGGCTGCCCTACTGGCTCGCGTGGGGAACCATTTTCTGCGGCTGGGTGTTGAGCGAGCTGGGAAATATCCACGAGGGGATCGCCCAGATGCGGCGAGGCCTCGCCGCCGACCGCGCTGCCGGCGGCGAAGACCATCGCTCGTATTTTCTGGCGCTCCTCGCCGACAGCTACCGGCGCGCGGGTGACACGGCGAGCGGCATGGGGACACTCGAAGAGGCCATGGCGATCGTCGAAAAATCGGACGAGCATTGGTATGAGGCGGAACTGTATCGGCTCAAGGGCAGCCTGTTGCTCGGGGGCGAGAATGACGACGATCGCGCATCGGCTCGCCGCGACGAAGCCAAACACTGTTTTCGCAAGGCGCTCGACGTGTCTCGCCGTCTGGGCGCGAGATCGCTCGAGTTGCGCGCCGCGTCGAGCCTCGCCCGTCTGTGGCAAGACGAGGGCAAGGCGGACGACGCGCGGCGGGTGTTGTCCCAGGTGTACGACGGCTTGTCGGAGGGCTTCGACACCGCCGATATGCGAGAGGCCAAAGCATTGCTCGATGCACTGGCGCCGGGCACAGGATGATGGACCTGATCGGGCTGACCGGGCCTGATCGGGCCTTAATCGGGCCTTAATCGGGCCTTGACTGGGCCTTGACTGGGCCTTGACTGGGCCTTGATCGAACCTTGATCGAGCCTTGATCGAACCTTGATCGAGCCTTGATCGAGCCTTGATCGAGCCGATCTCGCCGGCTGTCGAGCGGCGCATCGGCGCGAGACCGGCTGACGCACCGCGCCGGATACGCAATACGTTCCGCAGCGATCGACGAGACAGAAAATGACGACGAAGAACACAAGAGCTCAAGGCGACGACGCGCGCAAGCCGGTCGCGCTGGCGTTGCAAGGCGGCGGGATGCACGGCGCGTATACGTGGGGCGTGCTCGACCGGCTGCTCGAAGACGACCGTCTGACGATCGAGGGCGTGAGCGCGACCAGCGCCGGCGCGATGAACGCCACCGTGCTCGCGTACGGGTTGTCGAAAGGCGGCGCGGACGGTGCGCGCCAGGCGCTGCACGACTTCTGGCGCGCCGTCTCGCATTCCGCCGACCGCTACAACCCGCTGCGCTGGATGCCCTGGCTGAAAGGGACGCACAGCTTCGGGCTCGATCATTCGCCGCTCTACGCGTTTGCCGACATGATGCTGCGCGTCTTCTCGCCCTACCAGTTCAATCCAAACAATCTGAATCCGCTGCGCGAGGTGCTCGAAAACCAGGTCGACTTCGCCGCGTTGCGCAAGCACTGCCCCATCCGTCTCTTCCTGTGTGCGACCAACGTGGAGACGGGGAAGATCCGCCTCTTCACGGGCGACGACGTCTGTGTGGACGCGGTGCTCGCGTCCGCGTGCGTGCCGACGCTGTTCCAGGCGATCACCATCGACGGCGAGCACTACTGGGACGGCGGCTACATGGGCAACCCGGCCATCTATCCGCTGATTTACAACTGCAATACGCGTGACATCGTGATCGTCCACATCAATCCGCTCGTTCGCCGGGGCGTGCCGATCTCGGCCGCTGAGATTCTCAATCGCATCAACGAAATCAGCTTCAACTCGTCGCTGATGCGTGAAATGCGAGCGATCGCGTTCGTGACCGAACTGATCCAGCAGGGCAAGATCGAGCGCGGCGAGATGAAGGAAATGCTGATCCATTCCATTCGATCCGACGACGCGATGTGCACGCTGAGCGTGTCCAGCAAGTACAACGCCGATTGGGATTTCCTGTGCGGGCTGCACGACAAGGGGCGGCACGAGGCGGATATGTGGCTCGTGCATCACTACCGCAACATCGGGCAACGATCGAGCATCGACATTCGCAGGGAGTTTCTTTGAACATCGCGACGCTCCGGCCGCCGGACAGCGACGCCGCGTTGCGTGCCGCGCCGGACGAGTGCACATCGGCACATGACGGGAATCGAACGCAATGACGCAGACTCAGGCGCGCTTCATCGCATTGTGGTTACGCAGCGGCGGCATGCGTGCCGAGGCCGTTTGCGCCGACCTCGCGCAGCGCTATGCGGAACCGGCACGTCAATACCACACGCTGCTGCATGTGCGCCGCTGCTTGCGCGATTTCGACCGGGCGCGCGACGAGATTCCGCATCCCGATGCCGTCGAGCTTGCAGTGTGGTGCCACGACGTGATCTACGCGCCCGGCGCGCGCGACAACGAGCAACGCAGCGCGAACTGGTTCCGGCAATGGGCGGACGGCCGTATCGCGGCGTGTGAGCACATCTGCGACATGATCCTCGCGACGCGGCATACGAACGTGCCGCCCGGACTGGACGAACGTTTCGCGTGCGATATCGACCTTGCCGTGCTCGGCGCTTCGCGCGGCCTTTTTCGTCGGGACGGGGAACGCCTGCGTGCCGAGCGGCCGGACCTCGATGACCGTGCATACGACCTGCACGAACGGACCATCCTGGGCGACCTGCTGGCGCGTCCCCGCATCTATCTCACGGACTTTTTTCACGCTCGCTGCGAAACGCGCGCGCGCAGCAATCTGACGTGGCGGCTGGACCTGCCGATGCGGCGATGAACCAGCGATCACCGCACCGACGTACCTTGTCGATGTTCAGTTCGTCGACGGGCATCCGCGCGACAGTCGACCACGTGCCTGCAGACAAAGAGCGGCACGGCAAGCTGCATTGCGGCACATGTACGTTGTCACGCATTGGATACGCAAATCAGGTCAGCGATTCGTGTCATGGAGAACTTACGTCAGGCTCACGCATGCGGCCGATACCATCGGGGAGCGTGGTTCGCCCGGTACGTTGCAAATGCGGGCCGGCGTAGCTGAAAGCCGGTACGGCACCCTTAAGACCGGCCAGAAGGTGCCCTTGGCGTCGCGCGCTACGCTCAGCACATCCGCGAGAAAATCGCTGTCCGCGATGAGTTCGTGCACACGCGCGATCGGCACAGCGCGTACGCCGGCGTCGGCCAGCGCAGCAACGGCGGACGTTCGTGTCAGCGAAGCGCATCGCGCCCGCGTCGCGCACTCGACGAGCGCATCCGCCGAAAGACGCTCGTCGCTGTCGAGCCACACATGGCCGTCGATACACAAGACGACGACTCCCGCAGGCGCGGGATTACCCGACGCAAACAGCGCGCACCACGCGGCTACGTCCTGCATCGAAATTTCAACGAACGTCCCCGCCTGTCGCGAAGGCCCGGCGAGATTCGCGACGATGGCGAAGAGCGCCGCCTGTCCGCCGAGAATATCGGCGCCAGACGCGCCCAGCTTGACGGGCTCGCCGTTGCTGCGCGTCAGATCCATCAGACCGCTCATGGCCTGAATGACGGTATCGAAGGCGGGCCTTGCAGGATACGCGGACCGGATGCCGAAGCCAGAGATCGAGCAATAGATCAGACGCGGATTGATCTCGCCGAGCGCCTCGCGTCCGAAGCCCAGCTTTGCGAGCGCGCCCGGCCGCAGGTTTTCGACGAGCACGTCCGCGTCGGCAAGCAGTGTGCGCAGATACGCGCGATCCGCTTCCTGCTTCAGATCGAGCGAAATGGTCTGCTTGTCCGTATTGTTGAGCGCGAAAAAATAGCTGGTGCCGGCCTGCCCCGGTGTCCACGATCGTGCGACTTCGCCATCGGGCGGCTCGATTTTCACGACTTGCGCGCCGAGCGCCGCCAGATGCTTGCCGACGAGCGGCGCCGTCGTGTACTGCCCGATCTCGACGACCTTGATTCCCGTTAGCGGGCCGACATGGGGCGCGAGAGCGTCGCTATCGACGGTTGTCCGCGACATGGCATGCGCGTTATCCGCGAGCCGCGACACGCCGAACACCGACACGTGCCCGTACGTCTCGCGATCGATACCTCCGGCGTCGATCTGTCTTGCCGCATCTGCGTGGCGCATGCGGAAATTCGGCTCGGCGGAAAGACCCTTGACCGTCACGATGGGTCCCGCCGCGACGCCGATGCGCTCGCAGAGTGCCGAGCATTCGTCAGTGTTCAGCGTCGCCGTCCACGTTTCGATCAGCCGATCGAGTTCGTCGACATTGCGCACGCGGTCGCGCAACGTGGCAAAGCGAGGCGCGTCGAGTCGCGGCACGCCAGCCACGCGCCTGATCTTTCGCCATTGCTCTTCCGTGCTGGTGCAGATGAGTATCCAGCCATCGCGCGTCCTGTACGCGTTCCACGGCGCGCATGCGGGATGCCGGTTGCCGACCCGGCCAGCCGCGGCCCCTGCGAAGGCCGCCGGTAGAAAGGTCGTCAGTGCGCTTGCCGCGCAGCCGAAGAGCGTGACATCGATGTTCTGCACGATCCCGCGCAGACGCTTCACCCGCAGCGCCGCTGCAATCGCAGCGGACGCGTACAGAGCCGCCGAAATCTCCGCGAACGGGACGCCGATCCGTACCGGCTCGCCGTTCGCGAAGCCCGTCGTATCCATCAGGCCGCTGATCGCCTGAACCTGCGCGTCGGACCAGGCCGTGCCCGCGCGCGAGGCTTGTGGTCCCATTGCAGTGATGTCGCACACGATGTACTTGCCCGCAGCCTTCAACTCCGCAATGGCGCTTCTCTGCGCGGCCGTGCACACGTCCGACGAAACGATGATCACGTCGTGCGCGAAGTCATCGGGCGATGCCGCTTCAGCAACGGAGATTCGGGCCCCGGCGCGCTCGATGAGCGTGGCGCAGAGTCTCACTGCATGGCTCGCGCCCCAGGCCAGAACTCGCACATCATCCAACATGGTTGTCTCCGGGAGTCTCACTGATTGTCTTTGAAGCAACGATACGGCGCGAAGAAGCCGCCGACAAACGACATTTCTTTCGCACTCGATTGAGAATTGCTGAAGCGAACGCGTGCGCCCGTACCGTGCGGATTCCCCAGGTCGCGCTACGCGGCGCGCGTGCTAACATTTTTCGATGCGAACCCTTCCGTCACTCAACGCGCTGCGAGCCTTCGAGGTATGCGGGCGCCTGCTCAGCGTGCAGCTCGCCGCAAATGAACTCAACGTCACGCCCGCCGCCGTCAGCCGGCAGATCAAGCTGCTCGAAGACCAGCTCGGCGTACAGCTGTTCGAGCGCGGCCATCGCGCCATCGCGTTGACGCCGATGGGGGAACGCTATCTCGCCGATGTCGCGCGCGGTTTCGAAACCATGCGCACCGCGACGATCAATCTCACGGAAGCGCGGCGCCGCCGCACACTCAAGATTCGCGGCTATACGACGTTCTCGATGAACTGGCTGTTGCCACGCCTGTCGACGTTTCACCGCGAGCATCCGGACATCGAAGTCAGCCTCACGACGTCGCTGCAGCCCGTCGACTTCAATACGGAGGACGTCGACGCGGCAATCCGCCTCTCGCATGCACCCTCGTCCGATATCGGCTCCGACCGGCTCGTGCCGAACGAACTGGTGCCCGTGTGCAGCCCCGAGTTCCTGCGCGCGCATCCCGACCTGAATGACGCAACGCCCGGGAGCCTGCGCGGCGTGCCACTGCTGCATTCGATGGCGCGCCGCGAGGACTGGGCCAAATGGCTCGACGCCGCGGGCGTGCGCGGCGTCAATCCGTTAAGCGGGCTCAGCTACGAAAGCTCGGTCCTTGCCTATTTCGCGGCAACGCAAGGACATGGCATCGCGATGGCGCAGCGCGTGCTCGTCGCCGATCAGCTGCGCGACGGCACGCTCGTGACGCCGTTTTCGTTCGTGCTCGATCAGGGCGCGTTCACGTACTACCTCGTCTACCCGCGCGAGCATCTGTCGAAACCCGAGCTGGCGGCATTCCGCAACTGGCTTCTGTCGATCGGCGATGCACGAGGCTGACCCGCTTGAGCGCCGTTTAACGCCCCACGCTTTAACGCCCTCTACCGCCCTTTGAATTGAGGCTTGCGCTTCTCGGCGAACGCCTTGCGGCCTTCGACGCGATCTTCCGAGTCGCGCATCGCGCCCCACGCCAGCTCCGTGAATTCGAGCGCCTGCGTGAGCGGCACGTTGCTGCTCGTCTGCGCCACCTTCTTGATCATCTGCACTGCGAGCGGGCCGTTCGCCGCGATCGTGCCCGCGAGTTCGAGCGCCTTGTCGATCAGCGCTTCGGGCTCGACGACGTCGGATATCAGACCCACCCGCTCCGCGTACGACGCATCGATCTTGCCGCCCGTCAGCAGCATCTTCATCGCGATCGCTGACGGCACCGCTTTTTGCAGCGCCTGAATGCCACACACGGCCGGGATGCTCGCGACGACGGCTTCGGGCAAGCCAAACACCGCATTGTTCGAGGCGATCCGCAAGTCGCACTGCAACGCAAGCTCGAGCCCGCCGCCAAGACAATAGCCATTGATCGCCGCGATCATCGGCTTGAAAACGCGCAGCGAACTCAGATCCATCAACCGCACATAGATACCCTCGGCTGCCGCGCGGTCGATCGACCGGACGAACGACGACCCGAAGTTCGTCGAAGGCGGCACGGTGTTCTTCAGATCGGCGCCGACGCAAAACGATTTGCGTCCCGCGCCCGTGAGCACGATCACTCGCACGTCATCGTCGTCGCGCGCGGCGCAAAGTGTGGCACGCAGCGCTTCGAGGCTATCGAGGTCGAGCGCATTGAGCGCCTCGGGGCGGTCAAGTCTGATGACGGCCACATGGTCCGACACGCTGTAGTGAACTGTCATGGCATCCTCCGTCACACGCTCGGCGACGACAGCGACCGGCCGCCGCACACGTAGAGCATCTGCCCCGTGATGTACGAGGCTTCCCGTTGCGCGAAGAACAGCACCGCCTGTGCGATGTCGGCCGGTGTGCCGATGCGCTGCACGGGCACGGACTTCTTGAGCCGCTCCTGAAGATCGGGATCGAACGTGCGAAAGAGCGGCGTATCGACGATTCCCGGCGCAATCGCGTTCACGGTGATGCCGGCACTGGCCCATTCGAGCGCGAGGCTGCGCGTGAGGCTCACCACGCCGCCCTTTGCCGCCGAGTAGTTCGACTGCCCGACGCCGCCCAACCATGCACGCGACGAGATGTTGACGATGCGCCCATAGCGCGCGGGGATCATGTGCGCGAGCACCGCGCGGCAGCACAGGAACTGCGACTTCAGATTCACGTCAATGACGGCATCCCAGTCGTCATCGCTCATCTTCGTGATGCGCTTGTCGCGCACGATGCCCGCATTGTTCACCAGCACGTCGATCCGGCCGAAACGCTCGATCACGGCGTCCACCGCCTGGTTCACGGATTCGCCCTTCGTGACATCGACAGGCAAGCCGATCACGTCCGCGCCGGAAGCGGCCAGCGTGCTTGCCGCGTGATCGAGCGCCGCGCGGTCGAGATCGAAAAGCGCAACGCGCCGGCCGTCGCGGGCCAGCGCCGCAGCGATGCCAAGCCCGATGCCCTTCGCGCCGCCCGTGACGATTGCGACCTCCGTGGCGTGGTTGTGGGGTGAAGCAGTCATGTGATGTCTCCGTGAATTGGAAAGCCTGTGCATCTCATGCTAGGGCGCTACACCACACACGCTCAAACGACATTTTTCGCGGCTTCGATTGACTTTGCGTCAATTGAAAACGCTCACCCGCGCACGTCGGCGGCCCGCTGGTTCACTACAAAAAATCTCAATCGAGAGCGCAAAAAATGTCGTTTGCGCGGCGCCGCTCGCAAAACCTACGATCGGTTCATGTGCCAGGCCGGATAACCGGTCTGCACTGCTAAAGCGCAGAGCCAGGCACTCACTGCATGCGTCGCGTAGCCGGCGCATTCGTCACAAAGAGACACGGAGACATCATGGATACCGCCCTTCCGAACGTTGCCGACGCAGCGGCGACACCGTTCACGCGCGCCCAGCGCAAGGCCATCGTAGCGGCGACACTCGGCACGATCGTCGAGTTCACCGACTGGCTCATCTACGCGACCTTCGCGCCGCTCTTCTCCCGACATTTCTTTCCGGCCCACAACGATCGTGTCTCGCTGCTCTCCGCGTTTGCCGTGTTCGCGGTCGGCTTCGTGATGCGGCCGGTCGGCGGCGCGCTGCTCGGCGCATTCGCCGACCGGCGCGGACGCAAGAACGGTCTCACGTTGTCGGTAGCGCTGATGGCCGGCAGCTCGCTCGTGATCGCGCTATGTCCCGGCTACCAAACCATCGGCATGGCGGCGCCACTCGTGCTCGTTCTCGCGCGGCTCGTCCAGGGCTTCGCGGCGGGCGGCGAATTCGGCTCCGCATCGACGTTTCTGATCGAATCGTCTGCGCCGTCACGGCGGGGCTTCGCGGGCTCGTGGCAGCACTTCGCTGTCAATGCGGGCGTGCTCGTCGCTGCGTCGATCGGCTCCGTCCTCACTTCGATGATCGATCCCGCCGGCATGGCGAACTGGGGCTGGCGAATCGCCTTCGCGATCGCGGGACTGCTCGGGTTCGTCGCGCTGTGGGTCCGGCTCGCCGTCGCCGAAACCGACGCATTCAAGCGAACCACGCAAGCTCATCGACGCGAGCGGCATCCCATCCTCGTGATCGTCGGCGAGCACCGCCGCGCGGCACTGCGCGTGATCGGCATCGCGATGGCGGGCAATCTCTGCAACTATCTCTGGCTCGTACTGTTCCCGACGCTAGCTCACCTGCGCACGGGCCTGCCGCTGCATGACGCGTTCGGCGCAAGCGTGATTTCGATCGTGGTTTCGCTCATCGCGATTCCGTTTATCGGCATGTTGTCGGATCGCATCGGCCGCAAGCCGGTACTGCTCGCGTTCGCGGGCGGCTCCGCGCTGTTCGCATGGCCAGCCCTTCACTTTTTGGCCAATGACTTCTGGAGCGCGACGGTGATCGCGACGATCGGCATGCTGCTTTCGTCGGGCTTCGCCGCAACCTGTGCTTCCGTCATGGCCGAGCAGTTCCCTGTACAGGTACGCGCCACCGGCGTGGCGCTGCCTTACGCTGTATCGGCAGCGCTGTTCGGCGGCACGCTGCCCTACATCGTGACCGCGATGTCGAATTCCGGTCTGTCGCAATACCTGTGGGTCTACGTGGCAGCCGTATGTGCGATCGGCTTCGTCGTCTACGCGCGCATGCCGGAGACGCGCGGAAAGATTCTCGACTAAGCGCGATGCGCGGGACACCGTCATCGCAACACATTCAGATGTTGATCATTGGAGGCAGTAATGCGCAAAGTGGTAATCGGTGGCGTCGGCATGACGTCCTTTGGCAAGTTTCTCGAACGCTATCTCAAGTCGCTCGCTGAGGAAGCGGTGTCGCTCGCACTGAAGGATGCCGGCGTCACCGCGAACGACGTCGAGCGCGTGTTTTTCGGCAACGCGGCGGCAGGCGTCGTGACGGGACAGGAGATGATTCGCGCTCAATCGTCGTTGCGCAATACGGGGCTCGACGGCAAGCCGATGTACAACATCGAGAACGCATGCGCGTCCGGCAGTTCGGCGCTGAATCTCGCGTGGCTCTCGGTTGCATCGGGACAGTGCGAAACGGCGCTCGCCGTCGGCGTCGAGAAGCTCACGCACGAGGACAAGGCGGTCTCATTCGGGGCGTTCGCGAAGGCTGTCGATCTCGAAGAGCCGCTGCCCGAAGGCGTGACGACGGGCACAGGTTCGCTCTTCATGGATCTCTACGCCGCAAAAGCGCGCAAATGGATGGAAGAAACGGGCGCCGACGCAAGCGACTTCGCGCGCGTGGTGGTCAAGAGCCGCCACGCGGGTTCGTTGAATCCGCATGCGCAGTTCCGCAACGAAACGAGCGTTGAAAAAGTACTGGCGAGCCGGATGGTCAGCGACCCGCTGACGCTATTCATGTGTTCGTCGATCGGCGACGGCGGCGCGGCCGTGTTCATCTGCTCGGAGCACTACGCAGCAACGCGCGACATTCGTCCTGTGTTCATTCGCGCAAGTTCCATCGTATCCGCGAAGGCCGACGGGTCGGACGAACTCGTCGCGGTCCGCGCGGCAAAGGCCGCCTATGAAGAAGCGGGCATCGGTCCGTCAGACATACACGTCGTCGAATTGCACGATGCGTCCGCGCCCGCTGAACTCATCCACTACGAAAACCTCGGCCTGTGCGCGCCCGGCGATGCGCCAGGGCTGATCCGCTCCGGCGATACGGGTATCGGCGGCCGCGTGTCGGTCAATCCTAGTGGTGGCCTGCTGTCGCGTGGCCATCCCGTCGGCGCGACGGGCGTTGCGCAGATCGTCGAGCTTACACAGCAGTTGCGCGGCACAGCAGGCGCGCGGCAACGCCCTGGCGCGAAGGTGGCGCTTGCCGAAAACAACGGCGGCCAACTGGCCGGCGATTCCGCTGTGGCACTCGTCACCATTCTGTCCACCTGAACGGGAAGGCTCGCGCGCACGAGCGAGCCGTAAGCAGGCTCCCGTGCTCTCATTGCGGCGAGCAGCCCGGTCTATCGGCGGCGGTTGTCGAGCAGTTCGGCCGCATCACGTTACATCTGCCCCTGCCGCATTCATTTCTGGCTTGCACAGATTTCACCGCGATCGATGCATTCGATATGTCATCATCGCGATGAACCTGGCAAGCACGATCTACTCATGAAACTCGACCGCCACTCTCATCCGAATGCATCCATCGTCGACGCAGTCATCAGATCGCGTCGCGCTGTCAGATGCTTCAGACCGGATGCCATTCCACGTCACGTTATCGAACAGATTCTCGATGTCGCACGATCCGCGCCCAGCAATTCGAATACACAGCCCTGGCGGGTCTATGTATTGGCGGGAGAAGACAAGCTGTCGCTTAGCGACGCATTGAGGCGAGCCCAAATTGAAGATCGCCATCCGCCATTGCGGCACTTGCCCGACCCGTTGCCCGAAGCCATGCGAACGAGGCAGGAAGCGTTTGGCGCGACATATTACGGCGCGCTAGGGATTTCGAAGACGGACATCCACGAACGTGCTCGTGCAACGGCAAGGAACTTCGATTTCTTCGGCGCGCCCGTCGGCCTGATATTTGCCGTCGATTCTTCTCTAAGCAAGTACAGCTGGCTCGACTGCGGCATCTTTATTCAAACCGTGATGATTGCGGCGAGCGCCGTCGGTTTGAATACGTGTCCGCAGGTCTCATTCGCGCGCTATCAGGACATCATATCGACGCACTTGGGATTTCCTGCGGACTTCGACGTTGTCTGCGGTATGAGTCTTGGATTCGCGGACGAGAACTCGGCGCTAAATAGTCTCGATATGGCGCGTGAGCCTGTTCAAGGCTTTTCCAGTTTCCTCGGATTCGATTCCTGACCGATTGAATACGGCAGACGACACGGCGGGTCACTGAGTGCTCCCGTCGTCAAACGCCGCAATACGTCGGGTCGGTGGAGTCCGACGCATCGCGGCGTTCTGCACGCCGCGCCAGCTCAGAAGGAATGCCGTACGCCCACGATCGCGCCGAGTTGCCCCACGCCCGCCGCGGGCGTCGTGCCACCGCCGCCCGCGCTGACGGAATAGCGAGCGTGCGCGCTATTCCACAGGTACGCGACATTGCCGTACACAGCAGTCCGCTTCGACAGGAAGTAAGTCGCGCGCAAACTCGCCATGGTTGCACGCGCATCCTGCTGCTGGACGATGACGCGATATGCTTCTCCATCGACTGCGAACGCGGGCGTCACGTAGTACTGCGCGCCGACGTAGAACAGATTGGAGCGGACGTCGCCTCCGCTTCCCCCCGACTCCACCCGACGGCCCAGCCATCCCCCGCCGATCTTCACGCCCGCCAGGTTCACATAGCCGTTCGCCTGAAGGCGCGCGTCCTTGTCACCGCTGGATGCAATCGGGAATGGAGCGGCGGCCCCGTCGAAGAAGTTCGCGGCCGCATTCTTGCCGCCGCGCTGTTCGTCGTAGGCAGTGGCAATGCCGAAATACGTGCCGTCGTACTTGAGCATCGCGCTCCATTCGCGACACTGGTTCGCATCGCCGGGTACCTGTCCCGCACAGGTGCCTTGCCCCGGCGAGTTGCCCGTGCCCGCGCTATCGCGTCCAAAGGACCACGATGCGCCGATCGTCATGCCGTAGAACTTGCCTTTGTAGACGACCGTGTTGTCGCTTCGTGCATTCGGCACAAAAGCATCCAGTGAGCCAATGCCGTAGATGTCCGGGCCGAGAATATCGGCATCCGCCATCGCCCAATACGTCATCGTGTACTGGCGTCCGAAAGTCAGTGCGCCCCACGGCCCCTCGAGCCCGACCCACGCCTGTCGTCCAAACAGGCGGCCGCCCTGCCCGGAATCGCCGCCGCGAGGATTGAACCCGCTTTCGAGAATGAAGGTCGCCTTGAGTTCTCCGCCAAGGTCTTCCGCGCCGCGCATGCCCCAACGGGAAGGCACTTCGCCCGTGATGCCCGGCATCCGAATGACATGATCCCCCGCTGCATTGGCGTGGGAAACGTATTCGATACCAGTGTCCATGACGCCGTACAGCGTGACACTGCCTTGTGCAAAAGCCGAAGCGCTGAACACCCCTGCTGCCACTGCCGCAATGCTGCCGAATTTCATGACGTCTCCTTGATTTCCATTGGTTAATTCGGATGCCAAAATCTGGTCATTGGTAAAAGCATCGCGGCGAGCTTAGGGTTGGACAATAAAAGCAACAACGGGGAAAACCTTGAGCCGTCGACGGCACTCAAAGCAGCGAAAAAATTGCGGAAGAATCTTGCCGCTCTGATTTGCATGTTGAAGGCAGCAATCTTTTCGACCATCGAATGAGCGAAGAGAAATTCGCTAGAAGCGAGTCAATTTCCGGGTCGAAGGTCGGCTGAAAATAGCCGGTGAAATGTGTTCAATCCGATATTGAACGAAGTGATAAAACAGGCTTCTTTCTCGGCGTGCAAGATCGGCATCCGCGATATGAACCGCGTTCATTGTGGTGTTGAAATGAATTCGCTTCTTTAGCCGGAATCGCTATGGCATCGTGACATTGCCGTAAAAGCGATCAGGACAATTCGATTCAAGGAGAACGTGAATGTCTCAATCCGATGTCACCAGCACCAAAGATCAACTCATCGCGCGCTGCCTGCCTTTTCTCGAAGAGGTCAAGGACATGACGACGGGTACTGAAGTCGAGCAATGGCTGAACTCGAAATACGGCGTCGACAGCGAGCTATACAAGGATCTTTCCACGCTCGTTACCCAAGGCGTGAAAGAAGGCTGGGCCGCCGACGTCGAAATTGCCGGGCCGAGATATCGGCGCGCGCGGCTCGTTGCGCCCTGCGCGGAGACGTTCTACTTCAGCATCACAGCCGTGCTGATGGACAGCACCGACAACATGCAGAACAATCCCGAAGGCAGCTTCCGTGGCGACTATCACGCCCACCCGTACGGGGAATTCAATCTGGTCGTGCCGCTCGACGAAGGGGCCACGCTCGCGGGACCGAATGGCTGGTGCCATGGCGGCTGGACCGCGCCCGCGCCGGGCAGCCATCATTATCCGGAGGCCAAGGGTGGCGCAGTGATTGCGCTTTTCTTCCTGCCGGCGGGTCGCATCGCTTACAACATCGAGCCACTCTTGCATTGAGATGCAATGGCGGCTTGCGAGCAAGCATCGACAAAGCGAGCCTCAACCGAGGCTCGTTTTTTCTAGTGCGCGAGCGATTCGCCGTCAGGCACTTCGGACGCTACGGTGTTGTTGCTGGTTGCCTGTTTGATCAGCAGCGCCGCGCACGACACCGCACCTGAGATTGCCACGACGGTAAAGATGCCGGACAGGCTGACCTGCTGCTTCGACAGTTCAGCGACGAGAAACGAACCCGCAATCCCGCCGAATCGTCCCACCCCCAGCATCCACGCGACACCCGTTCCGCGCCCCGCCGTCGGATAGAACGCCGCCGCGAGAGCGGGCATCGACGCCTGCGCCGTATTCACCAGCACGCCCGCAACGAACACCGCGCACGCCAGCAAGCCGATATTGCCGATCGCCTGGCCAATCGCGTACACACTGATCGCACCCAATGCATACGCTGCGCCGACGACGCGGTTCGCATTGAAGCGATCCATCAGCATCCCGCACAACACCGTGCCGGCGCCACCCAGTGGGAACAGCGCGGAAACCAGCGCGGCGCGCTGCGAACTCATTCCCGCCTCTTTGAGGAGGACGGGCATCCAGTTGACGAGTCCATAGAAGATGACGAGACCCATGAAGTAGCAAAGCCACAGCATCACGGAGCCGACGATGAACGAACGCGAAAGCACAATGCGTATGCCGCCGCTCCCGTGCGCATGCTTCACGCTTTCCTGCATGATGAACGCTTGCGCGGAACCGGCGCGCGCGCTGATCCGAGCCAGTACCTTGCGAATCCGATGGACCGGGTGCCCTTTGGCCACCATGTAACGGACCGACTCGGGCAACATGAATACGAGCATCGCCGTGAGCAGCAACGGCACCGTTCCGCCGAACAGCAGGACGCTGCGCCAGCCGAACTGCGGAATCATCCATGCCGCGAGAAATCCGCCAAATGCAGCACCCAATGGAAATCCGCAGAACATCAGATTGACGATGGTCGCGCGTCGGGCGTCCGGGCAGAATTCGCTCATCAACGTAACGGCGTTAGGCATCGCTGCACCCAGGCCGACGCCTGTGATAAAGCGCAGCGCAGTCAGTTCGGTCAAGTCCGTTGCGTACGCCGAACCGAAACACGAAACACCGAATAGCAGCACAGCCGATATCAATACGAGTCGTCGCCCCATTCGGTCCGACAGCGGACCCGAGAGCAGCGCGCCGCAAGCGAGTCCAAAGAGTGCGGCACTCAGCACGGGCGCAAGCGCCGCTTTGCCGATATGCCACTGCGAAAGTAACGAAGGCGCGATGAAAACGATCGCCGCCGTATCGAAGCCGTCCATCAGCACGATCACGAAGCACATCGCAAACACGAGCCACTGAAAGCGGGAGAACGGGTGCTCATTGATGAGCGCCTGTACATCGACGGTCCTGGTCTCTTCCATTGCATCCTCATCGAAGGGAGTTGAATTGTCGGCGCGGCCGATGCAAGCCCGGTCCCTGCCCTGCCCGCCTGTGTCGAAAGCCATTCGTTCGCGCGGTTCGCATGAACGCCGCTAGGTGCAACAACGCGATTTCCAGCGAGCGCCAAGCTTAGGATCGCAAAATCGGCCGAACAACCCGGGCGATTACGAAAGCGCGGCATGCAATGAAGTGAGAAATGTCGAAGTGTTCTCGCGATGCAACCGCATTGAATAGAAAACGCGCGCATTTCCCGCCGATTCGGCGACGTTCGCTCGAGTCAGCGCACAAGCTGCCGTGCAGTGAATTGTTTGCATATCGATCTTGAACGGATCGAATCAACCGCTGCGGACCTGGCGCGCGACATCGGCAAGTTGATGCCTCAGCCATTGCAAAGCGGGATCGACGTCGTTGCGCTCATGCCAGACGGCGCACACGGTGACGTTGGGGCAATCGTAGGGCGTCGCGCACATCTTCAGCTCGCCATGGCGCGCCAGTTCGCGGCCCAATGACGATGGCACCAATGCGAGCATGTCGCTATGACGAAGCAGTGCGGGAATCGCAAGCGAATGCGCGACGGACATGCGCATCCGTGGCGGTTCGACGGCATTTGCAAAGGCGCGGTTGAACGCTTCGCGATTGAACATTTCCGACTGCCGCGCCAGCCCTCGCTCGACGATAAAGCCGCCCACGGCGCCCTCCTCCTCGCCGCCCTGTGAAATCGCAACGAGCGGATACGACAGCAGATCGTCGCGCGTGATCGGCCGGTCCGCGATCGGATGGTCGCGATGAAGCAGAAGGACGTCCGTCTGCTCCCAAAGCTTCGCCGAGCGAAAGCGTGACGGGACATCGGCGAATATGCCGACCGCGATATCGATCTTGCCGACGTCGATCTGTCCCGCGAGATCGAGCCGTGTCGACGGCCGCACGACCAGGTCCACCAGCGGCGCATCGGCGCGCAGGCGTTGACTGAGCCGTCCCAGCACGAGCGACGTGATGTAGTCGTTCGCGGCCACCACGAACTTGCGCCGCGCGACACTCGGGTCGAAAGCATCCACGCCCAGAGCGGCCCTGATTTGCGCAAGCGCCCCTCGCACCTGCACCGCCATGCCTATTGCGCGCACGGTCGGCTCCATGCCCCTTCCCGTGCGCACGAACAGGTCATCGCCGAGCACGTCGCGCATCCGGGCCAACGCGTGACTGATCGCGGACTGACTGAGGTTCAGACGCTTGCCCGCGAGCGCGAGATTGCGGTCCTCGAATATCGCGTCGAACACGCGCAACAGGTTGAGGTCGATGCGGTCTGCTGACATGGGTCTAACTCTCGTGATGAGCGGCTGCGTGTAGCGCGGCGTAACGGCGGCAGCTTGCGCCGAATGCTTCGAAGAGCGCGCGTGATAGCGCATCGCTTTCCATCATCGCTTCCGGATGCCACTGCACCCCCAGCGCGAAGTCGTGCCCGCTCAGGCGATACGCCTCGATCAGCCCGTCAGAGGCGCGCGCCTCGACAGTCAGCGCTGGCGCGAGGGCCGCCACGCCCTGCCGATGCAGCGAATTCACGCGCACGCGTCGCCCACCCGCGAGCGCGGACAATGTGCCCTTCGCAACGAGTTCGACGTCGTGCCGGTATCGATAGCGAATGTGCAGGTCTTCATCGAGGTCTTCGAGATGGTCCGCCGAGTGCCCCGACGCTTGAATGTCGGCGTGCAACGTCCCGCCGAAGGCCACGTTCATTTCCTGGAAGCCCCTGCATATCGCGAGAAAAGGCATGCCCCGCGCGGCTGCGCCACGCATCAGTTCCAGCGCGACGTGATCGCGGTCGGGATCGACGAGCATGTCGGCATCGACAGGTCCGCCGTAGCGCCTCGCCTCGACATTCGATGCGCCGCCCGGAAACAGCAAACCGCTCACACCGTCGAGATACCCTTCGATCGAATCGATGTCTTGAGAGGCGGGAATCAGAACGGGGCTCACGCGCGAGCCTGCCATCAACGCGCGGACATAGCTGTGCTTCGCGCTATGCAGATCGTGCTCGCCGACGAAAAAGCGGTCGCACACGACGCCCACCAGCGGCCGGCTTCGATTGCGGTCGCGCATCATGCCGCTCCTTGCGCGACGCGTTGTTCGCCGCTTGCGAGCGTCTTCAGATCGAATTGCGGGTCGCCGGCCTGCGCCGGCGAAACCGGTGCGCCGTTTGCGAGCAGCTTGCGGGCCAGCATGTGATCCTGCGGCCGATTGATGCTATCGACTGCGATGAGCGCTTCGCCGCGAAAGTAAAACAACGAGAACCGATTGTCTTCAACAGAGCCGCGCACGGCGAAGTCCGTGAAGCCTGCGTTCACGCCCGCCATTTGCAGCTTCAGATCGTATTGATCCGACCAGAACCACGGCAGCGCGCGATACGGCTCGGCGCGCCCGACGACGCAAGCGGCTGCCGTTCTGGCCATATCGTTCGCGTTCTGCACCGACTCGATGCGGCACGCCGGCGAACCGTCAGGGGCCCAGTGAGGCACGAACGACACACAATCGCCCGCGGCCACGATCGCCGGGTCGCTGGTGCGCGCATACGAATCCACGAAGATGCCGCCTGCGACCTTCAATCCGCATTCCGCCGCGAGTTCCGTGTTCGGGATCACGCCGATGCCCACGACAACGAGATCGCAAAGCAGACGTGTTTCATCGTCGAGTTCGACGGACACTACATCGTAGGTGTCGTGCAGCTTCACCACCTTGCGTCCGAATACGAACGAGACGCCATGCGCGGTGTGCGCGCGCTGCATGAAGGCGGACATCCACGGCGACGCGACTCGCGCGAGCAAACGCGGCTCCGTCTCGACAACAGTGACTTCCAACCCGCTCTGACGCAATGACGCCGCTGCCTCGAGCCCGATGTAGCCGCCGCCGATCACGACGGCACGTCGTGCCGTACGCGCGGACTCGGCGAGCCGCCTTGCATCGCGCAGATCGCGAAGATAGTGAACGGCATCGTGCGCCGCGCCGTGGCACTCGAGCTTGCGCACGCGCGCGCCCGTCGCCAGCGCGAGATGGTCGTACGCGATGCGCGTGCCGTCGTGCAGTTCGACTGCTTTTCTCTCGCGATCGATACGGCTCGCGCGCGTCGACGGCCTCCATTGAATGTGCCCTTCTTCGAAGAACGCCTGCGAACGCAGCGGCAGGCGCTCCTCCGCAAAGCTGCCCGTGAGAAAGCCCTTCGACAGCGGCGGACGTTGATACGGCGCGTCGGGCTCATCGCCGAGCAGCACGATATCTCCGTCGAATCCGAGTTCCCGCGCGGACGCCGCGAGTTGCACGCCCGCATACGACGCGCCGACGATCACCAGCGTACGTTTCATGATGTCAGCCCTGCTTCGGCGGAATCTGCACGACCAGACCGTGCATCGCGGGCATTACGACAAGCTGGCAACTCAGCCGGCTCTCGGGACGACGTTCGGCGGCCACGCCATCGAGCAATTCCAGCTCGGAGTCGTCGGGCGATGGAATCTCCGCAGTGGACGACGCATCGACATAGACATGGCACGTCGCGCACGACAGGCAACCGCCGCACTCGGCGTCGATGCCACGGACGTTGTTGTGTATCGCGGCTTCCATCACGCTGGTGCCGGCGGGCACATCGATTTCTCTGCGGTCACCGTCGCGCAGAATGTAGGTGACGATAGGCATGACTTCTCTCCTTCGATGGAAACACCATCAGAACGTTTCGAAATACTCCCGGTGTTCCCACTCGGTGACTTCCAGGTTGAAGCGGTCGATCTCCGCTTCCTTGAGCTTGCAAAAGTAGTCGATAAACGCGCTGCCGAAGCCTTCGCGCAGACATTCGTCGGTGCGCAGCGCGGCGATTGCGTCGCCCAGCGTGCGAGGCAGCGCATCGGCTTGCGTTTCGTACGGCGTGTCGGCCGATGGAGGAAGCGCGAGCTTGCGCCGCAGACCGTCGAGTCCCGATAGCACCTGCGAGCCGAAGTACAGATACGGATTTGCAGTCGGTTCACCGACGCGGTTCTCGATGCGCGTCGCGGGATCGTTCGCGCCACCCAGCACGCGCAGCATCGCGCCGCGGTTGTCGCGTCCCCAGTTCGCGCGGTCCGGCGCGTTCGAGTACGGCCGATAGCGCCGGTAGCCGTTGATGGTCGGCGTCGACAAAGCAGTCGCGCCCTGCGCGTGAGCAAGCAGGCCCGCGAGATAGTGCTGGCCGCTTGCCGAAAGCGGCGCGGTGTTGTCGCCGGGCATGAATGCATTCTTTCCATCGGCCACGCGCACGAGCGATTGATGCAGATGCCATCCGCTCGACACCACATTCGGAATCCGCGGACGACACATGAAAGTCGCGTGATAGCCATTGCGCTGGCAGATCTGCTTGACCGCGCTGCGGAACAGAATCATGTCGTCGGCGCTGCGAACGCCCTTCGTCGGCGCGAACGTAAACTCGAACTGGCTCGGCCCATATTCGACTTCAAGCGACCGCACAGGCAACCCGAGCCCTTCGATGCCACGCCGCAGCATCTCCATCACTTCATCGACGGCGTCATAGCGCAGCTCCGTCAGATACTGATAGCCATGCGACAGCAGTTCGATGTCGGGCGGCACGCCTGGTTGTCCCGCGTGTTCCGGCTTCATGTTCGGGCTGGCGACCTTGAAGACATGGAACTCGACTTCGAGTCCGGAGCAGAACTCGAAGCCATGATTGCCGAGTTGCTCCAGCGCGCGTCGGAACAGATGCCGCGTGCCGAACGGCACCGGCCTGCCACTGTTGAAGTAGGCATCGCACAGTACCCAGCCGGTATGCGGCGCCCACGGCAATACGCGGAAGGTTTCGGGGTCCGCGATCATCATGGTGTCGCAGGCCCCTTGCATCTCGGGCATGTCGAAGCCGCCGCCCGTCGTGTACACAGGAAATACGGTGCGATGCGACGTATCTTTGGCAAGCAGCGTGGTAGTGAGCGTTACCCCGCACTTGAACGCCTTGATCGCTTCATCGACGACGAGCGTCTTGCCGCGCAGCAGTCCGTGCTGATCGGGAAACGAAAAACGAACGACCTGAACATCGCGCTTTTTGAGGCGTTCCAGCAACTCGGCGTAGGCAGCATGCTGGTCGTCCGTCCACAAGCCGTGGGTTTCTACAAAGGACATGTCGATTCGCGCGGCGCTCGGGCGCCCGCGCGCTCCATTCTGGTTTGCGGGATGCGATTCAAGCCTTGGGCGCGGGCCAACGAGCAGCGTTGCGGCGCTTCAGGTCGGACTCCTTCCAGTACTCGTCCCAACCTTGCGCCGGTCCAATGCCGTCGATCGATGCGGGTCCCGTCAGGTGCGCGGCCGCCTGTTCGTCGAGCATCATCAGCGTCTTCTCGCCCGCTTGCGTCTTCTCGATCGCGTCCACCAGCAGACGGCGGTACGCGATGATCCCCTTGTCGGTCGTGCCCAGATGCTCGCGCGTGCGGTCCTGGATCGGGCCTTGCGACTCGACGGCCCACTGGTCGTGCACGTTGATGTCGAAGCCCATTCCCGTGTAGGTCTGGGTCAACTGCTCCTTCAAATCGAAGCCGTAGTGGTTGCGCTTGTTCTTTCGTGACGTGTAGTCCGGCAGCTCGTAGAGTTCGAGACGTTGCGCGCGCATCTGCTCCTTGTTGGTCGGCGCGCCGAAGCTCGTAAAAATCGCGTACCAGTAGCAGTTCTCGTCGTCGACGGGCACGTGCCACTGCGTGATCGTCATCTCGGAGCTCATCGGAATCACGAAGGCCTGCGGGAATACGACGTTGGTCACGCGCACGTGCGTCTGCGTGTCGTCGAGCGGGCGCTTCGCGATGAGGCGCAATCCATGGTCGGCGGGACTCACGAGAATTTCCGGCGATTCGTATTCGCGCAGCACCTTCGTGATCGGCATATCCGAGTCCGCCGACGCGCCGCGAAACTGCTTGCCATAGCTTTCGCTCACGTCCTCGTCCTCAAAGAAGCGATGCAGAAACGACGCGTGCGCGGGATCGATACCGACTTCGAGCGCCTGCAGCCAATTGCATTCGAACAGGCCCTTGAACGCGAACGTGTATTCGCCCGGTGCAGCGAAGCAGTCGAAATTCGGGAAGGCGGGCGGCTCGCCGTTGCCGATATAGGCGAACAGGATGCCGCTGCGCTCCACCACCGGGTACGCACTCTGACGGACCTTCTTGCACAACGTGCTGCCGACGGGCTCGCCGGGTGTCGACAGGCAGGCTCCGTTGACGTCGAAGAGCCAGCCGTGGAATGCGCAGCGCAGACCGCCTGCTTCGAGACGTCCTGCCGCGAGGTCGGCGCCACGGTGCGGGCAGTCGCGGTCCAGCATGCCGTAGCGGCCCTGTTCGTCCTTGAACACGACGAAGTCCTGCCCCATCAGCCGCACGGCTTTCACGGGACGCGTGGCGGGCAGTTCCTCGACCAGCGCAACGGGCTGCCAGTAATTGCGCAGCAACCGGCCGGCTGGTGTGCCTTGGCCGACGCGCGTGATCGTCTCGTTTTGCTGGGAACTCATCATGGCTTGCCTCCGGTTGTGTTGAATGCATCAACCGGCGCTCTGTATGCAAACCGGCTGCTGATGAAGACCGAGAATAGGCCTAAGAATTCAAATATTCAAGCTATGTATGCAATCGAAACGCCTCTGATTTGTCGGCAGACTCACAAAGTCACAAAATAAATTACATATCTCATTGATTTATATCTATATTTTTACATTCACCAGGATTTTCCCTGGAACGAGAGACTTTGGAGCAATTGACCATCTGCGTGCGTGTTGCATACATCCAAAAACATGCGTGCCAAATCTCGCGAAAGCCAACGCGTGGCATCAGCTCACTTGATCTACAATCAGCGACACATACGGCGTCCCGCATCGGCCTGGCCGCCACTGGAGAGAAGAAATGGAATCCCAGCAAGAACGCGTGTTGGTGTACTTGCGCGACCTGATACTGAAGGGCGAATTTGCGCCAGGCGAACGCCTGGGCGAGGTGGCGCTCGCCGAGCGGCTCAAGGCATCGCGCACGCCGGTTCGGCTGGCGCTCACGACGCTCGAACAGGAAGGGCTCGTCGAGCCGTCTCCGGCAGGCGGCTACGTCATGCGGCGCATCACGTCCGCGGAAATCTCCGATGCGATCGCAGTGCGCGGGCACCTCGAAGGCATGGCTGCGCGTCTGGTCGCAGAACATGGCGTGCCGCGACAACTGTCCAACGCGTTGAGCGAATGCCTGCGCGCGGGCGACCGGCTGCTCGCGAAATCAGAACTCGATCTCGACGACTACGCCGCATATACGGACATGAACAACCGTTTTCACAAGCTGATCGTCGAGGGCTCTGGCAACGCGGCACTGATTCGCGCCATCGAAATGAACAATCGCCTGCCGTTCGCCGCAGCCAGCGCGATGCTGCCGATGCAGTCCGCCATTGAAGAAGGGCGTCAATGGCTCTTCATGGCCCATCAGCAGCATCACAGCCTCGTGCAGGCAATGGAGCACGGCGAAGGCACGCGCGCGCAGGCGCTCGCGACCGAACACGTACAGATCGCGCAAAGGAATCTGACTTACGCGCTCGAGCGTCCCGAGGTGTATATGAAGCTTGCCCCGGCGTTGCAACTCGTCGCCGAGGCTGTTCTGTAAAGCGGCGCAACCGTCCATCGCCGGGTGCGGCCGTTGCGCGTCGTGTCGTTTTGCCTGATGACCAATTTCCTTTGCGACAGTAGTCAGGAGTCGACTTCAGCAGACTTTCGACCTTTCACGACACCCCACTCGGGCTTACGCTCGCCGCCTGATGCAATGCAAGCGGCGCCGCGATGAACGCTGCAAGCAGCAGGCCTATCTCTTCATGCGCCTGCGTGTACCAGCCTGCGACGTGCGTCATGTTCATCGTGCCGACGCATCGGCCGTTGTACGCCACCGGTATGTTGAGGATCGATCCGAGCCCCATGCCCGTCATCACCATGTGATCGTCGAATGCGACGCGGATGCCATCGGGCGTCGTCGCGCGAAATGGCTTCAGGTCACGCAGCGTGTGCTCGCCCCACACGCTGCCGTGTTTCTTCTTGCGGCCGCTCAGCGGATACACGTCGAGCATGTTCGAGTGCAGCCGCTCGACTTCGAATCGCTCCGCATCGAAGCACATGATCGTGAAAAGCCTGAAGCCGATCGCATTCTGCGCGACCTGCTCGACAGCCTCGAAGATGGCCTTCGGCTGGTCGGTCTGACGGATCGCGTGCGCAAGGAGCGAGACATCGGCGATCGAGAGCGCGTGGTGCTGCGTGGAGTCATGCTGCATGATGCGGTTCATCCCTGTGCATTCGCGTGCTCAAAACTGTTTGGCGGCGGCGCCGGCACGTCCGCTGGAAGCCGCCTGCTGTTCCGATGTCGCGGCGGACGCCGCATCGCGCGATGGAAGCGGAGAAGGCGCGGCGCGCGCGCCAAGCTCTTGCGCTTCGATCTCTTCGAGCGAGCGACCACGCGTTTCGATGCCGAACACGAGCACCACGCATGCACCCGCGACAAGCACCGCCGTCGTCATGCCGAACACGCCGAGAAAGCCCGCTGCGGGATACACGAAGCCGACCAGGATCGGCGCGCTCACCGAACCGATGCGGCCGAACGAAGACGAACTGCCCGTGCCCGTCGTGCGCACCGCCGTCGGGAAGACTTCGGGCGTGTATGCATAGACACCCGCGAACGCACCGTTCATGAAGAACGACAGGCAGATGCCCGCCACCATGATCTGCGTCGCCGTGTGTGAGAAGGCAAGCGCAATCGCGGCGACCCCGCCGAGCAGCATGTAGCTCGCGACCACGCGTTTGCGGCCGATCTTTTCGTTGAGCCACGCCGCCGAGAAGTAGCCCGGAATCTGCGCGCCGTAGATCGCAATGGAGTAGCCGAAGCTCTTCGTGATCGTCAGCCCTTCCTTGACGAGCAGGCTCGGAATCCACGAGAAAAACGAGTAGTACGCGAACGCGACCGAGAACCACATCAGCCAGCTGACCGCAGTCGTTCTCGCGAGCTTGCGCGACCAGATCGCTGCCACGTTGCCCAATGCCCCGCGCGGTTTCGTGGGAACAGCCAGGGGAGTTTCGCTGAACGACGGCTCGGACAGCGCGATGCCCTGCTTCGCGAACCACGCCTCGACGGTCTCGACGATAGAAAGCGCCTCGCGAACGCGGCCCTGCGCTTCGAGCCAGCGCGGCGATTCCGGCAGCGTCTTGCGCCACCACAGCAGCATGACCACCGGCAGCGAGGTGATGACGGCCATATAGCGCCATCCATCAGGGAACTTGCCGATCACCGTATAGCCGAGAATCGACGACGTCACATAGCCGAACGACATGAAGCCGACGAGCGCGCCGCAGAACATGCCGCGATAGCGGCGCGGAATGAACTCGGCGAGGAACGGCGCGATGACGACGGCTTCCGCACCCGAGCCGAAGCCGGCCAGGATGCGAAGCGCAAAGAACGCGTGCCAGTCGTTAACCATGCCGCTCGCAAACGACGCGACGCAATAGATCGAAAGCGCGGACATCATGATGCGGCGCCGGCCGATGATGTCGGCGAGCACCCCCGACAGGAACGCGCCGAAGAAGTACCCCATATACGTGCTGCTCGCGACGAGCCCGCTTTGCACGCTCGACAGGTGCCACAGCTTGCTGACCACGGGCAGTAGAAACGCAAGCGACGTCGAATCGAGTCCGTCGAACATATAGCCGAGTCCGCCGATCACGAGCAGCTTGCGGTGAAAGCCCGAGAGGGGCAGCCGCTCGAGGCGGGCAGCAATGGATGACATGACAGCGCTCCAGAAGATCTGCTATGAGATGTGACGTTTAACGGCCGATCGCATACGCCTGCATCTGACGCGGCGTCGCGGCGCCACACATCAGGCCGTCCCGGATGCCGACGGCGCAGACGCGGCCAAGCGACCACGGCTCGGCGACCGTCAGATCGTGCCCACGGCGGCGCAATTCGGCGAGCGTCGCTTCGGGGATGCGCGCTTCGGCGGACATCTTTCCGAGCTGCATCGCGCGCGGATAGAAGGAGCCCGGAAAGTGCGCGGTCTGGAAGGTCGGCGAATCGACGGCGGCCTGCAGGTTCATGCCGGCGTGCACGTGCTTGAGGAAAAGCTGGAGCGACCACTGGTCCTGCTGGTCGCCGCCGGGCGAACCGAACGCGGCATACGGCTTGCCGTCACGCGTGACGAGCGTCGGCGACAGTGTCGTGCGCGGCCTCCGGCCAGGACCGAGCGACGACGGCAGCCCCGGTTCGAGCCAGAACATCTGCGCGCGCGTCGTGATGTTGAAACCAAGGCCCGGCACGGCGGGTGATGCCTGTAGCCAACCGCCCGACGGCGTCGCGGACACCATGTTGCCACAGCGGTCCACGACGTCGAGATGCACCGTATCGCCACGCAGTTCCGGCAAGGGCGCGAAGGTCGGCTCGCCTTGCCCGAATCCGCCCGGCTGCTCGCGTCCCGCATTCGCGACGATGATCGCGGCGCGCGCGGCGCTGTCGCCGATCGCGCCAGGACGGAACTCGAGTGACGCGTGCTTGCCGTCGACGAGCTTGCGGCGTTCGTCGTTATAGGCTTCGCTCAGCAGCGTTGGCAGCGGCACGTCGGAGAAATTCGGATCGCCGTAGAACACTTCGCGGTCAGCGAACGCGAGCTTCGCGCATTCGATCACGGTATGGATGAAGTCCGGACCCGTCGGGTCCATCGACGCGAGATCGAAGCCCTTCAACAACGCAAGCTGTTGCAGGAACACCGGCCCCTGGCCCCAAGGCCCCGTCTTGTGCACCGTCAGCCCTTCGTACTCGAACGACGCCGGGTCTTCGTATGAAGGCTGCCAGCGCGCCAGATCGTCGCCCGTCAGCAGACCGCGATTCCGCTTGCCGGACGTATCGAGCACGGGCGTGCTGCGGAAATACTGATCGATTGCATCCGCGACGAAGCCCCGATAGAACGCATGGCGAGCGGCTTCGCACTGCTCGGCACGATCGTGTTTCGACGACGCGAGTTTCAGAATGCGCTCGTACGTCTGCGCAATGGCCGGGTTCGCGAACAGCGCATTGGGGCGCGGTGCTTCGCCGTCCTTCAGCCACTCGGCGGCGGACGTCTTCCATTCCGACTTGAAGAACTCCTGTATCGCGAGAATGGACGCGGACATGCGCGGAATCACCGGATAGCCATTTCTTGCGTAGCCGATCGCGTAGCTCAGCACGTCGGCGAGCGGCAGTTGCCCGTAGTCGCGCAGCAGCGCCATCCAGCCGCCGAACGCGCCGGGCACGACGGCGGGCAACAGGCCTGTGCCCGGCACCACATCGAGGCCCATCTGCTTCATGCGTTCGATCGACATCGCAGCCGGTGTGACGCCCTGACCGCACACCACGCGCACCCGGTCTTCCCGCGACGAATAGAACACGACGGGCAGCTCGCCGCCCGGCCCGTTCAGGTGCGGCTCGACGATCTGCAGCACGAAGCCGGCGGCCGCCGCGGCATCGAACGCATTCCCGCCTTTCTCAAGAACCGCCATCGCCGACGCACTGGCAAGCCAATGCGTGCTCGCCACCATGCCGAATGTGCCGATCAGTTCCGGGCGCGTCGTGAATCCCATATTGAACTCCTCCTTTTTGAACCAATTTGTATTTGGTTCGCCAGAAAATGGCTCGCCGCTTTTCCGTTCTGGCCAGCGCGTGCGCTGTCGTTTTTTTAATGTTTGCGTACAAAAAAGCGGTGTCAAGCTCTGATTCGATTGGCATTGCAAATCCCGCAAATGCTTTTTATACTTTGAACCAATAAATATTGGTTCAAATAGCGAAGAGGAACATGCGATGAGCGTAGAAGCGTTGAATGCCTTCATCAGCAAGCGCGGGCTGCGCGATGGCGACGCGCTGCCGCCGGAACGGCAACTGGCGGAAATGCTCGGCTTGTCGCGACGCGAACTGCGCGCCGCGCTGTCGACGCTTGAAGCGTCGGGGCGGGTGTGGCGTGGGGTCGGACGCGGCACTTATCTGGGCAGCCGCCCGATCAGGTTCACGCCGACGGTCGCGGGACTCGGCGCGCGCACGAGTCCCGCCGATATCGCCGAGATGCGGCTCGCCATCGAACCGGCCTTTGTCGCGCTGGCAGCGATCAAAGCCTCACCCGAGGATCTCGCGGAACTCGAGAACTGCGCGCGCAAGAACGCCACTGCGCGCGACGACGAGGAGTGGCAGAAGTGGGATCACCGTTTCCATCTGCTGATCGCCCAGGCGACGCGCAACCCCGCCATCATCGCGCTGATGGAAGCGATCAACGGCGTGCGCGCGCGGCCGACGTTGCGCGAAAAAACAGTCGACGACCGCAATCGGCAACGCTTCGCGGCAGAGCATAAGGCGATCGTCGATTGCATGCTGGAACGCGATGCGGATGCCGCCTATGCGCGCATGCGCGATCATCTCGCCAACGTCGCGGCGAGATTGCACACGCGGTAGGCGTCGAAAGAAATCGCTGGAAAATGGATACGTTTTCTGCAAGCCAGCCGGTCATGCATCGCGCCTTGAAATTTCGCTTCACGATGATCGTGGTAGAGTCGGGCAACTTTCTTTATCGCGTAGCCTTATGCCGCCACGCATCATCGAACCCGGACCCGTCGATCCGGCAGACCATCAACAGGACATGGAAAGCGCCGCCGAGGCGCACGGCATGAAGATGCCGATTCCGGCGATCGTTCCATCGCAAACCGCTCTGGTGGTCATGCATTATCAGACTGACATCCTGGAGCTATTTCCATCGGTCGCGCCCGCTTTGCTCGCCAATACGCGCAAGCTGTGTGACGCCGCGCGGGCCAGAAGCGTCAGCGTCTATTTCGCCAAGATCCACTTTAGTCCGGGCTATCCGGAAGTCAGTCCGCTGAACAGGAACGGCCAGGGAATCAAGCAACTTGGTCTTTTCGTCGACGACCAGATCGCGCCGGAACTCGGCCAGAAGGCTACTGAACCGCTCGTCATCGCGCATCGTGCCAGCGTGTTCTTCGGTACCGATCTGCAGGCACAACTTTGCGCACAAGGTATCGATACACTGCTCATGGTGGGCATTGCGTCGACGGGTGTCGTGCTGTCGTCGGTTGCGTACGCGAGCGATGCGGACTTCCGCCTGTTCACGGTCAAGGATTGCTGCTACGACCCAGACCAGATCGTGCACGATCATCTTTTTTCAACTGCCTTCGATTCGCGCACAACGGTGCTCTCGCTCGCTGATGCCTTGTTGATGCTCGCTTAGCGTTTGCTGGCATTTCGACAGTCCCGGGAGCAAAGCAGCCGCTCCAGGTCGCGCTGTGCGGCTTCGTCAACGGCGACTCCGCTCTGCCTCACGCCGCATCGTGAAATCCGCACTGTATCTATCCGGCTACCCATTTGGGTGGTGTGCGCCCCCCTCTTCTTCTGTCATTGTGAACCCGTCGTCACAACACTATCCGCATGGATAGCCGAGCAATCGATGACGCGAGGCGCAAGCAGGTCGCATCGCAACTGGCAGGAGACTTGAAATGGAAACCACATCCTCGAGCGGAAATCCTTTGATGGATTTCTCGGACAATCTGGCAGACATTGTCGGGCGAGTCGGGCGAAGTGTCGTGGCAGTACACGGCCGGCATCGCATGCCGTCAAGTGGGGTAATCTGGCGACATGGCGTCGTCGTGACGGCTGCCCATACGATCAGGCGCGAGGATGGGATCGAAGTCACGTTGACCGATGGCCGTACCGTCGCCGCAGTGCTCGCGGGCCTGGATCCGGGCACCGACGTCGGCGTGCTGAAACTGGACGGCGTGGATCTGGACCCCATCGATTCTGGCGATCCGCGCTCACTGAAGCCGGGTCATCTTGCGCTCGCCGTCGCGCGTGCGGACGAACTCGGCATTAGCACTGATTTCGGCGTGATCGGCAGCACAGGTGGTTCCTGGCGCACATGGAGAGGTGGACAGCTCGACGCGTTCGTGCGGCTGGACGGCGGCCTGCGCCCGGGTTTCTCCGGCGCGGCCCTCGCGGATATGCGCGGGCAGGTCATGGGCATCTGCACGTCGGCACTGATGCGCGGCGCCGGCATGGTGATTCCCGGGATGACCGTGGAGCGCGTCACCGACGAACTGTTGGCTAAAGGGCGTGTCTCACGGGGCTACCTTGGCGTCGGCACGCAGCAGGTCAACCTGCTGGACGCGTGGGTCGACAAAATGAACCTGCCGTTCAGCAGCGGATTGCTGATCAATTCGCTGGCGCCGGGCGGTCCCGCGGAACAGGCGGGCGTGCTGATAGGCGATGTGCTGATCGAACTGGACGGCAAGCCTTGCCGCGACATGGACGACGTGCACGCCGCGCTGGGCTCCGCAAGCATTGGACAGCAGTTGCAAATCGCGTTGATCCGAGGTGGCGAACGCCATGCGTGTTCTGTAACGGTGGGCGAACGCCCTCAACGGCATGCGTGCAGATAAGGTCCGGGAAGCGGCGAAATGTCGGATGGACAGATGGTACACATGGCGCCCATGCGGGTCGCGGTGATTGCGGCATCGTCGCTGGTGCGCGCGAGCCTGCAAACGCTTGTCGAGGCGAACCCGGCACTTCGGTTCCTCGGTAGCGCAGCGGACGCCGAAACGCTCGTCGATTGCCTCGCCGGTTCGGTGCCGGATGTAGTCGTGACCGACATCGAGCCGGACGTGAGCGACGCGCTCAAGACGTTATTCGAACTCGCGCACGCGACACCGGCGCTCGTCCTGTTGAGCGACGACACGGACAGCGACTGGATCCTCGATGCGCCGCCCGCCGATGCGGTGGCAATCCTGCCGCGCAACGCGATGCCGGCCGAAATCGTTGTGTCCATCGAAGCCGTCGCCGCGGGCCTTTGCGTGCTGTCACCCGACATCCTTGCAAAGCTGCTGGCCGGACGAAAACCGCCGCGCGAGACGGCATCCGGCAAACCGTTCGAAGCCTTGACGTTGCGCGAAATCGAAGTGCTCGCGATGCTCGCCGACGGACTCGGCAACAAGGAGATCGCGCGGCAACTCGACATCTCGGACAACACGGTGAAATTTCACCTCTCCTCCATCTTCGGCAAACTCGGTGCGACGAACCGCACCGAAGCGGTGATGCTCGGAATGCGACGCGGATTCATCATGGTGTAGACCACTTCGCCGCAGCCAATGCAGATGCAATCACTTCATTGAGTATCCGTAGAACCCACGGTTCTCAAGAGTTTGCCCCACTCCAAATCGATATGATCGGGGAACATGGGCACGACCCCTGCACCAGGCGTAAATGTCAATTCACCGAAGTAAATTGTATTGTCGAAGGCATATAAGTCGACCCGCACATAGTCAAAGCCCTGAGATAACGTCTCAGCGACTTGAAGAACCATCGCCAGGTTATCGGGAGGCGGCTCCGGCATGACACTACGGGCATACCCGCCGACCGATACGTCGAGATGATTCCAGTTCACGTCATAGATGTTGCCACGCGGGTCTTGTCCAAAGCGATCGCTGATATGCAGGATGAACATCTCGGGTTGCCCCGCTTTTCCACCGAAGCAATGCACCTTATAGTCGGCAGGGATCTCTCCTCTTTTGTCGAGCAAAAGCGTTTCGAAGAACAATCGCGGCTCGATGTCCCTGTAGTGACGCTCACGAGCGTTTCCATAAAAATTGGTCGACAGCCAGCGGGTAGCGAGATGTTGCAGTCCCTCAAAGCTGGCTTTCGATTTGTCGTGCACGACTTCTACGAACGAGCTTCCGTGATTCGCTTTCATGACAAAGGAATCCGGAAGAGAATCGAAAACGGATGGCGTAAATCCCGCGGGTTCGGAAATCAGAGGAACGAGAAACTGTTCTCCAAGCACTCTGCCTACGTATTCGCGTACGCCGAGCTTGTCCGTCAGAGGAGCGTATCGAGGATCAGGTTTCAGGCTTCTCCTCAGGATCTGTTCGTTGAATGTGCGCGGCCGGATCAGATTTGGAAATCGCCCTACTTCTTTTCGATGCAGAAGCGAAAGGAAGAGTAAGTCCGGCAGCAGAGCTTTTGCTTTCGCTTTTAACCGTGATCTGAAAGGTCGTCGCACAGTACACCTGAAATCTGCGCATGGGGCGTACGACCGTCTCAATGAAACGAGCCGCTCCCCGCGCGCGTTGCGGGCATAGAGATGCTTCTCTATGCCGGTGAGTCTTGGTATTTCGAATACACATCGAACTGGATGCCGGTTCAAACGAGGTTCCTCGCTTTGAGACAACCCGCATCGCGCTGAGCTTAGCAGCTATCGCGGCATTGCAACAATTTCGGCGCTAAGTCGAGTGCTATTGGCCGGAAACGCTGAATATCGTGCAAGTACCGTCGTGGCGTGAACCGGTTTTGGCGCCTGCTATTTCGACAGCTGGCGCCGCAGCTTCAGCGAGAGCCACCTGTCGCGTTGCCCAAAGAAACAGGCGAATGGAAAGAAAACGGCGAAACATGTCGGCGGCTGAAAGTCACGTTTCCGTATTCCGTTGCCAGCCATAGCCGTGAACACGACTTCGCGTGGCAGACGGAACAGGTGTGGCGAGTCGCGGGCAACCAGGTCCGCGCGGCCGCACTGACTGCACAGAAAGGCGCCCCTTGCCCGATCGTACGATCCGCATCACGCGTCCCTTCGTATCCACTTGCCACTTGCGCCGTACAGCGGAAACCGGTCCGGCACGCTATCGTGCCTGCTCCTGAATCTCGCCTTGTCTCTCCCTTTGCCCACGGATCATCGCCGCCGCGCACGCCGCGCCGAGCAACGCGCATGCTGCGGACGTCAACGCAACAGCCCGCAATCCCGCATCGATCGCTTCCGCCTGCGCCTCGAGAATCCGCGCGGGCACGGCGTGCGCGCTCGCCAGCGTCGACGTGTCGGGTTCGAGCAGTTGCCCAGCGCGATGCAGGTCGGGCGGAATGTTCAGCCGTTCGAGGCGCACAGCGAGCGCCGCGCCATGCGACCATATGAACACAATGCCGAGCACGGCGATTGCCAGCAGGCTCGCGATGCGCGCAACGGCATTGTTGATGCCCGACGCGACGCCCGTGCGCGTGGCGGGAACGGCCGTCATTACGGTCGTTGTCAGCGGAGCCACGGTGATTGTCATGCCCAGGCCGAGCACGACGAGCCCGGGGAAAAAACTCGTCCAGTAGGTTTCACGATCCGTCTCGAAGAGCGCAGGCAGCGCGAGCAGTGTGAAGCCGACAGCCGCGATCAATGGGCCGACGGTCAGTAATGCACGCGGCCCGAGGCGCGTCGCGAGCCCGCCTGTGAAGCGCGACAGACCGCCCATCACGACGGGCAAGGGCAACAGCGCCGCGCCAGCTTCCGTCGCCGAGTACCCGTGCGCGCGAATCAGCGTGAACGGAAGAAAGAACAGCGCGCCGCCGAGGCCGAAGTACAGCAGCAACGTGACGAGGTTCGCGCCGCTGAAGTCTCGCGAATGAAACACGTCGAGCGGCATCATCGGGTCTTCGCTACGCGCTTCGATCGCGATGAAAACCGCACAGACGAGGATTCCCGCAGCGATCGCGCCGATCACTATCTCATCGTTGAAACCACGTGAGGAGGCGCGCGTGAGGCCATACGCGAGCGCGCCGAACCCGGCGGCTGCCGTGAGCGCGCCTGCCCAGTCAAGACGGCGCGCGGCACCTTCGTTGCGGCTGTCCGGCACCGACGACAGCGCGAGCGCGATCGTCGCGGCCGCGAGCGGCAGGTTCAGATAGAAGATCGCGCGCCACGAGAATGCATCGACCAGCCAGCCGCCCGCGACGGGACCCACGGCCGACGTGATCGCGCCAACGCCGGCCCATGTGCCGATCGCACGGCCGCGCTCGCGCTCGTCGAAGACCGCGCCGATGATCGCGAGACTGCTCGGCACGAGCAGCGCCGCGCCGACGCCCTGCACCGCGCGCGCCCCGATCAGCACGCCGGAACTGGGTGCGAAACCGCACGCCGCCGATGCCGCCGTGAACAACCCGACGCCCGCGATGAACACCGTGCGCCGCCCAATCTTGTCGCCCATTGCTCCACCCACCAGCACCAGTGAGCCGAGCAGCAACAGGTACGCATTGACGACCCATTGCATCGCCGCGACGTTCGCGCCGAGTTCGCTCTGGATCGCAGACAGCGCTACGTTGACAACCGAGCCGTCGATGAAGGCCATACTGGAGCCGAGAATCGTCGCTGCGAGGGCGAGCCGCTTGCGGTGGCACGGGCGATCGCCAGCGGGTTGCGCGAGAATGGCGAGATCGTCGCAAGGGGCGGCCTGAGCGGCGAACGCATGCCGCTCGTCGCGAGTTTTGTGGAGAGGCGGGGAGGCGTGATCGGCCATCAGACGTGTCCACCCTGTGCTGTCAACTATGTAATGGACAAGCAAAGCGGTCGGCCGTTCACGGGCTGAACGGGTTTGGGGAAGCTAAAGCTTCACTATTGCGGAAAGCCGCCGATCAGTGCGTTGGCACGTTGTACGCAGACTCGTGCAAGGACCGTAGAACGTATTGCGTCTGTCGTTATCGCGGCAATCAGTGCAACGCATTTCGTATGTCGACACTATCTCTGTGCATACAAAAAACTACGCACTTCACTTTCTAGCGGTGACGCCGGCTGGCGCCCACGCCTTCTCATTGCCAAACCGGCAAAACTACGCACTTAGCCGGCCGATCTCAGTAGGCTGATGTCGTCTTCGGAACACAAGTTCGCACCCGCCGCACCTAGCAACGTCCAGAGCGACGCAGTTATTTGGGGTCTAATCATGCATGCAATCTGTACTTCCCTGATGGTCGCCAAGGAAGCGCGCAATCAGTATCGGATGACCGCAACGCGGGTAGAGTCGAACTTTCGCTCGGCGACAATTGATGAACCGACCGAGATCGACAAATTCGGTATGTGTGTCTGTAGCCGATGAGATGCGTTACGCCCCGATTGCTCGGACGCGGGCAAAATCAATCAGCGCCCTGTCTACCTCTACCTTGAGGTCGTCGTTGTCACACCGGACCTCTAGCGGCATGCTCACACGTGGATATGGCCGCGTGATATCTGTGTAACTGCGCAATTGATAGGGAGTGGTGGCCGATGGCGAGATTCGACAGCCAGGGAAGGAAAGCGAGGGGTAGACTAAGAACCTTTAACAAAATGATGCACGGGGGCTGTTAACTCGCAGCGATTGATGTTAGCTTCATCGTTGTTTCGGTAACGGAAAGGACATGGCCAAGCCGATACTCGATGATGAGTTGTGGGCACTCATTGAACCCTTGCTGCCCCCACCCAAACCACGCCGTTCACGCTACCCTGGACGCAAACCACTCGATGACCGGGCAGTGCTCACCGGCATCCTGTTCATCCTGCAGACGGGCCTGCGCTGGGACCTGCTACCGCGGGAGATGGGTTGCGGCAGCGGCATGAGCCGCTGGCGCCGTCGACGCGACTGGCAGGCCGCCGGCGTCTGGGACCGACTGCACGAACTGCTTCTTGCAAAGCTACGCGAAGCTGACCGCATAGACTGGTCGCGCGTGGTCGTCGACTCCTCCTCGATCCGCGCGGCGTAGGCTCATTAGTTTTTCCAGAACGCCGTGGGACGTGCCACCTTCGCTGTATTTGCCAATGAGATTCAAGATCTCATCGCGCTTAGGCGTGAGGGCAGACCTCATGTTGTCTGCCACACCGTTTGCTGATAGTCCGAGTCGCTTCGCTCTGTATTGGACCAGTGACTCAAAGAACGTCTTGTCCCGAAGCCGATCCGCGATCAGACTCATTCTTACAGCCTGCTTGTTTGTATCCCAGATGCGAGCTCTAGCAGGTTGTTGAAAAGCACCTCGTCATGAGGACCGAAGCGATGATCAGGAGTGTTTCGTGTGCAATTTCCAACTGAAATCCGGATGCGCCGATCAGTTTGCGCAGGCAACGCGCCTGCGCGGGGATGCCAGGCCTCGCGGGCCGCGCGCATCGGCGGCTCATTGCACCGCTCCGGTATGCCCCGCGCCCATTATTCGCGCCATGCGCGTGAGATTGCTCGCGACCATTGTCAGCTTGAAGTGCTGGTCGACCCGCTTGATGCCGCGATACACCGTCTGCCGGATCCGACCGACCG
>NZ_WHNP01000036.1 GCF_009362735.1 Paraburkholderia franconis | reverse complement strand
AATATCCGAACGGCACGTTCGGCGAGGCGGTGCCGCGCGCGGGCAATGCATCGGGCGGCGGCCAGCCGGGCTGGATTCTCAAGTGCAAGGGCTGGGAGCACGACCCGAACGCGTACATCTACTTCATCACGCAGGCCCCGGTGTGGGTGAAGATCTGCAACGTGATCGGCAGGGAAGAGTGGGCGACGCATCCGGACTACGCGACGCCGGACGCGCGCCTGCCGCGCCTGAAGGAAATCTTCGCGGAAGTCGAACGCTGGACGATGACGAAGACCAAGTTCGAGGCGATGGAAATCCTCAACGAACATGACATTCCATGCGGCCCGATCCTGTCGATGAAGGAGATCGCCGAAGACGAGTCGCTGCGCAAGACGGGCACGGTCGTCGAAGTCGATCACCCGTTGCGCGGCAAGTATCTGACCGTGGGCAATCCGATCAAGCTGTCGGACAGCCCGACGGAAGTGACGCGCTCGCCGCTGCTCGGCGAGCACACGGACGAAGTGATGGCCGAACTCGGCTATTCACGCGAGCAGATCGACGCGCTCAGAACGGCTGGCGCCATTTGAGCCAGACCGTCGGCGCGGTTCGACAGGATCACGGGACCAACGTCCGCGAATGCAACGAGCGGCAAAGAGCGAGGAGATGACATGCCGGATTGTGCGAGCTTCATCGCGTGGTCGGGGTTAGAGCGCCTGGAACTGTATGTGTTCGTTTTCGTGGGCGCGTTGCTCTTCGCAATAGCCGCGATGATGCTCGCCAACCGGATGAAGCATGGCAGGCGAAGCATGAGGCAAGGCGCGGCGGGCGACAAGCTCGTCGATATGCTCGCGCTCGGATTGTGTATCTGGCTTGGTTACGCTTTTGTCAGCGAGCCTGCGCAGATGCCTGGAATTGCGGCGCTGTTTGCTGTCAGCCTGCTGGCTGCGGCGCTCGGCGCACACGTGATGCTGACGACGCACGAGCATCACGCGCGCACGCCCGCGCATTGCGGACTCTCATCGCGGCGCGGCACGTCGTTGCGCTTCGCCTGGGACGGCGATCCTTCGCACGGGCAACCCGCAGACGATTTCACGCAACGCTGGACCTGGGCGAGCAATCCGCGCCGCACGCAGGCGCGCTGCGCGTCGTCGGCGCGAAACATGCATCTGACGCACGCAGCGGTGCGCGTGCGCAGCCGGCAACGCTACAGCGCGAAGCGTCACTGACGAAAACACATGACGTCCGCCGCTTCGCTGAGTAGTGCTATTCGCGAACCGCGGACGTCGAAGAGAGTCACGATGAACTGCAACCCTGCGTCATTGAACGACGGACTCACGATAGAACTGATTCTTCCGGTCGAAGATCAGTTGCGCGAGAAAGTCGGCGTCGTACGCATTGAGCAGATGGGAATGAAAGCGCTCGATGTACGCGGTGATGCGCGCAAGTTCATTGCCGACATCGTCGAAGAAATCCAGCGTGGCCTGGCTCCAGCGAAAGCGCAGGCCGAGTTCGCTAAACGCGGCGTTATAGGCGCTCAGCAGCGCTTCATTGTGCGGATCGGCAGACTGATTCATTGCAATGCTCCCAGGCAGTCGAGTGATAAGAATCGACACAAGCATAGAAGCCGCAACGAATCCGCAATAGTTAAAGTTTTATTGGCAATCCATAGCGGCTCATTTATGGACCGCCAATTGATTCACACGCGTGATCTGTTCAATGAGATTCGCGCCTTCTTCCATCAGAAAGCGCTTGAACGCGACGGCAACGGGAGGCAGCCGCTTGTTCTTGCGATGCACGACGTACCAGTTGAGCATCACCGGAAAGCCTTCGACGTCGAGCACGACGAGATGCCCGACCTGCAATTCGAGGCTGATCGTATGCGCGGACAGGAACGCGATGCCCATGCCCGCGATCACGGCCTGCTTGATCGTCTCCGTGCTCTTGATTTCCATCGCGATCTTGAGGTTCGTGAGACGCCCCGCAAAGCCTTCTTCCATCGAATTCCACGTATCCGAACCGCGCTCGCGCACGACGAATGCTTCGCTGGCAAGCTGGCTCAGCTTGATGTTGCGCTTGCTGGCGAGCGGATGCGTCGGTGCGGCCACGATCACATACGGATGCGGCGCAAACGCTTCGTTGATCGCATCCAGTTCTTGCGGCGGACGCACCATCACCGCGAGATCGGTCTGGTTGGTCTGCAGTTGATGCAGCAGTTCTTCGCGGTTGTGTACCGCGAGATTCAGTTCGACACCCGCATAGCGGCGCGTGAATTCCGCGAGCAGCCGAGGAAAAAAGTAGTCGCCCGCGCTGATCACGGCGACGTTGAGCTTGCCGCCCGATACGCCCTTCAGCTGGCCCATCGCTTCATCGACTTCATGAAACTGCTGAATGATTGCGCGGCTGTAGTGAAGCATTTCGGTGCCCGCGGGCGTGAGGTAAATCTTCTTGCCCAGCTGTTCGAAAAGCGGCAGGCCGGCGTGCTCTTCGAGCTGCCTGACCTGGGTGGAAACGGCGGGCTGCGTGAGGTGCAGCTCTTCCGCCGCGCGCGAGAAGCTAAGATGCCGCGCCACCGTTTCGAATACTTTTAGCTGGCGCAGGGTCGCGTTACGCATTGTCATGGCAGATGTATAAGCGAAGATGAATCCTCATGGTAACAAACTTTAATTATCAGTAATTCAGCAATGACCCTAGCATGGATTCTGTAATGCGCGATTCGAGGCTCAAACATCGGGTTAACGCTTAAAAACAAGGCCCGAAGCGGCAAGACAGGTATGAACGACAAGTTTTCTTCTAAAAAAATCAATAAAGGAATGGGTAAGGCGATTTAAAGGTTTTGAGAAAAGAAGTACTGGAATTTGCATCAGGAAATACCCCGAAACCCGTTTGGTCGGGACACAACTATAAGGCGGCATGGATAGAGACCGGCGCTTTGGCCGGTTGCCCTAAATAGATAGCGGAGACAGGCACATGAACAGCATTTCGCAGCAAGCTCCGGTTGCGTTTTGGCGCAACCGCTGGTGGCAACTGGCATTCGGCATTTTGTGCATGGCGCTCGTCGCCAACCTGCAATACGCATGGACGTTGTTCGTCGCACCGATGAGCGCAAAGCATCATTGGGGACGTGCCGAAGTTCAGCTCGCGTTCTCGATCTTCATTCTCACTGAAACATGGCTCGTGCCCGTCGAAGGGTGGCTCGTCGACCGCTTCGGTCCGCGTCCCGTCGTGGCGGTCGGCGCGCTCTGCGCGGGCCTTGCATGGGTGCTGAACTCGTTCGCGACGACGCTGCCTGAGCTTTACTTTGCGTCCGTCGTCGCCGGTATCGGCGCGGGTGGCGTATATGGCACGTGCGTCGGCAATGCGCTCAAGTGGTTCCCGGACAAGCGCGGTCTCGCTGCGGGCTTGACGGCGGCGGGCTTCGGCGCCGGCGCGGCCGTCACGGTGATTCCCATCGCGAACATGATCACGGCCAAGGGCTACGAGCAGACGTTCCTCTTCTTCGGCATCCTGCAAGGCGTGTGCATCTTCGTGCTCGCGATGCTGCTGCGCAAGCCCGACGGTGCAAAGGCGCCGCCTGCGAAGCGCAAGTTCGCCGTGACCAAGGTCGACTACACGCCCGGTCAGATGATCAAGGCGCCCGTGTTCTGGGTGATCTATCTGTCGTTCGTCGCGGTGGCGGCGGGTGGCCTGATGGCGACCGCCCAGCTCGGTCCGATCGCAAAGGACTGGGGCCTCGCGAAGCTGCCGATGACGCTCTTCGGCGCCACGCTGCCGCTGCTCACGATGACGCTGTCGATCGACAATATCTGCAACGGCTTCACGCGTCCGCTGTGCGGTTTCATCTCCGACAAGATCGGCCGCGAGAACACGATGTTCGCGATCTTCATCGGCGAAGGGCTCGCGTTGCTCGGCCTCATGGAGTACGGCCAGAACCCGTATGCGTTCATGACGTTCGCGGCGCTGATCTTCCTCTTCTGGGGCGAGATCTTCTCGATCTTCCCGGCGATCTGCGCGGACACGTTCGGCAGCAAGTACGCTGCGGCCAATGCAGGTACGCTCTATACGGCGAAGGGCACGGCATCGCTGATCGTGCCGATCGCATCGGTGCTCGCGGCGACGGGCGGCTGGAACCTGGTGTTCATCGTGTCGGCTGTGGTCACGATTGCGGCGGGCGTGTCGGCGAAATTCATCCTCGCGCCGATGCGCGCGCGCTGGATCGCTTCATCGAACGAAGCGTCGCACGAGCTCGAGCCTGAACTCGCGGCAAACGGACCGGGCCTGCGTCACTGGCCGGAACAGACGGGCGAATAACGTCCGGATCACTCCCTCCATGGCGACTTGAACACATGAACGTATCGCTGCAGCAATTGAAGGTGTTCGTCGCCGTCGCGCGTCAGCGGAGCTTCACCCGCGCGGCGCGCGAGTTCGACCTGACGCAATCGGCCGTGAGCCGGTGCGTGCGCGAACTCGAAGAGGCGATCGCTTTGCGTCTCTTCGATCGCACGACGCGTCAGGTCGAACTGACGACAGCGGGCTCACGCCTCGAACGGCGCATCGCCCGTCTGATCGAAGAGATCGAGCTGACGCTGCGCGAAGAGCGCGCCGCGCACGAGGAGCACACGGGGCTCGTGGTCGTCGCGTGCGATCCCGTGCTGTCGTCGGGCTGGTTGCCCGAGCGGCTCGCGCGCTGCGCAACGGCCTTTCCCGATCTGATCGTCACTGCGAAGGAACAGCCTCAACATGCGGTGCTCGCCGCCATCGAGCAGGGCGAAGTCGATTTCGGCGTCTTGTGCGATGCGAACATCGCGGGCGCCGACGTCTTTCACGCACAACCGCTCGTCTCGACGCCGCTTTGCGCGGTGCTGCCGCGCGTGCATCCCCTCGCATGCGGTGCCGCGCTGCGCTGGGAAGCGTTGCGGGAGACGCAGCTCGTCACGCTCAACGCCGAGGCGGGCACGCGCAATGCGACGGAACGCGCGCTCAACACGCATCGCATCGACACGCAGCGCGCGAACCAGTGCGGGCATGTGGCGGCTGCGCTGCGCATGGTCGAGCTGGGCCTCGGCGTCGGCGTGCTGCCCATCGACGCGCACGCATCGACGCTGCCCGTCTCGCTCGTCGCGCGTCCGCTGGTGCCGGAAGTATCGGTGACGACGATGCTCGTGCGCCGCCGCAATCGCTCGCTACGTCCGAATGCAGACGCTGTGTGGTCGCTCTTTGCCGGCGCCGATTCCCCGACGGGCACCATGGCGCGCGCGAATCCGCGCGTGAGCCCGCTTGTGAGCCCGATTTCCAGCCCGCATGTGAACCCAGGCGCAGTATCTGCAACTCACACCACAATACAAGGAGCAACGGACGAACCGATGCCGCTCTTCCCCGATGGCGAGGCGCTGATGAGAGCGTCGTAGTCGAAGGGAGGGGCGGTTCAGCCGACGGTTCGCGAATATGCCATATCGCTAATCGCAAGGAGTACGAGATGGACACTGAAACCGACCTCAGACGCCATGACCTTCTCATCGATGGAAAACGGCTGCCGCCCGGCACCGGCGAATATTCGACCAATATCAACCCCGCGACAGAAGAGCCGATAGCGCTCGTCGCGCAAGGCAGCGCGCAGGATGTCGACACGGCCGTGAAGGCCGCGCGCGCCGCGCTCAAGGTATGGAACGGCATGCGCGCGGCGGAGCGCGGCCGCATCCTGATGCGCTTCGCCGAACTCCTGCGCGAGCACGAGGACGAACTCGTCGCGCTCGAAAGCCTCGATGCGGGCAAGCCGCTCGCGGCCGTCAAACGCCAGGACGTGCCCGCCGCCATCGACACGCTCGCGTACTACGCGGGCTGGTGCGACAAGATCAACGGACAGGTCGTGCCCGTGCGCCCCGACGCGCTGACGTACACGATACGAGAGCCCGTCGGCGTGGTCGGTGCGATCGTGCCGTGGAATTTCCCGCTGATGATCGGCATGTGGAAGATCGCGCCCGCGCTCGCGTGCGGCTGCACGATGATCGTGAAGCCCGCCGAAATCACGCCGCTGTCCGCGTTGCGCGTCGGCGAGCTTGCGCTGGAGGCAGGCGTGCCGCCCGGCGTGCTGAACATCGTGACGGGCAAGGGGCGCGTGGTCGGCGATGCGATCGTCGCGCATCCCGGCATCGACAAGGTGACGTTCACGGGTTCGCCATCGGTGGGGCGCGGCATCCTGCAAGGCGCGGCGGGCAACTTCAAGCGCGTGACGCTGGAGCTGGGCGGCAAGTCGGCGAACGTGATCTTCGCCGACGCGAACATCGACAACGCCGTGCGCGCGGCGGCATCCGGCATCTTCTTCAACACGGGCCAGGTGTGCTCGGCGGGCTCGCGCATTCTCGCGCATCGCGACATCTACGACGACGTGGTCGAGCGGCTCGCGACGCGCGCGAAGGCGATCAAGGTCGGCGATCCCGCCGAACGCGAGACGACGATGGGGCCGCTCGTGTCCGCCGCGCAGCTGAAGACGGTGCTCGATTACGTCGACATCGGCAGGAATGAAGGCGCGTCGATCGTGACGGGCGGCGCGCGGATCGGGCAAAAGGGCTTCTTCGTCGAGCCGACGGTGTTCGCGAACGTCGAGCACGAAATGCGCATTTCGCAGGAGGAAATCTTCGGGCCTGTCGCGAGCGTCGTTCCCTTCGACGACGAAGAGGACGCCGTGCGCATTGCGAACGGCACCGCGTACAGCCTCGCGGCGGGCGTGTGGAGCGCCGATATCGGCCGCGTGCATCGGGTCGCGCATGCGCTGAAGGCGGGCACCGTATGGATCAACACCTACGGCTATACGGACGTGCGCCTGCCGTGGGGCGGCGCCGGCGATTCGGGCTTCGGCCGCGAGCACGGCGACGTCGCGATCGAGAACTTCACGGAACCGAAGGCGATCTGGCTCGCGATCGAGCATTGATGCGTTGACAGGGACGACGCTGCAAATGAAAAGAGGACCGGCGCTGCGCCCGGTCCTCCTTGTTCGGTGGCCTTGAAATCCGCACCGCGCGTGCACCACGCGAGTCCGCTTCAGTCTCCCTGCAGCGCCATCTTCTCGCGCAGCTTGACGAGCGCGAGCACGATATCGATCGCGGGCGTCTCTTCGCCGACGAGCCGGCCCATCTCCTGCACGACGGTCAAGAGCGGATCGATTTCCATCGGCCGGCGATGTTCGAGATCGACGAGCGTCGAGGTCTTGTGCGCGCCGACGGCGCCCGCGCCATCGATACGCTTTTCCACGTCGACGCGAAAATGCACGCCGAAGTGATCGGCAATCCGCTTCGCTTCGAGCATCATCGTGCGCGAGACGGCGCGCGTGCCGGGGTCGCTCGTCAGCACGTCGAGCGTCGCGTGCGTGAGCGCGCTGATCGGGTTGAAGCACAGATTGCCCCACAGCTTCAGCCAGATCTCGTCGCGGATATTGTCGCGGATCGGCGCTTCGAAACCGGCCGCCTGCATCACGTCGTGAAACTGCTGGATGCGCGGCGTGAGTTCGCCGTCCGGCTCGCCGATCGGGAACTTCTTGCCGTACACATGCTTGACGACACCCGGCTCGACGATTTCGGCCGCGGGATACAGCACGCAGCCGATCGCGCGCTCGGGGCCGAGCTTCGCCCATTGCGAGCCGTCCGGGTCGATGCTCGCGAGGCGCGTGCCCTCGAACCTGCCGCCGTGCTTGTAGAAATACCAGTAGGGGATGCCGTTGGTGCCCGTGACGATGGCAGTGTGCTTGCCGAGCAGCGGCTGCATCGAATCGACGACACCCGGCAGCGAATGCGCCTTCAGCGTGACGATGACGATGTCCTGCACGCCGAGTTCGTTAGGGTCGGACGTGCAGCGCACGCGCGCCGACACCTCTTCGCCGTCGATGATGAGGCGCGCGCCGTGTTCGCGCATCGCCGCCAGATGCGGGCCGCGCGCGATAAAGCCGACGTCCGCGCCCGCGCGCGCAAGCTGCACGCCCATCAAACCGCCGATCGCACCCGCGCCGAAGACACAGATCTTCATGGTTGTCGCCTCCTGACATTGGAATCGTTTTGCGCGCGCGTGCATGCGGGCGCCGTTTCCTGCCGGAACTGCACGGCGAGCGTCCGTGGCTGCGCGGTGATCGCCTCAGCATACGAGCGCGCAACGATCAGCGACAGTTAAAGTTTCTCTCCAGCTGCATTCGCGATCGATTATGGCCGTGCTTCGGCTGCCTTTTGCATGACGCAAAAGCCGGGCCATAAATCCGCGCCGTTCGTCACGCCGAGCGGCGCACCAGCAAAAAGCTCAGGCCGATCGCGCCGAGAAACATCCCGCAGCAGCGGTTGAACCAGCGGCGCACTTTGGCGCGCGTCAGCCACTTGCCGAGATGCATGCCCGCCCACGAGTAAAGCGCGATCGCGAACCATTCGAGCACGAGGAAGCTCCCGCCGAGCACGGCGAACTGCGGCAGCATCGGCTTGGCAATATCGACGAATTGCGGCAGGAACGCGGTGAACACGAGGATCGCCTTCGGATTGCCCGCAGCCACGAAGCATTCCTGGCGCGCGATGCGCCACAGCGACGCGTCGTCCTGCTTGAGCGCGTCCATCGGACCGGCGTCGCTGCGCCACAACTGGATCGCGAGCCAGATCAGGTAGGCGGCGCCCGTCAGCTTGATCGCGAGGAAGAACAGCTCGGACGCGTGCAGCACGACGGCGAGGCCCGTCGCGGCCAGCACGATCATGCCCGCGAACGCGATGAGGCGCCCGCAGCCGGCGACGAACGCGGTCATGAAACCGTGCCGCGCCGCGACGTTGATCGACAGCAGATTGTTGGGACCCGGCGCCATGTTGATCGCGAAGCACGCGGGGAGAAAAAACAGCCAGGCAGTAAGAGACATGACGGCACGCTCGCGACGGGCAACCGCGCTGCGCCCATCGACATGGTGCGGCGCGGCAGCGAAATCAGGAAAGGAAGGTTCGATTGTAGCGAAATACCGGCGCGGCGCTGCCATCGCGCAACGCCAATGCAAGGCGGGGGGCGGTTACTGCACGGGCTGCAGCGCGTCGCGGAACAACGGGTCCCTGACGAGCATATCGACGCTGAGCTTCACGATGTCGTCGAGCGCGAAGGCGGGATTGGTGAACTTCTGACGGTACATATGGACCGTCGTCGTCCTCACATAGATGGTCTCTCTCGTCGACGCGTTGGTGACGAAGTAGCGCACGGTGATCGTCCAGATGGCGGGCGAGCGCGCATCGTCCACGGACAGCGCTTCGATCCCGCCGCTCAGCACCAGCCTGTCATGCGTGGTCACGGTGATGCCCGACTTGCGCCATGCGGTGACGACGGCCTCGCGCACGGCCGATTCGACGCCTTTCTTCAGCAGCACGGCAGTCGTCGCCGTGTTGGCGATGCGGTTGGGCGTGATGTGGCCTTCGCGCGCCGGCATATACGGGAACTCACGCGCGGCGGCGATGACGAGCGCGTTGTCGGCGGGCGTGACTTGCGACGAAGGGGCGCGAGGGACGAACAACGAGCAGGCGGCCGTGAGAAGCGCGAAGCAGGCAATGCCGGATCGTTTGAGCAGTAGCGGGTTCACGTCGATGGCGCAGCAGGCGTGACGCTGCGGGAAGAAGTCGAAAGGCGAAGAGTTTGTCGCTGGGGTTCGTCGAAGGAAATGAGACCCGTCCTAAATCCGGTCGCGAGTCAGTTCGTTGATGTTGTCTTCACAATCCTCTTTCTGATATTCAGCGATGCTCATCGATTGTGTTTCGCCGTTTGCATGCTTTCGGCGCTCGCCAATCGATGAAGCCATTTGATGCGCGACACGTCGGCACTCGGATAGCGGCATTCCCGTCGATCACACCGATTCCGGCGCTTCGCTCGCTGCCAGTCCGCACACGGCTGTCGGCGGCGCGCAGACTTGCGCGCCCGTGCGTCGCGGGATTTAATACAGTCCAGCGATGGACGTTTACGATCTGGCGGGGCAGCCAGAATCGACGGGAAGCGGCAGCCAGCGGTACGCGCCAACCACGCGCCGGCGCGTCGAACAAAACCGGGCATAACCGAACGTAAGTGAACGCAACTGGACCTGAGCCCAGCGCGGCTTGCCGCCGCTGTGCGGTGCAACACGGAACGAGCGAACCACGGAGCGAACCATTCACGCCAGCCCGAAGCGGTCAAAAGTCACGACGCATCTCCGCAGCAAGCCGTTGCAGTGCGGCCCGATGCAAGCTGATTCACAAGAACGGAGAAAAGCATGAAGGCGAGCACCATCGCGGAACGGGAAGCCAGCGGGCGCGCGGCCCGCGAACACGCAAAGCGCTCCAGTCATCGCGCGATCGGCCATATGCACCGCAATCCGATCGATCTGCTGCGTCAAAGCAGCGAAGGCCGCGTCGAGCGGCTCGTGCCGCTGCGCTATGGCCGCATGACGGTGTCGCCGTTCGCGTTCTTTCGTGGCAGCGCGATCGTGCAGGCGCACGACCTCAGCATGACGCCGCATACGACGCTCACGCTGCCTGTCTGCGGCGATGCGCATCTGCTGAACTTCGGCGGCTTCGCGACGCCCGAGCGCCAGCTGATCTTCGATCTGAACGACTTCGACGAAGTTTCCGCCGCGCCTTTCGAATGGGATCTGAAGCGGCTCGCGGCGAGCTTCGTCGTCGCGGCGCGGCATATGCGGTTCAGCCGTGGCGCGGCCTATGACCTCGTGATGACGGCGGCCAACCAGTACCGCGATCGCATCGCGCAGTACGCGCAAAGCGGCGCGCTGGAACTGTGGTACGAGCGCATTACGTTCGACCGGATGGTCGACATGGCCGTGAACGCGGAGAATCGCCGGCTCATCCGGCGCGCGATGGAAAGGGCGAGCGGCCGCACGCACGAAAGCATGCTCGAAAAGATGGCGGAGCGCGACGGCGAGCGCTACGTGATCCGTGACGCGCCGCCCAGTCTCTTTCACGTGCACGGTTCGAGCACGCTGTTCGATTCCACGGACGACTGGTTCAGGCTCGGCGACTGGCGCAAGCTGATTCAAGGCATGTACGAGGGCTATCTGAAGACGCTCTCCGACGACCGGCGCGAACTGCTCGGCAACTTCGCGCTGCATGATCTCGTGTTCAAGGTGGTGGGCGTCGGCAGCGTGGGCACGCGCTGCCTCGTGCTGCTCACGGCCGATCCGCACGGCAAGCCGCTGTTCCTGCAAGTGAAGGAAGCGCGGCGCTCGGTGATCGCGCAGCATTTCAAGGCGGGCTCGCGCAAGTCCGAGCCAAAGCATGAAGGCGAGCGCATCGTGCAGGGGCAGCGCATGCTGCAGGCGGCAAGCGATATTTTTCTGGGCTGGTCGACGGGGCCGACGGGCGGGCATTTCTATGTGCGTCAACTGCGCGATATGAAGCTGACGCCGAACGTCGATCTGCTCGATGTCGACCAGATGAATGGCTATGCGCGTCTGTGCGGCTGGGCGCTCGCGCGCGCACACGCGAAGGCGAGCGGCAAAGCGATCGAGATCGGCGCGTATATCGGCCGAAGCGACCAGTTTGCGGAAGCGCTCGCCGAGTACGCGTCCGCGTACGCGGACCAGGTCGAGCGCGACTATGACACGTTCATGAAGGCGTGCCGAAGCGGCGAGATCGAGGCGCGCACCGACGATGACATGTCCGCCGATTTCCGCATCTGATCGCCGCGTCTGGCGCTATGAGGCGTTCACTTTGCGGTCGCGCGCCACCATGACGGCGGCGTACGCTACGCGGCATCGCGGCATCGCGGCATCGCGGCATCGCGGCATCGCGGCATCGCGACATCGCGACATCGCGGCATCGCGGCCAGCGCGACGCATGCGATGCCGTCATACAGAAATGCAGCGCCGTCTGGCAGTATCGAGCAGTAGCAGTGCACCGTGGTGCCCACTTTCATCGGAGGTTCGCATGCTTTCCCTTATCGGTACGATAGTCGTCGGCTTGATCGTCGGTTTGATCGCGCGCGCGCTCAAGCCAGGCGACGACAGCATGGGTCTCATCATGACGATCATCATCGGCATTGCCGGCTCGCTGCTGGCGGGCTATATCGGGCGCGCGCTCGGGTGGTATCAGCCCGGGCAGGCGGCGGGCTGGATCGCGTCGATCATCGGCGCGATCGTGCTGCTCGTGATCTACCATCTCGTCCGGCGACGCGCCGCGTAGACGCCGCCGCATAGGCTCTGCGCAGTCCGGCGCGATGCGGCGCGCACCGGGTCTGACACGCAAGTACATGCAAGCACACGCGAGGGGCAGCGAGGGGCAGCGAAGGCGCGCCGCGCAATGCCACGCTTCACGCGCGCGCGTCGGGCGGTTACGCGCCGCGCGCCTCGCGCAGCGTCACGAAACGCAAGCCTCGCGCGCGGACCGTTTCGATCAGGCGTGGCAGCACGTCCAGCACGACAGGCTCGCCCGACGCGCTGAGTGCCGCCGTCGCATCGTGCACGAGCAGGATGTCGCGTGCCGCGAGCCCGTCGACGAGCCGCTCCAGCACGCGCTGCGGATTGCGCTCGCGGGTGTCGAAGCCACGGCGCGTCCATGCGGCGAGCCGCAAGTCGAGCTTTTGCAGCACTGGCTCGAGAAACACGTTGCGCAGGCCGGCGGGCGCGCGAAAGAACATCGGGCGCTCGCCCGTTAGCGATTCGAGCGTGCGCTGCGCGGCGTCGATTTCCCGCGTCAACCCGCGCGGCAGCGTGACCGAGAACGTATGCACGTGAACCTGCGAATGGTTTTCGACGGCATGCCCGCGCGCGACGATTTCTTGCATCAACACCGGATGACGCTGAGCACGCGCGCCGATGCAGAAGAATGTCGCGCGCACGCCCTGCGCGTCGAGCAGGTCGAGCACCTTGGGCGTGACAACAGGGTCGGGGCCGTCGTCGATCGTGAGCGCGACGGCGTCCGCGTTGCGCGGCGTGTCGGGCAGGCGCGTCCAGTTGGGGCCGAGCAGCGACGAGCGCGGCCATAGCCCGATCGTCACGACGACCAGATGGCTCGCGAAGATGCCCGCGACCCACCAGGGCCACGCGGACGGCGCGAATATCCAGCCGGCGAACATCAGCACATGCCACGCGAGCGTGGCGTTGAACATCGGCGGATTGCCGGTGCGCGGCCAGCGGCGGACGGGCTCTGCCGACGCGGTAGCATGCGGCAGTGGAGGATTCGGTTGATTCATGAGGCTTTGCGCCTGCCGGCCGTCCGTTTCGCGAGGCGGGCAGGCGTCTTGTGATGCACGTCAAACGCGAACGATACCATTCGCGCGTGTCGCGTCATGTTTTGGCGCGCTCGGAAAGACAGTATGCTTGGCCCCTTTCCACTGATCCTCTGACCTCCATCCCGCGCCATGCGCCTGCGCCATATCGAAGTTTTTCACGCCATCATGCGCACCGGCTCGCTGTCGAAGGCAGCCGAATTGCTGTGCGTTTCGCAGCCCGCCGTGAGCAAGGTGCTCGCGCATGCGGAGCGCAGCGTCGGCCTGACGCTCTTCAACCGCGTGCATGGCCGCCTGCAGCCGACGCGCGAAGCCGAACTGCTGTTCTCCGAAACGCAAAAGCTGCAGACGAGCCTCGACAGCATCCGCGATCTCGCGCGCAATCTCGCGCTGCAACCGGAAGGGCATTTGCGCATCGGCTGTCTGCCGAGCCTCGGCTTGAGCCTGATTCCGTCGACCGTCGAAGCTTTCCGGGCCGCGTACCCGCGCGTGTCGCTGAAGATCCAGACGCGGCACACGGAAGAGCTGCTGAACGCGCTGCTCACGCGCGATCTCGATCTCGCCGTCGCGCTGAATCCGCCGGCGCGGCCGGGCATCGCGTCCGTCGAGCTGGGGCGCACGCCCGTCGTGTGCGTCGGCCCGCGCGACGACAATCCGGCAGCCGAGGCGCTGACGCTGCAAACGTTCGTTGAAGGCGACTGGATCAGCATCGGCAACGTCGATCCGCTCGGCGAGCTGATCGGCAATGCGCTGCATGCGCTCGGTCTCGACGGACATGTGCCGACCGTCGAGGCGCACACGTGGCATGTCGCCCGCGCGTTGGCCGCGCGCGGCATCGGCTATGCGCTGCTCGACGAGCTGACCGCGAAGAGCGGCGCGGAAGCCGTGACCGTGCGGCCGATCGCGCCGCCACTGTCGGTCGGCGTGTATGCGTTGTGGCGCGATGGCGGGATGACCTCGCAGGCGGGCAACGCATTCATCGACGTGCTGCGCGCGTGCTTCGCGTAAGCGCGCACGGCTCGCGCGAGACGCTCTTACGCGACGCGAAGCGCTCGCGCAACGACTTAACCTAAAGTTATGCAGCCGCGCTTTCCGTCATTTGATGCGGCGATTTCGGCGCGCGACACTCGCCTGCAATGAAAACGCAAGGGTAGTGAGCATTCATGCATGTGTGTGTCCTCGGAGCGGGCGTCGTCGGTCTGACGACGGCCTGGAGTCTGGCCCGCGACGGCCACGACGTGACGATCGTCGAAGCGCGCGACGGTGCGGCGCTCGAAGCGAGCTTCGCCAACGGCGGGCAACTGAGCTACAGCTATGTCGCGCCGCTCGCCGATCCCGCCGTGCTGCCGAAGTTGCCCGCGTGGCTCTTGAAGCGCGACTCGGCACTGCGCTTCATTCCGCGTTTCGACATCGGCCAATGGCGCTGGTGCATCGCGTTCCTGCTCGCGTGCCGCGGCCATCGCGCGCGGCGGACGGCGCTCGAACTGCTGAGCCTCGGCGCGCTCAGCAAGGCGGCGCTGCATGAAATCGTCGAGAGCGAGCCGCTTGTGTCGGACTCGTTCGACTACGTGCGCAACGGCAAGCTCGTCGTCTACCGCGATGCGCACGAGTTCGAACGCGCGCGTCGCAAGATGGAACTGCTCGTCGAGGCGGGCTCCGACCAGCGCGCGCTCGACGCGAGCCAATGCGCCGCGCTCGAACCGGCACTCGCGCGCGCACAGCCACTGCTCGCGGGCGGCATCCATACGCCATCGGAAGAAGCGGGCGACTGTCAGCGCTTCAGTGCGGCGCTCGCGGATGTGCTTCAACGGCGCAACGGCGTGACGGTCCGCTACGAGACGCACGTGCGAGAACTGGTGAGCGAAGGCTCGCGCATCGTCGCGGCGCGGACGGACGACGGCGATCTCGAAGCCGATGCATTCGTCGTCGCGCTCGGACTCGGCAGCGTGCCGCTGCTCGGCGCGCTCGACGTGCGTCTGCCCGTCTATCCGCTGACGGGCTACAGCCTCACGATTCATGACGCCGATCCGCGCCACACGCCGCGCGTCAGCGTGACGGACCTGCATCGCAAGGTCGTGTATGCGCCGCTGGGCGGGCGTCTGCGGATCGCGGGCATGGTCGAGATCGCGGGCTTGAAGGACGCGCAGCGAGAAGGGCGCATCGCGCTGCTGAAACGCCACGCGCAGGAGATCTTTCCCGCTGCCGGCGATTACGCGAGTGCTCAGACCTGGTGCGGCCACCGTCCCGCGACGCCGGATTCGAAACCGTTGATCGGCAGGACGCCATACAGAAACCTGTGGCTCAATACGGGCCACGGCGCGCTGGGCTTCACGCTCGCATGCGGCAGCGCGCGCGTGATCGCAGATGCGATCGCGGGGCGCGAGCCATCCATCGACATGGCGGCCTATGCATACGACCGCTGAATCCGTTGCATCCGTAAAGCCTGCATCAAATAACAGCCATATAAACAACAACCGCTACACCACCAGACAGGAGATGACATGAAAACGACGATGACGAAAGCCGTGCTTGCCGCGCTGATGACGACGGCCTTCGCATGCGGCCACGCGCAGGCGCAAGACCAGAGCGCGACGCTGAAGAAGATCCGCGAAACAGGGGCGATTTCGCTGGGCGTGCGCGAGTCGTCGGTGCCGTTCTCGTACTACGACGAACAGCAGCAAGTGATCGGCTATTCGCAGGCGATCGCGCTGAAGATCGTCGACGAGGTGAAGAGAGAACTCAACCTGCCCGATCTCAAGGTTCGCGAGATTCCCATCACGTCTCAGAACCGCATTCCGCTCGTGCAGAACGGCACGATCGACATCGAATGCGGCTCGACCACGCACACGAAGGAACGCGACAACCAGGTCGCGTTTTCGAACAGCTTCTTCCAGTACGGCGTGCGCATGATCGTGAAGAAGGACTCGGGCGTGAAGGACTTCGGCGATCTCGCTAACAAGACGGTCGTGACGACGGCGGGCACCTCCGAAGAACGTCTGCTGCGCCAGATGAACGCGGAGAAATCGATGAACATGCGCCTCATCAGCGCGAAGGATCACGCCGAGTCGTTCCTCAACGTGAAGACGGGGCGCGCCGTCGCCTTCGTGATGGACGATCCGCTGCTGTACGGCGCGAAGGCGAAAGAGGCGAACGCGGACGAGTATCTGATCACGGGCACGTCGCCGATGTCGGAAGTGTATGGCTGCATGTTCCGCAAGGACGACCCTGGCTTCAAGAAGCTCGCCGATGGCGTGATCGCGCGCTTGCAAACTTCCGGCGAAGCGGCGAATCTCTATCAGAAGTGGTTCACGCAACCGATTCCGCCGAAGGGCATCAACCTGAAATACCCGTTGTCGGCGGAGATGAAGCAGCTGTTCGCGAAGCCGAACGACCACGCGCTCGATTGATGCGCATGCGTCGCGGCGTGTCGCGGGCGGATCAACCTGGAGACATGTCGTGACGCAACACCCGGAAGCACAAGCGCAAGCGCAGGCAGAAGGACAAGGACAAGCACAACCGCAGGCACAAGGTCATGCAGCGAAGAAAGTCGCGCTCGTGACGGGCGCGGGCAGCGGCATCGGCAAGGCGACGGCGCGCAGGCTGCTCGCGAACGGCTACAGCGTCGTGCTGACGGGACGCAGACAGGGGCCGCTCGATGCGCTCGCGGACGAAGCCCGCGAGCGCGGCGAGGACGCGTTCGCCGTCGCATGCGACGTGACGGACGCGGCGAGCGTCGCGTCGCTCTTCGATGCGATCCGTCTGCGCTATGGCCGGCTCGATGTGCTGTTCAACAACGCGGGCCGCAATGCGCCGCCCGTCGAGATCGACCAGATCGAACTCGACGACTGGCGCTCCGTCGTCGATACGAATCTCACGGGCGTGTTTCTCTGCACGCGCGCGGCGTTCGCGATGATGAAGGCGCAGACGCCGCAGGGCGGCCGCATCATCAACAACGGCTCGATCTCCGCGCATGCGCCGCGGCCGTTGAGCATCGCCTATACGGCGACCAAGCACGCGATCACGGGCCTCACCAAGTCGGTGTCGCTCGATGGCCGGCCTTACGACATCGTCTGCGGCCAGATCGACATCGGCAATGCCGCGACGGAAATGGCCGCGCGGATGGCGCGCGGCGTGCCGCAGGCGAACGGCACGATCGCCGTCGAGCCGCTGATGGATGTCGAATACGTCGCCGATGCCGTGCTGCATATGGCGAATTTGCCGCTGTCGGCGAACGTGCAGTTCATGACGATCATGGCGAGCAAGATGCCGTTCGTCGGGCGCGGATGACGTTCGCGATTACGGCCAGCGATGCGGCGAGCAGCACGACGCATGACACGGCGCGTGCGCAGCGCGTGACGGTACCGCGACACGACATCGCGTGACACAGCGCCGTCGTGTCGCCCGACTTATACTGGACGCTCTCCCGAACTCTGGAAGTGGATGTGACTGCAGACGAGGCCGCGCGTCAGCCGGCCGACGACGATCCGCGCCCCACGCCACCGACGCGGCCCGACCCCGACGAGTGCTGTCATAGCGGCTGCGATACGTGCATTTTCGATCTGTACGAAGACGAGCTCACACGGTATCGCGCGGCACTGGCCGCATGGGAGGCCCGGCATGCGCAGCCGTCCGAGCCCGCGCCTGCGGTCACAAACAAGCCGCGCAAGCCGCAAAAGCCGCGTGCAAAGCGATAAGCCTGCCGCATGTCCACATCCGAACACCGTCCCGCGCAACTTCATGACCGACTCATGAAAGACATCCCGCCCCCGCTGATCGAACCGCAGGCGCTCGCCGCGCTGCAAGATTTCGTCGAACGCCATCCGCGGCTCTTCGTGCTGACGGGCGCGGGCATCAGCATCGATTCCGGCATCCCCGGCTATCGCGACGAAAACGGCGAATGGAAGCGCTCGCCGCCCATCACGCTGCAGGAATTTCTCGGCTCCGTCACGTCGCGTCAGCGGTACTGGGCGCGCAGCACGGTCGGCTGGCCCGTCGTCGCGCAGGCCCAGCCGAACGCCGCGCATCGCGCGCTCGCGCGGCTCGAATCCGCGAGCCACGTGCGCTCGCTCGTCACGCAGAACGTCGACGGCCTGCATCAGCGCGCGGGCAGCAGCGAGGTGATCGAGCTGCACGGCAGCATCGGCGCCGTGGCGTGTCTCGGTTGCGGCGCGCAGCATACGCGCGCATCGATCCAGCAGAGGCTGATCGACGAGAACCCCGCGTTGCTCGACGTGATCGCCGAACCCGCCGCCGATGGCGATGCGCATCTCGAATGGCATGACCTCGGCGCGTTTCGCGTGCCCGCGTGCCCCGATTGCGGCGGGCTGTTGAAGCCGGCCGTCGTGTTCTTCGGCGAGAACGTGCCGAAGCCGCGCGTCGAAGCCGCGACGCATGCGCTCGAGGCCGCCGATGCCGTGCTCGTCGTCGGCTCGTCGCTGATGGTGTATTCGGGCTATCGTTTCTGCGTGTGGGCGCAGAAGATGGGCAAGCCGATCGCCGCGATCAATCTCGGGCGCACGCGCGCCGATCCGTTGCTGTCGCTGAAAGTGCCGGCGCCGTGCGGCGATGCGCTCGCGGTGCTGGCGGCGAGTCTTGCCGCGCGCTGACGAATCGGCGTGGACGATTTCCCATGAGACGTTCGATGCGCTCGCGTATGATCGCGGCCTCGCGTTACGAATGCGTACCGTCCGTCCTGCATCACGATGTACTGAACCACGATGTACTGAACCACGATGACCATGCCTGATCTCAACGCGCGTCAATACGCGCCTGCCGCCGAGCGCAACCGCGAGCCGATCCTTGCCGTGCTCGAACGCGTGCTGCCGGCTACGGGCACCGTGCTCGAAATCGCGAGCGGCACGGGCCAGCATGCCGTCCACTTCGCCGCGGCGCTGCCGCAACTCGTCTGGCAGCCGAGCGATCCCGACGACGGCGCGCGCGCGTCGATTGCCGCATGGACGGCGGCGACCGGTCTGTCCAACGTGCGCGCGCCACTCGCGCTCGATGTGCGCAATGCCCAATGGGGCATCGATGTCGCCGACGCGATCGTCTGCATCAACATGATCCATATTTCGCCGTGGTCATCGGCGCAGGCGCTGATCGACGGCGCGGGGCGGCTCATGGGTCCGGGCGGCGTGCTCTATCTGTACGGGCCGTACCGGCGCGGCGGCGCGCATACGGCGCCGAGCAACGCGGCATTCGACGAGCAGTTGAGGAGCCGCAATCCGGCATGGGGCGTGCGCGACATGGAGGACGTCGTCGCGCTCGCGGACGCAGCAGGCTTCGCGTGCGACGAACCGATCGCGATGCCCGCGAACAACTTCAGTCTCGTGTTCCGGAAACGTCAGCAGTCGGCGAAAGTCTGATCCACGCAGCCGATGCGCTCCGCCGCGCCGCGTTTCGCGGACTAAGCTTGAGAGGCGTGCCGCGCGCGCCAGCGTGCATAGTGATGACGCGAAGGCAACGACAGCGCTGCGAAAACGAGCGCACTAACACTGAAACGTTCGAACGGACGGCAACGGGCAGACGGTATCGGCCGCATGGCATCGCGCGCCGTCGACGCGAAAGCGCGTCGAAAGGCGCTCGCATCGTCCATGCCGGACGAGGATGGACGGCGGCGAACCGGTAGCACGCGAGCGTCATACGGGCATTTCTTTTATTCTTTCATCCTCGACGCCGCGCCTCGATGGCTGGCGCGGCTTCACGACTTACTGGAATCTGGAGAATTCACATGGGCAAACAGGCAATCGGCGTAGTGGGGCTGGCGGTGATGGGCCGGAATCTGGCTCTGAACATCGAAAGCCGCGGTCACGCGGTTTCGGTGTTCAACCGCACCCGCGAGAAAACCGACGAACTGATCGCGGAGTTTCCCGACCGTAAGCTGGTTCCGACCTATACGCTGGAAGAATTCGTCGATTCACTGGAAAAGCCGCGCCGCATCCTGATGATGGTGAAGGCAGGCGAAGGCACCGATGCGACGATTGCCGCGCTGCGTCCGCTGCTGGACAAGGGCGACATTCTGATCGACGGCGGCAACACGCATTTCACCGACACGATCCGCCGCAACCAGGACCTCGCGAAGTCGGGGCTGCACTTCATCGGCACGGGCGTGTCGGGCGGCGAGGAAGGCGCGCTCAAAGGCCCGTCGATCATGCCGGGCGGCCAGCGCGACGCATACGATCTCGTCGCGCCGATCCTCACCGAAATCGCGGCGAAGGCGCCCGACGGCGAGCCGTGCGTCGCGTACATGGGGCCGGACGGCGCGGGCCACTTCGTGAAGATGGTGCACAACGGCATCGAATACGGCGACATGCAGCTGATCGCCGAAAGCTACTCGGTGCTCAAGCAGGTGGCCGGCCTGTCGAACGAAGAGCTGGGCACCGTCTACACCGAGTGGAACAACGGCGAGCTGGACAGCTATCTGATCGAGATCACGTCGAAGATCTTCAGCAAGAAGGACGACGAGACGGGCAAAGATCTCGTCGACGTGATCCTCGACCGCGCCGCGCAGAAGGGCACGGGCAAGTGGACGAGCCAGAACGCGCTCGACCTCGGCGCGCCGCTGCCGCTGATCACGGAAGCCGTGTTCGCGCGCGTGCTGTCGTCGCTGAAGGATCAGCGCGTCGCGGCGAGCAAGGTGCTCGAAGGGCCGGCGACGAAGCCGTTTTCCGGCGACCGCGCCGCGTTTATCGAGTCCGTGCGCCGCGCGCTGTATTTCAGCAAGGTGATCTCGTATGCACAGGGCTTCGCGCAGTTGCGCGCGGCATCGGAAGAATACAAGTGGGATCTGGACTACGGCACGATCGCGAAGATCTTCCGTGCCGGGTGCATCATCCGCGCGCGCTTCCTGCAGAAGATCACGGATGCGTACGCGAAGGACAAGGCGCTCGCGAACCTGCTGCTCGATCCGTATTTCCGCGACATCGCCGCGAACTACCAGGGCGCGCTGCGCGACGTCGTGATCGCCGCGACGACGGCGGGCGTGCCCGTGCCGGCGTTCTCGTCGGCGATCGCGTACTTCGACGGCTACCGCTCGGCACGTCTGCCCGCGAACCTCGTTCAGGCACAGCGCGATTTCTTCGGCGCGCATACGTTCGAGCGCGTCGACAAGCCGGGCAGCTTCCACGCGAACTGGTCCTGACGGAACGGCCAGCCGCCTTTCGGTTCGCTTCCGCTTCGCAGAGCGGCTGTTCCTGCAACGCCCCGGCGCACGTGCGGCGCCGGGGCGTTTCTCTTTCTTGCGCCTCGCATCGATTGGGCTTGCTGGCGCTGTTGCACGAATTTTGGAACACAGTGTTGCGATTTGATGGTCTCAAAAACGCGCTTCACGCGCATTTCGCCTAATTGTTGCAATTCCAACAATAGAGTTTCGTTAAATAAGGGATTTCCCTAGGTCGCTTACCTCCTTAAACTTGCCTCAACGCTGAAACGAACACGGTGTTCGAAGCGAATCAAAAAACAAGTTTTCGGAGGTTGTCCATGAAAGCCCTGATTTCCGCAGTCGTTCTCGCTGCCGCTGTTTCCGCTCCCGTCGCGTCGTTTGCACAATCGAACCAGCAGCCGCTGACGCGCGCTGAAGTTCGCGCCGATCTGGTCCGTCTGGAAAAGGCCGGTTACGATCCGCTGTCCGATCGCACGGAATACCCGAAGCACATCCAGGCCGCCGAAGCGCGCGTCCACGCGCAAGACACGGTCGCCCAAGCCGACACGACCGGCTATGGCGCGCAGACGAACGGCACGTCGCAAGCGTCGGCTCGTTCGCTGGCCGATGAAAAGGGTCCGCGCTCGGTGTTCTTCGGCAACTAAGCCGGACTGAACACATCGACCGTCGCAAGGCGGTAAAAGAAAACGCCGGCCAGGATTGTCCTGGCCGGCGTTGCCGCGTCTGACGCCTGAAGAGAAGAAAACGAAAAGCCGACGTTCAACGCGGCATATGCGGTATCGCCTCGTTGCTCGCGACGTTCAGCTGATGCACCTGGCGATGCATCTTGTTCAGTTGGGCCTGCGCGGCCGTGCGCTGCGCTTCGAGCTGCGCCACTTCCTTGCGCAACTGATGCTGACGGCTCGTGACGGTCTGATCCTGCGCGGCCGTGCGTTGCAGGCTCTGGCGCAGACGCTCGGCCTGCGTCTCGGATTCGGCGATCAGGCGCTTCAGCTGTTCGTTCTGCGCTTCGAGCTGCAAGCGCCGGGTCTGGCCGTCGGCGAGACGTGTCGCCTGTTCCTGCATGTGGTGAAAGAGCTGCTTCGCCATGTTGAGATCGCTCGTGGTCAGCACGCGCCACAACTGATCGTCCTGCAACAGCGCGACGAAGTATTTCAGTTCCCTCGGATAGAACAGCAGGTTCACCGAATAGTCAAAAGTGCGAAATACATGAAACACGGTGAGCTCTTCGTTGTCGAGCATGCGCTCGACTTCGGCTGCGTCCGCCAGTTGCACGGCGCGTCCGTTGGGCTGAACGGGCGCGAGCTGTACTGCATGCAGCGGCGTCACAGGGCGCAACGGCGGATTGACGGGCGATGGGCCGAGCGTGTCGGACGGCGTGCTGTCGCTCATCGGTTCCTCGTCGATCTGGGCGGGTTGGCTGTGCGGGACGTCGGGCGCCTCGAAGTGAAACTGATGCGCGGCGCCATTGCCGGCCGGCGCGCGACGCATGTGCAGAAGACTTTTCACGATGAATCCTCGATAGGCGGGCGAAATGCCCGACCTCTTCAGGGTTGCGGGCGCATCAATGCAGCGTGCGTTGCGGACGCGCAAAATCGTCGAATAGCGCATGGTTGGGTTCCAGCGCGAAGAGCCACGACTGGTCGTATTCGCTGAGGGTTTCGAGCGCTTGCCGCAGTTGCTCGACGGCGACGGCGGGAATCTCGACGCTCGCTTCGACGCCGCTCGACAGCTTGCGTACGCTCGCCAGTTGCACGAGGGCATCGGCGGCTTCGGCGACATCGACGGCGAACACGAGATGCGCATTGAGCAATTCGACCAGCGCGGGCGACGCCGTCATCTCGTCGACGTTCAATTGCACGGCAAGAAACAGGGCTTTGTTCATCGGACCTCCTCGCTGGCATCGAACCACTGATGGTGGACCGACCGTCTCGCCGCGCATTGCCATCCGCGCACGCCTATTCGTCTGACAGGACACCAGGTTCAGTATAGACGAGCACTTCAGCTATGCAATGGCTTGCGAACCGCATGAAACGGTCGTCTGCGGGATGCGAGCAAGCAGCGTGCACGATGGGGACGGCCACTATAATGACCCTCCCGACACCGACATCGCGCGAGCAGGTCATGAAAATCGTCCGCAGCAGAACCTTCACCGCCGAGCGTGCGTGGGGCGCGCTCGATATCGCGAACATGAACGGCATCACGACGCGTCTGCACTGGACCGATCAGCCGTACAAGTGGCATGTCAACGACGGCGAAGAAGTGTTCGCCGTGCTCGATGGCCGCGTGGAGATGCGCTATCGCGAAGCGGGCGTCGAGCACTCGACGGTGCTGGAGACGGGCGACGTGTTCCATGCATCGATCGGCACCGAGCACGTTGCGCATCCCATCGGCGAGGCGCGCATTCTGGTGATCGAGTCGGAAGGCAGCGTATGACCGCTCGCCGGATCGCGTAAATTGATTGGGATTGCAAACGGAATGGACGCGGCGGCGGATGCGTCGAGTCGGGCAATCCCGACACGTTGACGTCGGCCGATCGTCATTTTGCCGACCGATGAGCGAGGCATAATAATTGCACCGCAGATTGCATTTTCGATCCCGCTACACGTTCAAACGACGGCAGGCTTTCGAGAGCCGCTGTCTCATACCGCGTCGAGGGCCACAAAAATGACAGTAAAACGGCAACACGTCGTCACGCAGCTTCTGGTGCCGCTCGCCGCCGCGAGCATGCTCGGCGCGTGCACGACGTATCCGTGGGAAGCGACGCAGGCGCCGGCGCCCACGTACCGGACGCAGGGCGGTGCCGCGGCCAATGGCGTGCCCGCCGGTTTCTATCGCGTGAATCCAGGCGATACGCTGCAAAGCGTCGCGGGCGCGTTCGGTCAGCATGCGCAGGACGTGGCGACGTGGAACGGGCTGACGCTGTCATCGCCCGTCGCGCCCGGCCAGGTGCTGCGCGTCGGGCCGCCGTCCTTCGCGCAGACGACGCCTGTGCCGACGCCCACGCCATCGACGACACCCGTGCCGCCGCCCGCCGCCGCGCCGGCCGGGCCCGTCCAGGGCGTGCTCGTGTGGCCGTTGCGCGGGCCGATTCTCAAGCCGTTCGTGCCCGGCAGGACCAAGGGCATCGTGATCGGCGGACGTCCGGGCGATCAGGTGAGAGCGGCCGCCGCGGGACGTGTCGTCTACGCGGGAACGGGCATCGAGGCGTATGGGCCGCTCGTCATCATCAAGCACGACGACACGCTGATCACCGCCTATGGTCAGAACAGCCGGCTCCTCGTGCAGGAAGGCGATGCCGTCGCGCAAGGCCAGCCAATCGGCGAGGTGGGCACGGACAACAACGGCGTGCCGTCGATCCAGTTCGAAGTGCGCAAGGACGGCAAGCCCGTCGATCCGCTTGGGTGGCTGCCGCGATAGACGCGCGAAAAATCCGCGCCGCGCCCGTTCGAGTCCGTTCAATTAGCGCGCTGTTTTATCGGCATCACATCGGATGAATGGGCCCATGCGGGCAGCACGCCCGCATCCGTCCGCCAGACAACACTTCGACAAGCGACAGTTGGTCCGCAGCAATCACCCTCGCGTGATGAAGTCGACGCAAACCCCGTCGCATAAGGCTTCACCGCGTGATGGCATGGTGCGTGCAGCAAGTGGACCGAGCACGGCGCCGCTCGCGCTCACCATTCCACATACCGTTGCCGGAGACACATCATGAACACATTGCTTGTGAAAGACCTGCCGAGGGTCGATGAACTCGATCGCGAAACCGCCAAGACCGTGCGTGGCGGCATGCTCACGATAAAAGCGCCGGAACCGCCGGCATGGCTCAAGCTCCCCGACGTGACGATGCCCGCCCACGTGACGCTGCCCTTGCATCCGGTCGTCATGCCGTACGATGGGCCGATGCCGCAGGACCCGCGTCTGCAATGATGGCGCGTTGTCCACAGAACTGATCCGCAAATGCAACGAGGCGAGTCCGCAGCGCGGCTCGCCTCGTTTTCGTATGCGTGGTCGTATTCGATCAAGCGATCGGCGCCGGTCCACGTCCCATCAACCGCGATGCGACGCTCATGGCTTTGTGCTGTCGCTCCGCATCGCGCCGGCAGTGACCTGCACCATGGACCGACGGTCGATACTGTGTCACAACCGCCTGTCAGCGAGTATCAGGATTCTTCGAAAATAGCGCGAGAAGCTTCCTGCTCAAGCGATCGCGAGCTGCACGACCTTCACGATCACGAGCGCGACGGCCACCACCAGATAGCCGCGCAACGCGCCCATCCAGATGCGCCGCGACAGCGTCAGCACGGGCTTCGGCAAATCGGCGAGTGGCGGTGTGCGCCACGCGTCACGCTCAACCTTGCCGACGATGCCGGCCGTCGCAGCGGCCGGCAGCACGCCGCGCAAGCGGCGCAACGCCGTCGTCGCCGCGAGCACGATCACAGCGAGCAGCGTGCCGCCGACGAGAATGTCGATGATCGCGTGTCCGCCGATGTCCGGATACACGACTGACGCCGTCAGCACGATCGACAGCAGCACGAGCGCCCACACCACGGAACCCGTGAACAGGTTCAGCCGCTTCGAGTTGACCCACGGCCCGAGCACGTCGCGATCGTTGCACAGCAGGAGCAGGAACACGGTCGCGCTCGGCAGCAGCACGCCCGCGAGCGTTTGCACGGCTTCCGTCAGCAGGCCGAGCGGGCTGCCCGGAATCAGCACGAGTCCCGCAGCTGCGGCCACGATGCCGAAGTACACCAGGTAGAAGCCCTTCGCGTCGCCGACGCCGCGATGCAGCGAGTGACGGATCTTGAACACGTCACCGATCGCATAGGCCGTCGACAGCGACACAGCCGCCGCGCCGATGATGCACGCGTCCAGCAGCGCAACTGCGAACAGCACGGCGGGCGTGCGGCCCGCATACTTTTCGAGGCCGGCGATGATGCCGCCCGCATCGGTGAACTGGCCGAGCTCGGGCTTGCCGCCGAACAGCGCCGCACTGAACGAGATCATCGCGATCGCGCCGATCAGCACGAACACGATGCCGATCCACAGGTCGGCCTTCTCGTACTTCATGAAGCGCGGCGTGATGCGCTTGTCGATCACGTAGCTCTGCTGGAAGAACAGTTGCCACGGCGCAATCGTGGTGCCGACGATGCCGATCACGAGCAGCATCACATCCGAGAGCTTCGCGTGCGCGGGCCATGCGGGCATGAAGAGGTGATGCGCCATCTGCGAGACGGGCGGGTGGATCGTCACGAGCACGGGCACGAGCAGCAGGCTCATCACGCACAGCACGATCGCGAAGCGTTCGAAGCGCTTGAAGTCGCCGGTGCTGACGGCTGCCATCGTCAATGCGGCCGCGATGCACACGCCCGCAATCTTCGATACGCCGAAGAAGTCGAGCACGAACGTGATGCCGATGAACTCGGTGACGATCGTGAGCGCATTGAGAATGAACAGGTCGATGACGCTGAACGCACCCCAGAACTTGCCGAAGCGCTCGAAGATCAGGCGCGCATGACCGACGCCTGTGACGGCGCCCAGACGCAGCACCATCTCCTGGTTGACGTACAGCACGGGCACGAGCAGCAGCAGCGTCCACAGCAGCGTGGTGCCGTAGTTCTGTCCGGCTTGCGTGTAGGTGCCGAAGGCGCCCGCGTCGTTATCGCCGACCATCACGATGAGGCCGGGCCCGACGATCGCGAGCAGCGTGCGCAGACGCGCGCCCCAGCTATTGCGCGGGGCGGTGTCGTGATGCGCGATCGTGCCGAACGCGCCGCGGATGTCGCCGATGTGCGCGTCGTCGAGAACTGCGGTGCGCGTCGGCAGGGCTTGTGGTGGAGTAGCCATTTTTATTCTCCCTTGAACGGATATTGGTCGAATGATTTCCGTTTAAACCGCTGACCGCCCGCTCAGGCGGCCAACGATCTCGTCAAACGCGCGAACGGCCGTCGCGAATACGCGGCACCGTCCATCCTTCAGCGAAAGGAACGCGTCGTAGTGCGCGCGTGCTTCGCGGGTTTGCGGCAATGTCGAAAGAAGCAGGAAGTGCATGTCGGTTCTCCAGCACGAAGGCTCGTGCATGCGAGGCGGCAAGGGCCGGAGAATCGAGGTGATCGAATGCGCTCGGCGTGCCTGCCTCAGGTCGGTAAAGGCGTATCTGGGTTCATCGGCTGACTGTCACTGTCGGGCATGGCGGCTCCACTATCGTTGATGATCCGTTGACGGCGTCGCGAGACGCCGTGTAATGCGCGCGGCACAACGGACACACACAGGACGCACGATTTCGAACGGCTCGCGGCGAATTGCGTCGGGACACGCGCATGCATGCCTGTCCCCGCGCACGCGACGCATACGGCGCGGCGGACATGCACGGCCAAACCGGATGCGAATGGCCGCGATGCGCCGGCGTACGCGCACGTGAGCGCAAGCGCCCCACGCGAACGCGACGCCGCAACGGGCGACCGCGATCGTGCGCGAATGCGCTACGCGCCAATGGCGCTAAACAGGATGCACGAGGAATGAAACTGCGACGCGCACCGTCTACCTGCTGGCAAGACGGCGGCTAGATGAGAGAAGCGCGGACGTCTTGCCGCTCAGGCGGCGAATCTGTTCGAAAACGTACTACTGCAACTGTCCAAGGCAACGCCCCTCAAATTGAGATAGGAGAATTTTATGCCTGCTCGGGAAGTCAAGTCAATCCACTTCCCTAAGCAGAACAGAAATATGTGGGGCAGCGCGCATTCCGAGCAGGCCTTGCGGCATGGCGATGGCGCCCGTTTGCATTCGCTGCTTTGCCCGACCATACTGGTTTGATGTCGCATTCTTCAGGCAAAGCAGATGAGCCACGACGCCACGCATGATCACGACGATCACCGTCACGCGCACGAAGGCAGCGCGCTGCCCGAGATGGATCTGCGCGTGCGCGCGCTCGAATCGCTGCTGGTCGAGAAGGGCTACGTCGATCCGAAAGCGCTCGACGTGCTGATCGAAACGTATGAGACGAAGGTCGGTCCGCGCAACGGCGCGCGCGTGGTCGCGAAGGCATGGCGCGATGCGGACTTCCGCCGCTGGCTGCTCGACGACGCGACGGCGGCCATCGCGTCGCTCGGCTACACGGGGCGGCAGGGCGAGCACATGGTCGCGCTCGAGAACACGCCGCGCGTGCACAACATGGTCGTCTGTACGCTGTGCTCGTGTTATCCGTGGCCTGTGCTCGGCTTGCCGCCTGTCTGGTACAAGTCGGCGCCTTACCGCTCGCGCGCCGTGATCGATCCGCGCGGCGTGCTCGAAGAATTCGGCGTCGCGCTGCCGGACGAGACGGAAATCCGCGTGTGGGACTCGACGGCCGAAGTGCGCTATCTGGTGCTGCCGATGTGCCCGCCCGGCACCCAGGCGCTGAGCGACGATGAACTCGCTGGTCTCGTCACGCGCGATTCGATGATCGGCACGGGCTTGCCGCTCTCGCCGCACGAAGCCGCAGCGCGCAGCGGAGGCCGGCCATGAACGGCGCACAGGATCTGGGCGGCATGCAGTCGTTCGGGCCCGTCGTGCACGAAGCCGACGAGCCGTACTTCCACGCGGACTGGGAACGGCACGTCCTCGCGCTGACGATCGCGATGGGCGCAACGGGCAAATGGAACATCGACATGTCGCGCGCCGCGCGCGAGAGCCTTCCGCCCGCGCAGTATCTGTCGAGCAGCTATTACCAGATCTGGTTCGCGGGCTTGCGCAAGCTGCTGATCAACACGAGCCTCGCGACGCCCGACGAGATCGACAGCGGCAAGTCCCGGCATCCTGCCGCGCCGTTGCCGCGCGTGCTTGCCGCCGATCAGGTCGAGCCGATGCTGTTTCGCGGCAGCGCCGCGTCCCGGCCCGCGCCCCGGGCGGCGCGCTTTGCCGTCGGCGATACCGTGCGCACGCAGATCATCAATCCGCCGACGCATACGCGCCTGCCGCGTTACTGCCGCGACAAGCGCGGCCAGATCGTCGCCGTGCACGGCGCGCATGTATTTCCCGATTCGAATGCGCTCGGACGCGGCGAAGATCCGCAGTGGCTGTACACGGTACGGTTCGACGCCGCCGAACTGTGGGGCCGCGATACGACGGCGGCTTGCGTGTGCGTCGATTGCTGGGAGCCGTATCTGGAAGCGGAGAGCCCGGCATGAGCGCGCGGGCTTTCACGACTGCGCCTCGCGCGTTGCTCGACGCATTGCCCGGCTTGCCGCGCGACGACGCCGGCCCCGTCTTCGCCGCGCCCTGGCAGGCGGCGGCGTTTGCGATGACGCTCGCGCTGCATGAGCGCGGCGTATTCACGTGGTCCGAATGGGCTGCGCAACTGGCGGACGCGATCCGCGACGCGCAGGCGCAAGGCGACCCCGATCACGGCGACACATACTACGCGCACTGGCTGGCCGCGCTCGAACGCATCGCGACGGCGAAGGGATGCGTGACAAGCGACGGGCTGATCGACCGGAAGAACGCATGGGATGAGGCGGCGCGGCGCACGCCACACGGCCAGCCGATCGAGCTGGACTGAACGCGCGCGAGCCACGCATGGCCGACGACGTGCGTGCTTTGGCGAGCGTACGCCATCACTGCACTGTCACGTCGTGACGGGGTCCTTGTCGGGCGGACCTTCGGGACGCTGCGGCTCGTCGTTGTGGTGGCCCGGCGACGGCGGCGTGAGGGGATCGCCCTCGGGATCGCGCGTGGGATCGGCGTGCGGGTCGGGAATCGGACTCGTGTGCATGGCATGACCTCGTGGCAGTGGATGGCGGACCCTTTCGCCGGCTCGGCGGCACGGTGCGAAGCGTCCTGCTTACATTAGCGTAGGCGATGACGGGCGAGCGTGCTGGCTCGATGGGCACGGCGCATGTCCGCGCGTTGTCGGGCGGATCAGTGCCTGTGTCTGCGGTTGTGCTGCCGGTCGACGGTCAGGCGCCAGTAGCGCTCGGCGGCGAACACGTCGTCGTAGCCGTGCGGCCCGAAGGCGCGCAACTGGCTCTCGTACGCGCACACAGCTTCGCGCTTGAGCAGCGTCTGACGCTCGTGGTCGGGCGCATGATCGGTCGACGGGCTCGCAGGCGTCGCGACGATTCCGCGTTCGGCGAGATCGACGAGCCTTTGCTGCACGAGCCCCGGAATCTGCCGATAGATGGCCTCTTCGTAAGCGAACCACTCGAGATGCGACATGCGCGGCAGGATTTCGCAGCACGCTTCGAACACGAGGCAATGATCGTCGTGGAAGAGGCCGAGCGGCATCAGCAGCGTGTTCGCCGTCGAGCCGTAGATCGTTTCTTCCAGTGTCGCCGCGAGCTTCGAGACGGACGGCGAGTCGTGATACTGCGCGCCGCAAAACGGCAGCCGCACGGGAATCGTCTCGAGCACGGCGAGCGCGTGGTTGTCCTCGATCGTGCGCGCGCGCATCGACTCGTGCGCGCTCGCGAAGCCGGCTTTCCCGTCCCATTCGGTATGCATTTCCTGTTCGGGCGGCGCGGCGAACACGGTGCAGACGGCGGCGTCGGGATGCGACGCGAGCAGTGCGCCGCATCCGAAGACGGCGTCGTCGAAATGCGGCGACACGATGAACAGACGCGGGCTGGTTTCGCTCATGAGGTCCTGGCAGAAGAGTGCGGCGGGTTCGTGGCGGATGCGGCTGGCGCGGTCGGCGGCGTGCCGCGTTCGCTGCGCGGTGGCGAGAGCTGACGTCATCGTGGACAGCTTAGACCAACGATGCAAAGCCTGCTCGCCCGTTTCGCGGCGCAGCAGCGGGCAGCAAGTGGCGTGCCTGGTCGGTGCTTGCTTGTGCCACGCCTGGGGCCCGGTTGCGCTTGCATGCCGGTGTCGAAAGCCGGCGAGGCAGCCTTCCCGCATGCGCTTACCGGAGGCGCATCGCGATCCCCGCAGGTCGGATACGGCCGTGTCGAGGAAGCCGGTAGGTGTCGCCGCAGGCGGAGCCTCTCAACCGAAGGAACCTTCTCACGTGTACGCGGGCGGCGCGTCTTCGGTAAACGCGGGCGGACAGTCGAGCGCGCTACAGGCTGCGCAAGTCTTCGGGGGTATCGATATCGCTCAGCACGCCCGGATCGTCGACGTCGATGTGGGTCACTGCGTGCGTGGCGAAGAGCGCGCGCGCGCCCGTGTCGCCATCGAGCGCGAGCAGCGCGTCGCGATGTTCGACGCCGAAGCCGACGGGATGCCCGCGCTGTCCGCGATAGTACGGCGCGACGATCGACGCGCCTGTGTCGGCCGCACGCGCGACGGCCTCGATTGTCGATGCGGCGACGCGCGGCATATCGGCGAGCGCGACGATCCAGCCGTCCGAGTCTTCGCTCGCCTCGATGGCGGCCGCGAGGGTCGCGCCCATGCCGCGCTCGGCGTGGGCGGAAAAGATCACATGACAGCCGGCGTCGTTGAGGGCGCGGGCGAGCATTTCGGAGCCGGGGCGCACGACCGCGATCACATGCGGCACGACGAGCAGCAGCCGGTGCGCGGATTCATAGGCGATGGGCGTGCCGTCGGGCAATCGGGCGAGCAGTTTGTTGTGAACGCCTTCCGGATCGAAACGCGATCCATACCCGGCGGCGAGCAGCACGCCGGTGGCGAGCGAAGCATAAGCCATGGGCGGCACCAGAAGGGGAGTGAACAGAGATTGTGCGGCGCAACGGAGTGGCAGGCAAGGGTTCATTTTTTTTGTCTGCGACGCTGGTTGGTTTTTTGTCTTTGTCGCTGGCATCCGCGATGCGGTTTGTGTCTCCGACGGTTTTTCTGTTGTGGTTGTCTTGGCGTGCTGCTGGCATCCGCGATGCGGTTTGTGTCTCCGACGGTTTTTCTGTTGTGGTTGTCTTGGCGTGCTGCCGGCATCCGCGTATGCGCCTCGCGGATGCCAACGCAAAGACAAAAGCACCACCACAAAAGAACCGTCGGAGACAACAAAACCGCATACGCGGATGCCAGCGGCGAGCCAAAAAAACCAAACACCAGCCCGCGCGGCGCTAAACCCGCATCACCTTATCCAAAGTAATCGGCAAATCCCGCACCCGCACGCCCGTCGCGTGATACACGGCATTGCCGATCGCAGCCACCACGCCCGTAATCCCGATCTCGCCGATCCCGCGCGAGCCGAGCGAGTTGATATGCGGATCGGGCTCATCGAGCACGACCACATCGAGCGCGCCGACATCCGCGTTCACGGGCACATGGTATTCGGCGAGATTCGCGTTGATGAAGCGGCCGTACTGCGTATCGAGCATCGTCTGCTCTTCGAGCGCCGCGCCGATGCCCCACACCAGCCCGCCCATCAGCTGGCTGCGCGCCGTCTTCACGTTCAGCATCCGCCCGACGTTATAGACGGCCGTGATCTTCGCCACGCGAATCGTGCCGAGGTCCGCGTCGACATGCACTTCCGCGAAAATCGCACCCCACGAATGAAACGAGTAGCGCTGCTTCTCGTCGCCGGGCTTCGTGTCGGAGTTCGCTTCGATCGGCTGGCCGCCCGCGCGCGCGAGGATGGCCGCGATCGGATCGCGCTTCGTCTGGTCCGACTTGCTCATCGCCCAGCCGCCTTGCACCGTCACGTCGCTTGCGAACAGGCCGTACAGCGGCGAGCCGCGATCCGCGAGCGCCATCGAAACGAGCTTCGCGCGCGCCTGCTCGCACGCGTCGCGCACGGCAGGCGACACGCTCGCGACCGACTGCGAGCCGCCCGACACAGGCGCCTTCGGCAGCGACGAATCGCCGAGGCCGAAGCGGATATTCTCCGGCGCGATGCCGAGCGCGTCGGACGCCACCTGCGTCATCACCGTGTACGTGCCCGTGCCGATGTCCTGCGTGCCGGAGACGACCGTCGCCGTGCCGTCGGGCAGGATGCGCGCAAGCGCCGACGCTTCGCTGCGGTTCGCCGGATAAGTCGCCGTCCCCATGCCGAGGCCGATCAGCGTGTTGCCGTCGCGCATCGAGCGCGGCTGCTGCTCGCGCCGCGACCAGCCGAAACGCTGCGCGCCGATGCTGTAGCACTCGCGCAAGACCTTGCTCGACCACGGCTTGTTGTCCTGCGGATCGACCTCGGCATAGTTCTTCAGACGCAGCGCGACCGGGTCCATCTTCAACTGATACGACAGTTCGTCCATCGCCGTTTCGAGCGCCCACGAACCCGTCGTCTCGCCCGGCGCGCGCATGAAAGTCGGCGTGCCGACGTTCAGCGGCACGATCCGGTGCGTCGTCACCTGGTTCGGCACCGCGTACATCATCCGCGAGACCATGCAGCAGGTCTCCGTCCAGTCTTCGATCATCGACGTGTTCGAAAAGCTGTCGTGACGCATCGCGGTCAGCGTGCCGTCGTGCTTCGCGGCGATCACCATACGCTGCTCGGTGTACGGCCGGCCGCCGACGGGGCCGAACATCTGCGGCCTCTCGAGCGCGAGTCGGACGGGCCGCCCCGTCTGCTTCGCGGCCATCGCGCACAGCACCACGTGCGACCACGCGGAGCCCTTGCAGCCGAAGCCGCCGCCGACGAACGGCGAGATCACGCGCACATCGTCGGGCGACATGCCGAGCGTCTTCGCGACGGCCGTCTTCGTACCCGTGACGCCTTGCGTCGCATCGTAGAGTGTCAGATGCGGGCCGTCCCAGACGGCCATCGTCGCGTGCGGCTCCATTGGGTTGTGATGCTCCATCGGCGTCGTGTAGACGGCGTCGACGCGCACCACACCCGCCGCGAGCCCCGCGTCGTAGTCGCCGCGCGAGGTGTCCGTCTGACGGCCCTGCGGCTTGTCCGGCGCGTGCCCGTTCGGCTTCGCCTGCGAGAAATCGAGCGTCGCCGGCTGCGCGGCATACGTGACGTGCAACTGGCGCGCGGCATCCGTCGCATGTTCGAGCGTATCGGCGACGACGACCGCGATCGGCTCGTTACTGTAGTGGACCTGGTTGTCCTGCAGCAGCGACAGATGGCGACCCGCAGGCGGCGCGAGCGAGGGGCGTCCGCCGTTCGGCAGACGCGGCGCGTTCTGATACGTCATCACGAGCAGCACGCCCGGCAGCGATGCCGCGCGGCCGGTGTCGATTGCCTGAATCGTGCCGCGCGGAATCGTGCTCGTGACGAGCACGCCATGCGCAAGACGCGCTTCGGGAAACTCGGCCGCGTAGCGCGCTTCGCCCGTGACTTTCAGCAGACCGTCGGTGCGGTCCAGTGGATGACCGATCATCGTGCTCATGCGAAACCTCCCACGCGTCCCGCTGCCTGATTGACCGCGCGCACGATCGCGTTTTGCGCGAGGCGCACCTTGAACGCGTTGTCGCGCTGCGGCCTCGCTTCGCTCAGCGCGGCGGCTGCCGCGTGCCTGAGCGTCGCGTCGGAGAGCGGGTGGCCTGTGATCATCTGCTCGGCGACGCTCGCGCGCCACGGCTTGTGCGCGACGCCGCCCAATGCGATGCGCGCGCTGCGCACCGTATGGCCGTCCATCTGCAGCGCAGCGGCGACGGACACGAGCGCGAACGCGTAGCTCGCGCGGTCGCGCACCTTCAGGTAATGCGCGTGCTCGCCATAGACGGAAGGCGGCAGATCGACGGCCGTGATCAGCTCGCCGGGACGCAGCGTCGTGTCGAGATCGGGGCGCTCGCCCGGCAGCCGGTGAAACTCGCTGAACGGAATCACGCGCTCGCCTTGCGGACCGCTCACGCGTACGTTCGCATCGAGCGCCGCGAGCGCGACGCTCATATCCGACGGATTCACGGCGATGCATTGCGCGCTTGCGCCGAGAATCGCATGCATGCGGTTGTGGCCGCTGATTGCCGCGCAGCCGCTGCCCGGATCGCGCTTGTTGCAGGCGGTGAACGCGGTGTCGTAGAAGTACGGACAGCGCGTGCGCTGCATCAGATTGCCGCCGACGGTCGCCATATTGCGCAACTGCGCCGATGCGCCCGCAAGCAGCGCTTGCGACAGCAACGGATAACGCTCGCGCACCAGCGCATGATTCGCGGCGTCGCTGTTGCGCACGAGCGCGTCGATGCGCAGGCCGCCGTCGGGCAGCGTCGAGACCGTATCGAGCCCTTGTATGCGCGTGATATCGACAAGCTTCACGGGGCGCGTGACGCCACCCTTCATCAGGTCGAGCAGATTGGTGCCGCCGCCGATGAACATCGTGCCCGGCTGCTGCGCGGCGCGCACGGCGCCCGCGATATCGGCGGCGCGTTCGTAGGAGATCGCATCCATCGTGGCCTCCTTTACGCGACTTCGCTCGTCTTGATGACGAACGTGGTGTATGTATCGCCCGTGCCGCTGCCGACCGTGCCGCGATGCGCGGACTGCACGGCCGCGACGATGTTCACGTACGCGCCGCAGCGGCAGATGTTGCCGCTCATGCGCTCGCGAATCTCTTCGTCCGTCAGTTGGGACGGGCGGCGCCGCACGTCGGCCGTGACCGTGCTCGCGGCGCCGGCATCGAACTCCGACAGCAGCGCGGTCGCCGAGCAGATCTGTCCCGGCGTGCAGTAGCCGCACTGGAACGCGTCCTGTTCGATGAACGCGCGTTGCACGGGGCTCAGCTTGCCGTTGCTCGCGAGCCCTTCGACCGTCGTGATCGTTTCGCCTTCGTGCATCACGGCCAGCGTGAGGCAGGAATTGATGCGGCGTCCGTTCGCGAGCACGGTGCATGCGCCGCATTGTCCGCGGTCGCAGCCTTTCTTCGTGCCAGTGAGCCCTGCGTATTCGCGCAGCGCGTCGAGCAGCGTCACGCGCGGTTCGAGTTGCATCGTGTAGTCGCGTCCGTTGATGTTGAGCGTCACGGCGCGCGGCGGCACCGTTGCACGCGCAACAGGCTCGGCTGCGGGTGGTGTCTGCGTCTGCGCCTGAGCATAGGGCGCGCTGCCGACTGCGGCGACGGCCGCGGCCGATTGCAGGAAGCGGCGGCGTGACGAACTGGAAGGCGCAGCGTCGTGCTCGTCACGATGGGGCGCGTGCGCGTCATGATGCGAGCACGAACCCGGACAGTCAGTGTGTCTGGACATGATGTTCTGCTTGCTCCAAATAATGTCGGCGCGAAGGGCCGTCGCAGAGGTCGATGCAGGCTTGCGCCGCAGCGAAGCTTTTACGGCATTCGATGCAGGCAAAGCCTTTTCAATGATCAATTTCGATGCCGCGAGCGCGTGGAACACGAAACGACCCGCGACGGCGGCCCGTTCCTCTCACGAACGATGACCCGACACGCGCTATTCCGCGACAAAAGAAGTGCTGCAAAAACGATATGCATCACGCGTCACTGCTTCACGTTGCACTTAACGGAGAACAAAGTAAATGGGTGAGGCGTCTTTCTTGCAGGGTTGAAAGCGAATCTTCATCGATGCATGTCATGCGTGTCGCCGACATGGCGTGCAGATGGCGCGAACATGGCACGGTCATGGCGATCTTGCCTCGATGGCCTGTTCCTGCTCGATCGCCGGTTGTATTGCTTGCGCGCTCATCTTTTCGCATTGCATCAACCGATTCGTTCGAAGCCATCGAAGCGGCTTCGATTCTGAAAAGCCAATCGCGCCGTCCGGCATTCGAACGCCGACGCTGATCGAAAGCCGGTCGTTCGCCGCTTCGCAAGCCCCCATCCGATGCATTTCAACGATCTCCCTGTGTCGCCCGCAGCCTTGCTGCACGGACTTGTGCGCGTGCTCGCTGCACGAATGGCATAGCCATTGCAATGTTGGGCGCGGACCGTCGTCCACGATGCGGCGCACCCGGCCTCGCGGCCGCATCCGGTCCGGACTACTTCGACTACAGGAGACAACGACATGGAAGGGCATTCGCAAGTCCAGGTGTTGGGCATCGATGCGGGCGGCACGATGACCGATACCTTCTTCGTGCGCGACGACGGACGGTTCGTGGTCGGCAAGGCACAGAGCAATCCCGAGGACGAGTCGCTCGCGATCTTCAATTCGTCGCAGGATGCGCTCGCTCACTGGAAGCGCGACGTCGATCAGGTCTACCCCGAGCTCGTCACGTGCGTGTACTCCGGCACGGCGATGCTCAATCGCGTCGTGCAGCGCAAGGGCCTCGAGGTCGGGCTGCTGGTGAACAAGGGCTTCGAGCACGTTCACTCGATGGGCCGCGCGATCCAGAGCTACCTCGGCTATGCGCTCGAGGAGCGGATTCACCTGAACACGCACCGCTACGACGAACCACTCGTGCCGCTGTCGCGCACGCGCGGCATCACCGAGCGCACCGACGTGCAGGGCGAAATCGTCATTCCGCTGCGCGAGGGCGAAGTACGGCAGGCGACGCGCGAGCTCGTCGAATCCGGCGCGAAGGCGATCGTGATCTGCCTGCTTCAATCGCACAAGAACGGCACGAGCGAGCAGCAGGCACGCGACATCGTGCGCAACGAGCTGAAGGCATTGCGTGCGGACATCCCCGTGTTCGCATCCGTCGACTACTATCCGCAGCGCAAGGAAAGCCACCGGATGAATACGACGGTGCTCGAAGCGTACGCGGCCGAGCCGTCGCGGCAGACGTTGAAGAAGGTCAGCGACCGCTTCCGCAAGCACGGCGCGAAGTTCGATCTGCGCGTGATGGCGACGCACGGAGGCACGATCAGCTGGAAAGCGAAAGAGCTTGCGCGGACCATCGTGTCGGGGCCCATCGGCGGCGTGATCGGCTCGAAGCTGCTCGGCGAGGCGCTCGGCTACGACAACATCGCGTGTTCGGATATCGGCGGCACGTCGTTCGACATGGCGCTGATCACGAAAGGCAACTTCGCGATCGCCTCCGACCCCGACATGGCGCGTCTCGTCCTGTCGCTGCCGCTCGTCACGATGGATTCGGTCGGCGCGGGCGCTGGCAGCTTCGTGCGGCTGGACCCGTACAGCGGCGCGATCAAGCTCGGGCCGGACAGCGCCGGCTATCGCGTCGGCACCTGCTGGCCCGACAGCGGACTCACGACGGTCTCGGTGTCCGACTGTCACGTGGTGCTCGGCTATCTGAACCCGGACAACTTCCTCGGCGGCCAGATCAAGCTCGACGTGAACCGCGCGCGCGAGCACATCAAGGTGCAAGTCGCCGATCCGCTCGGGCTCTCCGTCGAAGACGCGGCAGCAGGCGTGATCGAACTGCTCGACCTTCAGTTGCGCGAATACCTGCGCTCGAATGTGAGCGCGAAGGGCTACAACCCGACGGAGTTCGTGTGCTTCTCGTACGGCGGCGCAGGTCCCGTGCATACGTATGGCTACACGGAAGGTCTCGGCTTCAAGGACGTCGTGGTGCCCGCGTGGGCCGCCGGCTTCTCGGCGTTCGGCTGCGCGTGCGCGGACTTCGAATACCGCTACGACAAGAGCGTCGATCTCGCGCTGCCGCAGCTCGCGTCCGACGACGACAAGACGGAAGCCGCGCGGACGATCCAGAAGGCGTGGGGCGAACTGGCCGCGAAGGTGATCGAAGAATTCCGCATCAACGGGTTCGACGAGAAGGACGTGATCTTGCGCCCCGGTTTCCGCATGCAGTACATGGGCCAGCTCAACGACCTCGAAATCGAATCGCCGATTGCGGGCGCATCGACCGCGCAGGACTGGGACCGCATCGTCGAAGCATTCGAAGACACCTATGGCCGTGTCTATGCGAGCGCGGCGCGGTCTCCGGAGCTGGGCTTCTCGGTCACGGGCGCGATCATGCGCGGCATGGTGGTCACGCAAAAGCCCGTGCTGCCCGAAGACCCCGAAGGCGGCCGCACGCCGCCGAAGGAAGCGCGCATCGGCACGCGACCGCTCTACCGGCACAAGCAATGGCATGACGCCGCGCTGTGGAAGATGGAGTCGCTCAAGCCCGGCAATGAGATCGCGGGCCCCGCGATCATCGAGTCCGATGCGACGACGTTCGTGGTGCCGAAGGGATTCGCGACCACGCTCGACAAGCACCGCCTCTTCCATCTCAGGGAAGTCAAGTAACGACGACACAAGGAGACATGCGATGAACATGATGTCCAGCAAGGAAGTCGGCTTTGCCGATCTGCTGAAGAACGGCCAGACGCTCAAGCAGTTCCGCGACGCAATCCTGTCGCGCACCGAGCAGACGGGCCACTACAACGGTCTCGAACGGCTCGAACTGCGCGAGAGCGACCCCATCCGCTACGAGAAGATGTTTTCGAAGCTGCGGGGTGGCCTCGTTCACGCGCGCGAAACCGCGAAGAAGATCGCCGCGAGCCCGATCGTCGAGCAGGAAGGCGAACTGTGCTTCACGCTCTACAACGCAGCGGGCGACTGCGTGCTGACGTCGACGGGGATCATCATCCACGTCGGCACGATGGGCGCCGCAATCAAGTACATGATCGAGAACAACTGGGAAGCCAATCCCGGCATCAACCCCGGCGACATGTTCACCAACAACGACTGCTCGATCGGCAACGTGCACCCTTGCGATATCGCCACGATCGTGCCGATCTTCGCGCACGGCAAGCTGGTTGGCTGGGTCGGCGGCGTGACGCACGTGATCGACACGGGCGCCGTGACGCCGGGCTCGATGTCGACGGGACAGGTGCAGCGTTTCGGCGATGGCTACATGATCACCTGCCGCAAGACGGGCGTGAACGACACGCCACTGCGCGACTGGCTGCACGAAAGCCAGCGCTCGGTGCGCACGCCGAAGTACTGGATTCTCGACGAGCGCACGCGCATCGCCGGCTGCCATATGATTCGCGGCCTGATCGAAGAAGTGATCGAAGACGAAGGGCTCGACGCGTACGAGAAGTTCGCTTACGAGGTGATCGAGGAAGGCCGCCGTGGCCTGCAGACCCGCATCAAGGCGATGACGCTGCCCGGCAAGTATCGCAAGGTCGCGTTCGTCGATGTGCCGTACAACCATCCCGATGTGCAGACGTCGTCGGCGTTCGCGAAGCTCGATTCGATCATGCACTCGCCCGTCGAAATGGAAATCCGCAAGGACGGCTCGTGGCGGCTCGACTTCGACGGCGCTAGCCGCTGGGGCTGGCACTCGTACAACGCGCATCAGGTCGCGTTCACGAGCGGCATCTGGGTGATGATGACGCAGACGCTCGTGCCCACGCAGCGTATCAACGACGGCGCGTACTACGGTACGGAATTCCATCTGCCCAAGGGCGCGTGGATGAACCCCGACGATCGCCGCACAGGGCACGCGTACGCATGGCACTTCCTGGTGTCGGGCTGGAGCGCGATGTGGCGCGGCCTGTCGCAGGCGTACTTCAGCCGCGGCTATCTCGAGGAAGTGAATGCGGGCAACGCGAATACGTCGAACTGGCTGCAGGGCGGCGGCATCAATCAGGATGGCGACATCCATGCCGTCAACAGCTTCGAGGCGTCGTCGTGCGGCACGGGCGCATGCGCGATCAAGGACGGCCTCAATCATGCCGCCGCGATCTGGAATCCCGAAGGCGACATGGGCGACATCGAGATCTGGGAAATGGCCGAGCCGTTGCTGTACCTCGGCCGCAACGTGAAGGCGAATTCCGGCGGCTACGGCAAGTATCGCGGCGGCTGCGGCTTCGAAACGCTGCGGATGGTCTGGAAGGCGCAGGACTGGACGATGTTCTTCATGGGCAACGGCTACATGAACAGCGACTGGGGGCTGATGGGCGGCTATCCGCCCGCGACCGGCTACCGCTTCGAGGCACACCGCACGGGGCTCAAGGAACGCATCGCATTGAACGAGAGCCTGCCGCTCGGCGGCGATACGAACCCGGAGTTCCCCGACTACGAGAATCACCTGAACGCGGGCGCCGTCATCAAGCGTGACCAGCAGTGCATGACCACGGAGGACTGCTACAGCAACTACGACCTGTACCTGAACTATCTGCGCGGCGGCCCCGGCTTCGGCGATCCGCTCGATCGCGAGATCGAGTCGATCGAGCGCGACCTGAACAACGTGCTGCTGCTGCCCGAATACGCGCAGAAGGTGTACGGCGCGATCGCGACGAAGGACGCGCACGGCGTATGGAAGGTCGACGCGAAGCAGACGGCGCTGCTGCGTATCGAGATCCGCAACCAGCGCCTCGCGCGCTCGCAGCCCACCCAGGAATGGATGAAGGGCGAACGCGAGCGGATTCTGCTCAAGCACGCGTCGACGCAGGTGCAGCACATGTTCGCGACGAGCTTCGGTCTGTCGAAGAAGTTCGAACAGCACTTCCGCGCGTTCTGGGAGCTGCCCGATTCGTGGACGCTGACCGAAGACGAACTGGATGTGCCGACCTATGGCTCGAAGTTCCGCATGGACCTGTCGAAGATGCCGGATGTCAGCACCGTCGTGCTCGTCGAGGAATGAGCCACGCGATCCAACCGTAACCATCAGAGAGGCTGGAGATGTCTACTTACACCAAGGAACAGATCAGGAACATGGTCGACGGCAAGCTCGACTGGGACACGACGCTGCGCATGCTGTCGATGCCCAAGGACAGCGAGCGCTTCCAGATGTACGTCGATTCGTTGCAGCAGAAGCTCGGCTGGAAAGACCGCATCGTGCTGCCGCTCGGGCCGCATCTGTACATCGTGCAGCAGTCGGCGACGAAGAAGTGGGTCACGCAGTGCGACTGCGGCCACGTGTTCTGCGATTACCGCGAGAACTGGAAGCTGCACGCGAACATCTTCGTGCGCGAATCGGAAGAGGCGATGGACGAGGTCTATCCGCGCCTGATGTCGCCCGACACGCAATGGCAGGTGTATCGCGAGTACTACTGCCCCACGTGCGGCGCGATGCACGATGTCGAAGCACCGACGCCGTGGTATCCCGTGATCCACGACTTCGAGCCCGACATCGACGCGTTCTACTCGGAATGGGTCAAGCTGCCTGTGCCCGAGCGGGTCGATTAGTCTGCTGTTTGACGCGTCGCAGCGGCTGCTTCCGCTTTTGAAGTGGGGCGTGAAGCAGCGCGTTCGATTTCCGGCCGTTCGATTCTCGGACGGCCGGTTTGTTTTCGGGCGCCGCAAATGCGCACTGTCAACGCGTGATGTAACGACATGCCGGTCGCCTGCATGCGTCGACCGGCTGGCGCGGCCATTGCTTTTCAGACTTCGCCGCCGCGCCCGGAGGCGGCCGCTATCGGAGTAGGATATGCAGAGCGAAGATCCGCTCGACGATAGCCGGGCAACCTCACAATTCGATCAAAAGGCCGATCACACGGCCTCGCGGCTCGCATTCTCGCGGGCCGTCAGGAGACACGCATGCAACAGACAGGAACGCCGATGGACTGGTTTTCCAGTCCGCAGCACGATGCCAGCATCATGGCCGCGTGGGAGCATCTGGTGGGCGGAGACGAATGGCATTCAACCGACGTGCGCAGCGTCGTCGATCATTCGTGGCAGCGCTGCCTCGTGAGCCGAGTCGATCCCGCCGCCAATCACGCGCCGCCGCCCGTCGGCGAAGACCAGTTGATGCAGTGGCGCGAGACGAACGTGCGGCTTCTCAACGCGAGCGTGCCACTGATGCAGCAAACGCGGGAACTGCTGTCGCAGACGGGCACGGTGATGCTGCTCGCCAACCCCGATGGCGCGATCCTTCAACAGGAAGGCGAGATGCGCATCGTCGAGCCCGCGCGCGAAGTCGGGCTGATACCCGGCTGCAACTGGACCGAGCTCAACTGCGGCACCAACGCGATCGGCACGGCGCTCGCGCTGAAGCAGGCGGTGCAGATACACGGCGCCGAACACTTTTGCGCGGGGATCAAACGGTGGACCTGTTCCGCGACGGTGATACGCGATCCCATCGACGGCCACGTGCTCGGCGTGATCGACGTGTCGGGTCTCGCCGATACGTATAGCCGCTACAGTCTTGCGCTCGCCGTATCGCTTGCGGGGCGAATCGAAAGCCGTCTCGCGAAGGACGCGATGGAGCGGCGTCTACGGCTGCTGGATCGCTGCACGTCGGGCTTCGCTTCGCATGCGTCGGACGCGATTCTCGTCGTCGACGACGAAGGGCGCCTCGTCAAGGCGAACGCTCAGGTCGTGCCCGCGCTGCGCCGTCTCGGCTTCGACGTGCAACTCGATGCGAGCTTCATGCTGCCCGGAATCGATCCGAAGGCCCATCATCCCGTGACGGCAAATGCGCCCGCGTGGTTGCGCTACGCGCACGTCGAGACGCTGCGCGAAGGGTCCGTCGTGCTGGGGTTCATGGTCGTGATACCGGGGACGGCACACGTGCGTGGCGCAATCACGTCGGCGACGTCCGTGCGCGGACGTGACAGACCGCGTGATGCGTCGAGTGCATTTGGGCGCATCGTCGGCGACAGCGGTACGTTGCGCGCGGCCGTCGACAAGGCGCGCCAGCTTGCGCCATCGAAGGTGCCCGTGTTGCTGCTCGGCGATACGGGTGTCGGCAAGGAGCTGTTCGCGCAGGGCATCCATCAGGCGAGCGAACGCGCCGATGGGCCGTTCGTCGCGCTCAACTGCGGCGGGCTGTCGAGAGACCTGCTGGCGAGCGAGCTGTTCGGCTACGCGGAGGGCGCCTTCACAGGCGCGCGCAAGTCGGGCGCGGCGGGCAAGATCGAGGCGGCAGATGGCGGCACGCTGTTTCTCGATGAGATCGGCGAAATGCCGCTCGACATTCAGCCGCATCTGCTGCGCGTGCTCGAAGAGAACGAGATTTACCGGCTCGGCGAGAACACGCCGCGCAAGGTGAACTTCCGGCTCGTCGCCGCGACGCACCGCGACCTCAAGGATGCGATCGCAAAGGGCGCGTTCCGCATGGACCTGTTCTACCGGATCGCCGTGACGACGGTGTCGATACCGAGTCTGCGCGAACGCAGAGAGGATCTGCCCGCGCTGATCGCGTATTGGCTCAGGCACCTGTGCGAGTGTTACGGCCTGCCGCCCAGGTCATTCGACGACGAAGCGTACGCGTGCCTGCTGAACTACGCATGGCCCGGCAACGTGCGCGAGTTGCGCAATGCGATCGAGGGCGCGCTGCTGCTCGCCGATGGTCCCGCGATCACAGCGGACAAGCTGCCTGCCGAAGTGGGCGCAGCGTGTCCGCCTGCGGGGCAGATCGAGCAACGGGAGTCGCACGAAGCGGTTGCGGCAACGGGCGAATCGCTGAGGATGGCCGAGGCCGAATATATCCGCCAGGCGTTGGCGCGGCATCGCGGCAATCTCACGCAAGCGGCCGCGCAACTGGGCATTGCGAAAAGCACGCTGTATGAGAAGTTGCGCCGATACGACCTGCTTGCCGCAGTGAGCGATGTGCGCCGGCGCGGAGCATAGGGTTCTTCGTCTGTTCTTTGACGACGTCGTGGCCGTTCACGCGACGCGCGAAACGGCATTCAATGTGGGGCGCGTTGCCGTGGGCGGATAGACGCGCCACGATTTGTCGCCATGGCGAAAGAAGACGATCGCGTACGGCCCGGACGTCTGCGATACGCTGACGCATTTGCAGCCCGACATCGCGTGCAGTTGGCCCCGTGTGCGCGAGATGTGAATCGAGATCGGCTGCGCGGGGCCGAACCATTTCTCTATCTGTGCGCGCAGCGAATGCGTATCGCCTTTCATGGCCGTCTCCTTTCCGCTTTGTCTCTGATCCAACGGCGCGCAATCGAAATCAGGCGTGCCTGTCCTTAATAAAGCAACGGCCATGCCGAAGCGATGCGCGGGCGCGCATCATCGTAACGACGCGATCAGGCGGATAAAGACGGTCATTGCGTGCCGCGATGGCCCGACCGATCCGTACGGTTTTCGGTCGTGCTCGCGACAGTCGGTACGAATCCCGTCCGGACGAGGCTCTTCATCGGTTGAAAAAGCGGTTCCGGCAGGTCGGTCCAGCGAAACCACGTCCACGCGGAACACTTGTCCGGCTCCATGAGCTGCGGCTGCGCGTCAATCGAGATCGAAGCCTCGACAAAGCAGGTGACATAGTGCTTGTGAACATCGGGCATCACATCGTTCGTGTAGGGCGCCGGATAGACCGCTTCCAATGTGAGGCCTGTTTCCTCCAGCACCTCACGCTGTGCGCAAGACTTGATGCTTTCGCCGAACTCCAGGTGTCCGCCGGGCGGCGCCCAGGTGCCCGCGCCATGCGAGCCGGCCCGCTTCCCGAGAAGAACCAATCCATCACGAACGATGATGACCCCGACGCCGACCTGGGGCTGCGCATTGTTGTCCATTGTCGAAGCCTGATATGAGTTCGCGCGAAGCGAGTTCGAATACGGCCTGTATCGTATCGGGACGTTGCGCGCAAGACAACGCGATGATTCGCGAGGCTCGCTTCCGCAACGTTCCGTTGATCGCTATCGTTCGATCGCAAGTTCACTCTTATCCCTCAACGGAGCGCACCATGCGATTGAACGTCCTATTGCGAACGACTCTTTGCTCTTCAGTGCTTCTGACGATCATGCCGGCGATGGCGATTGCCGGGCCGTTCACGGTCAAAGTCGATGACCTGAACCATGGGCGCTTCGGGAACGAACAGGTGTATGGCGGATTCGGCTGTCATGGCGATAACGTTTCGCCGCACATCTCGTGGTCGAATGTTCCGCCCGGAACGAAGAGCATCGTCGTGACGATCCACGACCCCGATGCGCCGACGGGCGGACTCGGCTGGACGCATTGGGAAGTCGTCAACATACCCGCGTCGGAATCGTCGATCGGGAAGGGCGCTTCCGGCAATCCCAACGCGTTGCCGACGGGCGCTATCGAAACGCTGACGGATTTCGGCGAGTCGAAGTACGGCGGACCTTGCCCACCTCAAGGAGAGACGCATCGATATGTCGTCACGGCATCGGCGCTCACGGTTCCGCAGATCGACGTGAAGACGGCGTCGAGTCCCGCGCTCGTCGCTTATCAGATGCATGGGAAAGTGATCGCGCAAGCGCGCTACGTCGCGACCTATCACCGGGCCTCGAATTGACCGTTTGAAATTGACTATTCGAAGTCGAGCATTCGAAGTCGAGCATTCGAAGTCGACCGTTCGATGCTGGGCGGGATGTCACATGCGTGTCATCCCGCCATCGCCGGCGGTTGCGCGATCAGCTCGCTCCCTTTGAGCGGCGCAGCCATTCGTCGAAGCCGATGCGGCCCAGGCGCGCCTCACCCAGTGGCACGAGCGAATGCTCTTCGACGAGGCCTCCGAAGTATCGCGCGTTGGAATCTCTCACGACTTCACGCGGATCGCCGACGGCCTTCAGATAGCGGGCGATGAATTCGTCGAACGGCGCGCGCTCGGGGCCCGCGATCTCGACGATGCCGTTGCGCGGCGGCACGATCCCGACATCGGCGACGGCGGCAGCCACGTCATCCGATGCGATGGGCTGGAAGAGGCCAGGCGAAAGTTTGACGACGTTTCCGTCCGTGCTCGAATCGGCGATGCCGCCGAGAAACTCGAAGAATTGTGTCGAGCGGATGATGGTGTAAGGGACGCCGGAGGTCACGATCAGTTTTTCCTGCGCGACCTTGGCGCGGAAATAGCCATTGTCTGGCGACCGTTCGATTCCGACGATCGAGAGCGCGACGTGATGCCGGACGCCCGCTGCTGCTTCGGCGGCGAGAAGATTGCGGCTGGATGTCTCGAAGAATTCGAGCACCGCTTTGTCTTCGAACGACGGCGAATTGGCGAGGTCGATCACGACCTGTGCGCCCGTCATGGCCTCGTTGAGCCCCTCGCCGGTGATTGCATTGATGCCGCTTCTTGACGACGCCGCGATGACCTCGTGGCCCGCCTCGCGCAGAATGGGGACGGTCTTCGAGCCGATCAGGCCCGTTCCGCCGATGACAACGATCTTCATGACTCACTCTCCTTTACTGCCGAATCGCGTTTGAGAACTTGCTCGGACTTTGGCTTTGGCAACAGGCGAAGCTGCGAGACGTGTGTGGCGTTCGAGGTGACAGAAGCACCCGAAGAATCGTCATGGGCCGGTGAGCCCCGTGCGTGTAAAAGCCGACGCACGTTTAACCATAGAACGTTTTTCGAAAAACCAAAACCGCCGACAAGAGCCGGCGGTTTCGATGACGAGGCGCAACGGTTCGATGAACGCAAATTAGCGTCAGGGCTTGATCCACGGCGACCATAGCGACCAAAACAAAACGCGCCTCCAACTTCGAGGCGCGTTTTTCTTCGAACCCGGCGTTCGCTCAGTCGATGCCATGAAACACGGCATCGTCCGGGCCGAGATAGGTGGGCGGACGCCAGGCCGCATCGCGCATCGAATGCTGGACCAGCTTTTCGACGCCGAGCAGCACCGCGAAAATCGCCATCCGCACGGGAATGCCGTTGTCCGTCTGGCGGAAGATCGCGAGGCGCGAATCGTGGTTCAGGTCCGTGCTCAGATCGTTCGCGCCAGGGCGGCTGTCGCGCGGCAGCGGATGCATGATCAGCGTGTCGGGGCCGCACACGGTATCGACGAGCGCCTGGTTGATCTGGAAGTCGGGCGTGTAGCCTTCGAACGATTCGTCGGCGAAGCGCTCCTTCTGGATGCGCGTCGCGTAGACGACGTCCGCGCCGCGCAGACCGTTCGCGAGATCGTGCGTCTGCTCGACCACGTGGCCGTTGCGCGAAATCTGCTCGACGATGTACGTGGGCATTTCGAGCGCCGGCGGCGAGATCAGCGTGAACTTGATGCCGCGATAGAGCGCGAGCAGCTTGACGAGCGAGTGCACGGTGCGTCCGTACTTCAGGTCGCCGACCAGCGCGATATGCGCGCCGTCGACGATCTTGCCGAGCCGCGAGAACTCGCGCTGGATCGTGTACAGGTCGAGCAGCGCCTGGCTCGGGTGCTCGCCAGGGCCGTCGCCGCCGTTGATCACGGGAATGTTGGTCGCGCGCGCGAATTCGGCCACGGAGCCCTGTTCCGGATGACGGATCACGAGGGCATCGACGTAGCCGGCCATCACGCGGCTCGTGTCGTAGATCGATTCGCCCTTGGCCATCGACGAGAACGTGAAGCCCGTCGTATCGCACACCGAGCCGCCGAGGCGGCAGAACGCCGCGCCGAAGCTCACGCGGGTGCGCGTGCTCGCCTCGAAGAACAGGTTGCCGAGCACCGCGCCTTCGAGCACGCGCGAGATTTTGCGGCGGCGCGCGATCGGCTGCATGATGTCCGCGACGCGAAACAGCGCCTCGACGGAGTCGCGCGAGAACTGATCGACGGAAAGCAACTGCGGCTTGCCTTCGAACAGCATCTGGCTGGCGAGCGACTGCGAATCTACGCTTTGCGTATATTTTTCCGCCGGCGCCCCATTGACGACGATCTCCGACACGAAACGCTCGACGATTTCCGGCATCGCCCGCGATTCCTGCGAGTCGTCGGGCAGGAGCCACGTGTCGAGCGCGCGCTTGGACACGCCGATGCGCGTCGCGAAGCCGTCGCGGGTGAGGTTCAGACGCCGCATCGCGTCACGGAGAAAGGCTTGTTGCGGGACGCTCATGGGTTGCCTCTTTTTCGTCGTGAGATTGATCGATATACGCGGTGCGTATATTAATTCGCTGTGCGAGGAAGTCAAGCAAATTCGTGTATCGATTCGCCCGGCGTGCGGCGCTCGGGCACGCCGGATGCAACGGCGGCAGCAAACCGCGCCGCTTTGCGGTTAAACTGCCGTCCATGGAAACGGCCTCGATGCTCCGCGATCATCTCGAAACCAGCGCGCTTTTGCCCGCTGCGTTCGCGCGCGTCGCCGCTGCACAGGCATGCGCCGCTTCCAAAGCCAAAAAACAGCCGCTCATCTGACCGGAGCTGCTGTTCCGTCAGATGTGCGACGGAACAGTCCTATCCAGCCCGGTTTTCAAACTCCCGCTCTGATACTGCTTCCTCGCCGCTGAACGGTTCCATACGGTCGCGTTCGAGAAAAGTCATGTCCAATTTTTCGGGTATCTGGATTCCCCTTGTCACGCCGTTTGCCGCTGACGGCTCAGTCGATGAAAGCGCGCTCAGCCGGCTCGTGAAGCTATACGCGCAAGCGCGCGTCGCCGGCATCGTGGCGCTCGGCACGACGGGCGAGCCGTCGTCGCTCGACGCGCACGAGCAGGAAGCCGTGCTCGCAGCCACGCTCGATGCCGTGCGTGGCGCGTTGCCCGTGATCGTCGGCGTGTCGGGCAACAACGCGCGCAGCATGCGCGAGCGCGTGTTGCGCCTGAACGCCCTGCCGCTCGCGGGGTTGCTGATCTCGGCGCCGTACTATGTGCGGCCGTCGCAAGCGGGCATCGCCGCGCACTTCGAGATGCTCGCCGACGCCAGCGAGCATCCCGTCGTGCTCTACGACATTCCCGCGCGAACCGGCGTGCGCATCGAGCCGGACACGCTGCTCTCGCTCGCCGCGCATCCGCGCATTCAGGCGGTCAAGGATTGCGCGGGCTCGCTCGACGCGACGCACACGCTGATACTCGACGGCCGCCTGCAGGTGCTCGCCGGCGACGACGTCCGCATCTTCGACACGCTCTGCATGGGCGGCAGCGGCGCAATCGCGGCGTCCGCGCATGTGTGGCCGGAGCGCTTCGTCGCGCTCGACCGTGCGCTGAAGGCGGGGTGCCTCGACGAAGGCCGCGCGCTCTTTCATGCACTCTTGCCGCTGATCCGTGCGCTGACGTTCGAGCCGAATCCCGCGCCCGTGAAGGCCGCGCTCGCCGCGCTGGGCCTGATCGAAAACGAGCTGCGCGCGCCGATGACGCGTGCAAGCGAAACCTTGCGCGAGCGATTGGCCGACATGATCGGCCGATGACGGGCATGTGACACTCGCCGGATTGCGATTCGGCTGTCTGGGCGCTGCGAGTCGCGCGCGTCGGGGGCCTGGCATCGGACTGCGACGAATCCGATGTCCTCCAATTTGAGATGTGCGTTTGGCGGGCGGCGTGATAATTCGCGCCACCCGTTTTTCATCACACTCAGATCGATTCGTCATCCTGCGTATGCTGATTCATCGCTTCGCCGTGCCACTTGCTGTGCAATTCATCGTTCAACTCATCGTGCGTCCGCCGACGTCTCATGCACTGCATCGCGTGTGCGTGCCGCGTCAAAATGCGAGCCCGGCGAGGGGCGCGTTCTGATGTCGTTCATCTGGGGCACGGGCCGGAATCTGACGAACGGCGCGGTGCGTTTCGTCACGCGGCGCACGGCGTTCGTGATCGCGGTGCTGGTCGCGTGCGGCAGTTGCGCGCTGGCGTTGACGGCGGGCGTGATGATCGGCCGCGCGTGGCCGAAGCGCGACGCAGCCGCGCAGTCGGGCGACAGCCGCGTCCGGCGCGACTACACGATCGCCGAGCTCGGCAAGCTGAATGCGGCAATCGAACAGATGCAGCCGCGCCTGACGCGGCTCGCATCGCAGGTCGCGACGCTGCACGATTTCGAAACGCGGCTGAAGACGATCAAGACCTTGCCGCGTCCCGTGTTCGCATCGCCGGTGCTTTCCGCGAGCGATGTGCTCGGCGACGATGTGTTCGTCGACGGCGCCGGCAAGAAGGCGGACCGCGCACAGGCGGCGAAAGGCGCCGGGAAGGCGGGCGGCGGCAAAGATCACGAAGCCGCCAGCGAAGTCCGGGCAAAAGCGGGCGAGGACAACGACGACAATCCCGCATCCCCCGGCAAACCCGGCGAAACAAAGAACGGCAAGGCCAGCGACGCCGCCGCGATAACGGGCGAAGGCGGTCCGTCGCTGCCGCCGCGCCGCTGCGACGAGCTTGCGTCTGAACGGGCGCGCGATGCCGTCGCGATTCATCAGCAGATCGGCTGTCTCGTCGCGACGCTCGCCGCGCTGGAGCAGGAAACGACGATGCATGTCGCGAACTGGGAGTCGTTTCCGGGCCGCATGCCCGTCGACGGCGCGCGCCTCGGATCGCCGTTCGGCAATCGTGTCGATCCGTTCACACATCACCTCAGTTTTCATCCGGGCGTCGATCTCGTCGCGATGGCTGGCACGCCGATTCTCGCCGCGGCGGGCGGCCGCGTGATCCACGCGGGCCCGGAGAACGGCTATGGCAACGCAGTCGAAATCGATCACGGCAACGGCCTGATCACGCGCTACGGGCACGCATCGCGCCTCGACGTGCAGGAAGGCGACCTCGTGCTGCCGCGCCAGCATATCGCCGACATCGGCTCGACGGGCCGTTCGACGGGGCCGCATCTGCACTTCGAGGTGCTGGTCAATGGCGCGCCCGTCGATCCCGCCGACTATCTCGCACTTTTCATGGAGCCGTCTCATGGCTGATCGCATCGGCTCATTGCGCCCGGCGCGCCCGTTGCGCCGGTTGCCCGGGCGCGGCATCACGCAGCGCGCATACGTGCTGCAGCCCGTGCGCTCGCGGGCCGCGCGCATCGCGACGTGGACGCTCGCTTGCATCGCGTGTCTCGTGGCGGGCGGAGCGGCGGTGCGCGGGTACGACGTGCACATCGTGGCGACGCACGCGTCGTGCGTGACAGCGACGACGCCCACGACGCCGGCTTCGCGCGACGACATGCAGGACGCACTGATGCGCGCGCAACTTGCGTTGAAGCAGGAAGTGGCATCGCGCGCGACGGTGCAGAAGTCGGCCGACGCACTCGCTGTCGAAGTCGGCCGGCTCAAGGCTCAGGTGCTGTTCCTGCAAGGCCAGAGTCATTCGCGCCGTTAGTGCGGCGCGCTGTGCGCCGCGGCCCGGCGCGTTCTCAACCTCAATCCGATATCGATCATGTTCAGCAAGAAGAAGTCACCCGGCGTCACCCAGAGCAAACTGGCCACTTTGATCGCGCACGACGTGTATCTGACGGGCGACCTCGAGTTCAGCGAAGGCCTGCGCATGGACGGTCATGTGAAAGGCAACGTCACGGGCAAGGCGGGATGCGAGACGCTGCTCGTGCTGAGCAATCGCGGCTCGATCACGGGGAACGTGTACGGCCACGACGTGATCATCAACGGCACCATTACGGGCGACGTGATCGCGGATCACTTCGTCGAGTTGCAGGAGAACGCGCACATCACGGGCAACATCTACTACCAGCAGTTGCGGATGGATGTCGGCGCATCCGTCGACGGCAAGCTGACTCGCCGCGAAGTGACGCCCGCAGTCACGAGCCCATGCATCGGGCACGCGACAGAGCATGCGCCGCAAGCAGGCATCGAATCGCAAGCCGTCGATCAATAACGTGGTCCGCAAAGGCTTGCCGCTTGTCACTCGTGGCGCAAGGCGGCAAGCCATGCGCAAGCGCGAATCAGGCAGCCGTCATGCGGTCGTGAAGCAGTTCGCTGAATGCGTCGGCCGTGAGCGGCTTGCCGAGCAGAAAGCCCTGCATCTCGTCGCATTGCAGGTCCTTGAGCTTGTCGAGTTGCGAGACCGTTTCGACGCCTTCCGCAACCACGTCCATTTCCAGCGAGTGCGCGAGCGCGATGATCGCCTGCACGATCGCGCTGCCTTCATGGCCGTGTGCGTCGAGCCCGTTCGTGAAAAAGCGGTCGATCTTCAGCTGCTTCACGCGGAAGCGCTGCAAATAGGCGCGGCTCGAATAGCCGGTGCCGAAATCGTCGATTGAAATTTCGAAGCCGCTGTTCTGGAATTCGCGGATCATGTCGGTCGTCCTCGCCGCGTCCTGCATCGCGACCGATTCGGTGATCTCGAACATGATCTGGCTGCAATCGACGTTTTCGCTGTGCACGATCTCCAGCATCTTCTCGATGAGATCCGGCTGCGCCATCTGCCGCGGCGACAGGTTGATCGCGACCTTCGTCGACGGCAGGCCGCACGCTTCCCAGTTGCGTATCTGGCGACACGTCTCGCGCAGCACCCAATAGCCGATCTGCACGATCTGCCCGGAGCGCTCGGCGACCGGGATGAAGTCCATCGGCACGAGCGCGCCGAGCTCCGGGTGATTCGGGCGGATCAGCGCTTCCGCGCCTGCCACGTCGCCGCTGTCGCCGCGAAACTTCGGCTGGAAATGTAGCGAGAAATAGCCCCTGTCGAGCGCTTCATGCAGCGCGCTCTGAATCTTGAGCGTGCGCATGCCCGCTTCGTTCATGTGCGCTTCGAAAAAGCAATACGCGCTGCGGCCACCGCGCTTCGCTTCGTACATCGCGGCGTCGGCGTGCTTCAACAACTCGTCGACGGAATCGCCATCCTGCGGATAGAGCGCAATGCCGATGCTCGGCATGATCTGCAGCGTCTGGTTTGCCGTGTCGATGCCCTTGCGCATCCATTCGAGCACGGCGTCGGCCATCTTCGCCGCGTCCTGTGGCGCGCCGAGGTTTTCGGCCGATAGAACTCAGCCACCGGCAGCGAAGGAAGCAGGAGGGAGGCAGTAAGAAAGCAGGAAGAAAACAGCAAGAGAGCGAACGAGGGCCACAACTGATGCACCCCCGTTCGACAGACTGAATTGAATGCAGTGCCAGCCGTCAATGCGGCAGAGTCGGAATCATCCAGCTCAACACGTGTTGCTGGAGGAATACGAGCAGGCCGAGCAGCAGGGTCAGGAACACGCTATGCCAGAACGTGCGGGCAAACACGACGCCTTCCTGGCCCTTCAGTTCCGTCGTCGAGACACCCGTTGCGATGTTCTGCGGTGAGATCATCTTTCCCATCACACCGCCCGACGAGTTCGTCGCCGCCATCAACACCGGGTCCAGGCCCACCTGGCGCGCGGCCACGACCTGCAGGTTGCCGAACAACGCGTTACCCGACGTGTCGCTGCCCGACAGAAACACGGCCACCCAGCCGAGCGTTGCAGAAACGAGCGGGAACAGCGCACCCGTCGACGCGACGCCCATGCCGAGCGTGTAGCTCATGCCCGAGTAGTTCAGCAGATACGCGAGGCCGACGATCATCATCACCGTCGCGATTGCAATGCGCGTCTGACGCCACGTCTTCAACACACACTCGAAGAAGCTGCCGACGCCCGAGCACGTCCACGCGGCGGTAATCACGGCCGCGAGCAGGATCGCCGTGCCCGTGCCGAGCGGCTGGAAATCCCAGACGGCGGCATAAGGCTTGTTGTAGAGCGTCACATAGACAGTGTTGTGCAAGCCCGGCCATTTGATCTTGATATCGCCGATCGACGCGATGTCGGCATGAACCCAGACGATCACCACCACGGAGACGATGATCCACGGCAGCCAGCCGCCGTAACCGACGCGCGCGCCGTTCTTCTCGATGCCGGCGCTGCGCACGACGGCGAACTTAGGGTCGGGCTCGGGGCGCCAGACCTTGAGGAAGGCGATCGTCACGATCAGCGACGTGAGCGACGACAGCACGTCCGTGAGCTGGTAGCCGAGAAAGTTCGACGTGACGAACTGCGCGAGCGCGAAGCTGCCGCCCGACACGAGGAGCGCCGGCCACAGTTGCCGGATCGAGCGGAAGCCGCCGTAGATGCCGACGACGTAAAACGGCAGCAGCAGCGCGAAGAACGGCAACTGCCTGCCCACCATCGCGCCGAGGGTCGCGGCGGGCAGCGACGTCACGGCGCCGAGCACGGTGATCGGCACCCCGAGCGCGCCGAATGCGACGGGCGCGGTGTTGAAGATCAGCGTGAAAGTGAGCGCCTCCAGCGCGGGAAAGCCGAGGCCGACGAGCAGCGCGCTCGTGATCGCCACGGGCGTGCCGAAGCCGGAAATGCCTTCGAGCAGACATCCGAACGAGAACGCGACGACGAGCAGCACGAGACGCCTGTCGTCGGGCAGATGGTCCAGCATCCACTGACGGAACTGCTCGAAGCGTCCGGACTTGACCGCGATGTTGTAGAGCAGCAGTGCGTTGACCACGATCCACATCACGGGCACGAGCGCGAGCGCCATGCCTGCGCCGACCGCATCGAACGCGATGCCGGCGGGCATGCCCCATACGCCTGTCGCAATCGCGAGACCGGCGATCAGGCCCGCCAGCGACGCCTGCCATGCGGGCCGGCGAAGCACGCCGAGCATGACGAGTGCGACCGCGATCGGCACGGCCGCAACGAGAAACGAAAAGAGAAGCGAATTGCCGACGGGCGTCAGCGGCTGTGCGAAAAGTACTCCTGGCGGTACGGCGGTTGGTAATGCCATATTGTCTCTGTCTCCTATGTCCGTTCCCGGGATCGGCGAACTGGGTCTTCGATTTGTTGCTGGTCTGGGAACCGCAGTGTCTTTACCGCATGGGCGCCTGGTGAGCTGCGTTTGCAGCTTGCTTTCTTTGTGTAATTCGATTCCGCAGTGCCCCAAACCTGGCGCATTTTTACTGCATCGCCGTGCAGTGTCTATCCGCTGCGGACGTGGTAATACCAGTTTGTGCGAAGGTGCGGATGACTCGATGGACACTCAACCAGTACGCGTAACGATTGACGCCGTGTGGTCGCAGGAACGCGGCGATCAATTGGAGGTGGTCATACCAGCGGTTCGACATGGCCGGCAAGCGCCGAAGCGTGCGGATGCGAAGCTCGCTCATGTGAAAATGAAGGCGCGCACGTGGAAGTGCGCGAGGCAGGACACGAACGGGAGCAATGACATGACGTCTGATCCGATTGGCGCACGCGATACAGCAGTAGCGCGTCTGCTCGATCACGCACTGCATCGCGATGCAGCCGATACCGTGATGTTCGCGCGCCTGATCGGTGCAAAGCTCGCGAGCGGAGAGCTGCTGCATTTCGGCCTCACGCGCGATGCGCTCGACGCGTTGCTCTCGCGTCACTTTCCTGGTGCACGGCCGTTGCACTCCGCATCCGAACACATCGCCTCATCGGAACATCAGCGCTTCGTCGATGCAATGCGCGCATTGCTGCTGCGCCATGAAGCGGCGCTTCCAGCCGCCGACCACGACGCGCAATGTCTCGCGACGATCATCGCGACGGCGTGTCTGCGCCCCGATCATCTATGGCGCGATCTTGGTCTCGATGGGCGCGACGATGTGACGGACATTCTCACGCGCCATTATCCGCAGCGCGTCGCGCGCAATGTCGACGGCCTGCGCTGGAAGAAATTCCTCGCGCGCGAACTGGCGCTCGCGGAGGGCCGCGCGCCTGCGCCCGCGCCGGGCTGTCCCGGTTGCGAGGACTATGGCTTCTGCTATCAGGCGCGCTGATCGCCGCTGATCCGGACAAACCCCACGTGGAGACCCGCCGTCATATAGAATGACGCGCTTTTGCCGATCTCGCCATGTGGTTCAAGAATCTGCAGCTTCACCGTCTTCCCGCTCCGTGGAATGTGAACGTCGAGCAAATGGAAAAATGGCTCGCGCCGCATGCGTTCCAGCCTGCCAATAGCGTCGAGGTGCAGCGCCAGGGCTGGGCGTCGCCGCGCAACGACGGCGCGCTCGTCTACTCGATCAACAAGCAGATGCTGCTCACGTTCCGTGCGGAAAAGAAACTGCTGCCGGCATCGGTGGTGACGCAGGTGACGAAGGCGCGTGCGCTGGAACTCGAAGAGCAGCAGGGCTTCAAGCCCGGCCGCAAGCAGATGCGCGATCTGAAGGAGCAAGTCACCGACGAACTGCTGCCGCGCGCGTTCAGCATCCAGCGCGACACGCGCGTATGGATCGACACCGTCAACGGCTGGCTCGTGATCGATGCCGCGTCGCAGGCGCTCGGCGACGATGTGCTCGGGCTGCTGGTCAAGTCGATCGACCGCTTGCCGATCAGCAGCGTGCGCGTCGCGCAGGCGCCCGTTTCGGCGATGACGAACTGGCTGCTAGCGGGTGAAGGGCCTGCCAATTTCACGCTGGATCAGGATACGGAACTGCGCTCGCCCGCCGAAGGCAACGCGACGGTGCGATACGTCGGCCACGCGCTCGAAGCGGATGACATGCGCCGCCATATCGAAGCGGGCAAGCAGTGCATGCGGCTTGCGATGACATGGAACGACCGCGTGTCGTTCGTGTTGACGCCGTCGCTGACGATCAAGCGCGTGACGCCGCTCGACGTGATCAAGGAAGCCGCCGATCCGACCGCGCTCAACGACGACGAGCAGTTCGATTCCGACGTCATGTTGATGACAGGGGAACTCGCGAAGTTGCTGGAAGGGATTGTCGATGCGCTCGGCGGCGAGCTCGGTGAGGGTATGGCTTCCGCGAAGGCGGCGTAATCAGGTTGGGGTTCGCGCGAACCGAACCCCGTCAGTCGAACATATTCCTGAACGTGACGGCCACGATGACGGGCACGCACAACACGAGCGGAATCGCGAAGTAAGGCACTTCGAGATCGACGAACCAGCTATACACGAGCCAGCCGATTCCGGCGCACAGCGTTCCGATGCCGATCAGCGCGGTGAGGACGTTCAGCAGCGTGGGCGACGGTTTCCAGCGCTTGTGTTCCTCGTTGGGCGGGGGCGATGTCATTGCGGCTCCGGAGCAGATCGTCACGAGTTTCGATTCGTACAATTCTACTCCGGCAGCGTGCGTTCGGCGCTACGCGAGCGGCGCACCGGACCGGCCTGAAAGCCGCCCGCAAGGGCGGCTGGCAAGGCCTCCGGTGCGCGTTTGGCGAGCCTTGGATACAGACGTTATTCGAAAGCCTTGTCGTTCGGATTCTTGTAGAGCGTGCGCAGGTTATCGCTCATCGGGAAGTCGAAGTTCATGTTCTTCGGCGGCACGGGCTTCATGAACCACTTGTCGTACATCGCGTTGATCTCGCCGCTCTTCATCACGTGCGCGAGCGTCTCGTCGACCACCTTGAGGAACTCCGGGTCGCCCTTGCGCAGCATGAAGCCGTACGCTTCGGACGATTGCGGCGTGCCGACGATCACCCAGTCAGCGGGCTTCGCCGTCAGCGTGCGCGTGCCAGCGAGCAGCACGTCGTCCATCATGTACGCGACGGCGCGGCCCGTCTCGAGCGTCATGCGCCCTTCGCCGTAGTCCTTCGCGCTGATGATCTGCATGTTCATCTTCTTGTCTTCATTCATCTTGCGCAGAATGCGCTCGGACGTCGTGCCCTGGTTCGTCACGACCGTCTTGCCGGCGAGATCGGGGAAGTCCTTGATGCCGGAGTCCTTGCGCGTGAGCAGGCGCGTGGTCGCGACGAAGAACGTGTCGCCGAAAGCGACCTGATTCTGTCGCGACGTCAGGTTCGTCGTCACGCCGCATTCGAGATCGACGGTGCCGTTCTGCACCAGAGAAATGCGGTTCTGCGACGTCACGGGAATGAAGCGCACCTGCAGGTTCGGCTTATGCGTCTTTGCTTTTACCGCGTCGATGATCTTGTTGCACAGGTCTTGCGAAAAGCCGACTACCTGATTGTTCGTATCGACATACGAGAACGGCACCGACGTCTCGCGATGGCCGATGGCGATCAGATTCGCGGACTCGATCTTGGTGAGCGTGGGCTGCGATTCCTGCGCGGTGGCATTCGCTGCGGAAGTGAGGCAGGTCGCTGCGACGCACAAGGCCAGCGCGAGCGAGTTCAGTCGTTTCATTGCAAGTCCCCTGTTGAATCTGGATCGGTCGGTTTTGGACGGGCGAAGCGCGGTCCGGAGCGGTTGTGCACAGATGTTGCCACAACAAAATTAATTGCAACATATGTTTAACCCTTAATGCCGCGGGCGTCCGACCGTTCACGAAAGCGCGCGGTCGTGTGCGCGCCGGATGGCGATGGCATGATGAATGCAACGGGCCCGTTTTCATCCGTCGTTCCGTTTTCCATCGAAGCCAAGGAGGAAACCGATGCATGCTGTTCGCAAATGGATTACAGGAGTCACTTTGATGACAATGCTCGCCGCGATGGCTCCGTTGCACGCCGCCGCGCAGACGAACGCCGGTGCGATGCCGCCGCCGCCCGCCGACGGCACGTTCCTGCTGACGATCTTCCTCAAGCACGACCAGTCGAAGCCGCTGCCGAAGATCAACCAGGCGCTTGCCGATCAGGGCTTCTACAAGGCGTTTCCGCCGCCGGCATCGAGGTCGTGTCGTGGTACGTGATGATGGGCGTCGGCCAGGTCGTCACGCTGCGCGTGCCCGCCAACCGGCTGCGCGAAGTGAACCGCGCGATCGAGGAAACCGCGTGGGGCGGCTATCACACGGAGTTCTACCCGACTTACGACTACAAGGCGATCGCCGAGCAGGCGCGGGCGAAGAACGGCAAATGAGCCGGCGCTCGCCGATGCGTCAGTACCACGGCGTATCGGCGAGCGCAGAGCCCGTGATCTTCACGATGAAGTCGAGGAACGCGCGCACTTTTGCCGACGGATGACGCCGCGACGGATAAAGCGCATAGAGCGGAAAGCGCTCGTCGGGCCAGTCGGGAAAGAGATCGACGAGACGGCCGCTGTCGAACAGCGGCTGCGTGCCGAGCGCCATGATCTGCGCGATGCCGTGTCCGGCGAGACACGCGCCGTGCATCGTCGAAACGTCGTTGACCACCAGCCGGCCGCGTGCCGCAATGATGATTTTCTTGCGCGGCCGGTGAAATTCCCATACGAACGGACGTCCCGTTTCCGGGTCGCGATAGTGAATGCAGTTGTGCGGCTCGCGCTCCAGATCGGTCGGCTTGAGTGGACGCCCATACTTCTTCAGATAGCCCGGCGACGCGGCCGTCACGATGCGTGTTTCCAGCAGCTTGCGCGCGACGAGCGTCGACGGACGCGGCTCGCCGAAACGCACGGCGAGATCGAAGCCGTCGGCGATCATGTCGCCCAGCTGGTCGCGCGTGATCAGATCGAGACTGAGTTCCGGATAGTGTTCGACGAACTGGCCCACTTGCGGACTCAGCACGATCTTCGAGAAGAACGGATCGACATTCACGCGCAGCCGTCCGCGCACGGCCGTCGCGCCGCCCGCCGCCGAGGCCGCCGCTTCTTCGAGCCCGCCCAGCAGCGGCACGATCTGCTCGTAGAAACGCCGGCCTTCGTCGGTCAGCGTGACAGTGCGCGTCGTGCGGTCGAACAGGCGTATGCCGAGCCGCGCTTCGAGCCGGGCGACCGAGCGGCTCACGCCCGACTGCGACATGTCGAGCCGTTCGCCCGCGCCCGCGAAAGACCCGCTGTCGACGATCGCCGTCAGCACGCCCATGCCGTTGAGAATACGTTCGTCGAAGGACATCGCGCGCTCCTTTCTTCCGCGTTATGCGTGACGTTGCTCATGATGCCATCGTGTCATGAGTCAAATGATATTCATGTCATGGTGTAAAGCGCTGCCGGCGACCAGAATGCATCCCGTCGCAAGCATTTTCAATTGAACGGGAGTCTGCAGATGTTCGCTATTACGGGTATTACGGGTCAAGTCGGCGGCGTGGTCGCGCACACGCTGCTCGCGCAGCGCAAGCTGGTGCGCGCGGTGGTGCGCAGCGCGGAGAAGGGCGCGCCGTGGGCGGCGCGCGGCTGTGAAGTGGCGCTTGCCGAAATGCATGACGAAGCGGCGCTGCGCCGCGCATTCGAAGGCGCCGAGGGCGTGTTCGTGCTGCTGCCGCCCGTGTTCGATCCGTCGCCGGATTTCGCGGAGTCGCGACGCAATATCGCCGCGTTGCGTGCGGCGCTCAACGCGGCGAAGCCATCGTGCGTCGTCGTGCTGTCAACGATCGGCGCGCAAGCCACACAGCCGAATCTCCTGAACCAGCTCGGCATCATGGAACAGGAGCTTCGCACGCTGCCCATGCCCGTCGTGTTTCTGCGCGCCGCGTGGTTCTTCGAGAACTGCGCGTGGGATGTCGAGCCGGCGCGCACGTCGGGCGTGATCCCCGCGTTTCTGCAACCGCTCGATAAGCCCGTGCCGATGGTCGCTACCGACGATATCGGACTTGTCGCCGCGCACCTGTTTCAGGACACGTGGACGGGCGCGCGCGTCGTCGAACTCGAAGGCCCGCGCCGCGTGACGCCGGATGAAATCGCGGCCGCCTTCGCGAGCGCGCTCGACAGGCCGGTGCGCATGCAGATCGTGCCGCGCGGCGAATGGGAAGCGCTCTTTCGCGCGCAAGGGATGAAGAACCCGTTGCCGCGCATGCAGATGCTCGATGGCTTCAACGAAGGCTGGATCGAGTTCGAGGTGCCCGCGTCGTCGCTGAAGGGCAGCGTGACGGTGGAAACCGTGATCCGCCGGCTGGTCGAGCGCTCCGCGTAAAGTAGTCGGCCTGGCCTGTTGCGCAGTTTCGTCACGCGGCAGCAGCGGGTGCAGCGGACGGATGCAGCAGCACGGGAATCGACTTCGACGTCGGCGTATTGCATACATCGCCGACGCTCGACAGTGGTACGAGCGGATTCGTCTCCGGATAGTAGGCGCCAAGGCAGCCGCGCGGAATGTCGTACTCGACCAGCAGGAAGCGCGCCGCGCGGCGCTCGATGCCGTCATCCCAGATCGTTTCCATGTCGACCCAGTCGCCGGGCCTGAAGCCGAGCATCGCGATATCGGCGGCGTTCGCGAACACGACGCGGCGCTGGTTGTAGACGCCGCGATAGCGATCGTCGAGCGCGTAGATCGTCGTGTTGTACTGGTCGTGCGAGCGCGTCGTCATCAGCGTCATCGCGCGTTCGCCGTGCAGCTTGCGCGCGCGCGTGATCGGCGTGTCGCGTTGGATCTGATGCACGACGAAGTTCGCCTTGCCCGTGTCCGTCTTCCAGTCGCGCTCGCGTGAAGCGACGCGCAGATGGAAGCCGCCCGGCTGCGCGATGCGCTTGTTGTAGTCGTAGAAGCCGTCGATCGACCATTCGATCGCGTCGCGAATCTTCGGGTAGTCGTTCGCATAGGCGAGCCATTCGACCTTCGTGCTGCCGAGCGTCGCGTGCGCGATCTGCGCGACGATGCGCGTCTCCGACATCAGGTTCCCGGAAGCGGGCTTGTTCATGCCGTAGGAGACGTGCACCATGCTCATCGAGTCCTCGACGGACACGCCTTGCGGCACGCCGTTTTGCAGATCGATTTCGGTGCGCCCGAGCGTCGGCAGGATCAGTGCGTCCTTGCCGTGCACGAGATGACTGCGGTTGAGCTTCGTCGTGATGTGCACGGTCAGATCGCACGCGCGCAACGCATCCCATGTGCGCGGCGTGTCGGGCGTCGCAATCGAGAAGTTGCCGCCCAGTCCGATGAACACCTTCACGCGGCCTTCGAGCATCGCTTCGATCGTCTCGACGACATCGTAACCGTGCATGCGCGGCGGCTCGAAATTGAACACCGTGCCGAGGCGGTCGAGAAACTCCTGCGCCGGCTTGTCCTCGATGCCGACCGTGCGGTTGCCCTGCACATTCGAATGGCCGCGCACGGGGCACAGACCCGCGCCCAGGCGGCCGATATTGCCGCGCATCAGCATCAGGTTCGACAGCATGTGCACCGTCGCCACCGAGTTCTTGTGCTGCGTGAGGCCCATGCCCCACGTCGAGATCACACGTTTGCCGCTCGCGTAGATGCGCGCGAGGTCTTCGATGTCTTCGCGCGCGACGCCCGATTCTTCGACGAGCGCTTCCCAGCTTTCTTCGCGCAGATCGACGGCGAACGCTTCGAAGTTGGCCGTGTGCGCTTCGATGAACGCAACGTCGAGCACGCGCTCCGCGTTCTGTTCGATGGCGGCATCGTCCAGTTCCAGCACGCGCTTCGCAACGCCCTTCAGCAGCGCGAAGTCGCCGCCGATCTTCGGCTGGATGAATGTCGATGCAATCTTCACGCCCGATGGCGACAGCATGTCCGTCACATGTTGCGGACTCGCGAAGCGTTCCAGCCCGCGCTCGCGCAACGGATTGATCGATACGATGGTCGCGCCGCGCTTCGCGCATTCGCGCAGTTCGCCGAGCATGCGCGGGTGGTTCGTCGCGGGGTTCTGGCCGAAGATCAGGATCGTATCGGCGTGCTCGAAGTCGTCTAGCGTCACCGTGCCCTTGCCGATGCCGACGGTCGTGGGCAGGCCGCGGCTCGTCGCTTCGTGGCACATGTTCGAGCAGTCGGGGAAATTGTTCGTGCCGTACATGCGCACGAACAGCTGGTACAGGAACGCGGCCTCGTTGCTCGCGCGGCCCGATGTATAGAACGCGGCCTGATGCGGGCTGTCGAGTCCCTTCAGATGCTTCGCGATCAACTGAAACGCGTCGTCCCACGAAATCGGCCTGTACTTGTCCGTCAGCGGATCGAACACCATCGGATCGGTGAGCCGGCCATGCTGTTCGAGCGTGTAGTCGTCCTGCTTCATCAGCTCGTCGACCGTGTGCTGCGCGAAGAATCCGGGCGTCACGCGCCTGGTGGTCGCTTCCGCTGCGACGGCCTTTACGCCGTTTTCGCAGAACTCGAAGGTCGACGCATGCTGCCGGTCCGGCCACGCGCAGCCCGGGCAGTCGAAGCCGTCCGGCTGGTTCTGCCTGAACAGCGTCCTGTAGTTGCCGCCCGCGACCTTTTCCTTGATCAGGTTGATCGCCACATATTTCAGCGCGCCCCATCCCGCGGCGGGTCCTGTGTACGGTTCGATGCGGCCTGGCTTGGTGGTCTTGTCCATGATGCGTCCGGTGGTGCGTGATGTGGATCAAGCGTAGTGGGGATTACACGTAGCCGGCATGTACACAATGCGCGAAAGAAAAAGAGTACAGTTTCGACTGTTATCGACGAAAATGATCAATCACGATGAACTGTGCTTAAAAAGCGGGCGGCGCGCACAATCGCGGTACATGTGGTTCCTGTCGTTCGCGTGTCTTGTGTGGCTCGTTTTGTGCGGTTCGTTCATCGCGCGTGTCCGTCATGCGTTCGACGCCAGGCGGCCTCGCTCACATCAAAGGCATCCGTTGAAGCTCTACGAAGAACTCGCGAAGGAGATCGAAGGGCAGGTGAGGCGCGGCGTGTTCCGTCCGGGCGAGCGCGTGCCCTCCGTGCGGCAGACCAGCCAGCACCGGCAGATTTCGATTACGACTGTGCTGCGCGCCTACGTGCTGCTGGAGAGCAAGGGCATCATCCAGAGCCGCCCGCAGTCCGGCTATTTCGTGCGGCTCGGCGCGAACGACGCCGCGCCCGTGCAGGAACTGGATGTGTCGAAGCCGATCGCCGTGTCCGCGCAGGTGGATGTGAGCCGGCTCGTGCTGTCGACGCTGCGCTCGATCGGCAGCGACGAGGCCGTGCCGCTCGGCTCGCCGTATCCCGATCCCGCGCTGTTTCCGTTCCAGAAGATCAACCGCTACGCGCATGCGGTCGGCCGGCGCAAGACGCAATGGGGCGTCACCGACGAGTTGCCGCCGGGCAATCCCGACCTGATACGCCAGATCGCGCGGCGCTATCTGGAGAACGGCGTCGCCGTCGATCCGAACGAGATCGTCGTCACGGTCGGCGCAACCGAGGCCATCAATCTGTGTCTGCAGGCGGTCGCGAAGCCGGGCGACACAGTGGCCGTCGAGTCGCCGACGTTCTACGCGATGCTGCACGCGATCGAGCGCATGGGCATGCGCGCGATCGAAGTGGCGACGCATCCGCGCGAGGGCATCGAACTCGGCGCGCTCGCGCAGATACTCGACAAGCGCCGCATCGCCGCGTGCATGGTGATGCCGAACTTCCAGAATCCGCTCGGCTTCCAGATGCCCGACGAGAAAAAGCGCGAACTCGTCAAGCTGCTCGTGCGGTATGACGTGCCCGTGATCGAGAACGACGTCTATCACGAACTGTATTTCGGCGACGTGCATCCCGGCGCGCTGAAGAACTACGACCGCAAAGGGCTCGTGCTGCATTGCGCGTCGTTTTCGAAGACGCTGACGTCCGCGTACCGGATCGGCTGGGCGATGCCGGGGCGCTATCGCGAGCAGGTCGAGAAGCTCAAGTTCCTCAACACGCTAACTACGCCGTCGATTCCGCAGCTCGCGATCGCCGAATATCTGAAGCAGGATGGCTACGAGCATCATCTGCGCAGGCTGCGCAAGGGCTTTGCACAGCGCGCGCGGCTGATGACGGCGATGGTCACGCGTTTCTTTCCCGAAGGCACGCGCGTGTCGCATCCGATGGGCGGCTACGTGCTGTGGGTCGAACTGCCGCGCGGCGTCGATTCGATGCAGCTGTACAAGCTCGCGCTGGAGCACGGCATCACGGTCGGCCCGGGCTATATGTTCTCGACGACGAACGGGTACAGTCATTGCATCCGTTTGAATTACAGTTACGCATGGTCGCCGGAAATCGAACGCGCGCTGGCGACGATCGGCAAGCTGGCGGCGGCGAGCTTGCGGCAATGAGTAACGGACCACAGACGGACCAGAGGAGATTCGACTTGAACCCGAATGACCCGGCACACGACAAGCACTGCGACGACACCGAAGAGGACGGCGAACTCGATCCCATCGTCGAGCAGCTGCTGATGCTGCTGTGGGAAGCGGCGCGCGAATCGTCGGGCAAATCATGGTCGCTCGCGAAGCTCAGCAAGCGCGCCGATCTGCCGATGAGCACGCTGCGGCGCTATCTGACGCAGTTGCAGTCGGCGGGCGTCGTGGACGTGCAGATGGACGAGGAAGGGCGCGGCTCGGCGGCGCTGACGGCCGAAGGGCTTGAACTCTGCGAGGCGCTGTTCGGCGAGCCGTGAATGCGAACCGCAGATGCGGGCCGTGAACGAAGAAAGCGTCGCGCTCAAGGCGTGGCTTCTTCGGATTGCGGCAGAAAAGAGAAGCGGCTGGCGGCGAGCATCACGCAAGTGAGAATTGCGATGCCGATCAGGATGCCCGAGAGCCGCAGCAGCGCGGGATGCGGATCGGCGGACCACGCGCGATCCTGCACGAAGACCATGATGAACGCGATCGTGAACTGCCGGCCGATGTAGCTTGCGCCCTATTTGCCCGTCTGCACGTGACAGCCCGCCCACACGCCCGCCGCCAGGGCGAGCAGGCACGGCACGATCTGGCCGTGCATCAGCGGAAGCAGCGCGATGCCGACAGCGCCCGCGATCAGGCAGCCGACCACGCGTTGCACCATCTTGTCGGCGACGGGCTTTTGCGAACGCACGACGAGCGACGATGGCGGCAGGATCAGCACTGCGATGGCTGTCACGAGCGCCTGCGCGAAGCCCGGCAGCGAGAACGCGTAAGTCAGTGCGGCGAGGATCGACACGGTGATGCCGGCCTGCACGGCGAGCACGATGCGCGCGTGGCGCAGCGTTTCGAACGTGGGGCGCTCCGCGTCGGCGGATGCGGCGGCGGCCGCCACGACTTTCGATGCAGGACGGCGTCGCTCGTACCAGCGGATGCCGAGATGAAACACGCCCGACACGACGAGGCACGCGAAAGTGCCGACGCACACTTCAGCGACGCGCAGCATCGCGAACGACGCGGTCGGGCCGAACCTGAGCAGTTCGTGCGCCTGATACAGGACCATCACGGACGTGACGCCGCCGAGCACCCACGCATACGATGCCGACGAGCCGTTCGCGCGATACACGCACACGCCGCCGATCACGCCCAGCACGGGAACGAAGAGCCACGGACGATCGCCGATGACGGGCCCCGCGAGCACGGCGAACAGGGCGCCGAGTATCGTGCCGAGCACGCGATGCAGCGCGCGCTCGGCCGACGCGGAGAAGCGCGTCTGCATGACGGAGAATCCGCTGATCGCGGCCCACCACGTGTTCGGCAGATCCAGCAGATGCGCGAGTGCCACCGACAGCACAACCGAGATCATCGCCTCGATGCCGAACAGCGCGCGTTCGGTGGAGGGCTTCCAGGCCTTCAGTTCGCGGCCAAGTGCGAGCAGCGCGTCGCGGCCCGTTTGCCGGAAGAGGTGGGCGCGCATGCGCGGGCTCCGTGCGGAAGAAGGAAAATCAGCGGGTCGCGATCGCGGCCGCCGCGCCCGCCATCATCGTCGCGCTGGCGCGGTTCGCGATCTTCACGGCGCGGCGGCTCGTCAGCAGCGCGCGCGCCTTGACGGCGAGCAGCGCCCAGACGAAGTCGACGGTCATCAGCACGGCGAGCATCGTCAGCGTGAGTTCGAGCCACGCGAGCGTGCCGACGCGCGACAGGTCGATGATGGTCGGCAGGAGCGCGAGGTAGAACACCATGATTTTGGGGTTGCCGAGCGTGACCATCATGCCCGCGACGAACATGCGCCACGGCGACTGGCCGCTCGGCAGCGTGCTTTCGTGCACGTCCGTGGGCGCGAGCCACATCTTCCACGCGAGGAACAGCAGATAGGCGACGCCCGAGAACTTCAGCACGATGAAGACGAGCGCGAAAGTACGTGCGACAACGGCGAGCCCGGCCACCGCGCAGGTGAGCCATAGCGCTTCGCCGAGCCACATCGCGGCGAGAAAGGGCAGCACGTCGCGCAAGCCGTTGGTGAGCACGCGCGCGACGAGCGCCGCGATGCTCGGACCGGGAGAGCCCGCGGCGACGATCAGCGCGAGCGCAAAGACGAGAAGACCTGAAAGTGCCATCGAGCGACTCCTGACAAGCATGCTGTCGTGCTGGGCATTATATCGGCGTGACGGGCGGGTTGTTTCGCGAGGGTCGGTGGTGTCAATATGTCCCTTCGTACGCAACCGTTCACCTGCAACCGTCGCATGCAACCCCATAGTCCGATGCAAGCGTCAGCTGTCCGCTACCGGCCCGCCGTGCCCGACGATGTCGCGTCGATTCGCTTCGTCGAATACGAGGCCGCGCAGCGCTTCGTGAGCGTCGGCCTGACGGGCATCGCGGCGGCGCGGCCGATGGATGCGCCGTTCGTGCTGAAGAAGGTGCGCGCCGCCGAGGTGATCGTCGCGGAGTGCGGCGACGCGTGCGTCGGCTTCGTGATGTTCGCGATGCTGCGCGCGCGCATTTACGTCGAAGCGCTCGACGTGCTGCCCGAGCATGCGGGGCGGCGCATCGGCGCGGCCCTGCTCGATCACGTCGATGCGCGCGCACGCGAACGGGGCGCGACGCATCTCGTGCTCTCGACGTTTCGCGATGTGCCCTGGAATGCGCCGTACTACGGGCGGCTCGGTTTCGGCGTACTGGAGGATCACGAGCTCGATGCCGCGTTGAAGCGTATCCGCGCGCTGCGGATTGCGCGTGGCGTCGACGAAACGAAGCGCGTGTTCATGCGTCGCGCCGTGAAGCCCGTCGACTGATGCCGCCAGACGCAGCGCACCCGATATGAAAAAACGCGGCCGGAACATTTCCGGCCGCGTTGTCGTTGCTACCGCTATTCCGCTTGCGCGTGCAACTGACGCATCAGTTCACTGCTTCCAGCGCCGGATAGTCGGTGTAGCCCGTTTCGCCTTCCGCATAGAACGTCGCGGGGACCGGCTCGTTGAGCGGCGCGTCCAGTTCGAAGCGGCGCACGAGATCGGGATTCGCGATGTACAGCTTGCCCCACGCGACGGCATCTGCGTCGCCTGCGTCCAGCAGCTTCTGCGCGCTGTCCTTCGTGAAGCTTTCGTTCGCGATATAGACGCCGCCGAATGCCTTCTTCAGTTGCGGGCCGAGGCGATCGTCGCCGACCGCTTCACGCGCCGCGATAAACGCGATCTTGCGCTTGCCGAGTTCGCGCGCGACATAGCCGAACGTCGCGGCCGGATCGGAATCGCCCATCGTGTGCGCGTCGCCGCGCGGCGCGAGGTGCACGCCGACGCGATCCGCGCCCCATACGTCGATACAGGCGTCCGTCACTTCGAGCAGCAGGCGCGCGCGGTTTTCGATCGGGCCGCCGTAGGCGTCGGTGCGTTTGTTGGTGCTGTCTTGCAGGAACTGGTCAAGCAGATAGCCGTTCGCGCCGTGTACTTCGACGCCGTCGAAGCCCGCTTTCTTCGCGTTCTCCGCGCCCTTGCGATAGGCGGCGACGATGCCTGGAATCTCCGGGATGTCGAGCGCGCGCGGAGTCACGAAAGGACGCTGCGGACGCACGAGGCTCACGTGTCCTTGGGGCGCGATCGCGCTCGGCGCGACGGGCAGTTCGCCGTCCAGGAAGATCGGGTCCGACACGCGGCCCACGTGCCACAGTTGCAGGAATATCTTGCCGCCCGCCTTGTGGACGGCGTCCGTCACGAGCTTCCAGCCTTCCACCTGTGCGTCCGACCAGATGCCGGGCGTGTCGGCGTAACCGAGGCCTTGCGGCGTCACGGACGTCGCCTCAGAGAGGATCAGTCCGGCGCTCGCGCGCTCGGCATAGTACTTCGCCATCAGCGCATTCGGCACGCGCACCTTGCCGGCGCGCTGGCGTGTGAGCGGCGCCATCACGATGCGGTTCTTCAATGTTAGATCGCCAATCTGGAGCGGGTCGAAAAGAGTCGGCATAACGTCCAATCCTTGCGGGCAGCGAGCCCGTGTGTATGTGTCAAAACTGCATTCGGGGAAAAAGCGAAGACGCGTGAGCGCCCGTCAGAGATCCGCGTTCATGTGCGCTAGAAACGCCGCGATGACGGCTTCGTTGCGCTTGAAGAAAACCCATTGGCCCACGCGTTTCGACGTGATTAGCCCCGCGCGCTGCAACGCGGCGAGGTGCGCCGATGTAGTCGATTGCGACAAGGCGCAGCACGCGTCGAACTGGCCTGCGCAAACGCCGTGTTCGTACGAGAGCTCCTGGTCCGGAAAGTACTTCTCCGGTTCGCGCAGCTTCGCAAGAATCGCGCGGCGCGCAGGGTTCGCCAGCGCCTTGTGGATCGCGTCGACGTCGATGGTCTTCGGGTTAGGCTTCGTGCTCATGAAACAGATGACAAACGGGACGACAAAACGGCGGGCAGACTCTCTGACTGGGAAGTCGGCATCTGCATCGCTATGGGTCGAATCTTATATCGTATTTTCACGATATGCGAGCAAGGCCCTACCCTCTATGGGGGTGATAGTTATCGGCATACAAAAAGGTCCGCACTGAAAAGTGCGGACCTTTTTGTATGCCGATAGCCGTGTCTGTCGAGGCAATGAACGCCGCAGTCGGGGCCGGCACGACTGCCTCCGGCACAGGTGACCCGTCGCCCGATACCGGCCCGACGGCCGTCGCTGATATCAGCCGGATCGTGATGGCACTGGATACGACGCGTGCCGCGGCGTCGGTGATTCTCAACGGGCTGGAAAACCTCGGGAGTGCAATCACGCAGGGAGCCAGGGCAGAGCTGACGCGCCAGGTGCGGCAACACATCAACGAGCAGGAGCATAGCGCCCTGCAAGGACTCGTCGACGCTTCGCCGGTCAGACTGTTGCCCCTTTCGCGCGCCGGGATGGAGTCGAAGGCGGTTGCAGCCGTGCTCAACGGAACGACATGGTTGACCGCTCAATCCGTGGGCAGGCGACAGAATCCCGATGCCTCGAACCTGCAGGCGGTGACGAGCCGTTGGGAGAAGGAGGGCAAGGTCTTTTCCATTGAGCGGGCCGGACGCACTTTGTACCCAGAATACATTTTTGACGAACTCGGCAATCCCATCCCCGAAGTCGCAGAGATTCTGAAGGTCTTTCACGATTACATGCCGCTCCGGATTGCCTCATGGTTCGAGTCGACGAACAGCATGCTCCAGGGCAAACGTCCTCGTGAGAACCTGGCAACAGATCCGTCGGCCGTAGTCAATGCTGCTCGGGATCATGTAAAAGGAGCGACGCACGGATAGCACGGTATCGCATTGCATTTAACGTCGCACATCGTTTCATGCTGCGGCTTGCGGATGGACGGCGGGGTGCGGCCCATGATCCGTCATTCGCGCGCTCGGCCGTTATGACACTCAGACGTCGGACTCAATCCAGCAAACGGCCGTCCAACTGGCGCAGTCGAATGTTGCTTCCTCGGCCTTTGCGCGGGAGAACTTCATCGTCAGCGACAGTGTCGTCCATTGTTGGGGTGTCATCGAATCGGAAGGAGCGTGCCGCGCAGTCCTGACCACGGCCGACGGCCTGCCATGCGTAAAGCGCGTCGAAGATCATCTCGAGTATCCGGCATCATTACGACCTGGTACGTGGGTGAGGCTGGCGACGCGGACTCAGGCTGTCGAAGCCGCGCTTCATTTGTCGGAGCATTTCTGCGCCGCAGATTGCCACCGTTACCGCCGCGGGGCCTTTTACCCAGGTCAGTCTTGCTTCTGGAAAGGCGGTAGCCAACGCTGAGGAAGGCTAATTGTATTTCCGTGATTGTTCCCTATCCTTGAAAGTGATGGCACGTGCGCCCCAGGCGTAACCACGCAGACAGAGCGCATGCGGCTCTATCCTTGTTTGCGAGGCGGCCATGAACAACAACCCCCGCATTGCCGGGCTCCGGCGCCTTCCCGCGCGCGGCGCCGGTTCCCTCATCGATTCACGG
>NZ_WHNP01000035.1 GCF_009362735.1 Paraburkholderia franconis | reverse complement strand
TCGGGTCGTGCTCCCAGCCCTTGCACTTGAGAATCCAGCCCGGCTGGCCGCCGCCCGATGCATTGCCCGCGCGCGGCACCGCCTCGCCGAACGTGCCGTTCGGATATTGCGGGTACTCCTTCATCACGCCCGTACGCTCCAGACGCTGCTGGTCGCGCAGCTTCACGCGGCACAGGTTCAGCACGCCGTCCTGCATCGCCGCGAGCACCTTCTGGCCGCGGCCCGTCATCGTGCGCTGGTAGAGCGCCGTGACGATGCCCAGCGCCAGATGCAAACCGGTGCCGCTGTCGCCGATCTGCGCGCCCGTCACCACGGGCGGGCCATCGTCGAAGCCGGTGGTCGACGCCGCGCCGCCCACGCACTGCGCGACGTTCTCATACACCTTGCAGTCCTCGTACGGCCCCGGGCCGAAGCCCTTCACCGACGCGACGATCATCCGCGGATTGAGCTCCTGGATGCGCTCCCACGTGAAGCCCATGCGGTCCAGCGCGCCCGGCGCGAAGTTCTCCACCAGCACGTCGCACTTCTGGATCAGCGCTTCGAGCACGAGCTTGCCTTCCGGGTTCTTCGTGTCGATCGTCACCGAGCGCTTGTTGTGGTTGAGCATCGTGAAGTACAGGCTGTCGGCGCCCGGCACGTCGCGCAGCTGCTCGCGCGTGATGTCACCTGCGCCCGCGCGCTCCACCTTGATCACGTCCGCGCCGAACCACGCCAGCAGCTGCGTGCAGGTCGGCCCCGACTGCACATGCGTGAAATCGAGAATGCGCACACCGTCGAGTGCTTTGCCCATGCTACGTCTCCCATCATTGTTTGCTGTACGTTGCGGACGCGGTTCGCGCACATCGGGACTGTTCTGCCCTAGCTTCGAATGCATCTGATATGTGATATATCGTATTTACAGCCCGCTATTTGAGCAAGCTTTTTCGGGCGTTTTTTGGCGGGGAAAAACCCTTATGGGCAACCCCGGTACTCAGCGCCCACTACGGACGCGCTCTGCCCTCGCGTTTCGCCCAGAGGCGAATGCGATGGTGGTGGTCGGCAGGCTTGCGGGAAGCGTGAAGAGAGAAGCGGTGCGATCAGCGAGCCTGCGGCTCGATCAACGCAAAGGCGGCGCCGCGCGCGGCTGCAATAGCTGCGGCTTCGGTGGCGAATACGGTGTGATCGGCGACCTGTTGATACGGCAGGACATGAACGGGCGCCTCGGCGCCGTCGTCGAGTTTGCGCACGGCGGCGAATGCGGCCCAGCCGCCGTTGTGAATGAACTGCATGGCCGACAATTCAACCTGATACGGCCCGAAGGTTTCTACACGCATCGATGTTCTCCGTGCTGATCGCCGCGATGGCGATCGACGTGATATTGACTGCGCGAGTGCGGGACGGCGCATGCGCCGCCCGCGAGCAACAACCCGGAACGACACTTCAGGCGCTGACGCGCGCCTCGAGTTCCGCGATGCGCTTGCGCAGATTGCGGTCTTCCTGGAAGCGCGCGGTTTCGTCGCGAATGATGGCAACGATGCCCGTCAGTTCGCGCGTATCCGAATACAGCAGTGCAACGGTAAAAGCGATGGACAGCGCGCGGCCATCCTTGTGAACGGAAGGCACCCGCAGCACATCGTTGCCATAGCGCGTCTGTCCCGTCGCCATGGTCTTTTCGTAGCCTTCCCAATGACGCCCGCGCAGACGTTCGGGAATGATCAGATCGAGTGATTTGCCGAGCGCTTCTTCTTGCGTGAATCCGAACATGCGCTCGGCTGCGGGATTCCACAGCGTGATCGCGCCGCTCTTGTCGGCGATGACGACGGCATCGCCGATCGCATGGACCAGTTGTTCGTAATCGATGGCTGCTTGCATATTGGGGCTCGTGTATATGGCTGCCGCTCAGTGAAAAACAGCGCCTGGCTAAGGCGCTGTTCGACAGGGCTCCGCTCCTCCTGCAACACGGAGCCCATTGAAACGCCTCTGCGATTACACCACTTTCGCTTCGCGCATGCTGGCGATCTGCTCGAAGCTGTAGCCGAGGCCCTTGAGCACTTCTTCCGTGTGCTCGCCGAGCAGCGGCGAACCGGTGATCTCAGGCTTCATGTCCGAGAACTTGATCGGGCTGCCGACCGTCAGATAGCTGCCGCGCGCCTTGTGCTGCACTTCCGTGATCGTGCCGCTTGCGCGCAGCGACGGATCGTTCGCGATCTCCTTCATCGACAGAACGGGCGAGCACGGAATGTCGAACTTGCGCAGGATGTCGACGGCTTCGAACTTCGTCTTGTCGGCGAGCCAGGTTTCGATCGTGTTGAAGATATCGAAGATGTGCGGCTGGCGCGCTTCGGCCGTCTTGTACGCGGGATCGTCGATCCACTCGGGCTTGCCGATCGCGCGGCAGATCGGCTCCCACGCGTGGCCCTGAACCGTGAAGTAGATGTACGCGTTCGGATCGGTCTCCCAGCCCTTGCACTTCAACACCCAGCCCGGCTGGCCGCCGCCGCCCGCATTGCCGCCGCGCGGCACGACATCGGTGAACTCGCCGTGCGGATACTGCGGATACTCTTCCAGATAGCCGACGCGGTCCAGACGCTGCTGGTCGCGCAGCTTCACGCGGCACAGGTTGATCACGCTGTCCTGCATCGACACGGCCACCTTCTGGCCCTTGCCCGTCTTGTCGCGGCCGATCAGCGCCGTGAGAATGCCGATCGCGAGGTGCATGCCCGTGTTGCTGTCGCCGAGCGCCGCTGCGCTGACCGTCGGCGGGCCGTCCCAGAAGCCCGTCGTCGATGCGGCGCCGCCCGCGCACTGCGCGACGTTTTCATAGACCTTCAGGTCGTCGTAGTGGTGGCCGTCGCTGAAGCCCTTCACCGACGCGACGATCATCTTCGGATTCAGTTCGTTGATGCGCTCCCACGTGAAGCCCATACGGTCCAGCGCGCCCGGTGCGAAGTTCTCGACCAGCACGTCCGATTCCTGGATCAGCCGTTCGAGCACTTCCTTGCCGTCCTGCGTCTTCGTGTCGAGCGTCAGCGAGCGCTTGTTGCTGTTGAGCATCGTGAAGTACAGCGCGTCGACGCCGGGGATATCGCGCAGCTGGTTGCGCGTCACGTCGCCCGCGCCCGGACGCTCGACCTTGATCACATCCGCGCCGAACCAGGCGAGCAGCTGCGTGCAAGCAGGACCTGCCTGCACGTGCGTGAAGTCGATGATCTTGACGCCTTCAAGGGGTTTGGTCACTTTCGTATCTCCGTGGTTGGCTGAGGTCACTTTTTCATTGCCGCGCTTTGCGGGTTCAGATTGGTCAGGCGTCCGCTTTCCGTACCGGCCGCCTCGTCGATCACTGCGTTGATCAGCGTCGGCTTGCCGGATGCGATGGCTTCCTTGAGGGCCTTTTCGAGTTCTTCGGGCGTCGTCACGTTGTAGCCGATGCCGCCGAAGGCCTCGATCATCTTGTCGTAGCGCGCGTCCTTCACGAACACGGTCGGCGCAACGTCCTTTCCGCCCGTCGGGTTCACGTCGGTGCCGCGATACACGCCGTTGTTGTTGAAGATCACCGTGCACACGGGCAGCTCGTAGCGGCAGATCGTTTCCAGCTCCATGCCGCTGAAGCCGAACGCGCTATCGCCTTCGATCGCGAGCACCGGCTTGCCGCTCGTCACGGCCGCGCCGATCGCGAAGCCCATGCCGATGCCCATCACGCCCCACGTACCCGAGTCGAAGCGCTTGCGCGGCTGGTACATGTCGATGATGGCGCGCGCATAGTCGAGCGTGTTCGCGCCTTCGTTCACGACGTTGATGTCGGGGTTCTGCTTGACGATGTCGCGCAGCACGCGCAGCGCGCTGTGGAAGTTCATGGGCGTCGGATTCTTCGCGAGCGTCGCCGCCATCTTTTCGAGGTTCTTGTTCTTCTTCTCGCTGACGGCGTCGAGCCATTCCTTCGGCGGCTGCGGGAAGTCATCGCCGACCTGGTCGACGAGCGCGGCCACGCACGAACCGATGTCGCCGACGAGCGGTGCCGCGATCGCGACGTTGCTGTCCATTTCCTGCGGCGAGATGTCGATCTGCACGAACTTCTTCGGGTTGCCCCACGTCTTGCCCTTGCCGTGCGACAGCAGCCAGTTCAGGCGCGCGCCGACCAGCACGACGACGTCGGATTCGGCGAGCACGAACGAACGCGCGGCGGAGGCCGATTGCTCGTGCGTGTCGGGCAGCAGGCCCTTGGCCATCGACATCGGCAGATACGGAATGCCCGTCTTCTCGATGAACGCGCGAATCTCCTTGTCGGCCTGCGAATACGCAGCGCCCTTGCCGAGCAGCACGAGCGGACGCTTCGCACCCTTGAGCAGATCGATGGCGCGCTTCACCGAGTCCGGCGCGGGCAACTGGCGCGGCGCCGCGTCGATCACGCGCACGAGCGATTGCTTCGCCTTCACGGCATCGATGGTTTGCGACAGCAGCTTCGCGGGCAGGTCCAGATACACGCCGCCCGGACGGCCCGACACGGCCGCGCGGATCGCGCGCGCAACGCCGATGCCGATGTCCTCTGCGTGCAGCACGCGATACGCAGCTTTCGCGTACGGCTTCGCAGCGTTCAGCTGGTCCATCTCTTCGTAGTCGCCCTGCTGCAGGTCGACGATTTCGCGCTCGCTCGATCCGCTGATCAGGATCATCGGGAAGCAGTTCGTCGTTGCGTTGGCGAGTGCCGTGAGGCCGTTCAGGAAGCCCGGCGCGGACACCGTGAGGCAAATGCCGGGCTTTTGGGTCATGTAGCCAGCGATGGCGGCGGCATTGCCCGCATGCTGCTCGTGACGGAAACCGATAAAGCGCATTCCTTCGGCTTGCGCAAGGCGCGCAAGGTCGGTGATAGGAATGCCGACCAGACCGAAGATCGTGTCGATATCGTTCGCCTTCAGTGCATCGATGACGAGGTGGAAACCGTCCGTCATTTGTTGTGCGTTCTCTTCAGCGGATTCCTGCGGTCTGATCTCAAGTACATCTGCCATGACGTCTCCTCCTTGGCCGGGTGTTGTGTGGCGTCTCGTGATATACAATATTCCAAACACAATATTAGTCAACGGTTTTTTGCGCTGCCTGTTCGTGCTGCTGCATCGCAAAAGGTCTCTTAAGCTTTGTGTTTGAAGGGTGTGGGCGCTTGAATCGTGCGCTGCATCAAGCGCCCGTACGGGATAGTCCTAGGGTCGCGCGAGTGGTTTGCGGGGCCTCAGTCCAGAAAATCGCAATGCGCTTCGACATACAGCGCGAGATCGAGCGAATGCTGGCGCACGAGCGTTTCGACGCGTTCGGTGTCGCGCGCCTCGAGCGCTTCGATGATGCGCATGTGGTCCTCGATCGAGCGCGACGCGCGGTCGCTCTGCGCGATCGTCATGCGGCGTATCGCGCGCACATGCATGAAGATGTTCTTGATCGTGTCGAGAATGATCTGCGAGCCGGACAGCTCGACGAGCGCCTGGTGAAACGCGATGTTCACCTCCGAGTATTCCTCGATGTGATCGGTCGGCGTGGCCTCGTTGAAATGATCGAACATCGCGCGCAGCCGGGCGATGTCCTCGTTGGAAGCGCGCTGGGTCGCAAGACGCGCCGCCACGCTTTCGAGCGCGGCCCACATGCAGATCATCTCGACGATCTCTTTCTTCGTCTTGCGCAAGATGTAGACGCCGCGGCGCGGGACCGTGCGCAGAAAGCCTTCCTGTTCGAGCAGCGTCATCGCCTCGCGAACCGGCGTGCGGCTCACGCCGAGCGCCTCGGTCAGTTCCTTCTCATCCAGACGCACTTCTTCGCGCGAGTGATAGATGTCGGTGTTCGCAATCGCGTGCTTCAGCCGCGCATACGCCTGGTCGCGCAGCGAGGCCGTCGCGCTGATCGGCGTCAGGTTCAGGCTCAACGGGACCGTGCGGACATTCTCTTGCGTGTCGGTGGACATGGTCGACGTGTCTCCTCGTTGTCGAAAACGGTGGTGGTCCGCTTGGCTCATGCGCCTGGTGGGCGCGGTCTGTGGCCTCGCGATGGCCGCTTTGTATATGTGCAATACTGTATATCACATATCTATTCGAAACCAACTCTCCTGCACCCTGGGTTTGCAGCGCTCTTTCCATAAACGTTGATCAATAGTTTTCAAAGAAAACTTTAACTATCGTGAATTGATCGGGCGGCCTATGCTGTTCTTCACGCAATCGATGAAATGGAGGAGATCATGCGCAACGCACACGATGGACACCGGACTGACTACGACCGCGCAGTCGATGCGCAGCTGTGCGCGTTCAATAGCGCATTCGCCGATCTGGGGCTGCGCTTTCGCTGGGACGCGCAAACGCTGACATCGCTTGCGGTGATCGACGGCGAACATGCGCGCGTCGTCGCGTATATCGAGGCCCAGCAGCCGCATTTGCTCAACGCTTACAGCGCGGAGTTCCTGAGCGAGGCGATTCTCGCGAAGAAGCGCGCGCACACGCCGGACGCGCTGCCGACGCGCGCAGAGGCATCCAGCAGCCGCGCGCAGCGGTCGGCGGGATTCTCGATCGCCCAGTACTTCGCGGACGACGCAGGCCTGCCGGCGTTGGCGGGCGCCTGATCCGCAAGCGTCATCAAGCCGACAAGCCGCCTACGAAGCAAGCCGAACGAAGTTTCCCGCGCCTCGCTGCACGGGAGACTTTTTTATTGGCTATCGGCTTATTGACTAACGGCGCGCCGCTACGTCACGCAACAACCAAACAAAAAGCGGTGCATGGCGATTCAAGCCATGCACCGCTTCTTTGGCTACTATCACGCGGCGGCGCTTGCGCAGCGCCCTTCGTCACTCTCCCGAGCTGGCGCCCAGCGGCGACGAGCCGCTTGCAGAAGCAAGCGAAGAGCGCGCCCCCGACGACTCGATCCAGCGCGCGCGCATCGGCGCGAGGATGAACTTCGCCGACACGCCCGCTGCGATCGTGACCACGGCCGACACGATGAACACGAGATTCCACCCGCCTGCCGCCGACAGCACCGACGCGAGCGGCACGAGTAGCGCCGCTGTGCCCTTCGCGGTGTAGAGCGTACCGGCATTGGCCGCAGCGTATTTGCTGCCGAACGTGTCCGCGCAGATGGCCGGGAAGATCGAGAAGATCTCACCCCAGAACAGGAAGATCAGCGCCGCGAACGTCATGAACGCATACGGGTTCTGGCCGTACTGCATCATCCCGAGCAGCGCGAGCCCCTCGCCGATGAAGATCGCGAACATCGTGTTCTCGCGGCCGATCTTGTCGGAGATGAAGCCGCACAGCGGACGCGTGAAGCCGTTGCAGATGTTGTCGATCGACAGCGTCATCGTGAGCAGCGGCAGCGTGGCGCCGAAGAGCGTCATCGGCAGCTTCGCGAGGCCCCAGTCTTTCGCGATCGGCCCGATTTGCGCGGTCGCCATCAGACCGCCCGCCGCCACCGCGACGAACGACAGATAGATCACCCAGAACACGGGCGCCTTGATCATCTGGCCGGGCGTGTAATCGACCTTCGTCACCGCGAACTTGCGCTTCACGTTGTTTGCCGCGCGCGCGACCGGCTTTTTCAGCAGCAGCGAAAGCACGAAGATCGCCACGCCTTGCAGGATGCCGAAGAACAGGAACGTGTGTTCGTAACCTGAGCGCGTAATCATGTTTGCGATCGGGATCACCGTCACGGCCGCGCCGGCGCCGAAGCCCGCCGCCGTCAAGCCTGCGGCGAGGCCGCGCTTGTCCGGGAACCACTTGAGCGCATTGCCGACGCACGTGCCGTACACGCCGCCCGCGCCGATGCCGGCAATGACGGACGCCGCGTAGAGTTCAGGCAGTGTCGTCGCGTATGAATTCAGCACCCACGCAAGGCCCGCGCAGAGCGCGCCGCCCGCCACGACGGGACGCGGACCGAAGCGGTCGACGAGCCACCCTTCGACGGGCACGAGCCATGTTTCAGTGAGAATGAAGATCGAGAAGGCAAGCTGAATCGATGCTTCGCCCCAGTGGTGCCGCGCATTCATCGGAGCGACGAAGAGCGTCCACGCATATTGAAGATTCGCGACCAGCGCCATGCATAGCATGCCGATGATCAGCTGACACCAACGGTTCGAAAAGAAACCGCTTCCCGTCGCCTGTCGGGTGTTTCCATTCATGTGCATCGTCTCCGCTCTCGACGGCAGTTCGCGCTTTAGCGCTTGTTTCCGTCGCATGCAAAATGTTGCGTTCTAGTTTTCGATGCGGACTGCGCGATCCAGGATCGTTGCGCCCGCAAGCGCCTTGCTCGTTTTCTTCTACCCGGCGTTGGGTGACTTTCGACAGACCTGCGTAGTTAACCATTCAAACAGGCTGCGGTCTTTTCATTTTTATTCCAATGGGCTGCGGATTTTCCCCTATGCGATGCACGCTGAAGCGCAAAAGCAAGCGTTAACCCTTAACCCAAAGGCTCATTCCGGGCGAACCCATGCTAAGCGGATGTAGCGAATTGCGAATAATTAAAGTTACTTATCGAATCGATAAGCAATCGTTTATGGAAGCGATGGTGTGGGACGCGCAGAGGAGCTTGCCGCCTGGCAATGAGGGAAGATGCGGACATCCGCAAACGAATGTCCGCTAGAGAACAGAGAACGGTACTGCTGAAAACGCGTTGCGCTCAGTCGAGGAAATCGCAGTTCGCCTCGATGAATGCGGCGAGATCGAGCGAGTGCTGACGCACCAGGCGCTCGGCGAGTTCGGTGTCGCGCTTTTCGAGTGCTTCGATGATCCGCAGATGATCGACGATCGAGCGCGACGCGCGGTCGCTCTGCGAAATCGTCATCCGGCGAATTGCGCGCACATGAATGAAGATGTTCTTGATCGTGTCGAGAATGATCTGCGACTTCGACAGCTCGACGATCGCCTGATGGAACGCGATGTTCGCATCCGAGTACTCGGCGATATGCTCGGCGGGCGTCGAATCGCGGAACTGGTCGAACATGTGACGCAGCCGCGCGATCTCTTCGTCCGTCGCGTGCAGTGTCGCGAGACGCGCGGCCATGCTTTCGAGCGCGGCCCACATCTGCACCATTTCGACGATCTCGCGCTTGCTCTTGCGCACGATGTAGATGCCCCGGCGCGGAATCGTGCGCACGAAGCCTTCCTGCTCGAGCAGCGTCATCGCCTCGCGCACGGGCGTGCGGCTCACGCCGAGCGATTCGCTCAGCGCGCGATCGTCGAGACGAATCTCTTCGCGCGACGCGTAGATGTCCGCGTCGGCGATCGCCTGGCGCAGCATCGCGTACGCGCGATCGCGCAGGCTCGCGCTGGTCCCGATGGGTTGCAATGACAGGGTGAACGGTGTTGCCGCTGGCTGGCTGTCCAGTTCTGACGACATGCATCGCCTCTGATGGGTCGGTGTCTTGAACACCGTGGTTGTTCAAGCGGCCGGATGCGCCGCGCCCGTATCGTGCCGCGCGCATCCATCGCCACGCGGACTGCTGACGTATTCAGTATATCAGTGTGTGAGGTATTGTCGACGGGCGGCGCGTCCCGCCTGGCGTAGCGCGGGCAACGTGCTGTCGCCGCTTATGGATTCGGGACACTCGTCGCGGTGCCGTTCACGGACGCCGTCAACGCACCCGCTGCCGCCGACGGTTCGCGCGGCGCTTCGAGCATCACTGCGCCGCATTGCAACTGGCCGTTGTCGTTCGATTCGAGCTCGACGGCTGTCAGGTTGGCGCACGCCGCATCGACGATCGTGCCGATGTCGTGCCGGTTGCGCTCACGCGCCGCGTGCTTCATTTCGCCCTGGAGCCATCCGCTGAAACTCACGACGGCGAATACCGCTACGGCTGAAAGAACTGACTCGAGCTTCGTCAAACGCATCTTGGGTGAAGGCTTTGCAGAGGGATGGCCAGTCACGATATCGGCATCGCAGCGAAAAGCTTGAGCCCGCGTGCGTTTGAAAAGTGCCGCGCAGTGCCCGGTTGATTGCAGTTCGAAAAATGCCCGGCCATATCTGATCACGCATCGCCTTTTGTGCAATTTGCGGCGAGCCAATCGTCTTGGTGTTGCCGGAACGATCCTTAAGTCTGTCGATAGCTTCGACACCGCAACTTTACTTGCAGCTTTCGCACAACAAGCCCAATCCGCATTGAACGGGAGAGCGTCATGGCCACCGAGCCCGAAAGTTTCCGCGATCAGTTCGTCTCGATGTTTCAATCCGCCGTCGACGAAGTCGTGCGCAGCACGACGCCTTCCACGGGTCTCACATCGCGGCCTGGTCTCGACAACCCGCTCGTCAGCGCCGCCGCGACGATCGCGCAACTGAAGGGGCAAGGCGAAGCGTCGCTGCCGGACGTCGCGCCGGGCGAAATCGCGCAGGACGCGTGGACGTGCGCGAAGATGGGACTCGATCTGATGGAGGCGCGCGCACGCGGCGACACCGCGACGGCCGAAAGCATCCAGAACGACATCCGCTACAACGTCTGCGATCCGGCGTGGATCACGGTCATCGAAAACTACATGCAGTACTTCGGGCCGGACGGCAAGCGCGCCGCGATTCCCTACCGGCGCGCGGCCGCGATCGGACCCGTCACGGTTCCGCTGAAAGCGGGCGCCACGGTCGCACTGATCGCCGACTGGGGCACGGGCACCCAGGTCGCCGCCGATCTTTTGAAACAGGCCTCGCTGCAAAGCCCGGACGTCGTGATCCATCTCGGCGATATCTACTACTCGGGCACGCCGCAGGAGTGCGACGCGAACTTCAGGAAGATCGTCGATGCCGTGCTTTCACGCGATACGAAAGACGTGCCCGTCTACACGCTCTCCGGCAATCACGACATGTACTCGGGCGGCGCCGGCTACTACGGGCTCATCGACACGCTCAACGATCACGCGCGCCTGCAGCCCGCGAGCTTCTTCTGTCTGCGCAACGACGACTGGCAGTTCATCGCGATGGACACCGGCCTGCACGACTACAACCCGTTCACGGTGAACGACGTCGTAACTTTTCTGGAGCAGGACGAAGAAGACTGGATCGTCGAGCGCATCGCCGAATTCAGCGGCAAGACGATTCTGCTTTCGCATCACCAGCTGTTTTCCGCGCTCTCGCAGATCGGACCACCGCAGACGGACGGCAAACTCACCGCATACAATCCGCGGCTGCTCGCGAGCTTTCGACGTTTTTCGCAGGCCGCGAAGCAGCCGATCGCCGCGTGGTTCTGGGGCCATGAACACAGCCTGAGCGTGTATCAGCCGTACCTCGGCTTGACGCGTGGACGGTGCATCGGACACGGCGCCGTGCCCGTGCTCGTCAATGGCCCGGAGAACGCGCCCGACCCGCGCGTCGTCAATCCGCCCGCGCTGCAGAACGTCCTGCTGAAACAGGCGAACAAGGTCTACATGCACGGCTTCACGATCGTCCGGCTCGGACAGGGCGCGCAGAAAGCGCAGGCGTCGGCGGAGTACTACGAGAGCACCGACGGCACCACGCCCATGTTCACCGAAACGCTCTAGCTCTAACGAGCCGAATGCGGAACGTCTCGCGCCGGCGGTCTCGCGCTAGACGTCGACGATCACTTCGAAGCCGCCGTAAATCAGACGCTTGCCGTCGAATGGCATCGGCAGCGTATCGGGCTGCGTACGTGGGTCGGCCATCACTTTCTTCATGCCTTCGTCGCGTGCCGAGCGCGAAGGCCACACGACCCACGAGAAGACCACTACCTCGCCGGGTTCGAGCTTGACGGCCATCGGAAACGACGTGAGCTTGCCTTCGGGCACGTCATCGCCCCAGCATTCGACGACATTCAGCGCACCGTATTCCTTGAAAACGCCCGCCGCAATCTGGGCATGCCTACGGTAAATTTCGCGATTCGCCTCCTTTACACCGACGACAAATCCGTCCACATAATTCATTGCAGCCTCCTTTTGCAGTTTCGTGAGAACGCGGGCATATTTCGCGCCGTTGCCTGGTTCTACACACACGACGACCGAGGCGGCAGCGAATCGACAGCACGGCGATAATTTTCCATATTCGAGTATTCCGGTGCACGCGGCCATGCTGCGCGCGGCACATGGCATAATCCGCGCAGCCTTCAACAACGCCTTTAACATGTCGAGCCGGTTCCATCGGAAGATTGGCAGCCTCCTCGGATTGCTTGCGATCCTGATGGCGACGCTCGCGCCCACTGTCTCGCAGGCCATTGCAGCAAGCCGCGGCGCGTACGATCCCGCCGCCGCGCTCTGCTCGTCGCACACGGCCACGCTTGCCGACACGCACGAAGACGACCCCACCGACGCCCATACGCTCGCCTCGCACTGGCACGCTTGCGACTATTGCAGCCTGCTCGTGCATTTCCCCGTGCTGCCCGCATCGCCGTCGACGTTTGCGCTGATCGTCACGGCCATCACGCAACAGGCCGCCGCGCGCTTCGACAGCGTCGCGCTCGCGGCCCCCTATCAAGCCGCGCAACCGCGCGCGCCGCCCATTCATCTCTGAGTCGAATCGCGTTCCGGCGGCGCCATGACGGCGCTGCTGCTTTCGCGCGTGCGCCGCTTCGCGAAGCGCAAGCCGCTCACGCGCGCGCTCATACTCGGGATGACCCATGAACATCACACTCGACAGGCGCGGCACACTGCCGCTCGCCTGCTGCATTGCCACGGCCTTGCTCTTTCCAGCGCTCTCGCACGCGCACGCGATTGCGGGTGATCGCGTATTCCCCGCCACGATGGCCGTCGACGATCCCGGCGTCGGCGACGAACTCAACTTGCAATACGGCCATCAGCGTGTGCCCGGTGACGATGGCGACCAGAGCGTCAACACATTCAGTTTCGAATACGACAAGCTGATCACGCCGCGCCTTGCCGTATCCATCGGAGGCGCCTATGTCGGGCAGAACAATCCGACGGCACACGGCTTCGACAACTTCAGCGTCGGCCTCAAGTACCTGCTGTACGTGAGCGAAGCGCATGAGTTCATGACGTCGATCGGCGTCGACGCGGATCTCGGCGGCACGGGCAGTCACGCGATCGGCGAGAGCTTCTCGACGATCTCGCCGACGATCTTCGCGGGCAAAGGTTTCGGCGACCTGCCCGATTCGCTCGCGTGGCTGCGCCCGATCGCAATCACGGGCGAAGCCGGTCCCGCGTTCACGACAGGCGCGGGCCAGCCGAACGCGTTCAACTACGGCGTGACAGTGCAATACAGCCTGCCCTATCTGCAGCAGCATGTGCGCGATGTCGGCTTGCCGCAGCCGCTCGCGAGCCTGATCCCTATCGTCGAAATTCCGCTATCGCGCAGCCAGGGGCAAACGACGGGCACGGTGAATCCGGGCTTCATCTGGGTCAACCGCTACGGGCAACTCGGCATCGAAGCGCAGATACCCGTGAACCGCGCGAGCGGCTCGCATGTCGGCGTGCTGGTGCAGGCGCATATCTTCTTCGACGACATTGCGCCGACGACGATCGGCAAGCCGCTCTTCCAGTAACGAGGACATCGCAATGAAAATGACACGATTCGCAATCGTAGGCGGCGCACTGTTGGCGCTGAGCCCGCTCGCGGCCAACGCACACGTGTTTCCGCAGAAGCAGGAGCCCGGCGCGGGCGCGACGGTTGAATCGCCGGCCAAGGTAGTCATCACATTCGACGGACCGCTCGAACCGGCATTCAGTTCGCTGACCGTCACCGATGCGTCGGGCAAGCAGGTGAACACCGCGAAATCGGCCGTCGACGCGCAGCAGCCGCGCGTCGAATCCGTCGCGCTGCCCGCTTTGCCTGCCGGCAAGTACACCGTGCATTGGGTTGCCGTCGCATCGGACGGCCATCGCACGCACGGCGATTATTCGTTCAACGTGAAGTGACGAAGTGACGACAGTGGGCCGCCGCGACGCAAGCGCCCGATGACGCTCACGCCGCGCGCCGGTTCGTGGCACAACACTGCGCGCGGCGATTCCAGACGCCGCGACCACGTCGCCATCATGCGGACGGCAACGGGCGGCGTGCTGAGTATCGCGCTGTCGTAACGCTTGCCTTCGAAGTGATGCGTATCGACGATGCGAAAGCCTTGCGCGCGATAGAACGCGACGAGATGCGCGGCGGGCTCCGGCGTGTCGAGCGCGAGTTCGGCAAAGCCGGGCGTCGCGGCCCAATGCTCGGCGAACGTCAGCATCGACTTGCCGATGCCGCGCCCTTGCCACCTGGGATCGATGCCGAGCTGGCGCACGCTCGCCGCATCGCCGCGCTGATAAAGGTCGCATGGCGATTCGGCGTCGCGCGCATAGAGCGTCATCGTGACCACGATCTTGCCGTTGCACAACGCGACGAAACAGTCGCCGGCCAATGCGCGTTGCTGCGTCACGGCGATGGACCGATCGACACACGTGCAGTTGAGCCCCATCATCCCGAGCCTCGCGAACGCGCGATGCAGCATCGCGGTGAGTTGCGCGTACGAGTCGCGCGCGGGATCGAAACGCCGCACGATGCTGCCGGTTCCGTGGCGGACGCCCGAACAGTGCGCATTCCGGCTGACGACTGCGCGCGGCTTCTGCATGGCCTCTCCGTTCAATGATCGATGCCTGAAGTCCCGGGACGGCTCTGATGCGCAACAAGAAAAAATGTCGTAAAAAACGGGCTCGGGCTTGTAGCGACCGGTAGTGGCGGCATCGCATCGGCCATCGCGCCGCGTCGCACGAGGCCGTGCTACTGTCGCAGCAACCGGCTCGCACGTTTCTTCATCGTTCCATTCCGCCATGGAGTGCGCGTGAACAATCCGCTGATTATCGGCTTTGCGCTCGTCGCGCTCGATGTGATGGTATGGCGTTGCGCCATACCCAGAAACGAAGTCGCGCGGCTGCTGGTGCGGCTCTGCATCTATGCTGCCTTTAGCGCGCTGCTGTTCAGCTCGAACCTGAGTCCGTTCTCGCAGGCGCCCTATCTGAATTCGCGGCCGCTGCACATGATCGGCCAGGTGCTCGAAATCATCTGGTGGCTGATGGGCGCGCGCCTGCTCGGCATGGCGCTCGATACGCTGCTCCTGCCCAGGACATGGCGCCGTCAGCGGCTCTTTCAGGATGTGTTCGGCGCGCTCGTGTTTCTGGCCGCCGTCGTCGCCGCGCTCGGCTTCGTGCTCGAGCTGCCAGTGCGCGGACTCGTCGCGACATCGGGCGCGCTCGCGATCGTGCTGGGCCTCGCGATTCAAAGCACGCTCAGCGATGTATTCGCGGGCATCGTCATCAACACGACCGAGCCGTATCACATCGGCAACTGGGTTTCCATCGACGGCGTCGAGGGCAAGGTGCTGGAGATGAACTGGCGCGCGACGCATCTGCTCACTTCGCAAGGCAACATCGTGATCGTGCCGAACGCCGTCGCGGCCAAGGCGAAGATCACGAACAGCAGCCGCCCGCCGACGCTGCACGGCGTGACCGTCACACTCGAAATCACGCCCGAAGCGCGCCCGAGCGTCGTGCTGGCCGCGCTCGAACGCGCGCTGGCGGGCGTGCGCGCCGTGATCGCGGACCCCGCGCCGTATGCGCTCGTGAAGAGGACCACCGTCACGTCGATCCAGTACGAAGCGACGGCCTACGTCGACGACATGGGCAAGAAGCTCGCTGTCACGAACGAGCTTTACGACCTGTGCTACCGGCATCTCGCGGCAGCGGGCGTCGAGCTGCGACCGCTGGGTGTCCCATACGGGCCGTCAGCGCCCGCGGCGCAGGTCGATCGCAGGATCAGCCTGCTCAGGCGCGTCGAACTGTTCGCCGCATTGACGCCCGAAGAGCTGGCGCGGCTCGCGCCACTGCTTTTGCGTCACGAATACGATCGCGGCGACATCGTGCTCACGCCCGAAACCGTGCCCGACAATCTGAGCGTCGTCGATTCGGGCGTGCTGTCGGTCGTCGCGGAAAGCGCGTCCGGTCCCGTCGAAGTGAACCGCCTTGGTCCCGGCGATGCAATGGGCGAAGCGGGGCTGCTCGCGGGCATGCCCGCGCGCGTGAAAATTTCGGCGCTGACGCAAGCCGTCGTCTATCAGTTGAAGAAAGACGACGTGACGCCGCTGCTCAAGGACAATCCCGACGTCGCAAAGCTGATGTGCCGGCTGCTGTCGCGCCGCCAGGATACGCTAGGCAAGCTCGGCGCGCCGACACCCGTCATGCAGTCGGAGCAGTCGATCTTTCAATGGCTGGTCGAAGGAATGCGCAAGCTGCACGATCTGACGTTCTGAACTGAATGGCGCGCAGCGCATCGCATGGCGCTCTCGCCACGCGATGCACCCGTCAGCCGATCAAACACGACCAAGCGATCAAACGCGTTCGATCGCAATCGCGATACCCTGCCCGACGCCGATGCACATCGTGCACAGCGCGAAGCGTCCTTGCGTGCGTTGCAGCTGATACATCGCGGTCGTCACGAGCCGCGCGCCGCTCATGCCGAGTGGATGGCCCAATGCGATCGCGCCGCCGTTCGGATTCACGCGCGCGTCGTCATCGGCGACGCCCAGCGCGCGCAGCACGGCAAGGCCTTGCGATGCGAACGCTTCGTTCAGCTCGATCACGTCGAACTGGTTGATGTTCATGTTCAGGCGCGCAAGCAGCTTTTGCGTCGCGGGCGCGGGGCCGATGCCCATCACGCGCGGATCGACGCCTGCCGTCGCGATGCCGAGCACGCGTGCGCGCGGCGTCAGGCCATAACGCTTCGCGGTCTCTGCGTTCGCGAGCAGCAGCGCGGCCGCGCCGTCATTGACGCCCGACGCGTTGCCCGCCGTCACCGTGCCGTCCGGGCGCACGACGCCCTTCAGCTTCGCGAGCGCTTCGAGGCTCGTCTCGCGCGGATGCTCGTCCTTCGATACGACGATCGCGTCGCCCTTCTTCTGCGGAATCGTCACGGAGACAATTTCCTGCGCGAGCGTGCCGTCCTGCTGCGCGCGCGCCGCCTTCTGCTGGCTGCGCAGCGCGAACGCATCCTGATCGGCGCGGCTGACGTTGTAGTCGGTCGCGACGTTCTCGCCCGTCTCCGGCATCGAGTCGACGCCATAGAGCTGCTTCATCAGCGGGTTGACGAAACGCCAGCCGATCGTCGTGTCATGGATGTCGGCCTGGCGCGAGAACGCGCTCGTCGCCTTGCCCATCACGAACGGCGCGCGGCTCATGCTCTCGACGCCGCCCGCGACCATCAGCCCCGCCTCACCCGACTTGATCGCGCGCGCCGCGATGCCGACGGCATCCATGCCCGAGCCGCACAGACGGTTGACGGTCGAACCCGGCACATCCTTCGGCAGGCCGGCCAGCAGCAGCGACATGCGCGCGACGTTGCGGTTGTCCTCGCCCGCCTGATTCGCGCAGCCATAGATCACGTCGTCGATCGCGCTCCAGTCGACTTCCTTGTTGCGCTCCATCAGCGCCTTGAGCGGCACGGCGCCCAGATCGTCGGCGCGCACCGACGACAGCGAACCCGCATAGCGGCCAATCGGCGTGCGAATCGCGTCGCACAGGAAAGCTTCCGTCATGAGATGTCTCCAGTAATGGCAGGCTGGCGTATCGTGGAAGGCGCCAGCGTCGGCGCACGGGGAGCGCCGGAAAAACGTGCCGATGAACCGATATTTGTTCTATACTCGAACAAACGATCATATATCGAACAATTCAGGTTTGATAATAGGCGGGTGGCGGAAAGACTGTCAAGCTCGGCGGCGCGCGAGTGCGCGTCGGAATCCGCAATGACGTGTCGCGGAAAACGGCAGAATCCGGCAGGAACGGGCGGCGCACGGAAAGCCGCGGCGAAGTTGGCGAATCCAGGCGCTTGCGCTATCGTCACGGCTTTCCGCAGGCTAACGAAGGCTGTTCCAACGTTTGAACGTATCGTGCATAGGCCCATGAGCAAAGTCCCACCAGCGTCACAAGCCGTTTCCGTCAACGATGGGGACGCGCCCGACAAACCGGGCGATTCGTACGTGCAGTCGTTCGCGCGCGGCCTCGCGGTGATCCGCGCGTTCAACGCGGAGCGGCCCGAGCAGACGCTCACCGACGTCGCATCCGCGACGGGCCTCACGCGCGCGGGCGCGCGCCGCATTCTGCTGACGCTGCAAACGCTCGGCTACGTCGAGGCCGAAGGGCGTCTCTTTCGGCTGACGCCGAAAATTCTCGATCTCGGTTTCGCGTATCTGACGTCGATGCCGTTCTGGAATCTCGCCGAGCCCTTCATGGAAGAACTGTCGGCGCAGGTTCACGAAAGCTGTTCGGCGGCCGTGCTCGACCGCACGGAAATCGTCTACGTGCTGCGCGTGCCGACGCACAAGATCATGACGATCAATCTGTCGATCGGCAGCCGTTTGCCCGCGTATTGCACGTCGATGGGACGCGTGCTGCTGTCGGCGCTCGACGAAGCGACACTCGACGCGACGCTCGACGCGTCGGCCATCGTCGCGCACACGCCGCGCACCATCACCGACAGGAACGAGCTGAAGAAGGCGATCGCGCAGGTGCGCAGCCAGGGCTGGGCCGTCGTCGATCAGGAGCTGGAAGGCGGGCTGATTTCCCTTTCCGCGCCGATCCGCAACCGGCGCGGGCAGATCATCGCGGCGATGAACATCAGCGGCAACGCGCAGCGCAATTCCGCGAAGCAGATGGTGAAGGCGTTTCTCGAACCGCTGCAAAAAGCGGCGCAATCGGTGTCGGATATGGTCGCGCTGCGCGGCTGATCGCGATTGCGCGCGACTTGCGCAGCGTGAAGAGCGCGAGCGACGCGCGTCGGCGGCTTCTTCGCCTCGGCGAATCGCGAAAGCAAACCCGCGCACATCGCGTCGGTTCAAACGCGCCGGTTCAAACGTGCCGGTTCAAACGTGCCGGTTCAAACGCGGCGGCCCATCAGCGGCCCATCAACGGCCCAGATAGCGCTCCACGAGACGCGCCCAGTAAGCGGCGCCGATAGGCAGATTGCGGTCGTTGAAATCGTAGTGCGGGTTGTGCACCATGCAGCCGTCCTCGCCGACGCCGTTGCCCAGGCGCAGGAACGACCCCGGCCGCTGTTCGAGCATGAACGCGAAGTCTTCGCTGCCCATCAGGATGTCGGCGTTCGGCTCGACGTTTTCGGCGCCCACCAGTTCGCGCGCGACCTGAATCGCAAACTCCGTTTCAGCATCCGTGTTGACGACGACGGGATAGCCTTCGATGTAGTCGACGTGCGCCTTGCCGCCATAGCTCGCGGCCTGCGCTTCGGCGAGTTCAATGATGCGTTGCTTCAGAAGCGCCCGCACTTCCGGGCTGAACGAGCGCACGCTCAGTTCGAGCTTCGCGCTCGACGGAATCACGTTGTTCGCGACGCCCGAGTGCATCGTGCCGACCGTCACGACAGCGGGCTGCGCCGGGTTCACATTGCGCGCGACGATGGTTTGCAGCGCCATCACGATGCTCGACGCGATCACGATGGGATCGACGGTGAGATGCGGGCGCGCCGCGTGGCCGCCGACGCCTTCGATCGTGATCGTCGCCTTGTCGCCCGCCGCCATGAACGCGCCCTTGCGGAACAGGAACTTGCCGGGCTCCGCGCCCGGATGGTTGTGCACGCCGAACACGGCGTCGCACGGAAAGCGCTCGAACAGGCCGTCTTCGATCATTTTCTTCGCGCCGCTGTCGATCCCGCTTTCCTCGGCCGGCTGAAAGTACAGATGCACCGTGCCCGAGAAGCGGCGCGTTTTCGCCAGATGCTCGGCGGCGCCGAGCAGCATCGTCGTGTGGCCGTCGTGTCCGCATGCGTGCATCTTGCCGTGCGTGCCGCTCGCATACGGCAGCCCCGTCTGCTCGAAGATGGGCAGTGCATCCATGTCCGCACGCAGCCCGATGCTGCGCGTGCCGGCGCCGACCTTCAACGTACCGACCACGCCCGTCTTGCCGACCCCGCGCGTCACCTTCCAGCCCCACGCCTCCAGCTTTTCGGCGACGAGCGCCGCCGTCGCGACTTCCTCGTACGCGAGTTCCGGATGGTGGTGAATGTGGTGGCGGATGTCGCGCAGTGAAGCGGCGGCAGGTTCGAGGTCGGCGATTTCGGTCAGGGGGTTGGCGTCGGTCATCAGGGGTGCTCCGCGGGTTTGTTCTGGTCTCTTCGCCGCGTCTCGTGCGCAGCGTCAATCCGCAGACTATAGCAACGCGAGGTCTTTCCCGTAAGACGGTCGTGCCTTTGACTTACTTAACGCTTTCATCGGGAACGGGCGCATCGGTCCGGGGCCCACGCGACGGCGGCGCCGACGCTTCGTTCTTCAGCACGTCGACGAACGCCTGGCCCGCTGCTTCGAGCGTGCCGGAATTGTCGATATGCGTGAGTTGCGCGCCGTCGGGCAGCGCGAACGGCGCCTGGCGCGCGAGGCGGGCTTCGACCTGCTCTTGCGTCTCGCGTCCGCGAGCTGCGAGACGCTGCGCGAGAATATGCGACGCGGCATGGATATGCACGACTTCGAGATGCGGATAGCGCTTCAGCGCACGCGACAGATACGCACGCGATCCATTGACGACGACCGTGCAGCCGCGCGCGAGCCACGCGTCGATCTCGATGCCGATGCCGTAGTGCAACTCGTGACTCGACCATTCGAGCGCGAAGAGACCTTGCGCCGAACGCGCGGCGAATTCTTCGTGCGTCAACGCGATGTGATTCTCGTTGTGCCCCGTGTCGCGCGTGATGTAGCGATGCGCAAACACGACGGGCGTGCCCGCGACGTGATCGCGCGCGAAGTGCAGCAACGAATCCTTGCCCGCGCCCGATGGTCCGATCACATAGATCAAACGGCCCTTCATGCGTTCATTCACTCCTCTTGTTCTGCCGTAAATGCGAGCCGCTGCCACAGCATGAACGGCTCGCCCGGCGCAGGCTCGACGAAGATCGCTGCGCCGTCGATCGACAACGGCCCAAGACGCTGCGCCTCGCGATGCCACCATGCGACGATCGCGGCGCGGTCGGCGGCATTGTCGAGCGAATTGGACAGCGTCATGTGGAAACGAAACTCGTCGAGCACATATGGATATCCCCATTCGACGAGCAGTTCGCGCTGGCGTTCCGTCAGCGGCGCCTGCATGCGCTTCGCGGTGTTAACGGCAGACGGCTTCTCGCGCAGCGGCGCGAACGCGCGCAGCGCATCGGCGGCGAGCGCGCGCATCTGTTCGTCGCCCGATGGCGTCGCGGGACGCATCGCCACGAAGTCGCCCAACGTCGCCGCTTCGACGTGCAATGCGAACGGCCTCTGCGTATGCACCCAGTTCTCCGCGGCTTCGAGCAGATCGGCGACGGTCGCGCCATCGGCAAGACGAAACGGCGCGACGAGCGTGCCGTGCCAACCGTAACGGCGCGGCGATGCCGTCAATTGCGCAAGCGGTTCGGACAGCACGGGCGCTTGTCGCGGCTCGATCGAAGCACCGCTCTCGGCATCGCGGCCGAGCCACGCGGAGCCCGCATCCCACCAGCGCGACGCGCGCGCCGGCGCGCAATAGATCGCGAAGCGCGCCCGCGCGGACCAGGCGTTCGTCGTGGCCGCGCTCATACGTCGTGCTCGACCATCAGTTGCACGCGGTCGGCGGCGAAGTGCGTGAAACCGTATTTGATCGGCGTGCCTTCCGTATCGACGTCGACGTTTTCGACCCACAGCACCGGTTGCTGCCGGTTGATGCCGAGACGCCGCGCGACTTCCGGCTCGGGCAGCACGCTGCCGATACGGCTCCATTTGCGCAGATAATCGTTCACGCCGTATTCGGCCATCGCCTTCGTGATGCCGCCCACGCGTTCGAGCACGTCGGGCAGATCCGCGAAACGCGCGGCCGGATAGAAGTTGCGCGCGAATGTCAGCGGCACGCCGTCCGCTTCATGCAGCGACTCAATGCGATACACGAACGCGCCCGCGCGCAGGCCCAGCGCTTTAGCGACAGTGGGATCGGCCTTCACGCGCGCCGCCGACAGCATCGTGCCCGCCGCCGAATGATGCTGCTGCCGCAGGTTCTCGGTAAAGCGCGTGCGGCGGCCGATCGTATAGTCGATGGCGCCCGGCTGCACGAACGTGCCGCGTCCCTGCTCGACGCTGACGAGTCCTTGCGCGGCGAGACCCAGCATCGCGCGGCGGATCGTATGGCGGTTCACGTCGAAGCGCCGCGCAAGCTCGCCTTCGCTCGGCAGACGTCCGTCCTCGCCGAAGCCGCTTGCCGCGATCTCCTTCGCGAGGATCTGCTCGATCTGCCGCCACACGGCAACGCCCGCTCCCCGTTCGAGCATCGTGCCCGGCGCCGCGTCGTCGTTCGATGTCATGGTGCTGTCATTCCCTTCGGTTCAAATAAGCGTTCGGTGCATTGTAGTCCGCAAGCCGTGGCGGAAATATGAAATGCGCCTTCTGTTACGGGACCGCGATAGTTTAGCTATAAACGTCTAGACGTTTAGACGAATAGATGCTCAAATGTCTGCACTCGCCACTGATCGTCCACTTCCAGGAAATGCCGATGAGCGCCCCCGCTTCCCCTCCTTCCACCGCCTCCCCTGCCTCCCACAACGCCGCGCGCCGCGTATGGATGGCCGTCCTCGCCCGCGCGCCGCGCGCCGATCTCGAAGCCGCGCTGACCCGCGCGATGGAAGGCACGCCGTTACCCGCTTTCGACTGGCTGCGTCCGCCCGAGATCGGGCTTGCGATGGTGCGCGGGCGCATCGGCGGCACGGGCGATGCGTTCAATCTCGGAGAAGCGACCGTCACGCGCGCCACGCTGCGTCTGCGCGCGATCAATGACGATATGGATGAAGGCGCAACGGTCGGCGTCGCGTGTCATCTGGGACGCGATCGCCGCCGCGCCGAACTCGCTGCTATCGCAGACGCATTGCTGCAAACGCCGCAGCATCACGAACGTCTGCAACAGCAGCTGATCGCGCCGCTCGCTACGCAACTCGCGGCGAAACGCGTGCAACGTCAACAGGACGCAGCATCGACGCGCGTCGAATTCTTCACGATGGTCCGAGGCGACTGATGAACCCTTCCCCTCAATCCGCGCAGATCGCGCTCTCCATGCTGACACCGGGCTTCGCCGATCCCGTCCACGATACGCAGACGGTGTTCCGCACGCTGCTCGATGCGCTGTCGCGTCCGGGCAAGATCGGCACGATCGACAACGTGCTGCCCGCTTCGCGCAGCGACGCGCGCAACAACCTGCCGCATGCGCGCGCCGATCTCGCTGCATTCGCCGCGCTGCTCGCGCTGTGCGACTACTCGACGCCCGTATGGCTCTCGCAGGCCGATGCCGTGCTCGGTTCGGCGTTGCGCTTTCATACGGGCGCGCCGCTCGTCGACGAGCCGCACGACGCCGCGTTCGCCTACGTGCACGACGCGAGCACGCTGCCACCGCTCACGAGCTTCGCGCTCGGCGCGCCCGAAACGCCTGAGCAGTCGGTGACGCTGCTCGTGCGCGTCGATTCGCTGAATTCGTCGATGGGAGGCACGCCCGTCACGTTGCGCGGCCCCGGCATCGAAGACACGCACACGATCGCGCCTTCCGGCCTGCCCGCGCGTTTCTGGCGCGAGCGCACCGAACTCGCGCCGCTCTTTCCGTGCGGCATCGACTGTTATCTCGTCTGCGGCGACACGCTGATCGGCCTGCCCCGCACAACCCGAGTGGAGCTGAACTAATGTACGTTGCCGTCAAAGGTGGAGAACGCGCGATCGAAGCATCGTGGCGTCTGCTCGACAAGGCGCGCCGCGGCGATACGCAGTTCGCAGAACTGGGCGTCGCGCAGATCCGCACGCAGTTGCGCCTCGCGGTCGCGCGCGTGATGACGGAAGGCTCGGTCTACGACGAAGAGCTCGCCGCGCTCGCGATCAAGCAGGCAGCCGGCGATCTCGTCGAAGCGATCTTCCTGTTGCGCGCCTATCGCACGACGCTGCCGCGCTTCGGCTACACGCAGCCGGTCGATACGGAAGACATGCACATAGAGCGGCGCATCTCAGCGACGTTCAAGGACGTGCCCGGCGGCCAGATGCTCGGCGCGACGTATGACTACACGCAGCGTCTGCTCGATTTCACTTTGCTCGCTGAAGGCAATGACGATGGCGCTGCATCCGTGAAGCGCAGCGAAAGCGCAAGCGAGGAAGCGATGCCGCGCGTCGTCTCGCTGCTCGACAAGGAAGGCCTGATCGAACAGGAACGCATGTCCGAAGACGCGCCCGAACCCGGCGATCTGTCGCGCGAGCCGCTGTCGTTTCCCGCGAGCCGCGCGACGCGCCTGCAAAACCTCGCGCGCGGCGACGAAGGCTTTCTGCTCGCGATGGGCTACGCGACCCAGCGAGGCTACGCGCACTCGCATCCGTTCGCGGGCGAGATCCGCTTCGGCACGGTGGCCGTCGAGATGGAGCTAGATGAACTCGGCGAGGCCGTCGAGATCGGCGAAATCGACGTGACGGAATGCCAGATGATCAACCAGTTCGCGGGCAGCAGCGAAGTGCCGCCCACCTTCACGCAGGGTTATGGTCTCGCGTTCGGCCATTCGGAGCGCAAGGCGATGGCGATGGCGTTGGTCGATCGCGCGCTGCGCGCCGAAGAGCTCGGCGAAACGCTCGGCTCGCCGACGCAGGACGTCGAATTCATGCTGTCGCACAGCGATAACGTCGAGGCATCGGGCTTCGTGCAGCATCTGAAGCTGCCGCATTACGTCGACTTCCAGGCTGAACTCGAACTCGTGCGCCGTCTGCGCGCGAAACACGCGGCACGCGATCAGCGCGACGACAGCGACCAGAACGACAAAGAGGAGCAAGCGGCATGAATGCGCCCGACACGACGATGCAAACCTCGGCGCACGATAGCGCCGCCGAGGGCTACAACTTCGCGTATCTCGACGAACAGACCAAGCGCATGATCCGCCGCGCGCTGTTGAAGGCGGTGGCCGTGCCGGGCTATCAGGTGCCGTTCGCGTCGCGCGAAATGCCGCTGCCGTTCGGCTGGGGCACGGGTGGCATTCAGGTGACGGCATCGATCATCGGGCGCGACGACACGCTGAAAGTGATCGACCAGGGCTCCGACGAAACGACGAATGCCGTCAACATTCGCCGCTTCTTCGCGCGCACGACGGGCGTCAGCACCACCCGCAAGACGAGCGAGGCGACCATCGTGCAGACGCGTCACCGCATTCCCGAAACGCCGCTCACCGACAAGCAGATTCTCGTCTATCAGGTGCCGATGCCCGAGCCGCTCTTCCGGCTCGAGCCGCGCGTGGCCGAGTGCAAGAAGCTGCACGCGCTCGCCGACTACGGGCTCATCAGCGTGAAGCTGTATGAGGACATCGTGCATCACGGCAGCATCGCGACGACGTATGACTACCCGGTGATCGTCAACGGACGCTATCTCGCGTCGCCGTCGCCGATTCCGAAGTACGACAACCCGAAGATGCACATGAACCCCGCGCTGCAACTGTTCGGCGCGGGACGCGAGCGGCGCATCCACGCGATTCCGCCGTACACGCCGGTAAAAAGCCTCGATTTCGACGATCACCCGTTCGAGGTGCAGCGTTGGGAGCATGCGTGCGCGCTGTGCGGATCGACGGAGAGCTTCCTCGATGAAATGATCGTCGACGATGCGGGCAAGCGCATGTTCGTCTGCTCGGACAGCGACTACTGCCACGAGCGCCGCGAACAGCAAGAGACCGAACAAGGCGGGGAACACAACGAAGGAGAAAGCGCATGACGCCGCTTCTGAGCGCACGCGCGCTCACCAAACAATATGGCGGCCGCAACGGTTGCCGCAACGTCAGCTTCGATCTGTATCCGGGCGAAGTGCTGTGCATCGTCGGCGAATCGGGCTCGGGCAAATCGACACTGCTCAACACGCTCGCGCTGCGCACGTCCGCCGATGCGGGCACGCTGCACTATGCGAGCGCGCACGGCGAGACGCTTGATCTGCTCGAATTGTCGGAACCGCGCAAGCGCCTGCTGATGCGCACCGAATGGGGCTTCGTGCAGCAGAATCCGCGCGACGGTTTGCGCAACGGCGTGTCGGCGGGCGCGAATATCGGCGAGCCGTTGATGGCCGTCGGCGCGCGTCATTACGGCCAGATCCGCGATACGGCGACGCAATGGATGTCGCGCGTCGAGCTCGACGCATCGCGTGTCGACGAGTTGCCGTCGGCGTTTTCGGGCGGCATGCAGCAGCGTCTGCAAATCGCGCGCAATCTCGTGACGGGCCCGCGGCTCGTGTTCATGGACGAGCCCACGGCGGGTCTCGACGTATCCGTGCAGGCACGTCTGCTCGATTTGCTGCGCACGCTGACGTCGACGCTGCATCTGTCCGTGCTGATCGTCACGCATGACATCGGCGTCGCGCGCCTGCTCGCGCATCGGCTGATGGTGATGCAAGGCGGCGAAGTGGTCGAAGCGGGTCTCACGGATCAAGTACTCGACGATCCGCAGCACCCGTACACGCAGACGCTCGTTTCTTCCGTTCTGCCCGTATGAGGCTCACAACAAGGTCTACGTGATGACAACGTCAATCGAAACATCGTTCGTCGACAACCACGCGCTGATGCTGCGCGCCCTCAACATCGGCAAGACATTCACGCTGCACGGCCAGGGCGGCGTGCAGATCGAAGCGCTCGCGGGCGTGTCGCTCGATGTCGGGCGCGGCGAGTGCGTCGTGCTGGTCGGCCCGTCGGGCGCGGGCAAGAGCACGCTCCTGCGCTGCCTGTATGGCAACTATCTGGCGAGCGCGGGCACGATCGCGATCCGCGACGAAGCGCACGAAGCGAAGCACGTGCAGATCACGGGCGCCGAGCCGCGCGACGTGCTGTACTTGCGGCGCAGCGTCGTCGGTTATGTGAGCCAGTTCCTGCGCGTGATTCCGCGCGTGAGCACGCTCGATCTCGTCGCCGAGCCGCTCGTCTCGCGCGGCGTCGATGAAAACGAAGCGCACCAACGCGCCGCCGCATTGCTCGCGCGGCTCAATGTGCCCGAGCGTTTGTGGCCGCTTGCGCCCGCGACGTTTTCGGGCGGCGAGCAGCAGCGCGTGAATATCGCGCGCGGCCTGATCGCGGAACATCCCGTGCTGCTGCTCGACGAACCGACGGCTTCGCTCGATGCGGAGAACCGCGACATCGTCGCGGACCTGATCGTCGAAGCGCGCGAGCGTGGCGCGGCCATCGTCGGCATCTTCCACGACGAAGACACGCGCGCGAAAGTCGCCACGCAACGGCTCGAACTGCGTCCACCGCTGCGTCACGCACCCGCACTACACTGATATCGACCGGATACGGAGCATCCAGATGTTGATCAAGAACGCTCGCGTCGTAACGCGGGACGAAGTTTTCAACGGCATCGTGCAGGTGGAAGACGGCGTGATTCGCGACGTCGCGCGCGGTACCACGTCCGCCGCCGACGCCCAGGACTGGGACGGCGACTACCTGTTGCCGGGCCTCATCGAACTGCATACGGACAACCTCGAGAAGCATCTGGTGCCGCGCCCTGGCGTCGAATGGAATACGGATGCCGCGTTCGTGATCCACGACGCGCAGGTGGCGGCCGCCGGCATCACGACGGTGTTCGATGCGCTCGCGATCGGCTCGCGATCGAACGTCGGCTTGCGCGGCCGCGACACGCAGACGCGTTGCGCGCAGGCGCTGCACCGCTTCTCGGAGCGCAAGCTGCTGCGCGCCGAGCACTTCCTGCATTTGCGCTGCGAGATCGCGACGCCCGATGTCGTCGAAGTGTTCGATACGCTGAAGGACCATCCGCTGCTGCGTCTCGCGTCCGTGATGGATCACACGCCCGGCCAGCGCCAATGGCACGACCGCGACCAATGGCGACGCTTCCAGGAGCGCCACGGCAAGATGACGGACGAACACGTGGCCGCGACGCTCGTCGCCCTCGAAGACGAGCAGCAGCGCTTCGCGGACCGCCATCGCCACGAGATCGTCGAGCGCTGCAAGGCGCTGGGCGTGCCCGTCGCGAGCCACGACGACACGCTCGTCGAGCACGTGCAGCAGGCCGCCGACGAAGGCATCGTGCTCGCCGAATTCCCGACCACACGCGTTGCCGCCGAAGCCGCGCACCGTCACGGCATCGCGACGATCATGGGCGCCCCGAACATCGTGCGCGGCGGCTCGCACTCGGGCAACGTGTCGGCGCTAGAGCTGGCGAAGGCGGGGCTGCTCGATATCCTCTCTTCCGATTACGTGCCGTCGAGCCTGTTGACGGCCGCGTTCGAGCTCGTCGACAAGGCGGACTGGACGCTGCCACAGGCGATGGCGACCGTGTCGGCGGAACCGGCGCGCACGGCCGGCCTGCACGACCGCGGCGCGATCGAAACCGGGCTGCGCGCGGATTTCGTCCGTGTGACGATGCTCGATGCATTGCCCGTGCCGCGCGCAACGTACCGCGCGGGAGAGCGGATCGTTTGATACGCGCCGCTTGATAAGCCCTCTGCACGGGCCACCCGGCCCGATTCGGCCCGTTCGGCCCGTTCGGGTCACTGAGCGAAAGCACGGAGCGAAAAGCGTTTGCCGCACTGCCGCATGAGCGGCAAACGCTCCCGTCAAAGGCGCGCCGCCGCCTTGCGCCCGCCCATCCGCGGCTGTCGATTGGCTTTCGGCTCGTCTTCTTGCCCCATATCACAAAACCGCCCTTTAGAGGCAATACTCCTGTGCCATCCGGTGTTTCACTAGCACCGCAAATATTTTGATTTGTTAAGCTTGGCGCGCGCTGCTGGCGGCTGGCCAGCGGCCATTAGACAAGCCCGGACACAACGGCCGGGCATCGTCGCGCAGCGGCACAACCGCATGCGGGACACTTCGAACCACTCCCGGGAGTACATCAGTGAAAAAACTGCTTGCGGCTTTGACGGTTGCCCTGCTCGCCACCGTTTCGATCGGCGCACACGCAAAAGACTGGACCACCATCCGTTTCGGCGTCGACGCCAGCTATCCGCCGTTTGAATCGAAGGGCTCCGACGGCAAGCTGGTCGGCTTCGACATCGATCTCGGCAACGAAATCTGCACGCGCCTGAAGGCGAAGTGCGTGTGGGTCGAAAACGACTTCGACGGCATGATCCCGGCTCTGAAGGCGAAGAAGTTCGACGGCGTGCTGTCGTCGATGTCGATGACGCCGCAACGCGCCGAACAGATCGCTTTCTCGTCGAAGCTGTTCAACACGCCGACGCGCCTCGTCGCCAAGAAGGGCTCGAACATCCTGCCGACGGCGGAATCGCTGTCGGGCAAGTCGGTCGGCGTCGAACAGGGCACGATCCAGGAAACGTACGCAAAGACCTACTGGGAGCCGAAGGGCGCGAAAGTCGTGCCGTACCAGAACCAGGACCAGGTCTACGCCGACCTGATCTCGGGCCGTCTGGACGCTGCGCTGCAAGACGCCGCGCAGGCTGAGATCGGCTTCCTGAAGACGCCGCGCGGCGCGGGCTTCCAGTTCGTCGGCAAGGATCTCGAAGACAAGAAGATTCTCGGCGAAGGCGCCGGCATCGGCATGCGCAAGGAAGACACCGACCTGAAGGCGAAGGTCGACAAGGCAATCGCCGACATCATCAAGGACGGCACGTACAAGAAGATCGAGAAGAAGTACTTCGACTTCGACGTGTACGGCGGCTGATCGTCGCCGCATCGCGCGAGGCACGCGACGCCGCGCCTCGCGACGCTACGCAGACGGGCTCCCTTCGGAGCCCGTTTCGTTTTTGGCCCAGACAAGGCCCAGACAAGGCTCAAGCAGGGCCCCGGCCCGTCCGGCCGAAAGCGGGCGTTCGCCCGCGCCGCCCAAATGGGCTAAGATCGAACGGTTCATCGGCGCGATTCGTTGAGTCGTTGTGCGCGCCACCGTTTTCAGCCTCATTCCTTTGCAACTACAGCGCGCGTTCCGTGTCGTCCGCAGCGCCACCATCGATCATGCAAACCCACAATCATCCGCTGATTTCCCCGACCCTCGGCACCGCTCGCAGCCTGACGAGCTTCCACTACGGTCCGAGTGGCGGCCAGAAGGTCTACATCCAGTCGTCGCTGCACGCGGACGAACTGCCCGGCATGCTGGTGTCGTGGGCGCTGCGCCGCAAGCTCGAAGCGCTCGAAGCCGCGGGCAAGCTGCGCGGCGAAGTCGTCGTCGTGCCCGTCGCGAATCCGATCGGGCTGAACCAGCACGTGCTCGGCCTGCTCGCGGGCCGCTTCGAAACGAACACCGCGCAGAACTTCAACCGCAACTTCTACAACCTGTTCGACCTGATCGAGCCCGTGATCGAAGAGCGTCTGACGGGCGACGCGGACCAGAACCGCACGATCGTCCGTCAGGCAATGCGCGAAGCGCTCGACGCGCAAAAGCCCCGCACCGAAATCGAATCGCAGCGCCTCGCGCTGCAACAGCTGTCGTATGACGCGGACATCGTGCTCGACCTGCATTGCGACTGGGAAGCGGCACTGCATCTGTACACGAATCCGGACCTGTGGCCCGACGTCGAGCCGCTCGCACGCTATCTGAATTCGAAGGCGTCGCTGCTCGCAGTCGATTCCGTCGGCAATCCGTTCGATGAAATTCACAGCTTCTGCTGGTCCGAACTGCGCACGCGCGTCGGCGAGCGGTTCCCGATTCCGAACGGCTCGATCTCGGTGACGGTTGAACTGCGCAGCCAGCGCGACGTGTCGTACGAGTTCGCCGAGCACGACGCGCAAGGCATCATCGAATACCTGACGCATCGCGGCGTGATCGCGGGCGAAGCCGCGCCGATGCCGCCGCTCGAGTTCGCCGCGACGCCGCTCGCGGGCACCGAGCCGATCGTGACGCCCGCAAGCGGCGTCGTCGTGTATCGCCAGGAAGTGGGCAAGTGGGTCGACGCGGGCGAGCCCGTCGCCGATATCGTCGATCCGCTGACGAACCGCGTCGTCACGCTCAAGACGAACGTGGCAGGCGTGATGTACGCGCGCCATCTGTCGCGCTTTGCCCAGGCCGGGATGGAAATCGCGCGCATCGCGGGCGCGAAGGCATATCGCACGGGGCAATTGCTGTCGGCATAACGATGCCTGCGGCGAGCGCCGCTTCGCTTCGCAATGAATCGCCCGCCTTGCGCGGGCGATTCTGTTTGCAGCGCCCGAAGCGCTTTTACGCCTGTCGACGGCGCGGCGCAGCTCAGCGCATATGCACAGGTTCGCGTACAAGTCTTTCATACGCGAATGATCATCTGTCGCATTTGTACGACAAATTCATTAGAAATATTTGCTGTCATATTGCTTTCTCTTCCTCCCGATAAATTTGCGCCCGTCGCGCGACCCGCCGGAGAGCCAGGCTCGCGATCGCAACTTTTCAAATCCGGAGAAAGCTTTGAACAAAAAAGTACTTACCACCGCTCTACTCGCCTCGGCTTTTGCAGGCTCCGCACACGCACAAAGCAGCGTCACGCTGTATGGCCTGATCGACGCTGGTATCAGCTACGCGAATCACTCGAAGACGGCATCAGGCGGCTCGGAAAAGCTGTTCAAGTATGACGACGGCGTCGCGCAAGGCAGCCGTTGGGGCCTGCGCGGCTCGGAAGACCTGGGCGGTGGCCTGAAGGCACTGTTCGTGCTGGAAAGCGGCTTCAACAGCGGCAACGGCACGCTGGGTCAAGGCGGCGCGCTGTTCGGCCGCCAGGCGTACGTCGGTGTGTCGAAGGACGGCATCGGCTCGCTGACGTTCGGTCGTCAATACTCGTTCTCGACCGACTACCTGGGCGGCAACTATTCGACGGGCGGCCTGACGGTTGCCGGTAACTACGCTTACCACATCAACGACGTCGACCAGCTGACGTCGAGCCGCATCAACAACGCAGTCAAGTTCAGCAGCGCGAACTTCTCGGGCCTCACGTTCGGCGCTATGTACGGCTTCTCGAACTCGACGGCGTTCGCCGGCGCACCGGCAACGGGCACGGCGGCTAATCCCGTCGCAGGCTCGTCGCGTGCATACAGCTTCGGCCTGAACTACGCGAACGGCCCGATCGGCCTCGGCGCAGCGTACACGGACATCCGCTTCCCGAGCCAGGCAACGCCGGCCTTCTCGACGTCGATCGCAAACGTCGGCACGGGCACCGTGCGCGACCTGCGCACGTTCGGCCTCGGCGGCCGCTACATCATCGGACCGGCGACGCTCTACGCGCTCTGGACGAACACGCACTTCGAGCCGATCACGGGCGCATCGACGACGTTCAACAACTATGAAGGCGGCGTCAAGTACGCGTTCACGCCGGCGCTGGCAGGCGGCCTCGGCTACACGTACTCGCAACTGACGGGCGCGACGCACGGCCACTTCAACCAGGTGGACGCAAGCGTCGACTACGCACTGTCGAAGCGCACCGATGTCTACGCGCTCGCGATCTATCAGGACGCATCGGGCAAGACGGGCAACACGCCGATCCAGGCTCAGATCGGTTCGTCGACGTCGTACTTCAACACGTCGGGTTCGGGTTCGCAGAACCAGCTGGCGTTCCGCGTCGGCATGCGCCACAAGTTCTAAGCTGTGCCGCGAAGCGAAGCGCCGCCGGGCACTTCGCTTCCGCGCAGATGGACTGGATGGAGAACGCTCCGCTCGCGGGGCGTTTTCTTTTTCTGATGCGCCGCTGACCCTGCTGCCCTTTATGACGCGGCGCTAATCCGGCGTCACGAATATCCGTATCTCGCCGTTCGACGTCGGCATGATGAAGTCGCACGTGCGGCCCGCGCGCACGTCGAAGAGCAGCCGGTCGAGCCGTTCGACCTGCGCCGCCTTTTCGCCCGCGGTCAACTCATGGGCGTCATCCCTCAGCAGCGCCTGCCGCGCGGTCAGAATGCGTGCGACCGCGCTCGATCTCGATACGAAAACCTCTTCCATCCCGGATACATCCTTCAGGCGCGGCCATATGGAAACACCGCACGCCGCGCCAGCTACGTTCAAAAGCACTGCGCCAGCCTTTACGCCGGCACGTGATGATTTTATGGGGATGCGGGAAATCCTGCCGCGATGCGTACACGAACGCATTCGCAAGCGGCACGCCGCCGTGCGTCGAGTGCGTCATCGAAGCGGCCGCGACCCAACGCCGCAATGCCTGTTCCCGGACGCGGCGCATCCACCGGCCCTCCGCGCGATCTGTTACGCTGCGCCCTTTCACTCAGCCTGAATCTGTGAAGATGGAAATTCCATTCAACGAACGCGGCGTCTCGGTCACGCGCAATGCCTTGTCGGCGGCCGGCCAGGTCTTTCCGTTGCGCGACATCCGGGGCGTGCGCGTCGTCACCGTGCACAAGAACAAGGTGCTGCCGTACGCGATTTCGCTGATCGGCGCAGCGGGCGCGGTTGTCGGCGGCATCTATGCGTCGCCGGCCGGCATCGTGTGCGGCGTGATGCTCATCGTGGTCGGCTGGCTCACGTGGCGCACGCAGGACGTCACGCATCGGCTGATGGTCCAGACAGGCGACACCGAGCGCGAAGCGTTGTCCAGCGTCGACCTGCCGTTCGTCGAGCGCGTCGAACAGACGGTCCGCGAGGCGCTCGCCACCCCCGCGCAAAAAAGCTGACGCCTCACGCCGGCACGCCGTCTTTACGGAAAATTGACGGCGCGCGCGGTTCCTTTTTTCACGAGCTTGAGATGCCGCCCGCTACAGTGGACGCGTCTCAACAGCCGCGCCGCCAATCCCGCAGCGGCACATCGACAATGCAATCGCAACCCATCCCCGCTTCATCGCGCGCCGCTGCCCGCTGCACGCCGGCCACCAACCTCGCGCAGCAACCGGCGTTGTCCCTCGTGACGATCGACGTGACCGTGCCCGGCACCTCGCCGGCATCGGGCCGCCGCGCATTGCAGAAAGCGCTCGGCGAAGGCTCGCGTCTCTTCGTGATCGACTTCGACAAACGCAACACGTGCATCACCTTTCGCGTCGATGTGATGGCGCGCAGCATCGGCGACGTGGTCGGCACACTCGCTGGCGCGCTGCGCCGCGCCACCATCGGCCGTGTGCATGCCGTCTGCGTCACGCGTCCGATTGCACGACGCCACTGACCGGGCGCAGCGAACAGGCGCAACCTCGCGCCACGTACACACTTTTTTGCAGGTGGTTCAGACCGCGCGCGTAGAGTCGGCGGTCCTGTCATCTCGCGTGCCCTCGCGCCAGGCCAACTGCGCGTCGCGAACGAGAGCCGTCCGCGCTCGCCGAAACCTGAAGCGCCACGCCTGCCCTGCGGAGCGTGGCTGTCGCCGGGACCACGCATTTTCTGCAAGGTGTGTGCGATGCCTGTCCCGTTGTTTGTCCCGATGTTTGTCCCGTTGTTTGTCCCGATGTTTGTCCCGATGTTTGTCCCGTTGTTTGTCCCGATGTTTGTTCACGTCCTCCGGCGCAAGGCCCGCCTTGCTGGCGCGCTGACCGTGCTCGCGCTCGCGGCCTGCTCTACGCCGATCTCGACGCCCGTTCCGCCCCAGACGAAAGCGAGCCTCATCAACGAAGGACGCGACGGTTTGCTCGTGCCACTGAACGCCGAACGCAGCGACACGCACGGCCGTACGTCGATCGGCCTGCCCGTGCAGATGGACGGCAAGGCCGTCTATCTGATGCTCGATACGGGCACGCGCGGCGTGCGTGTGCTGTCGTCCGTCCTGCCGCGTTCGAACTACCCGGCAGCGGGCGCGCGGACCTCGCTCGCATTCGCGACGGACGCGCAGGTCTCCGGCGCCGTCGTCAACGTGCCGCTCAGCATCGCGGGCACGAAGCCCGTCGATGTCGCCGCGCAAGCCGTCGACGAAGTCAGCTGTCTGAAGACCAATAAGCACTGCGTCGCGCAGGACGGCTACACGGGCGAATTCGGCTGGGCATTCTCGGGCATCCTGGGCATCGGCGCCGACGAGCCGCGCGACGCCTGCTGCACGCAGCCGCTGCGCGTGCTGCCCGCTAACATCGGTCAACGCTATCTGGTGCGCTCGAACCTCAATCGGCCGTTTCTCGTACTGAGTCCATCGAACGCGCTGACCAAGGGCTTCACGCTCGTGCCGTTCACGGTCGCGAAGGACGGCTCGACGCAATGGCCGACGGGCTGCGTGCAAGTGGCTAGCAAGATGCGTTTTTGCGCGCCTGTCGTCTTTTCGACGGGCGGCACGGACATGATCCGCGTCGAGACCGACAAGGCCCCCGACTGGGCCGGCGATACCGACGAGCACAAGGTGATTGCGCAAGGCAACTACGACGTGGTGCTCGGTGTCGGCGACTGGGCGCATCGCTTCAACGATGCACAAACGGCCATCGTGAAAGCCGCGCCGGGCGCCAACCGCATCGTGATCGGGCTGATGTCGCTGCAGAGCATCGACGTGCTGTTCGATTTCACCAACGGCAAGCTCGGCTTGCGCGCGTCGCAAGAGATCGAGCGGATGGGCGGCTGAACCACGCGCGCTTCAGCCGAAGCGAACATACTAAGCCAACATAGCCGACATAAAAGCAGCCGCCGCGCGATTCGTCATCGCGCGGCGGCTTTTTCAATCGTCGAACGCGTCGAACGCATCGAACAAGCCGACGATCATTCGATGTCGACGGGCTTCACATTCCAGATATCGCGCGCGTACTCGGCGATCGTGCGGTCCGACGAGAACTGCCCCATGCCCGCGACGTTTTGTATCGCGCTCGATGTCCAGCCGCGCCGGTCGACGTAGCGTCTGTCGACCTCTTCCTGCGCCTTCGCAAACGCCGCGAAATCCGCGAGCACCATGTAGTGATCGCCCCAATCGACGAGCGTATGGAAGATATCCGAGAAGCGCAGCGGATCGTCCGGCGAGAAGAACCCCGTGCGGATCTGATCGAGCGCCACCCTCAGTTCCGGGTCGTGCTCGTAGATCTCGCGCGGCCGATATCCCATCGCGCGCAGATCGTCGACCTGATCGGCCGTATGTCCGAAGATGAAGATGTTCTCGTGGCCGACGGCATCGCTGATCTCGATGTTCGCGCCGTCCATCGTGCCGATCGTCAGCGCACCGTTCAACGCGAGCTTCATGTTGCCCGTGCCCGACGCCTCCGTGCCCGCCATCGAAATCTGCTCGGACAGATCGGCGGCGGGAATGATCAGCTCGGCCACGCTCACGCCGTAGTTCGGCACGAACACGACCTTGAGTTTGTCGCCGATCAGCGGATCGTTGTTCACCTTCTGGGCCACGTCGCCGATCAGCTTGATGATCGTCTTCGCCATCCGGTAAGCAGAGGCCGCCTTGCCCGCGAACATCACGACACGCGGCACCCAGTCGCGCTCCGGATGCGAGCGAATGCGGTTGTAGCGCACGATCACGTGCAGCACGTTCAGCAATTGCCGCTTGTATTCGTGGATGCGCTTGACCTGCAGATCGAAGAGCGCTTCGGGATCGAACGCCATCTTCGTGTGCTGCTGAAGCCGATGGATCAGACGCATCTTGTTCTGCCGCTTCGCTTCATGGAACGCGTCGATGAACGCGGGGTCATTGCGCAGATCGCGCAGCTTCGACAGTTCGAACAGATCGCGCCGCCAGTGCGTGCCGATCTGATCGTCGATCAGCTTCGACATCGACGGGCTCGCCTGCGCGAGCCAGCGGCGCGGCGTCACGCCGTTCGTCACGTTCGTGAAGCGCTCGGGGAACATGCGCGCGAAGTCCGCGAAGATATCGCGCGTCATCAGTTGCGAGTGCAACTTCGAGACGCCGTTCACCTTCTGGCTCGCGACGATGGCCAGATGCGCCATCCGCACGCGCCGCTGCCCGTATTCGTCGACGAGCGAAATGCGCCGGATCATGTCGACGTCATGGCCCGAATGCTCGCTCACGTGCTTGAGAAACTCGGCGTTGATTTCGAAGATGATTTCGAGGTGGCGCGGCAGCAGGCGCGCAAGCGTCTCGACGTCCCACGTTTCGAGCGCTTCCGGCATCAGCGTGTGGTTCGTGTACGAGAACATCTGCTGCACGTCTTTCCATGCTTTCGCCCACGGCACGTGATGCACGTCGACGAGCAGACGCATCAGTTCGGGAATCGCGAGCACCGGGTGCGTGTCGTTCAGATGCACGGCGACCTTCTCGGCGAAGCGGCCGAACGTGCTGTGCGTGCGCTGATAGCGGCGGATCAGGTCCTGCATCGTCGCCGACACGAAGAAGTACTCCTGACGCAAGCGCAACTCGCGGCCGGCGGGCGTCGAGTCGTCCGGATACAGCAGGCGCGATACGTTCTCCGACATGTTCTTCGCATCGACGGCACGGCGATAGTCGCCCTGATTGAACGCCGACAGATCGAGTTCTTCCGTCGCGCGCGCGGACCACAGGCGCAGCGTGTTCGTCGCGCTCGTCGCGAAGCCGGGGATCACGGTGTCGTACGCCATCGCGTTGACGTGCTGCGTTTCGATCCACTCGACGTGCCCGTCGCGCTGCACCGTGCGTCCGCCGAAATGCACGATGTACTGCACTTCGGGGCGCGGAAATTCCCATGGGTTGCCCGCGCGCAGCCAGTAGTCCGGCGTTTCGATCTGCTCGCCGTCGACGATCTGCTGCTTGAACATCCCGTATTCGTAGCGGATGCCGTAGCCGAAGCCCGGAATGCCGAGCGTCGCCATCGAATCCAGGAAGCAGGCGGCGAGCCGTCCGAGGCCGCCATTGCCGAGCGCGGCATCGGGCTCGAGATCGGTCAGCGATTCCATATCGACGCCGAGGCCCGCCAGCGCTTCCTTCATCTGGTCGTAGATGCCGAGCGCGAGCAGCGCGTTCGTGAACGTGCGCCCGATCAGAAATTCCATCGACAGGTAATACACGCGTTTCACATCCTGCTCGTATTGCAGGCGCGTGGTCTTCATCCAGCGCGCGACGAGCCGGTCGCGCACGGCGAGCGCCGCGGCATGCAGCCAGTCTTGCGGGCGCGCGGTCACGGCGTCCTTGCCGACGCCGTACATCATGCGGTTGGAGATCGAGCGCCGCAGCGCATCGACGGTACTGTTGAGCTGGTCGAATTCCAGATCCACCGCTGTCATCGAAACCTCCGGTAAATCGACGCGGCGCGCGCTTTATTGCATGCGTCTCGTGCGCGGGCGGCGCGAGCCGGTCTGGTGGATAAATAAGCAGAGTAGGACATTTTGCGTAATCCCGCGTCTGCCGCCGTTGGTTGTTTCGCCGGGTTCGCGCGCTGCTTTCCCGCGTCTTTGTGCGGGATTATGTGCAGGATCGCGCCCGCTACCCAAGCAGACACGAGCGGCAGCGGCACAGTTCCATGATCGCCGGCTTGAGATTCGATCTGCATGCCGCTGCCGACTTCGCGTTTCGCACGATGCGGGTGCAGACGGCTCTGTTCCTTGCACTAGTATGGATGAGTAACAAGGCGGATCGGAGACAGCATCGTCCTGCTGCGCCGTTCCCCGTCCCGTTGCGTCTCGCTGCCCAGCCGCTCGCGCCGCCGCGCTCCGATGGAGGTCGAAATGAACGCACAATCCGTGCTCGGTATGATCCACGCGCAGGAACTGCTGATCGTGTCCCTCATCCGCGCGCTCCCGCCCGACGCGCGGCGCAAGGTTTCCGACGAGTTTCACGGCCAGGTCGAACTTGCCGAGGCACCGCATCTGAGCGCCGGCCATGACCGTGAATTGACGGAAGCATTCAGGGCACATATCCGCAAGCTGTCGATCCTGCTCGCGTCGTGTAGCTGAAATCAGCGACGGCGCGTGGATGATGATCTGTTGGTCATGGGATCACGCGCAGCACGTTGGCTCATTCGCTGCTATCGCAGGCCAAACTCATCAGCGCGGCACGGGCCGGGCGGTTAGTTGCAATACCCGTTACCGCGCGGATTGTGATGACACACGCGCGCCTCGCAAGCCAACGCCCGCTTGCAACCACCTTTCACACAGGCCATTTCTGCCCGGCTTCGAGCACGATCCGCGCGGCTCTGCAACAATTGCTACATTCGCGCCGGGCGCCGCTGTGCCGCTGCCCGGCGCACACCTGTTGCGCCATTCCAGCCCTTACCGAGCCGTCCTTGTCCGAGATCACGCCGAACCCGGCGCGCGTCGCCGATGCGCCCATGTCCACCCGTCATCGCTATGCGTTGGCGGCGATCATGCTGTCCGTCGCGCTCGCCTCGCTCGATACCGCGATCGCCAACACCGCACTGCCCGCGATGGCTGCGAATCTGCATGCGAAGCCGGCCGCGTCCGTGTGGATCATCAACGCGTATCAGTTGGCGATGGTCGCGACGTTGCTGCCGCTCGCCGCACTCGGCGATATCGTCGAACACAGGCGCATCTATATCTGCGGCATCGCGATCTTCACGGCGGCCTCGCTGGCATGCGCGCTCTCGCCGACGCTGCCTGTGCTCGCGGGCGCCCGCGTCGTGCAGGGACTCGGCGCGGCCGCCATCATGAGCGTCAACACGGCGCTGATCAAGCATATGTACCCGCCGCATCAGTTGGGGCGCGGCGTGGGGCTCAATGCGCTAGTGGTGGGCGTGTCGTTCGCCGTGGGACCGACGGTGGCGTCGCTGATCCTGTCCGTCGCCAGCTGGCCGTGGCTTTTTGCCGTCAACGTGCCGCTCGGCGTATTGGCGCTCTCGTTCGCGCTGCCGGGGCTGCCGCGCACGCCGCGCGGCACGCATCAATTCGATAGGGTCGCGGCACTGTTGAACGTCATCACGTTTGCCGCGTTGATCTTCGCGTTGGGCGAAGCGGCGCAGCGCGCGCCGTCGACGCTCGTGCTGGGTGCGGCCGCCGTCGCCATCGTGTTCGGCGCGCTGCTGATGCGCCGCGAAGCCGGCCACCCCGCGCCGATGCTCCCCGTCGATCTGTTCAAGCTGCCCGTGTTCGCGCTTTCTTCGCTGACGGCCGTGTGTTCGTTCGCCGCGCAAGGGCTCGCGTTCGTTTCGCTGCCGTTCTATTTCGAAGATGTTTTGCATCGCAGTCAGGTCGAGACCGGCTTTCTGATGACGCCCTGGCCCGTCATCGTCGCGCTTGCGGCGCCGTTTGCGGGACGGCTGTCGGACCGCTATCCGCCGGGGCTGCTCGGCGCGATCGGCCTCGCGATTCTATGCGCCGGCATGGCCTCGCTCGCAATGCTGCCGCCGCATCCGCCCGTGCTCGACATCACGATTCGCATGGCGATCTGCGGCGCGGGCTTCGGCTTTTTCCAGTCGCCCAACCTGAAAGCGCTGATGGCGAGCGCGCCGCCTCATCGCAGCGGCGGCGCGAGCGGCATTATCGCGACGTCGAGGCTGATCGGGCAGACGACGGGCGCGGCCCTGGTCGCGCTGAGCTTCAGCATCGCGGGACGCCATGGCCCGACGCTGTCGCTCGCGACGGGCGCCGTATTCGCCGGCGCGGCCAGCATCGCGAGCGGCTTGCGGCTCTTCGCGCCGTCGCATCGCGCGCAGACCACCGCCGCGACCGTGACGGCGGCGAAGGAGCAATAGGCGATAATGCGCGCGCGGGCCGCGGATAACACGGCACGCCGTGCGCTGCACAGCACGACGGCAGCGCGCAGCGCGCCGATCAACGCGCGAAATACCCCTTCACGGCCGCGACGAACGTATCGATATCGGCACGCGACACGTCCATGTGCGTGACGAAGCGCGACGCGTACAGCATCTGCGTGAGGATGCCGCGTTCCTTGAGCCACGCTTCGAGCGGCGCGCAATGCTCCTGGGGGAACTGCGCGAACACCATGTTGGTGGCGTGCGAATGCACCTTCACCTGATCGATCTGCGCGAGGCCCGCGGCCAGATGCGCGGCGTTATCGTGGTCTTCGGCGAGACGCTCGACGTTGTGCTCGAGCGCATACAGACACGCCGCCGCGAGCAGCCCCGCCTGCCGCATGCCGCCGCCCAGCACCTTGCGCCAGCGGTGCGCGACGTCGATCAGCGCCTTGCTGCCGACCAGCACCGAACCCACAGGCGCGCCAAGCCCCTTTGAAAAGCAGATCGATACCGTGTCGAACGGTGCGCACAGCGCATCGAGCGGTTGCTTCGACGCGACGGCCGCGTTGAACACGCGCGCACCGTCGAGATGCGTGGACAGCCCGCGTTCGCGCGCGAGCTGCGTGGCCTCGGCGACATAGCCCGCGAGCAGCACCTTGCCGCCGATCGTGTTTTCGAGCGCGAGCAGACGCGTGCGCGCGAAGTGATTGTCGATGGGCTTGATCGCGGCCGCGATCTTGTCGAGGGGAAGCGAGCCGTCGAGCGCATTCTCGATCGGCTGCGGCTGGATGCTGCCGAGCACGGCCGCGCCGCCGCCCTCGTACTTGTACGTGTGCGCGGCCTGCCCGACGATGTACTCGTCGCCGCGCGCGCAATGCGCCATCAATGCGGCGAGATTGCTCTGCGTGCCGCTCGGAAAGAACAGCCCCGCCTCCTTGCCCGCGCGCCCGGCGACGCTGTCTTGCAGACGCTGGACCGTCGGGTCGTCTCCCCAGACATCGTCGCCGACTTCGGCGGCGGTCATCGCGGCGAGCATGTCCTTGCTCGGTCGGGTCACGGTATCGCTGCGCAAATCGATCATGTGCTTTTCCTCGTGGATGACGAAGCGCCTCACGTACAACGCCACGACGTGTGAAGCGCGCAATTGAATCCGCAGAGTGTATCAACTCCGCCCGCGAACAGCAGATAGCCGGATGGCCAGGTAACTCGTTTCCGTCAGCGGCCGGGTCGTCAGGTGGCGCTCAAGATTTGCGTCAATCGGCCGATACAGCAGTTGCCGACACACCTGAGAGACCTCGCTTTGAAAACGAAGATATGGCTGGCGTCGATTGCCGCCTCTGTTGCGTTGTGCGCATGCGCGCCGTCAGTGCCCGTTCAGGGCGTTCAGTTCACGCCGGTGGCCGCCACACAGCAGCAGCGCATACGGATAGTCGACAGCGTGCATATCCGACTTTCGACGGGGTATTCGCGGCGCATTTCGAGCGGTTCGCTCTGGCGTCTGGCAGGCGAGCTTCCGCAGGGTTTTGCGTACAGGCCGATCAACGACGTGTTCACCGTCGAAGGCCGGCAGGTGCATGAGGCCTGGCTCGTGGTGAAAAACGAGCGCCTGGTGGGCTTCTATCTGCCCGGCGAGTCGCATTTCTCCCCGCTCGATCCCACACAATCGATAACTTCCGAGACCCTCCATGATTAAGCTTTCCCGAGTCCTTATCGCTGCATCGGCAGCCGCACTGCTGGCAACGGGCTGCGCCAGCGGCCCCGAATTCAAGGACGTTGCGTCGTCGATCCCGACCATCAAGGAATCGCAAGGCCGCATCTACTTCTATCGTTCGAACTCGTTGTTCGGCGCGGCCCTGCAGCCGGACATCAACCTGAACGATCAGGCTGTCGGCAAATCGAAGCCGGGCGGCTTCTTCTACGTCGACGAACCGGCCGGCGACTATGTCGTCTCGACCGCCACGGAAACGAAAAAGACACTCTCGCTCAAGCTCGAAGCGGGCGAAACGAAGTACGTGAAGACGAGCGTCGGCCTGGGCCTGCTGGTCGGCCGAATCATCCCGTCGCTGGAATCGTCGGAGGTCGCCAACAAGGACCTCGAAGGCCTGCACTACATCGGCACGCCGACCACGGCGGCTTCGAAGTAACGCTGCACGACGAACCGGCCGGCGGCATCCGGCATGCCGCCGGCCTTTGCGCGTTGGCTGCACGAGGCAAATGCAGTGACTTCAGGGCACCGCCACGGCCCACTGCCGCGAATCGAAGGTATCGGCGAACGCCTCGAAGCCTTCGATGGGGAGCGGTCGGCAGAACAGGTAGCCCTGATACGCGTGGCACCCCGCGTCGGCAAGAAACTGACGCTGCGCTTGCGTCTCGACGCCCTCCGCGATCACGCCCAGCCCGAGGCTTTGCGCGAGCGCGACGATCGCGCGCGCGATCACGGCATCGTTCGGATCGTCGAGCACGTCACGCACGAACGACCTGTCGATCTTCAATTGCCCGAGCGGCAGGCGCTTCAGATACGACAACGACGAGTAGCCGACGCCGAAGTCGTCGAGCGAAAACACCACGCCTTTCGCGCGCAGCAACGACATCTTGCGGATGATGTCCTCGACGTTGTCGACCAGCACGCTTTCCGTCAGCTCGAGTTTCAGGCGGCTCGGATCGGCGCCCGTGCGCGCCAGCACGTCGAGCACGCTGGCGACGAAATTGACTTCGCGAAGCTGCTGCACGCTCACGTTGACGGCGATCGACAGATGCGCCCTGTCCGCACGCGCCGCCCATTGCGCGAGTTGCCGGCAGGCCGTTTCCAGCACCTTGTCGCCGAGCGCGAGAATCAGGCCCGTCTCTTCCGCGAGCGGGATGAACTCGGCGGGCGGAATCAGACCGTGCTCGGGATGCTGCCAGCGCACGAGCGCCTCGGCGCCCGTCACGCGGTCGCCGTTGAACACCTGCGCCTGGTAATGGACGAGCAACTGGTCTTCGTCGATCGCGCGGCGCAGCGCCGCTTCCAGCGCCGCGCGTTCCATCACGACGGTCTGCATCGCCGGATCGAAGAAGCAGATCGCATTGCGCCCGCTTTCCTTCGACTTGTACATCGCGAGGTCGGACTGTTTCAGCAACTCGTCGATGGACGTTTCGTGTCCCGTGAAGAGCGTCGCGCCGATGCTCGCCGTCGTGCGGAACTCCGTGCCGTCGAGATGGTACGTTCTGGAAAGCGCCACCAGCACCTTTTCGGCGGCAGCCTCCGTTTCGGCCGCTGCGTCGTCACGGTTGCGGCTCAGGTCGCTCAGCACGACCACGAATTCGTCGCCGCCCATGCGCGCCACCGTATCGCCTTCGCGCACGGCCGACAGCAACCGGTACGCGACCTGGCTCAGCAGCAGATCGCCCTTGTCGTGACCGAGCGTGTCGTTGAGCGTCTTGAAGTTGTCGAGATCGACGAACAGCAGCGCGCCGTGCGTATGGTTCTGCGCGCTCAGCGCGATCACCTGCTTGAGCCGGTCGCGCAGCAGCGTGCGGTTCGGCAGATGCGTGAGCGCGTCGAAGAACGCCAGCTCCTTGATCTGCTCTTCCGCGAGCTTGCGCTCCGTGATGTCGTAGTGCGTGCCGACGTAATGCGTGACGCGGCCGTCCTGCGCGGTCACGGCCGTGATCGTCAGCCACTTCGGATAGATTTCGCCGTTCTTGCGGCGATCCCAGATCTCGCCCTGCCAGCCGCCGACACGATGAATGGTGTCCCACATCTCGCGGAAGAGCGCGGGATCGTGACGGCCCGAACTGAGCATGCGCGGGTTCTTGCCGACCACTTCTTCGGCCGTGTAGCCCGTGCATTGAGTGAACGCCGAGTTGACGCGCAGGATCGTGCCTTTGGCGTCCGTGACCATCATGCCTTCGAGCGAATCGAACGCGACGGCGGCGATGCGCAGCTCCGCCTCGCTCTCGCGAACCTCGGCCGTCATCTTCGAAGCGAGCCGCATCGCGCGGCTGCGGCCGCTCGCGAGACTCCACGCGAGCAGCGCGAGCAACAGCGAGAGCCCCGTGCCCGTGCACGCGATCAGCAGCTTCGCGTTGCGCCCGAAGCGCGCCTTGAAGTCGTCCTGCGCCGTCATCGACAGCGTCCAGTCGTGCCCGCCCACGACGAGATATTCGTTCGCGGAGATCACCTCGCGGCTCTTCGGCTCTGACGACCGGTAGAGCAGCGAATCCGGCGACGGCTGCGTGCCGTCGTAGATCGACAGATAGAGACCGGGCGGCTGTTCGCCATAAAGACTCGCGAGCACGTCGCGCATGCGGAACCCCGCATACACCCAGCCGAGCAGATGTGCGCGGCGGTCGTCGACGGTATCTTGCGGCTTCCCCTGCTCGTAGATGGGCAGGTACATGACGAAACCGGGCAGCGGCGGCGCGCCCGCATCCGACGCGAGCTGCACCTTGCCCGACACCACGGCGAGGCCCGAATCGCGCGAGCGCTCCATCGCCTGGCGGCGCACGGGATTGGCCCACGCGTCATAGCCGAGCAGCGTGCCGCTGTCGGCGAGCGGCGGCTCGCGGCTGATCACGGGCGCGTAGCCGGCGCGCTCGCCGGGCGGATCGATCGCATAGCGCCTGCCGAAGCGCCCGCGCATGTCGGCCATGTGCGCGTCGTGCCTGTCGGCGGGCACCCATTGGACGACGCCGATTGCCTGCACGCCCGAGAAGTTCGCGTCGGCGTTGATGGCGCCGAGATAGCCGTGAAACGCCTGCAGATCGAGCGAGCCGCGCGCGGCGAACATGCCCCGCACGCCGCGCAGCATCTGCTCGTAGGTCGCCATCCGCTGCTCGATGCGGCTGACGGAATCGCCCAGCGCGAAGTTGAATTCGGAAAGCAGCTCGCGCCTCGCCGCCTGGCGCTCGTGATCCCATACGGACCAGGTGATCACCAACCCGGTCACGAGAATCAGCAGCGGCAGCAGGATGAGGCGCGCGCGGTTCATCACGGTGTCGTGAAGTCGACCATCGAATCGGCCAGCTCGGGCTTGAAGTACTTTCTGAAAATGCGGCGCACGGTGCCGTCCGCGCGCATCGCGGCGACGAGCGCGCGCCACTTCTCGCGCTCCTCGGGCGACAGCGCCTTCTTCGACATGATGAGGCCGTGCGGCACGGCGGCGTCGTTGAATTCGATGATCGTGGTGATGTCGCGGATGCGCTTCTCATCCAGCGCCGGATAATCGAACGGCTCGATGATCATCCCCTGAATGCTGCCGCGCATCAGCGCCTGGTAAAGCGGCTCGAGGCCGCCCGCCTGACTGACGCGATTGCCTGCGGCGAGCGTATCGACCAGTTCGTTGGCCGACTGACTATACCGGAAGCTCCGGATCACGCCGAGTTGAAACCTGTCGTTGTGTTCGAAATCGGACAACTGATGGATGCCGGCGTCCTTGCGCACGAGCAGGTAGAACTTGTCACTGAAGTACCAGGCAAACGACGCGTAGCCGTCGCGTTCCTCGTTCGTGATGCCGGACAGGCTGAAGTCGAGCGCGCCGGATTCGATCAGCTTCCAGATGCGCGCCCGCGACATCAGGCTCACGCGGATCTCGCAGCCGCTGCGGCGAATCATCTCGTCGGCGAAATCCTTGTCGATGCCCGTGTCCGTTTCCAGCGAATACAGCAGGCCGTGGTCGTGCAGCGCGAGCGTGAACGGCCGCGAGCAGTCGGGCCCGCTTTGGCCGCTCTGCGCGAATGCGTTGCCGCTCAGGATGCTCATCGCGATGAGCAGGGTCAGCAAACCGGTGAGGCCACGGTGAATCACGGTGACTCCTGTTATCGAAGCTCGGGTTCGGATTCGGTCCGTGTCGGACGGCCGGCGAGGCTTGTCATGGCACTGTCAGCGTCGCATGACGGTTGGCCCGCAGATGAGCAGGCCTCACGCGTTAACGGCAAGGTATGACGATGACTTGAGCCGTTGTTTCAACAGGTGCTGGTAAAAATATCAAAGTGGTTAAAGCGTGCGTTCTCACGGCAAATGATCCATGCATTCCACTTCTTTATTCGCGAAGCGGAAATGCTTGTTACCGGTCATTCAGCCCCTTTCCATCGAGAATCTGCTGGCTGCATTTTTCGACTCGCGACACCCTGGTTTTCGATTGCGTGGGCGCGGAGAAATAGAGAAGGTAAGCGCGTTGGCGTCCCGGCGTCAGCGCATCGAAAGCGTCTTTCAGCTCGGGCATTTCGTCCAGTTTGTTCTGAAATTCTTCTGGAACGGCGAATTCCGCGGTCTTTTTTAAAGTCACCTTCAAGCCGGCTTTTTCTACTTCGACGGCTTCGCGGACATAGGACTTCAGGACATCGGCCATCGCGTCGATGTCGCGCACATCGGTGAACCGTATCTGGCGCGACGACTGCACGTTTTCGGTTTGCGCGATCAGGATGCCTTTGGCGTCCTTTAACAGTGCGCCTTTGAAAAACAGAAGCGCGCAGTATTCCTTGAATCCGTGCATCAGAACGACGTTTCTTTTATCGAACGTATAGCAGGGAACGCCCCACTTCAATTCTTCCGTCAACTGACAGTCGAGAATGATCGCTCTCAGTTTCTCAAACTCTTTCTGCCATTTTTTGTTCTTGCTTAAAAAGGCATCGACCTCCGGACTCATTTGCGGCGCTCCGACACGGAATGAACCTGTTATCTAACTGCATCCGCGTAACAAGTCAATATCGGAGGGGAGCGCCACCGTCAGCGACGGCATGACGCCCGCGCTTCTATCAATGCCCTAGCGACTCCACCTTATTTGGCAGCGTATCGACGCCATGCGGCCGCGCCATCTGTTTGATCAGCAGCGCGACGCACGCGATCAGCCCCGCGACCGCGATCGTTGCGAACACGCCCGAGAAGGTGAAATGCCGGCGCGTCAGTTCGGCCACGAGGAACGACCCTGCGATTCCCCCGAAGCGTCCGACGCCGAGCATCCATGCCACGCCCGTCCCGCGCCCTTCCGTCGGATAGAACGCAGCGGCGAGCGCCGGCATCGACGACTGCGCGGTGTTCATCAACACGCCGGCAATGAACACGATCGCCACGAGCGCGCCGACATTGCCCGCAGCCTGACCGATGAAATAGACGCTGACGGCCGTCAGTGCATAACACACGGCGATCACGCGATTCGCGTTGAAGCGGTCCATCAGCACACCGCACAAAACCGCGCCCACGCCGCCCAGCGGGAACAGCGCCGAAATCAGCGTCGCGCTCTTCGGCGTCAGGCCCGCATCCTTCAACAGGATCGGCATCCAGTTGATCGACGCATAGAAGATTACGAGGCCCATGAAATACGTGACCCACAGCATCACCGAGCCGACGATGTACGAACGCGACAGCACGACGCCCGCGCCCTTGCCGCCCGTTTGCGGCGCGGTCTCGGTCATCACGAACGAACCGGCATCCAGCGCCGCAGACGAAATGCGCGCGAGCGTCGCGCGAATCCGCTCGACAGCATGACGGTTCGCCACCATGAAGCGCACCGACTCCGGCATCTTGACGAGCAGCACGACACTGAGCAGCAACGGCGTCACGCCGCCAAGCATCAGCACGCTGCGCCAGCCGAAATGCGGAATCATCCACGCGGCGAGAAAGCCGCCGAACGCGGCGCCAAGCGGAAAGCCACAGAACATCAGATTGATCACCGTCGCGCGGCGGCGATCGGGGCAGAACTCGCCCATCATCGTGACGGCATTCGGCATCGCGGCACCAAGACCGACGCCCGTGACGAAGCGCAGCACGGTCAGCTGTCCGATGCTCGACGAAAACGCCGACGCGAGACACGCAAGTCCGAACAGGAACACCGAGCCGAGCAACAGCGAACGGCGTCCGAGGCGGTCGGACAATGGGCCCGAACCGAGCGCCCCGCATGCGAGACCGAACAGCGCGGCGCTCAGCACCGGCGCGAGATCGGGCCTGGACAAATGCCACTCCGTGAGCAACGACGGCGCGATAAAGCCGATTGCCGCCGTGTCGAAACCGTCCAGCAGGACGATCACGAAGCACATGAAGAAAATGAGCCATTGAAAGCCGCCAAATGGCTGCTCATTGATGAACGTCTGAACGTTCACGACGGAAGTGCGGTTCATCGCCTGTCTCCTACACATGGCGCAGCTTGCTGTGCTGCGTCCAGTCGTCCTAAAGTGCCTGGAAGCGATGCGCGATCTCCGCACCCCGCTTCGGACCTGTCAAGCGGCGCAAGCCGCGCCTTCTGGCGTCGACACCGCCCATCGCCGAGTGTTCGCATATCGCACAATCTTTCAGAGTGCGAACACTTTAGCCGTTGCGCTCGGCAAGCGTCAACGAAGGGTAACTACCGATGGCCGAAGCCGCCTCACGAAACCGCTTGTCGATACGGATGCCTTATCAAGCATAGCGTGCGCTCCCGGCAAACATCGTTGCGCGCCCAAGTGTTTTTCCGCCATTCACTTACAAACAAAAAACTTCCATTACGTTTTACTTTCATCTATAACGACTGAGCATGCGCGAACACGCCTGTCTCGTTGCATGTCCTCAGCCCGTCTGTTCTAACCGACGGGCTTTTTTTTTGCTCACTGAGCATAGACCGGAGTCTACCTACAACTTCCTTTCATCAAACAAATCGACTCGGTGAAAACCCCTTACTGCTTTCACTTGACTTACTTGATATATCACATATCGTATGGGATCTATCAGCGCTGCTTTTTCAGCAGACGGTGATCGGAACCGTGGTCCGAGCTTTCGCAAATTATTAGGCAAGCAAGTCGGCAACCATCGAGCATGGGACGAGAGTCAGCGCGAAAGCGCAACTCCCGTCGATAAAGGAGACAGTGATGAAGACGGAGCATCAGGAACAGGCGGCATCGTGGTACGCATCACCGTGGGTGCAACTGGTATTCGGCGTGATCTGCATGGCAATGATCGCCAACATGCAATACGGCTGGACGTTGTTCGTCAACCCCATCGACGAGAAGTACCACTGGGGCCGCGCCGCCATTCAGGTCGCGTTCACCATCTTCGTCGTGACGGAGACATGGCTCGTGCCGATCGAGGGCTACCTCGTCGACAAGTACGGCCCTAAGCCCGTCGTGGTCGGCGGCGGCCTGCTGTGCGCGCTCGCGTGGCTGATCAACTCGATGGCGTCGTCGCTGCCGTTGTTGTACGTGGCGGCGGCCATCGGCGGCGTCGGCGCGGGAGCCGTGTATGGCACGTGCGTCGGCAATGCGCTGAAGTGGTTTCCCACCCGCCGCGGGCTCGCAGCGGGCATCACGGCGGCCGGATTCGGCGCGGGATCGGCGGCTACCGTCGTGCCGATCGCGAACATGATCAAGCACAGCGGATACGAAGCCACGTTCCTCTGGTTCGGCCTCGGCCAGGGGATCGTCGTGTTCGCGCTCGGTCTTTTCCTGCTTGCGCCGCCCGCCAGCATGCTCGCCAATGTGAGCAATGCGGTGAAGAGCGCGCTCAAGCGGGCCGTCCACAATGCGACGCCTCGCGAAGTGATCTCCGCACCCGTGTTCTGGGTCATGTACCTGATGTTCGTGATGATGGCGGCAGGCGGCCTGATGGCGACGGCGCAACTGGGCCCCATCGCCAAGGACTTCGGCTTGCACGATTCGCCCGTTTCGCTGCTCGGCCTGACGCTGCCCGCGCTGACGTTCGCACTGACGATCGACCGCGTGCTCAACGGCTTGACGCGTCCGTTCTTCGGCTGGATATCCGATCGCATCGGCCGTGAGAACACGATGTTCCTCGCGTTTGCCGTCGAGGCGATCGGCATTGTCGCGCTGTCGAAGTTCGGCCACAGCCCGACTGCGTTCGTCGTGCTGACGGGCATCGTGTTCTTCGCGTGGGGCGAGATCTACAGTCTCTTCCCGGCCACTTGCGGCGACACGTTCGGACCGAAGTTCGCCGCGACCAACGCAGGCCTGCTGTACACGGCGAAAGGCACGGCCGCGCTGCTCGTGCCGTTCACGAGCATCGTCACGGCGGCGACAGGAAGCTGGCATGCCGTGTTCATGCTGGCATCCGGCATGGCCGCCGTCGCGGCGCTGCTGGCGCTGTTCGTGCTCAAGCCGATGCGGCGCGCGTATGTGCTCCAGCATGCCGAGCCGTCGCTCGAGATGCCGTACGAATCCACGCGCATCAGCGAATCGGCGCGCATTTCCGCGGGAGGAAGCTGAAGCGCGGCGGGCGAATCCGCTGAACAACGCTGACCGGCGGCACGCGTTGCCGCCACTGCTGTGAGGGTGTCCGCTTTGCGGTGGCAAATGCGCTTGCCACGCATTTGCGATCGCGAAGCGGACACTCGTTCACGCGCATGCCAAACCTGACGCACTCTGTAGCGGGCGGCGTGACACACTGCCCCTGCCGCAAACGCTGCCGCCGCGCATCCGCGCAGCACACGCCATCGCAGCAAGGCACGCAGCGCGCCGCGACATTCGCCTGGCACGAACCGTGCGCGCCACGCTTTCGCTGATACGCACGCCCTTTCCCGACGCTTCCTTTCCGATCCGCTGGCGTACGTGTCGCCTTCCGACAACGGCCGACCGCAGAGGCGAATGCGATGGAAAGCGAAGAGCTACTCGAGGACTGGCGCAAGCTCGCGCTCGATATCGAGCATCAGGTGGAGAACGCCGTCATCGGGCAGCGCGAGACCATCCGTCTGATCAACGTCGCGCTGTTCGCGCGCGGCCACGTGCTGCTGGAAGGCGGCGTCGGCGTCGGCAAGACGACGATCCTGCGCGCGTTCGCGCGAGCGATCGGCGGCGATTTCGAGCGCGTCGAAGGCACGATCGATCTGATGCCGGGCGATCTCGTCTATCACACTTATGTCGATGCCGACGGCAAGCCGCGTATCGAGCCGGGCCCGCTGATCAAGCACGGCGAACGGCTCGCGACATTCTTCTTCAACGAGATCAACCGCGCGCGACCGCAGGTGCAATCCCTGCTGCTGCGCGCGATGGCCGAGCGTTCCGTGTTCGCGTTCGACCGCGAATACCGCTTCCCGCACATGACCGTGTTCGCGGACCGCAACAAGGTCGAGAAAGAAGAGACGTTCGAACTGGCGGCGGCGGCGCGCGACCGCTTCATGTTCGAGCTGAACATGTCGACGCCCGGCGATCAGCCCGCGCGCCGTGCGCTCGTGTTCGACCCCGCCTTTCACGACACGGAAGCGCTGCTCGCGCGCGTCGCGCCCGACGTGCTGCCGTGGCAACGGCTCAATGCGATCGCGGCGGGCATTCAGCGCACGATTCACGCGAGCGAAGCGATCGAGCGTTACGCGCTCGACATCTGGAGCGCGACGGAGAATCCGACGCAATTCGATATCGCGCTCGAAGACGTGGACATGCAGCGCCTGATTCTCGCCGGCGCGAGTCCGCGCGGCATGAGCGCGCTGCTGCGCGCGGCGCGCGTCGTCGCGTGGCTCGAAGGGCGCACGTATCTGATGCCCGAGGACATTCACCGCGTGCTGCTGCCGACCCTCGGCCATCGGGTGTACTTCACGCCCGTGTATGAACTGCGCCGCCAGGAACTCGCCGATGCGCTGATTGCGCAGATCGTATCGAGGATCGCGGCGCCGTGAACACGCTGACAGAGTTCCAGTACCGGCTGCCGATGCGCGTATCGGGCGCGCGGCCCGGCGGACACCGCGGTTCGAGCGTCGGCATCGGCCAGGAGTTCGCGGCGCACACGCGGCTATTCGACTATCCCGATCCGCGCCGGATCGATGTGCGCGCAAGCGTGCGCACAGTCCAGCGCGAATGGCTCGTGCGCGTTCACCGGCAGCGCGTGGCCGTGGCCGTGCATGCCGTCGTCGATGTGTCGGGGTCGATGCGTTTCGGCGCCGCGCATACGAAGCTCGATGTCGCCGCAACGTTCGTCGAGGCGCTCGGACACAGCGCGTTTCGCATCGGCGACCCCGTCGGCATGATCGCCTTCGACGATGCCGAGCGCGAAGATCTCTTCGTGCCCGCGCGGCACGCGCGCGGCATGGGCGCGCTGATGGGCGAGCTGCTGCGCGCATCTACTCAAACGTCGGCGCCGCCGCAAACGGACGCGCTGGCGCGCGCGGGCGGCTTGCGCGATGCCGTCACGCGTCTTGCGGGCCGCGCGTGTCTCGTCTTTCTCGTCTCCGATTTTCACTGGCCGCTCGACGCACTGTCGGGGCTGCTCGACACGCTGACTCACGCGTGGGTCGTTCCCATCGTGATCTGGGACCGCGCCGAAATCGAGCCGCCGTCGCAGAACGGCTGGATGTCGCTGGCCGATATCGAATCGGGCGAAGCGCGGACGATGTGGATGCGCGACTCGGTTCGCAACCGCTGGCGCAATGCCGTCGCCGAACGGCAAGCGCAGATCGTCGCCGCGTTTGCACGTCATGGCATCCGTCCGTTCTTCAACCGTGGCGCCTTCAATCCCGAGGCGCTCAGCCGCTACTTTCTAGAGATGACGGCATGAATCGCGCTGACGTCCCGTCGTCGATGCAGTCTTCGCGCGCATGGGCGCAACGCGCGCTCTCGCACTTCGTTGCGCTTGCACCTGCTCTCATGATCGCAAGCATTGCTGCACAGACAACCCATGCAGCACCCACGACGCCACACGCAGCGCCACCAGCAGCGCAGACCAAACCGGCCACCGTGCGACAGCCTCGCGCGTTCGGCCACGTGCTCGGCGATATCCTGACCCAGCAGATTCTGCTCGACGATCACGGTCACGACGCGGCGCTTTCCGCGATGCCATCGACGGGCCGCGTCAACGCGTGGCTCGAACGCCGCCCGCCGACGCTCCGAACGGACGCCGATGGCCGCCGCTGGCTCGTGCTCGACTATCAGGTGATCAATTCGCCGCGCGCGCCGACCGTGACCTCGACGCCGCCGCTGCAATTGCGTCTGAGCTCGGGCGCGACGCTCGATGTCGCGCAGAGTCCGCTGTCGATTGGCCCGCTTGCGCCGCTGGGCGTCGCCGACGCGGGGCGCCTCGCGACGCTTCAGCCCGACCGGGTGCTTGCCGCGCAATCCACTGCGCCGCTCGAACGCGCGATGACCGTGTGGATCGCGCTGACCGTCGCGATGCTGCTCGCGTGGCTCGGCTGGTGGATCGCGCGCAACAGGCGCGACGCGATGCGGCTCCCGTTCGCGAAGGCGTGGGCCCGCTTCGGCCAGCACGACGACGCCGCGCTCGACGCGGACCCGGATGCATGGCGCGGGCTGCATCGCGCGCTCGACGAAGCGGCGGGACGCGTCGTGCACGCCGGCTCGATCCCTGGCCTGACGGACGACGCGCCTCATCTGCGCGAGCTTCGACCGCAGATCGAGCAGTTCTTCCAGCGATCGTCGGACCGCTTCTTCTGCGATCTGCCCGTCGCGACGCCGTTTTCGCTGCGCGAGCTGTACCGCGCGCTCTATCGCGCAGAAAAGCGTCATCACCGATGAGCACGCCTCCCGATTTTCTCTATCCGTGGGCGCTCGCGCTGCTGCCGCTCGCCGCGTTGCCCCTGCTGCGCCGAAGCATCGACATGCTGCCGTATTCGTACGTCGCGTGGCTGCCGCGCGACCGCGCGGGCCGCGTCGTCGCCTTCGTCTGGAGAGCGGCCGCAATGCTCGCGCTCGCGGCCGTCATCGTCGGACTGGCGGGCCCCGGCTTCTCCGGCGAACAGAAGCGGATCACGGGAGCGGGCGCCGAAATCCTGATCCTGATGGACGGAAGCGGCAGCATGTACGCGCCGATCGGCACCGGGAGCGCGAATGTCGCCGACGCGCCGACGGCCGGCGAAACGAAGAACCAGATGGCGCGCGATGCGATCAGCGCATTCGTCGCGCAGCGCGTCAACGATCGCTTCGCGTTCATGCTGTTCGGCACGCATCCGATGCTGGCCGTGCCGTTCACGCGCAACCGCACGGTGATCGACGCCGCCATCGATGCGACGGCCGTCGGGCGCGGCATGCCCGACACGCTGCTCGACCGCGGCATACAGTTAGCCGTCGAGCTGTTCGACGGCCGCGCGCGCACGAGCAGCCGCGCGATCGTGCTGGTATCGGACGGCGGCGCGCTGCTCGACAACGTCGCACGCGAGCACATACGCGCTGGGCTCGCGCGCAATGGCATCGCGCTGTACTTCATCTATCTGCGCAGCGGCGTGTACAGCCCCGATCTGCATGCGCGGCTCGCCGCGTCGGACCACTCGCCCGAAGCCGAGCTGCATCGCTTCTTCCTGTCGTTGCCGACGCCCTATCGTCTGTACCAGGCGGACAGCCCTCAACAGGTTGCGCGCGCAATGACCGACATCGCGCGCACCGAGAACGCGCCCGTGTCGTTCGTCGAACGATTGCCACGACAGGATGGCAGCGCATGGTGTTTCGCAACGGCCTTGCTCTGCTGCGCGATGCTGCTCGGCATCTGGTTCGTGCAAAAGCGGAGCCTGTCGTGAAGCGCCTGCCCATTCACCTGATGTTCGGCGCGGCGACGCTGTGCTGCGCGGCCTTCGCCGGATACTACGCGGTGCGCCTGCTGCATGTAGCCGGCGCGAATCGCGAAATCGCGACGATGTCCACTCAACCGCCGAGCGAGTGGAGCAAGGCAGCCGCGAATCGGCAGGACCCGGCCGTGCGGCTCGCGCAAGCCGTCGCGCTCGCGCGCGCGGGCCAGCATGCGGAAGCGGGCAAGCTCTATTACGATCTCGGGCGGCTCGCGCCATCGGGCGAGACGGGCCGCATCGCGCTCTACGATCTCGCCAACATGTATTTGCGCGAAGCTGCGGGCGACGATGCGCAAGGGCCTGTGCGCTCGCCGCCGATGCTCGAAAACGCGAAGGCGCGCTATCGCGAAGTGCTGCGCCTCGACCCCGGCGACTGGGACGCGCGCTACAACCTCGAGCGAGCGCTGCGCCTTGCGCCCGAAGCCCAGGACACCGCCGACGACGACAAGGACGTCAAGGAGCAGCACAATATCAACGTGCGCGGCGCGGCGCCGGAGGAACTGCCGTGAAGGCGCTGCGACGCACATCGCTGCCGCATCTGGGGCGCCGCTGGTGGCAGCTTCCGCTGGCGTCGCTGCTGCTCGCCGCCGCCGTGTGGATGCCGCCCGTGCAGTTCACCCGGCCCATCTTCCGATATGTCGTCACGTTCGACATCACGCAGAGCATGGATGTCGAGGACGTCTCGATGGGCGGCAAGCCGATCAGCCGTCTCGACTTCGCGCGCGCCGCGATGAGCGATGCGTTGCAGCACCTGCCGTGCGGATCGGAGATCGGCTGGAGCGTGTTCACGAATCAGCGCTCGCTGCTGTTGCTCGCGCCCGTCGAAGTCTGCGGCAACTACGACGCGTTGCTGTCGTCGCTCGATCAGATCACGGGAAAGATGCGCTGGGTGAATAGCAGCGTGATCGCGCAAGGCGGTCTTTATTCGGCGATACGCGCGGCTGCGGACCTCGGCCACAACACCGATATCGTCTTCATCACCGATGGGCAGGAAGCGCCCCCTGTCGCGCCGAACGAGACCAGCGTGCGCGATATTCCGCAAGGACTCGTGCATGGCTGGCTGATCGGCGTCGGCGGCGATCAGCCAGCGCCGATACCCAGGACGAACGCCGACGGCGTGCGAACCGGCTTCTGGCGCGCCGATGAAGTGCGCCAGCTGCAACCGACGCCCGGCGCGCCCGCCACGGCCGAGAGCCACGAAGAACTATCGGAGCTTCGGGAGACGTATCTCGAAGCGGTCGCCGGGCATCTCGGCTTCGGCTACAAGCGGCTGGTCGCTGCCGATTCGCTGCGCGCGCCGCTGACCGACGCACGGTTCGCACATCCGACGCCTGTCGCGACCAATGTTCGCTGGTGTCCGGCGCTGCTCGCGCTCGTGCTGCTCGTCTGGCGCTTTCTGCCCGCGAGACAGTTTGCACGCAAGCCCAAGCCCGCGAGCGCGGCGGCGATTCCCGCTCGCGGTGCGCTGAGCCGGCCATGAATGGCGTTTCATCACGTACGTCCGTGTGTTGATCGGAAGACAATGTCGGCGCGACGGATGATTCAACCGCGCGACGCCGCATGCGTATCGCCGGGAACGACGGGTGGCTCGAAGTCGGGATCGGTCGGCTCGCCATGCGCGGCCTTGTCCGCCCGCTTGTTTTTCGTCTTCGCGCGCCGCGTGTATTCGTCGGCGAGCGGCGCTTCCGGTCCGCCCGGTTCGTCCATCGTGTTCTGCTGCTCGTTGATCGTGTTTGCCATTTCATGCCTCCGTGGCGCGAATCTCCGGCCGCAATACGCGCGCCGAGACGATCGAACCAGCAACGCTCATTCCCGTTCGAGCGCATGCAGTATCGCGGTTCGACGCCCCGTGTATGGCCGCGACCACAATCAGCGCAGCCAATGGCACGCCGATCACCTCGAAGCCGAACCGACGTTCGCTCCGGCGCGTCGCCAGCGCCGTGCGCTGCCGTCAGACGCCCGCTCGCCACGCCGAAGCCGAATGCGGTCAACACTTCGATACGCAGTCCTTCCACGGATGACGGATGCACGAGCGAGCTCGCCAGTGCAGCGAGGTTCCCCGTCACGTGAGCGGTGAACACCTGCGACAAGCCCATGACCCTCACGGCGATTCGCACATCCGACACGCAGGTCCAGGTCGAGCAGACGGCCTACACCTTCGCGAACAAGGAGGATGCCGACGCATTTCAGCAATGCCTCGTCAATGGCACCGTGGGGTCGTGCCACCACGATCATCTGCTCGTCTCGATGCGGCCCGTGCGCGCCGACGAACGCGTCGACGATCCGAACCGCGACAGCACGATCTCGCCTTCGCTCGGCAGCGATACGGCGATGTGACAGTGACGCGTGACCGTCGGGGGCAATCTGTTTGCCCTCTCGTGACAAACCGCTCGTCGCAAACCGCTCGTGACAAACCCTAACCCCCGACGAATCCACCGAACGCAAGCCAACACACGCCCTACATCCCTTTCAGCGAGACTACCAATATCCCAAATCGGCACGCACGCGTTGCCGGTTTCGGCGCCGGCCTGATTTTTCGTCGATCTAAAGTCGCCTCACACATCGTGAATCATCACTGGAGGCGACATGAAAACAAGGCGACGAACCGCGTCCATCGCGGCGACGCTGTCATTCGCGGCTGCATGCATCGGCAGCGCGCACGCAATCGAAAAACCCGAAGAACTGACCGTGCAGAAGCTGCCGCCGTGGCATCCGCACGAAGTGTTCGTCGTCGATATTTCGATGCCGTCGATGACGGATGCGCGCGTCTATCTGTACGACGCCGATGCGAAGAAGCTCCTCGGCCAGATCGACGCGGGCTTCGCGCCGGGCTTTGCGATTTCGCCCGATCACAAGACGAGCTTCGTTTCGACGACCTATTTCGCACGCGGCTCGCACGGCGAGCGCACCGACGTCGTCGAGCTGACCGACAACGCGACGCTCGATCACGCAGGCGAAGTCGTGATTCCGCCGAAGCACGGCCAGCACATTCCGACGCCGTACAACACCACGTTCAGCGCGGACGGCAAGCGCCTTTACGTGTCGAACATCACACCCGCCGCTTCCGTGACGGTGATCGACGTCGCATCGAAGAAGGTGCTGTCGGAGATCGACATGGCGGCGTGCGTGCTCGCGTATCCGTCGGGCAATAACCGCTTCACGGGGCTGTGCGAAAGCGGCAAGGCGCTGACCGTCACGCTCGACGCGAACGGCAAGGAAGCGAAGCGCACGATGTCCGATGCGTTCATCGACGTCGACAAGGACCCGGCCTTTATCAACGCGTCGCCGTATCAGGGCGGCTATCTGTTCGCGACTTTTCACGGCATGGTGCGCTCGGCCGATTTCCACGGCGACAAGCCCGTGTTCGGCAAGCCGTGGTCGCTGCTGACGGACGCGGAGCGCGCCGAAGGCTGGCGTCCGGGCGGCATGCAGCAGACGGCCGTGCAGGCGAAGCTGCATCGCTATTACGTCGCGATGCACAAGGGCGAAGAAGGTTCGCACAAGGACCCCGGCACGGAAATCTGGGTGTACGACCTGCAGACGAAGAAGCGCATCGCGCGCTGGGATCTGTCGCATCAGAAGATCGACCCGCTCGCGTCAATCCAGGTCAGCGACGACGACAAGCCGCTCTTCTACGGCATCACGGGCACGTCGGATCTGGTGGTGATGGATGCGCGCACAGGCAAGCTGCGCAACGTCGAAAAGCAGATCGGCAATACGTCGACGCTGCTCGTCAATCCGTGAGGCCGCGATGATGATCGATCCTGTACTCGCGACGGGCGCGCAAGCCAGCACGGCGATCGTCGTGCTGCTCGGCGCCGTCGCCAAATGGCGGCGCCCTGCCGCGTTCCGTCAAGCGCTCGCCGGTTATCGGCTGTTGCCCGATGCGTTGACGGCACCTGCCGCGTTCGTCATCACGGCCACGGAAACGGTCGGCGCCGCCGCGCTGCTGTTCCCCGATACGCGCATGTTCGGCGCCATCGCGCTTATCGCGTTGCTGCTCGCGTTCGCGGCGGGTCTCGCATTCAATATCGTGCGCGGTCACACCGATATCGACTGCGGCTGCTCGGGCTTTGCCGCGACGCAAGCGGCAACGCAAGCCGCAATGCAAGCAAACCCGCCGCGCGGCATCGGCTGGTTTCATGTCGCGCGCGCATTGCTGCTCGCGGCGCTCGCCGCCACCGCGTTCATCGAGCCCGCCGCGCGTTCGATCGTGTGGTTCGACTACCTGACGCTTTTCTTCGCCGCGCTGCTGATCGTCTGCGCACTGCTCACTTTCGATGTGCTGCTCGCCAACGTGCCGCGCCTCTCCCACTTGAGGAATTCATGATGCAAACCGCTCTCACCGTTTCCACCGCGCTGTTGTGGATCGCCGTTCTCGCGCTCGGCGCGATCTGTCTCGCTCTCGTTCGCCAGGTCGGCATTCTGTACGAACGCATCATGCCTGCGGGCGCGTTGATGATCGACAAAGGGCCCGCCGTCGGCGCGATCGCACCGACGTTCGAACTCGCCGACATTCGCGGCTCGCAAGTGAAAGTGGGCGGCATCGATGCGCAGGGCAAGGCCACGCTGCTCTTCTTCCTGTCGCCGACGTGCCCCGTCTGCAAGAAGCTGCTGCCGCTGCTGCCGTCGCTGCAAGCGAGCGAAGCGTCGCCCGTCAACATCGTGCTTGCGAGCGACGGCGATCTCGCCGAACACACACGCTTCGCGCAGAAGCACAATCTCGAGCGCTTCCCGTATGTGCTGTCGCAAGAGCTCGGCATGGCCTACCAGATCGGCAAGCTGCCGTATGCCGTCCTGCTCGATGAAAGCGGCAAGGTGCGTGCGAAGGGTCTCGTCAACACACGCGAGCATCTGGAAAGCCTGTTCGAAGCGAAGGAGCGCGGCGTCGCGTCGCTGCAGGAGTTCGTGCACGGCGACCATCGTCACGAACAGCACGCACAGCACGTGTGATGCACCGAACCTTCTTTCAACCTGAGCGGAGAACAACATATGGGCGTTTTTGATTCATGGTTCGAGAAGTCGGCGCGCGGCGTCGCGCAGCGCAGTTCGCGGCGCAGCGCGATGGCGAAGCTCGGCAAGGTGCTGGTCGGCTCGGCGATGCTGCCGCTTCTGCCCGTCGATCGCACCGCGTATGCAGCCGATGCGGCATCGGCGGCGTCGGGCGCATCGGGTGCCGCCGCAACGGGTGCGAGCGACGACCCGATGAGCTGCGACTACTGGAAGTACTGCGCGATCGACGGCTGGCTGTGCAGCTGCTGCGGCGGCACGTCGAGCAGTTGCCCGCCGGGCACGACGCCTTCGCCGATCACGTGGATCGGCACCTGCCGCAATCCGCACGACGGCTCCGACTACATCGTTTCGTACAACGACTGCTGCGGCAAGACGTCGTGCGGCAAGTGCTTCTGCAATCGCAACGAACGCGAGAAGCCGCTGTACAAGCTGTCGCTCGACAACGACATCAACTGGTGCATGGCGAACGGCAATTCGAACTATCACTGTTCGGTTTCAGTCCTGCTGGGAGCAGCCAGGCAATGAACGCACATCACGCTGGAAAAATCGCGGCCGCGTGCGTCGTGGCGGCTGCATCGTTTGCGACGGCGGGCAGCGCGCGCGCGCAACAGGCCGCGCACTACCCTGTGGGCAAGAGCATGTTCGACGCGCAGTGCGCCGTTTGCCATCAGGCGGGCGGCAAGGGTCAGGACGGACTCGCGCCGCCTCTCACCGAATATCCGGGCAAGTATTCGTCGACGGCGCAAGGGCGCGCGCAACTGACGTCGACGGTAGTGCACGGCATGTTCGGCGAGATCAAGGTGCGCGACAAGAGCTACAACTTCAAGATGCCGAGCTTCGCGAGCGCAAGCGACGAAGACCTGGCTCAGGTGCTGAATTACGTCGTGTTCGATCTGAACGCGCAGCACGGCGACGCAAAGCCGTTCACAGCCGCCGACATCAAGGCGGCGCGCGCGCAGACAATGGACAGCGCGGCCGTTCACGCGCAACGCGCCGTCGTCACGAAGGGACTCGGCCTATGAACGCCGCCCGCGTGCCTCGTGCGGGCCAGCGCATGCACGTGCAACCGCTCATGCAACCGCTCATGCAACCGTACTGGCAACGGCACACGCAACAGCGCGCGCGGGCGGCTTCGGCGGCTGCGCTCTGGACAAGCGTAGCGCGCCGCGTGTCGATGCTGCTGCTTGCATGCGCCGCGACGCTCGCGCCGCCGTCGTCTGCGAATGCGCAGAGCAAAGCCGATGCCGCTCTCGCGCAACAGCATTGGGTGCTCAACTGCATGGGCTGTCACACGGCGACGGGCGGCGGCATCCCTGGCAAGGTGCCGCCGCTCGCGAATTCGCTCGGCTACTTCGAGCATCTGCCCGCGGGCCGCGAATACGTGATGCGCGTGCCGGGGGCATCGAACTCGGCGCTCTCCGACCAGGAACTCGCCGACGTGCTGAACTGGCTGCTCACGACAATGAACCGCGACGCGCTGCCGAAAGACTTCAAGCCCTACACCGCGTCTGAAATCACGGCGCACCGTCGCCCTGCATTCTCCGATGTCGCAACCGTGCGCGCGCATTTGATCCGCGATCTGCACGAGCGCGGCATCACGGGCGTCGCGGACCGCTACTGAACCTCTTCAATCAAGGAACCGAACATGGAGACGAACCCCACCTTTGCGCTGCTCGACTCGACGCGAGCGTTCCTCGCAAAGCCGAAGAAGATGCTGATCGGCAGCGAGTGGACGGATGCCTCGTCGGGCCGCACGATCGACGTTGTGAATCCCGCCGACGGCCGCGTGCTCACGCGCGTGCCCGAAGCGAACGAGCACGACGTGCAACAGGCCGTCGCCGCCGCGCGCCGCGCATTCGACGTGGGCCCGTGGCGCACGATGAAGACCACCGACCGCGAACGTCTGCTGCTCAAACTCGCCGATCTCGTCGAAGCGAATGCGCGCGAACTCGCCGAGATCGAATCGCTCGACAACGGCAAGCCGGTGATGGTCGCGCAGGGGCTCGATGTGTCGATGGCCGCGCAGTGCTTCCGCTACATGGCGGGCTGGGCGACGAAGATCGAAGGCAGCGTGATGGATGCGGGCCTGCCGTACATGCCGGATAGCGAAGTGTTCGCGTACACGCGCAAGGAACCCGTCGGCGTGGTCAGCGCGATCATTCCGTGGAATTTCCCGCTGCTGATGGCCGCGTGGAAGCTCGCCCCCGCGCTCGCGACGGGCTGCACCGTCGTGCTGAAGCCCGCCGAGGACACGCCGCTCACCGCGCTGCGCCTCGGCGAACTGATCGTCGAAGCGGGTTATCCGCAAGGCGTCGTCAATATCGTCACGGGCTACGGGCACACGGCGGGCGCTGCGCTGTCGCGCGATCCGCGCATCGACAAGATCGCGTTCACGGGTTCGACGCAGACGGGCAAGCTGATCGGCCACGCGGCGCTCGACAACATGACGCGCATGTCGCTGGAACTGGGCGGCAAGTCGCCTGTGATCGTGCTGCCCGATGTCGATATCGACAAGGCCGCGCAAGGCGTCGCGAATGCGATCTTCTTCAACCAGGGCCAGGTGTGCACGGCGGGCTCGCGCGTCTATATCCACAGCAAGGTATTCGACAAGGTGATCGACGGCGTCGCGCAGATCGCGAAGAGCCTGAGGATCGGCGCGGGCATGGACCCGTCGACGCAGATCGGCCCGCTCGTGTCCGCGAAGCAGCGCGAGCGCGTATGCGGCTATCTCGACTCGGGCTTCGCGGAAGGCGCGCGCGCCGTCGCGGGCGGCAACGCGATCGACAAGCCAGGCTTCTTCGTCGAGCCGACCGTGATGGTCGATACGAATCACACGATGCGCGTCGTGCGCGAAGAGATCTTCGGGCCGGTGCTGGTCGCCATGCCCTTCGACGATATCGACACGGCCGTGCAGCTCGCCAACGACACGCCGTATGGCCTCGGCGCGAGCATCTGGTCGAACGATGTCCCGGCGATCCACAAGCTCATTCCGCGCGTTGCGGCGGGCACCGTGTGGGTCAACTGCCACTCGCTGCTCGACAACGCGATGCCGTTCGGCGGCATGAAGCAATCGGGCTTCGGACGCGAACTGGGCCGCGCCGTCATCGATCAGTACACGGAAAGCAAGTCGGTGATGATCAACTACGCGTAAGCGCTCGCGTCACGCAACTACAAGAGAAAGGGGAAGACAGATGAAGCATCCGACGACGCCGCGCAGAATCGCGGCGGCGGTGGCGGCGCTCGCCGTAACGACGGCTGCATCCGGCATCGCGCAGAAAGCGCACGCCGAAAGCAGCATCACGTTGTACGGCGACGTCGACGCCGGCATCACGTACACGAACAACCAGCAGGTCACGCATGCGGACGGCAGCGTCGGCGGCGGCCACAACTTTCAGTTCACAGGCGGCAATCTCGCGCCGTCGCGCTTCGGTTTGACGGGCAGCGAGGACATCGGCGGGGGCACGGCCGTGACGTTCAAGCTCGAAAACAGCTTCTACACGGGCAGCGGCAACTTCGTTCAAGCGGGCGCGCTCTTCAACCAGAACGCGTGGGTCGGCCTGACCAACGAACGCTATGGCACGCTGACCTTCGGCCGCCAGTTCGACTCGTACACGAACGCGCTCGCGCCGTACGCGTCGAGCATCACGTGGGCGACGTTGTATGGCTCGCACATCGGCGACGTCGACAACCTGAACGCCGCGCTCAATCTGAACAACGCGGTGCAGTACGTGAGCCCGACCTTCGCGGGCTTCTCCGTGAGCGGCACGTATTCGCTGGGCGGCGTCGCGGGCGACTTCTCGCAGAAGCGCGGCTGGGCCGTTTCCGCGAGCTATAACAACGCGCCGTTCTCGTTCGGCATCGGCTATCTCGATCTGAACAATCCGCTCGATGCGGCGCTCGGCGGCGAGCAGGGTTATATCGGCGACTTCGCGTGTTCGAATCCGACTGCGATGTACTGCGAATTGCAGAACGCGCATGCGTTGAAGGCCTTCGGCGCGGGCGGCTCATACACGATCGGGCCGGCGACGATCGGCCTCGTCTACACGCATACGACGCTCGACGACAGCCTGTATTTCGCGAGCGCGGCGCGTGCGCAGGGCGCGGATGCACGATTCGATATCGTCGAGGTGAACGGGACATATGCGCTGTCGCCGGCGCTGACGCTCGGCGCGGCGTATATCTACAACTCGATGAAAACCGATGTGAGCGGCTCGCCGAAATTCCATCAGGTGAATCTGGGCGCGACGTACAGCCTGTCGAAGCGCACGACGCTCTACGCAGTGGGGATTTTCCAGAAGGCGGCCGGAAGCGGGATCGGCACGGACCCGGTGACGGGGCAGGCTGCGAACTATGCGCAGATTCCCAATCTGCCGAATGCTTCGACCGACAAGCAGGCGTCGGTGACAGTCGGGTTGAAGCACAGCTTCTGAGTTTCACTGAGCTTCTGTCTGCGACGGTGTTTTGTTCCGGCCTGCCTGGCATGCCGCTGGCATCCGCCACAACACACCTCGCAGGCGCAGGCGTTGCATATGCGTTTGCACGCCGGGTTCTCACGTGATCTGCCGTCGCCTCGTCGATGAGAAGCATCTGCGCCAATCCGTTCGGCTCAGTTGTACTGGCTCACTACGGTGACGAGCGGAGCGACAGCGGATTTCACGGCCGCCGCGGATGTCAGCAACAACGTGCCACCCGCACGTCCGACGTGATATTCGCCGTTCCGGTCGGGCGCGGTCTTGCGGCCTGAGCCGTCGGCAAAAACGGACCTCACCGAACCGCAAGCAGCCGTTGCTGCAGGCGTCGTCGAATTCTTGACCGCCTCGATCGAGATCCTGGCGCTCGGCCTGCTGTCGGCGAAAACAGCGAACGTCACACTCATTGCCGATGCGTCGACGCCGGATCGGGATGCGATTGCAGCGACTCGCGGCAGTACCGCCGCTTCGGCACTCGCGGCCATCACCTCGAAAGGCGGCTCGACCACCGCGCCGATAAACGAAATCACCCCGCCCTCTGCCGCCGAAACCAACGCGGATGTGCAAAGCGCTGTGGCCGTGATCATCGCTCTGACAATCACCCTCCAGTTCATTCGATCGCTTTTCCCTCTCGCCACCATCACGGCCTCCTCTCGAATAAGCCCTACGAAACAGTAAGGCTCATCGTATGCCTCGGGGCATCTTTCGAGAGTCGACCGCGATCAAATGATTGGCCGTCGAATGGTGGCGAACGGCCACACCCTTCGACAAACGTCCGCAGCTGGCAATTTAGGAATTCTTCGATCCGGCTTGCCAATTTTATTAACTGTTCTATGGAAGCCGAGTATGCGCGTCGATACGATGCGGCAACTCCTTAAGGCAATGCACGGCAATTCCGCTGGCAGGCGAGGCGTGTGGAATTCGGGCAGCGTTCGCATGTCGAGGGCGGCTTTGGTTCATCAATATTCTTCGACTCACACGACACTAACTATGAAAGTCAAGCTCTTCACAGCTCTGATCGTTGCCGCGGGCGCCATGGGTTCGCAGTTCGCGCACGCTGCCTTCACGATGAGCTATCAGTAGAGGTCCGCTCGCACGCGATCATCGGCTGAACGCGGGCCGATCGCGCGCCCATGTCCGCGCCTTGAATCGCAACCTTGAAGAAGATGACGATGAAAACACAAACTGGTGTGCTGATGCTCGCCGCCGTCGCAGCCCTTGCTGCTGCCCCAGTGTTCGCCGGAGGCCCAATCACGACTGCGCCAGCAGCGAACGTCAAGCCCGTCTTTCCGCCTGCGCCCGGCGGGCAAGGCGTATCCGGCGCCAGTGCTGGCGCATTCAGCGGAGGCGCGACCGGACCCGCCGGAGCACCTGTGCCTGCATCTTCGGCAGCAGGCCGTCCGGCGCCGCGTGGCACGTCCTCATCGACTAGCCCCTCGATCTAACTAGCGAAAGCCCCGCCGGATGCAAACATATGAGGGTCACGAGACGGGCGCGCAGCAATGTATTCCGGCCGCCCCCGTAGCGAACAGGTGTCGCGCTTCAGGAAGGCGAGCGACATAAGCGGCACTACCTACCGCATCAACTCATCAAAGCTCACCAGCAACCGCTCGATATCCGCCGCATGAATCGCCCCCATCGTCGAGATGCGGAACAGCTCCTTCGACAAGCCGCCCTGTCCCGCATAGATGACGAAACCACGCGCCTTCAACGCATCGTGCAATTGCTCATACGCGATGCCCTTCGGCAAACGATACGCGCGCAGCACAACCGAAGACTCCTGCGGCGGCAACACGCTGTCGATCCCACGCGCGGCGAGACCCGCGCGCGCCTGCTCTGCGAGCGCCGCATAACGCGCATGACGCGCCTTCCAGCCGCCTTCGTCGTCGAGTTCGCGCAGCGCTTCGACGAGCGCGTAATACGCATGCACGGAAGGCGTGAACGGCGTATTGCGCTGATCCTGCAAGCTCGCGAGACGCGCAAGCCCAAGGTAGTACGTGCGGCTCGCGGCACTCGCCAACGCATCGCGCCGTACGATCACGAATGCCGCGCCCGGCACGCCGTGCAGGCACTTGTTCGCCGTCGCCGCGACGGCTGCGATCGTGCCGTCCGCGAAATCGATCTCTTCCGCGCCGAAGCTGCTCACGCCATCGACGAGCATCTTCACGTTGCGCGCACGGCAAACCTCGGCGAGCGCCTTCAGATCGTTCAATCGGCCCGTCGTCGTCTCGTGATGAATCACGGCGACATGCGTGATCGACGTGTCGGCGTCGAGCGCGGCCGCGATGCGTGAGAGGTCCGGCGCCTGCATCCATTCGTGCTTCACGATGCTGTGCGCGATACGGTACTGCGTCGCGATCTGCGTGATGCGCTCGCCGTACACGCCGTTCTCGACGATCAGCAGCTTGCCGTTTTCCGGCACGAGCGCCGCGATCATGCTCTCGACGGCCGCCGTGCCCGAGCCCGTCATCAGCACGGCGCTCCATTGCGCGGGGTCGAGATCGTACAGCTTCACGAGCCGCGCGCGCGCTTCGTCCTGCAGATCGAAAAACTCGCTCTCGCGATGGCACAGGTCCGTTTGCAGCAGGCTGTTGCGCACACGCTCGGTCAGCGTGACGGGGCCTGGGTTCATCAGCAGCATCAGCGTGCTCCTTCGTTCGAGCCGGAAGTGGCGATGTGGCGCATCAGGCGCGTCTTCACATCGGGCGGAGTGATGGTCGGGCGCGGCAGCCCATCGGGTGTGCCGCGACGGATCGCGACGCGCACGAAGCGCGGACCGTCGAGTTGCGGCGACGCGAACAGCTCGTCGATCAGGCTCGCGTCGTCGCCTTCGACAGCCGACGCGTAGCCGCACGCGGCCGCGACGCCCGCGAACGACACTTCGGGCGACACCGTCGACTGGCCGCCCGTCGAATCGTGCGCGCCGTTGTCGAGCAGAATGTGCGTGAGGTTCGGCGGACCGTATGCGCCGAGCGTCGCAAAGACGCCCATGCGCATCAGCGCGGCGCCGTCGCCATCGAGCGCGACGACATGCAGATCGGGACGCGCGAGCGCAAGACCCAATGCAAACGGGGTGAGGCAGCCCATCGAGCCGACCATGTACAACTGGTTCGGCCGGTCGTCGATTGCGTAGAGTTCGCGGCCGCAGAAACCCGTCGATGCGAGCACGACGGTCGAATTCAAAGGCGTGTGTGCGATCACCCGTTGCAGCGCCTCGTTGCGCGTCGGCAGCGCATCGGGCGAGACGCCTCGCGATACGTCGCGCGACGCACGCACTGCGCGTTTCGCCGCGCGGCCCGCGCCCTTCAGCTCATATGGCGCGACGCTGCCCTTCTGCATCACGAGCGCGTACGGACGGCCCGTCGCATCCATATGCGCGATCGCGCGATCGAGCGCGGGGCCGATCGCGTCCGCTTCCGTCGGGAACGTCTCCCACGGAATCTCCATCGTGTCGAGCATCGCCGGCGTGATGGGGCCCATCAGTTGATGCTGCGGCTCGTCGGGCACGCCCGGCTGGCCTCGCCACGTTACGATCAGCAGTTGCGGCAGACGGAACGTCCACGTCAGCGACGTGAGGGGACTCACGGCGTTGCCGAGGCCCGAGTTCTGCATCATCGTGACGCCGCGCCGGCCGTTTTCCTGACCACCGCGCGCGCCGAGCGTGACGCCCGCGATGAACGCGACGGCATCGCCCTCGTTCGCCGCCGATACGTAGTGCAGCTTCGGGTCTTGCAACACGTAGTTGATGAACGGCGTCAGGTACGAGCACGGCACGCCCGCATACCAGTCGAAGCCGCGCTCGCGCGCCGCCTCGACGAACTGTGCAGCTTCGATCATTGCGCCGCGCCTCCCGCTGCGTCGCCCTTGGCGAGCGGCGTCTGCTCGTGCGCGAAATCGCCCGCGCGACGGAAGTCTTCGAGGTCGTTCACGCCGCGCCAGTGGCCATGCACGTACTGCACTTCGATTTCTTCGCCGGCTTCGATCAGCGCGTTCAGCAGCGCGGGCATATCGAGCGAATCGAAATCGGCGCGCGCACGCAACGTCTTCATCACCGCCTGCAAGCGCTCGCGTCCTTCGCCTCGCACATTTAGCAGACCGATCCAGCGGCCATGCGGCGCTTCGCCCTTCACGTCGGCTTCGTTGTTCGACACGCGGCGCAGCAGCACCTTGTTGCCGAACAGGCCGCGATCGTCGGCGGACGAGCACCACGCGAAATCGCGCACGCTCTGGTTCGCCGCGCCCGCTTCCGCAACCGTCGACGAATCGACGACCACGCTGAACGGCGCTTCGCTCTCCACCAGATCGCGCACGATGTAGCTGCGGAACAGCAGGTCGCCGTACGAGATCACGGTGTCGTTGTTCACGCCGTCGACGGCGCATGCAAGCGACGTCAGCTCGCCCGTCCCTTCATGACGCTCGTTGACGACGAGCTTGATGCCCGCCGTATCGATCGCATCGGCGCGATAGCCGCCGACCACGGTGATGTCGTTGACGCCCTGCTTCTTGAACGCATCGACGAGCCAGCGCAGCAGCGGCTTGCCCGCGATGGGGAGCATGACTTTCGGACGGTCCGTCGTCACCGCTTCGAGGCCCTTGCCGCGGCTCGCAGCGAGCACGATGGCCGAGCCCGATGCGCGAGACGCCGACAGATACCGCTCTTCGGCTTCCGAGTACTCGTCGGCGTCCTGCAAACGGAAGATCTCGTTGACGGTCGCAATGCGGTCTTCGACGTTGACGAGCGTCTGGCTCTCGTAGATCTCCTTCACGACGGCCTGCATCGCCGACGTGGCCGCGCGAATCTGATGATTCGCCCAGATCACCGTGCTGATGCCCGCCTTGCGGAACACTTCCGTCGGCGTGCTGTAGTACTTGGTCGGCACGATGACGAGCGGGCCGCGCCCTGCCCACTCGCGAGCGAACTCCAAAATTTCATCGGGGCGCGAGAGCTTGCTGTGAATCAGGATCGCGTCGGCGCCCGCCTGGCGATAGGCTTCCGCGCGCTTCAACGCTTCGTCCATGCCCCAGCCCGCGATCAGCGCTTCGACGCGCGCGACGATCGAGAAATGCTCGTCCGTCTGCGAGTCCTTGCCCGCCATGATCTTGCCGCAGAACTCGTCGATGTCGGCGAGCGGCTGCGCTTCGCCCTTGATGAAGCTGTTCGTCTTCGGAAACTGCTTGTCCTCGATGCACACGCCCGCGATGCCGCGCTGCTCCAGCTTGCGCACGAGGCGGCGCACGTTGTTGAAGTTGCCGTAGCCGGTATCGCCGTCGAGCAGGATGGGGAGGTCGCTCGCGTCGGCCATGAATTCGAGCGTATCGACAACCTGGGTCCAGCTCGCTTCGTTGTTGTCGCGCACGCCGTATTGCGCGGAGATCGCGAGGCCCGAGCCCCAGATGCCCTTGAAGCCGGCTTCGCGCGCAATGCGCGCGGAGATGCCGTTGTGGGCTTCCATCAGGAATTCGAGTTCGTTGCTCGTCAGCATCTGGCGCAGGCGCGCGCTGCGCGACAGCGTGGTAACGAAAGAGGGTTCGCGTGCGTTCATCGTATAACTCCAATGTCGATCCGAGTTAGTGCTTCAGCTGTCGGCCGGAGTTGGTGCTTTAGCACTTACTCCGGCCCCATGCAGAGCACTTACTCGGGTCCCATGCAAAGCTGGCCGCTGAAGTTGCGGCAGAACTTCCTCACTTGCGCGCGCAACGTCATTGGGAAAATCGATTTCGATCCAGGGCAGACCGGTGACGTCGGCCGTATCGAATGCGTGAGTGCGTTCGAGCAGCAGGTCGCGCACGGCTTCTTCGTGCGGCATGTTTGCGCGTCCGCTGTCGATATAGCCCGCGACGATCTGCGCGAAGCGCTCCGCAGTTGCTTGCGTGAAGCGGAAAAAGCCGACCGATTCGCCGATCGTGTCGTAGTCGAGACCGACGGCCAACTGCTTGCGCAGCTCGACGGGCACGCCCTGTTTCAAACACAGCTTCACGGGCTCGTCGCCTGCTTCGTAATCGCGGTCGATCAACAGGCGATTCGCGTGATCGCCGGCGACAAGCGCGGCCAGCATGCGCTCGTCGTAAAGCACGTCGGCGTCCATCAGCAGCACATCGCCGCCGCGCGTGAGCGCATCGGCGACGGTGTGCACAGTGAGTACGCTGCCGAGATCGAAACGCGGATTGAGCCTGATCTCCGGCACCTTGCGGCCCGCCTGCTTCAATTCCGCTTCGACGCGTTCCGGCTGAAAGCCGAGCGCGAGCACGACTTCATCGACACCGGCCGCCTCGAGCATCGAAAGATGTCGTTCGAGCAGCGTAACGCCATCGAATCGCAACAGACATTTTGGAAACTGCTCCCCCGGGGGTTGCTGGAGTCGCAGGCCAAGGCCCGCGGCAAGAATGATCGCTCGCATTCGGGTTCCAGGGAAAAGAGTGAATGGTCTTTTGGCTTTTTTATTCGGCGCTCGAAACGGGCTTTACGCATGTCGTGCGTGCGCATTCCGGCTCGCCAAAAATGGCGACTATATCGGAACTGAGAACGAATTGCAGAGCAACTGACCCGCTTTTGGCAATTGATGGAATAAGAGTGAAAAATGTGGAAATTTTTATCGCCGATAGCTTTGCAGCGATTGCTTTAAAGCATTGGCACGCGCATTGCTGAGCAAAGCACAATGGTGGCTTGGGGACGCACAACTCGTCAGGAGGGACGCGATGATCCGTCGACCGGACAGAATGGCCATTGCCGGCTTTGTCGTGATGGTCGTTCTGGTCGTGGTGGCTCTCGCACTGCCGATGGACAGCGACCGGCTTGCTGCCTATCGAGCGGTGTATGGCGGCGACGAGAACCCGGGCGGTGCAAGTTCATCGAGCGCGGCGGACGAATCCGCGCGTCGCACCGAGCAATTTGCGGCCACCTCCGATGGCACATCCGATGCCGACATCGCATTCATCCTCCAGTCGATACGCGCGAGTCTGCACCGCAACGATCTGACGTCCGCGAAGGTGTTGCTCAATGCCGTGCTCTCCGTTCGCAAGGATTTGCCTGAAGCATTGGAGTTGCAGAAGGAACTCAACGTGCGCGAAGCGAGAGAAGCGAAGGCGATGGCATCCGTCGTGGCCGCTCCCGCAGTCAACGAAGGCGCGCATGACGCTTCGCCCAGTCCCGTTGACGAGAAATCAGACCGTGCTGCGGAACCGCCTGCTCAACCATCGGCGCTCGTGCGCGCATCGAGTGAATCGGGTGACAGGCCGGAATACAGCACGCGGCGCGAGCGGCTTGCGTCGGCCGACAAGACATCCGCGAAGACGCGGCACGCCGGACAGACGTCGCGCCATCATCCTACGGCGCATGTTTCCAGTGGACGCCCTAAAACGCGCGCCGAAGTCGTCAACGAACTGAAGCGCGCCCGCGCGAACGGATCGATACCTCGCTTCGGCAATCCTTCCCGGTATGGGTCCGCGAGTTCGCCGTATCACGCCGCACGATGACGATGAGCGCCCGCGCTTGTCATGCGTCCGCGCAGCACAAATCGTCGATGGCACACGCGAGAATCATCCGGTTGTGATCAGACGTGAGATAGCCCTGCTCGGTCCGCGGCCGAAAGATCCTGTCGCCATATCGGATCTGTCTGCCCGTCAACAGGCAGAACGAATCGGTGCGCGCGCGTCCAAGTCGCCAGGTCTGTTCCGCGTAACGGCCCATCCTCGCATCGCTCCAGCAAACGCTCACGGTTTCCGATGACAGCCGCTCGACGACCGAAATACGCGTCGGCCGAGGCTCCGCGTCGACCTCAGGTCCTCGCTCTTCCCGCAAGCGGCGTTTCTTCAAACGGAACCGTTGCTTCTTACGGTGCGCGGTGCCCGTCGCCGACTCCAGTGCGTGTGCAACGGGTACCAGAATGTCCAGCAACGCGCGTCGCCCGATGTCTTCTTCCGCGAAAGTGCCCATCATATTCCTCCGCTACGAAGCGTTTTGCTATCTGGCATTCATCAATCGCTCTGAATCGTCAGGTTGTTTCTGACTTCCGTGACGCCCGGAACACCCTTTGCGGCGCTAGCCGCCCTGTCGACTGCGGCACGGTTGGGCACCGTTCCCGTCAGCGTGACAACGCCCGCATCAGCGTGAACCCTGATACCGATGCTGGTCAGATGCTTCGTCTTGCCGAGCGCATGATGGACGTCCTTTTCCAGCTGGCGGTCGTCCGCTTTCGTGGCTGTAGCGGTCCGCGTGCTGTCGGCAGGTGCCGCAGCGCTCGCGCCATCCGGCGCGCCCGGAGTCTGCGCGCAGACGCTCGCCGATAGCATCAGCACGGCGATTGCCCACGCTCCTGTCATTGCGATCTTTGCGTTCATCGACGTTCTCCCTCCGATCCACAGATAACCGGCGACACGCGGCATCACGACATGCCGCACCGCTTTGGTTATGCTCACCATCCATACTTCAGTTCGGCACCGACGTAGTCCGCGTTACTGCCGCCCGCGTTGCGAATCGAATCGCCGACCTGGAAGTGCACCGCTTCGACGGAACCGATCAGGTTCGACGCCATCGTCCAGTCGGCGCGCACCTGCACATACATGCCCGTCCACCGGCTGCCGTGTCCCGCTGTGCCCGGCACCACGGCATTGGGCTGCTGATACACGGCGTCCGCTGTCGTCTCGCGCCACTGGAATCCCAGTGCACCGAGCAACGTGAGACTATTCGTCGGCTTGAGCGTGATGGAAGGTTTGACGTGGATCAGGTTCGCATAGCCCGTGTAGCCCGCGAGCGTGAAGTAGTACCCGTTCGGAAAGAGCGGATTGAACGTCTCGACGCGTCCGTCGCCGGGATGCCGGTCGCCCGACGCCGCATCGACCTGCACGCCCACGCGCGGGGCCCACGGAAGATCGAGCGTATAGCCCGCGAGCGAGCCGACGGCCCACGCGCCGATCGTCTTGTTGCCGACGTGCCCCGACTGGTACATCGACTCCACGTCCCAGTCGGCGCGACCAATCTTGCCCGTGTATCGAAGATCGAAGACGTCGCGATGCTCGTCGCCCGTCGCATCGAGGAAGCGTGCATTCGAGCGGTTGTACTTCGAGTAGTAACCCGAAAGATCACCCGGTCCGACGCCCTGCCGCTCGAAGCGCACGCCGCTGAACGTGAGATGCCGGTTCGACACATCGTCGAAATCCGTCACGTCGCGGTACTGCACAGGCTGCGTCAGATAGCCGATGAAGCGCCACTTGCCGTACTCGTAGTCCGCCCAGATCGCGT
>NZ_WHNP01000034.1 GCF_009362735.1 Paraburkholderia franconis | reverse complement strand
GCGATCTCGGCATCGAGGAAATAGACGCCGCGCAGGTCGCGCTCGAAGAAGCGGACTTCATCGTATCGGCGGGCAACGGCGTCAACGACGTCGCTGCGTTCGAGAAGCTCGCGAGCACGTTCGGCGCGGCGATTGGCGCGAGCCGTGTCGCCGTCGACAACGGCATGTTCACGCGCGACAAGCAGATCGGCGCGACGGGCAAGACGGTCGAGGCGAGCGTTTATATCGCGTTCGGCATTTCGGGCGCGGTGCAGCACCTGCAGGGCATCAAGGATTGCCGCCATGTGATCGCGGTGAATCTGGACGGCAGCGCGCCCATCGCAAAGCGCGCGAACCTCACGATCATCGGCGATACGCAAGCGACCATCGCGTCGCTGATCGACGAGATCGATCGCGCGCGGGCCGCGCGTTCCGCTGCCGCTGCGCCCGCTATGAAGCCCATCGTCGAAGGAGTCGCGGCATGAACGGCAAGCTCGAAAAAATCGCGGTGCTCGTGTCGGTCGGCAAGCATCCTGTGAGCGGCGTCGCGCGCTATAGCCGTAACGATGCCGCCGCGCTCGAAATCGGCCGTCAACTGTCTGGCCAGCACGCCGCGCATCTCGACGTGCTGCACGCGGGCGATCCGGGTAATCCCGCACTCGAAGAGTATCTGGCGCTGGGCGCCGAGCGCGTCGAAGTGCTGACGTGCGGCGACAACGACGATGCCGTGAGCGCGCTCGCCGCTCGCCTGAAGGGCTACGACCTCGTGCTGACGGGCACCTGCGCGGAGGGCGCGTTCGACAGCGGCATGCTGCCTTACCGGCTTGCGGACGCGCTCGCGTATCCGCTCGTCGGCACCGCCGTCGACGTGACGGTGGCGGGCGGACGCGCGACCGTGCGGCAATTCTTGCCGAAAGGCGTGCGCCGCCGCGTGGAAGTCACGCTGCCCGCTGTCGTCGCCGTGCATCCGCTCGCAACCGTCACGCCGCGCTATGCGTACGCGCGGCTGCGCGCGGGCACGATCCAGCCGCAGCGTGCGCAAGCAGGCGCCGACGCGGAAGCCGCGCAATGGACAGTCGCGCCCGTTACGCGCAAACCGGTGCGCCTCGCCGCCGCCGAGAAGCGCTCGGGCCATGCCCGCATGCTGTCCGCGACGACGACGGAAAGTCGTGGCGGAAGCGTCGTAATTGAAGGGACTTCGGTCGAAAAAGCACAAGTGATACTCGGCTATTTGCGCGAGCATCAACTCATCGATTACTGATTTGCGCCGCACCACACGGCCTCGCACCCCGGAGCACACATGAAAGTATCGGCAGACATTCGCGCGCTGGTCGATCGGCGCAAGAAGGGTTACAGCCTCGAAGCACCGTTCTATCTGAGCGACGAGATCTTCTCGCTCGATATGGACGCGATCTTCCGCCAGCACTGGATTCAGGTCGCCGTCGAGCCGGATGTTCCCGAGCCGGGCGACTATGTCACCGTCGAACTCGGCAACGATTCGATCCTGATCGTGCGCGACGACGACATGCAGGTGCGCGCGTTCCATAACGTGTGCCGCCATCGCGGCGCGCGCCTGTGCAACGAGGACAAGGGTTCCGTCGGCAACATCGTTTGCCCTTATCACAGCTGGACGTACAGCCTGACGGGCGACCTGATGTTCGCCGAGCACATGGGCGAGCAGTTCGACCGCTGCAAGCACAGCTTGAAGAGCGTGCACGTCGAGAACCTCGCGGGTCTGATCTTCGTGTGCCTCGCCGACAAGCCGCCCGTCGATTTCGCCGTGATGCGCGCGGCGATGGAGCCGTATCTGCTGCCGCACGATCTGCCGAACTGCAAGATCGCCGCGCAGATCGACATCATCGAAAAGGGCAACTGGAAGCTCACGATGGAGAACAACCGCGAGTGCTACCACTGCGTCGCGAACCATCCCGAGCTGACCATTTCGCTCTACGAGTACGGCTTCGGCTATCAGCGCTCACCCGCCAACGCGGAAGGCATGGATGCGTTCGAGCGCACCTGCATCGAGCGCGCGAAGCAGTGGGAAGAATTGAATCTGCCTTCTCTGGAAATCGACCGTCTGCTGGACGTGACGGGTTTCCGCACGCAGCGCTTGCCGCTCGATCGCAGCGGCGAATCGCAGACGCTCGATGCGAAGGTTGCGTCGAAGATGCTGCTCGGCGAATTCGAGCAGGCGGACCTGGGCGGCCTGTCTTTCTGGACGCAGCCGAATTCATGGCATCACTTCATGAGCGATCACATCGTGACGTTCTCGGTGATTCCGCTGTCGGCGGGCGAGACGCTCGTGCGCACGAAGTGGCTCGTGCACAAGGATGCGCAAGAGGGCGTCGATTACGACGTGAAGAACCTCACGGCCGTGTGGAACGCGACCAACGATCAGGACCGCGCGCTCGTCGAGTTCTCGCAGCGCGGCGCGTCGAGCAGCGCGTACGAGCCGGGCCCGTATTCGCCGTACACGGAAGGGCTCGTCGAGAAGTTCAGCGACTGGTATGTGCAGCGCCTCGCCGCGCACATCGATGATTCCGCTTCGGAACAGCGCACGATCAACATCAAGGCCGTCTAAGGCATTGAACCGGGCTTTGAAAAAAACCAACGGGATGCCTGGCGGCAAGTGGAGCAAGCAATGATGCGCGATGCAGCAACCTTCGAACCGGCCGAAAGCCGTGTGACGAAGCCTGAATTCTGGAGCGCGTTGCCGGCGCGCTGGACGAGCGATGTCGAGGAAACGCTCGTCTGCTGCCAGGTTCGCCAGGAAACGCATGACGTGAAGAGCTTTTTCTTCCGTTCGCCGGAAGGTCGTGCGTTCATGTTCGAGCCGGGACAGTTCATCACGCTCGAACTCGATATCGAAGGCGAGACGATCAACCGCTGCTACACGATCTCGTCTTCGCCGACGCGCCCGCACACCATTTCGATCACCGTGAAGCGCGTGCCGGGCGGCAAGGTGTCGAACTGGCTGCATGACAACCTGCACGCGGGCGCGCGCGTACGCGTGCTCGGTCCGGCGGGCGAGTTCACGTGTGCGCGGCATCCGGCGCGCAAGTATCTGTTTCTGTCGGCGGGCTCGGGCATCACGCCGCTGATGTCGATGAGCCGCGCGCATCACGAGTTGAGTGAAGACCGCGACATCGTGTTCGTGCACAGCGCGCGCACACCCGACGACATCATCTTCTCGCGCGAGCTCGATCTGATCGCGGCGAATCAGGCCAATTTCAGAACGTCGTTCGTCTGCGAACGAATCGGCAATCGCACGAACTGGCCCGGCATCACCGGCTTTCTGACGCTGCCGCTGCTCAAGCTGATCGCACCGGACTTCATGGAGCGCGAGATTTTCACGTGCGGCCCTGCGCCGTACATGAAGGCCGTGCGCGATCTGCTCGACGAAGCGGGCTTCGATCGCAAGCAGTATCACGAAGAGAGCTTCTCGTTTGAAACGCTGATCGAAAACGAACCGGATGTCGCGGCAGAAGTACTCGAAGCGGAAGAGAAAGCGGGCGCGAATGGACTGAATGGTACGGCTGACGGCACGCAGACTTTCGCGGTGAGCTTCTCGCGCAGCAACCGTACGATCGAGTGTGCTTCGTCACAGCATGTCCTCGACGCCGCGCGGCAGTCGGGTGTCCGTTTGCCGGCATCGTGCACGCAAGGCATGTGCGGCACGTGCAAGGTGAAGCTCGTGTCAGGCCAGGTGGACATGAAACACAACGGCGGCATCCGTCAGCGCGAGATCGATCAGGGGATGGTGCTGTTGTGTTGCAGCAAGCCGTTGAGTGATCTCATTGTGGATAAGTAGTGTTTTTTGTCTGCGACGCTGTTTTGCCCTTATCGCGGGCATCCGTGATGCGGTGGTTCGCTTTGCCCTTATCACGGGCATCCGCGATGCGGTTTGTGTCTGCGACGTTTTTTTATTGTGGTGCTTTTGCCTTTGCGTTGGCATCCGCGATGCGCCTCGCGGCGCGGGCGTTGCCCCTGTGCGGGGCGGCACCTACTTTTCTTTGCCGCCGCAAAGAAAAGTAGGCAAAAGAAAGCGGGCTAACACCGCCAGTGCTTGACGATTACCCACGGGCTCTCAACGTCCCCGTGGTTTACGCGACAGTGTTCTCGCTGATGTTCGTTGCCAACGCTCCGGCTAAACGCATGACCCGCTTCATACACGCGCGGTACAGCTAAGGGTATCGAACGTTTCAGCGCCGCATGTCGGTAGTGAATGAGGTTGCTGTGTCGTGCAGGACGCCGCCCGCACCTGTAGCCGCGTCGCGTAGCGAGGGTGTTCTGTGCGGCGCGAATGCCTACACACAGTTTGCCGCAAGAGGGCGCGGGAATGTTCGATGTCGCGGGCCGCGATGCAGGTGCATGAAGCAGGTGAGGCCTTGAATAAACGCGCTGGCAACGCGCATGAGATGTCACGCTGCCGCATGAAGGATGGGGACGTTGAGAGCCCGTGGGTAATCGTCAAGCACTGGCGGTGTGAGCCCGCTTTCTTTGCTTACTTTCTTTGCGGCGGCAAAGAAAGTGAGTGCCGCCCCGCACAGGGGCAACGCCCGCGCCGCGAGGCGCAATCGCGGATGCCCGCGATAAGGGCAAAGCAAACCACCGCATCGCGGATGCCCGCGATAAGGGCAAAGCAAACCAGCGTCGCAGACAAAAAAAAGAATACGTCGCATACAGACAAGTAAACGTCGCAAAGCCGACCACCTCATGCATTCTGGTTGGCGATTCTAAAAGCTATACCGCGCGTGCGGACACAAGGAGATCGACCATGAAGTACCTGAAGAAGCTGATGTTGTGCGGGGCGCTGATCGCAACGATGAGCGCCATCGGAACGGCAGCCGCCGACACCAAGCCGACGATCAAGATCGGCTACGTCGAGGGCTGGGACGACAGCGTTGCGACATCGAACGTTGCCGCGCAGATCATCGAGAAGCGCCTGGGTTATCCCGTACAGCTCGTGCCCGTCGCAGCGGGCATCATGTGGCAGGGCGTCGCGCGCGGCGACCTCGACGCGACGCTGTCCGCGTGGCTGCCCATCACGCATGGTGCCTATTGGGATCAGTTCAAGGGCAAGGTGCAGGACCTGGGCGCCAACTATACGGATGCGAAGATCGGCCTGATCGTGCCCGCCGACGTGCCGGAGAAGAGCATCTCCGATCTCGAAGCGCACAAGGCGGACTTCGGTGGACGTATCGTCGGCATCGACGCGGGCGCGGGCGTGATGAAGAAAACATCGGATGCGATCAAGGCCTACAACCTCGATTATCAGCTGATGCCGAGCTCGGGCAGTGCAATGACCGCGGAACTCGCGCGCTCGATGAATGCCAATAAACCTGTGATCGTCACGGGGTGGATACCGCACTGGATGTTCGCAAAGTGGAAGCTGAAGTTCCTCGAAGACCCGAAGAAGGTGTATGGCGAAGCCGAGCATGTCGATAGCGTCGTCAATCCGGGTCTCGATACAAAGGCTCCTCAAGTGGTCGCGTTTCTGAAGAAATTTCAATGGAAGCCGGGCGAAATCGACAGCGTGATGCTGGCGACGGAGAACGGCGCGAAGCCTGCCGACGCAGCCGGATCGTGGATCGCCGCACACGGCGACCGCGTGAACAGCTGGCTGGGCGGAGCACAATGACCGTCCTTCTCTAACGCGTTCTGACGAGCGTTTCAAGGTGATGCGGATGCGCTGCGCGCGCATTCGCATCGCTGATGTTTTATCCGGTTGTTTGTGTTCCAGCCAGCGCGCAGGCCCCTATAAAGGAGACTCTGGATGGATCAGACAGGACTGCGCACGCGCAGTATCGAAGGCGCAGCAGACGGCGCCGCACATGAAGGCCATTCGCTGCAACGCGGCCTAACATGGAAAGACGCGTTCTGGGTGACGAGTGGCGTGCCGGGCGGCGTGCTGTTCACGATCGGCGGCGTATCGGCGACTATAGGTCAACCGGCATGGGCGATCTGGGTCGCGGCGATCCTGATGGGCCTCATTCAAAGCGCCACTTACGCCGAAATTTCGGGGCTTTTTCCGCACAAATCGGGCGGCGCATCCGTGTATGGCGCGATGGCCTGGGTGCGCTACAGCAAGACCATCGCACCCGTGTCGGTGTGGTGCAACTGGCTCGCGTGGTCGCCGATGCTGGCATTGGGCACCGGGCTCGCCGCCAATTACGCGCTCTCGAGTCTCTATGCACCCGATGCAGCGATCAACACGTGGCGTCTGACGCTGCTCGATCTCGGCTTCATCAAGCAGGGGCTTTCGCTGCGCATCAATGCGACGTTCATCGTCGCGGCGATCTTTCTGCTCATCACGTTCAAGCTTCAGCATAGCGGCGCATCGAAGGCCGCGAAGACGCAGCGCATTCTAGGCATCGCGTCGCTAGCGCCGCTGCTGATCGTCGGCATCGTGCCGTTCGTGACGGGCGATGTGCCCGCTGCGCATCTGTGGCCGTTGATGCCACTCGGGCACGACGCACAGGGCAATCTCACGGCATCGACGTTCGGCTCGTGGAACGGCTCGGGCATCACGATGGCGTTCGGCGCGATGTTCATGGCGGGCTGGGCCGCGTACGGCTTCGAAACGGCTGTCTGCTATACGCGCGAGTTCCGCAATCCACGCACCGATACCGTGAAGGCGATCTTCTGGTCCGGCATGGCCTGCCTGCTCGTGATGACGCTCGTGCCGCTCGCGTTCCAGGGCGTGCTGGGCACGAAGGGCATGCTCGATCCGAAGATCGCGGACGGCACGGGCGTAGCCGCGGCGATGGCGCATATGGTCGGCGGCGGCGCGATCGTGTTCGACGTGGTCGTGATCATGCTGATACTGACGATCCTGCTGATCGTGATGACGTCAATGATGGGCTCGTCGCGCACGCTGTATCAGGCATCCGTCGACGGCTGGCTGCCGAAATACCTGTCGCACGTCAACGAGCACGGCGCGCCGACGCGTGCAATGTGGACCGACCTCGGCTTCAATCTGGTCCTGCTGCTGATGTCGGATTACATGACCGTGCTGTCGATCTCGAACGTCTGCTACATGATCTTCGTGTTTCTGAACCTGCAATCGGGCTGGATTCACCGGCTCGATCGCGCGGACGCGGACCGTCCGTTCCGCTGCCCGACGTGGCTGCTCGCAGCGGGCGCACTGTGCGGCTATCTGGATCTCGCGTTTATCGGCGCAGGCGCGGATCTGCAGGGCGTGGGCACGATGCGCAATGGTCTGATCGCGATGCTGCTGATCGTGCCCGTGTTCATGTTCCGCCATTACTGGCAGGATCGCGGGCGTTTTCCGGCGCGTATGGCGCAGGACATGGAGTGGCGGGGCGGCGTGCGGCCCGCTGGCCTGCGCGGCTTGCTGCCGTATGGCGCGTTGTTGCTCGCGGTCTTCGTCGTGTGGTTCTCGCACTACCTCGCGAAACCGTTCTTCTGATTCTTTAACGTCAATTGGCCGCCGCGTCTGCGATTGCAACGCGGCGGCTTTTGCTTTTTGGTGCGCTTTTTTCGAAAGCGTTTAAAGCACTTTAAAGGACTTTAAAGGACCTTTAAAGCACGACGGTTCTGTCGCCATTGATGAACACGCGCCGCTCGACGGACGCCTTCACGGCGCGCGCGAGCGTAATGCACTCGACGTCGCGCCCCACGGCGAGCATGCGCTCCGGTCCGTACGAGTGATCGACGCGCTGCACTTCCTGTTCGATGATGGGGCCCTCGTCGAGATCGTCGGTGACGAAGTGCGCCGTCGCGCCGATCAGCTTGACGCCGCGCGCATGCGCCTGGTGATACGGCCGCGCGCCCTTGAAGCCGGGCAGGAACGAGTGATGGATATTGATCGCGCGGCCCGCGAGCTTGCGGCTCGTTTCATCGGACAAGATCTGCATGTAGCGCGCGAGAATCATCAACTCGGCGCCTGACGATTCGAACAGATCGAGAATTTGCGCTTCCTGTTGCGCACGCGTGTCGGCCGACACGGGGAAATGATGGAAGGGCAGGCCGTGCTGTACTGCAAGCGGCCCGAAGTCGGGATGATTCGACGCAATGCCGACGATGTCCATCTTCAGCTCGCCCATGCGCCAGCGGAACAACAGATCGGCGAGACAGTGCTCCAGTTTCGACACCATGATCAGTACCTTGGGCCGCGCGTCGAGATCGTGCATCGACCATGTCATGTCGAAATCGGCGGCAATCGGGTGAAACTCGCTGCGCAACGTGTCGATCTGCAATGCGGACATCGTCGCGCTCTCGCTCGCTACGCCATGAAACACGCAGCGCACAAAAAAGCGCGAGCTGATGTCGTCGTCGAATACGGTCAGCTCGTCGATATAACAATGGTGCCGATCGAGAAAGCCGACGACGGCGGCGACCTGGCCGGCAGCGCTCGGGCACGAAAGGGTCAGCGCGAACTGTTTGGGGCGATCGGTGGCGGGCATGCGAGTCCTCTGTATTTCGATGTGGGATTCCCGCATGGCCGTGCCAAACGTCGTGCAGCGCATCGCGGCGCGGCAAGCGGGATGATCAAGTAAATCAGCCCAATTTGCGCGCGCATAGAACCGATGCGCCGTGCTCGTAGTATCGGAGCGTCAGGCGTGAGCGTGCTCGATCGCGTGGAGCAGTTCGTCGAACAGCCAGCGCCGGAAAAGCGGCACGGCGGCGGGCGCGGGTCGGCTGGGCGGGCAGACGAGGTAGTAGCCACGCTCCGTGGTGACGGGCGTCTCCAGCAGGCGCACGAGCTGGCCGGATGCGACGAGCTCGTCGGTGAGGGGCGTCCAGCCGAGCGCGACGCCCTGGCCCATCAGCGCGGCCTGCACGACGAGCGAGTAGCTGTTGAACATCATGCCCTGGCTTTGTTCCGGCGCGGTCAGGCCGTAAGCAGCGAACCACGTATGCCACGCGAGCCAGCGTTCGGGTTCGGTGGGCTGCACGTGCAGCAGCGGCAGGTCCGCGAGATCTTCAGCGCACATGACCGGCCGGTGCGCGTCGCGAAACGCGGGCGAGCAGACGGGTGTGACCGCTTCGGGAAAAAGGCGCGTCGACGTGCATGGCGGCCAATGGCCGTCGCCGAACGCGATCGCGATGTCGGCGTGATCGCGGTGCGGGTCGTAGCCGAGTTGCGACGTGACGATCTTCACGTTGACGCCGGGCATCGACGTGTTCAGCCGCGCGAGACGCGGCATTAGCCAATAGGTCGCGAAGCCCGCATCGGTGAGGATCGTCAACGAGCCTGTGGCGCGGCGCGCGCGTATGTCGGCCGTCGCTTCGCGGATCGTGTCGAGGCCGCTGCGCACGGCTTCATATAGCAACGTGCCTTCCGGCGTGAGCGTCACGCCGCGATGGCCGCGCTCGAAGAGCGGTGTGCCGAGTTCTTCTTCGAGCTGCACGATGCGCTGGCTGACGGCAGGCTGCGTCGAGCCGAGTTCGCGCGCGGCGGCCGTGAAGCTCGCGAGGCGCGCGGCCGATTCGAATGCCGTGAGCGTCTGCATCGGTGGAAGGCGGTCTGGTCCCGGCATAACATTCCCTTATGGGCCGATAAGCGTGCGCCGCCTTCACAACGTTTTAATGAGCGGCAATAGTGACGTGCATGCGGCGAGTCATTACGTTAATGCGTCGCCGCGCAACGAAGCGCAATCCTCTGATTCTAATCCGCCCCGCCCATGAGCCTTAATACAAAGCAGAATATCCTTATCCTGATGGCCGATCAGATGACGCCGTTTGCACTGCGCGCGTATGGCAATCAGGTTTCGCTGACGCCGCGCATCGATGCGCTCGCGAAAGAAGGCGTCGTGTTCGACTCGGCGTATTGCGCGAGCCCGCTGTGTGCGCCCGCGCGTTTTTCAATGATGGCGGGCAAGCTGCCCGCTGCAATCGGTGCTTACGATAACGCCGCCGAATTGCCCGCGCAAACGCTCACGTTCGCGCATTATCTGCGCGCAGCGGGCTACCGGACGATCCTCTCCGGCAAGATGCATTTCTGCGGACCGGACCAGTTGCATGGTTTCGAAGAGCGGCTGACGACGGACATCTATCCCGCCGATTTCGGCTGGGTGCCCGATTGGGAACACCCGGAGGTGCGGCCGAGCTGGTATCACAACATGAGCTCGGTGCTCGATGCAGGCCCGTGCGTGCGCACGAACCAGCTCGATTTCGACGACGAAGTAACGTACACCACGCGTCAGAAGCTCTACGACATCGTGCGCGAGCGCGCGGCGGGCGCCGATGCGCGCCCCTTCTGCATGGTCGCGTCGCTCACGCATCCGCACGATCCCTATGCGATCCCGCAGCAGTACTGGGACCTGTATCGCGACGAACAGATCGACATGCCGCGCGTGACGTTGACGCGTGAGGAGAGCGATCCGCATTCGAAACGCCTGCGCGATGTCTATGAGGCCGACCTGACGCCGCCGACCGAACAGCAGGTTCGCAACGCGCGGCATGCGTATTACGGCGCGCTGTCGTATGTCGATGCGCAGTTCGGCGCGATTCTCGATACGCTCGACGCAACCGGGCTCGCCGACGACACGATCGTCATCGTCACGTCGGATCACGGCGAAATGCTTGGCGAGCGCGGGCTCTGGTACAAGATGACGTGCTTCGAAGGCGGCGTGCGCGTGCCGCTGATCGTGCATGCGCCGAAGCAGTACCGCGCGCATCGCGTGGCCGCATCTGTTTCTCATGTCGATCTGCTGCCGACGCTCGTCGAAATGGCGACGGGCGCACGCGGGACCGAATGGCCCGATCCCGTCGACGGACGCAGTCTGGTGCCGCATCTGCACGACGACGGCGGGCATGACGAAGCGATAGTCGAGTACTTCGCGGAAGGCGCGATTGCACCGCTGCTGATGATCCGTCGCGGCAAGTACAAGTTCATTCATACACCCGTCGATCCCGATCAACTCTACGACCTCGCGGACGATCCGAACGAGCGCGTGAATCTCGCGCGAGAGCCTGCGGCGGCCGCACTGGTCGACGCATTTCGCAAGGAAATCGCGCAGCGCTGGGACGTGCCTTCGCTGCATCGATCGGTGCTCGCGAGCCAGCGGCGCAGGCGCTTTCATTTCGAAGCGACCACGCAAGGCGCGATCCGATCGTGGGACTGGCAGCCATTCACGGACGCGAGCCAGCGCTATATGCGCAATCACATCGAACTCGACACGCTCGAGGCGATGGCGCGTTATCCGCGCGTCGTCGCGCGCTGACCGCGTGCGCGACGGAATGTGCGACACGACACGACCGAACACGACAGACTCACTACGGGAGCCAATGATGAACAGACGCTGGAGAAGTTCGCTTGTGAAGACCACGCTGACGCTCGCAGCGCTCGGCGCGGCCTTGACGGGATCGTCGCATGCCGCAGAGCCGCAAACGTGCACGCAGGTCCGCATGGCCGATCCCGGCTGGACCGACATCGACGCGACGAATGCCGTGGCAGGTGTGCTGCTCAAGGCACTGGGCTATCAGCAGAACGTGTCGAATCTATCCGTGCCGATCACGTATCAGGGCTTGAAGAAAGGGCAGATCGACGTGTTTCTCGGCAACTGGATGCCCGCGCAAGGTCCGCTCGTCAAGCCGTTCATCGACGAGCATTCGATCGACGTGCTGCACGCGAATCTGGTCAACGCGAAGTTCACACTGGCCGTGCCGGATTATGTCGCGGCAGCGGGCGTGCATTCGTTCGCCGATCTCATCAAGCATGCCGATCAGTTCAACGGAAAGATCTATGGCATCGAGCCCGGCGCGCCCGCCAATCAGAACATCAAGAAGATGATCGCCGACAAGGCATTCGGACTCGGTGACTGGAAGATCGTCGAATCGAGTGAAACGGGTATGCTCACGCAGGTCGAGCGCGCGGTACGCGACAAGCAGTGGATCGTGTTCCTGGCCTGGGAGCCGCATGTGATGAACACGAAATTCCATTTGACCTATCTGTCAGGCGGCGATGCGTATTTCGGCCCGAACTACGGCGGCGCGACGGTGAATACGGTCACGCGCGTGGGCTTTGCGGGGCAGTGCACGAATCTCGCGAAGCTCTTTCAGCAGATGACGTTCAACGTCGACATCGAAAACCAGATTATCGCGAATGTGTTGCAAAACAAGGTCGATGTAAATACGGCGGCGATGAATGCATTGAAGGGCAACCCCGCATTGTTAAGCGCATGGCTGAAAGGCGTGACGACCACGAGCGGCGCCGACGGATTGCAGGCTGTGCAAGCACAACTCGGCATCCACTAAAGCGGCATTTTCGGCACTCGAATAGAGGCGCGCGGTTCTGCAATGGAACGCGCGCTTTTGTTTTACAGGGCATGTCGCTGCGAGACCAAAGTGTGTCGTGTTTGGTCGAGTTGCTCGAAATATGGATTTGTACTGTGCGTTGATCGTCGTGCAATTGGCACACGACGCGGAGCCCGCTTCGCATTCCTATACCCCTATATCCTCATAGTCAGGCAAGAGAGAACGACACAATGAAAAAGCTGAATGCCGCAGCACTGACAGGCGTCGCGTTCGCGCTCGCCGGAGTTTCGAATGCGAGTCACGCACAAAGCAGCGTCACGTTGTATGGGATCATCGACGCTGGCATCACGTACGTGAACAACACGGGAGGCTCGCACGTCGTCAAGTTCGATGACGGTATCTCGTATGGCAACCGGTTTGGCATCAAAGGAACGGAGGATCTGGGCGGCGGTTTGCAAGCGGTATTCGTGCTTGAGAATGGCTTTCACCTCGGCAATGGTCAATTGGGTTTCGGTAGCACGATGTTCGGGCGCCAGGCTTATGTGGGTCTCAAGAACCAGTGGGGTACCTTGTCGTTCGGCAATCAGCTGGATATGACGGAAGAGATGGTGTACCTGTACAACGTCTCGGCGTGGGCGAGCGGCTATGCGATTCACCAGGGCGACTTCGACCGGTTCAACGGCGACCGTCTGCCTAATTCGGTGAAGTTCCTGTCGAATGAATTTGCGGGTTTCATGTTCGGCGGCATGTACTCGTTCGGCAATGTCGCGGGCAATTTCCATCAGGACAGCGCATGGAGCGTCGGCGCGCACTATGCGAACGGATCGTTCACGGCGGGCGCGGCCTATACGCAGCTGAACAATCCGCACGGCATCTATGCGTTCGACCCGTACGCGATGCTCGGCGTGCATACGTTTCTGGGCCAGCAAGTGGTTACCGTCGATCCGGCGACGGGCGCGCGAACGGACCTCTTTTCAAGCAATCCGTTTCCTGTCGACAAGCAGGGCACGTTCGGCGTTGGGTCGAGCTATGCGATCGGCAACGTGACACTGATGGGCAACTTCACGTACACGACGATCAAGGGGCTTGGCGTCACGTCGCATATGAAGGTGGCGGAAGGCGGCGCGGACTGGCAGGTCACGCCGGCGTTCAGTGTAATCGGTGGCTATCAGTACACGAACTTCGAAGGCCATCACTGGAATCAGGGCTCGCTCGGCGCGCATTATCTGCTGTCCAAGCGAACGGACGTGTATATCTCGGGTGACTATCTGAAGGCTTCGAATGGCGTCGATGCGGTGATCGGCTATAGCTTCACGCCATCGACGACGACGACGCAAGCCGATGTGCGGATCGGCATGAGGCATTCGTTCTAAATCTGTTTGTCCGCGACGGCCTTTCAGGTTCTTCCTTTTAGGATCTTTTGGACCGTCGCGGACATACGCCTGCTTCAAGGCAAAGCATTCTCCCGCGTCGTACTCACCACTCCGCCGGCACTCGGACGTATCGGCCTGCGATCATCGCGCGGGCTTGCTCCGAACCTCGCGCGATAAGTTCGCGAAAAATGCGATGGCGATTCGAAGCCACACGCAACGCAAATCGCCGTAATCGACATATCGGTTTGCCGCAAAAGCTCTCGCGCGCGATCGAGCCGCAATTGCAGATAGAAATGCGTTGGCGTGTCCTTGAGCGACGAGCAGAAGAGCCGCTCCAGCTGTCTGCGCGTGACGCCGATTTCCTGCGCGAGATCGGCGGGCGTCAGCGGCTCTTCCATATTCTGTTCCATCACGCCGATCACCTGAATCAGCTTGCGGTTGTGCACGCCATAACGCGCGGCAATTTCCATTCGCTGATGATCGGAGCGCTGACGTATGCGGCTCACCACGAACTGCTCGGAGATCGACGAAGCGAGCGCCGCGCCGTGGCTGCGCGAAATGAGGTCGAGCATCATGTCGATCGATGCCGTGCCGCCCGCGCACGTAATGCGCCGTTCGCCGATTTCGAATAGCTCTTCGCTCGCCTGGACGGCCGGATAGCGCTCGCGAAACGCGGAGAGCGCTTCCCAATGCAAGGTTACGCTGTCGGTTGGGCGCAGCAGGCCCGCTTCCGCGAGGATGAACGCGCCCGTGTCGATGCCGCCGAGCGTCGCGCGCGCACGGTCCAGACGCTTGAGCCAGTCGCCGAGCGCACGGCTGTAGCAGACAAGCGGCTCGAAACCCGCGACTACGAAGACTGTTTGCGCGTGATCGACATCGGCGAATGCGCTTTCCGCGTTCAGCGAAATGCCGTTGCTCGCGGCGACGGGTGCGCCGTCCACACTCAGTATGTGCCAGCGATACAGGTTCTCGCGGAAGCGGTTCGCGACGCGCAAAGGCTCGATGGCCGACATGAAGCCGATGGCCGAAAAGCCCGGCAGCAGCAGGAACGAAATGTCTTCGGGCATCGCTCGATTCTTTTCGATGTCAGGTTAAGCGGATTCGTCGAATCCGGCGAGCGTAGCAAGGGTCATGCTATGCGGCAAGCCGCGCCAAAAATCCGCGTCGCGATTGCGCGGCGCACAAATGAGCGCCCACGGCGCGCACAGCAAGTTGCATGCTGGTTTTCCCTCATGGTCGCGCGCAAGCAAGAACGGGTCGCTGGCGGTCGATTTTGGGGAAATATGGGCCTGTACCTTTGCTTCACACCAGTTGTTTTCGGGTCGTCTCACCAGCCGCCCATGTTGCGGGCGTTCAAGGACACGCTGCGAATCGTGTCGAAGGGGATCGTCATGAAGTTGTGCATCAAAGTCGTTACCGCATGTATTGCCGGCCTTGTCACGGGCCTTCTCGCGACGCTGTCGCAGTCCGCGCTCGCGCAAGACCCGCCGAGTTGCCGCGCCGTCCATTTCGCCGACATCGGCTGGACCGATATCACATCGACGACGGCGCTCGCGTCGACGGTATTCGAAGGGCTCGGTTACCAGCCCGTGACGACGGTCGCCTCGGTGCCGATTTCCTTTGCCGGACTGAAGAGCAAGCAGCTCGACGTTTCGCTCGGCTACTGGTGGCCCGTGCAGGAAAAAGCGATCGCGCCATTCGTCGAATCGAAGTCGATCAACGTGTTGCAGCCGCCGAATCTGACGGGCGCTAAAGCCACGTTCGCCGTGCCGACCTATGAATACGACGCGGGACTGAAGACCTTTGCTGATATCGCAAAGCATCGCGCGGAACTCGACGGCAAGATCTACGGCATCGAGCCGGGCAGCAGCGCGAATGCCGCGATCCAGAAGATGATTGCGACCAATCAGTTCGGACTCGGCGGCTTCAAGCTGGTCGAATCGAGCGAAGCGGGCATGCTCGTCACCGTCGAGCGCGCGGTTCGCGAGAAGAAGTGGGTCGTCTTTCTCGGCTGGCAGCCGCATCCGATGAACATTCAGATCGACATGAAGTACCTGAGCGGTAGCGACGGCGTATTCGGTCCCAACGACGGCGAAGCGCGCGTCTATACGCTGACGTCGCCCGACTTCCTGACGCGTTGTCCGAACGCAGGAAAGCTCGTCAGCAATCTTCGCTTTACGACGCAAATCGAAAACGTGGTGATGCAGTCGGTGATGAAGAAGGAGAAGCCTTCCGATGTCGCGAAGGCCTATCTGAAACAGAACCCGCAAGTACTCGATCAATGGCTGGCCGGCGTAAAGACGTATGACGGCAAGGACGGTTTGCCCGCCGTCAAGGCTTATCTGGGTCTTTAAGCCAATGTCTTTAAATCGCGATTGCTAAAACTCTGTCTTTACGGCACGACAAGTACTTTTTCGTTCCGACTCTTTCGTTCTAACAGGAATTTGCACGCATGAATCATGAAGTGATCGTGACCTGCGCCGTCACGGGTGCAGGCGATACAGTCGGCAAGCATCCCGCCATTCCCGTCACACCGAAACAGATCGCCGATGCGGCGATCGAAGCCGCCAAAGCGGGCGCGACGGTCGCGCACTGCCACGTGCGCGATCCGAAAACGGGACGCGGCAGCCGCGACCCGAATCTCTATCGGGAAGTCGTCGACCGTATCCGCTCGGCGAACACGGACGTCATCATCAATCTGACAGCGGGTATGGGCGGCGATCTGGAGATCGGGCCCGGCGAAGATCCGATGCGCTTCGGCGCAAATACCGATCTCGTGGGTGGCCTGACGCGTCTTGCGCACGTGGAAGAACTGTTGCCGGAGATCTGCACGCTCGATTGCGGGACGCTCAATTTCGGCGACGGCGACTATATCTATGTATCGACGCCCGCTCAATTGCGTGCGGGCGCAAAGCGCATTCAGGAACTGGGCGTAAAGCCCGAGCTGGAGATCTTCGATACGGGCCATTTGTGGTTCGCTAATCAATTGCTCAAGGAAGGGCTGCTCGATGCGCCGCCGTTGTTCCAGTTGTGTCTCGGCATTCCGTGGGGCGCGCCCGCCGATACGACGACGATGAAAGCGATGGTCGACAACCTGCCGGACGGCGCGCAATGGGCGGGCTTCGGCATCGGGCGCATGCAGATGCCGATGGTCGCGCAGGCGATGCTGCTGGGCGGCCACGTGCGTGTCGGTCTCGAAGACAACATCTGGCTGGACAAAGGCGTGCCTGCCAGCAACGGTTCGCTCGTCACGCGCGCGATCGAGATCATCGAGCGATTGGGCGGCCGCGCGCTCACGCCCGCCGAAGGCCGCAAGAAGCTCGGCTTGCGGGCGCGCGGCGAACGGCTGCTCGAAAAGCGCGCGGTCGAACAGTTCGCGTGAAGTTCAGATAGGGCTTTGCACAATTACAGAGGATCGTCGGCAATGGCAGTCGTTACCAACATCAAGACATTTGCAGCAATCGGCGCGGGCGTGATCGGCAGCGGCTGGGTTGCGCGCGCGCTCGCGCACGGGCTCGACGTGATCGCGTGGGACCCGGCTCCGGGCGCGGAGAAACAGTTGCGCGACAACGTCGCGAACGCATGGCCCGCGCTCGAACGCGTCGGGCTCGCGGAGGGCGCCTCGCAGGACCGTCTGCGGTTCGTGGAGACGATCGAGGCGTGCGTCGCGGATGCCGACTTTATTCAGGAGAGCGCGCCCGAGCGCGAAGAGCTGAAACTCGCGCTGCACGAGCAGATCAGCCGCGCGGCGAAGCCCGATGCGATCATCGCGTCGTCGACGTCGGGTCTGTTGCCGACCGACTTCTATGCACGCGCATTGCATCCCGAGCGCTGTATCGTCGGGCATCCGTTCAATCCCGTGTACCTGTTGCCGCTCGTCGAAGTGGTGGGAGGCGAGTGCACGGCGCCTTCGACCATCGATGCCGCGTCGAGCATCTATCGTTCGCTCGGCATGCGGCCGCTGCATGTGCGCAAGGAAGTGCCCGGCTTTATCGCCGACCGTTTGCTCGAAGCGCTGTGGCGCGAGGCGTTGCATCTCGTCGACGAAGGCGTCGCGACGACGGGCGAAATCGACGATGCGATCCGCTTTGGCGCAGGCATTCGCTGGTCGTTCATGGGGACTTTCCTCACTTACACGCTCGCAGGCGGCGACGCGGGCATGCGCCATTTCATGCAGCAATTCGGGCCCGCGCTCGAATTGCCGTGGACCAAGCTCGTCGCGCCGAAGCTGACGGATGGGCTGATCGATCGCGTCGTCGACGGCACGGCGGAGCAGCTTGGTCCGCGCTCGATCAAGCAGCTCGAACGCTATCGCGACGACTGCATCACGAACGTGCTGTCCGCGATTGCCGACGCGAAAGCGCGGCACGGCTTGCATCCCGACGAATAACGTCGCGTAATATGGCTGCACGCGCGGGGCATCGATGCGAGATGCCCCGCGCTTACGAACAACGTTCAACGCGACGGAGACAATCGCCATGCCGCGACACGCGGAATTGCCTGCGTATCACGACGTCGTGCGCGCCGAATGGGTCGACTACAACGGCCATCTGCGCGACGCGTTCTATATGCTGATCTTCAGCTTCGCCACCGATGCGCTGATCGAGCAGATCGGCCTCGACGACACCGTGCGTAAGGCGCGCGGCCGCTCGATCTATACGCTCGAAGCGCACATCAATTATCTGCAGGAAATCAAGGAAGGCGCGCAAGTGCGAGTCGAGATGCGCGTGCTTGCGCACGACGCGAAGCGCATGCACCTGTACCTCGAAATGTTCGCGGACGAGGGCAACGAACCCGTCGCGGCGGGCGAACAGATGCTGCTGCATGTCGATACGAGCGGGCCGCGTTCCGCCGTATTCGATAGCGATGTCGAGGCGCGCGTGCGTGCGCTCGTCGACGCGCAGGCTGCGTTGCCCGCAGCGCAGTACGCTGGCCGTGTGATCGGTTTGCCCGTGCAGACGCGCAAATGATGCATCGGCATTCGCGCGCATAATCGGGCAACGCACAAACGGAGTGCACGTCATGCTCGAACCTGAAATCGTGGCATTCGTCGAACGGACGAAAGCGCTTTATCCGGGCGACCGCTCGGCATCGACGGTCGTCGAGCAGCGGGCGATGTACGAGCGCCTCGCCGCCGCATTCACGCCGCCGTTACCCGATGGCGTGCGCACGCACGATGCGCCGTTCACATCGCCCGATGGCCACACTTTCATGCTGCGTCTCTATGCGCCTGCCCAACGTGAGCGGTGCGAGCGGTCGCCGGGCATGGTGCTTTATTTTCACGGCGGGGGATTCGTGGTCGGCTCGCTCGCGAGCCACGATCTGATCACTGCGCGCATCGCGGCGGATACGGGCCTGTGCGTGATCGCCGTCGATTACCGGCTTGCGCCCGAGCATCCCGCGCCCGCCGCTCACGGCGATTGCTTGGCCGTCACGCGTGCCGCGCTCGATGGGCGCTTGCCATTCGGTCCGCTGCCGACGTCGCTGCAACTTGCGGGCGACAGCGCGGGCGCGACGCTCGCGGCGAGTGTCGCGATGCGGTTGCGCGACGAAGGCGTGAAGGGCGTACGCGGTCTCGCTCTGGTTTATCCGATGTTGGGTGTCGAACCGCAATCGCCCGCGCGCGAGACGGAAGCCGAGGCGCCGATGCTCACGCTCGCCGATGTGCGGCGCTACAGCGCGACGTATTGGGGCGATGAAGGGGGCAACCGAGCGAGCAACGAAGCGGGCAACGCGGACAGCGCGGACAGCGGCATCGGCGGCATGCGCGCGAGCGTTTCGGCGCATATCGCGTGGACGATTCCGCTCGAAGCATCACGTTATGATGGATTGCCGCCGACGCTTGCAATAGGCGTCGAGCACGATCCATTGCGCGACGATGCACGCGTGTTTGCAGAACGCATCCGCGCGGCGGGCGGGCAAGCGCACGCACCCGTCGGCAAGGGCCTTGTGCATGGCTCGTGGCGCGCGCTTGCGACGAGTCCCGGCGTGCGATGGATGCACGGCGAGGTGTGCCGCTTCCTTGCCGATCATGCAGCGGACTAGCGGATGCAACAACGGCCTGTCGCGCGCGATCTTTTTGCGTGCGATGCTGCTGCTGGTTCTGTCCAGGAACCTTTGAATCCGATTGTTGCGTGAAGCGCCGGTTATGCGGCGAGCGCGTGCTCGAGTTCTTCGGCGGCGAGTGCGTGTTCGAGCACTTCGGCCGCGATCATCGCGGATGCATTGGCGGGAGCGGGGCGTTCGGCCGGCTTGAAGACGGCGTCGCCGCGGCGGATCTTGCGGCGCGATACGGCGCAGGTGCCGGACGAGTGCGCCGAGCGGCGGCGCCAGCGCTGCTCGCCATAATGACAGCGGCCCGGCTCGACCCAGCGAATGATTAGCGTTGTGTCAGAGTGCTCGAGTATCTCGATGCGCAACCCGTTGGCGCCTATCAACGGTAAACACTCCAGGGTCGTCATGGTCGGCTCCGTAGTTGTGGTGTGTGCCGAATTTAGTCCCGCGCGCGCGTGAGAGCCATTGTGCGGGCGTAGAAACACTGTTCCCGATTCCGCAATAATGAGATGGCGGGTATGTATGCGGACGGTAATAGGCCGTTTCGCGGGCTGTTATTGCCATTACATGCAAATCTGCAACGAACTGTTGTATCAGCGGCAGAAAAGGGCGGGGTCGCCGGGCAGCGTGGATGGGCGCGTGCGGCATCCCTTATGATGTGCGCCTCGACAGGGCGACGCCGCACCGGAGGTGAGCTCGATGCAGGTATCCCGCGTGCTCGCTGCCATGGTCTGTGCAGGCTTCGTCCTCTATTCGCGCTATCTTTGAGCGGGCAGGCCGCTCATGCGGGCAGCCCACGCACTCCGCTCATTCTACGAGGTCACATGAATCAACGTCCGCCAGATGTCCCATCCGAGGCCGACGCGCCCGATCGCCGCAAGGTGCAGCGCGTGGCCTCGGCCACGCTCTATGCCGTGATGGTCGTGCTGGCGATCTGGGTAATTCGCGACTTCGTGCCCGCGATCGCGTGGGCTTGTGTGATCGCGATTGCGCTGTGGCCGGCATTTCATCGGGTCGAACAACACGACTTCTTCAAGGGACGCACGACGCTGATCGCGACCGTGCTGACTATTGCCATTGGATTGCTGTTCCTGTTGCCCGTCGGGATCGGCATCGCGCAGGCCGCGAACGAAGCGCACGACGTGATCGAGTGGTTGCGCACCGTGCACGAAAACGGCATTCCCGTGCCTGATTTCGTGCGGCATCTGCCGTTCGGCGCGACGCAGATCGGCGCGTGGTGGGAGGCGAATCTCGCGCAGCCGCTGCGCGACTCGCCCGCGATGAAGGGCCTGCACAGCGATGCCGTCGTGACGTTCGGTCGGCATTTCGGCGCGCGCGCCGCGCATGCGCTGATGCTGTTCGGCTTCATGCTCGTCACGCTGTTCGTGATCTTTCAGGCAGGCCCGAGGCTGTCAGGCTCGCTGATGAAGGGCGTCCAGCGCGCGTTCGGTCACGAAGGCCTGCATCTCGTCGAGCGGATGGCGGCGGCCGTGCGCGGGACGGTGTCGGGGCTCGTGGTTGTCGGCATCGGTGAGGGCGCGCTGCTGTTCGTCGCCTACATGTTGACGGGCGTGCCGCACGCTGCGCTGCTCGGGTTCGTCACGGCGATCGCCGCGATGCTGCCGTTTTGCGCGCCTGTCGTATTCTGTGGCGCGGCGCTGTGGCTCTTCATCATCCAGGGGACGATCGTCCCTGCAATTGCGCTTGCCGTGTTCGGCTTTATCGTCGTGTTCGTTGCCGAGCACTTCGTGCGCCCTATGTTGATCGGCAATTCGACGCGGCTGCCGTTTCTGCTGGTGCTGTTCGGGATTCTCGGCGGCGCGGAGACGTTTGGCCTGTTAGGTCTGTTCGTCGGCCCCGCGCTGATGACGGTGCTGATGGTGCTGTGGACCGAGTGGATCGAGCGATGATCCGTTGATTCGCTTCCGCGCTTCTGCCGCGAGTGGGAGCGCGTTCGTGATACCGCTTCGAGTGGTGGTGGCGTGCGTGACTGCGTGATCGGTCCGATCAGGCGGGGCCCGAGCCGCGTAGGCGCAAGGTCAGCACGCGCGAGACCGGCACGGACACTCTGGCGACCGCGAACAGCGAACCGATCGCGACGGCATCGGCGATCAGGCCGAGCGGGACATTCAGATAGCCGTCGGTGGCTGTGTACAACAGCGAATCGACGACCAGCGATATCACCGTGCCCGCGATAAAGCACAGCAGGCCTTTGCGGCCCACGAGCCCGATCCACGGCAGACGCTGCGCGATCGCCTTTGCCCAGCCGATGCGCACCATGTTCGCGGCGAGCCACGCAATCGCGAGAAAGTTCACGGCGCGCAGCCACGACAGATTCTGCTTGAGGCTGCCATCGAGCGGCGCCGTTTCGACGAACAGCTTGTACCCGGCGGCCGCTCCGACCACGGCGCACGCGAGCGCCGTCACGATCCAGCCATGGCGGTGCGCGCTTGCGCGCTGATAGACGGGCTGCGTCTGCGCGATCACACCGAACACGAACATCAACTGCCATGCAAACGGGTTGAAGTCCCATTGCGCGTCTTCGGCGACGGGCAGATGCGGCAGCATCCACGGCGCAATCGACCACACGGCGAGACTGCCCGCGAGCAGCAGCCACGGCCTGCTTCGCGCGAGCGGCAAGACGACGGGCACAGCGAACGCGAAAAACGCGTACATCGGCAATACGGACGCGAGATAAGGCTGACGGCGGAACAGCAGGATGTCGCGCAGCACGGCCGCGGGCGTGTCCATCATGTCGTCGAGATCGGTCGTGGTCATGTTGGGTGCGTCGATGCTGAACGCGCTCATCACCGCGCTCGCGACGAGCATCAGGACGGCCGTGATCAGAAATGCCCTATACAGCTCGAACGAGCGCCGGAAGAAACGGTTGCGCGCGTCGGCTTCCGTGTGGCGCTTCGCGAGCGACGCATAGGCCGTCGCCGTCGCAAACCCGCCGAGGAAGACGAAGACTTCGGCTGCGTCGCACAGCGCATATGCATGCAGCGTGGCGCGCGACAGGATGCTGCCGCCGATATGGTCGACGACGATAAACAGAAGAACCAGTCCTCGGAAGAAGTCCAGCTCGATCAGACGGGCTTTTGATGTCTGCATGCGTGTGATGGCAAAGCGCCTCCACGAAACGGTGCGCGGGCGGCGCGCAGCGCGGTTTCGGTGAGGCGGAAGCGGAGGGGGGCTTGCGTGTGCGTGCCTGGCGCGCGTTCGCGGAATGGCCTGACGGCGCGAACGCGCAGCGGTTCGTGGCGGCGCTGCTGACCTCTTTCTGCATTGGGCGCCGACCACTGAATCGCCCGCACGATCCGAAATGGACCGCCATTATCTCTCAGAGTTCCTCCTGGTTGCGTTTTTGTTGGGAAGGTGGTGATGCGGGGTGGGTATCGCGGGTCCGAGGGCGGTGTCCGCCAACAAAAATGAGATGAGGGGTTGGCGAAAACGGTTCGGGTATTGGCCGGAAGGATGGGGGAATGGGTCGTACGCTTGGCGGCTCTTTTGAGCAGGGGGCTCTTACGGATTTTCCTGATGGCAAGTCATCAGAAAGCAGGCGGTGCTGGAGTTCATGTCGAGCAAGTTTGATCTATGTTGAAAATTATCAAGGAAAGATGCATTGCTTCCAGTCGCGTCGCGCTGGTGGCGATGTGCGTGCTTCTGCCGGCGTGTACCGCTGCTCCCGGTATGCACATGAACGTGCAGGCACCCGTCGCGACGAACAGTACGGAAAGCGCGCAACCTCAAGCGTCGGTTGTTACGGTCAATGAGATTGATACATCGTTGCTGAAGCGACTGCGCGAGCAGACCACGGCAAGCGACGCGTCGGCCCTGTTCGCGGCTCCACGTCCCTATCAGCTCGGCATCGCCGACGTTCTGCAGATCACCGTGTGGGACCATCCCGAACTGGCAGCCGCACTGGGCGCGCCTGCCCAGGCGCAGCTTCGTCCGGCCGATGCACCCGCAGGCTTTGTCATCGATCAGTCGGGCGACATCCAGTTTCCCTATGCGGGCACGTTGCACGTGGCCGGTCTGCGCGTGGAGCAAGTGCGCGACCTCCTGACGCGTCGGCTGTCGAACATGTTCCGCAATCCACAGGTCACGGTGCGTGTCGCGTCGTTTCGTTCGTCGCAGGTGTACGTCGACGGCGAAGTGCGCGCACCTGGCGCTCAAGCGATCAACGATGTTCCGATGACGCTGTACGAGGCGATCAGCCGGGCGGGCGGATTCACGGCAGCCGCCGACGAAAGCCGGATGACGCTCGTGCGTGACGGGGGCCGCTATCTGATCGACATGGCGAAGATGGTTTCCCAGCGACAGAACCCTGCCAGCGTCATGCTGAAGAGCGGAGACCTGTTGCGCGTCAGTTCGCGCGACGAAAACGGCGTGTTCGTGATGGGCGAAGTGAATCGTCCCACCACGGCTGTTCCGATGAAGTCTGGCGGCCTGACGTTGAGCGACGCGCTCTCGCAGGCGGGAAGCATCAACGTGGCAAGCGCAAATGCCACGCAAATGTACGTGATCCGCAACGCAATGGGCGATACAGCCGAGGTGTATCACCTTGATGCGCAGTCGCCTGTCGCGATGGTGCTCGCCAATCAGTTCGAGTTGAAGCCGAAGGACGTGGTCTACGTCGACAGCACGGGCCTCGCGCGTTTCAGCCGAATCCTCAGCCAGTTGCTGCCCGCAATCAACGCCGGTCTGACGGCTGCTGTGGTGACGAAATGAGCGGACATATCTTGATGGTTTGTACAGGTAACGTCTGCCGCAGTCCGATTGCTGCTGCCTTGCTGATTCAGTCGATGCCGGGCGTCGCGACGCTTTCGGCTGGCACGCACGCGCTGGTCGGGCGAGGTGCCGACCCGCTCGCAATGGCATTGATGCAAGAACGCGGGATCGACTTGAGCGCACATGTGGCCACGGCACTGAGCGATGCCCATGTGCGCAACGCGAACCTCATTCTCGCGATGACCCGTGCACACCTCACGTGGCTCAAAACCCTATATCCGGAGGTGAAGGAGCGCGTCCACCTGCTTTGCGAAAACGACGACACGGACGTCGTCGATCCGTATCGCCGCACCCGCTTCACGTTCGAACTTGCCACGTCGCAGATCGAACATGGTCTCTCACATTGGCTCGATGCCATCCGCACCCTTTCCGCGTGATTCATGACTCAGCAAGTGCCATTATTGACTGCCCCGTTGCATGCGTCGGATGAAATCAACCTGTCCGAAATCGTCACAGTGCTGCGGGAAAACGGCTGGCTCATATCGATCGTGACGGCGGCGGCGCTCGTGGTCGGTACGGCGTACGCGTTCGTCGCGACGCCTGTGTACCGGGCGGACGCGCTCGTGCAGGTTGACGACAGTTCGAGCATCCTCAACGACAAGCTTGGCGACCTTGCCGCGATGTTCGACGGCAAGGCCACTGCCGACGCGGAGATAGAGTTGATCCGTTCGCGCCAGGTCGTGGGCGATGCCGTGCGTCAACTGCACCTCGATATCGACGCAAGGCCGCATTATTTTCCGCTTGTTGGCGAGTGGATAGCCCGGCGCATCGCACCCGGCGAGGCGAGGCCGCCGCTTGGATTGAAGCAGTTCGCATGGGATGGCGAGCGCATTTCGGTCGAGCAGTTCGACGTGCCAGCGTCGCTCTATAACGCGACATTTACGCTCGTTGCGCAGGCGGATGAAACCTGGCGGCTCCTGAAAGACGGGGACACGGTGTTGACGGGCAAAGCGGGCGTCATCGCACACGGCGCTGTTCAGGAAGGTCCGCTTGCGCTCAAGGTGAGCCGCATCGTTGCACACGGCGGGACCGAGTTCCTGCTTTCGCGTGCATCAACGCAGCAGACGGTGCAGAACTTGCAGAAAGTCCTCGATGTGAAGGAAAAAACCAAGCAGTCCGGCATTATCGCGGTGATGCTGGATGGCGTCGACAGTGATCTGACGACGCAGACCGTCAACGCAATTGTGCATCGATATGTGCAGCAGAATATCGACTGGAAGTCAGCGCAGGCGGCCCAGATGCTCGATTTCCTGAGCGGCCAGCTTCCGCTGATTCACGCGGAACTGGACAAGGCCGAGCAACGCTACAACGAATTCAGAAATCGAAAACGCACAGTTGATCTGGAAGCGGAAAGTCGTCTTCTGTTGCAGTCCATCGTCGATGGCAAGACGCGTATTCTAGCCTTGCAGCAACAGCGCGACGAACTCGTCCAGCGCTTTGCGGACGGACACCCCTCCGTGACAGCAATTGATGTGCAACTGGCCGATCTGCGTAAGCAGCAGCAAATGCTCGACGCACAGGTCGCCGCACTACCGGACACGCAGCGTACGGCGCTGGGACTGGAGCGCGATGTCGAGATCAACACTCAGCTCTATACAAAGCTGATGGATAGCGCACAGCAGTTGCGTGTCATGCGAGCAGGGCAGCAAGGAAACGCGCGCATCGTCGACCTTGCAGTCGTCGCGGAGAAAGCCTTCTGGCCAAGGAAAGGTCTGGTTATGGCGACCTCGTTCCTACTGGGACTGCTATTGGGTGTTGGCGGCGTTTTCGTGCGTCGTTCGTTCCGTCAAGGTATCGAGACGAGTGTCGAAATAGAACAGGTAACGGGCATTCCCGTATACACCATCATTTCGCGTAGCGAGCGGCAACTGAAGTTGCAAAAGAGCGCAAGCAGCAAGGAGCGGGGCATGCGTGTACTTGCCGTGGACGCGCCTCAGGACGTCGCCGTGGAAGGCATTCGAAGCCTTCGCACGGCGTTGCAGTTCCAGATGACGAGAGCACGCAACAACATTGTCATGATCACGGGACCGCGTCCGGCAGTCGGCAAATCCTTTCTTGCAATCAATCTGGCCGCAGTACTGGCGGTTGCGAATAAGCGTGTGCTGGTGATTGACGCCGATCTGCGTCGAGGGAGCATGGAGGATCACTTCGGCGTCAATCGCGGACCGGGCCTCGGCGATGTGCTGGCAGGAACTGCACCTGACAAGGTGATCCGCCGCAATGCGTTACCTAACCTGGACATCCTCCCACGCGGGGTGGGCACCCCCAATCCGGCAGAAGCATTGATGGGCGAACGTTTTGCCGATGCAATGAAGCAGTTCTCGAACGAATACGACATCGTCATCGTTGATACGCCGCCTGTGCTTGCCGTGACAGATTCGATGCTGATCGGCAAGCACGCTGGCACGACGCTGCTTGCGACGCGCTATGGCCTGCATTCCGCGTCGGAGCTTCGCGAGACCGTGCGTCTGCTTGGCAGCGCCGGCGTGACGATTTGTGGCATCACACTCGGCGACGTGCCTCCCAGTGCGACTGCGTATGGCACGTTCTCGTCCTATGAGAGTGTCGCGCCGTGAAGAAAAGGATTCTTTTGACGTTCGGTACGCGTCCCGAAGCGATCAAGATGGCGCCGCTCGTGAAACGTTTTGCCGCGAGCGCAAGCATAGATTGTTTCGTGTGCGTGACGGGGCAACATCGAACGATGCTCGATCAGGTGCTCGATCTCTTCAGGATTCGCCCGCATTTCGACCTCAACGTGATGAAGCCCTCACAGGATTTGTACGACGTGACATCGTCGATCATGCTGGGCATGCGCGACGTGCTCAAGGACTGCCGGCCTGACATCGTACTCGTTCACGGCGACACGACGACGACGATGGCGGCGACGCTCGCCGCGTTCTATCAGCGAGTGCCTGTCGGTCACGTCGAGGCGGGTTTGCGTACGGGCAACCTGCTTTCGCCGTGGCCAGAAGAGGCGAACCGGAAACTCACGGGTGCACTTGCGGACATTCATTTCGCACCGACTCAGCGCGCGCAGCAAAATCTCATCGCCGAGAACGTGCCCAATTCGCGAATTGTCGTGACGGGGAACACGGTGATCGACGCATTGCTCGACGTGCTCGGAATGTTGGCGCGCGACCCGCAGCTATGCGCGGTTGTCGACCAGCAGCTTCCCTCGTTGCCTGCAGACAGACGTCTACTGCTGGTTACAGGGCATCGCCGCGAGAGCTTTGGACTCGGTTTCGAGCGCATATGTTGCGCGCTTGCGCAAATCGCGCAACAGCGTCCGGACATCGAGATCGTGTATCCGATGCATCTGAATCCCGCAGTGCGGGAGCCTGTCAATCGTCTGTTGAGTGGCATTCCAAACGTGCAGTTAATCGAGCCGCTCGACTATTTACCCTTTGTCCGCTTGATGGACCGTGCACATCTGATTCTCACTGATTCCGGTGGAGTCCAGGAGGAGGCGCCGTCTTTGGGCAAGCCAGTGCTTGTGATGCGTGACTCGACGGAGCGACAGGAAGCCGTCGATGCCGGCGTGGTGAAACTGGTGGGCACGGACGGACAGATGATCGTGAGGACTGCAATGCAGCTTCTGGACGACGAAGGTTTGTATGACGCGATGCGTCGTGGAGGTAATCCGTACGGCGACGGGCGCGCGTCTGAGCGCATTGTCGAGACGCTCGAGCGGCATTGAAGCGTCATGCGACCTGTTTTCAACGATCAAACTGAGGAATAAGGGCAGCGGCCCATGGAATTTGAAACTATTTCTGTTGTAGGTCTTGGCTATATCGGTTTGCCGACGGCGGCTGCATTTGCAGCAAGGCGAAAGCGCGTCATTGGGATCGACGTGAACCAGCATACCGTTGATACCATCAACCGCGGAGCGGTTCACATCGTCGAACCGGATCTCGACATGCTGGTTCACGCAGCGGTCACGCAAGGATATCTGCGCGCGACGACAACACCAGAGCCGGCAGACGCATTTCTGATTGCAGTGCCGACACCATTCGCGGATGGTTTCAAGCCGGATTTGACTTTCATCGAAGCGGCTAGCCGAGCCATCGCACCGGTGCTGAAGAAGGGTGATCTCGTGGTCCTCGAATCAACGTCGCCGGTGGGTGCGACTGAGCAAATGGCCGTGCGGCTTGCCGAGTTGCGTACGGATCTGACGTTTCCGCAGCAAGCCGGCGAGGGCTCGGATATTCGCATCGCGCATTGTCCGGAACGCGTGCTGCCAGGCCATGTCATTCGGGAACTCATCGAGAACGACCGGGTGATCGGAGGGATGACACCCAGATGCGGCGAGGCGGCTCGAGATTTGTATCAAAGCTTCGTGCGCGGCGAATGCATCCTGACCGATGCGCGGACAGCCGAAATGTGCAAGCTCACGGAGAACTCGTTTCGTGACGTGAACATTGCATTCGCAAACGAACTCTCGATGATTTGCGACAGGCTCGATATCAACGTGTGGGAACTGATCAGGCTCGCGAACCGGCATCCGCGCGTGAGTATCCTGCAGCCGGGGCCGGGCGTGGGAGGGCACTGCATCGCGGTCGATCCCTGGTTCATTGTCGATTCGGCGCCGGAACAGGCGCGCCTGATCCGCACCGCGCGCATGGTGAATGACGACAAGCCGAGGCACGTGATTGAGCGTGTCGAGCGCGCGGCGAGGCGCTTCAGAGAACCGGTCATTGCGTGCCTCGGGCTGGCATTCAAGGCGAATATCGACGATTTGCGCGAGAGTCCAGCGGTTGAGATCGTGCGGCGTCTTTCGGAGCGCTTTCCCGGCCAGGTGGTTGCGGTGGAGCCGAACATTCGCAAGTTGCCCGATGTGCTGAAGGAAGCCGTGCCGCTTTGCGACATGCATGACGCGCTGACCGAAGCCGATATCGTGGTGATTCTTGTCGATCACATGCAATTCAAGCAGGTTGATCCGGTCAAGCTGCAGGCGAAGGTCGTCATCGACACGAGGGGGGTGTTGGCGCATGGCTAGGTCGAATCGCCGACAGGAGTCGGGCGTTCGGGGCGTTTGATGACTGACACAGCTCGGTCCGATACGGTGCCCAGCGGGAATCCACAGGACAGGCGGATTCTCGTGCGGAATTTAATGGTAATGATGGTGTGGCAGACGGGCAACTATCTGGCGCCGCTGATGACCTTCCCCTATCTGACCCGCGTGCTGGGTCCGGTCAATTTCGGCGTGCTGGGCTACGCAACTGCGATTGCAACCTACGGCGCGTTGGTCACGGAATGGGGATTCTTTTTGAGCGGCCCACGAGCGGTGGTCGAGTGTCGTGAGAACCCAGACGCTTTGAATGAACTGATCTGGTCGACGATTGGCGCGAAAGCTTGTCTTTGCGCGTTGTCGTGTGCCGGTTTGTGGATCGTGCTGCATGCCGATGAACACATCGCATCGGCACGGCCGATCGTACTCGCATCGTGGCTCATGGTGGTCAGTAACGTATTCACATTGAACTGGCTGCTGCAAGGGTTGGAGCAGTTCTCACTGTTCACCGTAGTATCGCTCGCCGGCCGCTTCGTGACGTTGCCACTGACTTTCCTCTTCGTGCATCGCGAAGAGGATGTGGCGGCCGCCGCGGCGATACAGGCGTCGGCAGCGGTCGTTACCGGCGCATTTTCAGTGTGTGCTGCATGGCGGCTTGGCGTGATGAAGCGGCCCCGCACGTCCGTTTGCGCGATTAGGCGCCGTATTTGCGAGAGCACTGAATTGTTCGTCTCGTCCGCGTCGGTGAGCCTGTTCAGTACAACCAACGCGGTCATTCTGACTTCGTTGGTCGGATCGTACCAAGCGGGTATCTATGCGGCTGCTGACAGGATCAAGACCGCGGCCAACATGGTTCCCGCCCAGATCAACACCGTCCTTTATCCGCGCATAGCAGCGCTGTTGATCGAGCGCAGGCGTACAGCAGCGAAGCTCGCCGCCGTTGGCGCGGTAGCAACAGTCATGACGACAGCGGGCGGGGTAGCGGTGTTCTCGTTCCTCTCCGAGCCATTCACTGTGCTCTTACTCGGCAGGAAATTCATCGACTCGGCGTCGGTGCTCAAGATACTTTGTTTCGCCACACTGTTCGGCAACCTGGCCTACTTTCTCGGCCTGCAAGTGCTCATTCCGTTCGGCGCGAGCCGCATGCGCTCGTTGGTTATGCTGGTTGCGGGTTGCTTGAACGTCGTGCTGGCGCTTATCACGGTTCCGCGTTTTGGCGCTGAAGGTGCCGCAGCCTCTTTCCTCATCTCCGAAATCGCAATACTCGCCGCGTACCTCGTGATGATCGTGCGCAAGCCTGAGATACGCGCACATTTTCTGCAATTGTTGCATCGGTGAAATTCGTCATGTTCGATGTCCACGTCATATCACTGCCGCGTTCGGGAAGACGCGATTCAATCGGGAGAGTTTTGAGCGAAAAGCGCGTCGCGTTTCGGTTTGCGGATGCTGTGGACGCGCGTATTTTCACCGACGCGGACATAGCGGAATGCTATGACGATGCGGCAGCCCGTCAGCTTTATCGACGTTCGATGACCGCCGCCGAGGTCGCGTGCTTTCTAAGCCACTTATCCGTTTGGAAAGAGATTGCGTCTACCGGCCGCGGTGCCGTTGTACTTGAGGATGACGCGATCCTCGAGCAAGGCTTCTTCGAGCGGGTTCTGCATATGTCCGACGAGCGGCTGGCGTCGATTGCCGATATCGTGTTGCTGGGCAGATCGAAGTTGCCACGCACATGCGCAGCAGCGGCCTATTTCCATGAGCCGCTGAAGCAGTCCACGCTGATGGATGGACTGCGAGTCGGCGCTCCATTCAAGCAGTGGACGTCGGGGGCCGTGGGTTACTGGATATCTGCGCAGGGCGCTCGCCTTGCGGTGGAGAACGCTCGCGGGCCGATTCGCGCGCTACTCGACGATTGGCCGTGGCACATAGATAACGCGGGCGTACGCGTGGCCGAAGTACGCCCGTATGTCGTGTGGGAAAACTTTGAGGTGCTACCGAGCAGTATCGAGGCTGAGCGGCGCGCGTTGACGAAGTCACGTAAAGCAGTTCATGACGCTGCACTATGGCCGCTGCGAATTGTGAGGACCATCTGGCGGTGGGGAGCAGTCGCGATGCTTCGAATGGCTACTTTGATCATGAAAGGGGACTCCCGGCATGAGCGGTCTTGAGCTTGTGGAACATCGCGAGCCGCGGGCGTACATGCGTGGCTTCACGAAGCGGAATCGGATCACGCTGACATCGGCTGTCTTTGCTATCGGCATGGTGCTCTCGCCGATCGCCGATTTTCTTTCGGTACGCGCATCTTATGGCTTCGAAGACGCAGGCGACTCAGGGCGCTACTCGCTTTTGGTCCGTGGCGGAATGGTGTTCGGGCTCATCCTCGTTATGCTGATGCGAAAGAGGATGAAGACATCGAGCCTTCGGACTGCGTTCTTCGCTATTGCCGCCATTGCGGTATCGACGGTTGCTTGGGCGCTAGGCGGTATATCGATCGGTGAGTATCTGCAGCAAAGCGTTTTGGTGCTCAAGGTGTTCTCGTTCTTCGTGTTCTTTGCCGCGCTATCCGGCATGGACGATCGGCAGATCGAAGGGCTTCAGTCACTAATCCGCTTGTCGCTGCTGGTATATGCGCTGTCTATTGTTGCAGGCGCTGTGTTTTCCATCGACTTGTTTCGTAGCTACTGGGGCGACACGCAGATTCGGTCGGGCTACAAAGGCATCATCTATGCACAAAACGAGGCATCCGCGCTGATGATCGTTGGCCTCGCATATGGACTCCAGCGGGTCCTGAGATCCGGGTGGACGCTGTTCAATGCATTCTTGACAGGAAGCATTTTCATCGCGTCATTGCTAGTCGGAACCAAAGCCGCCGCCATCGGCGCACTAATGACAACGTGCTCATACCTTTATGCGAGATACAGCCTGATGCGTGCGACTCTTCAAGCCGCAACGGTCATATCGCTGGTTGCGGGGGCGGCGATTTCCGTTTACCTCACGTCTCAGAATGTGAGGGATGCCGTCGACCTCAGCGTGAGGTACTTCACGTACCAGCACGAGCATGCGAATGGCGAACGGTTCTTGACGGTCCTGCTATCTGGTCGAAACGTCAAGTTCTCGAAGATATGGGACGATGTTTCGCAAAAGGGATTCGTTCCGCTCCTCACAGGTGGCTACCCTGTCGTACGCTATCTCATCGAGATCGACGTACTCGACTTGACGCTCGCCCTCGGTTTGCCGGTGTTCACGCTTTACTTGTGCTGGCTCGGAAAGGCATTCATCCATCGGAGCCGTGGATGCATACAACGGTTCGGAAAGCTGTTTTTCATCGTGCTGATGGCCACCGCCGCAACGGCGGGGCACATATTGGTGTCAGCACTCGTCGGCCCATATCTGGCGATCATTGCGGTGTACCTGTCCCGGGCTGGACGAACAGTGAAGCCGGTAACACGGAATCCCTTACCATGAACAAGAAGGACGCTGAGCGGAGCGGCTGTGGCGTGTCACCTGTAGTACGGGTTCTGCACGTCGGACCGGGCTGGGGGCAGCGGGGAGGAATCGCCTCCGTGCTGGCCGAACTGGCCGGAGAAAGAGAACGATTTGCAGCGCAGGAGATTCTGTTCTCGTTCTTCGAGACGCACGGCTTTCAGAGCATCAAAGGCGTGCTCTCCTTCTTGCTGTTGGATATTCCTCGTTTCTTTGTCGCGATGTGCGGTGACGTGAATATCGTGCATTTCCACGTCTCCGTTCGCGGTTCTTTCTATCGCAAGTACATGTTGTATCTGCTCGCAAGGCTTTTCGGAAAGAAAGCTGCATTTCACCTGCATGCAGGAAATTTTGAGCGTTTCGTCGTTGGTTCCAGCCGCGTGATACGCGATGCGGCGTCCCGGTTCGCGCGTGGGGCGGACGCCGCCGTGGCAGTGTCGTCAGCCATTGGCGACGAGGTGAGCCGATATCGGGGAACACGCGATGGACTCTACGTCATCGGCAATACAGCTCGCATGGCCCAGGCGGCGTCGCATGCGATACCTCGCAAGGCCAACCGGAACACTCCACCCTATATTGCGTTCGTCGGTCGTCTGGCCGAAGGAAAAGGCATCGACGATTTGATGAAGGCGCTAGCCATATTGGCCGATCGCGGCGTACACGTTGGCTTGAAGCTTGCTGGCGGAGGCGACCTCGACCGGTGGAAGCGTGCGGCCAGCGCGCATCGGGTCGATCACAGCGTGGAATTTGTCGGTTGGCTCGAAGGCGAGGAAAAGCTATCGCTGTACAGGAATGCTCGTGTGTTCTGCATGCCTAGTCATTTCGAGTCGTTTGGTATCTCCACGCTTGAGGCCATGTTTCTTGGAGTTCCAGTTGTCGGTACGTCCGTTGGCGGCTTCCTCGACCTGGTGGAGGACGAACGGACGGGGTATTTGGTGTCGCCCGGAGATGTTGAGAGGCTGGTGGACCGGATCCACATTTTGCTGGATAACCCGGATCTCGCTGTTCGCATGGGGGCGGAGGCTGCCAAGAGGGCGTGCAGCCGCTACTCGGTCGAGAAGATTGCAGACCAATACGTTTGTTGCTATCGAAACGTGATGGCGTTGCCTGGCGGAAAGAGATGAAGACCGGACAATCAAAGGCAGGAAAGGTCGCGCTGTTTGCAGCGTTAAACATCCTTACTGCTGTTGTCGGCGCTGAGGTATCGGGCGGGGTTCTGTCCGATTCGCGAGCCGTGGCGCGGATGAAGACCTACGAAACACTCTATGCCAGGAACTGGCTTGATGGCATCGGTTCTGGAATTGGTGTTCAGGCTAACCCGGGCGACATTGCTGTCGTTGACGACCCCGTTTATCCGGGGCGCAAGGTGTTGCGGGTCAGCATTTCGAAAAACGAAAACTTCTCGAAAATCGCGAACGGCGTGCCTAGGGCGGAGCTGCTATTTCCGGAGCCGGTGAGGTTTGCTCAGGGCACAGACTATCTGATTCAGTGGAGCACCTACATTCCCGCGGATTTCGCGTTCGATTCGAAACAGGCTGTGATCATTACCCAGATTCATCAAGGCAAGTGGATAGGCGGGCCGACGGTCGCCCTCGCGCTGCTCGGTGCGCGATATGCGCTGTCTGAGCGCGGAGGGCAAAGTACAGCGAATGTTTCCGCCGGCAAATGGCTATGTTGTGCGGACAAGGATCGTGGCCGATGGGTGAATTGGGCTTTGCGTTATGTGGCCGACGAGAAGGGGTATCACGCGTCGACGCAACTATGGAAGGACGGACGGTCGGTCTTCGAGACGCAGGGTGTCCCCAACGCCTATCTTGGCGTCCAGGATGCGTATCTAAAAATGGGACTCTATAAGTCGGGATGGAATTCAGAACCGTCGGACGTTGATCGAATTGCCATGCTGTTTGGACCAGTTTCTGTCTCAAGCAAGTAAATGAATTCCCGCGCATATCGAACGATAAAGACTGCAAGACAGTATTCGTAAAATAGAAAATTAATATTTTTGGGAAAACAATGCGACGAATAGAGTTGTTCGGTTGTCCAATGGATGTTGCAACGATGGAGGAAACCGTAACGTCGATCTTGCAGCGAATCGACACTAAGGAATTTACTCAGCACGCTGGCATCAATGTTGCCAAATTAGTGCACATGCAGTCGGACCGCCAGCTTGCGATGTCGGTTCGCGGGTGCGACTTCATCAATATCGATGGCATCGGAGTGGTTTGGGCGGCGCGGATGCTCAGACATGAGGTTCCCGAGCGCGTGGCAGGCGTGGACCTTTTCGAGCGCCTGTTGCAGGAAGCCGCACGACGAGGCATTTCGGTGTTTCTCCTTGGCGCGACCACCGAGGTGGTCGCGCGTGTGGCTGAACGGTGTGCATACCTCTATCCTGCGTTGGAAATCGCCGGCTATCACCATGGTTACTTCTGGGACGACGAGCGATCGGTCGTCGATCAGGTTCGTGCGTCGTGCGCACGCATGCTTTTCGTCGCAATTACGTCGCCGGAAAAGGAAAATTTCATCCACCGCTGGCAATCGGAGCTGGGCGTCGATTTTGTAATGGGCGTGGGCGGTACGTTCGACGTAGTTGCAGGCAAAGTGAAGCGGGCACCACGATGGATGCAGAATTCGGGACTGGAGTGGTTCTTCCGCGTAATTCAGGAGCCCCGGCGGATGTGGAAACGGTATTTCGTGACCAACAGCCGATTTGCATTAATGCTCGGAAAGGCGTGGCTCGCGCCGCGTCGGAATTGACGAAATGATCGGGCGCACTGTGGACGGGTTGGCGAAGTCTTGCAATTTGGTGGATAGTACATGATTTACATCTATCGGCTTGCACATTTTCTTTATCGCTTCCATGTTCCGTTTCTTCTATGGTTTTTGAAGGTCATCAACCGAATTATTTTTTCCGTCTCATTACCGGCATCGGCCAGAGTGGGGAGAAACGTAACATTCGGTTATCAAGGGCTCGAGATTGTCGTGCACAGACAGGCGGTGCTGGGCAGCAACATTGTCATATCTCCCAACGTGGCAATCGGCGGGAGAGGGTGTCCCGGTGCGCCGGTCATCTAGCAGGCTGTTGAAATATCCCTTCGTCGTGGCGTGCCATCCCATTCGAAAGAACTGTTGCGTTGAATCGTCGCGTCCAATTTGATGCCGAAGTTCGTTAATTCAGGTGCATCCAATGTCGTTTTTTCGCGTGCCTGCACTTTCATACCACCCGAAAGGCGAGCGTTCGCATACGCGTCAGGGTTGTAGGCCGCCTGGGTGAGCAGGAAGAGTTGGTCGACTCGCTCCAGTCCTCGATACATTGCCTGCCGAATCCTGCCGACGGTCTTGCTCCAGCCAAAGACCTGCTCAATAAATTTGCGCTTGCGCTGACTGATCGCGTAGCCGGGCCAGCGCGTGGTGCGACCGTCGATGGCCGAGCCACCCGCGCGGACCATCGTTTTGCGCCACATGCGGAGTCACGCCGCGTGCGCGGCACGTCGCCACGAAGCCGGCCGTGTCGTAGTTCTTGTCAGCACCGACCTTAATAGGCGTACGGGCGAACTGCGCGGTATCCGCAAGCATCTCAGCCGCTGTGTCACGCTCGGCCGTGCCATTGGCCTGCGTCACCCGTGCGTTCGCCACGAGGCCATGCCGGTTATCAGTCAGCAGGTGGCCCATGTAGCAGAGCATGGCGCCCGTGCCACGACTCTTGCGAAAGAGTCGCGTCTGACTGTCTGTGCTGGATTCATGCGTGTCATTGCTACGCTTCTCGCCATGCCAGTTCTCGTGGGAGTCGGCCCCTCCATCAGGCGGCGTATCGTCGTCCGACTTCGCCTTGCGCACAAAGCTCTTGTGTCCTGCCCACGCCTGAATGAGCGTGCCGTCCACGCTGAAATGTTCGCCCGACAGGTAGGCACGCACGCGCGCCGTCTCGACCGTCTCGTTGAACAGGCTAACAATGACGTCGTGAGCCATCAGGCGGGTCCCGGTTCTTGCTGAAGGTAGAGTGGTCCCACACCGCATCGTCCATTGCCAGTCCGACGAACCAGCGAAACAGCATGTTGTAGGAGATTTGCTCCATCAGCATGCGTTCACCGCGAATCGAATACAGCACCTGCAGCAGTAGTGCCCGAATCAGTTTCTCCGGCGCAATGCTTGGGCGACCGCCTTTCGCGTCGCTCTCGTACATACGCGAGAAGAGCGCATCCATGCGAGTGAGCGCGTCGTTCAGCCAAAGCCGAATGGGTCGCAACAGGTGACTGGCCGGAACGAAGTCATCCAGCCTCGGCATCGTGAACATCGACTCGGTATAGCCGTCCGCTCCGCGCATCGCTTCAGTCTCAGTATTGTCCGGCTCTTCTCAACGTTTACCCCTCATACCCGGATGACCGGTGCGGAAGGTATTTCAACAACCTGCTCGGATGACGTACTTATCGGCGCAGGGGCCTGCATTCTGGGTCCGGTGACCATTGGACGTGGCGCGAAGATCGGCGCGAATGCCGTGGTCCTGAGTGACGTATCGCCCAATGCGACAGGAGTCGGCATTCCGGCGCACATTGTGAGTCGGCCTTGCGAGGCGATCCTTTGTGGGTAAAGCGTGGTATGAAATGTAACAATGAGCGAGACGGAAAATCTCCCGCTGCATCAGTTGCCGGGCTCAAAAAGTAATTTTTTGTTACGCCTTTAATACACACTATTTCCTATAAATCCCCTAATTATGGTCAAGGCGATAATTTTCATATCCATCCAGAATGTCCAATGTCGGATGTAGTGCATGTCAAACTTGACTCGCGCTTCCATCTTCTCGATCTCTGCCGTTTCTCCCCGATACCCGTTCACCTGCGCCCACCCCGTGATGCCGGGCTTGATTCGATACCGGAACATATAGTGCTGGATGAGATCCTTGTAATACTTGTCGTGCTCGACAGCATGTGGGCGCGGCCCTACTACGGACATTTCTCCTTTGAGCACGTTGATAAACTGCGGCAATTCATCGAGGCTCGTACGCCGCAGGACGCGGCCCACTCTGGTGACACGCGCATCTCCCTTGCGCGCCTGAACGACAGAGCCTGGCAGGTCCGCATCCTGAAACATCGTGCGAAATTTATAGATCGAAAAGACATCACCATTCATGCCCATACGGTACTGTCGGAACATGATCGGACCTGGTGACGACAGCTTCACGGCAATGGCGATCGCGAGCAGCGCTGGAGAAATCGCGAGCAACACGAAAAGAGCAAACGCGCGGTCGAATAGCTCCTTCGGCAGAACGTCCCAACTTCGTTCAGGCGTAGCCATGATATTCAGGACTGGAACGCCACGAAAGTCGCCAACTGCCCTAACAGGCATGCTTCCTTCAAACAGCGGCAGCACACGAATATTGACGAACTCGTCCCGAAATTCTTCGATCAAGTGCTCGACGGAAATCGGTTCAAATAGCGGATTGATGATCCAGATTTCCCTAAGATTTTTTATCCGTACAAGCTGCTTGAACGCACTCAATTCGCACACCAATGGGACGTGATCGATTGTGGTATCGCATGGTAGAGAAGGATTGAAAATTACTTCCGGGACGAAGGCATTTCTCGTCGCCTGAGCTATCCGCATGAGCAGATCGACATTCGCTGCGAACGGCGCGACGATTGCGATTCGCGCCGGTGCAAACCGCCACGAACGCAGCAGTGATGGCAAAGCGTGGATTGTGCAACGTCCGGCGACGAGCATGCATGCGGCTATCGTCGTCCACCACAACAACCAATGTTTTCGCAGTTCACCGCCAGGATAGGCATGTGACAACCCAGCCAGAACTAGTTGGGCGATAAACCAGGCGAGCAGGACGCGCATGACACTGGCAAGCGCAGAATTATAACGAAAAGGCCGGTAAACCCTGATAAACCGAAACGTTATAAACGGAAGCATAAGCCCGAGCATGCCCATTAGACCGTCAATATGTGAAAACGTAGTGCGGTCGTGAAAGACGATGCTTTGCGAAATATAGGCGGCCCCCGAAATACAGAGAAAGTCGGTGGCTTTGAAAATAGGCGTCAGCATCGCTTGTATCGATCGATAAAATTCAGAATACGCGGCTTCGTCTCGACAAAAATTCTCATGTCTTTGAGCACGTTGAACGCAACCGACTCCGATACTCTGTCGGAGAAATATGCCAAACCTGCCTAAAAAGTCTCGCAAGGCATTCCCCACCCGTCAGTCCGCATCGTCTTGCAATTTTGTCGACAGGCAGATCGCTCGATTCCAGCATGGCCGCAGCAAGCTCGATGCGCGAACGCCGGAGATGCTCAGAAGGATTGACGCCCATTTCCGCGCGAAAGTGCCGTAAATATGAGCGGTCGCTCATGTTCGCCGTTTGTGCAGCTACCGTAATGGAAATCGACTTGTTGCAATTGCGCGTGATCCACTGCGCGCTTTCCTGAATTTTCTGCCTGATCGATTTGCCGTTATCGCTTGCAATCAAGGCAAGCTCTGGCCGATTTGTATCGGGCAGCAACTCCAGAACACGACGTAGAATGGCAACGCCAAAATCCCGCCGGATTATTTCGAGTGCCTGTCGGATTCCGGAGCGTGGCATCGGCGCGTGTGGGGCAGTGACGCTCCCAGTGTCCATAGCGCGCAAGTCCCTGGTAGGAGTCTGGTTGCCCGCCGTAGACCAGCGACTTGATCCCCCCATCGCGGACAACAACGCGTCGCCGTTACCAATAGGGAAGATCTCGTCTGATTCAACTGTCGCTTCGCGAAGCCATCCATCGGATTGCGTATCCCCCGTTTCACCGCTCGCGACGAATAGTGCTCGCGCTTTACCCAAAAGTTTGATCGATTGTGTCAATACGTCGATGTGCGCCGAGCTGGATATACAACCGCCGTGGCGGGAAACAAAGGCAGTGCGGTAGGTGGGCGTGTCACGGTGTGCGGCCGCGAGAACATGATTCGCTTTATCGAAGACGTCGACGACTTCTGCCACAGGCAACATCGAGAACCCGTCGAATACAAGGATTCCAATAGGGTTTAGGAAGCGACTAAAACCCGGATTGGGCACGGCATGGCGTGAAGTGTATGAGTCAGGACAATGAGTCATCTTCATCAATGCATTCCCTGCTGCGTGACGGCGCCGTGGCGCATGGTGACGAGGGTGTGAGGCGAGGTTCAATACGCGCTTCAACGGACGCCTCATAGAGGCGCAGAGAATACGTAGACGTTTCGACACATCAAATCAGACAATTCCGATTCACCTTGCGGCTGTCTCTGAGAAGAAAGTTTTAACGAAAGCGGGTCATGTCTCGTTAGAACCAGTCTGACAGACCCATTCAATCGCACGAATTGACGCACCAATTGTGGGCGTTTCACAACGAATCTCACACCCGTGAATGCTTCAACTGGACTGCACGCACTAGCTCGGGCAGCATCTCGTCCGCTGCATGCGTTGTGGGTCGATAACACATGTGTGTAAAGCTCCAAAAAGCTTTATATACATTTAGCATGACGAATGAATAGTTGTATAAAACAGAACACAACGAATCACACCTCTACCAACAAACGGAGATCATTCAATGAAAAAACAGGTCATCGCATTGGCCGCCACCGCCGCATTCACCGCTTCCGTCTTTGCACAAAGCAGTGTCACTCTGTATGGCGTGATCGACGAGGGCATCGACTATACGAACAACGTCGGCGGCAACAGCGTAGTCGAGCTGCAAAGCGGCTACGCGCAAGGCAGCCGCTGGGGCATGAAGGGCGCGGAAGACCTGGGTGGCGGCAACAAGGCTATCTTCCAGCTGGAAAACGGTTTCGACCTGAATAGCGGCCGGCTCGGCCAAGGTGGCCGCATGTTTGGCCGTCAGGCGTATGTCGGTCTGTCGAACGATAAGTTCGGTACGGTCACATTCGGCCGTCAGTACGATTCCGTCGTCGATTACCTTGCGCAAACGACGTCAAACGGCAACTGGTCCGGCTATCTGTTCTCGCATCCGTTCGACAACGACAACACGGACAACTCGTTCCGCGTCAACAACACGATCAAATATGCGAGCCCCGACATCGCGGGCTTCAAGTTCGGCGGCACGTACAGCTTCAGCAACGACACGAACTTCGCTAACGACCGTCAGTACAGCATCGGCGCGCAATACGCGACGGGCGGTCTGCTGCTCGCCGCCGCGTACCTGCAGGCGAATAACGCGGGCGCGACGACGGGCGGCGCGATCGCAACCAACGACGCAAGCTTTCTTGCGCAACGTATGCGCGTGTTTGGCGCGGGCATCAACTACACGCTCGGCTCGGCGACGGTCGGCTTTGCGTACACGAACTCGAACTACAAAAACCCGACGGGCAACGGCTATCTGGCCGATCCGGCCGCGATCATCGCGCCGGGCGCGACGCTGAACACACTAAAGTTCCAGAACTTCGAACTGAACGCGAAGTATCAGGTCACGCCCGCGTTCTTCGTCGGCGGCGAATACGTGTACACGATGGAGAGCTACGATGCATCGACGGGCGGCGTGAAGCCGAAGGTCCACTCAGTCGGCCTGATGGCGGACTACAACGTTTCGAAGCGTACGGACTTCTACGTGCAGGGCATGTATCAGAAGGTCGCGGGCGACAAGACGAACTCCGTCATGGACAACGCGTTCATCCTGGGCACACAGGCTCCGTCGTCGACGGCGAATCAGTTTGCGTTCCGCGCAGCGATCCGCCACAAGTTCTAAGCGTCATGTAGCAAGCGACATTCGTGTCGTGAGCTTTCCACGCATTGCCCGTCGCGCTTCATTCGAAGAGCGGCGGGCTTTTTTATGGCGCCCGAATTGCGAACGCGCAAGTTCATTCCCGGAACAAATGCAAAGCCGCATACTGCAGCAGCATGATAGTCTTGCCGTCCATGATCTCGCCTCGCGCAACCATCGTTAGCGCATCGACGAGCGGCAATTCAAGCACTTCGATGTCTTCGCCCTCGTCGATGACTCCGCCGCCTCGGCCCACGCGCGTGCCCGCGTCGTATTCGGCGACGAAGAAATAGACCTTCTCCGTCACCGAGCCCGGGCTCATGAATGCCTCGAAGATTTTGCGCACCGTTTGGACTCGATAGCCCGTTTCCTCTTCGACCTCGGCGCGAATTCTTTCTTCCGGTGACGCTTCCTCGAGCAACCCGCCAGGCGTCTCGATCAACATCCCATCATGGCCGTTGACGAAGGCGGGGAAGCGGAACTGCCGCGTGAGCACGACGGTTCTGCGCCGCAGATCGTAGAGAAGAAGCGTCGCGCCGTTGCCGCGGTCGTAGGTCTCGCGGCTCAACCGCTGCAAGCTGCCGTCGGCGCGCTGATAGTCGAAGGTGGTTTTCTTCAGCACGTACCATTCGTCGGATAGCACCTGCACGTTGACGATACGCACGCGTTCAACGGTTCCGCTCATGTGCACTCCTGTGTCGAGGCCGGAATCGGAGGCGGTGATTCCGGTAGGACGCGTCCCGGATAGGCCGCGCTGTCGAATCATGGTATCGTGCAGATTCATGCAAAATCAAGAAAAATCGTGCATAGCCGAGCAGGTGGCTATCGCGGACCGTTATTCAGGCAAACCCGATGCTGACCTCTCAACGCAAGAAACTGATCCTCGATGCGCTCAAGCGCGACGGCCAGGTGCTGGCGAAGCCCCTGAGCGAATCGTTCGGCGTATCGGAAGACACGGTGCGGCGCGATCTGCGCGAGCTTGCCGCCGAAGGCAAGTTGCAGCGCGTCCATGGCGGCGCGTTGCCGTCGTCACCGGCCGTGGCGGACCTCGCGAAGCGCCGGTCGATCGGCTCGGAGGCGAAGGCGGCGATCGGACGGGCCGCCGCGCAGATGATCGCACCGGGGCAGATTGCAATCGTCGATGGCGGCACGACGGCGATCCAGCTGGCCCGCCACCTCCCGATCGATCTGCGCGCGACGATCGTGACCCACAGCCCGAGCATAGCGGTCGAACTGGCGGAACACGAAGCGCTCGAAGTCGTGCTAATCGGCGGGCGGCTGTTCCGTCATTCGATGGTGACGGTGGGCGCGGCTGCCATCGAAGCGCTCAGCCACATTCGCGCCGATCTCTACTTCATGGGCGTGACGGGCGTTCACACCGAGGCGGGGCTCAGCACGGGCGATCTGGAGGAGGCGTACATCAAGCGCGCGCTTGCGGCGCACGCAGCGGAGACGGTCGTGCTGGCGTCGTCGGAGAAGCTGAACGCCGCGTCCGCCTACAAGATCGCGGACATCAATGCGGCCAGTACGATTGTCGTCGAGAAGGGCACGCCTCGCGAAGCGACCGCGCCCTTCGATGCGCTCGGCGTGACGATCGTGCGTGCATGAAGCGATGCGCGCCTTGCGCTAGCGCTTCTCGAGAAACCGCTTCAGCGCGGCGAGATCGCGCTCGACCCATTGCGCGTCGGCGGCAAATCGCGCGTCGCTCATGTCGGCCGCGCGCAGCAGCGTGAAGAGCACTTCGGCGCCGTCGCCGTTCGCGATGACGCGCATCGGCACGTAAATCTCGTCACCGTGTTCAGTCGTCACATAGTGATCGAGCACGCCATACGGATTGCGCGGCGTGAAGCGCACGGTGACGGGGTGGCCGTCGGCGCTTTCGAAGGTCCACTGCGAGCCTTCGCCGCGCAACGGCTTGCCGAGCCCCGATGCCCACTGCGCGAACGACAGCGGGTGCTCCATGAATGCGTAGACTTCGCGCCAATCGCGCGCGATCGACACGCTGATGGTTTTCGATTCGACAGGGCCAGTCATGCGTTCGTCTCCATAAAGGGCAACGGTGGGGTAACGGCGCGCGTCTCAAGTTTCGTGCGCGTCATGCCGATATGAGATTGAGCGGTCGTCATGACGCTTCGACGCCCGCGCGACGGGCGTCGCAGGGCGGGGCAAGCAAAAAAGCCGCCGTCAAACATTTCATTTGTATCAGAGTGTTCGGGCCGCCCGCTTTTCCGGCGCACGCAATCTACAATGCGGGATTCATTTTAGACGCTTAATCTGGCCCTTTTGACGGAAGATCGCATCACGTTTGACGCGGCTCCGGCAGGGCATCGGCTGATTCCGGCACAGCGCCGGAAGGTTGCAGCCGCATCAAGGCGGCATGCTGCGCCACCGTTCGCAAGTGTCGGTCGACACCTGCTGGGCAGGCAGAAGCGCGCATCCGGTCTTTAACGAACAATGCGGGAGAGCAGATGTCGATGAGTGGACTCGATAAGACGTGGGCCAGTTTCGCGAGCTTTGCCTTCGCCTTGATGCTGGGTGCCTGCGCGCACGTCGGCGAACAGAATGCGAATAACAATGACGCGGCCGCGAGCAACCAGACGGCCGCAAATTCAACGCCCGCGCAACCCGCGACGCAGATGGTCGCGCAACCCGTGCCGCCCGTCATGTACAAGGTGCGGCGCGGCGATTCGCTTGCCCGCATCGCGCGCAGCCATAACGTGACGGTCGCGCAGATCGTCGCGTGGAATCATCTGAAACCACACGCGCGCTTGCGGGCCGGTCAGTCACTGAAGGTGTCGTCGCCGGATGCCGTCAAAATGGTCGCGATGCCGGTGACATCTTCTTCGGCTTCAAACGGATCGACGTCGAGCGTGAATGCGAACGCCGGCAATGCGTCGGGCGCGACAGTCAGCAGCGCAACCGGCAGCGATTCGAATGACGCCGACGGCTCGAACAACGCACAGAGCACGACGGCTTCGGCCGCCGCGCCTGCGCCGAGCGCCGCCGAAGCGCGCGAAGTGAACGCCGAAGTGTCGCGTCACGCGAAGGGCGTGTCGCTGATCTGGCCGGCGCAGGGCAGCGTCGTCGAGGCTTTCCAGCCGGGCGAGACGCGCGGCATCGAAATCGGCGGCAAGCCGGGCGACCCGATCCGGGCCGCTGCGGACGGCAAGGTGATGTACGCGGGCACGGGGCTCAACGAGTACGGCAGCCTCATCATCGTCCAGCACAACAAGGACTTTCTGACGGCCTACGCGCACAATCGCAAACTGCTCGTGAAGACGGGCGACATCGTGCGCAAGGGGCAGCAGATCGCCGAGATGGGCAGCGAGAACAACTCGCGCGTCTCCGTGCTGTTCGAGCTGCGCCACGACGGCAAGCCAATCGATCCGATGCCTTTTCTGCCGCATCAACGGAGCTGATCGAGCCGTTTCAACGCGTGCACGGAATACCGGCCTGAAGGCAAGGCGCCGACGAACGAAGTTCGCCGGCGCCTCGCTACGTTTAGGCCCGTTGCTCAGCCGATCCAGCGCATCACGGCGGCGACGATCGCTTCGGGCGCGTCTTCCTGCATCAGATGTCCGGCGTTCGGCACGGCCTGAAAACGCGCGCCGGGCACGAGACTCGCCAGATGCCGCCCGCGCTCGATGGGAATCCATTGGTCGTCTTCGCCCCACAGAATCTGCGTGCGGCAGCGTATCCGCGGATAGCGCGCTTCGACTTCATCCGTATAGCGCTGATCCATCTGCGCGATCTGACGATAAAAGGCCGGCTGCCCGATGTCCCCGAGCCACGGCTCGACATAGGGAGCGAGACTCTCAGTGGAAATAGGCCTCGCGACCGCGCCGCGAATATACGCATCGACGATTGCCGCATGGATATACGCAGGCAGGCCAGCGAACGCCGCCGCGTGCTCGCGCACGTGCCTGACGAACGGCGAGCCCCAGGGCGCGACGGCAACCGGGTCGATCAGCGTCAGGCTTCGATATTCGCAGCCATCGATCAGATGCGCGCGCAGCGCTGTTGCGCCGCCGAAATCGTGCGCGACGACATCGGGCGCATCGAGCTTCCAATGCGCCAGCAGCGCGCCCAGCACGCCGTTCTGCACACCGAGCGAGACGTCCTGGCCTTCACGCATTTCGGACTGTCCATAGCCGGGCAGATCGTAGACATACACTTTGCGTTCATGCGCGAGATGCGGCGCGATCCGGTGCCATACCCATGATGAAAACGGCGTGCCGTGAATCAGAACGATCGGCGGACCATCGCCGAAGGTCCGATAGCGCACGGCCTGATCGCGGTATGTGAATGTCTGATCGAGCGTCCATTGCTTCATCGGTGTTGAACTCCGTTTCGCGAACCGCGCGAGCGCGATCTGTTTCGATGGATAACGATGGTCACGCCCCTTCGACCGACTTCAGGATCGGCGCGACCTGTCCATGTGCATGAAGTATTTCGGGGCTGTTCTGCAAGATCTGCCGATAGCGCGGCAGAAACAGATTGCCCGGCACGTCATCGGAGAAAAGGCCCACTGTCGACTCCACGGCTGCGGTGCGTTCAGCGGAAGTCGCTTCGTCGTTGTCGAGAGTCTCGTCGACATTGGCGATCACCGTCGATAGCGGCGTTAGCCAGCGAAAGCCCGAGCCGTTGATCAACACCTGCAGGAACGCAGCGGGCGTGACAGGCCCGAACTCCTTTTCATACAACGCGCGCTCGTGATCGAGTATCGCTTTGTGCAGCACGAGCAGCGGCTTGCGAATGTCCCCAAGAAACTGAATGGCGCGTTGGTCGTTCATCGTTCGACTCCAGGCAGATAGCGTGCACGGCTATTACACGCGACATCGAACACCGGTGCAATCGGTATCGAGCGATAGCCTCGGCGGGCAGTCCGCACGCACGTTTTTTAACGTGCCACTACAATCGATTGACCTCAGTTTTTGATTGCATGCGCAATGGGTCGATGCACGCTGTGTGCATCCATGCGCGTTGCACGATTAGCGCGCCATGCGTGACAAAGTGCGGGGATCGATTGCATTTTGTCAGGCGTCGGCGGATAAACGGCACCCACTTACGGAATGGACATGACAACGCTGAACATCAACGGCCAGTCTCATACCATCGACGCGCCGCACGACATGCCCGTGCTCTGGGTGCTGCGCGACATCATCGGTCTCACGGGAACGAAGTTCGGCTGCGGCATTGCGCAGTGCGGCGCGTGCACCGTGCATCTGGACGGCGTGGCCGTGCGTTCCTGTGTGCTGCCCATTGCGGCTGTTGGCGAGAAGAAGATCACGACGATCGAAGCCGTCGGCGATACGCCTGCGGGCAAGAAAGTTCAGGCGGCATGGCGGCACCTCGACGTCGTGCAATGCGGCTACTGCCAGTCGGGCCAGGTGATGCAGGCAGCGTCGCTGCTTGCGCAGAACCCGACTCCGAGCGACGCCGACATCGACGCGGCGATGGCGGGCAACATCTGCCGCTGCGGCACGTACAACCGGATTCGCGCGGCCGTGAAGCGGGCCGCGAAGGAGGCGTGACATGTCGCAAGGATTGCTCGATGCTCAAAACGGCAAGCCGCGCGACGACGACCATTCGCCCGTCACGCGCCGCGCGTTTCTGAAGTTCAGTGCGAGCGTCGCCGCGATGGCGGGCGGCGGTTTGCTGCTCGGCTTCAGCGTGCCCGCGCAAAGTCAGGGCGGCCAAGGCGACGCACGCAAGACGGTGATCGGCGGCGATGGCGTCGAGACGCCGCAAAATGGCGTGCTCGCGCCAAACGCCTTTGTGCAGATCGACACGGCGGGCAAGGTCACGCTGATCGTCCCGAAGGTCGAAATGGGACAGGGCGTGTACACGTCGATTCCAATGCTGATCGCGGAAGAACTCGAAGTGCCGCTCGACAGCGTGACGATCGACCATGCGCCGCCCAACGAAAAACTCTTCACCGATCCGCTGCTCGGCGGCCAGCTGACGGGCGGCTCGACGTCGATCCGCTATGCGTGGGAGCCGATGCGCCGCGCGGGTGCGACGACGCGCGTGCTGCTGATCAACGCCGCCGCACAGCAGTGGCAGGTGGACCCGGCGTCGTGTCATGCGGAGAACGGCCAGGTGGTTCACGCGGAGAGCAAGCGCAGCATCGGCTATGGGCAACTCGCCGATGTCGCCGCGAAGCTGCCCGTGCCGCAGAACGTGACGCTGAAAGACCCGAAGGACTTCAAGCTGATCGGCACGCAGGCAAAGCGTCTCGACTCGCCGGAAAAAGTGGACGGCAGCGCGATGTTCGGTCTCGACGTGCGTCTCCCCGACATGGTCTATGCGGCCATCGTCAACTGCCCCGTGTTCGGCGGGACGCTCGCGAGCGTCGACGATACGGCCGCGAAGAAGATTCCCGGTGTGCGTCAGATCATGAAGATCGACAATGGCGTCGCCGTGATCGGCGCTCACACGTGGGCCGCGAAACGCGGCGCGGCGGCGTTGAAGATCACATGGAACGAAGGCGCGGGCGCGTCGGTATCGACGCAGACGATCGTCGACGATCTCGTGAAAGCGTCGCAGCGCGAAGGCGCCGTCGCGCGCAAGGAGGGCGACGTGAACAACGCGTTCTCGCAGGCGAAGACGCGCGTCGATGCCGTGTATCAGCAGCCGTTTCTCGCGCACGCGACGATGGAGCCGATCAACTGCACGGTCCATGTGAAGCCAGACGGCTGCGATATCTGGGTCGGTACGCAGGTGCCGACGCGGGCGCGGGATGCGGGCGCCAAAGTGACAGGGCTGCCGCCGGAAAAAATTGTCGTGCACAACCATCTGCTCGGCGGCGGCTTCGGCCGGCGGCTCGAAGCCGACATGGTCACGCAGGCGGTGAAAGTCGGCAAGCAACTGAATGTGCCCGTTAAGGTGACGTGGACGCGCGAAGAGGACATCCAGCACGACATGTATCGCCCGTACTACTACGACAGGATTTCGGCCGGGCTCGACGCGAACGGCAAGCCGATCGCGTGGCAGCATCGGATCGTCGGCTCATCGATTCTCGCGCGCTTCGCGCCGCCCGCCGTGAAGAACGGCGTCGATCCCGATGCCGTCGAGGTGGCGGCCGACCTGCCGTACGACCTGCCGAACCAGCTCGTCGACTACGTGCGCCAGGAGCCGCGCGACATACCTACGGCCTTCTGGCGCGGCGTGGGGCCGACGCGGGGCACGTGGGTCGTCGAGAGCTTCATCGACGAACTCGCGGCGCAAGCGAAGGTGGACCCCGTCAAGTACCGGCGCGATCTGCTCGGCAAGTCGCCGCGCGCGCTGAATGTGCTGAACGTCGCGACCCAGGCGGCCGGCTATGGCGGCGCGCTGCCGAAGGGTCAGGGGCGCGGCGTATCGGTGATGCATGCGTTCGGCAGCTATCTGTCGATGGTCGCCGATGTGACCGTCGATCAGGGCGAGGTCAAGGTGAATCGCGTGGTGTGCGCGGTCGATTGCGGGATGGTCGTCAATCCGAACACCGTCGAAGCGCAGATTCAGGGCGGCGTGATCTTCGCGATCACAGCGACGCTCTATAGCGAGATCACGCTCGACCGCGGCCGCGTGCAGCAGAGCAATTTCACCGACTACCGGATGCTGCGCATCAACGAAACGCCGCCGATCGACGTGCATATCGTGAAGAGCGGCGAGGCGCCGGGCGGCATCGGCGAGCCGGGGACGGCCGCCGTGATTCCCGCGATCGCCAATGCGATCTATGCGGCGACGGGCAAGCGGCTGCGGCAGTTGCCCGTCGGCAATCAGTTGATGAGTGCGTGAACGGAGGCCTGCGATGAACACGACATGGAAGGCATTCGTTACAGCAGCCGTGCTTGCGCTGCCTGCCATCACCCACGCTGCCGACGACGCTCTCGTCAAACGCGGCGAATATCTGGCGAAGGCGGGCGATTGCATCGCGTGCCACTCGGCGCCGCACGGCAAGCCGTTCGCGGGCGGCCTGCAGATGACGACGCCGATGGGCGCGATCTACTCGACCAACATCACGCCCGACCCGGACACAGGCATCGGCCGCTACAGCGAGGACGATTTCAGGCACGCGATGCGCGAGGGCGTCGCGAAGGACGGCCACAACCTGTATCCGGCGATGCCATATCCGTCGTACGCGAAGGTCAACGACGACGACATGCATGCGCTCTACGCGTACTTCATGAACGGTGTCGCCCCCGTGAAGCAGGCGAATCGCGAGTCCGATATCAAGTGGCCGCTCAACATGCGCTGGCCGCTGAAACTCTGGAACCTGGTCTTTCTCGACAACGGCGTGTATCAGAACAAGCCGGACAAGGACGTTGCGTGGAATCGCGGCGCGTATCTGATCCAGGGCCTCGGGCATTGCGGCTCGTGTCACACGCCGCGTGGCATCGCGTTCGAGGAGAAGGCGCTCGACGAAAGCAGCAACGCGTATCTGACGGGCGGCGTGCTCGAGAACTGGTTCGCATCGAATCTGACGGGCGAGCACAACACGGGTCTCGGCCGCTGGTCCGACGCGGACGTCGCTCAGTTCCTGAAGACGGGCGCGAGTCGGCATGCGTCCGCATTCGGCGCGATGACGAGCGTGATCAACAACAGCACGCAAGCCATGACAGATGCCGATGTCGCCGCGATGGCGCGCTATCTGAAGTCGTTGCCTGCGGCGGGCGGCTCGGGCGGTCCCGCGTACGCATACGATGCGAAGGCGACGAAAGTGTCGCTGACGCGGCCGGCCAATGATGCGGGCGCGCGCGTCTATACGGCGTACTGCATGCACTGTCATGGCGTCGATGGACGCGCGTTCGCGCCGATGCTCGCGCCGCTCGCCGGCAACCCGAACGTGCTGGAAAAGGACGCGACATCGCTGATCAACGTGACGCTGAACGGCACGGAAGACCTCGTGATCGGCGGTATTCCCGCGCCGTATCCGATGCCGAAGTACGCGAGCGTGCTGAACGATCAGCAGATCGCCGATGTGCTCACGTTCGTTCGCGCGGGCTGGAATAACGGTGCGCCTGCTGTCGGCGCGGCCGACGTCGCGAAGTTGAGGAAGGCGACTCAGGCTGCACGATAAGCGTTTTGTGGGCGAAGGCGCTCGCATTTTCAATGCAGGCACCTTCGCAACGAAAGAACGTCACCGATGCTGCCCGACCTTCTGCTTGCGCTCAAGCACCCGCGCATACCACGTCAACGGAAAGCACATCGCGAAGTACAGCAGCGCGACCATTCCATAGATCGGAAACGGCCGGAACGCCGCATTGGTGATCATCGTGCCCGTCTTCGTGAGTTCGATGAAGCCGATGATCGACGTGAGCGCCGTGCTCTTGACCACTTGCACGAGAAACCCGACCGTCGGCGCGACGGCGATCTTCAGCGCCTGCGGCCACACGATATAGCGCAGCTGCTGGCCGAACGTCATGCCGAGGCTTGCGCCCGCGGCCCATTGTCCGCGCGGCACCGCTTCGACGCAGCCGCGCCAGATGTCCGCGAGATACGCGCTCGTGTATAGCGTCAGCGTGACGGTCGCGGCGACCCACGGCGATACGTCGACGCCGAGCAAAGGCAAGCCGAAGAACGCGAGAAAGAGCTGCATCAGCAACGGCGTGCCCTGGAACAGCTCGACATACAGCACGACGACGCGCCTCAGCCACGACAACGGCGACACGCGCATCGCGAGCAGCAACAGCCCGACGATGCCGCCGCCGACGAACGCGATCAGCGACAGCAGCACCGTCCAGCGCGCGGCGAGCAGCAGATTGCGCGCGATGTCCCACAGCGTGAATTCGATCATGACGGCCGCTCCGTCGACGGCGCCGGACGCGCGCCGCGCCATCCGAGGAGGTTGCGAAAGAGGCCGCGCGGCGCATCCGTGGAGCGGGCCGCGCGCCCTGCGAAGAGCCCCTTGCCGAGCCGGTTCAGCAGTCGACGCAAGACGATCGACAGCACCAGATACGTCGCGGTGATGATCAGGTACGCCTCGAACGAGCGGAAGTTGCGCGACTGGATGTAGTTCGCCGCGTAGGTCAGATCGGGCACCGAGATCTGCGACACCACGGCCGAGCCGAGCATCACGATCAGCACCTGGCTCAGCAACGCGGGGAACACGTTGGCGACCGCCTGCGGCAGCACGACATGGCGAAACACCTGGCGCTTCTCCAGGCCGAGCGCCTGCGCGGCCTGAACCTGTCCGTGCGGAATCGACTCGATGCCGGCGCGCACGATTTCGATTGCGTACGCACCAAGATTGACCGTCATCGCGAGAATCGCGGCCTCGATCTCATCGATGTGGATGCCGAGGCTCGGCAGCCCGAAGAACACGAAGAAGAGCTGCACGAGAAACGGCGTGTTGCGGATCAGCTCGACATACGTGGCGATCAGCGCGCGCGCCCATTTCGGACCGGACGCGGCAGCCGCCGCGCCCCCAATGCCGACGACGCCGCCCAGCACGGTCGAGACGGCCGTGAGCCCGAGCGTCACGCCGACGCCACGCACGAGCATGCCCGCGTACATGTCGAAGCTGCTGAAATCGAACGAGTAACTCATCGTATGCGGCTCATCGTGGCATCGGCGATCAAGAGGACTTCAATGCAAGGACTTCAACGCAAGGACTCAGAGATTCTCCGGCAGCGGCGCGCGCAGCCACTTCTGCGAGATCGCGTTCATCGTGCCGTCCTTGCGGGCGCGCGCGATGGTTTCGTCGACTTTCTTCAGCAGGCGCGGCTCGTTCTTGTTCAAGCCGACGTGATCGGGCGAACTGAACAGCGAGAACTTCTGCTCGGGATCGTTGGCGGGATGGCGCGCGAGTATCGTCGCGCCCACATCGTTGCCTACGACCATCAACTGTACCTGACCAGAAAGAAATGCAGAAATAGCGCCGTTCGGATCGTCGAAGCGCTTGATGTTCGCCGACGGCGGCGCGATCTTCGTCACGCTCAGGTCCTCCAGCGTGCCGCGCGCAACCGAAATGCTCTTGCCCGCGAGATCGCCTGCGTCCTTCACCTTCACCGTCTTCGGGCCGAACACGGCGAGGTAGTAAGGCGCGTAGGGCTGCGAGAAGTCGATCACCTTCTCGCGCTCGGGCGTCTGGCCGACGGACAGCAGCATGTCCGCCTTGTGGTCGGCGAGATACGCCATGCGGTTGTCGCCCGTCACGGGCACCAGCTCCACCTTCACGCCGAGCGACTTGCCGATCAGATTCGCGACGTCGATGTCATAGCCTTGCGGCTTCATGTCGGGGCCGATCGAGCCGAACGGCGGATAATCCTCGAACACGCCGACGCGCACGATGCCCGCCTTCGTGATCGTGTCGAGGGCATCCGCATGCGCGAGCGGGGCGAACGCGGACAACGCGGCGCCCGTCAAGGCAAAGGCCGCGAACGCGTGGGAGAAGCGGCGGCGGTAGAGGGCGGCGAAGGTCATCGGTGCATCCTTTCGTTGAAGGTTGGGGCTGCGGGGACTACGGGTGAGGGTCACTCTAGGTTTGCCAAAATCCGCAAACAATCGAAATCTGCGCATGGACGCCATGACGTGCGCTCATGCCGTACGGGTTGTCCCGAAGCCGCTGCCGCATGAGCGCCGCGCATGACGAACGGTGCCCGGAGAATTTTGGATCGCGTATGCTTGGGAATGGTCGGCCGCGTGCTTCGAGTCGAAGCGTCACGCCCGATGATTTTTACTGATGCGATCCACGCCCATGCGACGACTTCCGCCCCTGAACGCCTTGCAGATCTTCGAGACAGTGGCGCGCCATCGCAGCTTCACGCGCGCAGCCGAGCATCTGTGTCTCACGCAGGGCGCCGTGAGCCGCCAGATTCTCGCGCTCGAGGACTACTACCGGTTCCCGCTCTTCAAGCGCCACGCGAAAGGCCTCACGCTGACGGCGGAAGGCGAACTGCTGCTGCCCGCCGTCAAAGAGAGCTTTGCGCGCATCGAAGAAATATCGCTGCGGCTCACGCGCCAGCGCACCGATCTCGCGCTGAAAGTGCCGACCTGCGTGATGCGCTGGATGCTGCCCAAGATCATGCAGTTCCAGGCCGAGTATCCCGATCTTCACGTGCAGATCACGACGACGTGGCAGCACGATGTCGACTTCCAGGTCGAGCCGTTCGATGCCGCGATCGTCTATGGCACGTCGGCGGGCGCCGATGTGCAGTCGGTGCCGCTCTTCGAAGAGCGGCTGACGCCCGTATGCGCGCCGCAGCTGTTGCAGGACAAGCCGCTTGCGAGCGCCGCCGATCTCGCGCGCCACACGCTGCTGCATCCGACGCGCGATCATCGCGACTGGAAAACGTGGCTCGAATACGTGGACGCGCGCGATGTCGACGCGGATCACGGCCCGAGCTTCGATACGCTCGATCTCGCCACCAACGCCGCGCTGCAAGGCTTCGGCGTCGCAATCAGTGACCTCGCGCTGATCGAAGAAGACGTGGCCGCGCAGCGTCTCGTGCGTCCGTTCGATGCGGTGCTCACGACGGGCGCGCGCTACTACCTCGTGTATCCCGACAGCGTCGCGCATCAGCAGAAGGTCAATCTTTTTCGCGACTGGATCGACCGGCACTGGGCGGGTTGAGCGGCGGCCTGCTTACATTGCATTGACGTTGCGAACGCAAGACGCTCAGTCCGCGAAGATCGAATGCGTCAGGGCACGAAAGACAGAAACAGATAGGCGGCCAGCAGCGACAGGTGCACGGCTCCCTGAAGGATCGTCGTGCGCCCCGTGCCGAGCGTGAGCGTGCTGATCAGAAGCGTCAGCGCGAGCAGCACGGTGTCCCTGCCCGTGATGCCGAGCGTGAGCGGACGGTCCATCCATATGAACACCAGCGCGACGGTCGGAATCGTCAGCCCGATGCTCGCGAGCGCCGAGCCGAGCGCGAGATTCAGGCTCGTCTGCAAACGGTTGGCCCGTGCCGCGCGCACGGCGGCAAGCCCTTCGGGCAGCAGCACGAGCGCCGCGATCACGATGCCGACCACGGCGATGGGCGCGCCCGCTTCGAGCACCGCGCGCTCGACGACGGGCGACAGCACTTTCGCGAGCAGCACGACGGCGACGAGGCACACCATCAGCAATACGCTGCTCGTCAGCGCAATGCGCGCGCTGGGTGGCGCGGCGTGCGCGCTTTCGTCGTCGGCTGCGTCGGCGAGAAAGTAGTCGCGGTGGCGCACTGTCTGCACGAACACGAAGACGCCGTACAGCACCAGCGAAGACACGCCCGCGAACGCAAGCTGTGAGGCGGTGAGCGCGGGTCCGAGCGTGACGCTGATGTAGTTGGGCATCACGAGCGACAGCCCCGACAACGACGTGAGCACGGCCAGCGCCGCGCTTGCGCCGCGAATCTGGAAGCCCTGCTCGCCATGGCGCAGTCCGCCGAACAGCAGGCAGACGCCGACGATGCCGTTGCATACGAGCATCACGGCGGCGAACACGGTATCGCGCGCGAGTTCCGCTTTCTCCGGGCCGGCCGACAGCATCACCGACACGATCAGCGCGACCTCGATCACCGTCACGGCGACGGCGAGCACGAGCGTGCCGAACGGCTCGCCGATGCGATGCGCGACCACTTCCGCATGATGCACGCCGGCGAATACCGAGCACCCGAGCGCGATGGCCGCGAGCGTCACCAGCAGCCCGTTGCCGGGCAGCGCATAGGCGCCGCCGAGCACGACCCACGCGAGCAGAGGGGCCGCGATCGTCCAGCGGGGCAGTACGGGCGAGGTCGATGCCATGTGCGTTTCAGTCCGTTTATCGTTGTTCGGATGACCCGGGCGCGGATGCGCAGCCTCACGAGTCGCGCGTCCATGAAATTAAAGCAGGTCGGATCGCCGCGTGTATGACAGGTCAGGTCAAGACGCGCATCGCGCAAAGAAAAACACCGCTCCTCGCGGCGAAGAGCGGTGTGTCGTGCATGATCCGGGCGCCCGCGTCGCGAGCCCCGGAGGCTTTGGCGTGGAACTTATTGCCCGACGGGGCGGATCGTCAGCGCGTTCTTCACCGATGTCACGCCTGCCACGTTTTGCGCGACCTGCGTGGCTTTGTCGACTTGCGGCTGCTCCGGTACCGAGCCCTGCAGCGTCACCGCGCCGCTCTTCGCGCGGACCGTGATGTTGGAGACACTGATGTCCTTGCTCTTCGACAGCGCGGCGCGCACCTTCTTCGCCAGCGCGCGGTCAGCCGATTTCGCTGCCTTCGCGGTCTGTTTCGCACTGGGCTGGTTGGTCATGTCGACATCGCTTGCCTGAGCATAGGCGTTGATCGACGCCAGAACCACGAGCGCGCCACCTACCAACTTGATTGCCTGAATCGCCTTCATACACTTTCTCCTGTTGTCATGATTTGCGACGGTGTCGCGCGTGAACGGACCCGGCAAACGGGCCGTCATACGTGATACGACTGCACTACCACTTCGGTACTTCGCGATGAAAACGGCTGGAAAGATGCTGCTGGTTGGATAGGCATCGGGTGGCTTGCCGATCTGGAGGGCAGGCCGGAACACCGATGCGGCTAGCCGGACAGTAACGATACCTCAATTGGTTCCATGGTGAAGACATGGGGTCGTCAGGATGAGGCATCGGTACAACGGATGGGCGCCGGATCGACGTCATTCGTGCCGGATTGCGTGCATCGTGCATGGATACGGGCGACGCGTCATCATGCTGCAAACTGTTTGGCGCACGCCGCCGACCCGTTTGCCGCCGACGAATCACCGTATGGTCACGACAACACTTCCTATCGTTCCTCTACGTCGCAACGATCTACCCGTCGATACGGTTGACCTTGCGCGCTTCATGCTGGGTAAATACCTGGTCCACGATCTGCGCGAAGGGCGCGTGGCGGGGCGCATCGTCGAGACGGAGGCGTATCCCGTCGGCGATTCGACCAATCACGCGTGGCCGGGGCGGCGCGCGTACAACGGCTCGATGTTCCTCGAGCGCGGGCATGCGTATGTGCGGCTCACCTACGGCATCTACAACGTGATCAACGTGGTCAGCGAGCGCGAAGGGACGGGGGCCGCCGTGCTGATCCGCGCGCTGGAGCCTGTCGAAGGCATCGAATGGATGCAGGCACGCCGGCCGGATGCAAAGCCGCGCGATCTTGCGCGCGGGCCTGGCCGGCTCGCGCTCGCGCTTGGCATCGATCTGGGCTTTGACGGCGCCGACCTCTGCACGGGGCGCGGCTTGTGGCTCGGTGCGATCGACGGAAAGCCCGCGCCGTTTGCGGTGACGACGCGCATCGGCATCGCGCGCGAGACGCATCGTCTGTTGCGCTTCTACGAGCCGGGCAGTCCGTTCGTCAGCGGTCCGCGCAAGCTGCTGTCAGCGGGATGACGCGCACGGCGCGGGGCCGAGCTTCGCGCAAACCGTCGATGTCCCATAGGCCTTGATATGTGGCAGTCGTCACGCTTGCCGCACTTCTGGGCAAGTCCTGATGCGGCCCGTCATTATTGCGGCACTCCGTCCCTTGAATCGACAGGCGGCTCGCATGGCCGCAGAACTTTTGCACTCAGCGCAATTAAGTATCTCCGATATAGGGGTTTTCCCTCGGTGCACCGGTGGCTACACTGAACTCACTTGCTTCACACACGGTGTGTGAAGCGGCTGATAAAACAATCATTGGAGGTAGTTACCATGAAATCGCTGATCAAGGCTGTCGCCATTGCTGCTGTTCTCGCTGCTCCCGTCGTTTCGTTCGCGCAGTCGAGCCAACCCGTCACCCGTGCGCAGGTTCGCTCGGAACTGATCCAGCTGGAAAAGGCAGGGTATAACCCCTCAACGGCTTCCGATCCGACCTATCCGGCCGACATCCAGGCCGCCGAAGCACGCGTCCAGGCCCAGAACGGCGCTGTTGCGCAAGCGCCTGTCGCCGATACGGGTTACGGCCCGGCGACCAACGGTTCGTCGCAATCGGGCGCTGCAAAGCGGCTGAGCCCGACGCAAAACGTCTACTTCGGCAATTAATCGTCGTTCAGGGGCCGCGAAGTGTGCGGCCCTGCATGCGTGCTTTCGAAGAACAATGAAGCGCGCATGACAAACATCGTTACGGCGTCGCGGCGCGGGCTTCAGAAACCCGGGGCCGCGTCGCTGTCGACGAAACCTTGAACCTCCGCCGCCGCAAGGTGGCTTTGCCCAACCTCGCGGATTGGGCTTTTTTTGTTGGCGCGAGCGAACGGACTGACGGGCGGCGCATTGCGCGCGTCAAGTCAAATGCGGCTGTCGCGACGACGAAACGCAAGGTGCGACAGCGCAGGGCGAAGGCGCTTCTACGCGCCGTGAATGTAGTGCTCCAGCTGCTGAATCGTGAACTGCTGCTCGGCGATGATGTTCTTCACGAGGTCGCCGATCGACACCATGCCGATCAGCTTGTCGCCTTCCATCACGGGGAGGTGCCGCATGCGGCGCTCGGTCATCAGCGCCATGCATTGGTCGGTGGTCTGCTCGAGCGTCACGAAGCGCACGGCGCTGCTCATGATGTCGCGTACGGCCGTCGTCTTCGACGAGCGGTCCATCAGTACGATCTTGCGCGCGTAGTCGCGTTCGGTGACGATCCCCGCGATCGACCCGTTCTCCTTGACGATCAATGCACCGATCTGTTTTTCAGCCATCAGCTTGATGGCGTTGTAGACGGAATCGGATGCCTCGACGGTGTAGACGTCTTGATTCGGCTTCGATTTGAGTACTTGTGCAACGCTAGTCATGGAGCGGCTCCGTTTGCAGTGCAGCACGCCCGGCCGCGGCGCGCTGGGGTGAAGGAGAGGCACGTCAAGCGCAGATCAAGCGCAGATCAAGTATAGGCGTCGACAGCGGCTGCGGCGACGCTCGCTTCGCCTGGTTTCGTGGGGCCGGCACGCATGTCATGCGAACGGCAACGCGATGGATGGCTGCGTTCGTTCGTTCCGTTTCATGCAATGGCGGATGCGCCGCAGCGCCCGCGCGCAGCATCGCGAAGCGCGCGACAGGTAGAATTCACCGTTTAGCGGTAAACTCCGCTCTGTACTTTGTTCGCCGGTTTCTTTTTCACTCCGGTCTTCATCCCCGTTAGTTCACGGGTTCATGTCCGCAATACCGCTAACGCCATGCCCATGTCTCACGAGCCGTCGCAAGCAGACGGCGCACCTACCGGCGAATGCGTCGCGCTCGACGCGACGGCCACGCTTCCAACCCGCTACGGCATCTTCACGTCCTATGTGTTTCGTGTGAACGACACGGGCGCAGAACACGTCGCGCTCGTGATGGGCGATGTCGCGAACAAACAGTCGGTGCTCACGCGCCTGCATTCGGAATGTCTGACGGGCGACGTGCTCGGCTCGTATCGCTGCGACTGCGGCGAACAACTGGATCTCGCGCTGCGCTATATCGCAGCCGAAGGTTGCGGCGTGCTGCTCTATCTGCGCGGACATGAAGGACGCGGCATCGGGCTGTCGAACAAGATCCGCGCGTATGCATTGCAGGAGCAGGGCCGCGATACCGTCGAGGCCAATCTCGACCTCGGCCTGCCCGAAGACTCGCGCGAGTACGATTCGGCGGCCGCCATTCTGCGGCTGCTGAAGGTGACGTCCGTGCGCCTGATGAGCAACAACCCGAAGAAGTTCGACACGCTGTCGAAGCACGGCATTCCCGTCTGCGAGCGGGTTGCACTGGCGATTCCGATGCGCGAAGAGAACGAGCGCTATATCCGCACGAAACAGGTCAAGTTTGGGCACTATTTCGAAGAAAACGAATAGCTTAGGATTGCATAGGGGTGTGCCCATTCGAATTCGGTCGGTGCGTCTAAATGGCTGATATATAAGGATTTTTTGTTGTGCGCCCGACATGAATGTGGGAGCTATTTTCCCATTGTTTAAAGTAGTGAACGAATGAAAAAGCGTAATGCCCAGTTCGTGAAAGGCGGTTAAGACTCCGGATTGCAACCATTTAATGCACTGATTTTAAATTGATTTATCCATCGGCTATGAACGCCTGTTAATGAGTTGCGCTGACCTTCCGCTATCTGGGCAGGGTGCGCTGGCGTAGGTTTTTTCCCCGTTTCGAGAGAACCTACGCCGTTTGCGTTTTTCCCAAAAAGAACCTGCGCCGAGGATCGACATTGCCGCATCGCCATGACGCCACCGGTCACCGGCTTGCGAGAGTGATCTGATCGCCACGCTCCTGGGTATAGACCAGTTCAATAAATTCGCATCGCGCCTCGGGTTGGCCGTAACCAACCTTTTTAGTGGCGAACAATTGTCTGAAATCTGTCTGCTTGCGGTCATCCGGATGACGTGAACGACGGGCCAATGGTTATGACCATCGCCGACGACCCTCACACTGCCGCGCTGATGACTGCTGGCCGATGCCGATAGTGCGAGTGAGAACCACGGCTCCCCTTCGACGACGGATCGAATGCGTGCCAGTAACCGTCCTTCACGACGACGTTGTGGGCGCCGCCTCATACATTCGTGGATGTCCGATCGCTGATCTACGATCAAACCGGATCGCGCCAAATTCAGTGCGACGAGACATAAGCCGTATCGGCGAATACCGCCGGGATCGCGAAGCTCTCGCGCATGCGCTTAGCCTCTGCGGCCGGCGTCAAGCCAAACAGACGCCTGAATTCCCTGCTGAACTGGGACGGGCTCGCGTAACCCACAGCGTGTCCCGCCGCCTCCGCGGTCAGCGCCTTGCGCACCATTAACAGGCGAGCCTGATGAAGGCGCGTCGACTTCACGTATTGCATCGGCGACACCTGCGTAATTGCCTTGAAGTGGCTGTGGAAACTCGGAATGCTCATACCCGCTTCATCGGCCAGTTGCCTTACGTCGAGGGGCTGCGCATAGCTTGCATGAATCAGCCGCAGTGAGCGGCCTATCTGGCCGAACTGTCCTCGCATCGCCAATGCCTCACGCAACGAGCTTCCCTGGGCTCCCGTGAGCACCCGGAAATACAGTTCACGCAGCAGCCCGGCGCCCAACACGGCAGCTTCGAGCGGCCGATGCATCGCCTCCAGGAAGCGCAGCACGGACGCTTGCATCGCCTCATCCATCGGCGTCGACATCATGCTCCGAGGTGCTGGTGTGCGCGCCTCCGCGTCTTCGCGGTCGATCCGCTCCGCAAGTTCGGCGGCCAATGTGAAATCGAGGTGCAGATACAGCGCGAGCAGTGGGCGCTCCGCGGTTGCGTCGGTCTCCATGCTGAACGGCACGGGCACCGACACGGCCAGGTAGTGACGCTCGTCGTACAGGTAGAGCTGGTCGCCGAAATAACCGCGCTTGCGGCCCTGGCAGACGATCACGATCCCGGGGTCGTACAGAACGGGGGCGCGCGATAGCGCACGGTTCGACCGCAAGATGCGGACGCTGGGCAGTGCCGTCAGGTTGTAGCCCTCGTCGGGCGCCAACGCGTGTAGCAGGGCAACCATGCGTTTCTGGCTTCGAGAGGATAGAGCTGGATGCTGGGTCGAAGCGCGTATCGTGTTCATAGTTTTATGCAAGAAAATCAGCGGAACTCGGCTTAATTTACCTCGGTCGTCAGATTAGCATGCACTCTCCAATCGACATTCGGGAGAAGATTCAATGGCATCCGGCAAAACTCTGCTCATCACCGGCGTCAGCAGCGGCTTTGGCCGCGCGCTCGCACGGGAAGCGCTGGCGGTGGGTCACAAGGTCGTCGGTACCGTAAGAAGTGCCCAGGCAAAGCGTGAATTCGAGTCCTTATCCGCGAATGCCGCTTGGGGACGTGTGCTCGACGTGACCGGGTTCGACGCGATCGACGGCGTCGTAGCGGAAATCGAAGCTGACGTGGGGCCAATCGATGTGCTGGTCAACAATGCCGGCTACGGCCACGAGGGGATCATGGAGGAATCGCCGCTGTCGGAAATGCGCCGGCAGTTCGATGTGAATGTATTTGGCGCGGTCGCGATGATGAAGGCCGTCCTGCCGTTCATGCGTGAGCGCCGCCGCGGCCACATTCTGAATATCACGTCGATGGGCGGCTACATCACAATGCCGGGAATCGCTTATTACTGCGGGAGCAAGTTTGCGTTGGAGGGCATCTCCGAGGCGCTCGGCAAAGAGGTCAAGCCCTTCGGTATTGCCGTGACGGCCGTGGCGCCGGGCTCATTTCGCACTGACTGGGCAGGTCGCTCGATGACGCGGACCCCCCGCTCGATTTCGGATTACGACGAGATTTTCGATCCCATCCGCCAGGCCCGCGAGGAAAAAAGCGGCAAGCAATTGGGAGATCCCAGGAAAGCGGCGCGCGCAATGCTGGCCGCCATTGCAGCGGATCATCCGCCCGCGCATCTGTTGCTCGGTAGCGACGCGCTCGGGCTCGTTCGAGACAAGTTGTCGGCATTGAACGTGGAAATTGGCGCGTGGGAGGCTACCACCGTTTCGACGGACGGCTGATGAACGCCGAGGCGTCTAGTGAAGCGGTGACCCGCCATTCGGCGCATAACGCGGTTAGCTTGCGGACCGTCACGTGGCGATAATGGGTACTTTGCTCCAGCCCCGACGATACCGACATGAACGATTCAAGCGACATTCGTTTCCTCCTGACGATACGAGAAGCCGGCAGCCTCCTTGCGGCAGCGAGAAAGCTTGGAATTTCGCCGCCTACGGTCACGCAGCGGCTGCAACAGATCGAAAGGAGGCTCGATACGCGCCTCATCGACCGCACCGCCCGCCGGTTGCGCTTCACCGAGGAAGGCACGCTGTTGTGCCAACGCGGCGCCGACCTCGTGCAACAGTTCGACACGCTGTTTGACGATTTGCGTGCGCGACGGGGAGGGCTCGTTGGCTCCGTAAAGATTCGCGCGCCGTTAGGGTTCGGGCGGCGCTACCTGGCTTCCGTTGTTTCCGGCTTCCAGCAGGACAATCCCGATGTCGACATCGAGCTGACGCTCACTGATCAACCCTTGAGCGAAACGGCAGAGCGCTATGACATCGTGGTTCATATCGGCGAGTTGCCGGCGTCGAATCTGATCGGCTATGCGATCGCGCCGAATGCTCGTTTCGTCTGCGCGTCCCCCGCGTTTCTGAAGTGTTTTCCGAACCCGGAAACGCCCGACGATCTGGCGCATCTGCCATGTATCGTGCTGCGCGAGAACAATGAAGATGTGTCGCTTTGGCAGTTCCGCAAGGGCCGGACGACGCGCAGCGTCAGGGTGTCGTCGAAGTTGAGCTGCAACGATGGCGACGTGATTCGTCGATGGGCATGCGAGGGCCGCGGCGTCATTCTCCGCTCGGAATGGGACGTCGCGGACGATCTCGCAAAGGGTGATCTCGTGCGCCTGCTCCCCGCATGGAAGGTCGCCGACGCCGATGTGGTCGCGCTCACTGGCAATCGCGCCGGATTGCCCGCCCGCACCCGGCAGTTCATGCGTTATATGCAGGCGCGATTCAGGCCGCAGCCGCCGTGGCGAAGCTAAACCACACCTCATCGAATATTCGGCTTTCTTTAATGATTGATTTTGTTTGATTGAATCGATAGTGCACGTTCGAGCTCTATACTGGGTGCCTTGAACGATCAGCAATCAAGGGAGTTTCCAGGCTCATGAGCAATCCATCTGCGCCGGCCGTCTACCCGAAGGCGGTCCTCTTCGATCTGCTGACCGCGCTACTCGATTCGTGGACGCTCTGGAATCGTGCCGCCGGCTCGGAACAGGCGGGCAGGGCGTGGCGCGCCGAGTACCTGCGTCTGACCTATGGATGCGGCCGATATGTCGACTACGAACAACTCGCGCGGCAGTCGGCAACAAACGCGGGCCTGCCCGAGTCCGTCGCGTATGCGCTCGAAGCGAACTGGCAGCAACTGGCGCCGTGGAGCGGGACGGTCGAGGTATTGCGGCAACTTCAACCACATTGCAAGGTCGCCATCGTCACCAACTGCTCGGTACGGCTTGGCCGTCAGGCGGCGGCAATCATTCCCGTCAAATGGGACGCCGTCGTCACCGCCGAAGAAGCCGGCACGTACAAGCCCGATCCGATGCCATATCGCCTTGCGCTCGACGCGCTTCGCGTGGCGCCGTCGGACGCAGCTTTCGTCGCAGGCTCGAGCTACGACATGTTCGGCACCGCTGCAGTGGGCTTGCGCACTTATTGGCACAACCGGATCGGTCTGTCATTGGCAGAAGGCGCGCCGAGGCCTGAAATCGAAGCGCCCACGCTTGACGCTCTTGTTCCCTGGTGCAGCCGTTTCGGCGCATCGGTGCACGACAACCTGTCTGCCTGAAATCATGAAACTCGACGAACTCGATACCCCTGCAGCCCTGGTCGATGTCACGCGGATGAACAGGAACATTGCACGCATGCAGTCGCGGATGAACGCACTCGGCGTGCGGTTCCGCCCGCATGTGAAAACGACCAAATGCCTGGAGGTGGTGCGCGCGCAACTGGCGGCGGGTGCGGACGGCATCACGGTATCCACGCTGAAAGAAGCGGAAGCGTTCTTCGCGGCTGGCGTGACCGATATTCTTTATGCGGTCAGTATCGTGCGTTCGAAACTGCCAAGAGCGATGGCGCTGAGGCAGCAAGGCTGCGACTTGAAGCTGGTGGTCGATAACGCACTCGCAGCAGCAGAAGTCGCAAAGTTTTGCGCCGCGCAGAGGGAAACGTTCGAAGTCTGGATCGAGGTCGACACGGACGGACATCGTTCAGGGATCTCACCCGAGCAGGATGGGCTGCTGGAAGTCGGGCGCATTCTGCACGAGGGCGGCATCAAGCTTGGCGGCGTGATGACGCATGCGGGGTCCAGCTACGACCTGCATACGCCTGATGCGCTATCCGCGCTTGCCGAGAGGGAGCGCTCGGGGTGCGTTCGCGCCGCGCAACGGCTGCGTGACGCGGGTCTTCCTTGTGACGCCGTGAGCATCGGTTCGACGCCCACGGCGTTGGCCGCCGGGAAACTCGATGGCGTGTCCGAGGTGCGCGCGGGCGTGTATGTCTTTTTCGATCTCGTGATGCACAACATCGGCATATGCTCGACCGACGATATCGCTTTGAGCGTGCTCGCGACAGTCATCGGTCATCAACCCGAGAAAGACTGGGTGATTCTGGACGCGGGCTGGATGGCTATGAGCCGCGATCGCGGAACATCGAAACAGACGCGAGATTTCGGATATGGTCTGCCATGTACGCTCGATGGCACGCCTTTGAGCGACTGGATATTGAGCAGCGCGAATCAGGAGCACGGCATTCTGTCGCCAGTGCATGGAACGCGGGGAAAGAGCCTGGCGTCGCGTTTTCCGATCGGAACGAAGCTGCGCATCCTGCCCAATCATGCCTGTGCGACGGGTGCGCAGTTCCCGGAGTATCACGCGCTATCTGCAGATGGCGAAACTACCGTATGGAGCCGCTTTCATGGCTGGTGACGAATCGGGCGTGCGGTTGCCGCGCATGGAAAACCCGGCGAGCCTCGCGACGCCGGGAGGCCACTATAGTCACGTGGCGATCGCAAACGGGCTGGTGTTCGTGTCCGGCCAGTTGCCAATCGACGCGCAGGGTGGAAAGCTGACGGACGCGTCTTTCGAGGTGCAAGCCAGGCAGGTGCTAACGAATCTCGCGAAGGCGCTGGAAAGTGCTGGCAGCAGCATCGCGCAACTGGTGCAGGTTCGGGTCTATCTCGCCGATATTGAGCATTGGCCGAGCTTCAATCGGATCTACGCGGACTGGGCGGGCGATGCGCGACCGGCCCGCGCGATCGTGCCGGTCGGTCCGCTTCACTTCGGCTTCAAGATCGAGATCGAAGCTACGGCGATGGTGTGAGCCGCATTGGGCAGGAGTCGGCCGAGGCTGTGCGAAAACGCGAAACTAGCGCGCCTCATTCATGGTGCCGTTGCACTGCGTCCAGGCATCGATCGACGGTACAAGAAAGTGCCGCAATGACATGCGCATTTGTGTCCGAAATCCTCGGTGATCTCACCGTCGATTACGAGGCCGTAGTCGATAGACAACTCCTCGCCAGGCTTGATGGCAGTGAGTGCATGAATGAAGACGCGGTCGCCTGTTTCGATTGTCTCGCAGTTGGGCGTACATGCATGGTTCATCGTCGAAGCACAGATCTTCATATGCGGCTGGGGCGTCGAGCCAATGCGCAAGCTGAAAGACATTGACGGATTGTTCAACGGCCGCCGCTTCGATTGCGAAGTTTGCGTTACAGGCATGCCGGCGCCAACTCCAAATCCTTACCGATTGCTACCGTGTAACCATGGACGGGTTTGCGTCCATTACACTGCGCGTTGACCCGTCGAGTAACGATCGGCGCTTCGGCCTGCACGCGGACTGGGTGCGTCTTTTCGGCGCCCAGCACTTCATAGACACCACGATGAATCTCACCGCGGAAGCGGACTTTGCCCACGATCTCCATCGCGTGCTGCCCGCGATGCCGCAACGGCACGCGTGCGCACGCTCCAATCTGACATCATCGCGCTCGCCGATTCGACGACGCTCGGCTGGCTTCAGCGGATGTTCATGAGTGTCTTGACGTTCTGACCTTTCGCGGGCTTCGAATCAGGCATTGCCGACGGGCGCGTCGTAACGGTCGGCCGCGCCCGTCTGACCGGTCGGCACAAAGATATAGCCTTTGCCCCATACCGTCTGCACATAGCGTGGCTCGGAAGGATCGACCTCGATCAGGCGGCGCAAACGCCATATCGACACATCGAGGCTGCGGTCGCGATGCGTATCCGTCGCACCGTATATCTTTTCGAGAAGTTGAGCGCGCGTGAGCACCGTCATCGCGTGCGAGACGAACACCTTTAGCGTTGCGAACTCGCTCGAGCGCAACGTGATCCGTTCGCCGTCGCAACGCAGCTCGCGAGCGGGGAAGTTCACTTCGAAGCGTCCGAAGCGATACGGTGCCCGGTTTTCGGGCGCGGCCGGGGCTGCGCTTTCGCGCCGTCGCAGCACGCTGCGGATGCGCGCGACAAGTTCGCTCGGATCGAACGGCTTGCCCAGGTAATCGTCCGCGCCGAGTTCGAGTCCGATCACGCGATCGATCACATCCGCGCGGGCGGTCAGCAGGATCACAGGAATGTCGTCACCCGCGTGGCGCAGCGCGCGCAATGCGCTGATGCCATCGAGTTCGGGCATCATGATGTCGAGCACGACGAGAGCGGGCCGCTCGCGTTGCAAAGCCTGCTGCAACGCGATGCCGTTTTCGAACACGGAGACCGTGAAGCCCCTGCCTTGCAGATAGTCGCGAACGATGTCGCGAATGACGGGGTCGTCGTCGACGACCATGATGGATGGATTCATGCACGAGATGGTAGTTGCGCGTCGGCTTGCGCGAAAGCGGGAGGTGCTTTCGAAATCGTTCGTGCGTGATGATTCGTCGTTTTTGACTGCGACGAGGTTTCCACAGCCCACGAGGCTTGCCAACGAAGACAGTTGCGAACGAGAAGAGGATCGCCGCGCAGCGATCAATTCTCGAGCGCCGAAGTCTGCATCGTCTCCGACGGCAAGTTGAGCCGGTTGACGACCATCTTGTCGATGAGTCCATTGACCTTCACCGACGTGCTCGAAAACCTGTCGACGCCCAACCCTCCCGTCTGATATCGCGCCGTCACGAGAATACGTCCGCGCTGAATCAACGTGAGATCGATCGTCGAAAGATACTGAACGGCCTCGTCGCTGAACGAGCGACGCCCGTAGTCGACAGAGGCGTTGTACACGAGCCGCGCCTCGCAGCCCGCCGGCGACGTGCCCGCGTTATATACATCGGAACGCACGCCGTGCCGGTCGAGCGAGTTGCAGAGCAGGCACGAAGTCGCCGACCGACACAGTCTGGTTCACCTCGATGCATACGGTACGAATCTCCGCGGGGCGTCCGTTGACGAAGGTCGGCGACGAGTAGTTCGACGAGTAGTTCGACGCGATCGCGTAGCCCGCCTGAATGACGGAACCCGTCGCGTCGGCGGCTGTGATCAGCGTCCATGCGCAGCCGCTCAGCAACGACAGGCACAGCGCGGCCAGCGCGATCCTCGTGACTTGCGGAATCAAAGACGCGATCACGATGCGCTCGGGCATGGCGTATCGGCGGAGTGGGAACGTTCAGCGCGCAACGCGCAGACGCAACTCGTTCTGGCCTCGCACGCTGGCCGTGACGCTCACACGGCGATTGGCGGTCTTCACGATAAAGTGCTGACGTGTCCGTGTGTTGATGTCGTGCACGGCGTTCGGAAAACATGCTGCCATGTCCGCGCCGATTTCTTCGAGCGGATCGTTGACGAAGCCGTCCGCTTCCCAATGCGCGCGCCAGTGGCAATCGTATGAGTGCGCGTTAGCACGACAACCGTCGATGGCATCGACGCCCGGTAGCTGTGCATCCGGTTCGTCGTCCAGCTTCTTGAAGTCGGCGGACGACACGATGTGCGACAGCGCAGGGCAGATGTCGACGGGTTCCTCATGGGCGGCGGGCGTCATCTGCGCGGCATGTGCAGCCGTCGCGAACAGCAGCGCAGCGGCGCTTATCGGCATGGCGTCGCGACGGGACTGCGCAACGCGGAAGAATAAACGGGAGAGCGAAGAAAGGCGGCGGTCGATTGACATGGCAGATATTTCCAGTGGCGTTGAACATGCGTCGCGGGCCACGTCGGGGAGCGTGCGGCCCACGATTCAATCGTCGCTGGAATGTGCTGCGCGCAAAACATTGAACAGCGCACGCGTTCCGAAAGTGCTTTCGAACTGTTCGGGATTCTTTCCGGATGTTGCCTTGATCGGCGATTGATGCGCCCACAGGCGGAGGCCTCACGTCGCCGGCACCTCGCCTGAAACGCGAGAGCCCTCGAGTCTCGTGGATGGCTATCCACGCTTTGCACTCCGTCCTCCCTTCATCCCACATCGCCAGGGTAACTCCCGATACAGCAATCGATGACTAATAATATTATTAATTTTTGCCGTATCGTTTCCGTTTCTTCAGAGTTGTCAGGATCGCCGTGCGCAGGTAAAGACAGAACTAAGCGCGATAAATTAATAATAATTTTCGACCTTTTATAAACACGGGGATCACAGGAGAGACAGGTGCGCAACTTCTTCGTGCTTTCGGCAAGCGCGGTGCTTCTGGCCGCGTGCGGTGGAAACAGCGATTCATCCAACCCGGCAGCGGTGGCCGACACACAGACGCCCGCCGCGAGCGCAGCATCGGCTGCCGTGCAGAGCGAATTCAGGCTGGCGGGATCCACGCCGCTCGGCATGCGAACCACTACGCCAGCCGTCGTCATCAGCGATCCAGACAAGAATCTTCCGCCGTACACACCGCCCGCGCCGCCCGCTGCGCTCTCCACTGCCACGCTCAGCTTCGGCGACTTCACGAGCTATCTGGCGCCCGGCTCCACGCAGGGCTGGGTGCCCGGCACGACGGCTTCGAGCATCACGATTCCGGCGCCCGCCACCAATGGCACGGGTGCCGGCGACAAAGCCGTCGCGCTCGGCAGCACGTATGCGACGGCATCGTACGAGGCGGACGTGACGGTCAGCAGTCCCGTCGGCACAGGCCCGGCGAACGCAGGCTTTATCGTGCGCACGACCAATCCCACGGCAGGCGGTCCCGATAGCCTGACGGGCTACTACGTCGGCCTCGACACGGGCTCGCACACATTGGTCGTAGGCCGCGAGAACAACAACTGGACGCAGTTCATCCAGTATCCGAACAGCACCATCACCGGCGGCAGCACGCACCATCTGAAGGTTACGACGAGCGGCACGGCCATCACCGTCGATCTCGACCAGCAACGCGTGATCAGCGCGAACGACGCGACCAACGCGCTGCCCGCCGCGTTCGCGAACGGAAGCTTCGGCGTGCGCCGCTTCGGTGTCGGCGCGACCTTCAGCAACATCACGATCAAGACGTATCCCGCTGTTACTTCGCCGAGCTTCGATTTCTCGAAGGTGGTCGGCATGGTCTACACGCCGTCGACGGCCGTCAACGCCATCGACTTCTGGGAGAACTATGATCCCGCCATCGTGAACCGCGAGCTGACGTATGCGCAGACCTACGGTATCAACACGATCGCCGTGTATCTGCACTATCTGGTGTGGGCCAACGACCGGGTCGCGTTCCTCAGCAAGTTCGAAAACCTGCTGGAAATCGCGTCGCGGCACGGGATCAAGGTGTCGCCGATCTTCTATGACGACTGCTGGAACCCGACGCCTGCGTACGGACCGCAGCCCGCGCCCGTCTGGGGCGTGCACAACAGTCAGTGGGTGCAGTCGCCGGGCACGCCGATCGAACAGGCATACTTCCAGCCGAGCGCATCGAACGCGGCCGTCACGTACAAGGCGAGCCTCGCAAACTACATCACCGACTTCGTCGCGCCGCACCGTAACGACTCGCGCATCATCTTCTGGGAGCCGATGAACGAGCCGGGTTGCAGCGGCAACGGCGCATTGCAGCAGACGCGCGCGGTGATGATGAACGACGCGCGCATCGCGATCCTCAATGCGGGCGCGACGCAGCCGATCAATTCGCCGCAGGTGCAGGAAGACGAAGGCACGTACTTCTCGGACTTCTATGCGTTCCATCCGTATAACAACCCGTACACGGGGCCGGTGAACGGCAGCTACGTGAACGCGCTGAATTCGGAAACACTGCAACGCGGCTTCCCTGGCACGACGGGGCAGACGATGCCGGGCATTGTGTCGAACTACGGCGGCATGACAGGCTTCATCATCTGGGAACTGATGATCGGGCGCACGAATACGCGCTTCCACTGGGGGCAGACGCCGGGCGCACCCGCGACGGTCGAACCCGCGACGCCGTTCCAGGGCACGATCTACCCGGATGGCCACCCGTGGCAAACGTCGGAAGTGCAGGCGCTGACGGGCGGATTCGATGTGAGGCTCCCCGTGCTGAACGTCGGGTACTACAACGATCCGACTTTCGCCAGTGCGCCGGTGAAAACGTCGGTGACGCCGCTGGTCGATTTCGATCTGAACACCGAGCGCGGCACTGATTCGCCGGATGCGTCGGCGGGCATCAACGTGACGAACTACGGCATTCGCTGGACGGGTGCGATCGAAGCGTCGGCGACGGGCCTCTACACGTTCACGATCGACAGCGACAACGTCGCGCGTCTATGGATCAACGGCGTGCAGGTCATCAACAAGAATACTTCGACGCGTTCGACGGCGAGCGGTATCGTGTTGCTGACCGCGAAGCAGCCGACATCGATCAAGGTCGAGTACGTGCATGGCACGGGAGCGGCGAACATGCACCTGTCGTGGTGGAACCCGCTGGTTCAGAGCCCTGCCGCAGTGCGGATTGTGCCATCGAATCCGCTAGTGGCGACGTACTGATCCTATCTCGAACGTTGTGAAGGAAAGGAGCCGGCAATGCAGTAGCGATGCCGGCTTCTCTAATAGTGCTTGCAACTGACGCAATCAGATCCGCCTCCCCGTCTGCGCCGCGTCCGACTGTCTTTATGATATTTGCGCCGTGAACGAGCCTTGGCTATTCGCTTCAGGATTTAACGCGGTTTGAGCGGCCGTCTACTGGCGCATCCGGACAGAGTATGCAAGCGCATCGACATCTCCGGACTGCAGGTTGGTATTCGAGGGAATCGTGCTTGCTGTAAGAGTGCCGCTCCACCAACGTGCAGCGGATCACGCAAATGACACATAAGTGCGGAGAGCCGCATGAATACACGCTTTCCGGGCATCGGATGCACCCAGCATCAAATGATTTTTGTCGATTTATTTCGGAACCTTCTTGTCGTAAGCTGTTCGTAATCACCATCGCGTTTGTCCGCGACGGACAGCCGACCCTGTTCAATTCTGACCCGGCAGGAGCCCGATTGATGAATCACCCCAAACGCCTGTTGCTGTCCAATCTCGCGTGGTCGCAAGAGGTGTCGACACGCGAGCCCGAGTTCTTTACGGAAATGGCGCGCGGACAACAGCCGCGCATTTTGTGGATCGGCTGTTCCGATAGCCGCGTGCCCGCCGAGCGCATCACGAATGCGCAGCCTGGCGAACTGTTCGTCCATCGCAACATCGCGAACCTCTATACGTCCGACGACGGCAATGCGTCGAGCGTGATCGAGTATGCGGTGCATGCGCTGAATGTCGAACACATCATCATCTGCGGACATCACCATTGTGGCGGCGTGCGCGCGGCTCTGTCGCCTCCATCTGATGCGCTGCCAGTTGTGAACCGCCGCATCGCCGGATTGCGCGAACTGGCTGAACGGCACCGCGAGGAGCTGCACGCGATCGCCGATTTCGACGAACGCGTTGACCGCTTCGCGGAGCTGAACGTGATCGAGCAGGTGCGGCTGTTGCGCGAATCGCCGATCGTGCGCCGCGCGCCCTGTCCGCCGCAGGTGCATGGCTGGATCTTCGGGCTGCGCAAAGGGTTGCTCATGCAACTCACCGACATGGAAGAAGCGCAGCAGATGGCCGACATGCGCGACGCAGCGTAACCGGCCTCGAAACAAACTCCTTTTCACGTTCTGACCATCGAGCCGCCGGCGCCCATCGCCGGGCGGCGTGGCTCAACTCGACCTCGCGAATACCATGCACACACCTTCTGTCTCCCGTCTATCGACTTTGCGTAGCGACGTTTTTGCCGGCATCGTCGTCTTTCTGGTCGCCTTGCCGCTCTGTCTGGGCATTGCCGCGGCGTCCGGCGCCACGCCGTTTGCCGGCGTCGTATCGGGCATCATCGGCGGACTGGTCGTCGCGCTCCTGAGCGGCTCACATCTGAGCGTGAGCGGTCCCGCGGCGGGCCTTGTGGTGATCGTCGTCTCGGCGATCGCTTCGCTCGGCAGTTTCTCCGCGTTTCTCGCCGCCGTGCTGATTGCGGGCGCGCTGCAGATCGGCTTCGGCCTGCTGCGCGCGGGGCGGCTCGCGAGCTTCGTGCCCGTCGCCGTCATCAAAGGCATGCTTGCGTCGATCGGCATCATGCTGATCGTCAAGCAGATTCCGCTGGGCGCGGGGCTCATCACGGGCGCGGATGCGAACGCCGCGCACGCCGCCACGCTGGCGACGCCGTTCGGCCAGGTGTCGCCGGTCTCGATTGTGCTCGCCGTCCTGTCGGTCGCGACGCTGTTTGCATGGGAGACGCCGCGCGCGAAACGTCTTGCGATCACGCGCATGCTGCCGGGCCCGCTGGCTGTCGTCGCGCTCGGAATCGGCGTGACGCTTGCGCTCAATCTGCTTGCGCCCGCGCTTGCGTTGCCTGCTGAGCATCGTGTGTCGCTGATGTCGCTGGATTCGCTCGACGCATTGGTGGGCGTGATCTCGATGCCCGACCTTACGCAACTCGTCGATGCCGACGTGTGGCGCGTCGCGTTGACGCTCGCCGTCGTTGCGAGTCTGGAAACCCTGCTGAGTCTCGAAGCCGTCGAACAGATCGACCCGAGGCGCCGCCGCGCGTCGCCGGATCGCGAGCTGAAGGCGCAGGGCGTGGGCAATATGGTCGCGGCCGCGCTGGGCGGTTTGCCGCTCACGGCCGTGATCGTGCGCAGTTCGGCGAATGTGCATGCGGGCGCGCAGACGCGCATGTCGGCCGTGATTCACGGCGTGTTGCTGCTCGCGAGCGTGTTCGCGCTGACAGCCGTGCTGAACCTGATCCCGCTCGCGTGTCTCGCGGCGATCCTGATTCACACCGGTTACAAGCTCGCGAAGCCGGCGCTGTTCGCGGCAATGGCGCGAGAAGGTATCGACCGTTTTGTGCCGTTCGCGGCGACGATCGCAGGCGTACTCGCGACTGACCTGCTGATCGGCATTGGCATCGGCATCGCAACGAGCGCGATGCTCGCGATGCGCGCGAACCTGTCGCGCACCTTCACGCTTACGCGTCACGACGACCATTTTCTGCTGTGCCTGCGCAAGGACGCGACGTTCCTGTCGAAGCCGATGCTCACGCACTGTCTCGCGCAGATTCCGGATCGCTCGACCGTGCTGATCGACGCCGAGCGCGCGGATTTCATCGACCGCGATATTCGCGAGACGCTCGATGCGTTCGTGAGCGAGGCGCCGCGACGGGAGATTACGGTCGAGCGGCTGCGCTGGCCGGAGACATCGGCGCAGGAAGGGAGGGCGTTGCTGCCGAGTTTGCGCGTGATGGGCTAGGGCGCGAACAGCGCGAGGTGAACGGCGAGGGCGTCAAAATCCTTGCCGGCGCTCGCCCGATCAGGGGATGGAGACTGTGCCAGAGCGGGGGCCCTGCAAATATGGCAGGAGCGAGTGTCAACAGTGCCTCGATGGGCTCTGGTGCAATCTCGCTTGACCCAACGCACGATCGTCGTGTGGGCCACCGACAGACCGCGCTCGCCCATTATTTCGGCGAGGTCTAGAAAGCTGAGCTTGTAACGCAGGTACCAACGCACACAAAGAACGATAACGTAGCGATCAAAGTGGCGGCCGTTGAACAATCCGTGAATGTCTTTCAGCTTACTCATTGGCTCGTGCTCGTGAACAAACTGGAGCTGTGCGACATGAGGTCGCTTGAAGAATTGCTCTGCCTGTAGAACATCGCAGTGACAGAGTCCGCTGTTCCGTCAGCGGTAGCCTACTGACCCGTGCGAGAGTGGTAACGCTCTGGTTCGAAGCGGTCAGGACAATGTAGCACAGTGCTGCGAGTACCGACGTGGCGTGGGCACTAGGCTTGATGGCATGGTCAACGGAAGTGAACTGCTATAAACGTCGTTATTTGTGAGCAGCCAAAGGTACTGACAGGCTGTAGCCAAAAGGCACCGTAGCTGGCTATTCCCCTAGTTCTTGGGAATACACGGACAACAGAGCTACCGGCGGAGAGGCAGGACCTAACCCATCGTGTTTTTCAAGCGGAACATGGTAAGCCCGTATCGCTGCCCATTGGGCAGGTCAACCGCGAGGAGAGCTAGTGTCAAGAGTGGTGTATGAACAATTTGACGGCGATCGATTTCAAGCGGCGAGTTTCTGCTGAACCGGCCGATCGTCTTGCACCGGTTCGCCGTCCTTGAAGGCAACGCCCTCGAGCAACAGCTTGATCTTTTCTGGGCCGTTGATACGACGCCAGGTTTTCTCGGCTTCCTCGATCAGCTTGAATGCCAGTCCGAGGAAGGTTGGTCGCGATACGCAGTTACGCGTGCGCGTCGTACGGTGGCGCACCGTCGCGAACGTCGATTCAATCGCGTTCGTCGTGCGCAGATGCT
>NZ_WHNP01000033.1 GCF_009362735.1 Paraburkholderia franconis | reverse complement strand
GCGGCGTTTCTGAACCGTTTGAAGCCGAGCATCACATTCGTTCTGGATTTGATATGGCGATGGTCCTGCTCGATCAGGTTGTTCAGGTATTTCGAGGACCGGACCTTCGTGTCTTCAGGCAGCGAACCATCGACCATCATCTCGCGCACCGCGCGGTGCGAGGCAGCATAGCCATCGAGCGTGATGATCTCCGGCGACTGGCCCTGATGCCTGATCGCCTTGCTGAAAAAGGCTTTGGCCGCGCCCACTTCGCGCCTCGCCCTGAGCATGAAGTCCACCGTCTGGCCAGCCCGATCGACCGCCCGGTATAGGTAGACCCACCTGCCACGAATCTTCAGGCAGGTCTCATCGACACGCCACGAGCGACCCGCAGGGGTAGCAAAGCGGTTCCAGCGTTTGACGAACTCGGGCGTATAACGCCTCACCCAGCGCAGGATCGTCGTGTGAGCCAGCGACAAACCCCGTTCGGCCATCATCTCGGCCAGATCGCGTAGGCTGAGCTTGTACCGCAGGTACCAGCGAACACACAGAACGATGATCTCCCGATCAAAATGGCGTCCACCGAACAACTCATCCAGACTCTTCAGCTTGCTCATCGCGGGTTATCAGTTCGTTTTGCTACGACAACTCTAACTGATCGCCAACCCTATTTGCACCAGAGCCGTCGTGGGCATTCTTTTCGGTGCGGTCAGCGCGATGGTATTCGGGTCGGTTGCTTCGCCGTGGCTCGTGCTGGTCGTGGGATTCGGCGTGGTTCATTTCCCGGCGGCGTGCATATTGGCGATTAAACATCTACGCCATTCAGGAAAAAGCTGAGCAGTACGGCCGGGGAAAAGCTTGCCGAATCGATGAATGCGCACACGAGCGCAGGTCGTACGGTGGCCGTGAAAATGAAAAATTCCACATTGCCGCCTATGATACGAAGGTCCGACGCGGCCGGTGCATCGCCAGATGCGTCATCGAGCGGTGGCCATGTTGCGCACGCGGAAACCACGACTATGGAGATGCTCGTAATGGACGATGTTCTCCTCGATGCCACCCCTTTGAGCGCCGACGAACTGCACAACATGAACCGGTATTGGCAGGCGTGCAACTATCTGTCGGCCGGCATGATTTACCTGCGCGCGAATCCGCTGTTGCGCGAGCCGCTTGCGAAAGAGCACATCAAAAGGCGATTGCTCGGCCACTGGGGTTCCGATCCCGGGCAAAGCTTCGTGCTCGTGCATCTGAACAGGGCGATTACGCTGCGGGACCTGAATGTCATTTTTATTTCCGGGCCGGGTCACGGCGCGCCCGCGACGTTGGCGCACAGCTACCTCGAAGGGCGCTACTCGGAGATCTATCCGGACCGCGCGGAAACGGAAGAAGGCATGGCGCGCTTTTTCCGCCTGTTTTCGTTTCCGGGTGGCATCGGGTCGCATTGCACGCCGGAAACGCCGGGCTCGATTCACGAAGGCGGCGAACTGGGCTACAGCCTTTCGCATGCTTACGGCGCTGCATTCGATAACCCCGATCTGATCGTCGCGGCGATGATCGGCGACGGCGAAGCGGAAACGGGACCGCTCGCGACGTCATGGCATTCGAACAAATTCCTTAATCCCGCCCGCGACGGCGCCGTACTGCCCGTTCTTCATCTGAACGGCTACAAGATCGCCAATCCGACTGTTCTCGCCCGCATTCCACACGAGGAGCTCGCTGCGTTGATGACGGGTTACGGCCACAAGCCGTATTTCGTCGAAGGCGACGATCCGCAGACGATGCATCAGAAGGTGGCTGCGACGATCGATCGTTGCATCGAAGAAATCCGGGCGATCCAGACGCGCGCGCGTACCGATGGCGACCTCAGCCGTCCGAGCTGGCCGATGATCGTCCTGCGGACGCCAAAGGGATGGACGGGCCCGCGCGAAGTTGGCGGACACAAGGTGGAGGGTTCGTGGCGTGCGCACCAGGTTCCCATCGCGGACCCGGAGAGCAACCCGGAGAGCCTCAAGCTCATTGAAGAATGGCTGCGCACCTACAAGCCGGAGCAACTGTTCGACGAGTCGGGAAGACTGGTTGAAGAACTGCGCGCGCTTGCGCCGCGCGGCGACCGCCGGATCAGCGCGAATCCTCATGCAAACGGCGGGGCGTTGTGCAAGGCGCTCGATTTGCCGCCCTTCGAAGATCATGCCGTCGACGTGAAGGTTCCGGCCGCGACCTACCTGTCTCCAACCGACGCGCTGGCGAAATACCTGTGCGACGTGATGCGCCGGAACATGACGAGCTTCCGCGTGTTCGGACCGGACGAAACCGCGAGCAACAAGCTCTCGGCGATCTACGAGGCTTCGAAGAAAGCGTGGCTTGCGCTCACGGAGGAAAGCGATAGCGACGGCGGCGAACTGGCCGCCGACGGACGCGTGATGGAAATACTCAGCGAGCACACGCTGGAAGGCTGGCTCGAAGGCTACACGCTGACGGGCCGTCACGGACTCTTCGCGACTTATGAAGCATTCGTGCATGTGATCGATTCGATGTTCAACCAGCACGCGAAGTGGCTCGAAAAAGCGAAGCGCGAATTGCGCTGGCGGCAACCCGTGCCGTCGCTGAACCTGTTGATTACGTCGCTCGTATGGCGTCAGGATCACAACGGCTTTACGCATCAGGACCCAGGCTTTCTCGATGTCGTGACCAACAAGAGCCCCGACGTCGTGCGCATTTATCTGCCGCCCGATGCGAACTGCTTGCTGAGCGTCGCCGATCACTGTCTGCGTTCACGCGATTACGTGAACGTGATCGTCGCCGACAAGCAGCCGCATTTGCAGTATCTGGACATGAAGGCCGCGATCACGCATTGCACGAAGGGCGTCGGCATCTGGGACTGGGCATCGACCGACCAGGGGCAGGAACCGGATGTCGTGATTGCGAGTGCGGGCGATATCGCGACGATGGAAGCACTCGCTGCCGTCGAAATCCTCAAGGGGCTGTTCCCGGATCTGAAAATGCGTTTCGTGAACGTGGTCGATCTGTTCCGTCTGATGCCCGAGACCGATCATCCGCACGGACTATCGTCACGCGACTTCGATTCGCTGTTCACCACGGACAAGCCCGTGATATTCAATTTCCACTCGTATGCATCGCTCGTTCACAAGCTCACGTATCGCCGCACCAATCACGAGAACATTCATGTGCATGGCTATGCGGAGAAAGGCAACATCAATACGCCGCTTGAACTGGCAATCATTAACGGCATCGACCGCTTCACGCTCGCTATCGACGTGATGGACCGTGTGCCGGCGCTGCGTGGCGTGGGCGATCATGCAAAAGAGCGCTTGCGCGATCAGCGGATCGAACACGTCACGTATGCGCATGCCGAAGGAATCGATCGAGAAGAAATTCGCACCTGGACGTGGAAGGGCAGCGATGCGGTTAAACAGGCGTGAGTGTTGAAAAACGGGAAGGCGGCTGTCGGATGTGATTGGCCTTATGAGGCGATAACACAGCAAGACTTCGACCATTGGGATGGCGAGCTGCACCGCGCGTTCGCAATTTCGGCGGAGTTCATCGACTCTTCTTTCGATTCTTCGTCGCGCGTTCTTCCAGACGTCCGTTGCACTCGACAATGATTTCGATCGCCTTTTCGGCGCTGGGCGATAAGGTGCGATGCGCGAGACTCACAATCGCAAATCGCGTCGTAAGTTCCTTCGAGTCTTCGAAGTCAATCGTTCGCAGGGCTCCGCTGTCGAGTTCTCGCCATACCGCCGAGAAAGGACCGTATATCACCATATCGGAGTCTGTTGCCAACTCCTTCAGCATGTGAAAACTGTTGCATTCGACTGCGAACATAGGCTGTTCAAAGGGTTTGCGTTGCATCAGCTTGCGCAAATTCTCAAGCGTGTGTTTCGGGGCTGGCACCGAAGCGACCCGAAGTTCTCGCAGCATCGAAATCCTGCGCCGGCTCCTGGAAAAGATAGGGTGTTCCGGCCTCGCGAACCATCCGCACCGGCAGGACGGCAACGGCCTGATCGCCAGTTCCGGTGACGGTGACACGGCGGATTCCACCGTGATCATGAAATCAATGGTCTCTGCGTGGAGCCGTTCGAGGAGTGCGACCCAGTCGTCCACACTGACATGCACGGAAAGGCGCGGGTTAGAGCGCGCGAGCACGGCGATCGTGTCGCTCAATAGCGCCGCAGCGGGAATGGGGCCGGCGCCGATCATGACTTCCCCAAGCTCATGGTTATTGAAGAGCTTCACATCGCGATCAAGCGCCCGAATTTCAAACAGCGCTCGCCGTGCACGCTCGACAACCAGCTTTCCACCGGGCGTCAAGACGATTCCGCGAGGATGACGATCGCAGAGCCGCATGCCGAGTTCGTCTTCCAGCGACTGAATGCTTCGCGTGAGCGCAGATTGGGTCAGGTGCACTTTTTCGGCGGCTCTTGCGAACGCGCCTTCGTCTGCAAGGGCAACAAGATGTTCGAACTGGCGCAGGTTCACTATGAGTTCCACTCAACGATGGCATTCGCAATTTGCAATGGAAGTATAGACCCGTCTCATCTAGAGTTGGAGGCTGCGAAATAGGGGGCGTCCGCGACGTACCCAGGCGATGCTTGCCGCGGCGCGCAACCGATAAGCGCAGGCATTCGCCCGCCGCAGATACAGCCGAGACAAATGCATGTACTGATCGTATGTGCCCATAACGAATTGCAGGAGACAACGTGAAACGGATGATGATCCCGGTGTGGTTTATCGCTGCACTCTGGGGAGCGCTTTGGGCAACCCAGGCGGTCGCTGCGTCAACGATTACCGAGCCGACGAGAGTTACCGGCCGCCCTGGCTACAACCAGCCCAATCAGTATCTGACGGGCCAGACAGTCAAGCTGGCGGATAACATGGAGCCGGTCATCAACAATCCTGACCAGGCCGCTGAAGCCCGGCAGAAGCTGTCAGCGTTGCAGAAGCGTGCTGGCAAACGTCCGAATGTGGTTATCTTCCTGCTCGACGATGTCGGCTACAGCGACTTTGGCTTTAACGGTGGGGGGCCGGCCGTCGGCAACGATACGCAGGATGTCGACCGCATCGCGAGCCAGAGCCTGATTCTCAGTTCCGCCTACTCGCAGCCGAGCTGCTCGCCCACTCGTGCAACGATCATGACTGGCGAGAACATGGCGCACCACGGCATCCAGATTCCCGTCATGTATGGTCAGCCGGGGGGCCTCGCTGGAATGACCACGCTTGCCGCGCTCATGTCGCGACAGGGCTACACCACGCAGGCGGTCGGAAAGTGGCACATGGGCGAAAACACGGCGTCGCTGCCGCAAAACGTCGGCTTCGACGATTTCCGGGGCTTCCTTTCCGTCTCCGACATGTACACGGAGTGGCGCGACCCGCAGTACAACCCCGAGGTGGCGCTGAGTCCGGAACGCTATAACTACATCCTCAATCTCCCTTTCAACAAGAGCGACGTGCATGCTGCCAAAGGCGGTCAGCTCGAAAATCTGTACGAGATCAACGCGGACAACATCAAGGATCTCGACCAGAAGTGGCTCGACTACACCGTTGGTTTCCTGAACCGGCAGAAGGACGCCACAAAGCCGTTCTTTCTGTACTATGCACCGCGCGCGTGTCACTACGACAATTACCCGAGCGACTACTACCGCGGAAGGTCCGCGGCGCATACGAACTACGGCGACTGCGTGGTCGAGGTGAACGACATATTCAGGAAGCTGGTCGACACCCTGCAGGCAAATGGCGAGCTGGATAACACGATCATTTTCTTCGGCTCCGACAATGGCCCGGAGCAGGAGATCCAGCCGGCTGCGAAAACGATGTTTCGCGGCGGCAAGGGCTCGACGTGGGAAGGCGGAGTGCGCAGCCCGTTCTTTGTGTACTGGAAAGGCATGATCGCGCCTCGCAGATCGGACGGCCTCTTCGACTTCGCCGACATGTTCAACACGTCGCTGTCGCTGGCGGGACTGCCCGGCGCGGACCTTGCGAAAGCCATACCGTCGACGACCTATATCGACGGCATTGACCAGACGTCATTCCTTCTCGCCGACAAGGGCGTGTCGAACCGCAAGAGCATCTTCTACTTCTGGAACGACGAAGTCTCCGCCGTGCGCGTGGACGAGTTCAAGATGATGTTCAAGGCACAGCTGCCCGATTCGGTCAACCGCATGGGCTACAACGGTGGATTCGCGGGCACGGTCGGTCAGGCGTGGACTGCCATGGTGTTCAATCTGTATAGCGATCCTAAGGAAGAGGAATCGGTTCTTGCGCGTCACACCCCGCTGGAAGTCTTCTTGCTCGCGGAATATCGGCGCTATCTTGCCGTGCTGAAGAAGTACCCGCCGCGGCACCAGTTGTCCGTCAAATAGGCATGCGTCGGCGTCGTCGCAGGAGTCGGCGCTACGTTGCAAGGATCTCGAATGAATCTGGTAAATAGCAGTAGGCGCTTGTGGGGGGCGCTGGCATTGGCCGTTGTCATGTCCGCAGCCGGCCTCGCGGGCTACCGGTGGAGCCTGATGCCAGCCCCTCTGACAGTCGGCGATGGCAGGACCGGCCCGAAGGACATGGTCTGGATTCCGGGCGGCAAGTTCATGATGGGAGGCGAACATCCCCATGCAGTGCCCAACGAACGTCCTGCGCACCGCGTGAAGTTAAGTGGATTCTGGATCGACCGGCACGACGTGACGAACGCGCAGTTCGCGCGTTTCGTCGCGGCGACGGGCTACGTCACGACGGCGGAGAGAAAGCCGAAGTGGGAGGACCTCAGGATTCAATTGCCACCAGGCACCCCAAAGCCTGATGACAGTGTCCTTCAGCCCGGTGGTCTGGTATTCACGGGGACGGACGCGCCCGTACCGCTCGACGACTACACCCGCTGGTGGAAGTTCGTGCCCGGCGCGAACTGGCAACATCCCACGGGTCCGGGCAGTTCGATCGTCGGAAAGGATAATCACCCGGTAGTGCAGGTTTCATATGAGGATGCGCTGGCATACGCGAAGTGGGCTCACAAACGCCTGCTCACCGAAGCGGAATGGGAATATGCGGCACGGGGCGGGCTCGAGCAGGCCGATTACGCGTGGGGCGCGGAGTTCTCGCCTGGCGGGAAGAAGATGGCCAACACATGGGAAGACAGCGCGCGACCGTTCCCGGTGACGGCGGTACGTAACACAAGCGAAAAGGTTCAAGTGGGCACGTCGGCGGTAGGTACGTATGCCCCTAACGGCTACGGTCTCTACGATATGGCAGGCAACGTGTGGCAATGGGTGGGAGACTGGTATCGCGCGGATGCATTTCGTATCGAGGCAGCAGGCGGGCAGACGATCACCGATCCGGCCGGCCCGACGAACAGTTTCGATCCCGATCGGGGGGCGCTTGCGCACGCGCCTGCCAGGGTTACAAGAGGCGGTTCGTTCTTGTGTAGCGAGACGTATTGCGTGAGCTATCGGACGAGCGCACGGCGTGGTACCGATCCAATGAACAGCATGTCGCACCTCGGATTCCGCCTTGCCATGGATGAAAGCGAATGGCAGCGCGAATCGGGTCGATAGTGGGGTAGCGATCGGCTGCTGAGGTCCGTTTCGATCCGATCCGCAAGACAGGCGGTGGTAGTCCTTGGATTGCGAAACGCAGCAAAGCGGTCAGCACCTAAAAGCGGTCGACTCGAAACGGAAACGGATCTGCAACCGGTTTGGCGCCGACCATCATTTCCGCGAGCAAACGCCCTGTAATGGGACCGAGCGTCAATCCGTGGTGCGCGTGGCCGAACGCGAACCACAATTCCTTGTGACGTTTCGCCGGCCCGATGATCGGCATCATGTCGGGCGTGCAGGGACGCCGGCCGAGCCAGGGATGCTCGTCGAGCCTTGCGCCGAGCGGAAAGGTCTTACGCGCGATGGGTTCGATGGCATCCAGCTGCACGGGCGTTGCCGGCGCATCGCACGTGGCCAGTTCGGCGCCCGTCGTCAGGCGGATGCCGCGCGTCATCGGCGTGATCATGTAGCCGACCTCCGTATCGAGCACCGGCTGGTTCAGGCGCGCGCCATCGACAGTCGAGTAATGCATGTGATACCCGCGCTTGACGGCGAGCGGCACACGATAGCCGAGCCGCGCGCTGACGGTGTCCGACCACGGGCCCAGCGCGACAACCGCTGAATGCGCGTCGATGCGACCAGCTTCCGTATTCACGCTCCATTGCGGTTCGAGCGTCGTCGCATCGCCGATGAAGATGCGGCCGCCCAGTTGCTCGAAGTGGCGGGCGTAAGCGGTGACGAGTGCATTGGGATCGCTGACGGAATCGGCATCGATGTAGCGCAGTGCGCCGAGCAATGCATGACTCAGCGACGGCTCTTCGCGCCGCAGCCGGGCTGCATCGAGTGCCTCGAATGCGACGCCGTACTCTGCGTTCCATCGCTCGGCCTGGCGCAACTCCGAGTCCCGCTTGCGCGTGCTGCGGAATACCTTCAGCCAGCCGCCCGTGCGCAGCAAGGCCTGCGCGCCCGACGCCGCGATCAGCGCGCGATGCTCGCTGACGCAATGCTCGATCAGCGTCGAGTAAGAACGCGCGATTGCCGCATGCCGGTCCGCGCGCGAGTGATACCAGTAGCGGTACAGGAACGGCAGCAGCTTCGGCATGGCGCGTGGGTGGTAGCGCACGTCGAGCGAGCGGTTGCGCGCATAGCGCAGCAGTGTCCCCGGATCGCGAGGAAACGCGTACGGATACACGCCCTCGCGCTGGATCAGTCCCGCGTTGCCAAACGATGTCTCGTTGCCGGGTGCCTTGCGATCGACGAGCGCGACGGACAGTCCGCGCTGCTGCAGATGCACGGCCACCGACACGCCCACCATGCCCGCGCCGAGTACGACGGTATCGAACTTCATCGCAGCGTCTTCCTTGCCGATGACATCATGCGAGCGCGGTCACAGCGACTTCGACATCGAGGCCGGGCCTCATCAGCAACGCCTGCACGCAGGCGCGCGTAGGCGCATGGCCCGACGGCACCCAGGCCTCCCACACGGCATTGAATTCGTCGAAGTGTTTCGGGTCGCTCAGCCACACGTTCGCGGTGAGAACGCGCGTCTTCTCGACGCCTGCCGACGCGAGCAGCGTGTCGATACGCGTGAGGATCTCCGTCGCCTGGACGGTGATCGACGCGCCGGCCGTATCGGGCACCTGGCCGGACAGATAGACGATGCCGTTGGCGATCACCACCTGGCTCATGCGTGCGTTGGTTTGCAGTCGCTTGATTTCGCTGGACATGATGTTCTTACGAGTGAGTTACATGGATGACATGCTGGCATCACCGTCGCCGGAAGAGTTGAAAATGGGCGGCGCGGTGACGATCGACTTCAACGCTGGATTCGGCTGTGTGAGACGCGACAACTCGGGACGCGGACGGCGCAATGCGGGCTCCCTGTCGAACGCCTGTTCCATCGCGCGCGCGACGGCCAGCGTCTTCAGATCGCCATGATACGGCCCGACGATCTGCAAACCGAACGGCATGCCCGCATGATCGACGCCACATGGCAGCGACAGCGCCGGATGTGTCGTCAGCGTCACGACGTAGGTCAGCGCGAGCCATCGATAGTAGTTCTCTTGCGCGCGTCCGTTGATTTGCGCCGCGTACAGCTCGCGCCACGGAAACGGCGAAACGGGCGTAGTCGGCGACACGATCACGTCGTAGCGCTCGAATGCGGACTGAAAGCGCCTGAAAATGCGCGTCTGTTCCGCTTGCGCCCATGCGCTGTCGGCGAGCGTCATCGCCGCGCCCATTTCGTAGTTCGCGCGCGTGTTCGGGCCCAGTGCGCCCGGGTCGCGCGCATACGCATCGCGCAACCCCGCGACGAAGCTCTCCGCGCGGATCACATCGAACGAGCGGTGCACGTCGCCGAGATCGAATCTGACGGGCTCGCACATGCGCACCATCCTGGCGAGCGCGGCCATGCGCGAGCGGAACAGCGCGCGAATATCGTCGTCGACATCGCACGAGCCGAAGTCTTCCGTGTAGCCGACGCGCAGTGTGGCGAGATCGAGCGTGGGCAGCGTTGCGAAGCCAAGCGGATCGGTTTCGTAGCTGAGCGGGTCGCTCACCGACAGGCCCGCCGTCGCCGCGAGTTGCAGTGCCGTCTCTTCGACATCGCGGCCCATCGGACCGACTACCGAAATCGGCGTCCAGCCGAGCAGCCGACGCGAGTTCGGCACGAGTCCGGGAGAGGGACGGAAGCCGACCACGCCGCATTTCGATGCCGGAATGCGCAGCGAGCCGCCTGTGTCCGAGCCGGTGCAGACGGGCAGCATGTCGCACGCAAGGGCAGCCGCGGAGCCGCCCGATGAACCACCTGCGTTCAGTTCGGTGTCGAACGGATTGCCCGTCGCGCCCCATACCGGATTGCGCGTGTTCGCGCCGGCGCCGAGTTCCGGCACATTCGTCTTGCCGACGAGAATCGCGCCCGCCGCGCGCAGCCTTTCGACTAGCGTGACATCGCGCGAAGGCACATGGCCGCGCGACATCGGCGAGCCGTAAGTGGTGAGCAGGCCCGCCGTATCTTCAAGGTCCTTCACGCCGAGCGGCAGGCCATGCAGCAGTCCGAGCGGCTCGTCCGCGAGCACCTTGCGCTCGGCGGCCTTTGCGGCTTCGCGCGCATCGTCGTAACAGGTTGCCGTGATCGCGTTGACGGCGGGGTTGATGGCTTCGATCCGTTCGATGCAGGCATCGAGCAGTTCGACGGGCGAAATCTCTTTCGCGCCGATCATCCGGCGCAGCTCGACGGCATTGCGGCTGACGAGATCGTCATTGGCAGACATGGTTCGAAATCCTCGAGGCGAAGAAAGGTCAGGTTAGTGCTTCACCCGTGCGATCTTGCAACGATTCGACCGGATATCAAAGGCCTCAGATGTTCGCCTTCGACGCACGCTCCTGTCCGGGGGTGATAGAAAAAGCCTTGCGATAACACCGTCCGAGATGGGAGGCGCTTGTGAATCCGCACTGCAACGCGATATCGAAGATGGACGAGGTCGATTCGTGCAGCAGTTTTTGCGCGGCCTTCAGGCGTACGTCGAGATAGAACTGCGACGGCCCCATGCCGAAGTGCTTCAGCCACATGCGCTCGATCTGACGCGGCGAAATGCCCACCAGTGAAGCGATGGTCTGCACGGGTACGGGCCGTTCGATATTCTGTTCCATCAACGTGATCGCATTGACGATGCGCCGGTCCTCGATGCCGTAGCGCCACTGGATCGCCATTTTCTGGCTTTCCTGCGATGCGCGAATGCGCGTGTGCAGGAACTGATCGGCGACGTCGGCAGCGAGCCGATGGCTGTGCGCGCGAGCAATCATGTCGAGCATCAGATCGATGGCGGCCGTGCCGCCGCCGCACGTGAGCCGGTCGCCGTCGATGCAATAGAGGTCGCGCGTCACCGTCAATGACGGAAACTCGTCGGCGAGCGCTTTCAGCGCCTCCCAATGGATCGTGCAACGGCGTTTGTCGAGCAGCCCCGCGCGCGCGAGGATCATCGTGCCGAGACTGATGCCGCCTAGCGGTCGGCCACTCGCCGCATAGCGGCGCAGAAAATCGAACACCGACGCGTTGCGGTAGTTCTCGACATCGATGCTTGCCACCACGAATAGCTGATCGACGGCAATCGACGACGTCATCGCCGATTCCGGCAGCAGCGAAAACCCCGAACTCGACGACACGGGTTCACCGTCGGCGCTGATCAGATGCCAGCTATAGAGCGGCTTGCCGCTCATCCGGTTGGCGGCGCGCAGAGGCTCGGTTGCCGAGCTGAGCGCCATCATCGAGAAGTTCGGCACCAGAAAGAAGCCGATGCGTTGCGTGACGACGGGGCGCTCATGCGCACCGCGCGCGATGTCGGCCGCGCCCGCGTCGGCCGTCCGCCGTTCGAGATGCAGCGCCGCAGCCAGCTTCGGTGCCTCGTTGCTTTTCCTGCGCATGTCCATGGTGGAGGAGACAAGATAAGGAGACTGTCGCATATCGCGATGCGCGGGTCCATCGCGTCATGCGTGCCGGTGGGCGCTCAGGCCAGCGCCCGCATCATTCGCCCGTGTAGTTGGGCGTGCGCTTCTCGAAGGTCGCGGCAATGGCCTCGCGGTGATCCGCCGTGCGATGCACGATACCCTGAAACGCGGCCGACAGTTCCAGCAGACTCGGCAGATCCATCCGCTGACCTTCGCGTATCAGGCGCTTGCTCATGCGCAGCACGTTGGGCGGATTGCTCGCGATCCGTTGCGCCAGTTCATTTGCCGTGGGCAGCAACAGCGCATCGGGCACGACGCGCGACACGAGACCCCATTCGAGCGCGCATTGCGCGTCGATGGGCGTGCCCGTGAAGATCATCTCAGCGGCGCGCGACTGGCCGATCACACGCGGCAGCAGCCACGCGCCGCCGTCGCCGGGAATAATGCCGACTTTCGCGAAGCTTTCCGCGAACAACGCGCTTTGCGCGGCGATGCGGATATCGCACATCAACGCGAGATCGCAGCCCGCGCCATGCGCCGGGCCGTTGACGGCGGCGATGCAGGGCACGTCCAGTTCATGAAACGCACGCGGGATGCGTTGAATGCCGCGCCGGTAGTTCTCCCGTATCTGCGCCGAGTTGCCGCCGAAGGTGCCGACCTCGTCGCGCATGTGCTTGATGTTGCCGCCCGATGAAAATGCCGGGCCTGCTCCCGTCAGCACGATCGCGCGCACGGACAGATCCGCTTGAGCGCGCTCGAGACTCGCGACGAGCGCATCGACCACTTCCATCTCCGTCAACGCATTGCGCGTTTCCGGACGGTTCAGCGTGATGGTCGCCACGCCGCCGTCGAATTCGTAGAGTACCGGTTCATTCATGATTACGTTCCCGTTTGCAAGAGGTCCTGAGCCACGGAAGCCGCGAGCTCGCGCCGAAGCACCTTGCCGCTCGGATTCAGCGGCAGCCTGTCGACGAACAGCACCTTCTTCGGCCGCTTGTACGGCGCGAGGTCGTCGCTGGCCTTGCAGAATGCGATGATCGCGTCCTCCGTCAACTGCGTGTCGCTACGCACGACGAACGCCGTCACGGCCTGCCCCCACTTCGCATCCGGCGTGCCGATCACAGCGGCCTCCTGCACGCCGGGGCAGTGATACAGCACTTCCTCGACTTCGCGCGGATAGATGTTTTCTCCGCCCGAGACGATCATGTCGTCGGCTCGGCCGTGAAAGTGGAAGTAGCCGCCCGCGTCGACGCTGAAGAGATCGCCCGTATAGAGCCAGCCGTCGCGAAACTTCTTCGCCGTCTCGACGGGGTTGTTCCAGTATGCGCGCGCCAGTTGCGGGCCGCGCACGATCAACTGGCCGACTTTGCCCGGTTCGACGCATTCGGTCGGCGGCACTGCGCGCTCTTGGTCGTTCGTCACGATGCGGCAGGTGCTGATCAACGTCGGCTTGCCGCACGAGCCGAGGCGCGACAGCGCATCGCGCGGATGCAGCAGCAAGGTCAGACTCGCTTCCGTCATCCCGTAACCGTTATAGATGTTCGGGCAGAACTCGTCGATCACGCGCTGCATCGTCGCGGCGGGAATGGCCGCGCCGCCCGTCGTGATCATGCGCAGGCTGCGATGATCCGTCTGCGCGAACGTGGGGTGAAACAACATGTCCTGAATCTGCGTCGGCACCGCGAAGAGGGTAGTGATGCGATGCCGGGCGATCGCGGCGAGCGTGCGCTGCGGGTCGTAGCGAGGCAGCACGATGTTTGCCGCGCCCACCATCAGGTGCGGCATGAAATACGCCTGCATGCCGCCGACGTGATAGAGCGGGGCGATATGCAACGCGGCATCGGTGCTCGTCAGGCTGTACTCCATCACGCAGTTCGTGGCGATCGCGACGTCGTTGCCGTGCGTGTGGATCGCGCCCTTCGGGCGGCCCGTCGTGCCCGACGTGTAGACGAGCGCCGAGATGTCGTCGGGCGTGAGCGTGGGCAGTGGCGCATCGCGATGGCGCGTGCTGTCGATCAACGCATCGAAATTGTGATGATGCAGGGGCGCATACGCATCGACGGCTTCTTCGCCGTGTCCCGTCACGCAGATGTAGATGCGCAAATCGGGGAGCGCCTGCTCCGTCTTGGCGATGACGGGCAGCATCGACTCGTCGTAGATCAGCGCGCGTGCGCCGGCATCGCGAATGATGAAGGCCGCTTCGTTCGCGGACAAACGATAGTTCATCGGCACGGCAATCGCGCCGAGCAACTGGCACGCGAAATAGGCGGTTGCCGTTGCGTCAGAGGTCTTCTGGAAGATCGCGACGCGGTCCGTCTGCCGCACGCCGAGATCGAACAGCGCCTGCGCGAATCCGCGCACGCGCACGTCCCATTGCGCGTAGGTGAGGCGCGTGTCGCCGCAGACGAGCGCGAGACGCTCCGGGTACTTCGCGACCGTATTGTCGAACAGCGAGGTGATAGTCAGCATGATGGAAATGGAATACGGTCAAAGGTTGATCTTGAGTTCCGGCAGATCGCGCGAAGCGATCAGGTACTTCACCATTTCCGATGTGCCGCCGACGATCGTCAGCGCGCGCGCGTCGCGATAGAGTTGCTCGGCGCGGCCGTATTCTTTCGTCAGGCCGTCGCCGCCCAGAATCTGCACCGCTTCGTTCGCACAGAAATTCGCGGTCTCGGTCGCGACGAGCTTGGCCATGGCCGCTTCCTTCATCAGCGCCTTGCCGTCCGTGCCCGCGTCGTACATCTTCGTTGCGCGATAGGTGATGAGCTCGGCTGCGTCGATGCGCCAGCTCATCTGCGCAATCTTGTCCCAGATGAGCTGCTTGCAGCCGAGGAACTGGCCGAACGTCCTGCGGCTCTGCGCATGCTGGCGCGCGATCTCGAACGCGCCGCGCGCGACGCCGAGACCGGAGCCGCCGAGAATCGCGCGCTCGAAGTTGAACATGCCGCGCATGATCTTGAAGCCGTCTCCAGCCTCGCCGAGCAGATGATCGGCGCTGACGCGGCAATCGTCGAACTTCACTTCGCCCACGATGCAGCCGCGTCGTCCCATGAACGTGTAGTTGCGGGGAAAGCTGATGCCGGGCGCGTCTTTCGGCACGGCGACGGCGGTGACGCGCGGCTTCGCGCCGTCATCGCGCGGCGCGATGCCGTAGACGATATACACGTCCGCCACAGAAGCGTTCGAGATGTAGCGCTTGAACCCGTTGATCACCCATTCGTTGGTGCGCGCATCGTATTCGACGCGTGTCTGCATGTCCGCCGAATCGCTGCCTGTGCCGGGCTCCGTCACGCAGATCGCGCCGATTGCACGGCCATCGAGTATCGGCTCGAGGTACGCGTCGCGCAGCCGTGCGCTCGCATGGCGATGCAACGGATACGCGCAGCTCAATGCCGTCGCAATGGTCGTCTCGAACGCATAGTTGATCGCCGATGCTTCTTCGGAAAGGATCGTTGCGTGCGTGAGGCCCGGCTTTTTCAGCGAGCCTCGATAGAGATCCACGAACATCAGCCGCAAGTAGCCTGCTTCGCCCAGTGCGCGCACAACATGTTTGACGGCGTTCCAGTCCTGGCGGTCTTCGATATCGACGGCGCGCGGCGCAAGCTCGCGTTGCAGGAAAGCGCGCACTTCGCTGCGAAACGCGTGGTCTTCTTCGGTGAGGAGAAAGTCTTGCATGGCTGGCGACGCTTCAGTTCGTGGCAGGTTGACGTGTGGTGCGAATGCCGCGCCCGGCGAATACGCGCGAGTCGCGTACGGTCGGCAGCAGAAAGCGTGCCTCGCGTAGCGAGGCGAAGTCGAGTTCGCCGACAACCAGTTCCTCTTCGGTCGTCGAGCTCATCGCGACCGTGTTGCCGAATGGATCGAGAATGCGTGAGCCGCCCCAGAAGCAGAGCATGCCTTCCGTGCCGACGCGGTTCGCCATCACGACGGCGACGCCGTAGGTCACCGCGTAAAAGCGCAGGTTCAGTTCCCATGACGACGGATTGTCGAACCCGCCGCCCACTGCCTCACGTGCCGAGCTGATGGGGGCCGCGAGCAGCGTGACCCCGTCGCACATCAGATCGTGCACGAGGCCGGGGTTCCACAGGTCGTTGCAGATCGGCGTGGCGACGCGCCATCGGCTGTCGATATCGAACGCGCCGAGTTCCGCGCCTGGCGCGTAATAGAGGCCGTCGCGCAGCTTGCCGTAGGTCGCGAGTTGCACCTTGCGATGCACGTGCACGACCCGTCCGCACGTCACGGTTGCCTGGCTGTTGTAGAACTGGCCGCCCGGCGCTTCTTCGATAAAGCCAAACGACGTGTGCAGATCGCCGCTCGCTTCGGCAAGCGCGGCGAGCGCGGGATGGTCGAGGCGCATCGCGAGCCGCAATGCGTCTTTTCCGGCGCTATGGCCGCATAGCGACAGCTCGGGGAACAGCAGCATCGAGACGCCGCGCTCGCGCGCATCGTCGATCATGCGCAGATGCTTCGTGAGATTCGCGTCGAGATCGCCGTATGAACTGTCGATCTGCGCGGCGGCAACGGTCAGCGTGCCGTCGCGCGCCGTATCGAAAGAAGGGTAAGGCATGTTGTTGTCTCTCAGGTTTGCATGTTCTTGATGCGTCAGAGCAGACCCGCTTCCTTCAGGAAGTCATGCGAAACCTCGCTGAACGACTTCTTTTGCACGTCGACGGACGCGTTCAGGCGCGCCATGGTCGGCGCGTCGAGCTTTGCCGAAAGCGCGTTCAGGATCGGGCCGAGTTTCGGGTTGGCATCGAGTGTCGCCTTGCGGATCACGGGCGTCAGCGCATACGACGGAAAAAAGCCCTTGTCGTCCTTGAGAATCACGAAGTTGAACGCGGGCACGCGGCCATCGGTGGCGAACACGAGCGCGATGTCCACTTGACGGTCCTTGAGCGCCTGATACGTGAGGCCCGAATCCATCCGCTTGATTTCGTCCTGCGAGAAGTCGAAGCCATAGAGCTTTTGCAGCGGACGCAGACCGTCCGGGCGCGCATAGAATTCCGAGTTGCACGCGAACGTGAGCGTCTTGCCCGCCTTGATCGCTTTCGCGAGATCGCTGAGTGTCGCGATGCCGAGCTTCTTCGCTTCGTCCTGATTCATCGCGAACGAGTAGGTGTTATTCGCGCGCGACGGATCGAGCCACACGAGACCTTTCGCGGCATCGAGTTCTTTCACCTTCTTGTAGGTATCTTCGGGCGAAAGGCGGTCGTTGATCTTGTTGTACGTGATCAGCGACGTGCCCGTGTATTCCCAGTACACGTCGACCTGCCCGTTTTCCTGTGCCTGGCGCAGCACGGCGCTGCCCATGCCGTCTTTTTTCGTGACGTCGAAGCCTTTGGCCTGCAAAAGCTCGGTCGTCATTTCGGCGAGCAGTTGCTGTTCCGTGAAGTTCTTGCCGCCGACGACGACATTCGCCGCCGCGCACGTGATGGCCCAGGATGAGGCCAAAGAGAGGGCGACGAGCGCGCAGGCTCGCTTGAAAAAGGCAGTCTTCATGATGTCCTCGAAGAAACGCGTGAGCGTGTGGTTGAACTAGCGTTGTGGATTGACGCCGCGCGACACGAGATGCGCCTGCATCTGGCCGACGAGCAAGTCAGTGAGAATCGCGAGCAGCGCAGTTGGAATCGCGCCCGCCAGTAGCATCGAAAAGTCGTTCATGTCGATGCCGGTGAAGATCAGTTCGCCAAGCCCGCCGCCGCCGACGAGAAAGGCGAGCGGTGCGGTGCCGACCGTGATCGCGAGCGCGGTGCGGATGCCCGCGAAGATCACATACAGCGCGTTCGGCAATTCGACGCGTAGCAGGATCTGCGTGGGCGTCATGCCCATGCCCGTCGCTGCTTCGATCAGCGCGGGGGGCACGGCGCGCAAGCCTTCGAGCGTGTTCAGCACGATCGGCAGCAAAGTGGCCACCCAGAGCCCGAAGACCGACGGCCAGCGGCCGATGCCGAGCACGCTCATCGCGAGCGCGAGCAACGCGAGCTTCGGCACTGCCTGGCCCATGTTGACCGTCTGCAGGACGGCTTGCGCGACGCGCGCCTGCTTGCCTGTCGCGCGGCTCAGGTAGATGCCGAGCGGCACGGCGACGACAATCGCGAGGCCGCCTGCAATCGCGACCATCGTCATTTGCTGGATCGACTGATAGATGATGTCGCCGCGATACTGGCCGATCGACGCGAGCAGGTTGTCCGCGTGTGCAAGCGCGGGTGCGGTGCATGCCGCGAGCGCGACGCAGCGTGAAAAGAGCGCTTTCTTGCAGGTGTTCATGCGCGTGTCTCCGAGGGCAGTCGCAGCATGTCGACGATATGCGCCTGATTCACGTAGCCGACAAAGCGGCCGTCGTCGTCGACGGTGGGCAGCCATGACTGGCCGAGCGCGAACATCGATGAAATCACGCTACGCAGATCGTCGCTCTGACGCGCGAAGCCCTGCACAGGATTCGCGTGCGCCGCCATCAGCTTGCCGTCGATCGTGCGCAGCTCGGCGGCGCTCAGATAGCCTTGCGGCTTGTCGGTGGCATCGAGCAAGATGATCTGCTCGATGCCGTGCTGTTCGAGCAACGCACGCGCGCGATCGCTGCTTTCGCCGACACGCGCCGCGCACTCGCAGGCCGACAACGCATCCCTTGCACGCACGAGGCGCAGCCGCTTCAACGCGCGATCCGCGCCGACGAAGCCTGCAATGAACTGGCTCGCGGGCCGCGCGAGGATCGTATCCGGCGTATCGAACTGTTCGAGCCTGCCGCTGCTGAAGATTGCGATGCGGTCGGCCATCTTCACCGCTTCGTCGATATCGTGGCTCACGAACATGATCGTCTTCTTCACCTGTTGCTGGATACGCAGAAACTCGTCCTGGATCAGCTCACGGTTGATAGGGTCGATCGCGCCGAACGGTTCGTCCATCAGCATGACGGGTGGGTCGGTTGCCAGCGCGCGCGCCACGCCAATGCGTTGCTGCTGCCCGCCCGACAGGTCCTTCGGATAGCGCGACAGGTAGATCGACGGATCGAGCGCGACGATCTCCAGCAACTCCGCCGCGCGGCGCTTCGTCTTCGCCTTGTCCCAGCCGAGCAGACGCGGCACGACGCCGATGTTCTCCTCGACCGTCATGTTCGGAAAGAGACCGATCTGCTGGATCACATAGCCGATCTGGCGGCGCAGTTCGACGACGTCGAACTCGTCGGTATCGCGGCCGTCGATGAAGATCTTGCCCGAGGTCGGCTGGATCAGGCGGTTGATCATCTTCAGCGTCGTTGTCTTGCCGCAGCCAGAAGGGCCGAGCAGCACGCAGATTTCGCCCGCGCCGACTTCCATGTCGATGCCGTCGACCACCGGGGCGCTTGCGCCTTCATAGCGCTTCGTGATGTTGGAGAGCTTGATCATGGTTATTGCGCGTGACGAGGAGATTTACGAAGGGAAGCCCATGCGCCGAGACGCAGCGCGAGCGTGGCGGTGCGCGACGGCCCGCGCAGGCCTTTCGGCGTCAGCAGGCGTTGCACCCAGGCGAGGCCGTAGTCGGCGGCGATGGCGAGCACGCTGACGAGGATCGCGCCGGCAATCAGCTGGCGCGGGTCCGATTGCGAAATGCCGCGGCTGATCAGCTTGCCGAGCCCGCCCGCGCCGATGTATGCGGCGACGGCTGCAATGCCGACGTTGATCACGACGGCCATCCGCACGCCCGCCATGATGATGGGCAGCGCGATCGGGATCTCGACTTTCCAGAGACGCTCACGCGTCGTCATGCCGATGCCGCGTGCGGCTTCGCGCAACGCGGGATCGATGTTCGTGATCGCCGTGTACGTGTTGCGCACGATGGGCAATTGCGAATACAGGAAGAGCGCAATGACAGTCGGCAGGAAGCCGATACCCTGGCCGATCACGGAAAGAATCGGGATCATCAGCCCGAACAGCGCGACGGATGGAATCGTCATCACGATGGCGGCCGTGTACAGCACGATCTTCGCGGCGCGCGGACTGGCCGTGATCGCGATGCCGAGCGGCACGCCAGTCAGGATGGCGAAACCGACACCGACGCCGACGATCTCGATGTGCTCGATGGTGAGCCGGACGATCGACGCGAAGTTGTCGACGATGAAAGCAAGCGTTTCCACGTTATCTCCTATGTGGACCAGAGTTGGCGCTTTGGCTGTCGGCCAGAGTTGGCGCTTTAGCACTGACTCCAGCCCCATGCCGAGCATCTGCTCTGGTCCCATGCCTTGCGGCGTATTCAGGTGCTTCTTGCTTCGTTTGCGTTGAACAAAAGATAGCCGGACAAAATCGGCAGGTTCTCATCTGTAGTCGACCTTGTTTGTCACAAATGCGACATCGCGATTTTGCTGCGGTGCAATTCCTTTATCAGGCAAGGGGCGGCAGGCCAGACGATTACGGGTTATCCCTTGCTCGAAAGCGACAGGCGGTTGAACGTTTGCATCTGGAATTGCCGCGCGGCGCGTCTATTTCTTTTCTCGCGGGCGTTCTTTCAATTGCAAAGCAACAAGACCCTATAATCCGTTTTTTAAATCGCGCGCTTGGCGCGCCGCGCTTATTCGGCAAGTAACGGAAGACAATGACGAAGATGCGGGCGGCGAGCAGGGGTAGAAAACTAAATGAAAATCGCAGAGATCATGACCCGTCGCGTCGTGACGGTTGGTTTTGACGACACATTGACCACTGTAAAAGAGATCTTCGACTCAGTCGGTTTTCACCATTTGCTAGTGGTGGAAGACGGGCAGCTGCAAGGCGTCGTGTCGGATCGGGATTTGTTGCGCGCGATGAGTCCGTTCATCGGTAGCGTCGTCGAGTCGCCGCGAGATGTCGCGACGCTCAACATGCGGGTGCATCAGATCATGAGTCGCAAGCCGGCCACGCTCACGTCCGATGCCGAGGTTTCAGCGGCAATCAGCCTGTTCCTCGACAATCGGATCTCGTGCATTCCCATTGTCGATGGCGAATTCAGGCCGGTCGGGATCGTCAGCTGGCGGGATATTCTCAAGGCGTGGCCAGCGGCGGATACGGCACAGGCCGGCGAGGGGGAATAAGCGCCGCGTCGAGAAGCGACCAGCAGGCCGGCTGACGGGCTGTCGATGCTCGCAGCCGGCACTCGCAGTCGACGCCGTAGATGCACATGCAAGCGTTCCGGGCCAGCGGCCGAAGCATCCCGGCCGCCGACCCGTTCCACACCATCGTTATCCTGCGGCAACGGCCCCTGCGTCTTCGCATGCGTAGCTCAATGCCGTCGCGACCTCCGGACACGTCACCTTGCCGAGCGCCACGTTGAGGCCGCGGCGCAAATGCTCGTCGTCGGTGAGCGCTTTACGCCAGCCCTTGTCCGCGATCTGGAGGACAAAGGGCAGCGTCGCGTTGTTCAGCGCGTACGTGGACGTGCGTGGCACGCCGCCGGGCATATTGGCGACGCAGTAGTGAACCACTTCGCCGACCTTGTATGTCGGTTCCGCGTGGGTCGTGGCTTTTGCTGTCTCGCAGCATCCGCCCTGGTCGATCGCGACATCGACGATTGCCGACCCTGGACGCATCGCTTCGACCATCTTGCGCGTCACGAGCCTGGGCGCGGCCGCGCCGGGAACCAGGACGCCGCCGATCACGAGATCGGCGTCGAGCACATGTTGTTCGATATTGTCCTGGTTCGAATAGACAGTGACGACGCGCGCACCGAGCAGCCGGTCCATGCGGCGCAACACGTCCACATTACGGTCGATGACGACGACCTGCGCGCCCGTGCCGACGGCGATTTGCGCGGCATTGGAGCCGACCACGCCGCCGCCGAGGATCACGATCTTCGCGGATGGAACGCCTGCCACGCCGCCGAGCAGAATGCCCTTGCCGCCGTGCGCGCGCTCCAGGCAAAAGGCACCCGCCTGAATCGACATGCGTCCCGCGACCTCGGACATCGGCGCGAGCAGCGGCAGTCCGCCGCCCGGCTGCGTGACCGTCTCGTAGGCGATGCAGACAGCGTTGCTTTTCACGAGATCGGCGCATTGCTGCGGATCGGGCGCGAGGTGCAGGTAGGTGAAGAGAATCTGCCCTTCGCGCAGCATTGCGCGCTCGCGCGCTTGCGGCTCCTTGACCTTGACGATCATGTCGGCTGCGGAAAATATCGCCTGGGCGTCAGGCGTCACTTGCGCGCCGGCTGCCCGATAGGCGTCGTCGGATGCGCCGATGCCCGCGCCCGCACCTGTTTCGACGCTCACCGTATGTCCGTGCGCGACGATCTCGCGCACGGATGACGGCGTGAGGCCGACGCGATATTCGTGGTTCTTTATTTCCTTCGGAACGCCTATGTGCATATTGCCTCCTGTGTGGAACTTCACGCGGGCCGCAAAGCCATCTGATTCGTCAGATTTCACCACGGCAGCGAATAGGTCTTGGTATTGGTGAAGCTCTTCATCGCCTCCTGCACGCCTTCCTTATAGCCTAATCCGGAATCCTTCACGCCGCCGAACGGCGTGAGTTCGAGCCGGTATCCCGGCACCTCGCGCACGTTGACGCTGCCCACTTCCAGCTCCGAAATGAAGCGTGTGATGTAGTCGAAGCGGTTCGTGCACACGGAAGACGATAACGCATAGTCGGTGCTGTTTGACATCCGGATTGCTTCGTCGATTGTGCGGAAACGCATGATCGGCGATACGGGACCGAACGTTTCATATTTGACGAGCGGCATATCCGGTGTGATGCCGTCGACGACCGTGGGCGAATAGAGCGCGCCGTCGCGCCGATTGCCGGCGAGCAGGCACGCGCCGCGTGCGATCGCATCGTCGACCTGGCGTTCGCAGAAGCGCGCAGCGGCTTCGTCGATCACGGTGCCCATATCGACCGATGCGTCGGCGGGATTGCCGTATTTCCACGCGCGCGTCTTGTCGACGACGAGATCGGTGAAGCGGTCGGCGACGGCCTCGTGCACCAGCATCCGCTTGATTGCAGTGCAGCGTTGTCCCGAGTTCTTGTAGGAACCCGAGACGGCGAGCGTGCTGGCTTCGTCGAGATCGGCGTCTTCCATCACGATGATGGGATCGTTGCCGCCCAGTTCGAGCACCGCGCGCCGATAGCCCATGCGTGACGCGATCGATTTGCCGATCGATACGCCGCCCGTGAACGTGATCAGATCGATCGCGCGATTCGTGATGAGTTCATCGGCGATCACGGCGGGGTCTCCCGTGATCACTTGCAGCATCTGAACGGGCAAGCCGGCTTCGTACAGGATGTCGGCGAGCAGATAGCACGACAGCGGCACTTTCTCCGACGGCTTCACGACGATCCGGTTGTTCGTCGCGATGGACGGCACGATCTTGTGCGCGACCTGGTTCATCGGGTGATTGAACGGCGTGATGGCCGAAATCACGCCGAGCAGCGGATCACGCTGCGTGTAGACGCGGCGCTTCTTGCCGTGAGGCGTGAGATCGCACGAGAAGATCTGCCCGTCGTCCTTCAGCACCTCGCCCGCGCCGAACACGAGCACGTCCGCGACGCGGCCCGCCTCGTATGTCGAGTCCTTGATGCACAAGCCGGCTTCCGCCGTGATCAGCGCGGCGATTTCGTGCGTGCGCGAACGCACGGCATCTGCCGCGCGCCGCAGGATCGCCGAGCGCTCGTAGCGCGTGAGCGTCGGACGATACGCGCGCGCGACGTCGAACGCGCGCCGCACGTCGTCGAGCGTCGCCTTCGGCACGGTGCCGACGAGCGTGCCGTCATACGGGTTTCGAACATCGATCACCTCGTCGCGATAGATCTTTTCGCCGTCGATCCGCAGCGCCTCATGGCGAACCTGCGATTGTCCTTTCGTCGTGTCTGCAATGGCGTTCATGGGCGTGTCCTCGTCACTGAAGATGATTGAGCGCGATGTCGATGATGTCGAAGTTGCGCAGGCGTTCGCGTTGCGCAGCCGACTTTGCGACGGGCTTGTTGAAGATCAGCGGAACGGTCTGCTCGGCAAGGCCGCCGTGCGAACGCAGCGGCGCGTCGAGTCCCGAAAGATCGTGTTTGATGCGCCGCGTGCCGAGCACGACGTCGCGCCTCGAGATCACGATCAGATCGCCCATTCGCGCGGGCGGCAATTCGAAGCGCGCGCATCCGTCCGCGCCCGTGAGGACCAGTTCGATGCCGGGCTCGGCCGCGAGCTTGCGGCGCAGCGCATCGGCATCGGTATCGGCGAGGGCGGGCAGATAGACGGTCGCGAACGACCCGAGCGCGCCGTGATGCACGACATACGGGTCGGTGATCGGCAGGATCACGCGCGCCTTGTCCTCGCCGAGCCATTCGTCGAAGCGCTCCTGCAGATAGATCACGTTGGGTTCGCCATCTGCGTTGTGCTTCGCGTTCATGCCGTGGTCGGCCGTGATCGCGACGATGGCGCCCAGTTCGTCCAGGCGCTGCAGATAGCCGTCCATCATCTGATAGAACGCGTTTGCGCCGGGCGTGCCGGGCGCGCACTTGTGCTGCACGTAGTCGGTGGTCGAGAGGTACATCAGGTCGATGTCGCGCGTCTCCAGCAGACGCACGCCTGCCGCGAATACGAACTCCGACAGGTCCGCGCTGTACACGCTCGGCACCGGCTTGCCGACCAGTTCGATCACATCGTCGATGCCGTTCTCGTCGAGCGTAGCCTCGTCCGCTTTCTCCGACGAGAAGCAGATGCCCTTCAAGCCTTTGCCGAGCAGACGGCGCAGCTTGTCCTTGGCCGTGACGACGGCGACCTTCGCCCCCGCGTCGGCGAAACGCGCGAGCACCGTGGGCGCGACCAGGTACTTCGGATCGTTCATCAACACTTCCGTGCCGCTCTCGCGATCGAAGAAGTAGTTGCCGCTGATGCCGTGCACGGCGGGCGGCACGCCCGTCACGATCGACAGGTTGTTCGGGTTCGTGAAGCTCGGCACGACGCAGTCGCCCTTGAGGGCGGTCGCCGGCTTCAACAGCTTCTTGATGAAGGGCGCGACGCCCGCATCGGCCGCCATCTCCAGATATTCGTACGCGCAACCGTCGACGCAGACCACGACGACGGGTCTGCGCATCCAGTTGTAGCGACGGCCGTTCACTTCGATGGATACAGGGGATTCGCTCATGGGTTTCTCCTTTGACCAGGGTAATCCGGGAATCGTTGATGAGGCGTTGTGTGGCAAAGTGTGGCAATACTTGACATTAAAATTGACGTTTTGTAGATTGTCAACAACAGACAACAACAAAGCAGTCGACGAGGGTTGCAGCATCGAGCCGCAGCAGAACCACCGCAGCGGAGCCACCGCAGTAGAGCCATATATCGCAGCACTGGCCGTTTCCGTCGCTGGCCGCGACGCCATTTATCAAGGGGTCTGGAGATGAAGGAACAAGCGGGATTCAACGGTTGCAAGGGTCTTCTGAACGTGGCCGCGCGCTGTGTCGTGGCGGCGTCGCTGGCGTTCGGCGCGGTGCAGTTGGCGCACGCGAAGACGCAATTGCTGGTCTATACGGCGCTCGAAGACGAGGCGATGAAGCCGTACAAAGATGCGTTCGAGAAAGCGAATCCGGACATCGAGATTCGCTGGGTGCGCGACTCGACAGGCGCCGTCACGGCGAAGCTGCTGGCCGAAAAGAACAATCCGCGCGCCGATGTCGTGCTCGGCTTGGCTGCATCGAGCCTGACGCTGCTCGACCTGCAAGGCATGCTGATGCCGTATGCGCCGAAGGGCTTCGACAGCCTCACGCGCAAGTACAGCGACAGCAACAATCCGCCGCATTGGGTCGGCATGGACGTGTGGGGCGCAACCATCTGCTACAACCGCGTCGAGGCGGAGAAGCGCCACCTGCCGAAGCCGACTTCATGGGAAGACCTCGCAAAGCCCGTCTACAAAGGGATGATCGTGATGCCGAGCCCGGTCTCGTCGGGCACGGGCTATCTGGACGTCACCTCGTGGCTGCAGTCCTTCGGCGAGGAGAAGGGCTGGCAGTACATGGACGCGCTCGACAAGAACGTCGCGCAATACGTGCATTCGGGTTCGAAGCCTTGCACGCTGGCGGGCACGGGCGAATTCCCGATCGGCATTTCATTCGAGTTTCGTGGACATGAGTTGCAGGCGCAAGGCGCGCCCATCGATCTGATCTTCCCGAAAGAAGGACTCGGCTGGGACATGGAAGCGACGGGCGTGATGAAGACGACCAGGCACCCCGAGGAAGCGAAGAAGCTCGCGGACTTCATGGCAAGCCGGCAGGCGAATGAAATCACCGCGCAATGGTGGGCGATCGTCGCCTATCCGGGCGTCGCGAAGAAGCTCTCCGGTATCCCCGACAACTATTCGCAAATGCTCGTGAAAAACGACTTCGTGTGGTCCGCGAAGAACCGCCAGGCCATTCTCGACGACTGGCAAAAGCGCTACGGCAGCAAGGAGCAGAAGTAGCACTGGGTCTCGCGTGAAGCGCGCATGAACCGTGTGTGATTCGTGCGCTTCGACCGACGCGGCGGCGCGTGCCGCTGCGATGCAAGCAGAAGCAGCGAAGGCGGAGGAACAGATGACAGCCTATTTGAGCGTGCAGCAGGTTTCCAAGCGGTTCAACGACACGCCCGTTCTGACGGATATCGATCTCGGCGTGAAGAAGGGCGAGATGCTTTGTTTTCTGGGGCCGTCGGGATGCGGCAAGACGACGTTGCTGCGCATCATCGCGGGACTGGAGACGCAGAGCACCGGCCGCATCATGCAGGACGGCCGCGACATCTCGCGTCTGCCGCCGCAGCTTCGCGACTACGGCATCGTGTTCCAGTCATACGCGTTGTTTCCGAACCTCACGATATTCGACAACGTCGCGTACGGCCTCGTGAATCGCAAGATGAAGCGCGCGGCGATTGCCGAGCGGGTGAATGAACTGCTCGCGCTCGTCGGCTTGCCCGACGCGCATCGCAAGCATCCGGACCAGTTGTCGGGCGGCCAGCAGCAGCGCATTGCGCTCGCGCGTGCGCTTGCCACTTCACCGGGACTGCTGCTGCTCGACGAGCCGCTGTCCGCACTCGATGCGCGCGTGCGTGTGCGGCTTCGCCAGGAAATTCGCCAGTTGCAGCAGCGCCTCGGCGTCACGACGATCATGGTCACGCACGATCAGGAAGAGGCGCTGTCGATGGCCGATCGCATCGTCGTGATGAATCATGGCGCGATCGAGCAGATCGGCACGCCGCATGAAATCTATCGCGAGCCCGCGTCGCCTTTCGTCGCGGATTTCATCGGCAAGGTCAACATGATTCCCGCCGAGGTGATGAACGACGGCACGCTGAAGGCGGGCGAGATCGGCTTGCGCTACGGATGCGGCACGGCGCAGCCCGCGCCGGGTTCGAAGGTTTCCGCATTCGTGCGTCCCGAAGACATTCACATCGGCATGCCAGGCGGCGCGCCGGACAACCTGCTGGCCGCTCGCGTCGAAAAGCTCGAGTTTCTCGGCGCATTCTGTCGTGTCAGCTTCAAGGTCGACGGACTGGCTGGGCAGGAGATCGTCGCGGATCTGTCGTTTCATGAGATGCGCCGCACGGGCTTGGAAACGGGTGCGCGCTTCGATCTCGCCATCAACCGCGAAAACGTGTGCGTGTTCACGGCCGCGAAGGAGCGTCTGCAATGAGCGCCGTTCTGATCGAACGCCGTGCCGGCGAAGAAGCGCACGCCGAAGTGCGGCAAATCACGCATTGGCATGACCGGATCGGGCAGCTGGCGCTTCTGCTGATGTGCGCGCTGCTCGCTATGTTCCTGCTGTTGCCGCTTGCACTCGTGATCGGCAAATGCTTTGTCGATGCGGACGGGCACTTCATCGGCCTTGCGAACTTCAGCGGCTATCTGGCGAACAGTGCCGTGTGGACGTCGGCGCTCCATTCGGTCGCCGTTGCCTGCACGGTCACATCGATCGTCATTCCGATGGCGTTCACGTTTGCCTATGCACTCACGCGCTCCTGCATGCCGATGAAAAACGCGGTGCGCACGGTCGCGTTGCTGCCGTTGCTCGCGCCGACGTTGTTGTCCGCCGTGTCCTTCATCTACTGGTTCGGCAATTCGGGCATCCTGAAGCCGCTGCTGCACGGACACTCGATCTACGGTTTCGGGGGCATCGTATGCAGCCTCGTCTACGCAGCGTTCCCACACGTGCTGATGATTCTCGTGACGGCGCTGTCGCTATCCGACGGACGCCTGTATGAAGCCGCCGACGCGATGGGCACGCGCCGTTTGCGCAAGTTCATGACGATCACGCTGCCGGGCGCGAAGTACGGCCTGATCAGCGCGACGATGGTGTCGTTCACGATCTGCATCAACGACTTTGGCGTTCCTGTCGTGATCGGCGGACCGTACACGGTGCTGTCGACGGATATCTACAAGCTCATCATCGGCTTGCAGGATTTCAATCGCAGCGCGGTGGTCAGTTTGCTGTTGCTGTGTCCCGCGCTGGTTGCATTCGCCGTCGACTTCTTCATTCGACGCAAGCAGCAGTCGCAGCTCGGCGCGCGCTCGACGCCGTTCCAGCCGAAGCCATCACGGGGCTTCGACATGGCAATGCTCGCGTATTGCGCTGTCGTGTGCCTGTTGATGATGGCCGTGGTGGGCATTTCAGTGTTCGCGTCGTTCGTCAAGTTCTGGCCGTATCAGATGAGCCTCGGCTTGCAGCACTACAAGATGGGCCTGATCGCCGCCGGCATTTTCGATGCATACAAGAACAGCCTGAAGATGGCGGCGTGCGTGGCGATCGGCGGAACGGCGATCGTGTTCGGCGGCGCGTATCTCATCGAGAAGACGCGCGGTCCGCGCTGGCTGCGCGGCTTCATCAATCTCTGCGCGATCCTGCCGATGGGCGTGCCGGGGCTCGTGCTCGGCATCAGCTACATCTTTCTCTTCAATGCGCCCGCCAACCCGCTCAATGGCCTCTATGGGACGCTGGCGCTGCTCGCGATCGTGACGGTCGTCCACTACTACTCGTCGAGTCATCTGACGGCCGTGACTGCGTTGCGGCAAATCGACAACGAGTTCGAAGCCGTTTCCGCATCGCTGAAAGTGCCGTTCTACAAGACGTTCTGGCGCGTCACGGTGCCCGTGTGCCTGCCGTCGATCTTGCAGATCGCGCGCTATCTGTTCGTCAACGGCATGACGACAGTGTCGGCTGTCGCGTTTCTCTATTCGCCGGACACACAGCCTGCATCCGTAGCCATCCTTAATCTCGACGACGCTGGACAGATCGGACCAGCCGCCGCGATGGCGACGCTCGTGCTCGTGACGGCTTCGTTTGCGTGTCTGCTGTTCGCCGGCGTTTCGCACGGCGTGTTGCGTAGAACCCAGGCATGGCGCACTTCGCGCCGTGGTTGAATCGTACTTTCACCGCGTCTATCAAGGAGCTCACGTGCACCTGTCAAGCCAACCGATTCTGCTCACTCCCGGTCCGCTCACGACATCCGACCGCACGCGCGAGGCGATGCTGCGCGATTGGGGATCGTGGGATGGCGACTTCAATGAGATCACCGCGCGCATTCGCCGCGAGACGCTGCGCATCGTGCACGGCGACGCGACGCATGAGTGCGTGCCGTTGCAGGGCAGCGGCACATTCTCCGTCGAAGCGGCGATCGGCACGATCGTTCCGCGCGACGGACATGTGCTGGTGCCGAACAACGGCGCCTATTGCCAGCGCATCGCGAAGATCTGTCGCGCGCTGGGGCGGCGTCACCAGACCATCGATTATCCGGAAGACACGCAGGTCAAACCCGCCGACATCGACCGCGCGCTCGCCGCCGATCCGGGCATCACGCACGTTGCGCTGGTTCACTGCGAAACAGGCGCAGGCGTGCTCAACCCGTTGCATGAGATCGCAATGGTGGTCGCGAAACATGGACGCAGTCTGATCGTCGATGCGATGAGTTCCTTCGGCGCGATCGATATCGACGCCCGGCAGACGCCATTCGATGCCGTCGTCGCCGCGTCGGGCAAATGCCTGGAAGGCGTGCCCGGCATGGGCTTCGTGATCGTGAGGCGCAGCACGCTTGAGCGCTGCGAAGGCAATAGCCACTCGCTCGCAATGGACCTGCACGATCAATGGGTCTACATGAATCGCACGATGCAGTGGCGCTTCACGCCGCCGACGCATGTCGTCGCCGCGCTCGATCAGGCCATCGCGCAATACAACGAGGAGGGCGGTCTCGAAGCGAGGGGCGCGCGTTATGCAGGCAACTGTCGCGCGCTGATCGAAGGCATGGGCAAGTTGGGTTTCCGGCCATTTCTCGATCAGTCGATCCAGGCGCCCATCATCGTGACGTTCCATGCGCCCGACGATCCCGCCTACGACTTCAAGACCTTCTATCAGGAGGTGAAGAAGCGCGGATACATCCTCTATCCGGGCAAGCTGACGCAGATCGAAACGTTCCGCGTCGGTTGCATCGGGCACTTCGGCAAAGCGGGTATTCCCGGTGCGGTCGCCGCGATCGCGGATACGCTGAAGGCAATGGGCATCACGCAGGTGTCACCGAAGGCGCTTGCGTGACACACGCTGCCACGCTCGAAGATTTCGTGCGCGTGATGGCGGCGAAATCTTCGAAACGGTGATGTCTTTCGACGTCACGTCATTCGGGCGAGCATTCGTGCGGCCAGTTTTGTGGCCGCACATAAGGCCGCACATAACGGTTCCATCAAGACCCGGTAACAGATGCGCGATCCTGACCGGCAGTCTCGGCCCAGCGCTCATGCGCGCGCTGCATCCTCGCAAGGCCGTGCGCGACATGTTCGCGCACGAGCGCGACCGCGTGTTCTTCTTCGCCACGAGCCAGCGCATTGACGATCTTCTCGTGTTCGGTGACGGATTCGCCGAGCGCGCCGTGATCCGTTTCGATTGCCGCCTGCCGCAACAGGCCGAGCTGGCGCACGAGATGCCGATAGGTCGAGATCAGATGCTGATTGCCGACGCCCGCGACCATTGCATCGTGCAACTGGATGTTCAGCTCGGTATAGCGCGCGAGATCGCGCGTTTTCTTCGCGGCCTTCATCGCAGCGATGATGCCTTTCAGCGTGTCGAGCGTTTCGGGCGTCATATGATTCGCGAGCCAGCGCGCGACGGACTCGTCGAGCATCGCGCGGACTTCGTATATCTCTTGCGCTTCGCGCAGCGAAACGACCCGCACCGTCACGCCACGGTTCTTTTCCGTTTTGAGCAGGCCTGCCTGTTCGAGCGCGCGAAAAGCTTCGCGCACGGGTCCTCGCGATACGTTCAGCCGCGTGGCGACTTCCACTTCATTGAGCTTTTCGCCGGGCGCAAGCTCGCCCGAAAGAATGCTGTGCTCGAGACTCTCCTGCACGAGCATCGCGAGCGAATGTCGCTGCAAGAGTTCAAAGGCGCTGGGCAGGTTGGCGCTGGTCATGGCAGTCGATGGAAGCGAAGAGCGACGGATGAACGTCTGACCTGTCAAACACTAACGTACGCGTTTGTTTATTGTCAACAACGGCGAAGGCCGGATTTAACCGCGATCGCCTTGCGCGCCGGCGGCGTCGTGCGGTCACATGTGGGGCTTCCCGCTCAATGCGCGATCGGATCGAGGCCCGTCTTGCGCACCGTCGGCTGCGCAGCCGGGGAAGCGAGGAACTGAAGCAGCGCCCGCGCCTCTTCGGGATGCAGTCGCACGCGGCGTTCGATCTGCGGCGACGCGCGGTGCGAAAAGCGGGGAAAGCTGCTTTCGCTCAGGCCTTCGCGTTGCCGGGTCGCGCCGGCCGCTTTGTCGGCGATGATCTACGCACGCCTCGCAGCAGCGATGATCGAACTTCTTCCGAACGTCGACGAAAACAAAGTGGCCGGACTCAGGTAATGGCCCCCAGTTGCCACGGCACGAACTCGTTCTGGCCGTAGCCATGCAACTCGCTTTTCGACTTCTCGCCAGAAGCGGTCGCGAGCATCAACTGGAAAATCTCCTCGCCCAACTCGTCGACGCTGCGTGTGCCGTCGATGACCGCGCCACAGTTGAGATCGATATCTTCCTGCTGCCGCTGCCAGAGCGCCGCGTTGGTTCCGAGCTTCAGCGATGGCGACGGCGCGCATCCATAGGCCGATCCGCGTCCCGTCGTAAAGCAGATCAGGTTCGCGCCGCCTGCAACCTGGCCCGTGGCGGAGACAGGATCGTAGCCGGGCGTGTCCATGAACACGAGGCCCTGCGCGTGCACCTGCTCGGCATAGCCGTACACGTCGACGAGGTTCGTCGTGCCGCCCTTGGCCACTGCGCCGAGCGATTTTTCGAGGATCGTCGTGAGGCCGCCCGCCTTGTTGCCCGCCGACGGATTGTTGTCGAGACTCGCGTCCATTCGCGCGCAGTACGCTTCCCACCAGCGGATGCGGGCGATCAGCTTCTCGCCGACTGACTGCGACACCGCGCGGCGCGTGAGCAGATGCTCGGCGCCATAGACCTCCGGCGTTTCCGAGAGAATCGCCGTGCCGCCGTGCGCGACGAGCCGGTCCACGGCTGCGCCCAATGCGGGATTCGCGCTGATGCCCGAGTAGCCATCTGAGCCGCCGCATTGCAGACCCACGACCAGATGGCTCGCGTCGACGGGTTGACGCCGCACCTGATTCGCGTCGGCGAGCATGGCCCTGATCTGCTCGATGCCCGCGGCCACCGTGCGCGCGGTGCCGCCGCTGCTCTGGATCGTCAGCGTCTTCAGCGACGCGCCTCCTTCCAGTCCTTGCCCCTGCATCAGTCCGTCGATCTGGTTGGTCTCGCAGCCCAGGCCCACGATCAGTGCAGCGGCAAAGTTCGGATGGCGTGCGTAGCCGCCGATCGTGCGCCGAAGCACGTCGAGCGCTTCGCCGTTCGCATCGATTGCACAGCCTTGGCCGTGCGTGAGGGCCACGACGCCATCGACGTTCGGATAGTCGGCGAGCGCCTGCGGGTTGATGTCCCGGCGGAAGTGATCGGCGATTGCGCGCGCGGCCGTGGCCGAGCAGTTCACCGACGTGAGTATGCCGATGTAGTTGCGCGTCGCCACGCGGCCATCGCTGCGGACGATGCCCTGAAATTGCGCGGACGGCCGCACGTGCGCGGTCGGCCGGATGTCGGCGCCGAACGCATAGTCCCGTTCGAACGAGCCGATCGCGAGGTTATGCGTGTGCACGTGCTCGCCTGGCGCAATAGGGCGCGTCGCGAATCCGATGATCTGCCCGTAGCGTCGCAAGGGCGCGCCGGTTTCGACAGCGCGTACCGCGACCTTGTGTCCAGCGGGAATCAGGCCGCGCACCGTGACGCCATCGTCGAGACGCATGCCCGCGACGAGCTGATGCCGCGCGATCACGACATCGTCAGCGGGATGCAGCCGGATGATCGGGTCCGTCGATGCGGCAGCGGCGGCAGGCGTTCCCGCTTTGAATGCCGTATTCGTTTGCATCAGAGCACTCCATGCAGGTGTCGTTGCGCAGCAGGGAACGGCACGCCGTAGCGGGCGCCGCATGCTTCCAGCGGCGCGACGATGGTGGAGTGCAGGCGCACGCCGTGCGAGAGCTGCTCGGCGCGTCGGGACATCGCACGGTCGCCAGGCAGGCGGACGGGGGCATGCTCGACGCGCGGCGGATTGCTGCGGCAAGCATCGCCTAGCCAGCCCATTTGCCGTCGCAACGCGTCGATACCGCCCAATGCGCCCGGATCGTACAGTGTCATGAGCACGGTGGCGCCCCAACCCTCGGCCGGGTCGGCGCGGCCGAACCCCGCAAGTCCGGCCGTGAGCGCCTCGATCAGCAACGCGAGACCGAATCCCTTGTGACCCGCCGACAGTCCGCCAAGCGGCAGGATCGTGCCGGGCGGGTCGGCGAACAGCACGCCAGGGTCGCGTGTCGCCTCGCCTTGCGCATTGAGCATCCAGGCTTCGTCGAACAGTTGGCCGCTCAGATGGCGGCGTGCACACATGCCGTTAGTTGTTATGGATGACGAAATATCGATCAGGATGGGTGTGGTCGAAGTGGGCACGCCGAGTGCAATCGGATTCGGTGTAAACAATGCGCGCGTTCCGCCGAAGGGCGCGACGCTCTGAACGCTCGGATCGGAGCTTGCCAGCATTATCATCAGATTCGACTCGGTGGCGCGCAACAGATAAGCGGCAAGGCACGCGATGTGATGACTGCGGCGAATGACGAGCGTCGCACTGCCGAACTCGCGCACGCGAGGGGCCAGCGTATCGATGCCGGCATGAACGAGCGCCGGTCCGGGCAGACGGCGACCGTCCCACAGCAACGTCGCGAGGCGGTCGGAGACGACTTCTGGCTTGCCGTCGCGCGTCATCGTGCCCGCTTCGAGTTGACTGAGGTAAGCGGGCAGCAGCGCGAGTCCGTGCGTATCGTGGCCCATGAGATCGCCTTCGACGAGCGTGCGTGCAACGTCCTCTGCATATCCGTTGTCAAGGCCTGCCTTGCACAGCAGTTTGCGCGCGTAGTCACGCAGCGTGCTCGCGTCGTAGCGCATCGGTTCCATCGCCATGTCTCCCGTCGTCAATGTGATGCAGCGGCTCGCACACGAGGCCGGCCATTGCGGTATCACAGCGACGATAGTCGATCGAACGAATGGTGAGAAGACGTTGATTCAACGATCAAGTATTGTGCGCTGCACGGATGCTCACCTAGACTGGCCTCGCCGATGCAGCACAGTGCCTGCTGCATCTTCTCGCTGACAACAGCGGGGATAGAGGAGAGACATCTGTGAGCAACGAGTACATCACCGACAAGGTGAAAGCCATTATCGGCGCGCAGACCGAGTGGGTTGTTTCGACACATCCGGTCGAAGCGAGCGAAGTGCGCCGCTTCCATCACGCGACGATGGACGACGCGCGTCGCTACTGGGACGAAGACTGGGCCGCGACGAGCCGCTACGGCAACGTGGTCGCGCCGCCGGGCTATCCGGTGCATGCGTTTCGGCGGCCGCCTGAGTCGCCCGATCCCCTCGACGACATGAACAAGCCGAACTATGACGGACTGAGCCGCAGCTTCAGCGGCCTGCCCGCCGTCGAAGTGGAATTGCCGCGCGACCTCAACGGCGGCTACGAATACGAGCTGTATCGCTATGCACGCGTCGGCGAGAAGGTGCTGCGCCAGGCGCGCTACAAGGACATCGTGCAGCGCGACGGCAAGAGCGGTCCGATGGTGTTCGTCATCATCGAAGAGACCTACACGACCGAGGCCGGCGAAAAGCTGCTCAAGGTCACCAACACGCAGATCATGCGCTAGGCGAGGACTGTCATGGCCGCACCATGTTTCGAAGATGTCGAGATCGGAATGGAGATTCCGCAGATCGTCAAGGGACCGATGACCACGGCGCACATCATGCGTTGGTCCGCGTCGATGGAGAACTGGCATCGCATCCACTACGACTGGCGATTCGCGACGGAGCGCGACAAGCTGCCCGACGTGATGGTCAACGGCTCGTGGAAGCAGCACATCATGCTGCAACTGCTGACGGATTGGGTCGGCGAGAGCGGCTGGGCATGGAAGCTCCAGTTCCAGTTTCGCGGCATGAACGTGCCGGGCGATGTCATTACCGCCTGGGGCCGCGTGACGGGACGCGAGCAACGCGGCGGATATGGTGTCGTGCATCTGGAGATCGGCCTGCGCAATCAGGACGGCAAGGAGAGCACGCCGGGCACCGCGACGGTCGTCTTGCCGCTGCGGCATGGCGCGCGCGTGCCGTATCCGTTCGATCCCGCCGTTCTCGAAGAGGCCGCGTGAGCGCCGCCTCCATCACGCCCGTCACGCCGCCGCGCGCGTCGGCCGACCCGTCCGCCGCTCGCGTTGCCGCGCCCCTTGCGGGCGTGCGCGTGATCGAATGGAACGGATCGATGTCGGCGTCGTTCTGCGCGCGTCTGCTGTCCGATCTCGGCGCCAATGTGTTGAAGCTCGAGCCGCCCGGCGCAGGCGATCCGCTGAGGCGAACCGGCCCATTCGCGCCGGACGCGTCCTACGGCGACGATGCTGCGCTCTTCGCCTATCTGAATCATGGCAAGGACAGCGCGACGCTCGATCCGTCGTGTCCGACGGGCGCCGCATTGCTGAATCGCCTGATCGAATCGGCTGATCTGCTGATCACGTCAGCGCACGCATCGCGCCTCGTCGAACTTCAACTCGACGGCGACACGCTGAGGCAGATCCAGCCCGCGCTCGTGACGCTCGCGGTCACGCCGTTCGGCACGCTGCCCGCGCGCGACGCGTCGACGATGCGAGCGGATGCCGATACGCTTGCCGCCTTCACCGATTTCACGCTCACGCATCATGCGGGCTACGCGTTCCATCAGGCGCGGCCGGTCCATGCGCCCAGCGAGCAGCCGCCCGTCGCTTGCGCGGATCGCGAAGTCGCGCTCGCCACCGGCGTCGCGGCCGCGAACGCCGCGCTGTGGGGCCTGCTCGAAGCACAATTGCACGGCGAGGGCCGCAGCATCGAATGCGCGGAGCTCGACGTCATCGCACATCTGCTGATCGAACCCGTCGCCGATTACGGACGCGGCGAGCGCACCTTCAGCCGCCGCCGCGAGGAACTGCAAGGCACGGAAGTCGCGGGCGGGCTGATCTGGCTTTTGCCCTGCAAGGACGGCTTCGTGATGATTTCGCCGCGCGAGGAGCATCAGTGGGAACGCTGGGTCGAGCTGCTCGGCAATCCGCCGTGGTCGCGCGATGCGGCGCTGTGCGGCGAACGTAGCGCACGCAACGAAAACTGGATGATTCTTCAGGATGAAATGTCGAAGTGGACGCGCGAGCACACGCGCGCGGATGTGTTCGAGCGCGCGCAGGCGGCGCGCGTGGCGTGCTTTCCGGTGAGCGGCGCGCGCGATCTGCTCGAGAACGCCCAACTGAAAGCGCGCCGCTTCTTCGATAGCTGGGAGGGGACGCGCAACATCCCGCTGTCGATGCCGGGTCTGCCGTTCAGCCTGCGCACGCAGTCGGGCGCCGAGCTGCCGCGCGCGCGGAAAGTGGTCTCGCCTCGCCTGGGCTCGGCCAATCGCGCGGTCTTCGAAGGGCGCCTTGGGCTATCGCCGGGTGAAATGGAAACATTGCGCCAGCAGGGAGTGGTGTGATGAGAGAAACGGGAAGGGCGGCATTGTCGGGCCTGCGCGTCATCGATTTCAGCTGGGTGCTGGCCGGTCCGATGACCACCAAGATGCTCGCGGGCATGGGCGCGGAAGTCATCAAGATCGAATCGTCGACGCGGCGCGAGCACACGCAGCGTCAGCCGTGGTGGGCCGTGGTGAACGCGGGCAAGAAGAGCTGCACGATCAATCTCAGCCGGCCGCAAGGGCCGGAGCTGTTGCGCCATCTGATCGCGCAGAGCGACATGGTGGTCGAGAACTTCTCAAACGGCGTGCTGGCGAAGTTCGGGCTCGACTATCCGACGCTGGCCGCTATCCGGCCCGATCTGATCTTCGTCTCCGCGTCCGGTACGGGCCGCGAGGGACCGCAGCGCGACGCGCTCGCCTACGGCTCGCTTTTGCAGGCCTACAGCGGCCGTGCCAGCGTGATCGGCACGCCGAACGAGCGGGTCGAGGCGATGGGCATCCTGCCCGCGTGGACCGATCCGATCACGGCGCTGTGGGAGTGCTGCGCGGTGCTCGCCGCGATCCGCCACCGGCGCATGACAGGCGAGGGCGCTTTCATCGATCTTTCGATGCTCGAGAGCACCGTCGCGCTGCTGCCCGAGTTGCTGTTCCGCGAAGCGTTGGGCAGCGATACGCCCGCCGCGAGCGGCGCTCGCGAGTGGAGCGCCGCGCCGTCCGGATGCTTTCGCTGCGCGGGCGATGACGCGTGGCTCGCCGTATCCGTCAGCGACGACGTGCAGTGGCGCGCGCTGTGCGACGCCATGCGCAAGCCGGAACTCGCCACGGACTCGCGCTTCGCCGACGCACTGGCCCGCGCCGCGCATCGTTCGCAAGCGGACGATCTGCTGGCCGCGTGGCTCGCGGACCAGCCGGCCGGCCGGGCGCTCGACGCATTGCAATCGCGCGGTGTACCGGCGGCGCGTTCGCGGCATATCGGCGAGGTGATGGAGGACCCTTATTTCGCGGAGCGCGGGTTATTTCCCGAGCTTGCCGACGGCTCGCGCAACATCGCGCTGCCGTGGCGCGACAGCGAAGGCTTTCGCGGCGACTTCGTGCCGCCGCCGCGCCTCGGCGAACACAACGATTACGTGTTCCGCGAGCTGCTGGGGCTCGATGCGAACGAAATCGAAACCTTGACGGAAGCGGGCGTGCTGCGCTGAGTGCGCTAATTGCGCCCACAAGCGCATCGGCCCGCTGAACGAACTATCTGGAGGAGCGGTGAAATGAGAGAGAAGGTGGCGGTATGCGAAGTCGGGCCGCGCGACGGCCTGCAGATGGCGCACGAAATCATGCCGACGGCGCTGAAGACGCGCTGGATCGCGGCAATCGCGCAGGCGGGCGTCGGCGAAATCGAAGTCGGGAGTTTCGTGCCGCCCAAGCTCGTGCCGCAGATGGCGGACACGGAAGCGATCGTGAAAGCGGCGCTGCAACAGCCGGGCTTGCGCGTCATGGCGCTGGTGCCCAATCTGCGCGGTGCGCAGGCAGCGTATGCGGCGGGCGCGCATGGCGTCGGCGTGCCTGTTTCGGTGAGCGAGGGCCACAGCCGGTCGAACACGCGCAAGGGCACGATGGAACAGGTCGCGGAAGTGCGCCGCATCGTCGAATGGGTGAGGGAACAGGATCGGCCGATGGCGATCGAGCCCGGCTGCGCGACCGCGTTCGGTTGCGCGATCGACGGCGTCATTCCGCTGGAGAAAGTGATCGAAACAGCCGTGGCGCTGGCCGAAGCAGGCGTCGATGCCGTCGCGCTGGCCGATACGGTCGGCTACGGCAATCCTGCGCAAGTGCGAAAGATGGTCAGGGCGGTGCGCGCCGAAATCGGCGACAAGCTGACCAAGCTGCATCTGCACGACACCATGGGGCTCGGGCTCGCGAATGCGCTCGCAGGACTCGAAGAGGGCATTCGCTCTTTCGATTCGGCGCTGGCGGGCCTCGGCGGCTGCCCGTTCGCGCCGGGCGCGTCGGGCAACATCGTCACCGAGGATCTCGTGTTCATGCTGGAGAGCATGGGCTTCGACACGGGCATCGACCTGCAAAGGCTGATCGCCGCGCGCGAGCTGCTGCATGAAGGCGTGCCCGCCGAGCCGATGTACGGACAGGTGCCCAAGGCGGGCATCCCCAAGACGTACCGGGCGCGGGCGCCCGTTCACGCGTAGCGAGCGCGTGAGACTGCGTATGGCTACTGGCATCACCGGATTGTGAGCGCTCAGGCATTCGATTATCTTGTCGGTCACTGTGCCCCCGTACGGCGCCCTTGCGCCGGCAAGGAGATCGAGGTGCAACGCAACCGACAAGACGGCGCAGCGGCCCTCGCGCACGCGCCCGGCGATTACCTGACGCGCGCCGAAACGCTCGCGCTCCTGCAGATCAAGCTGCAAACGCTGTATGCCTATGTCAGCCGCGGCTGGATACGCAGTGTGCCGCAAGGCGACAAGGGACGTCGCCTGTACGCGCGCCAGGACGTCGAGCGCATGAAGTCGCGCGCCGATGCGCGCAGCGGTCATGCTCCCGTTGCTGCGGCCGCGATGCGCTGGGGCGAGCCGATCATTTCCAGCACGCTCACGGAGATCACCGCGCAAGGGCCGCGCTATCGCGGCGTGGCGGCGCTCGACATGGCCCGCGACGGGCAGACGTTCGAAGCCGTCGTGAAAGCGCTGTGGAATACGGGCGACGACATCACGTTGTCCTGGCAACCGTGCGCGCGCACGCTGCGTTTCGCCGACGCATGGCCGGGCACGGCGGGCTTGCAGCCCCGGCGTGAACTCGTGCGCTTCTTCGCCGATATCGCGTTGCGCTTCGGCAGCGAGCATCTGCGCGGCGTGCGCTCGTCCGATGTGCAGTTCGTCGCGGCGAGCCGCATGATCGCGACGATGGCGCATTGTCTCGGCCATCTGCGACGGCCGCACGACGGCGCGGCGGCAACGTCCGCTCGCAAACGGGGCGGCGGGCTGTCCGCGACGCTGCTTGCCGTGCTGGGCGGGACGGTCTCGCCGCAACACATTGCCGCGCTCGATGCGGCCCTCGTGCTGTGCGCCGATCACGAGCTCGCGCAGGCAACCTTCGTCGCGCGCATCGCCGCATCGGCGGGCGCCGATGTCGGCGAATGCGTGGCGGCGGCGATCCTCACGCAAACGGGGCTCACGTCCGCGCGCTCGTACGAAGCCACCGAAGACCTGCTGCGCGCATGCAAGACGGTCGCTCAGGCGCAACGGCTCTTCGAAGAGCACTATGCAGCGCATCGAAATCTGCCGGGCTTCAATCATCCGCTGTACCCGGACGGCGATCCGCGCGCCCGTTATCTGATCGACGTCGTGCGACGGCTTGCGGGCCGTCATCCGTCCGTCGAGCCGCTGTTTGCGGCGCTCGACATTGCCGCGAAGCACGGCTGTCTGCCGAGCCTCGAAATCGGCCTGACGTTGCTCACGATTGCATTGGGCCTGCCGCCGCGCAGCGCATTCGCGTTGTTCATCATCAGTCGCTCGGCGGGATGGGTTGCGCATATCGTCGAGCAGCGCACGTCCGGCGCGCTGATCCGTCCGCGCGCCGATTATCTGCAGACGTGTCCCGCTTCTTCGAATAGCGCAGAAGACGTGCTGCCCGTCGATGGCGCGATGCTCGCGGCGGAATCTCATACCTGATTGCATCCCCGCTTGCATTTCCGCTTGCGATCCCTGATCGCGCCGTCGTCAAACGACGCATGAATGAACGGCCCCGCGAGGGCCGTTTTTGTTGCATGCGCCACAGCGCCGATGGGCAATAGTCGCGTGCCGCTCGCGTCGACTCTCAAACAAAGCGACGTTGATTCAACGATCAAGTATTGTGGGCCATCGTGCGCGTCACTAGACTGGGCGCTACTTCTATTGAAAGGGAATCGCAGCCTGGCGGGTGGACGGAAGCGCCGCGTGTCACGAAACGTGATTGCCCGGTGCTCGCGATCACTGTGTCTCGCATTCGAATAATTAGTATCCCGACATTCATGCCTGCAACGATGCAGGCTCGACCATAGCGACCATTGAAACAGGCCGCACAGGAGGAAGACACGATGAGCACCCCGAACAGGGCGATCGGCGCGGATGTCGTCGGCTCGCCTGAAATAGCGGACTATTTGTCACGTCCCGTCACCGCCGGCACCGTGACCGCCCGCTTCGACCGTCTGCCGATGACGGCCACCATGTGGAAGCTGCTCACGCTCGTCGCGCTGGGCGGATTCTTCGAGCTTTACGACGTGTATTTCGCGGGCTACATCGCACCGGGCCTGTTTCACTCGGGCATTCTCACGCCCACCACGCCGACCTTCTTCGCGATGAACGGCCTTGCGGGTTTTCTTGCATCGCTGTTCGTCGGTCTGTTCATCGGGACGATCGTCTTCGGCAGTCTCGCGGACCGCTTCGGCCGGCGCCGCGTGTTTGCCGCGTCGATGCTGTGGTACTGCGTCGCGACCATCGTCATCGCGTTTCAGGACACGGCGCTCGGCCTCAACGTATGGCGTCTCATCTGCGGCATCGGCGTGGGCGTGCAGTACGTGACAATCGACTCTTACGTGTCGGAGCTGACGCCTCGTCACGCGCGCGGGATGGCCTTCGGACTCGTGTACGGCGTCGCGCAGATCTGCGCGCCGTTGATCGCGTTCCTCGCATGGGTGCTCGTGCCGATCGCACCGCTCGGCTTCGACGGCTGGCGCTGGGTGATCGCGCTCGGCTCGGCGGGCGCGCTGCTGGTCTGGTATCTGCAACTGCGTCTGCCGGAGTCGCCTCGCTGGCTCGCGCAAAAAGGGCGCGTCGACGAAGCCGAGCGAGTGATGCGGATGATCGAAGCGCGCGTGCGCAACGAATACGGCAAGGAGCTGCCCGCTCCCGTTGAAACATCGGAAGCGGATGAGCAGAAGGGCACGCTGCGCGAAGCGTTCAGCCCGCAATATCGCAGCCGCACGTTGATGCTCGTCGTCGTGAACTTCTTCCAGACCATCGGCTATTACGGCTTCGTCAGCTGGATTCCGACGCTGCTCATCGCGAAGGGCATCATGGTGACGCGCAGCCTCGAATACACGTTCCTGATCGTGCTGCTTTATCCCATCGCGCCGTTCATCGTCATGCTGGTCGCGGACCGTTTCGAGCGTAAATGGCAACTCGTCTGGAGCGCGATATCGGTGGCGGTGATCGGCGTGATCTTCTCGATGTTGAAGGCGCCAGGCTGGCTGATCGCCGTCGGCATCGTGCAGACGCTGGTGGTGAACTGGCTCTCGACGATCGTGCACACGTACCAGGCCGAATTGTTCCCGACCCGCATGCGCGCCGGCGCCGTGGGCTTCGTCTACTCGTGGAGCCGGCTGTCGTCGATCTTCGTTGGCTTCTTCATCGCGTTCTTCCTGCGCGAGTTCGGCGTCGGCGGAGTGTTCGCCTTCATCGGCGGCGCAATGACGATCGTCGTGCTCGCGGTCGCGCTGTTCGGGCCGCGCACCACGGGTCTTGCACTCGACGACATCGCTCGATGAATACGCGAGGGGGTGGCCACAGCGCTATCCCCTCGAGTGCGTCTACGCATTCCGCCACGATCAGCGATGTCTCGCCCGAACAGCGCCGCCGCATGCATCGCACGACGATTCTCGACGAGTCGGCGGCGGCATCGGGCGTGTTCGCGTGACCGGCTGAAGCGTTAGTGCCGTTCAGTCGCGCGACTGAACGGCACTTTGAGTTGCGGTGCACAGCCGTTTGCCCAACTCTTCGCGCCAATTTTCCGCAGCGGCCCGTCGCGCGCGCTAACTCATGATCGGCGTCATCGCGGTTTCGATCCGCGACGCCTGGTTGCGGGTAATCATGCTGCCGAGCGCATGACTGAAGCGCGGCTCCTGCACACCGGAAACGATATATTGCCACCTGTACGCGCCAAGCAGACCCGCATGCACGGACTCCTTTTCGGTCATCGGCAGAGGCCGTCCGCAGATCATTGCAAAGTAGTCGGCATCAGCGCGAGCCTGCGTTTGCAGCATGCCGTCGACGGCAGCGACCAGTTCGATCAGCTCGTCGACTGCCTTGTCGCGCTCTTCAGGCGAAAGCCGGGCGTCTTCGCGTTGCCATTCGAGTTCGTCGAGGATGGCGTGCTGCGATTCCTCGCGCCAATGGTAGAGAAAGACGTCTCTCCACAGCTCGGATGAGTTCGAGTCGCCGTCGATGCTGCCGCGATAGTGCGCGAGCACGAAGAGCTCGATGTGACAGGTCAGCGCGAGCACGGCCCAGGTGGATTTCGAAAGAACGAACGAGGCCACGCTGTTGGCTTCCGGCAAGAACGCATAGCCGGCGGGCATGCCTTCGGCGCACATGCGTTCGATGCGGCGAAACAGTTCCTGATGTTTGATTTCCTCGTCGCTGAACCGGACGAGCGCTTCGAGGGCGTTCTGGTCGCCGAGGCGGTACGGACCGCTCATCTCCAGTACCTTGGCCGCAATGAAGCGTTCGACGAGGCCGAACATGTTTGCATACGTGCGGCCCTGGATCTGACTGAGCATGCGCTGTTCGTCGGGGCCAAGGAAGGCGAGGGAATCGACCTTCGACAGCGCGTCGGGCAGGAATTTCTTCGAGAAATCGAAAGATCGGCCGCGAATCACGTCGCGGTCGATGTCCCAGCGGACGCGTTTCGATGCAGCGATACATTTTGCGTAGCGGCTCGCGTCGAGCTGGTTCACATCGGTGGTAATTTCCATTGAAACATCTCCTTCAATTGCGATTCATCGATACTCACCGTGCCGATGCCGCCGGGATGCCCCGTTCGAATGGGTCAGCCACCTTGGCCGAGCCGCATCGTCACGATCCAACTATCGTTGCCGGACGTCATCGATCCGTGAACAGCGCGCGGGGCCGCGTGAAATCGCCGTAAAAAATGAAGGGACGGGCCTGTGCGAAGTCCGGGCGCGCGATGCGTGAATATCGTGCGCCGCGAAGTAAACTGTTTGTAGGGCAACGCTTCATCTTTCGCACGTTATGACCGGGCTCACGATCGAAGTCCTTGGAGGCTTGCACATCCGCCTTGCTGGGGAGCGCGTGCCGCTGGACTTTCCGACGAAGAAGAGCAAGGCGATCCTGGCCTACCTCGCCTTGTCGCCGGGCATGTTGCGTTCGCGCGAGCAACTGGCAAGCGTGTTCTGGGAACGCAGCGCCGAAGAGCAGGCGAGAGCGAGCTTGCGGCAGACGCTGTCGAGCCTGCGCCGGATGTTGTCGAATGCCGCGCCGCTGTTGAAGACGGCGCCGGACGCGATATGGCTCGACGCCCATCTTGTTGAAGTCGACGCATTGCAATTCACGCACTTCTCGGGCGAGCGGTCTGCCGATTCACTGGCAAAGGCTGTCGCGCTCTATCGGGGCGCACTGCTCGATGGCTTTGGTCTGCGCGAAGAACCGTTCGAACAGTGGATGACCGTCGAGCGCCGCTGGTTTCACGAGCGCGCAGTGGAAGTGTTCGCCGAGCTCGTCGCTCTTTACGAGCAATCCGGCGCATCCAGTCACGCAATAGAGGTGGCAAGCAGAATTCTGGCATTGGACCCGTTGCTGGAGTGGGCGCATGCGGCGCTCATGAGGCTGTATGCGAGGGCAGGGCGCCGGGATGCTGCCATGCGTCAATATCAGGAATGCGTCCGCGTGCTCAATGCCGAACTCGGCATGGTTCCCACGGACGGGACTCGACGTCTCGCTGCTGACATCCAGCAGGATGGCTACAGCGTGCCCGCCGCGTCGCGTGTGATTACCGGGGTGCACGCAGCGCAGCCTGGCGCCGCGTCGCGCGACGTGCATGAAGCCGTCAATGCGGCGATATCGCCGGCGGAGCGCAAACCGTTGAGCGTGCTCTGCACGCGGGTGCGGGAGCCGAATGGCGACATGGACACCGAGCTCGCGTTGGAACGGGTCGACGCTGTGCTGAAGACAATGGTCGACGCCGTCCACCGGTTCGGCGGCCTCACGACGCAGCTTCGAAGCGATGGCGTGACGGCGCTGTTCGGGGCGCCCGTCTCGCAGGAGGACCACGCGGTACGGGCGTGCTATGCCGCGCTCGCGATGCGCGAAGCGATGCCAGCGGTCGTCGGACGGCCTCTTGACGTGCGGATCGGCATCCATTCCGGCGATGCCGTGGTCCGGACGATCGGGAGCGACCGGGCGCAGCACTACGACGCGCTAGGCGCCGTACCGCAACTGGCGAACCTGATCGATTCCGTCCTGTCCGTCGATGAGATCGGCGTGAGCGCCGATACCGTGCGGTGCGCCGAAGGATTCATCGAACTCGCGGATCGCCGGGGGCGAGTGCTTCCGGGCGCGGTGCCCTCCGTCGAGATCTTCATACTACGCGCGAGGTCCGGGCTGCGGCTTCGTTGGGACGCCCGGGCGGCACGCGGTCTTTCGCGGTTTGTCGGCCGCGACACGGAAATGGCCGGTTTGCAGGGGCTGCTCGAGCGTGCCGCACGCGGCACAGGGCAAGTGTGCGCGATCGTCGGGGAAGCGGGGGTGGGCAAGTCCCGTCTGGTGCACGAGTTTGTCAGCGCTGCACGCGCGTCCGGGTGGACGACACTCGAAACGGGTACGAGCTCGCACGACAATAGTGCAATCTATCTTCCCGTCGCCGAGCTGCTGCGGACGTGGTTCGGCATCGGCGAGCGCGACACGCTGGCTGAAGCGGCTGACAGGCTGCGCCTGGGCATCGGGGCCGTCGACGATGAACTTGCCGTGACGCGTCCCGCGCTGGCCGCGCTGCTGGACTTGCCGCCTGACGATCCGCAGTGGGAGATGGCGAGTCCGCCGCAAAAGCGCAAGCGCACGCTCGAAGCCGTCGCTTCTCTCGTGATCCGTGCAAGTGAGTACCATCCGCTGGTCGTCGTCGTCGAGGATCTGCATTGGAACGACGATGGCACGCAAGCTGTGCTCGATCATCTCGTCGATTGCATTGGCGCAGCGCGCGTATTGCTGCTCGTCACGCATCGGCCCGAATATCGGCACGCGTGGTTCGGCAAGAGCTATTTCTCGCAGCTTCATCTGGACAGTCTTGCCGCCGAAAACGCTGACCTGCTGCTGCGCTCGCTGCTCGGCGACGACGTCGGGGTGTTGGCGCTTCGCAGACGGCTGATCGAGCGCACGGGCCGCACGCCGCTGTTCCTCGAAGAGTCGGTCCGCGCTCTGGTCGACGCCGGTGCGCTGGTTGGTCAGACGGGTGCCTACCAGATGGTTCGAACCATCGACACGTTCGAGATCCCATCGACTGTGCACGCCGTCCTTGCATCGCGTATCGATCGACTGTCCGCGCAGCAAAAAGCCTTGCTGCAGATGGCAGCCGTGATCGGGCAGGAGTTCGCAGTCGATCTGCTGCAGCCGGTGGCCCAACTCGAACGCGAACGGCTGCTCGATCTGCTGGGCGAGTTGCAGGCGGCGGAACTGCTCTATCAGACGCGCTTGCTGCCGCATCAGCAGTACACGTTCAAGCATGCGCTTACGCATCGTGTCGCTTATGCAAGCGTGCTCAAAGAGCGGCGGCGATCGGTGCACGTGCAGCTCGTGGAGGTGATCGAGCGGCTTCACGCGCAACGTCTCGACGAGCATGTCGAGCGCCTCGCGCATCACGCGCTTGCGGGCGAGCTGTGGGAGAAGGCCGTTGATTACCTGTACCGCTCGGCGTGCAAGGCGCTGCAGCGATCCGCGTATCAGCAGACGGTCGAGTACCTGAACCGGGGACTCGACATCATCCGGATTTTGCCACGCACGCCGGCGCTGCTCAGGCATGAACTCGAGTATCAAAAGGTCCTGGGCGTGACGATGATGGCGGCGAAGGGTTGGGCCGCCAAAGAAGTGCTTGACGCGTATACGCAGGCACGTTTGCTATGCGAAGAGCTAGGTGACGAGAGCGAATTGTTCACCGTATTGCGAGGCGAAGGACAATACCGGATGATCCGGGGCGAGTCGGAAATCGCCCGTGAACTCGGCAACCGCTGCGCCGCACTAACGGCGGACTCGCGCGACCACGCGATGCGCATCGAAACGCATCATCTGTTCTGGACGAACAGCTTTTTTATGGGGGAATACGCCGCGGCCGGGTTCCATTGTGCAAAGGGAATCGCACTATACGAGCGCGAGCGGGATCATGCGCTGACATTCAAGTACTCCGGGCATGATCCGGGTGTGTGCTGTCGATGCTTCACCGCGCTCGTGCAGTGCCTGCGCGGCTATCCGGACAAGTCGCTGTCGATTTCCGACGAGACGCTTGAACTCGCGCGCGCACTCGATCATCCGCTGACGACGGCGCTCGCATACTGGACGCGCAGCTTCGCGCATATCCTGCGTGGCGAGCCGGAACTGGCGAGGCAGTGGGCGGCACGGGAGATCGCGGTATGCGAGGAATACGCGTTGCCCTTGCTGCTGTCACAGGGGACATTTCAACTGGGCTGGGCGTTGGCGCAATCCGGCGACCTCGACGAAGGCATCGAACGGATGCGTGAGGGCATTGCGGCAATCAGCGCAACAGGTGCGGAAATGGGCTTGCCGTACTTCAACGCGCTGCTTGGCGAAGCGCTTGGCCGGGCCGGCAAACGGGAGGCGGGGCTCGTCGAGATCGACCGGGCGCTCGCGGCTGTGGATGCGCATGGCGGGCGCTTCCAGCTCTCCGAGATGCTGCGGCTCAAAGGCGAATTGCTCGCAGCCCGGCAGACCGCGCGAGGCGAAGAAGGGCTCACGTTCATCCGCGAAGCGGTCGTGATTGCACAAAGACAGGGCGCGTGCTTTCCGGGTCTTCGTGCTGCGATCAGCCTTGCACGCCAGCTGGCATCGACGGGCGACCAGGACAATGCCTGCGCCGTGCTGCAGCCCGCCTGCGAAGCCATGAGTGAGGGAAGCGGACTGACCGATGTGCGTGCGGCGCGGGCACTGCTCGCCGAACTCGGGAACCGGTAGCAGCGCAATCGCGTGCATGGAAGCGATAAGCGATGCGAATTCGAACTGCGGTTATGCTTGTCGACGACGGAATCTACATGGACCCAAACCGCTTCTGATCTACCGGAAAAATGCGATTCAGCAAGCCGGCGCGCATCCGACCATCGACGGTGAATGCGTGTCCTGGCGCTCGTAGCGCCCCGCAATTTCAAAGGAGATAACCTATGCCCCCTCTGACAAGCACGCGGTCGTTCCCGACCGATTTTCGGACGCAGGATATTCAGACGAACGGAACGACCTTGTCCGTTCGCGTCGGCGGCAAGGGTCCCGCCGTCGTGCTGTTGCATGGCTATGCCGAGACGGGTGATATGTGGAGCCGATGGCCGTCGATCTCGCGCAGGACCATCGGGTGATCGTGCCGGACTTGCGCGGCCTGGGCCTCTCCTCGAAACCTGCTGACGGCTATGACAAGAAGACTCAGGCTGCCGATATGACGGGCGTGCTCGCTGCACTTGGCGTGGATCAGATCGATCTCGTTGCACATGACATCGGAACATGGTCGCTTTCCAGTTCGCTGCGCAGCATCCGGAGCGGATCAGACGGTTGGTGCTGATCGATGCACCCATCCCGGGAATCGGCCCGTGGGACGACATCTTGAAGAGCCCAATGCTTTGGCATTTCCGTTTTGGCGGGCCTGACATGGAGCGACTTGTCGCCGGTCGCGAGCGCATCTATCTCGACCGCTTCTGGAACGAATTCTCCGCCGATCCCGCGAGGTTCGATGAGGGAGCAAGGGTCCATTACTCCGCACTCTATGCGTTACCTGGCGCCATACGCGCCGGCTTCGCGCAATTCGCGGCCTTCGATCAGGATGCGGACGATAACCGCGCATGGCTCGCCACGGGCGCGCGGCTGCGGATGCCCGTGCTGGCCGTCGGGGGCGAGAAGTCTTTCGGCACCACCATGGCCGTGGTGATGCGGTCCGCTGCCGACGACGTGCGAGAGAGCGTGATACCGGACTCAGGCCATTGGGTGATGGAGGAAAACCCACAAGCGACGATCGCCCTGGTTCGCGGTTTTCTTGCGGATGGCTGACTCTATCGCCGTAATCCAGGCTTTGAACCGGTTTCCACAATTGTCCGGACGACCTTGAGCGAGGTACGCGGAGGCGTTGCGCGTGCCGCTCCACGATATTCGTCTGTTGCTCTTCGGTCCGCTCAAGCGACACGGCCTGGCTACCAACAACTGTCCTGGCCGGCCGACCATGATGATTGTCGGTAGTGCTGCCGGTTCACCGTGGCGCCATTACGCGAAGCACCGGACGCCCATCGACGTTCTTCAGCGGGAAATAGACGCGATGCGTCGATGGATCGACGCCAACCACGTGCGCGTTCGGCCCGATGCTGCCCTCTCCGGTCTTCGACACGATCGATGACCCGACAGCGAACATCGATACGATGCCGGCTTCACCTGCCACGAAGAGCGTGCCGCGACCGGGATCGAATGCGAGTACGTCGGGACCGTCACCGACGTCCACACATAGAGTGCGTCATGCATGAGCATGCCGTAGCGCAGCTGTTCGTGATCATCTGCAAAGGTGCGCGATAACCCGATGGAAATTGCGTAAAGGCCCGCTGACTCTGACGCGAGATCGACGCACGCGCCGGCGGCAGCCGTGTTGCGCAGGAACGTACGACGTGTTGCCATGTTGCTGTCCTCGCAGGTACGCGCACGCGCGTGCGGTCAAATGGCGTGCGAATGGATGAGCGGATACACAGCAAGTCCGATGAGCGCAGCAGCGATGACGATGACCGGCTCCTGCAGCTTCCTGAAGCGCCACAGCAGCATCGCGGTCGCGAGTGCGAGCAGAATAGTCGGCCAGTCGACGATGGAGCGCCGCGCAATGACGATCACCGAACCGGTAATCGCGCCGACGGCTGCCGCGGTGATCCCGTCGACAAAGGCCTTGACGGCGGGCAGCTTGCCGTATTTCTTGAAGTACGGCGCCGGCAGCACCGTGAAGAGATAGCAGGGCAGGAAGGTGCCGAGCGCCGCCGTGCAGGCGCCCGCAAGCCCTGCGACCAGGTAGCCGATGAAGCCAACCGTGATCACGACCGGCCCCGGCGTAATCATCGCGACGGCCACGGCATCGACGAATTGCCTGTCGTTGAGCCAGTGATGCTCGGTGACAACGCCGCCGTAGAGGAACGGAACGATTGCCAGGCCCGAGCCAAACACGAAAGCACCAGCCTTCGTGAAGAACAGTCCGATCTGGCCGAGCAATGGCCAATCAAGACCGCTGAACACGCCGCTTGCGACTGGCAACTGTGCTGCGGCTGCATTCAGGCCGCCCTTGCTCAACCATTTCGGCGGAGCAACGACAAAGCAGTTGATGAGGCCGCCCGCAATGAAAAGCCACGCGATCTCCGATTCGGTGATGACGGTCACAGCGGCGAGTGTCAGGTAGATCGCCCTGAGGAGCCTGTTCTTGCCGATGGTCTTCGTCGTGAGCTTGTACGCGCTCATTGCAATGATCCCGACGACAGCGGCGCCCACGCCATAGAACGCGGCCTGCATCCATGAGAGTCCGCCAAAGTGGGCGTAGGCCCAGCCAAGGCCGACCACCATCAGGAATGACGGCAGCACGAAGGCGATACCGGCGAGCGTCGCACCGACGATGTGATAGTGCACATGGCCCATATAGATGCCGAGCTGTGCAGCCAGTGGTCCGGGCATCATCTGCGCGAGCGCCAGTCCTTGGCGGTAGTCCGACTCGCTGATCCATTTGCGCTGCTCGACGAGATCGCGATGCATGTAGCCGACGAGCGCCACAGGTCCGCCGAATCCGAACGCGCCCAGCCGCAACATGTACCGGACCAGCTGACCCAGTGTGTAGCCCGGTGCCGTCACGATCGTCGCGTTCATGGACGTCCCCTGACGTCGACGCTTTTCGCAGCCGACGCAAAGTGCGTGTAGAGCGAATCGAGCACACGACCCATTTCATCGAGCAGTTGATCGTCGTCTGCCGCGCGCTCCCTTGCCCCGGCCATCACGGCTTCGAAGCCGATGGCCTCGGGAACGGGTGCGCCGCCAACGTCGAGCGCATGGACCATCTCGCCAAGCCGAAGTAGCGCAAGGTCCCCGTCGAGACCGAAGCTCACGACCAGCACCTCGAACGTCACGCGTTCGCCGACATGGGTGAAGGCCGCACCGTCGAAGTCGAAGCCGAGCGCGTTGGCCGGGCAGGCGCCGGGTGACGTGAGCCAGATGAAATGCGCATCGCGATCGATGAATCGCCGGATCAGCCAGGCGCTCGCAACGCGATCAACCCACATGTGTTGCCGCGTGGCCCAGGCGCGCCCCTGATAGTCGCCGACTGACAGGCTGCGGATGAGTCGTTCGGCGGAATGGGGTTCGCCGGGCGACAGCACGGTATCGACCAGACCGATGAAGTCTTGCCACGCTGCTTCGGCGCGCGTCGCCGCGTCGCCCGGAAAGTAGTCGATCGCGGCGATGGTTTCGTAGTCTTTGCGCAGTTTCCGGAGCAGCTTTGTCAGATCAGCCGCCGACTGGCCCGACACCGTCTTGCGCGCGTCCTTCAGAGCGCGCATGAATTCGGCATGGTCTTCGCTGCGGTCGAAAAGCGCCCGGAATTCCGCTTCCTGCGCGGCATCGAGGCTCGGTGCACGAAGCAGATACGCAGTGCCGCCACTACCCGAAATGGCGCTCGCCAGTTCGCGCAGCATCTGCTCGCGCTCTTCCGTGTGAGGCAGTAGATAGATGCCGTCGCGCAGCACCGCACATCCCTTCGCCTTCAGCGTTCGCCAGAAGCGCATGCGCGCCGTCGCGTTTTCGGTTGGAAGCGTGAGAACCAGCAGGGACCAGACAGTCGATGTGCTCATGTAGCGTAAACTATGCACATGTAGCGCACTCTACAAGCCTTTTTTGTGCTCGTTCCAGGCAGTCGTTTTATCGGAAAGAACGTACAAAGGGGAAGCGGCTGCAACGGCTAGTGCCCGTGCGAGAGCCGGGCATGTGACGGAGTTCGGCCACCATCCGGCGGCTTTGGCTTACCCTTGTCGGAGTTCCCAAACGCCGGCCGGTGGCGTGTTGCGCCAGATGACACGCCGCCAGCGCCAGGTGAGGCTCGTCGGGACATCGAATGGAGTTCTAGGCTGATAGGTGAACTGCACGAGGCTGCGCGCGACGTTCTGCATGAGAAACCTCGCCAGAATCACAGTCGTCGGGCGAATAACCTCCTTGGGCAACGAGCGAAACGGCAGCGCCGAGACAATCAGCGCGCGCTCCGGCAATGAATCCAGAATCTGCGCGCATTCGTGAAAGCGGCCAGCCACAACTTCGATGCCGGGATGTCGCGCGGCAAGCTTGCCAGCCAGGGCCGGGTCCAGTTCGAAGGCTATCAGCCTTGCAGAAGGGTTGCGCTCGATAAGCGCATCGGTAATGACGCCCGTGCCGGCGCCAAGTTCAATGATCGTATCGAACTGGTCGGCCGGCTGCGCCATTGCGCGCGCCAGGTACGGAGAAGATGGAGCGATCGCGCCGACGGCGGCGGGGTTTTTCAGCCAGTGTTTGATGAAGTGGATGTTCACGAAGTTAGAGACTACACGTCTACGCAGGACAGGACAGGGATAGCGTCCGGATCTGGACGCAGCGCCACAGTCGCAATCAGCATGCCTGCTATGTCTGGTCAAATGTGCGATTGAACGGCATCGATTTTCGCCATGTAAATCAAGGGGTGGCCATGACCCTTCTGCTGCTCGATGAGTTCGACGACCGCCTGAAGTCGCGCATCGGCGGGCGCAGTGCCGACGGAATGGATGGCGGGCTTCTCCCGGAGCCCGTCGTGAAACGCGACTTTCCACTGGCTCGGCGACAGTTCAAGCGAAACCGCCAGAATCGTACCATCGGCTAGAACGCGATCTGTATTCATCACACCCTCCGTTGAGGAAGTTACGGCCCTTTCATGCTAGACCGGCGCTTCGGGTCCCCACGCTACATAGGATCTCATGACGATCGGCAACGCCGTCGTGGATGTCGGTGCCTCGAATGTCGAGGATTTCCTGATGTTGATGCAACGATACGACGGCTCGCATCAGGACTTCGACCGGTTTGTTGTGCCAACCGTCTATGGTTCGAAGCAGCAGGTTGACACGATTTCGACGCTACAGTCCCTGCAGGCGATTGGTGTACCGTCCAGCAAGATCAGGGTGGTGTTTAACATGGTTGATCCGAAACAGGATCTCGTGCGCTCCTTTGCAAGGCGTCTTTGACGCCGTCGGCCGCAACGGCTGGTTTGCGCTCGACGCCAGCGCGATGATCCACGAGAACCCCATCTTCGAGAAGATCAAGGGCACAGGCAAGACAATCGCGGAGATCTCGCTCGACCAGACCGACTACCTGGCCATGAACGCCGAGGCAATCGAGTCCGGTGCGCCCGAGGAGCAGCGCGCCCATATCCGGCAGATGGTTGCGCTCAAACGGCTCGCAGGTCGGGTAACGTCGGAGCTCGACGCAGTCTTCAAGGCCGTGGTGCACTGAGATGGGCGCCACGGACGACGCGATCCGTGAGGAACTGATCGGCGCGGTGCTGGGCGAGCTGTCACTCCTGCGTCGCGACGTGAAGCAACTGTCGCAACAGCTTGAAGCGAGCGGCAAACAGTTTAGGGACGACGGTGAGCTGACGTTGCTCAGGTTCACTGCGGGCTACGAGCAGTTTCTCGAGAAGTTTTCCGAAACAACGGCTGACGTGCTCGCGAAAGCAACCAGTTTCGATGAGGCCCGTGACCAGCTGCTTGGCGAGATCTCGCTACGGCATTACGACGAAGCCAACGGCCGCAGCCGCGAGCTGCTTCGCGATGTGCTGCGTGAGGAGCGACAGCGCGCAGCCGGCATCGGCCGCACGGAGCTCGCCGTCTGGTCCGTGTGCACTGCGATCGGCGCGGCGCTGCTCTCTGGTGCGATCGCGGCACTTCATCTCTTTGGCACATCGGGAGCATGAAATGGAACGACAGGTGAGGGCGCTCGTGCTGGTCTGCACGCTCATGATCCCGGGCATGGTGGCCACTTCGCCGACGCGCGCGAATGACGATAACGAGAATGCGTGTGGTGCGGTGCTCTGTCTTGCCGGACTGATACAGGGCGGCAATGGCGGGCGTGAGTGCAGCCAGTATGAGGCGAAGTACTTTTCAATCGTGCGTTAGCACCACGGCCACTTCGATCTGAGTGGCACGTCCAACGCACGGGGCGAGTTCCTGAATCAGTGTCGCTCGGTCGACGGCGGTCAGAAAAGCGCAGTCAACTCGAAGTATGGCAGTGTCGAGAACGGGCCTTGAGACGATCCTGCTTTTCCGATGACCAGTTCGTTCGCACCAGCTGGATCGTTGATTTGGGAGGTGCCGGCCGGCATCTCGCACGTCACATTGATACAATGATGAGCCTGCGAATCAGGCGTCGGCCCGGTGCCGGCCGTCAAGGCCGAACAGCGCGCGGCACGTTGCGGTTCATTGAGAAGCGTCGATGACCATTGAGAAGAACCCCACAAGCTTGTGCTCGCGGTGAAATCGTCGCGCCTCGTTGGCGAAGGGCGGAAATAGACGTGCAGGCGCGCAAGCAGCATAAGGGCAGGCATGACTGATCTCACATCCCACAACCCCGAATATGGCACGTTTCATGGCGACATCGTCGACCTGTTGGATGCCGCTCGCCGCGCAGCCGCACGCAGCGTCAACGCGCTGATGACGGGCACCTACTGGGAAATTGGTCGACGCATTGTCGAGTCAAGGCGGGACGGGCGGGCTACGGGCAAGCTCTGCTCAAACGCCTGTCGGCAGACCTGTCGGCACGATTCGGGCATGTATTGCAATTATGCCCGTGAGCACTGGATGCTGCCCGGTGAGAACCCACCGTGTGTGGCCGTACCAATGCGGCCGTGGCGCGTTACGCGTTGGAAGGATTGTCCAACAAGGTACTGGCCGCCGAATACCAGACCGTATTGCCCGATGAAAAGTTGCTGGCCGACGAACTCGTCAAGACGCGGCGAGAATTGGAGGCGCGAGGCCTCGCGCGGCCGAGCGATCCTCAGACTGATGAATAAAGACTTACATTGCCGTTGTCGCCGATTCGTAGGTCGCGCATCCACCTGAGCATGTGCTTAGCCGCACCCCGGGGAATTCGAAGAATGGTCTGGCTTTATCTTGAGGATTACGAAAAACTATATTGAAATCGATATGCCGATAATCGCTGCTATTCCCGGAAAATCGCGGTTTGTTCTTTTGCAAGCCGCATCGGGCCACGTGATATCGCCGTTTAGATCTGCGTTGTGAGCTACATATTTTCTTTGCGGCGTTGTCAAAGAAAGTAAGTGCCGACCGTACAGGGTAGCGCTCGTACCGCGAGGCGCAGCGCGGATGCCAGCGAAAAGCCAGGCGAACCACAACCGCGCCCATCGCGGACACTAAACGACAATATTGACAGGCGCGCCGCGCACAAATCCGCCGATGTTATCCATCAACTGATCGGCAAGCGCCTGCTGCGCCTCATCCGATGCCCAAGCGACATGCGGCGTCACAATTACATTCGGCCGATTCGCAATGCGCATCAGCGGATTGTCGCCGCTGGGCGGTTCGCTCGACAGCACATCGAAGCCTATGCCACTGATCAGCCCTTCTTCGAGCGCGCGCGCCAACGCATCTTCATCGACGAGCCCGCCGCGCGCCGTATTGATCACAAGCGGCTTGCGCATCATCGCGCGAAACTCGGGCATCGCGAGCATGCCGGGCGTTTGTGGCGTTAGCGGACTGTGTATTGTGATAATGTCGCTCGTCGCAAGCACTTCGTCCCATGGCGTGTACAGCGGTCCGAGTCCTTCGCGGCCCTTGTGCGCAGCGAATAGCGGGCGCATACCGAACGCCTTCGCAATCTCGGCTACGCGCTGACCAAGCACGCCTTCGCCGATGATGCCGAGCGTCATGCCGCCGAGATCACGTATCGCGTGATTGAAGAAACAGAACTGGCCGGACCTCTGCCACTCGCCGTTCAGCACGTCGTCGCGATACGCGATCAGATTGCGGCGCAGCGCGAGCATCAACGCGAACGTATGCTCGGGCACGGTGTTCAGCGCATAGCCGCGAATGTTCGTCACCTTGACGCCATGACGCTCGCACGCTTCCTTATCGACGCAATCGGTGCCCGTCGCGGCGACGGCGACGAGTTTTAACGACGGCAATTGCGCGATCACCTCCGCGGTCAGCGGCACCTTATTGGTAATGGCGATGGTTGCGCCGTCAAGACGCGCGGCGACCTGATCGGCTCGCGTATGCTCGTATTCGACAAGCTCGTGTTCGAATGTCGGCCGTGCGAGCTTTATCTGTGGCGCGAGTGTCGCGCGATCGAGGAAGACGATCTTCTGCATGCTGGTTCCTGTTGGAGTTGCTCGATGAGGTCGGATCAAAGATGACGCTTCGCTTCAGCGACGATATGCGCCGGCGTGATGCCGAAGTGTTCGTACAGCGTTTCGGCGGGACCTGACGCGCCAAATCCCTTCATGCCGACAAAGCCACCGCGTTCGCCGAGATAGCGGTCCCAGCCGAAGCGCATGGCGGCCTCGATGCCGATGCGCACGGTGTTCGCGCCGAGCACAGTCTTGCGATATTCGCGGTCCTGCGCGTCGAACAGTTCCCAGCACGGCAGCGAGACCACGGCGGTCGGAATTCCTTCTTTTTGCAGACGTTCGCGCGCCGCGACGGCCAGCGCGACTTCCGAGCCCGTCGCAAGTAGCGTGACGAGGCGTTCGCCGCCTTCGGCCTCAGCGAGGACGTACCCGCCGCGCGCGCACAGGTTGTCGGTGGTCAGGCGCGTGCGAACGAGCGGCAGCATCTGGCGCGCGAATACCATCGTGCTCGGTCCGCTGCGATACTCGTAGGCGAGCGCCCAGCATTCGGCGGCTTCGACAGCATCGGCGGGACGGAACACATACATGTTCGGCATCGCGCGCAGCGATGCGAGGATCTCCACCGGCTGATGCGTCGGCCCGTTCTTGCCGACGCCGATTGAGTCGTGGCTGAACACGAACTTCACGGGCAGACCCATCAACGCGGCCATGCGCATCGCGGGTCGCTCGTAGTCGGAGAACGCGAGATACGTGACGGCGAGCGGTATCACGCCCCCGTGCGCGGCCATGCCGTTCGCCATCGCGCCCATCACATGCTCGCGCACGCCGCAATGCACATACGCGCCGCTGCGATCTTCCGATGTGAACGCATGAAGGCTGCGCTTGTGGCTCGTCGGCGCTTCGAGGTCCGCGCAACCGACCATGCGTTCCGGCAACTGTGCGAGCAGATCGTTGATCTCGGCAGAAATCATGATGCCCGCCTGGGCTTCGCCTTTTTCCACGACCTGCTTGCGGTAGTCGTCGAGTACGCGCTGCCAGCCTTCGGGCAAACGGCCTGCCTGAATGCGCTCGAACTCGGCGCGCGCGTCGTCGGGCAATGTAGCGAGGCGCTCATGCCACGCGAGATACTCGCTTTCGCTGCGCCGTCCCGCGGTACGCCAGGCTTGCAGCACGTCGAGGGGAATCTCGAACGGCGCATGCGGCCAGCCCAGTTCGCCGCGAGCCGCATCGGCATCGGCTGCAAACAGCTTGCCGCTGTGCCCGCCGCGTTGTCCCTGCAAACGGGCGATGCCGCGCGCAATGACCGTGCGACATGCCAGCATCGACGGACGCGGGTCGCGCTTCGCCTCCGCGAACGCCGCGGCGACTGCATCGAGATCGTGCCCGTCGACTTCGATCACATGCCAGCCCGCGACGCGGAACCGTTCGCTCACGTCTTCGCTGATCGACAGCGACGTGCTGCCGTCGTCGGTGATGCGGTTGTCGTCCCAGCAGAGGATCAGCTTGCCGAGTTTCAGGTGTCCCGCGAGTGAAATCATTTCCTGGCCGACGCCCTCCTGCAGACATCCATCGCCGACGAACGCATACGTGTAGTGGTTCACGATATCGTCGCCGAATTTCGCGTTCAGGTAGGCTTCGGCAACGGCCATGCCGAACGCGTTCGCTATGCCTTGTCCGAGCGGCCCCGTCGTGACTTCGATTCCGGCTGCGGGATCAAATTCTGGATGGCCTTCGCAATGCGAGCCCATCTCGCGGAAGGTCTTGATCTGATCGATGCCGAACTCCGCATAGCCCGTCAGATGCAGCAGTGCGTACAGCAGCATCGAGCCGTGTCCGTTGGACAGCACGAAGCGGTCGCGATCGGGCCATTGCGGATCGGCGGGATTGAACTTCATATGCTGCGTGAACAGCGCAGTCGCGATTTCGGCCATGCCGAGCGGTACGCCCTGGTGACCTTCGCCGGCGCGCACGATGGCGTCGATGGCGAGAAAGCGGATCGCGTTGGCGAGCGGCCGCGTTGCGCGCAACGGCATGATGTCGGACATGACTTCTCCTTGCCGCCTCGCCTCATGGGCGGCGGCTATCGCAAGTGTTGAAAGAGGGAAGAGGGCGCTGCGTCTTCGGCGGAAGACAGAGACGCAGCGCAATGCGTCAGTGCAGGAAGCCGGTCGAGATCCACGGCACGGCTGCGACGACGATCAGGCCGATCACGAGCGCGATGATGTAGCCGATGATCGGCTTCATGCCTTCGTCGGGATGGATGCGGCTCACCGCGCACGCCGAATAGTAGCCGACGCCGAACGGCGGCGCGAACAGGCCTACGCCCATCGACAGGATCACGACCATCGCGTAATGCACATCGTGAATGCCCATCTGCCGCGCGATCGGGAACATCAGCGGGCCGAACAGCACGATCGCGGGAATGCCTTCGAGCACGCTGCCGAGCACGATGAACACGAGCATCGAAGCGGCCATGAAGATCGCGGCGCCGCCGGGCAGCTTGGCCATCGCCTGCGCGAGCTGGCCTGAGAACCCGGACTGCGTGAGCGCCCACGCCATACCCGTCGCTGCGCCGATGATCAGCAGGATCGCGCCGGAGAGCGCGGCCGTGTCAATCAACATTGGCTTCAGGCGCGACCATTCGAAGCGGCGATAGATCAGGAGACCCGCAAGCACCGTATACGCAATGCCGATTGTCGAGACTTCCGTGGCCGTCGCGATGCCTTCGACGACCGCGAAACGGATCACGAACGGCAGCGCGAGCGCGGGGAAGGCGATGGCGAGCTTGCGCAGCACTTCGCCGCGCGCGGCGCGCCGCACGTTCGACAGATCGTCGCCGCGATAGCGCCACCACACGACAGAGCACAGCGTGATCGCGAGCACGATGCCGGGAAGCATGCCGCCCGTGAAGAGCGCGGAGATCGACACGCCCGTCACCGAGCCGAGCGTGATCAGCACGAGGCTCGGCGGGATGGTCTCCGTCTGCGCGCCCGTGGCCGCGAGCAGCGCGACGAGGTCGCCCGGCTTCGCGCCGCGTGCCTTCATCTCCGGGAACAGCACGGGCGCGATGGCTGCCATGTCGGCCGCCTTCGAGCCGGAGATGCCCGACACCAGATACATCGCGCCGACCAGCACATACGACAGACCGCCGCGCACGTGGCCGAGCAGGCTCGCTAGAAACGCGATCATCGCGTTGGCCATGCCCGTCATCTCGATCAGTTGCCCGAGGAACACGAAGAGCGGCACCGAGAGCAGGATAAGATGCGACATGCCTTCGTCCATCCGTCCGACGACGACGCTCAGCGGCGTGCTCGTCGTCAGCGCGAGATAGCCGAATGTCGCGAGGCCGAACGAGAACGCGATAGGCACGCCCGACAGCACGCACAACGCGACGAGACCCACGAAGAAGATCAGCAGGTTCACGTTGCCCAGAGCTTGCAGCACGGGACTCATCGCGACGAAGCCGCCCGCGATCGCGGCCACCAGCGCGAGCGCTGCAAGTGTCATGTGCCAGTTGGCCACGCGAATCAGGCGCAGGCACGCGACGACGAGCATCAGCACGCAGCCGATGGGCAGCGCCGCCGCGCGCCAGGTGTTCGAGATTTCCAGCGCGGGCGTCGTGATGATGCCTTCGTCCTGCGCGAACTCGACAGCCGGTCCGATCACGAGCAGCAGGAACGCGAGGGGAGCGGCGATCGCGACGAGCTCGAGAAACGCGCGCACGGACGGCGATGCCTTGCCGACGAGCGCCGTCATTCGCATATGCTCGCCGCGCCGCAGCGCGACCACAGCGCCGAGCATCGCGAGCCAGAGGAACAGCATGGAGGCGAGTTCATCGGACCAGACGAGCGGGGTGCGCAGCACATAACGGCTCGTCACGCCCGCCAGCAGCACGAAGATTTCAGCGACGACCAGCAGCGCGGCGGGAATCTCCACCATGTATCCGAGCACCGTGTCGATCGTATTGACGATTCGGCGCGGCGACGGTTGAGGGAAAGTAGCGGTGTGCATGGTGTTCATACCAGTTTTCCGACGTACTTTTCGAGCGTGCTCCAGCCCTGGTCGCCATACTTCGCTTTCCAGTCGCTATAGAAGCTCGTTTTGCGCAAGGCGTCGCGGAACGCCTGGCGGTCCACATCGACGACATTGATGCCCTTGGCCTTCAGATCGTTGCGTAGCGACCCGTTCAGCTTCGCGATATCCGCGCGTTCGAGCATGCCTGCCGCTTCGAATTCGCGCGTGACGATGGCGCGCATGTCGGCGGGCAGCTTCTCCCATGCGCGCTTGTTGCCGAGAATCCAGTAGCCGTCCCACACATGCGACGTCAGGCTGATCGACTTCTGGACTTCATAGAGCTTGGCCGTCGCGATGATGGGCAGCGGGTTCTCCTGTCCTTCAACGACGCCTGTTTGCAGCGCCGAATACAGCTCGTTGAAGTTGATCGGCGCAGGGCCAGCATCGAGCGCTTTGAAGAGCGACGTGAGCATCGGCGCTTGCGGCACGCGGATCTTGAAGCCCTTCAGGTCGCCCGGCTGCTTGATGACGCGCGTCGATGAGCTGACCTGGCGGAAGCCGTTGTCCCACACCTTCGACACCGTGACGATGCCTGTCTTCTCGATCTGCGCCCGGATGTACGCGCCGAGATCGCCGTCCATCGCTTTCCAGACGGTGTCGTAGTCGGGGAACGCAAAGCCCGTGTTGACGATGCCGGCAGCGGGCGCGAGCGTCGCGAGAATCGACGACGCCTGATTGAAGAACTCGACGCCGCCGCTTCGCACCTGCGACAGCAGGTCGGTATCCGAGCCGAGCTGGTTCGCGGGAAAAACCTTGATGTCGAGCTTGCCGTTCGTCGCGGCGCGGATCTTGTCGCACGCCTGCTGCGCGCGGATGTTGACCGGGTGCGTCGGGTCCTGGCCCGTCGCGAGCTTGTATGAGAAGTCGGCAGCCGATGCGCGTCGGATCGACAGGCCCCACAGCGGTGCTGCCGCAGCGACGCTTGCGCCCGCTTTCAGAAAGGTGCGTCGGTCGATGCCGCTGCGGATGGTCGAACGGTTGCTCATGATGTGCTCCTCCAATACGGATTTGGGATGTATCGGTGTAGTTGTCTTGCCCGGACAACACGCTCTGCGGCGCGTTTGCCTGTTTCCGGCCACTGTTGCTGCTGCCTGTATTGCGCGCGGCTGGCCGGACCCGGCTGCTGCGCGCCGTTGGGTGCTATTCGCGCTTCAGCACGGATCAGCCGTGAGTCATCCGTGAATCAGCATGCCGCCGTTCACGTCGATGACGGCGCCCGTGATGTACGACGAAATCGGCGACGCGAGAAACAGAAAGGCGCCCGCGACATCGTCCGGCACGCCGAGACGGTTGAGCGGAATGCCCGCGAGAATTTCGCCGCGCTTGTCGTCGCTGATCTTGCCCGCGTTGATGTCGGTCTGGATCAGGCCGGGCGTCACGCAGTTCACGCGAATGCCGTCGGGACCGAGTTCGCGCGCCATCGCTTTCGCAAGGCCGAGCACACCCGCCTTCGCTGCCGAATAGTGCGGGCCGCCGAGAATGCCGCCGCCGCGCTGCGCCGACACCGACGACATGCAGCCGATCGAGCCGCTTTTTTGCTTCTTCATCTGCGGCACGACGGCTTGCGACAGATATAGCACGCCGCGCAGGTTCACATTGAGAATGCGGTCCCAGCTTTCCGGATCGATATCGAGCAGCTTTACGGCTTGCGTGACGCCCGCATTGTTGATGAGAACATCGATCGCGCCGAAGTCGGCGACGATCTGCTCGACGGCGGCCTGGCATGCCTGCCGGTCGGTGACATTGCACGCATAGCCGCGATGCTCGGGGCCGATCGAGGCGGCCGCGTCGCGTGCCGCGGAAGCGTCGAGATCAAGGATCGCGATCTTTGCGCCGTGCTTCGCGAACATGCGCGCGGTGGCCATGCCGATTCCACGCGGCGATGCTGCGCCGGAAATGACGGCGACCTTGCCTTCGAGAAGACGTGACTCTGACATGATGCTGTGCTCCTGATAATGATTGCTTGCGTAAGGGTTGTGGTTTGGCTATTGGCTAAACGGGTGTCAGCCCAGCCAGCCTTTGATGGTGTCGCACATCGTTTCCGTCGAGATGCCATAGCGGTCGTGCAGCGTGGGCAGCGCTCCGGCATCGAGGAATTCGTCGGGCAGCGCGATCTGGCGGAACGGAGGGGTAACGCCCGCGCCGAGCAGCGTGCGCGCCACCGCTTCGCCGAGCCCGCCGATCACCGTATGGTTCTCCGCGACGATCACCATGCGGCCAGTGCGCTTCGCTTCGCGCAGGATCGTGGCCGTATCGAGCGGTTTGATGGTCGGCACGTGCAGCACGCCTACGCCGATGTTGTCCGCTTCCAGCGCCTTTGCGACTTCGAGCGAGCGCATCGTCATGATCCCCGACGAGATCAGCAGCACGTCGTTGCCGTCGCGCAAGAGCTTCGCCTTGCCGAGTTCGAAGCGGTAGTCGTATTCGTCGAGCACGACGGGCACATTGCCGCGCAGGAGGCGCGCATACACGGGCCCTTTGTGCGCGGCGATGGCGGGCACCATCTGCTCGATGTCGAGCGCGTCGCACGGATCGATCACCGTCATGTTCGGCATCGCGCGCATCAGCGCGAGGTCTTCGGCGGCCTGGTGGCTGGGACCGTAGCCGGTCGTGAGGCCGGGCAGCGCGCAGACGATCTTCACGTCGAGGTTGTCTTCGGCGATCGTCTGATGGATGAAGTCATACGCGCGTCGTGTGGCGAACACCGCATACGTGGTGACGAACGGCTGCGCGCCTTCATGCGCGAAACCCGCTGCGGCACCCATCAGCAGCTGCTCGGCCATGCCCATCTGGTAGTAACGCTCGGGAAACTGCTGCGCGAAGATGTGCAGGTCGGTGTACCTGCCGAGGTCGGCCGTCATGCCGATGATGTTGGTCTTCGCGCGCCCCAGTTCCGCCAGCGCATGGCCGAACGGCGCGGAACGCGTGACCTGGCCTTCGCCCGCGATCGACGCGATCATCGCGGAGGTTTTCAGGCGCTTCCTGGCGACGGTGCTCATGCTTGCCTCCCGGCATCGAGTGCTTCGAGCGCGAGCTTCCACTCGTGCGCATCGACGCGGATGAAGTGGTTCTTCTCGCGCTCTTCGAGGAACGGCACGCCGCAGCCCATCTTCGTGTCGCAGACGATGATGCGCGGCTGCGCCTTGTCGTGACGGCGGGCGTTGTCGAAGGCCTGGCTGACGGCGTCGATGTCGTTGCCGTTCACGCGCTGCGTGTACCAGCCAAACGCTTCGAGCTTGTCGACGAGCGGCTCGAACGCCATGATCTGCGTCGACGGGCCATCGGCCTGCTGGTTGTTCACGTCGACGATGGCGATCAGGTTGTCGAGCTTCCAGTGCGCGGCGGACATCAGCCCTTCCCAGATCGCGCCTTCGTCGAGTTCACCGTCGGAGAAGAGGGTGTAGACGAATACGTCCGAGCCCTTGCGCTTGAGGCCCAGGCAGCGGCCCACGGCAATCGTCAGGCCCTGGCCGAGCGAGCCGCCGGACATCTCCATGCCGGGCGTGTAGCTGGCCATGCCGGACATCGGCAGGCGGCTGTCGTCGCTGCCGTAGGTTTCGAGCTCGTCGGCGGGCAGAATGCCGGCTTCGAAGAGGGCCGCGTATAGCGCGATCGCGTAGTGTCCATTCGACAGCAGGAAGCGGTCGCGGCCTTCCCATTCGGGATCTTCAGGGCGGTAGCGCATGGCGCCGAAGTAGGCGACGGCCAGTACGTCGGCAATGTCGAGCGCCTGGCCTATGTAGCCCTGGCCCTGTACTTCGCCCATCAGCAGCGCGTTGCGGCGGATGCGATAGGCGTGTTCCGCGAGTTGGGCAGTGCGCCCGGCTTCGCTCGTATTCACGCGTGTCTCCTTCTTGCGGCGCCGGGCTCGGTGAAGGCCAGGCGCGGAGTGATTCATGGCGGGATGTTTCGTCGTGCTCGCAGATTCGGGTAATCCCTTGCTTCGAGATCGCTGCGAGTGATTGGAAGCGTATCTGCTTGAACACATTGGCTCAAACGAATTAAAGTGGCTCATCAGTGAATTCAATTCAACCGAACGCTGCAGTGCACAATCGCGTCACACTCAAGTCCATTCAGGCTTTCGAGGCCGCTGCGCGGCTTTCGTCCTTCGCGGTCGCAGCAGACGAACTGTTCGTGACGCCCTCTGCGATCAGTCATCAGATCAAGCTGCTGGAGGATCAATTGGGCGTGCGGCTCTTCCACCGCGTGCATCGCGCGGTGATCCTCACGGACACGGGCCGTCAATATGCAGAGGAAATCGGCGCGGCATTCGCGCGTATCGACAAGGCCACGCGCGATATCGGCCGCGTCGAGAAGAGCGACATCCTCACCGTACACGCGACGCCGAGCATCGCGACGCAATGGCTGATGCCGCGGCTCGCGCGTTTCAGTGCGATGCATCCGGATATCGATGTGCGGCTGAATGCGTCGTCCGCGCCTGTCGATCTGATCAAGGAATCCGTCGATATCGATATCCGCTATGGCGCGCGGCGGCTGCAACCGGCGGGGACGATGGTGCTGGACTTGCCGCTTGAAACGATCGTGCCGTTATGTTCGCCGCGACTCGCGAACGGCGAGCATCCGATTCGCTCGGTCGCGGATTTGAAAAATCACACGCTGATTCATAGCGAAGGGTGTCTCGTCGGATGGCGCGACTGGATGCGGCTGCATCGCAAGGTCGTGCTCGATATCACGCGCGGTCCGCGTTTCGATCGCTCGTTCATGGCGATCAGCGCGGCGGCGGACGGCATGGGCGTGTGTCTGGAGAGCCTGCTGCTCGTGCAGCGCGAACTGGAGACGGGCACGTTGGTGGCGCCGTTGGGACTCGAAGGATTGAGGGTGAATGGCTACACGCTGAACCTGCTCAAATCGCGCGCTGATCTGCCGAAGCTGAAGCGTTTTCAGGACTGGCTGTTTGCGGAACTCGAGACGGGCTGAGGCGCGGTTGGACAGATCGGGCCGCTTCTTTGGGTGAACGTACTTTTCGATTGATTGCTGGCGGCTTCATGAAACCGAACCGCCTGCATAAAGGTTTCGCCGCCTTTGGATGCCGCACGAGTCTGCGCGAAGCGCAAGCCTTGATCTTTCGCTCTTTTCAAGGCTAGCCGCCATTTCCCGCACGAAAAGTACGATCACCCCTTTCTGGACCATGCGGCGCTGGCCATCTCACGCCGTCACGTCGAGGATGAAGTGGAGAGCGTCACGCGGCATGGGACGGACTGAGATCGCGCCCTACCGGAATCCCATGCTCTACAGAGGCAACAGCATCAACATACATCGTGCACAGACGAAGTCATCGATGACGACACGCACGGATGTCTTTGAAGGCACATCATTGACCACGTGTGCCTCGCCGAACGGCTGGAAGCCACTTCCCATGGCGGAACCCACGCTGAGTACAGCGCAGGTGAGCAGACGATCGACGGCCATGATCGCCGCTTACGTGTCGTATCGGGCTGTCGGGAGGCAGGGAGGGGCAATGACGCACAACGCGCAGTTGGTACGGGACAAGCTCGCGAAGCCTGTTACCTGACGTCAACGAAACCGATCCCGATGCTGTATGGCAGTGGACGACATAATGAATCGTCGCCTTGCCGTGTATGGTTAAACGCTACCGCTTAACATCCGTTGATAGTCATTGGTTTGCGACGCTCCGACGCGCAACATGCTTTCCTCAAAGCCGAAACTGTGCGACGCATTCGACGAGTTGTGCAGCCTGCAGCCTTAGACTTTCAGCCGCTGCAGCACTTTCCTCGACAAGCGCAGCATTGTGCTGCGTGGTTTGATCCATCTGATTGACTGCTTCACCAACCTGTTCCGACACCAGTGCTCTGCTCCGCACTGGCCGTGCTGATTTCATTCACGATGACGCTCACGCGCTCGATTGCGCCAACGATTTGCGTCATCATCGACCCGGCTTCGTTGACAAACGTGCTTGGCGCGTTGACGCGCACCGTTCCATATGGCCTGACTGCCTGCGCGGACGCATCGCACTCGATGGTCTCGGCGTCCTTCAGCAAGCGCAGCGCTCTTTCCCGCAGTATCTCGCCTGTCGGCGTGAGCGAGAGCTTGCGCGAGGTTCGATACAGAAGCATCGTGCCGAGCCGCTGCTCGAGTCGACACATTGCTTTCGAGACCGTGGGCTGCGACATGCCGAGCGCCTCGGCGGCCTTTGCGAACGAACCCGTTTGGGCCACACGCGCAAAGATTGCCCAGGCTTCTAGATCAGGAAGGTGGTGCATAAAGGAATCTGGTTTGGTGAAGCTATGGTTTTGCGCCTGCAAGGAACGCCGCCGGCATCTCATTCGTGCAAGGGGAGTCGACCGTGCAATCCGGAATGAGCGATCTATCGTGCATTCAACCGGCTAGCCAGGCAACACGTTATTGCCGTTTTGTCGAAGAACGACGTGTCCGAGCGGATCGTCGTGATTCGAGCGCGGGCCAGGATTACAGTTGAACCGTGACGTTCAACCAACCCGACATGTACGCGGAATTGACCTGACGTCGACCCGCAGTCGAACGACGCTGTCGCGGCATTCACGGACGATCGTGGATTCAAGCATCTTCACGGAGAGATACGAGATCCGGCGCCGTGATGCGTTCAGTTCGGAAGCAACGAGCCGCTGCGAATCGGCTTGGCCCCAGCGATGCACGCCACCTCCTGCCCGGCGGTGGTGAAGCGCGCACGCCGCCGCGCATACAGCACGCCGGCGATGGAACTGGTAATCGTGACGACGCGATCGGCGAGTGGATCGACGACGTCGGCGATCGCCTGGCCGGGTTCGACCCAGATGCCGATCGGCGTGCGGAACACGAGCACACCGGAGATGGGAGCGAGGAGGGGCTCGGTGCCGGAGAACGGCGTCGCGTCGAACTCGAGCGGCGGCAAGGGCGCGGGCGTCCCATCGATGACGCCTCGGTAGGTCAGGTATTCGACGATTGCGTTCGCGTCGCGCTCGGCGAACGCGTAGGTCACGTCCGCCTGACCGCGCAGCTCGATCGTCACCGAAATCGAGCCGTTCGGTATTGGATAGCGCTCGCCATAGCGCGCCCGCAACTCCGACCAGCAGAAGCTGTGGATCTCATCGAATGGATTGCCGATCGAATTGAGCGCGAACAGCGAGGCGTTCGAATCGAGATAGCGCGCGAGCGGCTCGACGTCCGGCCACAGGTCGGGGTTTGTGAAGAGATGCATCGCGCCTTCGAAGTCGCAGTGCAGATCGAGCACGATGTCGGCGTCGTATGACAGTCGCTGCAGCGCGAGGCGCTGGGATTCGAGCTCGGTGGTTGGCGTCTGCTCGTCCAGTGCTTCTCGCGTGGCGTCGCGCACGGCGAGCAGGTTCTGTTGCGCGTCGCCGGTCAGCCGAGGCTCGATACGGGGGATCACGAGCGCGGCCAGGTCATGGAAGTTCCTGTTGAAGTTCGACGCAGTGCCGGTTTCGAAGCGGCCGAGCATCTGGCCGAGCAGCTGCTGGTTGAGCCCGATCGGATTCGGCACGGGCACGATGACGATTTCGCCGCGCAGCTTGCCCGCCGTCTCCAGCGCGGCGAGGCGCTTGCGTAGTGTCCAGGCGACGAGCATGCCAGGCAACTCGTCAGCGTGCAGCGACGACTGAATGTAGACCTTTTGCCCGCCCGCAGGGCCATAGTGGAAGCTCGTCAGGTGCCGCTGCGTGCCGAGCGCCGGGGAGATCAACGGGTGCGTTTGTGTTTGCATGATGGGTTGAGCGCGCGCCGGATGATACCGGCGCGCGGGATGAGGTATTGCGATTCAGGCGATCGCTGCAGAGCGTCACGGTCCCCGTGTGTGTCAGGTGCCGTACACGTCGAATGCGAAGTACCTGGCCTCGATTTTCTTGTAGGTGCCGTCCTTGATCATGTCCGCGATCGCCTTGTCGATCTTTGCCTTCAGGTCGGTATCTTCCTTGCGCAGACCGATGGCGGCGCCGCTGCCGAGCGTCCCCTGCGGATCGGTCAGTTCGCTGCCTGCGAACGCGAAGCCTGCGCCGCGCGCGGTCTTCAGAAAGCCCATGTCGGCCTGCACGGAGTCTTGCAGTGCCGCGTCGAGACGGCCCGAGGTCAGGTCTGCATAGACCTGGTCCTGGTCCTGGTAGGGTATGACATTCACGCCCTTCGGCGTCCAGTTGATCTTTGCATAGGTTTCCTGGATCGAGCCCTGCTCGACACCGACCGCCTTTCCTTTCAGCGCATCTGCCGCCGGCTGGAGGTTCGAGCCTTTCTTCGCAACGAGGCGAGTCGGCGTGTGGAACAGCCTCGCCGAGAACGCGATCTGCGCTTCACGCTGCGGCGTCATCGACATCGCCGACAGCACGCCGTCGAACTTTTTCGCCTTCAGCGCCGGGATCATGCCGTCAAACGCACTCTCGACCCACACGCACTTCGCATTCAGTCGCTTGCAGATCTCGTTGCCCAGGTCGATATCGAAGCCGACCAGCTGGCCGTTCGCACTCTTCGATTCAAAAGGAGGGTAACTCGCATCGACACCGAACCGGACGGCGGACCAGTCCTTCGCGCAGGCGGAGGTTGCGATCGCCAGGGTCGCCATGAACAGAGCAAACTTCTTCATTGATGTGAATTCCAAAGGTTGTGAAAGTTGGATTGATGGAGATGCCGGGAAATTTCGAGCACGAAGTGCATCGAATGGGCTTACTTCAGCCGTCCTGCCAGAAACTGCTGCAGCCGCTCGCTGTGCGGTGCGGTCAGCACTTCACGCGGGTCGCCTTGCTCCTCGATCTTGCCCTTGTGCAGGAAGACAACGTGATTCGAAACATTCCGCGCGAAGCCCATTTCATGCGTCACGACGATCATCGTGCGGCCTTCTTCTGCGAGCGCCTGCATCACTCTCAGCACCTCGCCGACGAGTTCGGGATCGAGCGCGGAGGTCGGTTCGTCGAACAGCATGACTTCCGGTTCCATCGCCAGCGCGCGGGCGATCGCCACGCGCTGCTGCTGGCCACCGGACAGATGCGACGGATACTTCTGCTCGACATCGGCCGAAAGCCCCACTTTGTCGAGGTACTTTCGGGCGCGCGCTTGCGCGTCGCTGCGGCTCAATCCCAGCACGCTCACGGGTGCTTCGATGATGTTCTCGAGCACGGTCATGTGAGCCCACAGGTTGAAATGCTGGAAGACCATCGACAGACGCGTGCGCATCATCCGCAGTTGCTTCGGGTCACTCACGCGCAGCCCGCCTCTGCCGTTAGTCGTGGTGCGGATTTCCTCGCGGTTCAGCGTGATGCGCCCGGAGCACGGCAATTCGAGGAAGTTAATGCAACGCAGGAACGTGCTCTTTCCCGAGCCGCTAGAACCAATCAGGCTGATCACATCACCGGCTTTCGCCTTGAGCGATACCCCCTTCAAGACCTCGTTCTCTCCAAACTTCTTGTGCAGATCGTCGACAGTCAGCTTGTACATTCTCAATGCTCTCCATCAGGGCTGGACGGGTTCAGTGCCCTTGAGGTTTCAGGTAAGCCAGCATTCGCATTTCCATGCGGCGAAATACCCAGATCAGGGCGAACACGATAGACGCATACAAAGCGGCTGCGATGCCGTATGCCTGGAACGTCATATAGGTGGCCGAATTCGCGTCGCGTGCCACTTTCAGGATGTCGGGTACGGTCGCGGTGAAGGCCAGCGTCGTGGCGTGCAGCATCAGGATTACTTCATTGCTGTAGGCGGGCAACGCACGCCGCAATGCGGAGGGCAGGATGATGCGCGAATAGAGCTTGTAATTCGACATGCCATAAGCACGGGCGGCTTCGATCTCGCTGTGCGAGGTCTCCCTGATCGCGCCGGCAAAGATCTCGGTGGCGTAGGCGCATTCGTTCAGCGTGAAAGCCAGCAGCGTGCAGTTCATCGCGCTGCGAAAGAACGCTCCGAGCCATTCGTGAGAATGGATGAAGTGCAGGCTGTAGATGCCCGTGTAACAAAGCAGCAACTGGACGTAGAGCGGCGTGCCGCGAAACACATAGGTGTAGAGCCAGACCGGTCGCGAAAGAAAAGGGTTGCGCGACGCGCGCGCGATGGCGAGCGGCACGGCGAGCAGAAAGCCGAGTGCGATCGAAACGACCAGCAGCCAAAGTGTGATGACGAGGCCGCTGTAGTTGAAGCCGTCACTGTAAAGATAGTTCGGCCAGTATTGGTGAATGAGTTCGATCACAGCGCAGCCCTCCGCACACCGATCGAATAGCGCTTTTCGAGGTGGTGCAATGCCAGGTTGGAAACGGTGGTGATCACGAGATAGATTGCACCGGTTGCGAGCGTGAAAAAGAAAAATGCCTGTGTCGCTTTGCCCGCGTCCTGAGCGGCTTTCACAACGTCGGCGAGACCGATGATCGAAACGAGCGCAGTCGCCTTCACGAGCACCTGCCAGTTGTTGGCGATGCCCGGCAGCGCGAAGCGCATCATCTGCGGGAACAGAATGCGCACGAACACGCGCGTAGAGTTCATGCCGTATGCGAAGCCAGCCTCGATTTGCCCGCGGGGAACGGCCAGAAAGGCACCGCGAAAGGTTTCGGTGAAGTACGCGCCGTAGATAAAGCCGAGCGTGATGACGCCCGCCACAAACGGATCAATGTCGATCTGGTCCATGGCGAGCATGTCAGTCACGTCGTTGAGCCAGATCTGAATGCTGTAGAACAGCAGCAGCATCAGCACAAGGTCGGGTACCGCGCGAATCAGCGTCGTGTACATCGCGCCGAGGCGCGCGAGCATGCGATTGCGCGAGAGCTTCGCCGCGGCGCCGGCGAGGCCCAGCAGAAAGGCCGCAGTGAGCGAAAGAACCGCGAGCTTGAGAGTTTCGAGCGTGCCCGCCAGCAGCAGCGGGCCGAAGCCTTGAAAAAGCATGGAAGGATGTCCCTGGTGACAGGGAGCGCACGCCGCGCGTCCGCGCAGCCTGTGCCCCTGTGTTGATGCGAGTGAATGCGACAGCAGTTAACCGCCGCACACGTCGAAGTCGAAATACCGCAACTCGTTCCTCTTGTATGTCCCATCCTTGACCATGTGGACGAAAGCTGTTTGCTCTTCGCTCTTCGCTCTTCGCTTTGGGCGAACGCGCTTCTTCATGAAAGTCGCCGAAAGCGATGTTCGATGCGGCATCCCGCATGCGAGCGACCCTATCGAAAGCCTTAGATGCCCCGGACTGACGTCCGAGGGCGGTTCCGCAGCTTGTATATACAATTATCGAGACATCTCAGGAACCAACAATCGGTGTTATTACCAACACGTGCTCGATGCGGAAGTCAAAAGACGCCCTGTTTCAGGCACTAAAACAGGTGAGAACGGATGTTGACGGGGTACGCAGAACTGTCATAGACGAAGTCATTCGCGCATCCTATTGGAAACTTGTCCATACAACATCGCGTGGTTTGTTTCGGAAGCGCCACATCCGCAGCGGGTAACAACGTCGCATAGGCGGCGGGCAGATCGCCGCTCAGATCGGCTCACCCGCACATCGAATGAGAAATTGCGCATGCTGGGCGAATGAAACCGCAACTGCCGTCCGTTCCAGCGAACGACATGGGCTGAAAGAAGGTGCGCCCACATGCAGTCGATACAGTTCGCTCAGGTTGCGTCCGAGCCGAGGAAACGTTCTACGAGCCGAGTCCAGAATGCAGCGCCAATAACGAGATTTTCGCCGGCGTAGTCGTACTGCGCACTGTGCAGCGTAGGCGCATTCAAGCCGTTTCCCAGACGCAGAAAGCAGCCCGGGCTCTGCTGCAGCAAAAAAGCGAAGTCCTCACTGCCCGCAATGATGGGAAACGATGCCACGACGCGGCTCACGCCGACCAGCTCTTCCGCGACCTCGCGGGCCAACGCAGTTTCACGCTCCGAGTTGATTAACACGGGGTAGCCGTGGGTGTATTCGATGGAGATTCTCGGATTTTGTCGCGATAAGGATGGCAGGACGAGCGTCGGCTACTATGAGTAGTACTGCTTACATCACCAGAGAATAGAACTGGTCGGCGACAGTTCGGGCAATGCCGTCATCTTTCATCTGCTCCTTGCGAATCATATGCATGACCTCGATGCCGGACAGGATGATGCGCGCGCAGCGAAAATCCTTGAAGCCCATCATCGGCCTGATGATGCGTTTGATTGCGCGATGGTCCTGCTCGACCCGGTTGTTCAGGTACTTGACCTGCCGGATCTGGATGGGCGTTCCCCGTTCAGCGTTCAGCGTTCAGGGCCTCGAGTGCAGCCCGATTCGCGCCGCTCTTATCGATGGTGACGGTCTCAGGCTCGCCGTTGCGCCCGATCGCCTTCTCGAAGTAACGCCGGGCTGCGGTCTTGTCACGACGGGCGCGCAGCAGGAAGTCGACGGTGTTGCCGGCCTTGTCCACCGCGTGGTACAGGTATTTCCACCGGCCACCCACCTTGACGTACGTCTTGTCCATGCGCCAACTGGTACCGACCGGACGTTTGTGTCGGCGAAACGCCTTTTCGAACAGCGGCACGAGCTTGATGACCCAGCGGTGCACCGTCGAATGGTCCACGTCAACACCGCGTTCCGCCATCATTTCTTCGAGGTTGCGCAGACTCAGCGAGTAGGCCACGTACCACCGCACGCACAGCAGAATCACATCCACCGGGTAGTGCAGGCGCTTGAGCACTGTGCCGATGCCTGGAGGCAGCGTCTTCTTCGTTTTCGCCATTGTGTGGCCGCCAACCATGTTGGGGTGGCGAATCTTACCGCAGCGCCTTACTGCGACACTACCCAATTCACGGCGCTAAACGCGAGCGCAAAAGGGCTCAGCTAGCCGCAGCGATCTCTGCCGAGAAACGCCGCGACTGCCCCTGTCAGCGCTATGCTGCGCAACTCCTCCGGCGATGCCAGACGCGCGGCAATAATCTCACGATTATCGAGCTGCAACTCGGGTATGCGATCGAGGTGCAGCTCGAAGTAGTGCACGCGGTCTCTGCGGCCGTCCCACGTGCCGCAGACGCTGCCCGCCGGGACCAATGGGTACGAAGAGAGACCAATCTCCTCCTCCATTTCGCGCTGCGCCGCTGCATCGGGCGTCTCACCTGGCCGGATGCTGCCACCCGGAAAACCCCACTCGGCGCGGTACGATGACTTTACGAGCAACAGCGCCTGCCCGACGTGGATTGCTACTAGCGCACCCTCATGGCGAGGCCGTCGAACGTGCCACCAGGCGCGAGCGAGCGGAAATCCGAGGCGAAGCACGATGCGCCAGACAGAGTCGACAAGCACAGCCGCTTGGGCTCGCTCAAGGCTCGGCATGAGGTTTCTCCTTTCCATTCATGGTCAGAGGATCGTCCAGTTCGCCGCGCTCGAGCGGCCTGGATCAGTCAGCGTCTGTCATACGATTGTTTGTGAACCGTAGTTTATCCGGAGGCTGCTCGCTCTCGGGATAGCGATAGCCAACCATTCAAGGGCATATGTCGACCTGCCGTCGTTCCTGGCCCGACGAACGCCCGCAACGGCGGTGAGTGGCGGTGAGCGGCGGCAATTCGGCAACGCTCGCGCGGGACCTTCATTCACGATTGGACTGGATTATGGGCTGCACTCGCGCGATGGACCGGCATTCAAATCGATAATCAATCGGAGGGCTGAGCCTCGTCGAGGCGTGAGAGAGCAACCCGCGACATCAGAAGGCGTCCCTTCCCTTAGTCGATCGGACGGCCCGCCGTCTCGCGAATAAACGGCAAGGGCAGCAGCGAAACCAGCCCGCAACCGATCAGATACCACGCGGGTGCCAGCGTATTGCCCGAAAGTTGAATCAGCCATGTCGCGAAGAATTGTGCGAAGCCGCCGAAGATCGACACGCCGAGGCAATAGACAATCGACATCCCAGTCGCGCGAATCGCACGCGGAAACATCTCAGGCAGCATGACGATATTGGGCACCGCCGTGAATGCAACGAGAACGCCCAGCGCGGCAACCACAGCCAGTAACACTGGGACGGTGGGCACGGCATTGATGACGATGAACGCGGGGTACACCGCCGCAATCAGCAACGCGCGCGAGACCCACAGCACGCGCTTTCGTCCATAGCGGTCCGACAGCGAGCCAGCAAACGGCGAGCAGATCACCGTGACGAACGCCGCCGTCCACGACGCCCACAACGCGAGCGACATCGGCAGATGCAGGATCTTGATCGCGTACGTCGACAGATAGAACAGCACGATGTAATTTGCCGCCGTGCCGCCGATCGTCGTCACGACGCCCGTCGCGATCACGCCCAGATGCGTGCCGAAGATCTCCCGCACGGGCCGCGTCACCGCCGATGCCTCGATGGCCGGTGTATCTTCGGGCGATGCAGGCAGCGGCAGTGTTTCGTCGAGATGCCGCCGGATGTACACGCCAATCGGCCCCATCGCCATGCCGATCACGAACGGCACGCGCCAGCCCCAGCTTTCCAGCGCATGCGTCGACAGCATCGCCGCAAGCGCGACGCCCAGCAGCGAGCCCACCACCGTGTTCAAGCCCTGGCTCACGAACTGCCAGCTGCCGTAGAAACCGCGCGTGCGGTCGCTGCCATATTCCATCAACAGCGACGTCGATGCGCCGATCTCACCGCCCAACGCGAAGCCTTGAACCAGCCGCGCGAGGATCACGAGCGCAGGCGCTGCGAATCCGATCGATGCATACGTCGGCGCGAAGGCGATGATCGCGGAGCCGAGCGTCATCAGCCAGAGCGTGAGACTCATCGCTGCCTTGCGCCCCGCCCGGTCAGCATACGCGCCGAGCAGCACGCCGCCCACGGGCCGCATGATGAAACCGACGCCGAACGTGCCGACCGCGAGCATCAGTTGTGCAAGCTGCCCTTCGACGGGGAAATACAGCTTGCCGATAATCGTCGCGAAGAAGCTATAAATCGTGAAGTCAAAAAATTCGAGGCCGTTGCCGAGCGTGATTGCGGCAATCGCTTTCGCGTGGCTCACGTGCTGCGGTTGAGCGTCGCTCGTCGACGCGTTGCTGTTTGGCGTGGAAGCCGATGCGGCGGTGTATGTCATGTCCGTCTCCCGAACGCGTCAGGCCAGAAACGCCTGCACAAGACGCACCCAGTAGGCGGCGCCCGTCGCGAGGCAATCGTCGTTGAAGTCGTAGCCGGGGTTGTGGACCATGCAGCCGCCTTCGCCGTCCCCGTTGCCGATGATCAGATACGCACCCGCGCATTGCTCGAGCATGAACGCGAAATCTTCGCTGCCCGTTAACGGCTGCATGTTGTCGATCAGTCCATCGTTGCCGACCCACTCGCGCGCCACCTGCGTTGCGAAGGCGGTCATCAGCGCATCGTTGACGAGCACCGGGTAACGGCGCTGATAGTCGATCTCGGCGCGCGCGTTATACACGGACGCCTGTCCGTGAACGACTTCCTGAATGCGCGTCTCCAGATAGCCGCGTACGTCAGGCTTCAGCGCGCGCACGGAGAGACGCATCTCCGCCGTTTCGGGAATCACGTTCGGCGCTTCGCCTGCGTGAATTGCGCCGACGGTGATGATCGCCATGTCGAGCGGCGCAACGTTGCGCGACACGATGGTTTGCAGCGCCAGCACGATCTGCGAACACACGACGACGGGATCGACGGCCCTGTGCGGCACCGCTCCATGACCGCCACGCCCGGTCACTTTGACGATGACGGTATCCGACGACGCCATGAAAGGCCCCGGTAAAAAGCCGAACTTGCCCGTCGGATGACCAGGCATGTTGTGCATCGCGAACACGGCGTCGCACGGGAATTTGCTGAAGAGGCCATCTTCGATCATTTTCTTTGCACCCGCGAGGCCTTCTTCGGCGGGCTGGAAGATCACGTTCAGCGTGCCGTCGAACGAGCGATCCTGTGCGAGGTGCTTCGCCGCGGCGAGCAGCATCGCCGTATGGCCGTCGTGGCCGCATGCGTGCATTTTGCCGGGCAGCTTGCTCGCGTATGGCAGGCCGGTCTGCTCGTGGATGGGGAGTGCGTCCATGTCGGCGCGCAGGCCCAGCTTGCGCTCACCGCTGCCGACTTTCAGTTGCCCGACAACGCCCGTTTTGCCGAGCCCGCGCGTCACGGTGTAGCCCCATTCGGTGAGCTTCGCGGCAACCAGATCGCCCGTGACGTGCTCCTCGTAAGCCAGCTCGGGATGCGCGTGAATCTGGCGGCGCAAGGCAATCATTTCTTCTTCGAGACCGGCAATGCCGGCGGGGATGACCATCGTATTCACGCTGCTGTCTCCTTGGTAATGTGAGACCAGCATAGCCAACTGCTTTTTTGACGGGCAGACGGGAAACGGTTACGGTGACAACCAACAGTTGCCACTTGTGATGCCACACTGCCTGCAACCGACAAATGAAACTGCATCAACTCACCACGCTCGCCGCGATCGCCGAAACGGGGAGCATCCGTGCCGCGGCACGTCAGTTGGGCCTGTCGCCCGCTGCCGTCACCAAGTCAGTGCGCGAACTCGAAGCCGATTTGCGCGCGCCGCTTGTGATTCGTGGCGCATCCGGCGTCGCGTTCACTGAATACGGGCGTGCGCTCGTCGTGCACGCGCGGCTCGTGCTCGGGCAACTGGCGCGCGCGGAAGCGGAACTGGAAGCGATGCGCGGTGCGGCCGCGGGCAAGCTGTCGGTCGGCGTGACGCCGTGGCTTGCGCTGACGTTTCTGCCGCAGACGGTCAACCGATTCAAGCAGAAGATGCCCGATGTGCAACTCGAATTCTTCGAAGGGTTATTGGCCGTCGTGCAGCCGCGTCTGCGCGACGGCAGCCTCGACTTTTCGATCGGCCGTCCGCCGCCAGCGTCGCCGCAATCGGAGTTTCATAATGTGCCGCTTTTTTCGACGCATTCAGCCGTGGTCGCGCGACGCGGGCATCCGCTTGGCGAGTGCCGTACGCTGCATGAACTGCAGGATGCCGAGTGGGTGTTGAACTGGGACCCGGCGAGCCGGGAGTCGATGGCCGACAACCTGTTCCGCAAGCGGGGGATGAAGGTGCCTCATACGATCCATCTCGCGCATTCGTTCGCGATCGTGTTGGGCCTGCTTCAGCAGACCGACTTCCTCAGCATCTTTCCGTGGCCGCTCGTCGAAGTGAACATCGCGAAAGAGAATCTGCGCGCGTTGCCGTTGCGCGAGATCGTCGATGAGACCATCGTGAGCATCACATCGCGGCGCGGCGTGCCCGTCAGCCCTGCAGGTGCCTGCTTTATCGAATGCCTGCGCGAAGTGATCGACGCAGGCGCGCGGTCGCAGGATGCCGGCAGCCGCCGCCTGTTTCACTCGATCGAATTGCTGTTCTAGACGCGGCACCTGATCGGCGGCCGCGCTGCGTTGGCACGGCAAACAGACCAGTCGTGCGCGATACCCGATGTTCAGATGCCGGCATCGCTACGGCGGATGCGGGCTGCTTTCACCCATTCGTGACTCGGCGGCTACAGACGCCGCAGCCATCCGCGCGTCGCGGCGTGAGTGGACTAGCCACGCACGCAGGTGAACGACGCCGCGCTATTCACATCGCCCGCGCCGTTATAGCCAGGCCACGTCGGATACTGGCACAGTGGCCGGGTGCGTCCCGGCACGCCCGCCGTATCGGTGACGACCTGATGCACCGGCGGTGTCCCGTGCTCGACCCAGTTCTCCAGCGCCGTGAGCGAGTCCCACGATGCGTTGAACTCGGTGCCTACCGCGTGCTGCAAGCCCGGAATCTCATAGAAGCGTACGAACGACTCGACGGCACCAAAACCCATCGTGAACAGCAGGCGCTGATAGTAGATCTCGGTTGCCCGCGTGCTGACGGTCTGATCTATGGTGCCGTGCGCCATCAGCAATTTGCCGCCGCGCCGCATGAAGCGCGTCAGGTTTGCGTCGGTCGGTTGAATCCGCCTTTGTATCGACGATCGCATTTATCTCTCTGCCGCGGGGTTTCCTCATGACTAGCCGCCACTGAATCGGCGATTGACGCCGCGGCTAGCATGGCTATGGAGAAGAGGGCGGCAGTTCGCGTGTTTCATCTCTTTTTGCTTTGTTCCGCAGGCATGAGGCTGAAATGGGAAAGAACAGAAACGAAGGTCAGAGCGGCGGCGTGAATATTAGCGGGAGCGTAGGGTCTGTAAGAGGCGACATCGTGGGCGGCAACAAGGTTGTCAGTCCATTGGCCGCAACTGAACTCGATGACGCGCTTCGACCACTGGTCCAAGCGATAAGCGCCGCGCCACCCGAAACGCAGTCGGAGGCTTTTGCGAAGCTAGAGGAGTTGAAAACCGAGGTCGCAAAGGGTAAGGACGCCAAGGACAGTTTGGTCGCCAGACTTGTGGATGGCCTGGTTGGGCTGGTGCCGGACGCGGCGAGTGCGGTTGTGAATACCTTTGCCACGCCCATTCTCGCGCAGATTGGTGGTGATGCGGCTGCCTTCGTACTTGACAGGCTGCGGGGAAATTAGCGGTGATGGTCGCATCGAACAATGGCCAGCAAAGGAAATCCGCCGGTCGGACTGGTGGGGTCAATATTTCCGGCCATGTCGGAAAAGTCGGCGGAGACATCATTGGCGGCGACCAGACTTATAACATTAACCTCACTATCGTTCAGGAAATCAGCAACGAGAGTCCGCCGGATCTGATGAGGCTAGTAGAGATCGCCTCAGGGCGGACACCCGTATCCAGCGAGGATCAACGCCGAGCACCGATATCTGGGTTGGCGTCCCGGCTGCATATTCCACCAGCCGTGCTCACTTCACTTTTTAAAGTCATCGACGAGCAAAAAGTACGGCCCAAAAACGTCCCTGCCCGCCTGATCGAGATCACGCAGGGGTACAGGCGCACAGAGGCGACCATTGTCTCGCTGGAACTGGACAGCCGGTATGCGGCGGAACTGAAGCACTGCGTAGAGCGCATGCTGTCCAAAGGGCTTTTCGCCGAAGCGCAAAGGGAGCTCGGTCAAGCGGCGAATAATGAAATCATGGCAATGGCTCAGGCCCGCGAGCGAGCGCGAATCGCCGAGGAGGACGAGCGTCGCGCCACGCTAAATGCTGTCAAGCTGCTAGCCGAACAGGCCAACGTAGCCCTGATGCAGTTGGACTACGACGATGCTGCGCGCCGATTTGCAGAGGCATCGGAACTTGTCTCGAGTCATCCTTCGCTCAGATGGGCTTGCCTGGTGCGTGCCACGCTCGCTCTTGGTCTGGGACAAGGTGTGGACGGTGACGTACTTCCGTTCATGAGCGACCTCGCTCAGCGGGGTGTTGATTTTGGAGACGTCTGGAATCTGGTGGGCTGCCCCAATGCTAACGAGCGCCAGATGGAGGTTCCTGTAGATGCGAGCTTGGGTGCGGCGTGTGACCTGATTGCGAGGGTCCGGCAAGGCTCGGCCTGGACCGGTCTTAAGGGGCTCGCGGAGCTTATGCAGGAATCTGGGAAGCGGCTTCGATCCGCGCCCTGCCTGCTCGCAGCATGTGCGGCGCGGGATCACCTCGCGAACATGACTGAGGCCAACACCACTTCCGATCCGATCGATATTAGCGGCGACCTGGAAGACCTCGGGGATGCACTCATCGAGCTGGCCTTGGTAACCGGTTATCGAGAGGTGGCTAGCCTCGCTCACGAGAGGTATGCGACGGCTAGCTCCGTGTGGCGTGCTGGACCAGCTCAATCGAGGCTCGACGAAAAATTAACGTTCGCAGGTGGTCTCGTTAGCCGTCTTGCGTAGCTTGACCATGTCTGTATGCGTCCCGATTCGGATCGGCAGCCGCCATCTCGTTCCGCGGCATTCTAAAAGGCGATCCACGGCTTCTGCGTTGCCAGTGACGGGCGACAAGCGGCCAGGTAGCGTCGTTCGTTTTTCGAGTCGTTCGGACATTCAGACGGCTGCCCCGCCCAAGCAAACGGCCATTCGACCGCGCGTCATGACGGGTCAACTGGGCAGCGCGCCAATCGCGTCGCTCGTCCGCTGCATGCTTCAAATGGCGACTAGCGTCATGCGGGTGGCGATTCGGCCGGTTTCAGGTCGTCCAATAAATCACGCTTCGATTGGCATATAAAGAGCAAACCAGCCAAAGTTCTCGCGTGCTTCGAATTTGTCTGCGGTGAAGCGCGAAGGGCGCCTTCTGGTTCGCGGCGTACGAAGAGGAGACTCAGCGGCGAACTGCAAAACCCGGGGATCGTGCGCTCGTTTTTCAGGCATCCCTCTGTCGCCTATAGTTCTGATCTATGAGAGCAATTGAACGCACGTGACCCGGGCGCGACTCGGGTGTAAAGCGGCTTGAGTATGGCATCGATCGCGAACGGTCCCGAGCCACTGAAAAGCAGAGCGATCAGCCCGGCGACATACAGCGCATCCGTCTCATACCCGGGTGGCCCGAATCGTGGAACCCCATTCACGACGGACATCAGCTTGATCGACGTGAATCCGTATTGCAGATGCACGGTGAAGGTTGCGACGAGCAGCACCACGATCATCGGCACCGCGACGAGTGGCACAAATGCGCCAACCAGGATCGCAAAGCCGCCTAGCAGTTCGACGACGATGGTTGCCCACGCCATCAGATGCGGCGCCGGCACGCCGAGCGCATGCAGGATGGCGGCGAAGTTCTCGGGATGCTTGACGAGTTTCGCGTATCCATGCGCCATGAAGCCATAACCGACGATGAAGCGGATCGGTAGCGGCGAATAGCGGGTCAAGCGTGCGACGAGCCATGACGGATCGAATACGGCAAGAAGGGAGCGGAGGCTGTTCATGAGCGGACGTGGATAGCTGTAAAGAAAAGAGGCGCGCTTCTCTGGCGGTTGCGCGTCTGGCGAGCGGCGATGTGCAACGCTCATTCAATACATCGACGGGATATCGGATGCGGTTACAGCGGGACATAAGTTCTTCTGACGGATGCTGTGCCAGGATCGACGCGTCAAGCTACAGCCTGCGATCAGCGATGGGCGCGCGCCCGCGGCCGCTCACCACCGCATCATCCGACGGCCGAGCAGTGCGCCAGCCAGCGTCGGCGCCGTCATGCCGAGCAGATACCACGTCGCCCAGAATGGCACCTCCATCTCCGGGCAGCGCAGGCAGTACACAAGCGCGCCGATGGCGCCGGCGAGCAACCCCGTCGCCGCGCCGGCGAGTTCGGGTCGTGTCGGCGCGAGGCTGCGCATCGCTCGCAGCAGCACGAAAAGGGCGGGAGCAGATAGCAGCGCAATGTGCAGCGAACACGTTCGCCATGTATGCCCGAGGATCAATGCGCTGCGTGCATCGGCGGGTGCGGTGAACAGCGTCGCCAGTGCGACGAGCCATACGGCCATGAATGGCGTGAGCAGCGCATGCCAGGCGCGTCCGACGCGCACGCCAGGTTGCGAAAGCCGCGACGCAATGCATGCGGCGGCTATGGTGATCGACAGCGGAAGGGCGACCTTGAGCCAGAACATCGTCATCGCGAGTCGTGTGATCAGCGAATGAACGGGTATGCCGCCCGGCACGACGAACGCGAGCAGCAATAGCGCGGCAACGACGCTGAATGCGACGCCGCTACCAAGCCGGCCCACCACCGCCGATCTCGACGGCGCGCGCGGCCCATCCGCAAGCATGGCGATGAAATCGTCAGTCTTCATCGGTTTTCCTCCTGATTTTCGCGGCAAGCGCTTTCAGGCCGCGATGCACGCCGACCTTCACGGCCGATTCGGTGAGCCCAGTCCTGGCCGCCGTTTCGGCGACGGAAAGCCCCCATAGCCTCGTGTGCTCGATCGGTTCTCGCTGACGCGGCGGCAGCGTCGCCAGTAGCCGCGTGAGGTCGCGGCGCGCTTCGAGCGAGTCGAGCGGCGATGCGCCCGTCACATCGACGTCGTCGTCGAGTGGCTCGAACAGTTCGCCACGACGCGCGTTTGCGCGGAAGTGGTCGGCAAGCTTGTACCGGACGATCGCGCTGATCCACGCGGTGAGCGGCACGTCGGGACGGAACGTGTCGAGCCCCTTGTGCACTGCGATCAGCACTTCCTGCACAAGGTCCTCGACATCGGCATCCTGGTGCCAAAGATGCTTGCGCAGGCGCGTACGCAGATGTTTCGCCAGTTCGCCGAGAAAGCGTCGATATGCGTGCTTGTCGCCAGCGATCGAGGCCTCGAGCAGCGCGGTGAGCCGCCGCTCGGCGTCCGACGCCGTGCCGGTTTGGGTGCCGCGCGTGGTCTGACTACTGTCGTCGGAAGCAGTTGGCACCATGGTTGCGAGCGTCGCGATCATGCCGGCGGCGCATCGGTGGAAAACCGTGCCGACGCGTGAAAGCGCGCAGGCTGGCACGACCCATCGACGGTCACGAAAGGCGAAAGAGGACGGCGCATGGCAGTGAGATGATTAAAAAGGACCACGCCCGCTGCGCGTGTGTTTCGGGGACTGCGCCGCGAAGCAGAGCTATTAATGAGTAGATCGGTCCAATGTGCGCCGTGGTTACACGCGTTGTCCGATTCATGCGCGAAAGAAAAAAAATCCCGCCGGCCGGATGTACCCGGCGTCGACGGGAAAAGGCCGCATGCCTTGGCGGCGCGCTCCAGGAGATCCGGCGGACAGTGCGCGTCAGAACCGATGCCGCAAACCGATGCGACCGACGGCCTGATAACGGTTCGATGACGGCGAAACTCCCGCGATATTCGCGACTGCGCCATGTCCGCTCGAGTCGCGCCCGTTCGCAACCTGATAGTCGAGTGCCGCATAGAGATCGGTGCGTAACGACAGCGTGTAATTGACGCCCGTGCTGAACTGGCTGTAGTTGGCGCCGCCGACCGTATCGGAGACATGGCTGCCATGCAGATAATCGAAAGCGACGCCCGCGAGCAGCTTCGGCGTGACGTGATATTGCAGGCTCGCCTCGACGTTGTTGAAGATCGCCGAACTGTTGCCGAGCGCGGCAATGCCCGCGAAGCGCACGTTCGACCAGTTCGCGCCGAGAATCGCATCGCCGAGCGCATATGTCGCCCCTGCGCCAATCACGTGATATGCGTTCGCGCTCGCATAGCCGCTGACCACGGGCGTGCCCGTCAGTCCGTTCGCCGTCGCCGTGTCGGACGGATTGCTGCCGAAAAGCGACGTGGACGGATTACGCGCCTGCAGATACGCGGCGCCTGCCGTCAGCGGTCCGTTGTGATAGCCGCTGCCCACGGAGAAAATCTGATTCCGCGCAACGGAGCCCGCGACGCCACCGAAGCTGTACACGCCGCCGAACGTGAAGCCGCCGTAGTCGTTGCTCGTGTACTTGACCGCATTGTTGGTGCGCCGGCTGTTGTTGAAGTTATCGATATCGACGGGATGCGCGCCATGCGCGGTGCCGACATTCGAATCACCGAATTCCAGCTTGCCGACGTAATCGACCACGCTGTCGTACTGGCGGCCGAGCGTGAGCGTGCCGAACGGTCTGCTCTCGATGCCGACGAACGCCTGGCGGCCGAACTCCGCACCGCCCTGGCCGAGCCGTCCATTGTTGAGCTCGAAGCCGTTTTCCAGCTGGAATAGCGCGGTCAGTCCGCCGCCGAGTTCCTCGCGACCTTTCAGGCCCCAGCGTGAGCTGTTGAGGCCGTTGGTAGCGTCGAGTCTGTATTGCCGCGCGCCCGGTGAGCCCGCCGTGGTCGGCGCATTGCTGATGGCCTCGAAGCCTTCGTCGATCAAACCGTACAAGGTCACGCCTGACTGCGCGTGGGCCACCGTTGCAATCGGCAGCGTGATGGCGCAGGCGATGAGCATTCGCTTCACGGATGTGTTCTCCTCAAGTTTTGACTGTGTTCGTGTATGAATGGGCGTGCGCGCATTCGCGTCGTGACCTGCCCAACGACGCATGATTGAAAGCGATCACAAGAGGTAAATCGGCGCAGACGGCGCAATCGTTACGAACCGCTTTGCGACGTTGCGCGGTTATCCGTGTTGCGCGATGTCGGCGGATTTTGGGCGCTATCCGGTGATGCGTGCTCCGACGCACCGCTCGACAGGTTGTGCGTTCGGTAGCCGGTTGCTGCGGCAGCGGATTGGCGTTCAGGCCGCGTCATCAGGTGGCGTTGGAGCCTCGGCGGGAACGCGGCCGGGTCGGAGCCCCGGGTCGGAGTCGTTAGGCGGGTCGTCGAGCGTGGCTTGCTGCAAGGCAAGCGCGGCACGACGGATCGGCACGGAGCGCCTTCCGGGTCGAGCAGAGCAGAGGGGTTCGTCAACGGTGTGACGAACCGGCGGTCATGTATGCAAGCGGGCGTGCAGACCGGCCTGATCGCTCAGCGCGCAGGCGCTTGCCGCCCATCGGCAACGCGCGTGGCGCCGACGATTGCGCCATCGGGCGCTTCGAGCAGTACCGCCATGTGTTCGCCGGCGACGGCGTTCGCATGCAGCGTGAGCGGCGCGCCGGACCACTGGCCAATCGGCGCGAAGCTGCGCACGATGTTCGATTCAGTGAGCGTCTGGCCTGCGTTCTCGCCGCGCCCAATCGGCGTGACGTGGCGTGCATCGTAGCCGACGAGCAGTACACGCGCGCGTCCTCGCCCAGGGCCGATCGACACCGATACGCCGCTGCCTTCGCGAGCGGCGTTGACTGTCGCGGCCGTGACGCCCGTGGACCTCGCATCGTCGATGGCCGAGCTGGCTGCGCCGCGATTCGAGCCGACCACTTCGGCCTTGCCGTCAATCACCATTTCCGGCGTGTACGCAAAGTCGCGGGACCGCTTGACGTATTGCACCTGCCGTTCATCGACGGCTTCGAACGAAAACGGGTCTTTCCAGCCAAGCTGATTCCAGTATGTGACGTGAAATGCCAGTGGCAGCACGTCGGCGCGCGTGTCGCTCAGCTCCGACAGATAGCGGTCGGCCGGCGGGCATGATGAACAGCCCTGCGACGTGAATAGTTCGACGACGACGGGACGCGGCCCGGCGGCGAATGCATGCGATGCAAGCAGCGCCGCGGCCCCGGCGCAGATGACAGCGAGAGAACGGGCGAACATGTGCTGACTCCAGATGGCGACGGTATCGTTAGTTCGATTGCCGGCGCGGGAGGTTACAGTTGATCCGTTCCCGGCGCGTCAGGTGATTCGCGTCGGTCGCCGTTGGCGGTGTCGTCAGAGAAGAAGCCGAGGTACGCCGGCGTGTGCGCGGACTGTGGCGCTTCGGCGGCCGTGTTGGCCGTCGCGCCGATCGAGCGCAGCGTGGCAAGCGTCGTCGAACGATTCGTGATGACATGCCACGGATGCGGTGAACTCGGCTCGGCATCATCGACGTGCGCGCTTGCATGTTGCGCCGCTTGCAACGCGGCCTGCAGGCGCATGCGTTGCGGCGCATAGACAGCGAAGCCTTCGTTGGCGAGCGCAGCGGTGTCGTAGCCGAGCAGCATACATAGCTACGCCTTGCCGACGCGGTCGCGCCGGTCCGCTTCACGCGACTGCGCGATGAGGGCTGCGGTGTCGGGATCGACAAGCCGGCCCGCGCGCATCAACAACGGATGGGTGCCGGACCACGCATCGGAAGGACATGCCTTCGCGGAGGGATCGAGCGGCACGAACGGATTGATCTCGACTGGATAGATGCGGCACACCCGGGGGCGCTGGTCGTGGGCGCTGCACGCAGATGCGGACATGGGCCTGTGAACGCTGCGACCAGCGTCACCGCCACGCGCACCGGTCGCACGCCGCTATGCGCCGCGAAAGAGCGTCGGCGCCGGTGCTGCGCGAGCGCATCGGCTTCGGGCGGATCTTGCGGCCAGACGATGGCGTCGCAAAACAGCTGCACGTCACCGCCGCGGGCGATCCACGCGAGCGCTTCGTCGACGGCGAGCGGCAGGCGCAGGTCATGGCAGCAACGACCGCACATCGTGCATGAAAAATGAAGGGACATTTCGCGAATTGGTGCGCGGCAGAGTAGTGGTTCAAGTTAATTCGTTGGCCGCACGACAACGGTTACACGTCGACAGTCGATTGGCTACGATGGGAGACCATCGCGGTCAGCTGCCGAAATAGACGTTGCAGAAGCTGACGGGTCCGACACAGTCGTCTTGCGACGTGGGATGAGTCTGCATCGGCATCTCCGAGGCGGCCGTCGAAGCGCCGGATTCCGTGCTCCCGTTCGCTTGCGTGCCGACGCCGCCGTCGTGCGAGTGCATCGCGCGCATCTGCTCGACCTGATGCTGATAGACGGGGCTCACGTCCGGATACGACGCGTCGGTCACGAACGCCAGTCCGTTCTGTTGCGCTTCAAGCAACTGTTGCCGCACCTGCTCGCGCGTCAATCCCTGAGCATGCGCAGCGCCCACATAAGCGGCTGAAGCAAACGAAAGCATCACGATACCGACGCACTTGCGAACTCGCATGGTCCTGTCCTCCTTGCAAATGATTGTTGGGGCGACATGCGCGGTGTCTCGAATCAACGCCCGCCTGTGACGCGTTGCGCCGTCTTTGGCTCGATCAGGCGCGCATGTCCCAATGCGCTGCATGCGCAGCGCGGTGTACTTTGTTGCGGTTGCAAAGAGTAGATCGGGGCGATCGAAGCGGTGGTTACATCATGCGTGGGAAGGCAACGACGCGAGGAGAGGTAATGTGCAACGCGGCAGATCCTGTCACGCGCGCGGTCGCGGGACGATAGCATCGATACGATGTACGACAGCGCGCGGCCGCGTGCATGCAGCGCGCACCGTCGAATGCGTCGGCTATTGAAGAAGTGCGTCGCCTGCGCCACCGCGCCTCCCGCGCGGATCGCCGCTGCGACGAGCGCCGCCTCGGTAAGCTGCGCATCTGGTGGCGTTGATGCGCGGCTGTCCGTTCCACATCATGGTGCTATCGATGCCGTCGATCGCGATGGTGATCTGCGCTGTAGAGGCCCGGTGCCGATGCGGCCGCACGCAGCGGGCGCGTTCGTTGCTCTGTTGTTGAGCGCAATATTCACGATGGCCTATTGCCTCATTGTCCGGCAATGGGGCACGCGTGCCGGGAGCCTCTGCGTTGCACCGCAAATGACATCGTTATTGCGCTGGTTGTATCTGCCGCCTAGCATTGAGACCGATGACCAGCCGAGTTCGCAAGTGACCTTGAAGGGCTGTTCGTGCAACAGCACGGCGGAGCGCCGGAGGAGAAGTAGCAATGGGACTATCGTGGCAGCAGGGCCCGCTTTCGACGGGAGCAATCGGGCGGTTTCTGGTACCGGGCGCACTACCCGCGAGACTGTTGTACGCCGAACCGTTGCGGCGGCGAATGCGTGTGCGCTTCGGTGGAACGTGGATCGCCGATAGCGAGGACGTCGTGCTTCTGTTCGAACCGGGCCGATATCCCGTGGCCTATTTTCGGCAAGCCGATATCGTTTCGGGCGCCCTGGAACCAATGGACCGCACGACGCAACACGCCGACCTCGGTCCGAGTGCCTGGTTTGTCGTGCGCGCTGGCGAGAGGATCGCGCAGCGCGCCGCCTGGCAGCACACACGTTTGCCGCCCTGCGCGAGTGAGCTGGAGGGACGCGTCGCGTTTGCCTGGCGGGCGATGGATGCTTTCTACGAAGAGGACGAGCGGATCATCGGCCATGCCGCTGATCCGTACCACCGCATCGATATCCGGCAGACTTCGCGAAAGCTCGTCGCGAGCCATCAGGGACGCATCATCGCCGATACGACGCGGCCGCTCGTGCTCTATGAGTCCGGCTTTGCGCCGCGCTGGTACGTTCCGCGCGCCGACATCGACGAGTCCGGACTGAAGCCCGCCGCCAACCAGACGTTCTGCCCCTATAAGGGGATCTGCAGCTACTACGACATCGGCGACGCGCGACTGGCCGCATGGTATTACCCCGAGACGTATCCGGAAGTGCGCCGCATTGCCAACATGGTGTCGTTCGAGCCGGATGCCGTCACCGTGCATCTCGACGGGCGACAACTCCATCTGGAACCGGGGCAGACCGTGATTCCGCACGGGCCCGATCGCGAGCTCACTGTCGACGAGGTGCTGCCCGGCCGCCAACAGTAACGCGTGGCGCGCGATGGCGGGCTCGCCCGCTGCGGAGGAGGAATATGGCTCGGCTGCTATCGGTGAACGTCGGACTTCCACGCGATATCGAGTGGAAAGGCCGCACTGTGCACACAGGGATCTGGAAGAACCCCGTACAAGGGCGCTGCTTCGCAGCACGCCTGAATCTGGCGGAAGACGGCCAAGGCGATCTGGCGGGGCATGGCGGCGAGCAGCGGGCCGTGTTCGTTTACCAGATCGAGTCGTACCGGTACTGGCAAGCGCAGTTAAAGAGAAATGACTTCGTGCATGGCCAGTTCGGCGAGAACTTTACCGTCGAAGGGCTGCCCGACTCGGCCGTGTGCATCGGCGACCGTTATCGGATTGGCGGTGCGCTTTTCGAGGTGACGCAGCCCCGCGTGACCTGCTATCGCGTCGGCATCCGGACGAACGAGCCGCGTATGCCCGCGTTGCTGACATCGAGTGGAAGACCTGGCTTCTATCTGCGCGTGCTCGAGGAAGGCGAAGTAGGCGCGAACGACGAGATCGTGAAGGTGGGTGAGGCAGACGAGCGCATGACTGTCGCGGAGATCAACGCGCTGCTGTATTCGTCGGACCATCCGCGCGAAAAACTCGAACGCGCGTTGCGTATCGCAGCGCTTTCACCCGGATGGCGCTTCTCGTTCGACGCATTGCTGAAAAGCGGCATGAACGGCGCTGCGAGCGGCAACGCCGGGCTCGTGCCTGCAGTAGCGGCGCATGCGGCGCCGCCGGGATTTCGACCGCTCACCGTATCGACGATCGAGCAGGAATCGGCAGATGTCGTTTCTTTCACGCTGAAGAGCAAGGATGGTCTGCCGCTGCAACGAGCGCTGCCGGGCCAGTATGTCGTGTTGCGTCTCGATCCGACTGCGGGCGGTCCGCCGCTATTTCGCAGTTACTCGCTCTCCGGTCCGCTCTCCACGCAGACGTATCGGATCAGCGTGAAGATCGAGCCCAACGGAGTGGGCGGAACCTGGCTGCGGGAGCACGTCCGCGTGGGCGATACGCTCGACGTTAGCTCGCCGCGTGGAAGTTTCGTGCTGCAGCCCGGTGACGGACCTGTGGTGCTGCTCAGCGCCGGAATCGGCGCAACGCCCGTTCTCGCGATGCTGCACGCGCTCTCGTCGGAATGCTCGACGCGGCAGGTGTTGTGGCTGCATGCGGCACACGACGGGCGGCATCATCCATTTTCTGCCGAGGCGCGACGCCTGATGCTCGCGCTGCCCCGTGGCCGCAGCTATGTGTGTTATAGCGCGCCCACATCGCACGATCGGGTCGGCAAAGATATCGACGCTACCGGGCATCTGTCGCAATCGGTCCTGAAAGAAGTCGGTGTCCCGCGGGAGGCGGACGTTTACCTTTGCGGACCGACGCGTTTCATGGCAGACATGAAAGAGGCGCTGACGGCGCTGGGCGTCGTGCCGCAGCGCGTTCACGCCGAAATCTTCAACGGTGCAGAGCCGTTGAATCCAGGTATCGTTGATGCGTCAGCGCACGCGCCGCATCCGCCCAAAGACGACGCAAAGGGCGGTCCACTCGTATCGTTTGCGCGCAGTGGCATCGCGGCGCATTGGAATGCCTCGGCTTATCAAAGCATTCTTGAGCTGGCCGAGGCGTGCGACGTGCCCGTGCGGTGGTCTTGCCGCACGGGCGTCTGTCACAACTGCGAGAGCGGACTAGTTTCGGGTCGCGTGGCCTACGAACCTGATCCCCTCGATCCACCCGCACAGGGCAATGTCCTCATCTGCTGCGCGCGGCCGCAGGATGACGTGGTGATTGATGTGTGAGCGGCATCGTGCGCGGATCATCGCGCGAGGTAGCCGCGTTCCTGCAGAGTCCACATGTTGCCGTCCGGGTCGGTGAAGTCGGCGAATGTCGCATAGTCGCGCCGCTCTGGATCGAGCCCCTCGCTCCACCCGCCGGACCAGGACAAATGCCCTGGGCGTTCCCGAACTGGCCGAAGTCGATGGCGAGGGGCCCGAGGTTAGAGATCGTATTGCCTTGACGATCCGGCAAAGAACGGCTGCCTACTGGCTGAACAAATTTGCGGAAACCGACACGTGTGTGGTTCGTGTCGTCGACCTTGCAGAGGCGGCTGCGGATACGCACTTCACGCAACGCGGCGTGTTCGACAGGACGGTGCGACTCGCCGATGGAGCCACGATCCCCGCGCTGCCGGTGCCCGTTGACAGACAGTTCCGCTCCCGGCAGGAAACACTCGATGCACCACGGCTCGGCGCGGACGCTGCGTCATTCCAGACATATGCGAAAAAAGGCGGTGAACTATGAAGGCCGTTGTAGTGCGTAAATTTGGAGAACCCGGCGAAGTCGAAGTCACGGATCTTCAGGACCCTGAGGTCAAAGACAATAACGTTCTCATCGATGTCCGTGCTTCCGCGATCAACTATCCGGATCTGCTTGTGATCCGGGGGAGGTACCAGAACTTGCCGCAATTGCCATTCACGCCGGGAAAGGATGCAGCGGGTGTGGTGGTGACAGTCGGACCGTCCGTCCGTCATATCAGGCCGGGCGACCGCGTCGTCGCTCATATGGAATATGGGGCCTACGCGTCTCGCGTTCTCGTGCCGGAAGACAGGTGCGAGATCTTGCCGGCTGCGATTCCTTTCGATGATGCCGTGGCGATGGGGTTGCCATTCCAGACCGCTTTCTTTGCCTTGATGGAACGCGCCCGGTTCGCCGCTGGCGAGATGGTGCTTGTGACGGGAGCGAGCGGCGGCGTCGGTTCTGCGGCGCTGCAACTTGTGCGGGCACTTGGCGGGAAAGCGATCGCTGCGGTGAATCGTACGCAACAGGCTGAGCAGGCGCTTGCGGATGGTGCGTCGCATGTTATCGATCTGTCGATGCCGGACCTCCGGGAAGGTCTGCGTCAGCAGGTGTTCGAAGTAACGAAAGGTCGCGGGGTCGATATCGTTCTGGACACGCTAGGCGGCGATGTGTTCGGTGCCGCCCTCAGAGCGTTAGGGTGGTGCGGAAGGGCAGTCGTGATTGGTTTTGCAGGTGGCCAGATCCCTCAGATCAAGGCGAATTATCTTCTGGTGAAGAACATCGAGGTATCTGGTTTGCAATGGAGCGACTATCGCGACCGGCAGCCGAAGCGGGTAGGCCTGGCGCAACAGAAGTTGCATGACCTTCTCGAACAAGGATTGATTCGTCCGCGCATTGCGCTACGGTTGCCCGCCGATAAGGCGGCAAACGGCCTGGAGGCTGTCGATACGCGTGCCGTGACGGGGCGTGTGATTCTTCACTTCTAACGGAGAAACACCGATACGAAAGCATCCAGGCATTGTTATTAATTAGATATACAAAATAATAATTTTTTAATCTTAGGAGACACACCATGAAATCGTCATCGGGATTGAAACGTTGGGTATGCGCACATCTGGTAGCGGCATGTTTGCTCACTGTCATAGCCGGCACCTGCGAAGCAGCCGACAAGGGGAATGCAGAGCCGTTCAGGATCGGCGTGATTGTCGACATGAGCGGCGTGTACTCGGGGATTGGCGGTGCGGGCGGAGTGGCGGCCGTCAAGCTCGCTGCGCAGGACTTCGGCGGTACGGTGCTGGGCCGCCCGATAGAAATACTGTCGGCGGATTATCAGAACAAGGTCGATGTGACTGCTACGAAGGTGCGCTACTGGTACGACCAGGACGATGTTCAGGCCGTGCTCGAATCCACTGATTCCGCATCGGCACTCGCGTTGCAGAAGCTCGGCGTCGAGAAACGGAAGATCACAATCTTTGCAGGCTCGGCCACGACAGAACTCACGGGCAAGCAATGCTCACCTTATGGCGTTCACTATGTATACGACACCTATGCCCTTGCAAATGGAACGGCACGCGCACTAATGCAGGCAGGCTACAAACGCTGGTTCTTTCTAACGGCCGACTACGCATTCGGCAACTCACTTCAGAGCCAGGCAACCCGGGTCGTGCAGACGATGGGCGGCGACGTAGTGGGTTCTGTGAAGCACCCATTGTCCGCGTCAGACTTCGCTTCATATCTGATGCAGGCACAGGCTTCAAAGGCTCAGGTAGTCGGTCTGGCCGACGCAGGGCGGGATACGCAGAATGCAGTCAAACAGGCGGCGGAATTTGGCCTGTCGCGCAACAACGTTGTGGTCGCGCCATTGCTGATTTTCGACAGCGACCTGAAGGGAATGGAGCTGAAGACGGCACAGGGGCTGCAATTCACCACCGCGTTCTACTGGGATCACGACGACCAAACGCGGGCGTTTGCCAAAAAGTTCTACGCGGTCACAGGCAAGATGCCGACGATGGTCCAGGCCGGCATGTACTCAGCGACGATGCATTACCTGAGCGCGGTCCGGTCGTCGGGAACAGCCGACAGCGACAAGGTGATGGCAAAAATGCGTGCGACGCCCATCAATGATTTCTTCGCGAAGGATGGGCGTATCGAAGCAAATGGCCTTATGGTGCACAACATGTATCTCGCGGAAGCCAAGAAGCCATCTGAATCGAAAGGCGAGTGGGACCTGCTCAAGATCCGCTCCGTGATTCCGAAGGATGAAGCCTTCGAACCGCTCGCAGAAAGCGGCTGCTCGCTTGTCAGGAAATAGGCGCACTCAAGTTGACCGTGCTACGGCGCAAGCCGGGCGGCCCGATGGGGACCGTCACGGCAAGCGCCGTCCGTTTGGTCAAGCAATACCTGTAGGCAGTACAAAACTGGAGACTGTAATGGAATCTGTACGCGTCAACGAATTCGGGCAAATAGCGCGAGAAGAGCCGATTGACGAGAAACGAAAAAACGCCATCAAGGGCGCGGTGTTCTCGGAATTCATCGACATGTTCGATATCTATCTTCCGGTGATCATCCTCGCGCCGATCCAGTCGTTCTTTTTGCCGGCGCACGTGTCCAGCGGGCATCAGGCGATACTCGAGTCACTGGTGTTCATAACCACGTTGCTTGGACGTCCTCTCGGTGCGTTGCTGTTTGGCCGCATAGCAGACCGCGTCGGTCGTCGCGCAGCCTCGATTCTCTCTGTCAGCGGGTTCGGTGTCGCAACCTTCCTGATTGCGTTGATACCCGGTTACGAGTCAATCGGGATCGCGTCGTACTGGATTCTGGTGATCCTACGTTTCATCGACGGCATTTTCCTTGGTGGCGGATACACGGGCGCATTGCCGCTTGCCATCGAATATTCGAAGAAGGAGCAACGGGGTCTGGTAGGTGGTTTGATTCTCGCGGGATTCCCTGCAGCTTATGTGGCAATCAACCTCATTGCGATGGTCATGTTCGCGCTGTTCCCCGTAGGCGGCCCGCAGTCTACCTATGCACAGTGGGGTTGGCGTATTCCCTTCATGATTGGTGCGTTCATGGCGGCGCTTCTGGCGCTCTACTACGTGCGCAAGGTTGCGGAATCCGAGGTGTGGGCAGGCAAGTCAGCAGGTAAGCCGCAAGCGACATCCGCCAGCCGCCTCGTCAGTGGACCCGCACTGCGCAATCTTGTTCAGGTCCTGCTGATGATGACGGGATTCTGGCTTACACAAAACATCGTCGGTCTGTTCCTTCCCACTGGCGTTTTGTTGAAGACGCTGCGCCTTACAGCGCTTCAGATGACAACGACGCTCATGCTGTCCTACACGGTACTCTGTTTCAGTTATGTGGGAGCAGGCATGTTGGGGCAACGGATTGGCCGCCGCACGATGCTTTCCGTTGTGGGCGCGTTGTCGGCCACGTTGGGCGCCGTCTTGCTGTATTTGCTCATTGGGGCGACTGGAGTGGCACTGCCCGTTGTCGTGCTGATCGTATGTGGTCTTGCGATTACAGTGAGTTCGGCGTGGGCCGTGATCGTCACATATATCAACGAGCGGTTTGCAACGGGCATCCGAGCGACAGGTTTTGGCGTCGGCTACAGCCTGTCAGTGATATTGCCATCGTTCTACGCGTTCTATATGAACTGGCTCGGTTCCGTGATGCCGCTGCGCTATGCTCCCGTCGCGTTGTTGTGCATTGGCGGTGCGATTGCGTGTGTCGGTGCGCTCATCGGGCCGGAGACAAAGGACGTCGACCTTTAAGCTCGATGGGGCGCACTTGCCGGCGAACCGCGCCTGGCCTTTCGTGCCTGGTCCAGCATGAACTCGATGAACTTGCGGTCGCATGCGCGTGGTGGAGATTCGACATGTACAGCATGTACATGTTCGTGCCAAAAATGCTGAATCGCCAATCCGTCACGCTGGCCAACGAAGTGGAGCGATCCCGACTGGGCGTTAGCGGCCATAAAGAGACGGCTGCGTCCCGAACACGAATGACGGCTGACTGTGCAAAACCAGCCCGTCGCACTTCACGTCGGCGGTACCCCTCAAGGGCTGCGCAGACGGGCGGGCTGCCCGGACGGTGCCAATGACGCCGTGACAGACACCCCGGGGTGACGGGAAGGCTGGCTGGGGCAAGCCCTCCCATGGTGCTGCCTCAATGTGCGGAGACGGAATCGAGCCCGGTCGATCTCACTTCTGCCTGTACATCGGGTGCTGCGAGATAGTCGAGGAGCGCCTTCGCTTCCTTCGGATGCTGCGCGCCGACGGGGATGCCGGCGGCGAAGCGCGTGACGGACTGCAGAGACTCGGGAATCTTTCCGACGAAGGTCGCGCCCTGGACGGGCAGCAGCTCGCTCACCTGCTGGAAGCCGATTTCGTAGTCACCGTTCGCCA
>NZ_WHNP01000032.1 GCF_009362735.1 Paraburkholderia franconis | reverse complement strand
CCATTCCGGCGCACGTGCCGTTACCCGGCGTCCATCGCGTCGCTTCACTGCTTAAGCGCTGGCTTCTCGGCACGCACCAAGGGGCGGTCAAGCCGGCCCACCTAGACCATTACCTCGACGAGTTCGTCTTTCGCTTTAACCGACGCACGTCTCATTCCCGCGGCCTGCTTTTCTACCGCCTGCTTGAACAGGCCGTTCAGACAGACCCCATCACCTACCGGCAGATCGCGCGAAAATCTCCCCGTGAGGGCTGAATTTCACAGCGTGGAATTTTGGCGCTAAGTGGATAGCCCTTATATCCATACAGGTTTTTATGCAATTGGCCGGACACGTCATTGCGCATCAGTGCGTGAATCTCAAGCCCCACGCCCGCCGCTGCGCGCAGCAGTCTACCGCGCTCACCCGGCACGCGGACAAACAAAAGCCGGGTCGTCGCAATCTCGCGACGCCCGGCTGGACAAATGGCGCAAACGATTGCCGCGCCAAAAACAACGCGGTCAGAACGCGTGTCGGATGCCCACCATCCCGACGAACTGCGACGGCCCCGACGACGGCGTCGTGTTCTGCGAATCGCCGACCACGGCCACGGCATCGGCGATCGTCGTGCCCGAGCCCGACGCGATCCGCGATTTGCCGCGCGCCAGCTGATAGGCCTCTAGCGCATACAGCGTCGTGCGCTTCGACAGGTTGTAAGTCTGCTCCAGCGAAATCTGGTGATACTGCGCCGGATCGTCGATTCCGTTCGCCTTGCTCGCGCGCGTGTAGCTATAGCCGATGCCGGCGATCACGGCCGGCGTAAAGCGGTAGGTCGCAATCGCGCCATACGTGTTGAACACCGCCTCGCTCGCGAACAACGAGTGCGAGCCCGGCGCGTACTGCACGTTCGAGTAGTTCACGCCGATCATCAGATCGTTGAAGTTATAGCGGGCGGCTGCGGCGATCATCTGCGTGCTGCTGGCTGTCGCATAGCCGTTGTTGACGGGTGAATTGATCGCGAAGCTGCCGAGCGACTGGCTCGTCGCGATGTCCTTCAACTTCACGTAACCCGCCGCGACCGAGAACGCCTGATAGTCGTAGCGCAGTGCCGCGCTGAAATTGCTGCCGCTCGTGACGCTGCCCGGCACGCCGCCCAGCCCGTACTGCGCGCCGAAAGTCAGGCCGGCAATGTTCGGCGACATATAAGTGATCGAGTTGTTGAAACGCAGCGTGGTGTCGAGCGCGTCGAGATCGCCCGGATGCGCGCCCGTTGCGCCCGTCAGCACGCCCGTCGGACCGAGCGCGCCGACCATGTTGAAGTACGGCGTGTACTGGCGGCCGAGCGTCACCGTGCCGTACTTGTCGTTGCTCAAGCCGACGTACGCTTGCCGGTTGAAAATGAGGCCCGCGCTGCTTTGCGCGCCCGTCAGCGAGTTGAAGCCGCTTTCGAGCCGGAAGATAACTTTCGTGCCGCCGCCGATATCTTCGGCCCCTAGAAGACCGAACTTGCTTGCCTGCAGGTTGCCCTGGCTCATGTAGAAGTTCGCGTGGCCGCGCTGGTTGCTGACGTAGCTGAACGCGTTGTCGACGACGCCGTACAGCGTGACGCTGCTCTGCGCGAACGCCCCGGTCGAGAGCACGGCGCCTGCGATCAGCAGGCATGAGAGGGCCAATGCACGCGTGCGCGTGCGCTTCGAAGTATTCATTGCTTGTCAGTCTCCCTGATTGGAAATAGGACCTGTGGGTCAGGCCAGTCGTTTATTCATTGGGCGATGCGTTGCGCGGTTCATTGGGCGTGGCGTTGTACGATTCATCAGGCGTGGCGTTGTGCGATTCATTAGGCGTGGCGTTGTGCAATTCATTAGGCAAGCCGCAGCGTCAAATGCCGCCAGCCGTCCGCGACCGAATCGCCGATGACTTCGCCGTTCGCACACTGGGCCTCGCGCGTATCGGACGCGGGCACGCTGAGTCGAACCTCATGCTGCGCGAACGGCATCTGCCCTTCGCGCTCGACGGAAATGCGCAACGTGCTCGCGTCGCTGGCTATCGCCACGTTCCAGCGTCCTTGCGCGCCCTCGCGCCACGCTTGCGTTTCGCCGTCGTCTTCGATGCAGCCGCCTTGCGCCGTGCCGACGCCCGCAACCGGCAGCGCGATGAACGCACGCTCGTCGGCGGATTGCGCGAAATGTTGTTCCGCGATGTTCAGCGGAATCACACAGCCTTCACGCAGCAGCATCACCGGCTGTTCGAACGGCGCGGGCAATCGGACGCTCTGTCCGCCATCGAATACCTCGCCGCTCCAGTACGACGCCCAACACGCGCCCGACGGCAACAAGACTTCACGCTCGCGCTGCCCTTGCTCGACGCCAGGCGCAACGAGCAGCGACGCGCCGAGCATCATGTCGTCGCCATCGATGAGGCAGCGCGGATCGTTCGGAAACTCCGCGAACATCGGACGCAGCACGGGTTCGTAAGAACGGTGCGATTGCCACAGCAGTTCGTACAGGTACGGGATGAGCCGATAACGCAGCTTGATGAGACCGGCGATCTGGCTCGTCACTTCGGGATACATCCACGGTTCGTTGACCGTGCCGTCGTCGTTCCACGAATGGATGCTGAAACGCGGCAGGAAGATGCCGAACGCGACCCAGCGCACCAGCAGTTCCGGCGTGGGCGCGGGACCGGAGAATCCGCCGATGTCGTGTCCGCTGTTCGACACGCCTGACATCGCGAGGCCCAAGCCCATCTTCAGGTTGTAGCGCAGCGTTTCCCACGACGTGTAGTTGTCGCCGGACCAGGTCTGCACATAACGATGCATGCCAACGCCGCCCGAGCGCGACACAAGAAACGGCCGCTTGTGCGGCGCATGTTCGCGTTGCGCGTCACGCGACGCGCGCATCATCAATTGCGTTTGCAACACCTTGGCTTCGCGCGCCGCGAACGGCTGGCCGAAGCCGTGCGCCATCGCATCCGGCGTCCAGATCTCGAACTCGTTGTTGTCGTTCCACGTCGATGCAATGCCATAGCGCAGCAGGCTGTCTTTCACGCGCGCTTTCCACCAGGCTATCGTCGCGGGATTCGTGAAGTCGAGATACGCGCCGACCTCGTCCCAGAACTGCACCCATGCGGGCTCGCCGTCGCGCGCCCCGATCAGCAGGTCCGCTTGCGCGGCTTCGTCGAACGCCGGATGGTCTTGCAGCAGACACGGCTTGATGTTCGCGCACAGCCGCACGCCCTCGCGCAGATAGCCCTGCACGAAGCCTTCGATATCCGGGAACTTCTCGCGATTCCAGTTGAATACGTAACGCTTCGCGCCAATCGACGTATAGCCCGACGACAGATGGAACGAATCGCACAGCACATCGTGCTCGCGGCAGCGCGCGATGAATTCGCCCATGCGGCGCTGCGCGTCGGGCGCATCGGTGTAGCTCATCGTCGAGCCGGAATAGCCGAGCCCCCACTTCGGCATCCACGCGGGCCGGCCCGTCAGCCACGTGAACCGGCGCACCGCGTGCAACGGCGTATCCGCCGACGCGATGAAGTAATAGTCGAGATCGCCGTGCTCCGCGACGAAATGCCGGTAGTGCCCGTGATAGTTGTCGAGCTCGCGCCCCATGTCGAAGCGGCAGTCGGCGAGCGTGTCGTAAAAGAGGCCGAAGCCCATCGACGTCTGCGGCTGCCACGTCACGTAGAACGGGATGTGCTTGTAGAGCGGATCGGTGGTGCGCGCGCTGTAGCCCATCGCGTCGATGTTGCGCATCTCGTAGCTCTGGTTCGCACGATCGAGCGCGCCTGCCCGCTCGCCGAGACCGACGTACATCTCGCCGCGCTGTCTCTCGACGTAGTGATACACGCGCTCGTCCCACCAGCCGAAGTTGTACGCCTGGGTCTTGCGGTCGTTCATTACGTGATGCCAACTGCCGTCGCGCGCGATTTCCCACGAGCAGAAGCCGCCGTCCAGCGCGACCGTCAGGCGCACGCGTGCCGTTTCGACGACAGCACGCTCCGCATCGCTATCGAAACGGAACGCGACGGGCGCGAAGCCGCTCATGTCGCGCCGGTCACGCCCTTCGAGCGGCACGTCTTCGATGCCCGGCGCAATCGACCACGTGCGCGGCCCTTGCAGCGCGCCCTTTGGCAGCACCAGCACGCGGATGATGTCGTCGGCCAGCACGAACAGTTCGATTCGCGCGCCATCGGCGGCGTCGAGGACGATCGGGTTGACGGCGTGTTGCTTCACCGGGGCGGACGTCGAAGGGGACGCCAATGCTGACCCCGAGGCAGCCACCGGCGCGGAGACCGGAAAGCGTGATCGATTTTTCAACGTAGCCATGATGTGTTCCCAGGTCAGTCAGTTCACGCCGCGCTACTCGCGCCGTTCTCGACGCGATGCAGGCGAGCGTCGCGCGACACGCCGCGCATCAGGATGACGAGCAGCGTCGCGCCGATCAGGTCGAAGGCGCCGAGCGCGCCGAAGAGCGGCGTGTAGCCGATCTTGTCGGCGAGCGCGCCCACCATCAGCGAGAAGCCGAGCCCGCCGATCCATGCAGCCATGCCCGCAAAACCTGCAGCCGTGCCGACTTCGCCGGGCTCGAACACGTCGGCGGCCAGCGTGTTGACGAGCGCCGAAATCATCTGGTGCGCGAAGCCGCCCACGCAGAAGAGCGCGATGGCCTGGTACGGCGACGCGACGAGCCCGATGCATGCCGGGCCGATCATCATGAACGCGCCGAGCACGACACCCGCGACACGCGACCAGATCAGCGGCACGCGCAGGCGCTTCATCAGAAACGGCGACAGGTAGCCGCCGAACAGCCCGCCCACGTCCGCGGCGAGAAACGGCAGCCACGCGAACAGCGCGATCTGCTTGAGGTCCATGTGACGCTCGGTGGCGAGATACAGCGGAATCCAGAAGCTGAAGGTTTGCCATGCGGGCTCGGCGAAGAAGCGCGCCTGCGCGATCGCCCAGAAACGGCGCGTGCCGAGCACTTCGCGGATGCGTCGCCTGTCTTGCGCATGGGCGGCAACGGGCGTCTGCCCTTCGATGATCGCCGCGCGCTCGTTGTCGCCGATCCGCGCGTGGTCGGAGGGCGCGCGATAGAACAGATACCAGACGGCCGCCCACACGAAACCGAGGGCGCCCGTCACCGCGAACGCGCTCTGCCAGCCGTAGCGCAGCGACAGGAACACCACGAGCGGCGGCGCGAGCAGTGAACCGAGCGACGTGCCCGCGTTGAAGTAGCCGACGGCCACCGACTTCTCGCGGTTCGGAAACCATTCCGCAACCACTTTCATGCCAGCCGGAATCGCGACTGCTTCCGACAAGCCCATCAGCCCGCGCAGCGCGGCAAGCGACAGCCAGCCGCTCGCGAGGCCATGCAGCATGCCCGTCGCCGACCACAGGCACGCGAACAGCGCGAAGCCCAGACGAAGCCCGATCAGATCGATCACGAGCCCGCAGACGGGCTGCATGATCGTGTAGCCGATCTGAAACGCGCCGACGACATACGAGTACTGCTGGGTATTCATGTGCAGCAACGTCTTCAGCTCGGGCGCCATGACGCCGAGCGCGTTGCGCGACAGGTAGTTCACGATGGTCCCCGCGCACACGAGCGCGATGATCCACCAGCGCAGGCCAATGATTGTTTTCAAGTCTGTCTCCTGGTCGAACCGGGATCTGGGCCGCCCGGCTTGGTCGCCGACCCGATGCGCGAATTCGAACATTGGATCTGCATTTATCGTCGGTCATCGTATCAGTCGACAGGCCGCAGGATACCAGGGAAAACGATGTAGTACGCTGAATAGATCGCAGGAAAATCCCCGTCAGATGGCCGTTTCGCACATTTCATGTGCGACTTTGTTGCGAAAGGACAAGCGCACCCAAGCTGCCTCGCGATGTTCATTCGAACATCAGATTGTTCTTTTACCCTTTCACGCGAACATCGAAGGCGCGAGACTGCGCTCAGGAAAGTCGTCGGCAAGACGTGGCGGCGACGCGGTTCCGTAGGCATTTCGCGCCGCGCTCGCTAAGCTGAATGCGCACATTGCCCGAACAACGAATCCGGAGGACGTCATGTCTCAGACACTCAAGGCCGGCTTTATCGGACTCGGCATCATGGGCCGCCCGATGGCGGAAAACCTGCGCAAGCACAACGTCACACTAGCCGCCTACACGCGCAGCGGCGTGCCCGACGAACTGAAGCGGGCGGGCGTCGTCGCTTGCGACAGCGCCGCCGGCGTCGCCGCGCAAGCCGACGTGATCTTCATCATGGTGCCCGACACGCCCGACGTCGAACGCGCGCTGTTCGGCGAGAACGGCGTCGCGCAGAGCCTGCGCGCGGGGCAGATCGTCGTCGACATGAGCTCGATTTCGCCGATGGCCACGCGCGGTTTCGCGGCCCGCGTGCGCGACAAAGGCGCGGATTATCTCGACGCCCCCGTGTCGGGCGGCGAAGTCGGCGCGAAGGCCGCGTCGCTGACGATCATGGTGGGCGGCTCGAAAGCCACCTTCGACAAGGTCAAGCCGCTGCTCGACATGATGGGCAAGAATGTCTCGCTGATCGGCGAAGTGGGGGCAGGCCAGGTGTGCAAGGTCGCGAACCAGGTCATCGTCGCGGCGACGATCGAAGCGGTCGGCGAAGCGCTGCTGCTCGCGTCGAAGGCGGGCGTCGATGCGGAAAAGGTTCGGACGGCGCTGATGGGCGGCTTCGCATCGTCACGCATTCTCGAAGTACACGGCGAGAGGATGACGAAACGCACGTTCAACCCGGGGTTCCGGATCGAGTTGCATCAGAAGGATCTCAATCTCGCGCTGTCGACGGGCCAGGCGCTCGGCGTGCCCCTACCGGCTACGTCGACGTGTCAGATGCTGTTCAATGCTTGCACCGCGCATGGCGGCAAGGCGTGGGATCACTCGGGCATGGTGCGCGCGCTCGAAATCATGGCGAACCATGAGATCGGCCAGAAAGCGAAAGGATGACACGCACGCGCCCTTTCGAGATACGTCATCGTACAAGTAAGGGCACATGTGAGCGTCCGTCCCAAACAAAACTTTCTTTCACCTTTCTTGTTTCTTTCGATTTAGACTAGCGCCACCTGTCAGAACCAAGGAGCGCTACATGCGGAATCTGGGCGGTTTCATGCAAGGTGCGGTCGCGTTGGGCGGCTGCATCGGGCTGTACACGATGATCGTCTGCGTCGTCGAGCTGTTCAACGGCTGATCGTCCGATCGGCGCTGGAGACCACGCAATAAGCAAAGAGAGCCGTCGCGCGCCGACGGCTCTTCCATTTTCAGCGCTGCTCGACCGCCACGCCTTCTTCCTTCATCGCCCTCACCCGCTCGGCGAAATCCAGCAGCGCAGCGAGCGATCCATGCACGCTGTGGTATTCCTGCCGCCCGATCCGCGCTTCGAGCACGACCGTCATTCCCGCTTGTCGCGCTACATCGATGATGTCCATGTGAGCCTCCGTATTCGCGTGCATCCTCAATCGCCTGGCGCCGTCGAAACCGGCGTCCTTGATATCGATTTTATGAAGCGGGTGCAAGACATCAATCGCATGCACAGGGAATCTCTGTTCGGCTGAAGGCAACAATGCGCGGCGCCCGTTGGCACGCGTCGGCGCGCAAGCCGCGTGCATGCGCCACATGCCCCATGCCCGGCTTCGAGCGTCCCACCGCGTGTCCGCGGCCCTGTACGATTGCCGTTGCCGCGACGCGCGGCACTGAAGCCGCAACGGCGAAGCATCGTCATTCGCAACCACGAAGGCACGAGGGGAAACTGATGATCGTGTACAAATTCGGAGACGGTTCAGGCGCGATGCCACCCGATCTCAGCCCGTTCGTCGTGAAGCTCGAAACGTGGCTGAGATTCTCAGGCATTGCGTACGAAGGACGGATCGGCAATCTCAACGCGATGCCGAAGAAAAAGCTGCCCGTCGCGGTGATCGACGGTGTGACGGTCAGCGACTCGTCGGCGATCATCGACTATCTGCAACGACGTCATCCGAAGGCGCTGAGCGACGCTCGGCTCGATCGCGTGCAGCGCGCGCAATCGGCGGCGCTCAAGGCGCTGCTGGAGACGCATCTGTACTTCGTGATCGTGTATCTGCGCTGGGCCGTCGACAGCAACATGGCCATCTACCGGCCGCACCTGATCGAATACGCACGGCTGACTGCGCCGCCCCCCGCGCGTGCGCTGATCGGCACGGTGGCGCCCGCGGTGATACCCGTCATTCGCCGCAAGGTGCTGCGCCAGGTGTGGGAACAGGGCATAGCACGGCATAGCTATGCCGAAATCGTGCGAATGGGCATCGACGCATGGCAGGCCATCGCGGACCTGCTCGGCGATCAGCCGTATCTGCTCGGCGACGAACCCACGACAATCGACGCGACGTGCTTCGCGTGGATTCACACGACGGTCATGCATGCGTTCGAAAGCCCGGTACGCGATTTCGTCGCGAAGCATCCGGCGCTGATGGCATATCACGAACGGATAGCGCAGCGCTGCTGGCCGGAGCTTGTGAAGCCGTCATGCAGCGGCCCAGGCGGATCGAGTGCGTGAAAAGGCGCGCCGAGTGTGCAGAACCGTCCGGCGCAACCGTTCTGCTGGCCTGCCTTGCGTCCGTCGAACTGTCTATTCCTCACGCGATGTGGACCCCGGACAATCACCCGATCCTTCACCCAGGGCGCGACCATGACCAGCATTCCGCTTCTTTCCGTGAACGTCTCCGCGAACCTGCTGCTTGCGTATTCCGCGTACTTCGTCGGCACGGCGAGCCCCGGGCCGAGCAATCTGGCCATCATGTCGATCGCGACGACGGACGGACGCAAGGCGGCGTTTGCCTTCGCGGCGGGCGTCGTTTGCGGGTCGTGCTTCTGGGCGATGCTGGCGGCGCTCGGCCTGTCGGCGGCGCTGCTCGCGTTTTCGGGGCTGATGGTCGGACTGAAAATTTTCGGCGGATGCTATCTGCTGTGGCTCGCGTTCAAGTCGGGACGCTCGGCGCTGCAATCGACACCGGCCAGAACACAGACGTCGAACGCGCAACTGTCGCTGCGCCGGCTCTATACGCGCGGCGTGCTGCTGCACCTGACGAACCCGAAGGCAATCCTCGTGTGGATCTCCGTCGTCGCGCTCGCATCGCCCACGCACGGCGGCGCGCCGCACATGCTGACGACGGTCGCCGGATGCCTCGCGATCGGCATGCTCGTGTTCGGCAGCTACGCGGCGCTGTTCTCGACGCCGCCGGCGCGGCGCATCTATCTGTCGATCCGCCGCTGGCTCGACGGGGGACTCGCCGTCGTGTTCGGGCTCGCCGGCCTCAAGCTGTTGACGTCGCGTACCTGAGCACCTGAGCACCTGAGCACCTGAGCGCGCGATGCCGCGCGACAGGACGCCCGCGCCGGCTGCTCCATCAGCGGCACAAAAGCCGCGACCGTCAGATCCCCCCTCCCAAACGCTGCGCCTCGCGTGCGAACTCGTCCGCCGCGGCGGGCCGCCCGAACAGATACCCCTGCTGCCGCTCGCATCCGATCGAGCGCAAGAACGCCGCCTGCTCGTGAGTCTCGACACCTTCCGCCGTCACGTTCATGCCGAGCGAGTGCGCCATCGCGACGACGGCATGCGTGATCGCCACCGCATCGCGATGCGCGGGCAGGCCCGCGACGAACGACCGGTCGACCTTCAGGCAATGCAGCGGAAACCGCTTCAGATACGACAGCGACGAATAGCCGGTGCCGAAATCGTCGACGGAGATGCGCACGCCCATCCGCGCGAGCGCCGACAGAAGCGGCATGACGGTGTCGGTGTCGCTCATCAGCACGCCTTCCGTGATCTCCAGTTCGAGCGCCGACGGGTCGAGCCCCGCGCGCTCGAGGCTCGAGCCGACGTGGTCGATCAGCTCGCCGCTGATCTGTCTCGGCGACAGGTTCACCGCGATCATCAGATGCGGTATCAGCGTCCCGCGCCACTCGACAGCCTGCCTGCACGCGTTCTCCAGCACCCAGCGGCCGATGTCGACGATGAGCCCCGTGTCCTCGGCGACGGGGATGAACTCGGCGGGCGACACGTTGCCCAGCTCGCCGTTGTGCCAGCGCAGCAGCGCCTCGGCGCCGACGATGCGCCCCGTCGCCCCTTCGACGATCGGCTGATACGCGATGCTCAGCTCGTCCGCGAGCAGCGCGCGCCGCAACGACTGCTCGATCGCGAAGCGCCGCTGCAGCCGCTGGCTCAGCTCGGCCGTGAAGAACTGGAAGTTGTTGCGGCCGCGCTGCTTTGCGTCGTACATCGCGGAATCGGCGTTGCGCATCAGCGTCGGCGCATCGCGTCCGTCGTCGGGAAAGAGGCTGATGCCGATCGACGCGCCCAGGTAGTACTCGTTGCCGCCGACCGCGAACGGCCGCGCGATCGTATCGAGCACGCGCTGCGCGAGCGCCGTCAGGAACGACGCGTCGGCATAGTCGCCCGTCACGATCACGAACTCGTCGCCGCCGACGCGCGCGAGCGTGTCCTCGCTGCGCACGCAGGCCGACAGCCGCTCGGCGACGCTGCGCAGCAGCGCGTCGCCCGCTTCGTGGCCGGCGATGTCGTTGACCTTCTTGAAGCCGTCGAGATCGACGAACAGCACGGCTAGTTTCGATGCGGCCGGTCCAGGCGCGGGCGGCTTAGGCACGGCCGGCCCATGCGCGGCCGGCTCAGGCGCGGGCGGCTTAGGCACGGCCGGCCCATGCGCGGCCGGCTCAGGCGCGGGCGGCTTAGGCGCGGCCGGCCCATGCGCGGCCGGCTCAGGCGCGGGCGGCTTAGGCACGGCCATTTCGGGCACGGAAGCGTCCGACGCAGTCGGCTCACCTGCGCCAATCTCGCGCGGCGTCAGACGCTCGCTCATCCTGTCCGCGAGATACGCGCGGTTATAGAGCCCCGTCAGCGAATCGCGCGTGGCGAGCTGCTGCAATTGCGCGCGCGCGGCCCGCACGGCGCTGATGTCGTTGAACGAGATGAGCACGGCGCCCGGCTCGGTCTCGCCCGGCTTCACGATGGGCACGAGGTTCTCCGTGACCCAGATCGATTCGCCGCATGTCAGCTCGAGCCGCAGCGTGACGCCGACAAGCGGCTTGCCGGAGCGCAGCACGCGCTCCGTCGGACGGTCGCCGGGCTCGACGTGCGAGCCGTCCTCCCAGTACGCGGCGCGCATCACTGTATAGATGCCCTGCCCGATCACGTCGTCCGTCGCGCGCAGCATGCGCCGCGCGCTCGGGTTGCACGCGAGCACGATCCCGTCACGAGACTGCACGACGATGCCTTCGTTCAGGTGATCGACGACGAGCCGGTGATGTTCTTCGCTCTGCGCGAGCCGCTTGCGTATCGCGTCCTGATGCACGGCGAGACCGACGCTGTTGCCGATCTCGCGCAGCAGTTCCTGTTCGCTTTCGTCGGGACGCCGCACTTCGCGGTAGTAGACGCCGAATGCGCCGAGCACATGGCCCGCATCGTCTTCGAACGGGACCGACCAGCACGCGCGCAGTCCGAACGGCAATGCGAGATGGCGGAAGTTGGCCCAAAGCGGATCGTGCTCGATGTCATCGACGACGACGAGACGGCGCTCGAACATCGCCGTGCCGCACGAGCCCATGGCCGGGCCGATCACCGCGCCGTCGATGGACGCGCTGAATTGCGCCGGCAGCGACGGCGCGGCGCCGACGCGCACTGTCACGCCGTCGCTGTCGAGCACGAGAATCGAACAGGAGGCGCCTTCGCCGAGCAGGGTCTCGGCGCGCCGGCAGACTTCAGCCAGCAGTTCGGGCAGCGGCGTGCTGCGCGTCAGAAGACGCAACACGGTCTGCTCAGACGCGAGCACACCGGCCGCCAGATCCGGCTCGTAGCGAGTGCATCCGGATGGCTTGTCAGTCGCTCTGTCTGCAGTTACTTGACGACTCATGGTTGCACTCCCTCACGCGACAACGGCACGCAGATGCCCGCCGCGCATCTGGGTTTACCCCCAATCACATCTCAATCACAGCCCGAGCGTTACGCTCGATGCGGATTGAAGATACGCCCTTCGATCCCGCCGAGCTTCGCGACGATCGCGACCGATTCGGGCACTTCCTCCCACAAGCCTTCGAGATCCACGAGCGGTTCCGACAGAACGAGGAACGCGTCGCTGCCGACGGCGGCAAGGCGCGGATCGTCAGGATAGAGATCCATCAGATGACGGATCGACGTGCTGTGATAGAGCGAGCGCGACTGCCGCTCGCTCGAATAGCGCGCGGCGACGATCTGCTCGCCGTCGGTCACGCAGACAGTCATGTTCAGCGGCGCCTCGACGCCGTGCCGCTGCCCCGTCTCTTCGACGAAACGCGCCATGCGCTCCAGCGCCCGCACGGGATCGATTTCGAGGCCGAAGGTCAGCGCGAGAAAGAACATGACTTCGGAATCGGTCGAGCCTTCAATCGACGCGAACAGCTCGGGATCGATGCCGAGCATCAGGTCGCGCCGCACTTTCGGATAGTCGCGCACGAGGCCGTTGTGCACGAAGAGCCATCGCCCGTAGCGGAACGGATGGCAGTTGGTTTCCTGCGATGGGGTATCCGTGGCCGCGCGGATATGCGCGACGAACATGGGCGCGTGCACGGCGCGCGCGGCGTCGCGCAGATTGCGATCGCTCCATGCGGGCTGCGCGCAGCGGTAGCGAAACGGCAGCTCGGCGGGCGAGCCGTACCAGCCGACGCCGAAGCCATCGCCGTTGGTCGTCGTCTGCCCGAAGCGCGAATGCAGACTCTGATCGATCAACGAATGCTTCGCCCTGAACAGCACGGCTTCGAGCTGTATCGGGTTTCCTCTATAAGCCAGCCAGCGGCACATGATCGGTCTCCTCGATGAAAAACGCCTTCGCGCGCGCCTGTTTGAAGCGACGCTCACAATGGGCCGACCGTCGTGCGCGCTCCGTTACCGGCAATCAGTTGCAATCAGTTGCGCTCAGTTGTTCATGCGCGCAAGCGGCGCGAGAAACTCGGACAGCCCCGTCAGGATGATCTGCACCCCAATGCACAGCAGCAGAAACGCCGACACGCGCAATGCGACCTTCGTCCCTTCCTTGCCGAGGTAACGGGCGAAGGTCGTCGCGTGGTTATACGTGAACCAGATCGCGAGCATGATCAGAAACGAAATCGTCACGGACGCGATCGACGACACCAGGAACTCCGACACCTTGTGGCTGCGGTTCGCGTTCAGTGCGATCGCCGTCGCCATCGTGCCGGGGCCCGTGGTCAGCGGCACCGTCAACGGAAAGAAAGCCTTCGACATCGCGTTGTCGGGATCGACGGGTTTCACGGCTGCCTCGTTCGGCTGCTTCTCCGGTGCATTGAGCATATTCCACGCGCTGACGGCGACGGCAAGTCCGCCGCCGATACGCAGCGCCTCCATCGAGATGCCGAAGAAATGCAGGATCGGCGTGCCGACGAAGAACACGACGAGCAGCACGATGAATGCATTGATCGCGACGCGCCTCGCGAGCGCGGCGCGTTCGCCTTCGGTCAGCGAATCGGTACGGTCGACAAACACGAATGCAATCGCGATGGGATTGATGATGCTGATCAACCCCGTGAAGCCAAACAGAATCTCCGAAACCAGGCTTGAAATCATCGATGACCCGCTCGATTGTGGTTGTGTTTTTTGCGCCGCGCCACCGTGCAGCTTGCAGCGCGGACTGTTTTAATGCAATGAAAATTGCATACGGTCCATGCGCGATTTTCATGCAATGCAGCACCGCGCGGATGCATGCCGCGCGATACGCAAGCCATGCGGGCATTGCGTTTGCGCATCTCCCTTTCAATATACCTGCACATTTTTGACACCCTTTACCGGAATACCATGAAGGGCATACAGTCGGTGCGCGGCACCTCAATCATTGCTTCATGAAAAGACGTTCGCAGCGACCACCTCCATCCCATCCGAGGAGTTGTCCCATGTCATTTCGTCTGCTCGCCGTGCTGCCGTTCATCGGCATCCTGCTCGGCGTTCCGTTCGTCAACCGCGTCGAGCCGCTGGTGCTCGGCATGCCGCTCGTGCTTGCATGGATCGTCGCGTGGGTCGTGCTGAGCTCGCTCATCATGGCCATCATCTACCGGCTCGATCCCGCCAACCGGCACACGTCCGCCGGCGAGGAGGTGCGTTCATGAGCAGCGCACTCGTCATCATCGCCGCGATCACGCTCTTCGCGCTCTATCTCGGTGTCCGTGCGCGGCACGGACACGACATGAGCCTCGAACAATGGACGGTCGGCGGCCGCAGCTTCGGCACGGCGTTCGTGTTCCTGCTGATGGCGGGCGAGATCTACACGACGTTCACGTTCCTCGGCGGAAGCGGCTTCGCTTATGGCAAGGGCGCGCCCGTCTACTACATCCTCGCGTACGGCACGCTCGCGTATGTGCTGTCGTACTGGATGCTGCCGCCCGTATGGCGCTTCGCGAAGGCGCACCGGCTCGTGTCGCAGCCGCACTTCTTCACGCGCAAGTACGACAGCCATGCGCTCGGCGTGCTGGTCGCGATCGTCGACGTCGCCGCGCTGATCCCGTATCTCGTGTTGCAACTCAAGGGGCTCGGCATCATCGTGTCGACGGCTTCGTATGGCGCGATCTCTTCGTCGATGGCGATCTGGCTCGGCGCGGCCGTCGTCACAATCTACGTGACCGTGTCGGGCGTGCGCGGCTCCGCGTGGAACTCGGTCGCGAAGGACCTGCTGATTCTCGCGATCGTGCTGTTCCTCGGCATCTATCTGCCGATGCACTACTACGGCGGACTCGGCCAGATGTTCCATGCGATCGACGCCGCGCGTCCCGGCTTCCTCACGTTCCCCGAGAAAGGCTCGAGCGTCACGTGGTTCCAGTCGACGGTGCTGCTCACGGCGCTGGGCTTCTTCATGTGGCCGCATACGTTCGGCTCGGTGTTCACCGCGAAGGACGAGCGCATCTTCCGCCGCAACGCGATGGTGCTGCCGCTCTATCAGCTGATCCTGCTGTTCGTGTTCTTCGTCGGCTTCGCGGCCGCGCTGAAGGTGCCGGGTCTCAAGGGCGGCGACATCGACCTGTCGCTCTTCAAGCTGTCGCTGCAGACGTTCGACCCGTGGTTCGTCGGCGTGATCGGCGCGGCGGGCGTGCTGACGGCGCTCGTGCCCGGCTCGATGATCCTGACGACGGCTTCGACGCTGATCGCCAACGACGTCTATCGCGGTCTCGTGCAGCGCAACGCCACCGATGAAACGGTCACGAAGCTCGCGCGGATCTTCGTGCCCGTCGTCGCGCTCGTTGCTGTGCTCTTCACGCTGCACGGAGGCGAGACGATCGTCGCGTTGCTGCTGATGGGCTACAACTTCGTCACGCAGTTGTTCCCGGCTGTCATCTGCAGCATCGCGCCGCGCAATCGCGCGACGAAGCAAGGCGCGTTCTGCGGGATCGTGGTCGGCGTGGCCGTGGTCGCCGTGACGACGCTCTTCCACATGAGCGTCGGTCAGATGATGCCGTCCCTGCCCGATGCGCTGAAGGACGTCAACATCGGCTTCGTCGCATTGACGCTGAACGTGGTCGTGCTCGCCATCGTCAGCGCGTTGACTCAGCCGCAGCCGCAAGCGGAGCGGTCGCACGCGCACTGAAGTTGCCGGGCCTGGCGCGTGCCGTTGCAGGCGCGCGCCAGGCCCGAAGCACGATTCAAGTTTCCTTCGAATACAGCGTCGATTCCGCGAAATGCCCGGCATCGAGCACGCGGCCGACGAGTATCAGTGCCGTTCGTTCGATATCTTTCGCCTGTACCTTCGCGACGATATCGGCGAGCGTGCCCGTCACCTTCTCTTCATCCGGCCAGCTCGCGCGATAGATCACCGCGACGGGGCAATCGCTGCCGTAATGCGGCGTCAGTTCGTCGACGATGCGCGCGAGATGACGCACGCCGAGATGAATCGCCATCGACGCGCGATGCCGAGCGAGATCGGCCAGCTGTTCACCCTCTGGCATCGATGTCTTGCGCGCATAGCGCGTGAGGATCAGCGTCTGCGATACGTCGGGCAATGTCAGCTCGACACCGAGCGCCGCCGCGCACGCGGCCGTCGCCGTGACGCCCGGCACGATCTCGTACGGAATGCCGAGCGCGCGCAAGCGCCGGATCTGCTCGCCGATCGCGCCATACAACGAAGGATCGCCGGAATGCACGCGCGCGACGTCCTGGCCTTTCGCGTGCGCCTCGGCGAGCAGCGCAACGATCGCATCGAGATCGAGGTCGGCCGTATTCACCACTTTTTCGGCGACGTTGCCGCTCAACACGGCTTGCGGCACGAGCGAGCCCGCATACAGGATCACGGGACACGTGCGCACGAGGCGCTGCCCTTTCACCGTGATCAGATCCGGATCGCCGGGTCCCGCGCCGATAAAAAACACCGTCATTTCACTGCACTCCCTCTTCTTCGTTCAATGCGCGCAGCACCTGCTGCGGGCTGTCGAATTCGCGATCGCATTCACCACCAACCTCGGGCAGCAACGGACGCCGCGTCATGACGACAGGCACTTTCCGTTCGCGCGCGACATCGAGCTTTGCGCGCGTCGCGTCGCCGCCGCTGTTCTTGGTCACGAGCACGTCGATCGCATTCAGCGCGAACAGCGCTCGCTCACCGTCGATATCGAACGGGCCGCGCGCGTCGATGATGCGCGCGCGTTCGTTGCCTTGATGCGCGTCGAGGCAACGCACGAGCCAGAACTGATGCGGAGGAATCTCGTCGAGATGCGCAAGCGGCTCGCGGCCCGATGTGAACAGCACGCGTTTGAACGGGCGGATCACGTCGACGATCCCGTTCCAGTCGTCGACCATGCGCCAGTCGTCGCCCGCTTGCGGCGTCCATCCCGCACGATGCAACGCCCAGCGCGGCACACGCGTCTTGCAGCATGCAGCAGCCGCATTCGCGCTGATCCGCGCAGCGTACGGATGCGTCGCGTCGATCACGAGGCCGATGCCTTCATCGACGATAAAGCGCGCAAGACCTTCGCTGCCGCCATACCCGCCGACGCGCACCACGCATTCCAGGCCTTCGGGCACGCGTCCGAGTCCCGCGAGGCTATAGACATGTCGAGGCCCGAGCTGACGCGCAATCTGCAACGCGTCGCCCGTGCCGCCGAGCAAGAGCACGCGCTTCATCGCGCCGCCCCGACGATGTTGCCCTTGCGGTCGATCGCAAACATCTCGACGGCGACCGTCGCGGGCACGATCTCGCGCGCGACCTCGCGCGCACGCGCGCACACGATGTCGCCGAGCGGCACGCCCTTTTTGAGCGCCATCGCAAGCGCCTCCTGGCTCGTATTCGCGCCGACGATCGCCGCCTGCAACGCGGCGTCGCTGGCGTCGTGCTCCGCGGACCACGCGGCGAGTTGCGGCAGGTCGATGCTCGAGTTGCGGCTGTGCAGATCGAGGTGCCCCGCGGCCAGCTTGCTCAGCTTGCCGAAGCCGCCGCACATGCTGAGCGTGTCGACAGGCGCGCGCTTCAGATGCTTGAGCACAGCGCCCGCGAAGTCGCCCATTTCGATCAGCGCGATATCGGGTAGCTGGTAGTACGCGCGCATCGCGTCTTCGCTCGCGTTGCCCGTGCATGCGGCAATGTGCTGATAGCCGTTCGCGCGCGCCACATCGATGCCCTGATGAATCGATGCGATATACGCCGAGCACGAGAACGGCCGCACGATGCCCGTGGTGCCGAGTATCGACAGCCCGCCGACGATGCCAAGGCGCGGGTTCATCGTCTTCTGCGCGAGCGCCTCGCCGTTCTCGACGCCGATCGCCACTTCAAAGCCGCCCGCGTAGCCATGCTCGACGGCGAGATCGGTGAGATGAGCGGTCATCATCTGGCGCGGCACGGGGTTGATCGCCGGCTCGCCGACGGGCAGCGTGAGACCCGCGCGCGTCACCGTGCCGACGCCCGGCGCCGCATGAAAGCGCACGCCCGGCGCGTCGCTCAAACGCACGCGCGCGAAGACGACGGCGCCGTGCGTGACGTCGGGATCGTCGCCCGCGTCCTTCACGGTGCCCGCCTCCGCGCCGTCTTCCGTCAAGCGGCAGAATATGAGCTTCATCGGCACGTGCTGGCCTTTCGGCAACACGATCTCCGCGACGTCGCCGGCGATGCCCGTGAGCAGCAGACGTGCCGCCGCCAGCGAGGTTGCCGTCGCGCAGCTTCCCGTCGTATAGCCGCTGCGCAGCGGCGCGGGTTGTTCGGGTGTCTCGTCGTGCATCACGGTTTGCGGGTGTCGAGTAGCGTGATGGGAAGCGCGGGACGCCACGTCTCGAAGCCGCCGAGCGGTTGCGCCTCGGCCAGCGCGATACGCGTGAGCGTGCCGCCGTGCTGCGCGCGCCATGCGGTAAGCGCTGCTTCGCCTTCGAGCGTGACGGCGTTCGCGATCAGCCGCCCGCCGCTTTTCAGCGCGCGCCAGCAGGCGTCGAGCACGCCATCGGCCGTCACGCCGCCGCCGATGAAGATCGCGTCCGGTTCGGGCAGACCGTGCAACGCATCGGGTGCGCTACCCGCGATCAATTGCAGTGCCGGGACGCCGAGCGCGTCGCGATTGTGCTCGATGAAACGCTGACGCTCGCTGTTCGATTCGATCGCGATCGTGCGGCACGTCGGGTGCGCGCGCATCCATTCGATGCCGATGGAGCCGCAGCCCGCGCCGACATCCCATAGCAGTTCGCCGGGCGCGGGCGCGAGCCGGCCGAGCGTCAGCGCGCGAACGTCGCGCTTGGTCAACTGGCCGTCGTGGCGATAGGCGTCGTCGGGCAATCCGGGCGTGAGCGCAAGCTGTGGCGCCGACGCGTCGCGCCGGCATTCGAGCGCGATGATATTCAGTGCTGCCGTTTCATTCGTTTGCCACGACGCGGCGCGCGCGTCGATCAGACGTTCGGACGCGCTCCCCAGATGCTCGAGCACGACCATGCGCGTCGCGCCGAAGCCGCGCTCGGTGAGCCTCGCGGCGACGGCGGCGGGCGTCGCGCCATCGGCGCTCAGCACGAACACGCGCGCGCCGTCGTGCAGATGCACGTACAGCGCGGCGAGCGGCCGCCCGACGAGCGATACCGTCGCGACATCCTGCAGCGCCCAGCCCAGCCGCGCGGCAGCCAGCGACACGGACGACGGCGCGGGCAGCACGCGCAATTCATCGGCGGGAAGATGGCGCGCGAGCGTCGCGCCGACACCGTAGAACATCGGATCGCCGCTCGCGAGCACGCAGACGCGCGCATCGTACGCGTTACGCTGCGCGAGCACGGCTTCGATATCGAACGGACGCGGCCACGGCTCGCGCCGCGCGGACAGGCAAACGGGCAGCATCGCCAGATGGCGCTCGCCGCCGTAGATCACCGACGCGTCGATCAGCGCGCGCCGCGCCGCCTTTCCCAGACCGGCAAAACCGTCATCGCCCATTCCCACTACGGTCAGCCAGGCCGGCATGCATCTTTCCTCATCGGTTTGCAGAAAACGCTGCGGCGAGCCTTATTCAAGGGCCGCGGCATCGTTGTGCTGTTCGAAAAAAGGCATAATACCCGCTCGCCGGTGCCTTTCGGGGCCTAAGAGGGAACACGTCGTCGTGACTGCCCCCGCAACTGTATGCAGCGAGTCCACGCCAATTTGCGCCACTGGTATCACCGGGAAGGCCGGCGTGGGACAGCGACCTGCTAGTCAGAAGACCTGCCGGCCAACTGTTCGTGCCAGCCAACATCGGGCGGGGTGTACCGATGCCGAGCCGCTCTCCGTTCGAGATGCCCGGGGCCGTCGCGCGACGCTAACCCGGTGACGCCTTGAGCCACGCTTACCTTTCGTCCGATGCCAGTCGCTTGCGCCCTTCGGCCTGTCCGGGGCTGCTGCGCATCGTGCCCGCGCTCGACGGCGGCATCTGCCGCGTGAAGCTCGCGCGTGGCGAGTTGAGCGCAGCGCAGGCGTTGGCGATCGCCGATGCGATCGACGAACGCGCTTGCGGCATCGCGGACATCACGAATCGCGCGAATCTGCAATTGCGCGGCGTGAAGCGCGGTCATGAAGAGGCACTTGTCGCGGCGCTGCTCCAGGCGGGACTCGGGCCGTCGGGTCCGCAAGACACCATGCACGCCTTTGCCGACGATGTGCGCAACGTGATGGTCAGTCCGACAGCAGGACGCGATGCGAACGCATTGATCGACACATCCACGATTGCCGACGACATCCTGACCCACCTGCAAAGCGATAAGCGCTTCGCGGCGCTGTCGCCGAAATTTGCGCTGCTTCTGGACGGCGGCGAGCGTCTCGCGATGCTCGATCATCCACACGACATCTGGTTGTCAGCGATGCGCGCTCATCCGGAGCGTGACGACGTGCTGTTCGCCTTCGGCCTCGCGGGCTGCCCGCCTGTCGCCGCAAAGCACGCCGGCGCGCTCGCGGCTGTCGCGCCTTCGGATGTGGCCGCGTTGGCGCACGCGCTCGTGCACACGTTTCTCGATCTCGCCATGCCCGAGCACACACGCATGCGTGATCTGCTTGCCGTTCATTCCGTCGAACACATTCTGGCGCATGTCAAAAGCAAGACGGAGATCGCGCTGCTGCGCGATGCGTCGATCGAACGATGGCGCCGCGCGCCCGCCGATCCGTCGTTGCGGCTCGGCGCGCACCGGCAGCGCGACGAACGGCGATCGCATGTCGGTGGGCAGCCTGTGCTCGGACGCATGAACAGCGCGACGCTGCGCGGCCTCGCGCAGCTCGCGGCGGACAACGACGACGCGACGCTGCGCATGACGCCATGGCAAGGCGTGCTGCTGACCGATATCGACACGACGCAGGTCGCGGCTACGTTGCAGGCGCTCGACGTGCTCGGCCTCGCGTGCAACGCGCAGAATCCGCTGACCCGCGTGATCGCATGCGCAGGCTCGGCAGGCTGCGCGAAGAGCCTCGCCGACACGAAGGCTGATGCAATGAAGCTCGCCGCGTGCTTGCCTGCGCATGCACAAGTTCATCTGAGCGGCTGCCCGCGTTCATGCGCGGCCGCGCATCGCGCGCCTTATACGCTGCTCGCCGTAGCGCCCGGCCGCTACGACCTGTACCACACCCACGACCCGCGCGATCCGACGGGCTTCGGCCGCTGTCTTGCGCGTGGTCTGACGATCGACGAAGCCGCCGGCATGCTGAACCATGCGGCGCTTCCACCTTTTGACGAGCCATCCGATGCCTGACTACCTCCGCGACGGACAAGCCATCTATCGCCAGTCGTTCGCGACGATACGCGCGGAAGCCGACCTCTCGCGCATTCCCACCGACCTCGAAAAACTCGCCGTGCGCGTGATCCACGCGTGCGGCATGGTCGATATCGTCGGCGACCTGCGCTTTTCGGAAGGCGCGGGCCGTGCCGGCCGCAATGCGCTCGCAAACGGCGCGCCGATCCTCTGCGACGCGCGCATGGTCGCCGAAGGCATCACGCGAGCGCGCCTGCCCGCGCGCAACGAAGTGATCTGCACGCTCGCCGATCCGCGCGTTCCCGCGCTCGTGCGCGAGTTGAACAACACGCGCTCGGCGGCGGCGCTCGAATTGTGGCGGCCGCATCTGGAAGGCAGCGTCGTCGCGATCGGCAATGCGCCGACGTCGCTCTTCTATCTGCTCGACATGCTCGACGCGGGCGCACCCCGCCCCGCGCTGATTCTCGGCTTCCCGGTCGGCTTCGTCGGCGCGGCGGAATCGAAGGCGATGCTCGCCGCCGACAGCCGCGGCGTGCCGTTCGTCGTCGTGCAAGGCCGGCGCGGCGGCAGCGCGATGGCGGCGGCCGCCGTGAATGCGCTCGCCTCGGAGGACGAGTAAATGGCGGAGCAAGCGAACGGCACGCGCGGACGTCTCTTCGGGCTCGGCGTCGGTCCCGGCGACCCCGAGCTGATCACGGTGAAGGCGCTGCGTCTGCTGAAGTCGGCGCACGTGGTCGCGTACTTCGTCGCGAAGGGCAAGAAAGGCAACGCGTTCTCGATCATCGAGTCGCATCTGTCGAGCGAGCAGCAGCAGTTGCCGCTCGTCTACCCGGTGACGACGGAAGCGCTCGAACCGCCGCTCTCGTACGAGGCGATCATCGCGGACTTCTACGACACGGCGGCGGAAGTGGTCGCCGCTCACCTCGATGCGGGCCGCGACGTCGCCGTGATCTGCGAAGGCGATCCGTTCTTCTACGGCTCGTACATGTACCTGCACGACCGGCTCGCGAACCGGCTGTCGCCGCGCTTCGAGGCCGAAGTGGTGCCCGGCGTGTGCTCGATGCTCGGCGGCGTCGCCGTGCTCGGCCAGCCGCTCGTGTATCGCAACCAGACGCTCTCCGTGCTGTCGGGCGTGCTGCCCGAGGACGAACTGAAGCGCCGTCTCGCCGATGTGGACGCTGCCGTCGTGATGAAGCTCGGCCGCAATTTCGACAAGGTGCGCCGCGTGCTTGACGAACTCGGCCTCGCAGACCGCGCGCTCTACGTCGAGCGCGCAACGATGGCGAACCAGCGCATCGTGCCGCTCGCAGAAGTCGATCCGATGGCGTCGCCCTATTTCTCGCTGCTCGTCGTGCCGGGGGAAAAATGGCAAGGATGACGACACCGCCCGCGATCGTGATACTCGGCGTCGGCGCGCTCGCGACAGCGCGGCGCGTGCAGTCCGCTGTGCAGTCCGCTTGCCCCGGCGCGAGCGTGCATGGGCTGCAAGGACGCGTCGCCGATGCCGATGTGGACGTCGCCTTCGCCGAACTCGCCGAGCATCTGCGCGAGCTGTACGCGAGCGGCACCCCAATCGTCGCGTTGTGCGCGGCGGGCATCGTGATCCGCTGCGTCGCGCCGCTGCTCGCGAACAAGGGCGGCGAGCCGCCCGTGCTTGCCGTCGCCGAGGACGGCAGCGCCGTCGTGCCGCTGCTCGGCGGTCTGTCGGGCGTCAACGCGATGGCGCGCGAGATCGCGGCGGCGCTCGATGTAAAGCCCGCGATCACGACGAGCGGCGAATTGCGCTTCGGCGCCTGCGTGCTGAACCCGCCCGATGGCTACACGCTCGCGAGCATCGATCAGGGCAAGCGCTTCGTGTCCGATCTGCTGGCGGGCGAAGCGACGCGCGTCGAGGGCGACGCGCCGTGGCTCGACGACGTGCAGTTGCCGCGCGCCGAAGATGCGCGGCGCGCGATCCGCGTCACGCCTCTTGCATGGAGCGGCGCGACGGACGAACTGGTCATTCATCCGCGCAGCGTCGTCGTCGCGATTGGCGAGGCACTCGAAGTACGCGATGCACGCGACGAAGGGCTGCACGAACACATACTCGAAGCGGCTCGCGAGCGCGGACTCGCCGCGCAGGCGCTCGCCGTGCTGCTCGCGCCGGCGGCACGCATCGGCGATCCAGCGCTTCAACAGGCCGCCGACGCGTTGCAGATCCCGTTGCGCTTTGCCGATGACGATGCTTCGTCCGATCCGGTTCGGCTGCTCGGCAAGGCCTTGCGTATGCCGCATAAAACACTCGACGACGGCAATCCCGCGCAAATCGCATTCGCGATCGCCCATGCGCCCGTCGATCCCGCGACGGTCGGCCGCGCGCGCGGCAAGCTCAGCGTGATCGGGCTCGGACCCGGCGATGCGTCGCTGATGGTGCCCGCCGCGCGCGCGGCGCTCTCGCACGCCACCGACATCCTCGGCTACGAAACCTATGTAAAGATGGCCGGCCCGTTTCGCGCGGACCAGCACGTGCACGGCACTGACAATCGCGAGGAAATGCAGCGCGCCCGTCACGCGTTCGAACTGGCGAGCGCCGGGCGGCATGTCGCGATGGTGTCGTCGGGCGATCCGGGCGTGTTCGCGATGGCGGCCGCCGTGCTCGAAGCGCTCGATCACGCGCACGACGCGGCATGGGCCGCCGTCGAGCTGGAAATCGTGCCCGGCGTGTCCGCTGCGCTCGCCACGGCCGCGCAGGCGGGCGCGCCGCTCGGCCACGACTTCTGCATGCTGTCGCTGTCCGACAATCTGAAACCGTGGTCCGTCATCGAAACGCGTCTGCGGCATGCCGCCGAAGCCGATCTCGTGATGGCGTTCTATAACCCGATTTCGCGCGCGCGTCCGTGGCAACTCGACAAGGCGCTTGAAATCGTGCGCGATTTTCGCGGACCGTCGACGGTCGTCGTGCTCGGCCGCGATATTGGCCGTCCGGGCGCGGCGCTCAAAACCACGACGCTCGCCGAACTGAAATCCGCGGACGTCGACATGCGGACGATGGTGATAATCGGTTCGTCGATGACACGCGCCTTTCGGCCCGCCAACACGTCCCGCGAATGGATTTATACGCCGCGCTGGTATAAATGCGCCGATTTTAACGTTTAAATCGCTTTAAATCGGGGAGCTTCCCGATCAAAATGAAACCATTGAATGCGCGATTGAAAGCCGGATCGATCCAGCGCTAAAAAAGAAATTAAAGTTTTTCTAAAAGACGACGTTAAACTGGTTATTTCGTCCAACGCTTTCATTCGCTATCATGCACACCAGTGAAGACGCTGTCGATGCAAGTGCGAGCCTGCCTGTGATGTCTCGTTCGCTTGCGCCCGAGGCCGTGCCCGTGGGCGTGCCGCTCGAGTTCCCGATTGTCGATAGCGACGACACGCTGCTGTTCGAGCGCGGCGCGATCGTGATCGGCGCCGACGAGCACCGCTTTCTCTTTCAGCATTTCAAGCCGCAGCGAGGCGACGTCGAAGCGGGTTCGCCGCACTCGGCGGCGGAATCCGCCGGCAAATCGGGCGACGCCGAATCGTTAAGGGACATGCACCTGACGATCGGCGCGTTGATCGGCGTGCGCTCGCAGGTCGGCATGGGCTCGCCGATGCATCCGTCGCGCATCATCGGCTTTGCGCCGAACGAGTCGCTGTTCGTCACGCCGCCGCTCGTCGACGGCAAGCCGATGACGCTGTCCGTCGGCGAGAACGTCGAGATTGTCGCGATCGCGAGCCAGGCGGTGTTCCGCTTCGTATGCACCGTCGATTCCGTGTGCGTCGTGCCCTTTCACTATCTCGTGCTGTCGAAGCCCGGCGTGGTCCGCCGGCTGCGCGAACGCAAGTCGATCCGCGTGCGCGCGAGCCTGCCGCTGCGCTTCGGCATCGACGCGGAAGGCACCGGCTACGAAAGCCTCGGCCTCGTGCAGAGCGTGAGCGCAATGGGCATGTCGTTCACCGCGCCGTGGAAAATCGGCGAAGTCGGCAAGCGCATTCGCGTGGCGTTCCGGCTGTGCTCGAAGGACATGGACACATCGATCGAATCGGCGGCGGTCATCCGCAACGTACAGCAAGGGTCGAGGCCCGGCGATCCGACGACGCACGGCATCGAGTTCGAACATCTCGATCAGGTCGAGCAGATGGCGCTGAAGGTCTACGTGTTCGACCGGATCGACGATGTGATCTTCTGGACGAGCGGACCGAAGTAAGCGCGCCTGCGTTTTCCCGCGCCACAAATAAAGCGGCCCGGTCATTCGCATGACCGGGCCGCTTCGCTATTGCGGGGCGTTACTGCTGTTGCGGTTGCTGCGGCTGTACCTGCGGCTCCTGGCGCTGCGCGGCGGCCGGCTGCGCGACCAGCGCGCTGACGCGGACCTCGACGCGCCTGTTCGGCGCGAGACACGCGATCACCGAGGGCGTCTTCGGCCCCGGACAGGTCGCGACGGGCGCCACCGAGCCCGCGCCACGCACGTCGAAGCGCGCGGCGTTCACACCACGTCGCTCCAGCCCGTCGGCGACAGATTGCGCGCGACGCAACGACAGATCGCGGTTGTACTCGACGCTGCCGAAACGGTCCGTGTAGCCCGTCACCGTGACGGCATCGATCGAGCGCACCTGCTTCAGCTTCGACGCGAGCGTGTCGAGCGCGGCCTTGCCATTGCGGGTCAGCGTCGCGCTGTCGAAATCGAACAGCGCGTCGGTGGACAGCGCGACGGGCTTCTCGACTGCCGTCGGAACGTCGACGGGCGGCGGCGGCGCGCAGTGGTTCAGCTCATCGTTGACCTGCTCGCTCAGCTTCTTCGCGCGCTCGATCGATTCCCAGCCGTGCACCCAGCGTGTGCCGTGCGTTTCGTCCTGCTCTTTCCAGATTTCGTCGGTGAGCGCAAGCAGCCGCCCCGCCGACTCGCCCTTGCAGGACGACGCCGAAGCGCGCACGTTGGTCGCTTCGATCGCGCGGATCGCCTGGACCCAGTTGTCGCGCGTCGGCCAGTTCTTCGCACTGAACAACGGCTGCCACGGCACGCTGCCGTCGATCACATAGCGTGCGTTGCCGAGCGCCCGTTTCGCCGCGTCGTTGTAGACGTTCGACACGAGCACATGGCTGTCCTGACGCTCGGCGATTTCCAGGTAGCCTTCTGCGACGCCGCGCCGGTACGGATCGGCGAGGCGCTGTGCGGCAGGCATCAATGCCTCGGCCTCGCTCTTGATGCTGCCCGCGAACGCCGGCGCAGCAAGGGTCGCTGCGCAGGTTGCGGCCAGCGCCGCGAGCGCCGCGCTGCGTAGTATTGGTTTTTTCATAGATTTCTCCGCGCCCGCCGCGTTATTCGCGCGGCGGGCGTGCCCGGCACTCAGAACCCGATCGTCGCGCCGATGGATGCGCCCGTGCTTGCGCCGTTGCCCGTCGCCCGCGTGACATGCGCGTTCAGGAGCACGCGGTCGCTGACCCAGTAGTTCGCGCCGACGGCAATGGCGGCAGCCCCGCCATAGGTGCCCGCCGCAGCCGACATCTGGAAGTTGCCTTCCGCGCGCGCATTCGGAATCAGCGACGTCGCCGCCATGGCCGCCGCGCCCAGCGAGTTCATCTTGTTGTTCATCTTGCTGAACTGCTGGTCCGTGTATGCGTTCGCCGCCTGCACCGCCTGGTTGCCCATCTGCGAGAGCATGTCGTTGACCTGGCCGAAGTTCACTGCGTCGCCCGGCCCCGTACCTGCTGCAACGTTGGTGATGCGGCGTTGCTGCGAAGCCGAGCCGACGGACACGGTGTTGTCCTGATCGGCGACGGAGCCCGCGCCGAGCGCGACCGCGTTGCTGCCGCTCGCCGTGGCGTTCGTGCCGATCGCCGTTGCCGTCGGACCACTCGCGGCCGAGTTCGCGCCCGTCGCGACGGAGCCGTCGCCGCTTGCCTTCGCGTTGAAGCCCGTCGCAATCGACTGGTTGCCGCTCGCGTTCGCGGTCGGTCCCATTGCCGTCGCGTGCGTGCCGCTTGCCGCCGCTGCCTCGGTATCGCGGTCGCCGTCCGCTGTGAACATCGGATCGACTGCGTTGTTCGCGAGGTTCGTCACGTTCTGAATGGCCGCATTCAACTGGTTGACGTTGACGACATCCGTGCCCGCCGTGCCGGCCGCCACGTTGGTGATCTGGCGTTCATTGCCCGCCGACCCGACCGACACCGTGTTGTCGCGATCCGCGATCGAACCCGAACCCAGCGCAACCGAATTCGTCGCCGTGGCCGTCGACGCGTTGCCGACCGCAACCGCATTCGATCCAGCCGCCGTCGACTGGCTGCCGACTGCCACCGCGCTCGCCGCCGCCGCAGTCGCCGCGCCGCCGATGGCCACTGCGTCCGTGCCTGTCGCCGACGAGTCGGCCAGAGTCGACTTCGTGTGGAAGTACTTGATGCCGCCACCATTGACGATGTTCGTCACCGCGTTGTCGATGTTGGTCACGCGGCCGTCGAGGTTGGTGATCGCGGCGCCCACGTTGGTCACGGTCGTGTTGCCGCCGTTGAGCACATAGGTCGGCGCGGAGATCGTGCCCGTCGCCGGGTCGAAGGTCGAGCCGCCGCCCAGCGCGTTTGCCGCCGACTGCGATACGTTGTACAGCTGCGCGCCGTTCACCGCATCGGTGCTCGATGCATTCATGTCGCCGTTGAGCAGCCCTGTCAACTTGCGCGCGCCTGCCGTGCCCGTGAAGTCCACGACTGTACCGTCCGTGCCCTTCGCGACCGTGATGGTGCGCGTCGATTGATCCTGCTGCACCAGACCGATCGAGCCGTTGTTGATCTGCGTCTGGATGTTGCTGATGTCCGTCGTGTTCTGCGTCACGCGACCATCGAGGTTGGTGATCGCGCCGCCCACGTTGGTCACGGTCGTGTTGCCGCCGTTGAGCACGTAAGTCGGCGCGGAGATCGTGCCCGTCGCCGGGTCGAAGGTCGAGCCGCCGCCCAGCGCGTTCGCCGTCGACTGCGATACGTTGTACAGCTGCGCGCCGTTCACCGCATCGGTGCTTGATGCATTCATGTCGCCGTTGAGCAGCCCTGTCAACTTTCGCGCGCCTGCCGTGCCCGTGAAGTCCACGACCGTACCATCCGTGCCCTTCGCGACCGTGATGGTGCGCGTCGATTGATCCTGCTGCACCAGACCGATCGAACCGTTGTCGATCTGCGTCTGGATGTTGCTGATGTCCGTCGTGTTCTGCGTCACGCGACCATCGAGGTTGGTGATCGCGCTGCCCACGTTGGTCACGGTCGTGTTGCCGTCGTTGAGCACGTAAGTCGGCGCGGAGATCGTGCCCGTCGTTGTATCGAAGGTCGAGCCGCCGCCCAGCGCTGTTGCCGTCGAGCTCGATACGTTGTACAGCTGCGCGCCGTTCACTGCATCGGTGCTCGATGCATTCATGTCGCCGTTGAGAAGCCCTGTCAACTTGCGCGCGCCAGCCGTGCCCGTGAAGTCCACGACCGTACCATCCGTGCCCTTCGCGACCGTGATGGTGCGCGTCGATTGATCCTGCTGCACCAGACCGATCGAACCGTTGTCGATCTGCGTCTGGATGTTGCTGATGTCCGTCGTGTTCTGCGTCACGCGGCCATCGAGGTTGGTGATCGCGCCGCCCACGTTGGTCACGGTCGTGTTGCCGTCGTTGAGCACATAGGTCGGCGCGGAGATCGTGCCCGTCGTTGTATCGAAGGTCGAGCCGCCGCCCAGCGCTGTTGCCGTCGCGGCGCCCTCCGTATTCACCTTCGCGTCTTCCGACTGCAGCTGGCTCACGTTTACCGCATCCGTCGCGGCAGACCCGGCCGCCACGTTCGTCACGCGGCGTTCGTTGCCTGACGAGCCCACCGACACCTCGCCGTTAGCAGCCGATGCCGTGCCCGACAACGCGGTGTTGCCCGGGTTATAGCCCGCCGCCGACAGATCCGCCGTCGTCGTCGAGCCCGAACCCAGCGCCACCGAGTTCTGGGCTGTCGCGGTTGCCGCACCGCCGATCGCCACCGAATCGACACCCGATGCCGTCGCATCCGCCAGCGTCGAGCTTGCATGGAAGTACTTGATCCCGCCGCCATTCATGATGTTGTTTACGCGAGCGTCGATGTTCGTGATCGCGCCCGCCACGTTGGTCACGGTCGAGCCGCCCACGACGTACGTCGGGTTCGAGATCGAGCCATCGCTAGTCACCGTCGAGCCGCCGCCGATCGCGTTTGCCGTCGAGTTCGCGAGGTTGTAGAGCTGCGCGCCATTGACCGCATCCACGCTCGATGCATTCACGTTGCCGTTAGCTACGCCCGTCAACTTGCGCGAGCCTGCCGTGCCCGTGAAGTCCACGACCGTACCGTCCGTGCCCTTCGCGACCGTGATGGTGCGTGTCGATTGATCCTGCTGGACCAGACCGATCATGCCGTTGTTGATCTGGGTCGTGAGGTTACTGATGTCCGTCGTGTCCTGCGTCACGCGACCATCGAGGTTGGTGATCGCGCTGCCCACGTTGGTCACGGTCGTGTTGCCGTCGTTGAGCACGAAGGTCGGCGTGGAGATCGTGCCCGTCGTCGGGTCGAAGGTCGAGCCGCCACCGATTGCGTTCGCAGTCGAGTTCGCAAGCTTGTAAAGCTGCGAACCGTTGACTGCATCGTGGCTCGACGCGTCGACTGCACCATCGGCGAGGTCCGTGATCTTGTTCGAATTCATGCTCACGGTGTTCAGCATGCTGATGCCCGCCGCGCCCTTCAGCTCCAGCAAACCAGTCTGATAACCGGTAACACGGGCCGTCGATGCCGAAAATCCGTACGACCCATTGGTGTCCCCCGTATTGTTCAGCGAGAACGAAAGAGGATTGCTCCCCGCAATAGTGCAGTCCAGGTTGTTCACGTTCGTCGCGTACCCGAACGAAGAACCCGTGCCCCCCGACGCGAGTCCTGGACACAGCTCGAGCGAGCCGTATCCAGGCGTGACGGCTGCATGTGCGCCGCTCGCCGCAAGCCCCAGGCCTGCACCGACGACGCCAATGACGGCCGCGAGACTCTTCTTCGACGACCCCTTGCCACGCGCGGCGGCATTCTCCTGTGCGGCGGCCCACGTGCCCGTCGTTTCGTTCCACACAGTCCGGTAATCTCTATTCATTTGTCATCCTAACTTTTTTAAGTAAATGATCAGCTTCAGTCCAGCGATCGGCTCAGCTATCGGAAAGGCTTCCGCTTTGTGGTGGCGCTTCGAGTGCGGAAAAAGGCGCCGTCTGCACGCCAACTTCTTTCGCACGTCGCAGACAATCCACATCCAATCGACGGGTTAGCAGCGTCGGCAAGTTAGGCGAAACGCCAGAAGTGCTGAATAGGAGCAGTCTTATTTAGATTTTTGCCGCTTATAGTTCGAAGCATCCCTACATATGTCTTCGAAAAAGACTCGAAAAGGCGATGGGGATATCTCGAACCGATGTGGGCCGCGAGCCAGAATGCCTCGCAGAACCTTGCGATCGCGGCAGTGCTGCGAACGCGATTACGTTGGCGCAATCAACGCGTCAGGGCGCACGTATTCACCGCCCCATGCTTGCGCGAGTTGCGCGCAGCGACCGAGCCGCACCGTCTCGTCGCGCTCGAAGTCGACGAAGACGACATGATCCGCGGCAACGGGCCGCGCGGGCGCACCGCTGCTGCGGCCGTCCGTGAGAATCCACAGCCAGCGCTGCTGGCCGGGCTTGCGGCGCGCCGTGCGTTCGAGCACCTGCGCCGCCGTTTCGGTGCCGAGCGTCAAAGGCGTGCCGCCACCGCCGCCGATCGGCGACAGCCACCGCTCGTTCCACCAGCGCGGCACGGCGGGACGAAAGCGCACGTCGGCACGTTGCCCACCGAAACACACGAGCGCCGCCTCGAACCGCTCGGCGCGCGCCTGATCGAACAGCGCGACGAGCAGCCCCTTGGCAAGCGCAAGTCTTTGCCCCGAGAGCATCGAGCCGGAGCAATCGAGCAAGAAGCAATGCAACGTGCCGCCACGTGCCGCTTCATGAACAAAGCGCAGATGATCCACATGCAAACGTTGATTGCGCTTCGCGGCAAGCGTGCGCGGCCACGCGATGCGCGCGCCGGCCGAGCCGCCGCGCGACGCATCGCCCGCGCCTTGCCGCCATCGAAAACCGCTGCGCATTGCGCGCGCGGCCGCGCCCTTCCGATGGCTCAGCGTTTTTTTACCGGGAGTGGAATGACCTGCTTGACGTGCGTGATGCCCGTGCGTTCGGGTGGAAGATAGCCGTAGTCGCTTTCGGCGGATGTAGTCGCGCTATCGGTTGAAGAAGGCTGTCGATCGGAAGGCGCGGCCTCCTGATGCTGCCCGGTCTCATCGTCATGCAGGCGCCGTCGATGCAGCAACACCGATTCCGCGACGCGATCGACATGTTCGAGCGTCACGTCACCCGCGCCTTCGAATGCAGCCAGCGCACGCGCTGCGCGCAGCATCACGAGATCCGCGCGCAATCCATCGACGCCCGCAGCGATGCACAACGCGCTGACATGCGCATGCACGGTATCGTCAAACGACAGGCGCGACAAAGCCGCGCGCGCATCGCTTATGCGCGCGACGAGCGCTTGCTGCTGCTCGACATAAGCCGCACGAAAATGGAAAGGATCGAGATCGAACGCAAGCCGCGCCTTGACGATGTCCTGGCGCGTCTGCGGCTCGTAACAGTTCTCCAGTTCGACCATCAAGCCGAAGCGATCCGTCAATTGCGGACGCAGCTCGCCTTCTTCCGGATTCATCGTGCCGATCAGCACGAAGCTCGCATCATGCGTGTGCGAAACGCCATCGCGTTCGACCGTGTTTACGCCGCTCGACGCCGCATCGAGCAGCGCATCGACGAGCGCATCCGGCAGCAGATTCACTTCATCGACATACAGCACGCCGCGATGCGCACTGGCGAGCAGCCCCGGCGAAAAGCGGACAGAAGCATCGCGCAGCGCCGCTTCGATATCGAGCGTGCCGATCAGCCTGTCCTCGCTTGCGCCGAGCGGCAGCGTCACGAAGCGGCCTTCGGGCAGCAGTTCGGCGAGCGCGCGCGCCGCCGTCGATTTGGCCGTGCCGCGCGGCCCGCTGACCAGCACGCCGCCGATGCCCGGATCGACGGCGGCGAGCAACAAGGCCTGTCGCAACGGCGCCTGGCCGATCAACGCGGAAAACGGAAACACGGCAGGCGTCGCACGGGTCTCGCTCATGATCGTGATCCTTCGATATGCTGTTCGCTATCCAGCAGATGTTGTTCGATTTGCGCGCGATAGCCGCCGGGTTGCTGCCAGAGTCCACGCTGCATCGCTTCGACGAGCCGCTCGCAGACGGCATGCAGCGCATGCGGATTGTGCCGGCGCATGAACTCGCGGGTATCGGCGTCGTTCAGATACGCATCGGCGACGAGCGCATATTGATGATCGGCGACCACGCGCGCCGTCGCATCGTAGCCGTAGAGATAATCCACCGTCGCGGCGATTTCGGCCGCGCCCTTGTAGCCGTGACGCTTCACGCCGTCGAGCCACTTCGGATTCACCACACGCGAACGGATCACACGCGCGATCTCTTCATGCAGCGTGCGAACGCGAGGCGCATCAGGGTTGCTGTGATCCGCGTGATAGACGTGCGGCTGATTGCCCGCAAAATGCCGCACGGCCGCCGTCATGCCGCCCTGGAACTGGTAGTAGTCGTTCGAATCGAGCACGTCGTGCTCGCGGTTGTCCTGATTCTGCAACACGACATCCATTGCGGCGAGCCGCGTGCCGAATGCGTGCCGCGCTTCTTCGCCCGCGCTCTTCTGCGTGTACGCGTAGCCGCCCCACGACAGATATGCATTCGCGAGATCGGCGTCCGTCTGCCATCGTTGCGTGTCGATGATCTCCTGCAGGCCCGCGCCATACGCGCCGGGCCGCGCGCTGAACACGCGAAAGCCCGCGCGCCTGCGTGCTTCGTCGGGCGCGACGCCGCGCGCGATCCAAGCATCGCGCTCGCGCATCACGCGCGCGCGAATGGGATTGATGTCCTCGGGCTCGTCGAGCTCGGCGACAGCCTGCACGGCTGCATCGAACAGATGCATCACGTTCGCGAACGCATCGCGAAAGAAACCCGACACGCGCAACGTCACATCGATGCGTGGACGATCGAACGCGGCGATCGGCATGATCTCGAAGTCGGTCACACGATGACTGCCCGGCGCCCACTTCGGCCGCACGCCGAGCAGCGCGAGCGCTTGCGCGATATCGTCGCCGCCCGTGCGCATCGTCGCCGTGCCCCACACGGACAGGCCGATTGCGCCCGGATAGTCGCCGTGCTCCTGCAAGTGACGCTCGATCAGCGTCTGCGCCGACTTCAGTCCCAGCGACCACGCGGCTTGCGTCGGAATCGCGCGCGTGTCGACGGAATAAAAGTTGCGGCCCGTCGGCAGCACATCCGGCCGTCCGCGCGACGGCGAGCCGCTCGGGCCGGGCGGCACGAAACGCCCTTCGAGCCCGCGCTTCAGATGCATCAGTTCGTGCGCGCCGCATGCGTCGAGACGCGGCAGGATGTCGTCGCGCAAGCGTCCCAGCACGCGAGCCGCGTGCGGCAATGCATCGGCATCGAGTTGAGTGCGCGAATCGCAAGGCAGTCCGCACATATCGTCGAGCAAACACGACGCGAGCAGTTCGAGTCGTTCGCGCGTGTCGCCGTTGTGGCGCCATGGCGCATCGCTGACCTGTTCCAGCAGCGCAGGACGCGGCCCCTCCCACGCGGCCGACCAGTCCGCCGACAGCGGATCGAACATGCGATCGACGTGCAGATCGCGAGCGAGCGCATCGATGAGCCCCGCCTTCGCGCCCTGTCCGTCGCCGACGGGAAAGCGTCCGAGCGCAAGCAACGTATCGCGCCGCTGCACGTCCTGAGGCGACTCGCCGAACGTATGCAAGCCGTCGCGTATCTGCGCTTCCTTCAGCTCGCACAGCCATGCATCGACACGCGTGAGCAATGCGTCTTCCGCGTTCGCATCGTTCGGCGCGTCGAGGCTCAGCTCTTCATGCAGCCGATGCGTGACGATCGTGTCGAGAATGGTCTTGCGCAACAGCTTCGCGCGACGCGGATCGACCATCAGCGCGTCATAGTATTCGTCGACCTGGCGCTCGAGGTCTTGCAGCGGCCCGTAGTTTTCGGCGCGCGTGAGAGGCGGCATCAGATGATCGACGATCACGGCCTGCGCGCGGCGCTTCGCCTGGCTGCCTTCGCCGGGATCGTTGACGATGAACGGATACAGATGCGGCAACGGCCCGAGAATCGCATCGGGCCAGCACGCATCGCTCAGCGCGACGCTCTTGCCCGGCAGCCATTCGAGATTGCCATGCTTGCCGACATGCACGACAGCATCGATACCGAACTGATGACGCAGCCAGAAATAGAACGCGAGATAGGCATGCGGCGGCACGAGCTCGGCATCGTGATAGCTCGCGTAGTCGTTCTGCTCGCGCGAGCGCGGCGGCTGGATGCCGATGAACACATGCCCGCAGCGCCAACCCGCAATCGTGAAGCGTCCACGCCGCAAGGTCGGATCGTGTTCGGGCGGGCCCCACTTCGCGTTCAGCGCATTGCGCAGCGATTGAGGCAGGCGCGTGAAGTACGTGATGTAATCGCTGAGCGCGAGGCTTTGCAGCGCGGGCCGCAGATCGCGCACGACGGGATCGTTCGTTACGCCTTGCGTCAGCGTGTCCATCAACGCGTCGCCGTTCATAGGCAAATCGTCGATGCGATAGCCCTCGTCGCGCAGCATCTTCAGGATGTTGACGACTGACGCAGGCGTATCGAGTCCCACGCCATTGCCGATGCGCCCCTCGCTCATCGGATAGTTCGCGAGTATCAGCGCGAGCCTTTTGTCGGCGTTGGGCGTGCGGCGCAGCTTGCACCAGCGCTCGCTCAATTCGGCGACGAACGCAACGCGCTCGTGATCCGGCTGATAGCGAACCACGTCCACTTGCGTATGCGGACAGCGATACGCAAGGCCCTTGAAGCTGATCGCGCGCGTGATGATGCGGCCATCCACTTCGGGCAGCGCGACGTGCATCGCGATATCGCGCGAGTTGAGGCCGTGATTGTCGTTCACCCAGTCTTCGCGGTTGCCGCCGCTCAGGATCACCTGCATCACGGGCGCGTCGCCCGCCAGCGCGAGCGGCTCGGTATCGTCGATCGCGGAAGCGGCAAACGCCGTCGTATTCAGCACGAGCGTGATGTCCTGCTGCGCGGCGAGTCGTTGCACGACGTCGCGGCTGATTGCATCCTTCAGCGACGTGATCGCCACGGGCAACGGATTCATGCCACGCGCTTCGAGCGCATCGATCAGCGCATCGAACACGGCCGTGTTCGCCGCCTGCAAATGCGCCTTGTAGAACAGGACCGCGACGACAGGCGCGCCCTGGGTCCAGCGCGCCTGCCAGTCTTCGATGGTCGCGGCGTCGCGCGCGGGGTGATAGAGCGCGGCCGCGGGCAACGGGCCCGGCGGTGCAGGCTCGTCGCCCCAGCCGAGCGCGCGCCACGCGATGCAGCGCATGAACGACTCGGCATTGCGCGCGCCGCCTTCGCGCAGATAGCGCCACAACTGATGACACAGATCCGCATCCGCCGTGCTGCGCGCGAGCAGATTCGGGTCTTCCTGCAAGTCGCCGGAAAACATCGCGAGCGTCTGCCTGTTGCGCTGCGCGAGCGCGACGACCTGCTCGATCCCATACGGCCAGTACGACTCGCCGCCCAGATGATCGACGACGACGACGCGCGCGTGCTGCAACACATCGTCGATATAGAAATCGACGGAAGCGGGCTGCCGCAGATACGTGACATTCGCGAGCCGCACGCTCGGAAAGCCTTCGCCAAGCCGCGGCACGACGCTCGCGAGCAGCGACAGCGTCGTGTCCGCGGAACTGAGGATCACGATATCCGCGGGCTTCTGGTCGATACGGATGACGCCCTTCGTATCGTCGACGAAACCGCCGGGAACGGTGCGCAGCAGATGCATCGCGCCGCCTTCAGGCCTGTTGCGCTTGTGCGTTCGCGACGTCGTTCAACGCTTCGTCGAGCGCGCGCTGCAGCGCCCGTTGATCGAGATCTGCGCCGATCAGCACGAAGCGGCTGAGCGCAGAGCCACGAGAAGCGTCGATTTCGCCCGCCTGCCAGCGCCGGTCGAAATAGCTGTCGAAGCGCCGCCCCACGCCTTGAATGACGAGACGCATCGCCGCGCCCGGCAAGGCCGCAAAACCCTTCACGCGATAGATCGTGTGTCCTTCGACCACCTGCCTGAGCGCCGCGATCATCGTGTCGCGCGACGGCGCCTGCGCCGTCACGACGACGGAATCGAACTCGTCGTGATGGTGATCGTGATCGGGATCGTCGGCGGAACCGTGATGATCGTGCCGCAGATGAATCGTTTCTTCCGATGCGGATTCGAGCCCGAGCAGCGCGTGAAGATCGAGCTGTCCCATGTGTGCGCGCACCACTTTCACCTGAGGCGGTATCTCTTCGCGCAGCGTCGATTCGACGGCGGCCTGCTGCGCTTCGTCGAGCAGATCGGTCTTGTTGAGGATCACGAGATCGGCCGCCGACAGCTGGTCTTCGAACAATTCGTGCAGCGGCGATTCGTGATCGAGATTGGGATCGGCCTTGCGCAACCGGTCGACGGCGGCGGGATCGTCCGCAAACTGACCGCTCGCGACGGCGGGACCGTCGACCACGGTGACGACGGCATCGACGGTGAAGCTGTTCTTGATCGACGGCCAGTTGAATGCCTGCACGAGCGGCTTCGGCAACGCAAGGCCCGACGTTTCGATCAGCACGTGATCGATCCGGCCGCGCCGCTCGACGAGCTGCTCCATCACGGGAAAGAACTCTTCCTGCACGGTGCAGCACAGGCATCCATTGGCAAGCTCGTACAGTTGGCCTTCTGTCTCGTCGCCGTTCTCGTCGCAACCGATGCCGCAACCCTTGAGGATTTCCCCGTCGATGCCGAGCTCGCCGAACTCGTTGACGATGACCGCGATGCGCAGGCCGCCCGCGTGCTGAAGAATGTGACGCATCAACGTCGTCTTGCCGCTGCCGAGAAAGCCTGTGACGATCGTCACGGGAATCTTGCGCATCTGTGTCTGCATGATGGCTCCGTTGCCCGATCTGTTTTCGGGCGACTCTGGACTTTGAAATCGCAACGCCGCGAGCGATGCGAGTCAGCGTGATGCACGGGGACGGAAAACGGCGCCGCAAACGCTTCGCGGCCGAAATAGGCAAACGCGAATCGGGCACGCGGCGCGTGCGGAATCGTGAACGCAGCACCGCATCCCCGCAGCATTGCGTCGTTTTCTCGGGCCGGTATCCGGGCTGATGAAAGCGCCGCCTCTCCTTCCCGCGCGAGCGTTTTCGCGCAGTGGATGATCTGCATGGGCCACTGTTGGACGCACATGCAGCGAGACGGCTCCGCATCGACTTCGCGATGCCTTCACCTACCGTTGCGGGGAGCAGCATAGTTTGGCCCTGTGTCGATATGAGCGACACGAAGGGCCTGCTATTTCCCGTTTAACTGCGCGAGCAGAAAGCGCGCGCGAGCACCAGAGTGCGTGCGAGTTTAGGCTCGCACGCGAAGAGCGTCAAGAATAGAGCCGGCATGCTTTCTTCGTCCCCGTTGCAGCGTGCCCATCGAGGAAATTCCGCAGCGACGCGCAAGGTCGGCTGTGCTATCGTATGCGCGCGTCTGGTGCCGTGCCTGCGTTCGCTTGCACGGTTAAACGGGAAACAGGGAAGCGCCTCTTTTGTACGGCACATGTCGTGCGGCGAATGAAGTGCTCAGCCTGTGCTGTCCCCGCAACGGTCACGCGGCGAGCGGAAAGAACAATTTCCGCGCAGTGCGTTCAAGGCCACTGCCTGCATCATGCAAGTGGGAAGGCGAACGCGATGAGCCGTCAGCCCGGATACCGGCCAGATGCAAGGGGGCGACGAGACGGACGAAACCGTTCGCCATTCGCTGGAGCCGCGGGAAACGGACGCCAGCGCCCACGCGCGACACGCTGCTTGCACGACCGTTTACAAGCGGGTTTCGGGCAATGGCGCCGCGCATCAAATGCAGCATCGCATGACCCACATTTCTTCAAGGCCCGCCCACGCAGCGGCGCTCCATTCGCAATGAACCGCGCCTGGCTGATCGGCGCCGGCCCCGGCGACGTCGAACTGCTGACGCTCAAGGCCGTCCGCGCGCTCGCGCAGGCCGACGTCGTGCTCGTCGACGATCTCGTGAATCCCGAAGTCCTGCAATTCGCGCGCGACGATGCGCTGATCGTCCACGTCGGCAAACGCGGCGGCCACGCATCGACGCCACAATCCGCAATCGTCGCGACGATGCTCGATCATTTGCGCGCGGGCCGCAGCGTCGCGCGTCTGAAGGGCGGCGATCCGTTCGTGTTCGGACGCGGCGGCGAAGAGCAGCAGGCGTTGCAGGCGGCGGGCGTGCACGTCGAGATCGTCAGCGGAATCACGGCAGGCATCGCCGCGCCCGCGGCAATCGGCATTCCCGTCACGCATCGCGATTACGCGCAGGGCGTGATCTTCGTCACGGGCCACGGCGCGGGCGAGCGCGAAGCCGACTGGTCCGCGCTTGCCGCCACTCGGATGACGCTCGTGATCTACATGGGGATGCGCCGCCTGAACGAGATCGTCGACGCGCTGTTGCGCGCCGACATGTCGCCGGATACGCCGTGCGCCGCAATCGAATCGGCGACGCGGCCCGAGCAGCGTCACGTATGCGCGGCGTTGCGCGATCTCACCATGCGGGTCGCGGATGCGGGGCTGGGCTCGCCTTCGATCGTCGTGATCGGCGGCGTCGCGTCGCTGGCTGCGCCCGTCGATGCATTCCTTCAGCACGCATCGTCATGACGGGGGGCATCGTGGGCATCGGTTGCCGGCGCGACGTGTCGGCCGAACAGATCGAAGCGGCCGTGCGCGATGCACTCGGCGATATGTTGCCGTTCGAAGCGCTCAGCGCCGTCGCAACCATCGATGTGAAAGCCGGCGAAGCCGGCCTCGTCGCGTTCTGCGCACGCCACGCATTGCCGTTGCGCACCTTCACGCGCGAACAGATCGCCGCGCTCGACGCGCATACGAATGCATCGCAAGCCGTGCGCGAGCATATGGGCGTCGATGGCGTCTGCGAACCGTGCGCGCTGCTCGCGGCGCAAAATGGACGGCTGCTCGTGCACAAACGCGCGCGCGATGGCGTCACGGTCGCGATCGCGTGCTCCGCCGATGACATCAGCGCCATACATCAACACTCAAACGACACACACCGAACGAAGGACAATCGATGAAGACCGATCCCGAATCGCACGCACGCATGACGCAGCGCCGCCGCGAAGGCCACGAGAAGAAGCAGGCGCAGGCGACCATCGAAAAAGGCCTGCTGATCGTCTACACGGGCACGGGCAAGGGCAAGTCCACCGCGGCGTTCGGCATGGCCGTGCGCGTGCTCGGCCACGGCCTGAAGCTTGGTGTCGTGCAGTTCATCAAGGGCGCGCTGCATACGTCGGAGCGCGACTTTCTCGGCGCGCAGGCTAACTGCGATTTCGTCACGATGGGCGACGGCTACACGTGGAACACGCAGGACCGCGAAGCCGACATCGCGACCGCGCGCAAAGGCTGGAACGAAGCGCGCCGCATGATCGAAAGCGGCGAGTATCAGATGGTGATCCTCGACGAGCTGAACACCGTGCTGAAGTACGAATATCTCCCGCTCGATGAAGTGTTGAGCGTCGTCAACGCGCGGCCCGAGATGCTGCACGTCGTCATCACGGGACGCCACGCGCCCGACGCGCTGATCGACGCCGCCGATCTCGTCACCGAAATGCGCCTCGTCAAGCATCCGTATCGCGAGCAGCACGTGAAGGCGCAGCGCGGCGTGGAGTTCTGAACGATGCCCGCGTGCCCCGCTCTCTTCATCAGCGCGCCGGCGTCGGGCCAGGGCAAGACGACGATCACGGCTGCGCTCGCGCGGCATCATCGGCGGATGGGGCGCGACGTGCGCGTGTTCAAGACGGGCCCGGATTTCCTTGACCCGATGATCCTCGCGCGCGCGAGCGGCGCGAGCGTGCTGTCGCTGGATTTGTGGATGGTCGGCGAACGCGCATGTCGTTCGCTGCTCGCCGAAGCGGCGCGCGACGCCGATCTGATCCTGATCGAAGGCGTAATGGGCCTTTTCGACGGCACGCCGAGCAGCGCCGATCTCGCCGCGAAATTCAACGTACCCGTCGTCGCCGTGATTTCGGCGAAAGCGATGGCGCAGACCTTCGGCGCGGTCGCGTTCGGCCTCGCGCGTTTTCGGCCGGACGTGCCGTTTCATGGCGTGTTCGCGAACCGGGTCGGCTCCGCGCGTCATGCGCAGATGCTCGAAGAGTCGCTGCCCGCCGATCTGCAGATGCTCGGCTATCTGTCGAGCACCGAGGCAATCGAGTTGCCCGATCGACATCTGGGCTTGCTTCAAGCCGCGGAGATCGATGACCTCGACGCACGGCTCGACCGCGCGGCCGATGCGCTCGCATCGACCGCGCTCGCGCAACTTCCGCCTGTCGTGACGTTCGACGAACCCGCGCACGAAGCACCGTTGCCGCGACTGCTCGACGGCATGCATATCGCCGTCGCGCGCGATGCCGCGTTCGCGTTTATCTACCCGGCGAACGTGCAGTTGCTCGAAGCGCTGGGCGCGCGCATCACCTGGTTCTCGCCGCTCGCCGACGAGCCCGTTCCCGTCGATGCGAACGCACTCTATCTGCCGGGCGGCTATCCGGAACTGCATGCGCCTGCGCTCGCGGCCAACGCGCGCAGCGCGGCATCCGTCCGCGCGCATGTGGCTGCCAACAAAACCATCGTCGCCGAATGCGGCGGGATGCTGTATCTGCTCGACAGCGTCACCGACACGCAAGGGGTCACGACGCCAATGCTCGGCCTGCTGCCCGGCCATGCCGCGATGCAGACGCGTTTCACCGCGCTCGGCATGCAGCAGATCGACGACAGCGTGCACGGCACGCTGACGGGCCACACGTTTCACTACTCGCGCGTGAGCACGCCGCTCGCGCCCGTGCGTCACGCGACGCGCGCACAGTCCGACGCACCCGGCGAAGCCGTCTATCGTCAGGGTTCGATCGTCGCCACTTACATGCACGGCTACTGGCCGTCCAACCCAGCCTTCGCGGCTGCCCTCTTCGATGGCCGAGCCTTTTGACGACGCCGAACGCGCGGCGGTCTACCGCGCGATCTACGAGCGGCGCGACATGCGCCACTTCGTGCCCACGCCCGTCGATCCCGCCGTGCTCGCGCGCCTTGTCGACGCCGCGCATCATGCGCCGAGCGTCGGCTACATGCAGCCGTGGCGGATCGGCCGCATCACCGATCCCGCGCTTCGGCAAAAGCTGCATGCCGCCGTCGAACGCGAGCGTGTGCTGACGGCGGATGCGCTCGGCAAGCGGCGCGACGAGTTCATGAAGCTCAAGGTCGAAGGCATGCTCGAGTGCGGCGAACTGCTGGTGATGGCGCTGATGGACGGCCGCGAGAAGCACATCTTCGGAAGGCGCACGCTGCCGGAAATGGATCTGGCTTCGGTGGCGTGCGCGGTCCAGAACATGTGGCTCGCGGCGCGCGCGGAAGGGCTTGGAATGGGCTGGGTTTCGCTGTTCGATGCCGACGAAGTGCGCGCGATGCTCGGCATGCCGGAGGGCGCACGGCCTGTCGCCATTCTGTGTCTCGGGCATGTGGAGCGTTTCTATCCCGAGCCGATGCTCGAATCGGAAGGCTGGGCGAAGCGCATGCCGATCGATGCGTGCCTCTTCGAGAACACGTGGCGCGATCAGACATCCGCTTGCGAAGAAGCGCGGTCGATGCAGCAGCATCGGCACGATAATGCGCGGTAAGGGCCGCTCAAACGGCTTTTCGCGCGCTGCTTACGTTTCGCCCTTTTCGATGCGTTCGAGCCGGTAGCCGTAGCCGTAGATCGGCATCAGCCGATAGCCGTTCTCGGGACGCAAGCCGAGTTTCGTGCGCAGCATCGACACATGCGTGTCCATCGTCCGCGACGGAATGGACGCCGCCTGTTTCCAGATCGCATCGAGAATATGCGAGCGCGACAGCGGCCGGCTCAAGTGCTTGAACAGCAGCAGCGCGAGTTCGAATTCCTTGTGCGTGAGCGTGACGGAATGGCCGCGCACATGGACGCGCTTCGAGCCCGGCTCGAATTCGTATTCGCCGAACACTTCCTTCCCCGCTATCAGCTCCTGGCCGGTGCCGCGCAGCAGCATGCCGACGCGCGCGAGCAGCGTCGCCGCACTGATGGGCTTGACGAGACAATCGTCGACGTCCGCTATCTGGTCGGACGTATCGTCTGTGCCCGTTATCAGGAGGACGGGCAGACGCTCGGTGAGATTCTCGCGGACCCAGTGCAGCACGTCGTCAGCCGGCAGGCCCGGCGCATCGCGATCGAGCACGAGCAGATCGAACGGCTGGCTACGCAGTTGCCCGATCAGCGCATGTCCATTGTCGAATGCATGGCAGCTGTGCCCCGCGGCCGACAGCGTCCCGCACACGAAATCGGCTTGCGCCTGTGTCTCCTCCAGAACTGCAATTCTCATAAAACCCCGCAACGCTCAATCGTTGTTTCCGTCCGACCGGGAAATCGTTGATGAAGGACCACAAACGGCAATATGAAACTGGAATTCCACATTGACCCGGTTCTTCAAGCCCTGCATCGATTGCGGGCCAATTCCTTCACATTGCCCGACAATGCCTTGATAGCCCGATATTGCTTTAATGCCTTCGCACCCTATTACGGCTCATCGAAATGCCGGTTTATAAGAGGCGCGAAATCGACTTCTTTTGACCGCCTGGTGCGAGCGGATTTTTCTTGCATTTTGCTTTCTGCGGTACTTCACAGGCTAATCGTGCCGCCGCCCTGAAACGAGCGCCGCTGCCCGCTTTACGCGAGAGTGTCACAGCCTTTCGCAGCTGGAAATGACTGGCAGGCAACTGACAACCGGCCGCCGGACAAACCCGCCGGCACATGTGGCACTGCATCACAAACGTCCTTTTGCGGATTTAACATTCACGCAATAAAAGAGTCCGTGCCAGTAACCGGAAAGATTTAACAATTCGAGCGTCGCCGTTGACGCTTTCGATTTAAATCGGGGTGAAGATTATTAGAACGAATTCAATCAGTCAATTAACCTCTCATTTTTGGGCAGCCGGTGAACCATTTCGTTAAATCGGCCGATCCCGGCGATAAGCGGCTTATCGGCCTCACAGGCCAATGCGCGAGCCCAGGACGGTCCCATCGATCCGGTTAGCGGCTCTTGCGGCGCTGCACTTTAGGTCCGCGGCTGATGCGGCCTGCCGCACTCGATCAGATGCCGGCCCCGCCTGCCTCACCCGGCGCGGACGCCGCGCAGATCGTTTCGACGCCAGCCGCCGCCAGAACCTTCGACAGCGCCGCAGCCGGCGCGACATCGGTGACGAGGATGTCGAGACCGTCCGGGCCGAATACATGAGCGAGCGCGCTGTGGCCGAACTTCGTGTGATCGGCGGCGACGACGCGCCGCTCCGCTTGCGAGAACGCCGCGAGCGCAAGCGCGGCATCGGCGGGCTGCGCATCCATGAAGCGCCCCTTCGCGTCGATGGCCGTCACCGACACGATCGCATAACGCACATGGAATTGCCGGACGAAAGCGAGCGCGCTCTCGCCAACAGCAGAGGCATCGTCGGCGCGCAGTTCGCCGCCCGCCATCAGCACGCGGTTGCCGTTGCGCGGCGCGAGCAGGCGCGCGATCTCAGCGGAATTGGTGACGACCGTCAGGCGCGAATGCGATTCGAGCGCGTGAGCGATATGCACGCAGGTCGTGCCGCCGTCGAGCAGCAGCGAATCGCCGTCGCCGATCATTTGCGCGATGCGCGCCGCGATCGCGCGCTTGGCGTCGCGCTGCTCGACCATGCGGCGGCGGAACGGCGGCTCGTCAAGTTGCGCGGGCAACATGATGCCGCCATGCACCTTGACGAGCAGCCCTTCGGCGACGAGCGGCTTCAGGTCGCGACGAATCGTTTCATCGGACACGGCGAACGTGTTCGCCAGATCGGTGATCGTGCAGGTCTGTTGCGCGCGGACGAGTCGCAGGATCTCGTTCTGTCGGTGGGTGGCGAACATCGGCGGCGGCGGTTGGAATTTGGCGCGAGTCTATCAGACGCGCCTGCCCGAGGCCAACATAAATCCAAGCAATTCCACACAAAGCTCGCTCTGCGCGCTTGCTTGAATGTGCCCGTAAACGTTGCATTGTGCGTATTTTTGCGGCACAGTACCCAGTAAATCATTTCCACATATTTCAACTCATTTCCACACATCCCGGCGAGATCCAACACATGTCAACCAATCTTCCGACGCAGGCGCGCGTCGTCATCGTGGGCGGCGGCATCATCGGATGCTCGCTCGCCTGGCATCTCACGAAGCTCGGCTGGACGGATGTCGTGCTGCTCGAACAGGGCCAGTTGTCGTGCGGCACGACGTGGCATGCGGCGGGGCTCGTCGGCCAGTTGCGCGCGCAGGAAAGCATGACGAAGCTGATCCGCTATTCGACGGCGCTCTACGCCGAGCTCGAAGCGGACACGGGTCTCGCGACGGGCTGGAAGCAATGCGGCTCGCTGTCGGTGGCGCGCACGGCCGAGCGGATGACGCAGCTGAAGCGCACGGCCGCCGTCGCGCGCGCGTATGGCGTGACGTGCGACGTGATCGGCCCGAAGGAAGCAGGCGAACTGTGGCCGCCGATGCGCACCGACGACCTGCTCGGTGCCGTCTGGCTGCCCGGCGACGGCAAGGCGAACCCGACCGATCTGACGCAGGCGCTCGCGCGCGGCGCACGACGGCGCGGCGCGCGTATCGCCGAGAACACGCGCGTCACCGCGATCCACACGCGGCAGACACGCAAGGGCCGCGAGGCGAGCGGCGTCGCGTGGCGCGACAAGGCGGGCAATGAAGGCGCGATCGCGGCGGAGATCGTCGTCAATTGCGCGGGCCAGTGGGCGAAGGCCGTGGGACGCCTGTGCGGCGTCACCGTGCCGCTGCATTCGGCCGAGCACTACTACATCGTCACTGAGAGGATTGCGGGCGTGCATCCCGATCTGCCAGTAATGCGCGACCCCGATGGCTACATCTACTTCAAGGAAGAAGTGGGCGGCCTCGTGATGGGCGGCTTCGAACCGGATGCGAAGCCGTGGGCCATGAACGGCATTCCCGAGAACTTCGAGTTCCAGTTGCTGCCCGACGACTGGGATCAATTCCAGATCCTGATGGAGAACGCGCTGCAGCGCGTGCCCGCGCTGGAGACGGCCCAGGTGCGCCAGTTCTACAACGGCCCGGAGTCGTTCACGCCCGACAACAGCTTCATCCTTGGAGAAGCGCCCGAGCTGCGCAACTTCTATGTCGGCGCGGGATTCAACTCGATGGGGATTGCGTCGGCGGGTGGCGCGGGCATGGCGCTCGCCGAGTGGATCGTCGCGGGCGAGCCGACGATGGACCTATGGCCCGTCGACATTCGACGCTTCGCGCGCTTCAACGGCAACGACACATGGCTGCACGACCGCGTGAAGGAAACGCTCGGCCTGCACTACGCGATGCCGTGGCCGAATCGCGAACTCGATAGCGCACGGCCCTTCCGGTGCTCGCCCCTTCATGCGTTGCTGCGGGACGAAGGCGCATGCTTCGGCAGCAAGATGGGCTGGGAACGCGCGAACTTCTTCGCGCCGACGCGCGAGCAGGCGCGCATCGACTACGCGTTCGGCCAGCAGAACTGGCTGCCCTGGAGCGGCGACGAACATCGCGCATGCCGCGAACGCGTTGCCCTTTTCGACATGACGTCGTTCTCCAAATTTCTCGTCAAGGGACGCGATGCCGAAGCCGTATTGCAACAGATCGTCGCGAACGATGTCTCGGTGCCGCCCGGCACGGCCGTCTATACGGGCATGCTCAACGCGCGCGGCGGCTACGAATCGGATTTCACGCTCACGCGTCTCGCCGCCGACGAATATCTGCTCGTCACGGGCTCCGCGCAAACCACGCGCGACTTCGACACGATCGCCAAACGCATTCCGCACGACAGCCACTGCATGCTGGTCGACGTGACCGGTCAATACGCGGTGCTCGCGGTGATGGGACCGTGCGCTCGCGATCTGCTCGCGAGCGTCTCAAAGGCCGACTGGAGCAACGAGGCATTCGCGTTCGGGCAGAGCCGCGAAGTCGATATCGGCTATGCGACGGTGCGCGCGACGCGTATCACCTACGTCGGCGAACTCGGCTGGGAGCTGTATGTGCCCGTCGAATTCGCGGTGGGCGTCTATGAAACGCTGCATCAGGCGGGCGCGCGTTTCGGCGTGAAAAACGCGGGCTATTACGCATTGGAGTCGCTGCGCATCGAGAAAGGCTATCGCGCATGGGGACGCGAGCTGTCGCCGGATACGAACCCGTTCGAAGCGGGGCTCGCGTTCGCGTGCAAGCTCGACAAGGACATTCCGTTCGTCGGGCGCGATGCGCTCGTCAAGCTGCGCGGCGAGCCGCTGCGCAAGCGTCTCATCGTGCTCACCGCGGACGGCGCAAGCGATCGCATGCTATGGGGCGGCGAGGCGATCCTGCGCGATGGCAAGGTGGCGGGCTTCGTCACGTCGGCGGCGTTCGGGCATACGCTCGGCTGCCCGGTCGCGATGGGTTACGTGAAGCGCGACGACGATGGCGCGCTCGACCAAGCGTGGCTCACGAGTGGCCGCTATCAGATCGATGTCGCCGGCGATCTGCTGCCTGCCACGCTGCATCTGAAAGCACCATACGATCCCGCTTCGGCGCGCGTGAAAAGCTGAATCGCACGCCGCGAGATGGCGATGCGGCTCGCGACGACTTCGTGATCGTTTGATGCCGCCAAAACGAATGGCCTCGCCACCGGCGAGGCCATTGCATCAAATCACTTGTGTCGCTCGCGACGACTTCGTGATCGTTTGATGCAGCCAAAACGAATGGCCTCGCCACCGGCGAGGCCATTGCATCGAATCACTTGCGTCGAATCAAGCGCGGCACATTACGATGCACATTACGCGGGCTTTACGATCGGCGCGATGATGGGCCTCGGCAACACGACGAACTTCTCGACGGGGAAGACCCTAAGCTTCGGCTTGAGCTACGCGAACGGGCCCGTTCAAGGCGGCCGCCGTGTACTCGAACGAGCACAACCGCACGCCGTCGATCGTCACGATGGGCATCAACACATTCCAGGGGATGCCTGCTGCGACCTATTCCGCCGACAAGGTCGAGAACATGGGTACGGGCCTCTCGTATCAGTTCGGCAAGCTGCTCGTGCACGGGCTGTACACGCGCGTGAAGCTGCAGTCGAACGGCTTCTCGGACACCTATCAGAGCTGGGACGCGGGCACGAACTACCAGTTCACGCCCGCCAATACGCTCGCGGGCGGCGCCGCGACGACGACGCTCTCGGGCCGTCGTTGGACGCAGTTCGAAATCGGCGATATCTATGCGTTGTCGAAGCGCACGCAGGTTTACGTGGACGTGCTGTACGAGCACGCGAACGACAGCGCGAATGCTGCGTTCTTCACGGCGGGCGTTTCGAGCGGACGCAATCAGGCGATCGTGCTGACGGGCATTCACCACTCGTTCTAATGAACGATCGTTTGAAGTTGAACCACTCGCTAACCGCATACCCCTGCGCGGCCGTTCCGCGGATGCGTTCGTACAGCTCGTCGACGGTGGCGGGCGTGCGATCGGTGAAGCGGTCGCGTTCGCCGAACTGGTGCTTGCGGCCATCTGTAGCCGTTCACCATCGGCATCACCCGGTCATTCCGCGGCCGCTCCCCGAATCAAACTGCGGGCCTCCGAACGTGCGATGTATAGGCCGTCCTTGTCCGGACGACCGCCGCCGATTCGCTTCATGAGCGCGGTGCAAGACCTTCCATTGATTCTTCCGGGTTATTCATTTTCACTAGCTGGTCCAGGACTCGATGTTGAGGACGATACGCGCGACCGGGTTGTCGTCGGTGGTCTTCGGAAAGAACTTGATCTGGGCGAACGTTCCGAGACCGAAAGCGACTACCACGAGCGTTGTAGACGCGGCGATGCGGCTGATGAATTTCACAGTTACCTCTTTTTGATGGTGTAGCCAAGAATTGACGAAGCTGATAGGAGCGTCGAATCACCTTCAGCCGCACGTCGGGCCGCAACCCGGCAAAGCCGGACACGCATTTCCTGCCCAGCCCACTCCGTATTCGAAATTCGACCCAAGCCACTGGGAGTGGGCGATTGTCACTGAAGTGATCACTTCGCCACTTTTTCCGATGCTGAGGAACGTGTAGCTAATATGAACGCATCATCATGTACATGAAGTGCATAATTGACTATATTCTGGATTCCAAAACATCAAGTGAATCGAAAGCTAATAGAATGGAGCCAGCAAACTGAATAGGGCAACCCCCGAGTCTCTTTTAGGACGGGCGCCTTATTCATGCGCATCTGACCAGCGAATACAGTCGTCACTGCCGGCGCGCCGCGTCGGCAATGTCAATGCACCATGCTGGAGAATGCGATGAAAGCCATGATTTTGATTCCCGTCGCAGCCTTGTCACTGTATGCGATGCAGGTCCATGCCGATGACGCTACTCCGTCGAATACGGGTTCCGACAGCAATGCCGCGATGACGACCGACTCCGTCGGCGGAACGACGGCAGGCAGCACCAGCGGAGCGGGAGTCGGCAAGACGCGCGCCCAGGTCTATCAGGAACTGATCCGCGCCGAGAAGGATGGGACACTGAATCGGATGAACGAATTTTATGGCGGTGGAAACTGACGCCTGATCGGAAAGACGTCCTGTCAATCTGTGCCAGAAGTGCGCGCGCCCTCACAACGCTGGTTCCTTGATGTTCAGGCCAGCGTCGATACAGACATGAGTCGATTCGATGTTCTCGAACTCTGGTCAGAAAGCGAGAAAGCTGTTATCGACGCCTGATTGCAAGAACTGCACGGCGCGCGCCTTGAGCCGGCGCTTCCCGGCGTGCCCCGGCATGTCCGGCGCCCGCTAAATTCACAACCACATGCAGCCACACTGAAATTGATCTCTGCGTTGATCGTTCTTCAATGAAAGCGCTCTGCGGTGCGTCCGGCAGGCGCACCATGCGAAGCGCTGACATGCACCTTTCATTGCGCAGCACACGACCCAACGCAGTTGTAAGCGGCGACGTCGCCGTCGTGTGCACCTTCGCGACATTGATTGCATTCCAGGGCATCGGCGAACTGCTCGCGCGCATCATGCGCGTGCCGATTCCGGGACCTGTCATCGGCATGGTCCTGCTCACTGCCCTACTGGCGACCGCGCCGTCCGTCGGACACCGGCTCGAAAAGCCGGCGCTCGGACTTCTGAATCACCTGTCGCTTCTGTTCATTCCAGCCGGTGCGGGTGTCGTCGGGCTGTCAGGGGCGTTGAACGGTCAACTGATCGCCATCCTGCTGGCGATCGTCGTTAGCACGGCCCTCTCGGTCGCGGTTACCGGAATCGTGACGTGTGCGCTTTTGCAAAGACGCAACAGTGGCGAACGCTCCACGGTCCCCTCCGTCGAGGCGCAGCGTTAGCAGACAGGGCACGGCATCTCATCCGCAAAGGGGGCAACCATGTCCACGCCGGAGATCACCACGCTCGCCCGCGCGTACCTGAGCGATTCCCCCGTACCGGCGCTCGCCCTGACGATCGGAGCGTATCTGTTCGCGCGCTGGCTTCATGCCCGGTGCCGGAATCATCCGTTCGCGAATCCCGTCGCTATTGCGGTGATGATGTTGATCGCCGTCCTGAAGCTGACGCACACCGACTATCGCGTCTATTTCGTACAGGCGCAGTTCATTCATTTCCTGCTGGGTCCGGCGATTGTCGCGCTGGCGGTTCCGCTATACCGTCAGATTCACAAACTGCGAAGTGCGTGTTTCCCGCTGCTGTGCGGGCTGCTGGCGGGATCATCCGTGGCCGTGTTGTCGGCGGTCGCAATCGCATTGCTGTTTCACTGCCAGGCAACGACGGTCGTCTCGCTTGCACCCAAATCGGTCACGGCAGCCATCGCAATGCTGATATCGGCCAAGGTCGGCGGTATTCCCTCGTTGACTGCGGCGATTGTGATCGTCACTGGCATTACGGGCGCCGTGATATCCACACTCATGCTCGGACTGGTAGGCGTACGGCGCGACGACGCGCGAGGCTTCGCGATCGGCGTGGCCTCGCACGGCATAGGCACGGCACGGGCGTTCCAGATCAGTGAGGAGGCTGGTGCATTCGCGGGTCTCGGCATGGCCATGAATGGGATCGTATCGGCAGTCGTGTTGCCGTTTGTGCTTCCTGCGCTCATCGCCATGCTGGGCCGGCTGGGGGCGTGAGTAGCCCCGACCATTTGTGGCCACGCATCATTGGAAGAACAGTACGAAGATCCCGGCCACAGTGAGCCTTTCACAAAAGATAGCGCCCTCAACCCGATATCACATTTGCCTATTGAACCAAGGCGCCTCAGCACCGGCGATCCGACGTCGGTGCGTCTGCCGAAACTGTGCGACGGGTGCAGCAGATGGGGACCCGTCGCGACACGCTGAAGGAACGATCATGCGCGCACTCGACATCATGACTACGTCCGTCGTTACCGCCACACCAGACATGACGATCCACGACGCCGCGAGACTGTTCGTCGACAACGGCATCAGCGGGATGCCCGTCGTCGACGCGGACGGAAAGGTCATCGTCGCCGCGCGAGCAGGCCGCGAGGTACGTGAAGGAGCACGGTCATGTCGTCGGCGACGTGATGTGCGACCAGGTGATTTCCATTTCAGAGGACTTCCCGCTCGACAAGATTGCCGACCTCATGGAGCGCCGGCATCTCAAACGCGTGCCGGTGCTCAAAGACGGCAAGCTGGTCGGAATCGTGAGCCGTTCGAACCTGATCCGCGCACTGGCGAGCGCCGCGCCAGCCGTTAATTCAGCTTCACACGACGATGCGAGCCTGCGCGACGCGATCGTTCTCGAAATGCATGGGAAACCTTGGGGGCTGCCGAAACAGGGGGTGCTTGTCAGGGACGGTGTCGCACATCTATGGGGCGTGATCGAGTCCGAGGAGGAAAAGCGCGCGATCCGCATTGCGGCCGAGGGTGTGCCCGGCGTCAAGCGCGTGGAATACCACCTTGAGCTTCCGGGTGTAATTCCGACGCTGTAGTCCGCGGGCGGAGAGCAGCTTCGTAAGCGGCTGGCGATCCCATCTTGCGCCCCGCAGGCTCGTGACGCAACAGGCGCGGCGTGTGTGGCCATGGTGGTGATCGAACGCGAGCGTCGGATGCGTGGTTTCCGAGTCCCTCAACGCACCCAGGCGTTCCTGTCGAGCTTCGGCCCGATTCGGCAGCACTTCGCGCTCAAGAGACATTTGCTACGCGCCTCCCTTTATCGCAACCCGCTCGCCGCGCACTTTGTCGCATGGCGTCACTTCACTGAGCTCACCCAAGGTTCGTCCGCTTTCTGAGAGCACGGGCTCCCTCTCGGTCATTGCGTCGCGAACAACTCAACGTGCCAGCGCCAAGTCCGGCGGCGCATCCACGCAATCGAAGACAACAGGATCATCCTATGCTGCCGCCTCCGTGGCATGTCAGAGTAGCGAGGAATCCCTATCGTGGAGCATCCCATGTCCGCCACCGAAGCATCCACCCTTCTCTACCGCCCCTTCACCGTCGATGACATCGCCGCCGCACATGCGCTGTCACTCGACGTCAAATGGCCGCATCGCGCCGATGACTGGCGCTTCGTGCTGGATGCCGGCGCGGGTTTCGTCGCGCAGGATGGCGAGCGTGTGGTCGGCACCGCGCTGTGCTGGAAGTATGGCGGTGACGGCGGCTCGCTCGGCATGGTGATCGTCGCGCCCGATCAACAGGGCAAAGGCATAGGCCGCAAGCTGATGGACCTGCTGCTCGAAGCGCTCGGCAATCGCATCACCGTTTTGCACGCGACGCCCGCAGGCGAGCCGCTTTATGCAAAGCTCGGGTTCAGGCGCATCGGCGCGATTCATCAGCATCAATCCGCCGATTTCACTGCGCCTCGCGTCGAGTTGCAGACAGGCGAAAGCGTGCGCGCGTTCGAGCCGCGCGATACGGCAGCGCTCGTCGCGTTCGCATCGCGCGCGAGCGGGCTTGACCGAAGCGCGCTGCTGCCTTCGCTCTTGAACGTCGCCCAAGGCGTTCTGCTCGAACGGGATGGCGAAACAGTGGGCTTTGCACTCATTCGCGAGTTCGGGCGCGGCCACGCGATCGGCCCAGTCGTTTCCCTCACCGCCGACCAGCAACACGTGCGCCGCGCGCAGGCGCTCATCGCGCACTGGCTCGCGCATTACGAAGGCAAGTTCACCCGCATCGACACGCCGGACGAAAGCGGTCTGTCGGACTGGCTCGAAGGCGCCGGTCTCAAGCGCGTCGATACGGTCATCAAGATGGCGCGCAACGGCACGCTGCAGCACGATGCATCCGTCGCGCAATTCGCGATCATCAACCAGGCGCTGGGCTGATTCATGACCATTCTCTATAAGGCCGATCCCGAACGCGGCAGGCAATGGGCGCAACGCTTCGCGCAAAAAGCGCCGGACCTGCCGTTCCGTTTGTGGCCGGATATTGGCGATCCCGCTGCCGTGCGCTATCTCGCCGCGTGGCAGCCGCCCGCCGATATCATGCAGACCTTGCCCAATCTCAAAGTGATCTTCTCGGTGGGCGCGGGCATCGATCAGTTCGATCTGTCGAGCGTGCCGCCGCACGTCGCGGTTGTGCGCATGACCGAGCCGGGCATCGCCGAAGGCATGGTGGAATATGTGACGCAGGCGGTACTCACGATTCATCGCGACCTCTTCGATTACGCCATGCAGCAGCGCGAGCGCGTATGGCGTGAAAGGCCCGTGCGCGCGGCGTCGACGCGGCGCATCGGCGTGTTGGGACTCGGCATGCTCGGCACGGCGGTGCTGAGCACGCTGCGTCTTTTCGGCTTTCCTTGCGCGGGCTGGAGCCGTTCGCCGCATGAAATAGAAGGCATCGAATGTTATGCGGGCATCGAATCGCTCGATGCCTTCCTCGCGCGCACCGATATCCTCGTGTGCCTGCTGCCGCTCACGGATGCCACGCGCGGTCTCATCGGCAAGCGCGTGTTCGGGGCGCTGCCCGAAGGCGCGTCTTTCATCAACGCGGGGCGCGGCCCGCACGTGATTCAGCAGGACTTGCTCGATGCGCTCGACAGCGGCCATCTTCACGCCGCAATTCTCGACGTAACCGAGCCCGAACCGTTGCCGCCGACGCATCCGTTCTGGACGCATCCGCGCGTGCGCCTGACGCCGCATATCGCGAGCGCGACGCGTCCCGAGACTGCCGTTGACGTGGTGCTGGAAAATCTGCGCCGCCATCGCGCGGGAGAGCGCATGATCGGCGAGATCGACCGCACGCGCGGCTACTGAAACCGCTGTGCGAAGCGCGCAGCACAAAATGCTGCAAGCCCCCCGAAAAACGCCGCATTCTCGCTTTTTGGTGATTTTTTTGGCGACACGCGCGATGCGGCTCTGCCGATAGTATGAAACAGTCACGAGCCATTTCGAACACTGTCCGCACAAAGAGAGAGCCGCATCATGTCGATCAAGTCGCTTGTCGAGTCCGACCGTAAGCATCTGATTCATCCCGTCGTCAGCTACCGTGCGCATGAAGCGCGCGGCGTCACCGTGCTCGATTCCGCCGATGGCGTGTTCCTGCGCGATATGGAAGGCAATCAGCTACTGGACGCGTTCTCCGGCCTGTGGTGCGTGAACACGGGCTATGGGCACGCGAGCATCGTCGAGGCCGCCGCGAAGCAGATGACGAAGCTGCCTTACGCGACCGGCTACTTCCACTTCGGCTCCGAGCCCGCGATCGAACTGGCCGCGAAGCTCGTGGAACTCGCGCCCCCATCGCTGCAACACGTGTACTTCACGCTCGGCGGCTCGGATGCGGTCGATTCCGCCCTGCGCTTCATCACGCACTACTACAACGCGACGGGCCGTCCGTCGAAGAAGCACTGCATCGCGCTGCAACGCGGTTATCACGGGTCGTCGTCTATCGGTGCGGGCCTGACCGCGTTGCCTGCGTTTCATCGCAACTTTGATCTGCCGCTTGCGACGCAGCATCACATTCCGTCGGCGTATGCGTATCGCAATGATTACGCCGATGACGCCGCACTCATCGATGCATCGGTGAAAGCGCTCGAAGCGAAGGTCGCGGAGCTCGGCGAGGACAACGTCGCCGCATTCTTCTGCGAGCCGATTCAAGGCTCTGGCGGCGTGATCGTGCCGCCCGCCGGCTGGCTGAGGGCGATGCGCGAAGCGTGCCGCAAGCTCGAGATCCTCTTTGTCGCCGATGAAGTCATCACCGGCTTCGGTCGCACCGGCCCGCTCTTCGCATGCGAAGGCGAAGGCGTCGAGCCCGATCTGATGACGGTCGCGAAGGGCCTCACTGCGGGCTACGCGCCCATGGGCGCGGTGCTCATGTCCGATGCGGTCTATCAGGGCATTGCCGATGGCGGCGATGTATCGGCCGCGATCGGTCACGGCCACACGTACTCCGCGCATCCGGTGAGCGCGGCCATCGGTCTTGAAGTCATGCGGCTCTATCACGAAGGCGGCCTGCTCGCGAACGCCCAGGCGCGGGCACCGCGTTTCGCGCAGGGACTCGATGCGCTGCTCGACCATCCGCTCGTGGGCGATGCGCGTCATCGCGGCCTGCTCGGCGCGCTCGAACTGGTCGCCGACAAGGATAGCAAGCGTGGCTTCGATGCATCACTGAAGCTTCCGGATCGCGTCGCCGCGGCGGCATATCGCAATGGCCTCGTGTTCCGCGCGTTCGGCGACAACATTCTCGGCTTCGCGCCGGCGCTGTGCTATACCGAAGCGAACTTCGACATGATGTTCGAGCGCGTCTGCAAAACGCTCGACGACGTGCTCGCACAAAGCGACGTGCGCGCCGCATTGAAGGGCGATTCCGGATGTGGTTCTCGCGCGGCCGCGTGATAACATCGACCGACCGCCGACATGCAAGACCGAACCCGTCACGATGAGCAACGACAGCAAGCTGGACCGAATCGATCTGCGTATCCTTTCGCAATTGCAGAAACGCGGGCGCATCACGAACGTGGAGCTCGCCGACGCGGTCGGTCTGTCGCCCAGCCCTTGCCTGATTCGCGTGAAGCGGCTGGAGAAGGCGGGTTATATCGTCGGCTATGGTGCGCAGATTCAACTGGAGAAGCTCGGCGACGTGCAGGTGGTCTTCACCGAAGTCACGCTCGCCGATCATCGCCGCGAGGACTTCATCAACTTCGTCAATGCGGTGAGGGATGTCGACGAGATCGTCGAATGTCATCTCGCGAGCGGCGGTTACGACTACCTGCTCAAGTTCGTCACGCGCAGCGTGAGCCACTATCAAAGCATCATCGAGGGGCTGCTGGAGCGCGGCATCGGCATCGAAAAGTACTTCAGCTACGTCATCATCAAGACGTCGTTCGTGAAGTCGCATTACCCGCTCGAAACGCTCTTTTCGCCGCACCATCACTGAGGCGCGCGCCTCTTACTTTCCTTTTCGAAAGCACGCACGCGCTTTATGCACGCGCGTGCTTTTCCTCGTCTATCAACTTCACGCGGAGTAATTCATGTCCAGCATCTATCGCATTGCCGTGATTCCGGGCGACGGCATCGGCAAGGAAGTGATGCCCGAAGCTTTGCGCGCGCTCGATACCGTGAGCAAGCGGTTCAACATCGCGCTCGAATACCGGCACATCGAGTGGGCGAGCTGCGACTACTACGCGCAGCACGGCCAGATGATGCCCGACGACTGGAAAGCCCAGCTGCAAGACGCCGATGCGATTCTGTTCGGCGCGGTGGGCTGGCCGCAGACGGTGCCGGACCATATTTCGCTGTGGGGCTCGCTGCTCAAGTTCCGCCGCGAGTTCGACCAGTACATCAATCTGCGGCCCGCGCGTTTGTTCGATGGCGTGCCCTCGCCGCTCGCGAACCGCAAGGGGGGCGATATCGATTTCATGATCGTGCGCGAGAACACCGAAGGCGAGTACTCGTCGGTCGGCGGCGTATCGTTCGAAGGCACCGAACGCGAATTCGTGTCGCAGACTTCCATCTTCACGCGCAAAGGCGCGGAGCGTGTATTGAAGTTCGCGTTCGATCTGGCGCAGAAGCGCGAGAAGAAAATCACCGTGGCGACGAAGAGCAACGGCATTTCGATCAGCATGCCGTGGTGGGATTCACGCGCCGCTGAAATCGCCGCCCAATATCCGGACGTCGCATGGGACAAGCAGCACATCGACATCCTGTGCGCGCGCTTCGTCCTGAATCCGGATCGCTTCGATGTGGTCGTCGCTACGAACCTCTTCGGCGACATTCTCTCGGACCTCGGCCCGGCATGCACGGGCACGATCGGCATCGCGCCATCGGCGAACATGAATCCGGAGCGCACTTTCCCGTCGCTGTTCGAGCCAGTACATGGGTCCGCGCCGGATATCGCGGGAAAGGGCATTGCCAATCCGATCGCGATGATCTGGTGCGCTGCGATGATGCTCGATTTCCTCGGCGAGCGTGACGCCCACGATGCGATGCTTACCGCGATCTCGGCGGTATTGAAGGAAGGCCCGCGCACGGGCGATCTGGGCGGCACGGCAAAGACAACGGAAGTCGGGGCAGCGATTGCGCAACTGCTCGCCTGATCTCTCTGGAGACCATCATGACGCAACGATATGAGTTGAGCGACCTGATTCGCGCCGACAACTTCATCGACGGCAAATGGGTGCCCGCCGCGAGTGGCAAGCGCTTCGCCGTCACCGATCCCGCGACGGGCGAAGTCATCGCGCGAGTCGCCGACAGCGGCCCCGCCGATGCACGCGCCGCTACCGACGCCGCCGCCCGCGCCTTCCCCGCCTGGCGCGATACGCTGCCGAAGGATCGCGCAGCCGTGCTGCATCGCTGGCATGCGTCGATCGTCGAAAACGCGGACGCGCTCGGGCGTCTCATCTCGCTCGAACAAGGCAAGCCGTTCGCCGAAGGCCGTGGCGAAGTGATGTACGGGGCATCGTATATCGCATGGTTCGCGGATGAAGCCACGCGCATCTACGGCGACATCATTCCGCTGCAGCAACGCGGCAAGCGCATGAGCGCCGTGAAGGAGCCGGTGGGCATCGTCGCGGCGATCACGCCGTGGAATTTCCCTCTCGCGATGATCGCGCGCAAGATCGCCCCCGCGCTCGCAGCGGGCTGCACCGTCATCGGCAAGCCGGCGGAAGATACGCCGCTCACCGCGCTCGCGCTGGTGATGCTCGCGCATGATGCAGGCGTTCCGGCGGGCGCGTTGAATCTCATCAGCGCATCGCGCGACAACGCGCAGGAAGCCGTCGCCGACTGGCTCGAAGACGGCCGCGTACGCAAGATCACCTTCACGGGCTCGACACCCGTCGGCAAGTATCTCGCGCGCGAATCCGCGGGCACGTTGAAGAAGCTGTCGCTGGAACTCGGCGGCAACGCGCCCTTCATCGTGTTCGACGACGCCGATCTCGATGCCGCCGTCGCCGGCCTCATGGCATCGAAGTTCCGCAACGGCGGACAGACGTGCGTGTGCCCGAATCGCGTGTACGTGCAGTCGTCGGTCTATGACAAGTTCGCGGACTTGCTGGCGAAGCGCGTCTGCGCATTGAAGGTCGCGCCCGCGACGGACCCGGACGCGCAAATCGGCCCGATGATCAACGCGCGCGCGGTTGAAAAGATCGAGCGTCATGTGAACGACGCGGTGAAACGCGGTGCGCGCGTGCTCACCGGCGGCAAGCGCCGCTCCGAACTCGGTGCGAACTATTACGCGCCCACCGTCCTCGCCGACGCCACCCCCGAAATGCAGCTCAGCTGCGAGGAAACCTTCGGCCCGGTCGTGCCGTTGTTTCGTTTCGACGATGAAGCCGAAGCCATCCGCGCCGCGAACAATACGCCCTTCGGCCTCGCATCGTATTTCTACAGCCAGGATCTGCGACGCATCGACCGCGTGTCGCGTCTGCTCGAAGCAGGTCTCGTAGGCATCAACGAAGGCGCGATTTCGAGCGAGGCCGCGCCGTTCGGGGGCGTCAAGGAATCGGGCTATGGACGCGAAGGCTCGAAGTACGGTCTCGACGATTACCTCTCGATCAAGTATCTCTGCCAGGGTGGCCTCGAATGAACGCTTATCCGATCGAGATCACGTTTCCCGATATCAGTGTGCATGCGTCGGGCAACGCGGGCGTGCCATATGTGCATACGTTCGATTCGGGCATCGACGGCCCTCATGTGATGATCAACGCGCTCACGCACGGCAACGAAGTGTGCGGCGCGATCGTCGTCGACGAACTGCTGCGCGCGAAGCTGCGGCCGCGTCGCGGCAAGCTCACGCTCGCGTTCGCCAACGTCGATGCCTACGCGCGCTTCGATGCGGAGAAGCCCGATACATCGCGCTTTGTCGATCAGGACTTCAACCGCGTATGGACCGCGCACACGCTCGACGACGCCTCGGCCGATTCGAGCGAGTTGCGCCGTGCCCGCGCGATGCGGCCTGTCATCGACACCGTCGATCTGCTGCTCGACTTGCATTCAATGCATGAGAAGAGCAAGCCGTTGATCGTCGCGGGGCCGCTCGACAAAGGCATCGAGTTATCGGCGAAGCTCGGCACGCCCGAGACCGTCATTTGCGATGAAGGACATCCCGAAGGCCGGCGCATGCGCGACTACGAAGGCTTCGGTGATCCATCGAGCAGGAAGAACGCGTTGCTCATCGAATGCGGACAGCATTGGGAAGCGAGCGCCGTTACGGTCGCGCGCGACGTGACGGCGCGCTTTCTCGTTCTGTCCGGTGTGGTCGCCAGGGAGGACGTGCTTGCTGGCTGGATTCAGGCATCGCCGCAGGAAATGCTCGTCGTGCGCGTGACGGAGCCCGTCGTCGCGAAGAGAATGGACTTCCGCTTCGCGGGCGACTACACCGGCCTCGAAGTATTTCCCGAAGCCGGCAGCGTGATCGGCTGGACCAATGGCGATCCCGTGAAGACACCCTACGACGACTGCATGCTCGTCATGCCCTCGCTGCGTCAGTTGCGGCCGGGCGTAACGGTTGTGCGGCTCGGCAAGATCGAACGGCGCATTCAATCCATCTAAGGGCGAGGCCGTGAAAGTTCAGCAGATCAGGCAGAGCATCGCGCTAAAAGGACTCGAAGACTGGGGCACGGCCGGATTGCCGGGTACGCAGGAAATCAGGGTATCCGGCGTGCAGAAGGTCATTCCGGGCTGCGAGGCGATCGATACGGGCGTATTCGAATGCACGCCCGGCACCTATCGCCGCGCGGTCAAGCAGGCGGAAGTGATGCATTTTCTGGCGGGCAGCGGCCGCTTCACACCCGATGGCGAAGACACGATCCACTTCATAGGCGGCGATACGCCCTTCTTCGCGGCGAACACCGAAGGCACATGGGAAGTCGATGAAACCCTTCGCAAGGTCTATGTCATCTTCTGAAGTGCGCTCATGCGTGCGCGAATGGACCATGCGGGAAGCGCTAGACGACATGCGCGTCGTCGAGAGCAAATACCCGTGTCTCGGCTCGCGCAACGCGCTTCTTCAAACAGGCATCGAACTCGGCTGACCGCGACTTCTGGCGCGTGCGCTCCACAAAGGCACTCGGCGTCATGCCACACAAGCGCTTGAAATGCCGCGCGAGATGGCTTTGATCGAAAAAGCCCACTTCCGTCGCGACGACCGATCCGGGCACGCCCGCAAGCAATAAGGTCTGTGCGCGGCGCACGCGCAACTCGCACAGATACTTGTACGGCGACAGCCCGAATTGCTTGCGAAACACCGTCGCGAAGCGCGATACGCTCAGCGCCGAGAGATCCGCGAGTTGCGCGAGGCTCACGGTCTTGTCGAAATTGGCTTCGATATAGGCGAGCGCGTCGATCAGATTGGCTTGGCTCATAGTGAAGTCTGAGAAGTAACCGATTCGGCGTGCGTCGACGAAGCGCGCTGAAATCGTCTGATGGAAAACGAAGCGAGGTCGATGGGGGTACTACCCGTATCGAGCAACTCGGCGAGCGTTTCGCCGACACCGGGGCCAATCTGAAAACCGGCACCGGAAAAGCCGAATGCATAGAACAAACCATCTGCTTTCGAGCTCGGACCGATCACAGGCTCCGAATCCGGCAGATAACTTTCCACGCCACTCCACACGCGAATCACATGCAGCGGACGCATCGCGGGGACCATGCGGAGGAACTGCGCCATCTGCGCAACGGTGTTGTCAGGAACCACGCCCGCGCGGCGGGTCATTGCATCCACCGGGACGGACGGGCCGCCGCCCAGTACGATATTTCCGCGTGCTACCTGCCGGAAATACACGCTCTCTTCCTTGATCGACGTGTACACGCCCATCGAGAATCTGAACACGTAAGGCACGGGTTCCGTCACCGCCATTTGCGGGCCACGCGCGACGAGCGGCACGGGTTCGCCGAATTGCGTCGACAGCGCGTTGGCCCATGCGCCCGCGCAGATGAGTACTTGCTCCGCGCTATATACATCGCCCGTTGCGCTTTCCACACGAAAGCCGCCCGCGTCCTTTTCTACGCGCACCACCTCTGTGTTCTCGACGATGCGCGCGCCGAGCCGCGCCGCCGCGCGTCCGAATGCGGGCGCGGCAAGCCGTGGGTTCGCGTGACCATCGAGCGGCGAGACGGATGCGGCGAGTACATCGCGGCCGAGAAACGGAAAGCGCCTGAACATTGCCGCGCCATCGAGCACTTCGAGATCGAGGCCATAGGCGCGCGCATCGGCGGCATAGCGATGAAAGTATTCGGCGTCACGCGCGTGATAGCACACGCGCGTATGACCCGATGGCAGGAACTCGATATCCTCGCCGAGCAATTCGCGTGAACGCCGCCATGTTTCCAATGCGCGGTTCGACATGGCGAGTTGTTCGAGCGCGCGTCCTTGCCGGCGCACGCCGCCGAAATTCACGCCGCTCGCCTGCTGCCCCGTCAAACCGCGTTCGAGCAGAATCACCGAGCGCCGGCGGCGGCGCAGAAAAAACGCAGTCGTCGTGCCGACGATGCCGCCGCCGATCACGATCACATCGGCGCGCTCGTTCATTTGCTCGTCTCCATGTCCTGGTGCGGCGCGAGCGCCATTGGCAAAGGTTTGACGGGTGCCTGACCACGCAGGCGGCCGACCGCTTCGAGCGGCACGCGCGCTTGCGCAGCGATGACTTCCGCGCCCGCATGCGCGCAGAAGCGGCCCTGGCATCGGCCCATGCCGACGCGTGAGAATGCCTTCGCGCGATTCGCTTCATTGGCGCCCATCTCATTCACGACGCGTCGCAGCTCGCCTGCCGTGATCGCTTCGCATCGGCAAACGATGGTTTCATCCGGCAACGCCGCGGCGAATCGCGCGGGCCACGGAAACACCGTGCGCAAGCCCGCGGCAAAGCGCGTGAAGCGTGCTAGCTGCATGCGTAACGTGTCGGCCTCGGTGTCGTCGTGCCTCAGGCCGAAGTCCTTCAATGCAGCCAATGCCGCGAGCCGTCCGGCGCGCTCAGCCGCATCCGCGCCGCGCACGCGCACGCCATCGCCTGCGAGATAGACGCCTTTCACATTGCTGCGGCCGTCCTCATCCGCGACGGGAAGCCATTGCTGCAATGCCCGGTCGAAACGGAATTCGCAGCCCGCGAGATCGGCCAGTTGCGTTTCGGAGCGCAAGTGATAGCCGAGCGCGACGGCATCGCATTCAACTTGCAGCATCGCGCCGTTGGCCTGCTTCACGCGCACGCCTTGCACACCACCCTGCGGCGTGCCTTCGATCGCAACCGGCGTAATGCCGCGATGAATCGGAACGCGCGCATCCTTGAGCACGCCCATCAACGCGATGCCCTTCTTGAGCGCCGATGGAATCGCGAGCAATTGGGGCAATGCGCGCAAGCGCTGTGAGAATGTCGAGGTATCCAGCACCACGCTCACTGTCGCGCCCGCCTTCACATATTGCGCGGCAACCAGATACAGCAGCGGTCCTGTGCCCATCATCGCGACGCGCGCGCCGATCGCGCAGCCCTGCGATTTCAGTGCGACCTGTGCGCCGCCGAGGCTATACGTGCCCGCGAGATGCCAGCCGGGAACGGGCATCAGGCGATCCGTCGCGCCGCTGCAGATGATGAGGGCATCGAATGCGATCTTGCGATGACGCGTGCCGCTCACCACATGGACCGCGCCAGGCTCGACGTTCCACACGAGCGTCTCGGGCACATAGTCGATCTTTGCGCGCAACGCATCGAAATCGCGATGCAATGCATGCGCACGTTGCGCCTCGGTGCCGTACAACGTCTCATACGTGCGCGTGAAGCCTTCCGGCTGACGACGATAAATCTGCCCGCCATCGCGCCGGCCCTCGTCGATGACCACAGGACGCAAGCCCGCCTCGACGAGTGCCTGCGCCGCGCGCACACCGGCCGGTCCCGCGCCGATCACGATCACAGTCGCGGCCATACGCCCTCCCCGGAAACCGCGAGCCGCGTGACAATCGACATGCCTTCGACCGCCTGCGTCGTGCACGCGCGCACACGGTCGCCGTCCGCGGTCCATACCCAGCAGTCCTGGCACGCACCCATCACGCAGAAGCCCGCGCGCCGGCCATCGCCGAACTCTGAGTCGCGCAGGTCTTCCTGTGAAGTCAGCAGCGCGACCATCAACGTGTCGCCTTCGGCAGCGCGCGCGCGCCTGCCGTCGATGACGATCTCGAACGTCCTGCGGCCCTTCTCCGCGACTCTGACAAAGCGTCCGCTCATGCCGTCACCGTTTCCATCGACTGCATGCGCGCGAGATCATCGGCGCTGTGATGACAGACAATCTGCGCACCCGAAGGCAAGGTTTTCTTCGCAGGCGGGGTGACGTTGCACTTGCCGTCGATGCGCGCCGCGCAGCGCGAGCGGAAGCAGCACAGCTCGGGCGCATCGCTTTCAGGGCCGAGCGCGGGCAGTGCGGCGAGCGCCATCGCGCGCCGCGAGTCGAGCCAGCCCGGACGCAGCGCAGGCACCGAATCGACGAGCAAGCCCGTGTAAGGGTGATACGGCGGATGCGAAAGCGCATCGCGCTGGCCGGCTTCGACGCACTGGCCCGCATACAGCACGATGACTTCATCGCAGATGGCGCGCACCGTCGAAATGTCATGGCTGATGAACATGTACGACACGTTCAGCTCGCGGCGCAGTTCCGCGAGCAGATCGAGGATCGCGGCACCGACGACCGTGTCGAGTGCGGACGTCACTTCATCGCAGAGAATGAGTTCGGGATTCGCCGCGAGCGCGCGCGCGAGATTCACGCGCTGCTTCTGTCCGCCTGACAAGCCGCCCGGCTGGCGCTTCGCGATCGATGCGGGCAGCTTCACGAGATCGAGCAGTTCGAGCATGCGCTTTTGCGCGGGCGCGCCGCGCAAGCCGTGATAGAAGTTCATCGGCCTGGCGAGGATATCGGCGATGGTGCGGCTCGGGTTCAACGCGGTATCGGCGCTCTGGAACACGATCTGCACGCGGCGATACTGATCCAGCGTGCGCTCCGACAGCTTCGCCAGCAAGGGTTTGCCGTCAAGCAGCACTTCGCCGCGCGCGCGATCGACGAGACCGGCAATCACGCGCGCGAGCGTCGTCTTGCCCGAGCCCGATTCGCCGATCACGCCGAGCGTGGTGCCGCGCGGAATCTTGAGGCTCACGTCATCGAGCACGCGCACGGCGGGCACGCCGTTCGCATCGATGCGGCCATAACCCGCGCTCAAATTGCGAATCTCGAGCAGCGGCGTTTCCTTTGCGTCATCGGCCGCGTTGAGTTCGATTTCCGGACGGCGTGTCGCCGCGAGCAGCTGACGCGTGTATTCGTCAGCGGGCGCATCGAGCACCTGCGCGGTCGTGCCGTTCTCGCGCACACGTCCGCCGTTCAACACGACGATGCGGTCCGCCATCTGCGCGACCACGGCCAGATCGTGCGATACGTACACCGCCGTCGTGCCCAGCTCCCGCACCACACCCTTGAACGCCGCGAGCACTTCGATCTGCGTGGTCACGTCGAGCGCGGTAGTCGGCTCATCGAACACGACGACTGCAGGATCGGTGATCAACGCCATCGCTGCCATCAGGCGCTGCAACTGACCGCCCGATACCTGATGCGGATAGCGATCGCCAATGGTGTCCGGATTCGGCAACGCAAGCGAACGGAACAGACCGATCGCTTTCTGACGGGCGACAGCGGGCGTCATCAACTTGTGCAGCAGCGCGGGCTCAGTCACCTGATCCATGATCGTGCGCGCCGGATTGAAGCCCGCCGATGCGCTCTGCGCGACATACGCGACCGTGCGCGCGCGCAATGCGCGGCGGCCTTTTTCATCGAGTGCGAGCACATCGATATCGCCGATTTTCACGGACCCGCCCGCAATCGAACACCCGCCGCGCGCATGCCCGAGCAGCGACAACGCAATGGTCGTCTTGCCCGAGCCCGACTCGCCGATCAACGCGAGCACTTCGCCTTTCTTCACGGTGAAATCGACGCCCTTCACGATCTCGACGACGGGATCGGGCGCTACGCCCGCGACAACGCGCAAGCCCTTTACTTCGATCATGTTCGCGCTCGTTGTCATGTTCACTTTCCGCCTCCGTGCGAACGCGCGCCATGACGGCGCAGGCTGTCGATGAGCAGATTCACCCCGACTGTGAGCGTCGCAATCGCGACGGCGGGCATCAGCACAGCGGGCGCGCCTTCCGCGAGACCGCCGATGTTCTCGCGCACGAGCGAGCCCCAGTCCGCGTTCGGCGGCTGCACGCCGAGGCCCAGAAAGCTCAGACCCGAAAGCAGCAGCACTATGAACACGAAGCGCAGGCCAAAGTCCGCGAGCATCGGATGAATCATGTTGGGCAGCACTTCAACGCGCGCGACATAGAACAGCTTCTCGCCGCGCGCCTTCGCGACCTGCACGTATTCGAGCGTCATGATGTTCACCGCGAGTGAGCGCGAGATGCGAAATGCGCCGGGGATATACGCGAGCGCGGCGACCATCATGAGCATCGGAATGGACGAGCCGAATGCCGCGATCACGACGAGCGCGAGAATCTTGCTCGGGATCGAGATGAGCGCATCGAAGAGTCGGCTCAGCACTTCATCGACCCAGCGGCCCGACACCGCGGCAACGAGACCGAAGAACGTGCCGATGACGCTCGCCGCCACCGTCGACGCGAGCGCGAGCCCGACCGTGTATTGCGTGCCGTACAGAATGCGGCTCAGCATGTCGCGGCCGAGATAGTCGGTGCCCAACAGATGCGCCGCGCTGAACGAGCCGAAGATTTCCGTCGACGTGAACGCGCCGCCCTTGTACGGCGCGACGACCGGCCCGATGAACGCCACCGCGAGCCAGAACACGACGATGAGCAGACCGATCAGCCCGAGCACCGAGAAGCGGCCGACGAAGCGGCTCAACACGCCACGCCTGACGACGGACGCTGGTTCTTGATGCATATCGGCACAAGGTTGGGCGGAAGGTTGCTCGTAGAGCACAGTCGTGGCATGAGAAGGAGCGTGTCGGTTCATCGTTGACGCAGCCTCGGGTTGGATACGATCTGACACAGGTCCGCGATGAGCACGAGCGCGAGATACGCCGCGCAAAACACCATCACGCAGCCCTGCACGAGCGGCATGTCGCGGTTGGTGACGGCATCGACCATCAGGCTCGCGAGACCGGGATAGTTGAAGATCGATTCGACGATCACCACGCCGCCGAACAGATACGACAGCGAAAGTGCAACCGCGTTGGCGATCGGACCGATGGTGTTCGGCAACACGTGCCGTAACACGACGCGCATTGGCGAAGCGCCCTTCAGCACGGCCATCTCGACATACGACGCGTTCAGCTGATCGAGCACTGCCGCGCGCGTCATGCGCGCCATCTGCGCGACGATCACGCAGCAAAGCGTCATCACCGGCATCGCGTACGTGCGCACGAGCGCGCCGAACGACGACACATCCGACAGATACGATAGCGCCGGCAGCCAGCGCAGCTTCACCGCGAAGATCAGCACGGCGATGGTCGCGACGAGAAACTCCGGCACGGCGACAGTCGAAAGCGTGAGCACGTTGAGCACGCGATCGAGGAGCGAGCCGCGATACATCGCCGAAAGAATGCCGATCACGAGCGCGAGCGGCACGGACACGAGCGCCGTCAATCCCGCGAGCACGAGCGAGTTCGGCAGACGCGTGGAGATCAATTCACTGACGGGCAGATTGTTGGACAGCGACGTGCCGAAGTTGCCCGTCCCCACATGCGCGAGCCATTGCACATAGCGCGTGATCGCGGGTTGATCGAGACCGAACTGATGCCGCAGCGCCGCCACCTGCTCGGGCGTGGCGGCCTGGCCGAGCGCCTGCTGCGCGGCATCGCCCGGTAAAAGGCCGGTGATGCCGAACACGACCATCGACACGATCCACAGCGTGAACAGCGCGAGACCGAGGCGCGCGGCGACGAGTCGTTGCACGTGAACTTTCATCGGATATCGCCTCCCGTCTTGAAGGGTTGATCGCGCGCCGACGCTCCTGCAAACGACGACGCACGTACGCTGTCAAAGCACGCTCATGCCTCAAGCCATACGTTCTCCGCGAACATCCAGCCCATCAGGCCCGCGAGCGGAATGCCGCCCAGGCCCTTCAGCTTCGACGTATGCGCATCGAGCGAGCTCTGGAACATCGGAATGCCGATGCCGCCGTCCTTATGCACGAGCTCCTGCATGTCGCCGTAAATCTTCTTGCGCTTCGCTTCATCCGGTTCGCCGCGCGCCGAGACGAGCATCTGGTCGAACTGCGGGCTCTTCCAGTTCGCTTCGTTCCACGGCGCGTCGGACTTGAAGAACTGCGTGAAAATCACGTCCGCGCTCGGACGCGCATTGATGTTGCCGAAGCCGAGCGGATGCTTCATCCAGTGATTCGACCAATAGCCATCGGACGGCACGCGCACGACCTGGAGATTGATGCCTGCCTGCGGCGCGACCTGCTGCATCAGCACGGCCATTTCGACGGAGCCTTCCGCCGCCGGCGATGCATAGAGCTGAAGCGGCGTGTTGCCGACCTTCGCCTTCTGGAAGTGGAACTTCGCCTTGTCCGGATCGAAGCCGCGCTGCGGCAGGCCCGACATAAAATACTTGTTGCTCGGATCGATCGGCTGATCGTTGCCGATCGCGCCATAGCCGCGGAAGATGGTCTTGCGCATCTGATCGCGGTCCATCAGGTACATCATGCCGCGGCGGAAATCCGCGTTGCCGGTGATGCCGCCATCGTCGCGCATGATGAGATCGGTGTACTGGCCCGTCTTCGTTTCCAGCACCGCGAAGCCCGGCGTACCCCTGATGCGTTCTGTCGAGCGCGCGCTCACTGCGTTGATGAGTTGCACGTCGCCCGATATGAGCGCGTTCACGCGCGCCGGCTCGTCGGCGATGCCGATCAGCTCCACTTCATCCAGATGCGGCATGCCCGGCTTCCAGTACCTCTCGTTGCGCACACCCACGGTGCGCACGCCCGGCGAGAACTCCTTCAGCTTGAACGGGCCCGTGCCGACAGCCGTCTTGAAGTCCGTCGTGCCGTCCTTGATGATGAGGAAGTGCGAATCCGCGAGAATCACCGGCAGGTCGGCGTTCGCGCCCGTCAACGTGATGGTCAGTTCGTTCGGGCCGGTCGCCTTGATTTCCTTGAACTGGTCGGCGAGCGTCTTCGCCTTCGAGCCGACAGCGGGGTCCTTATGGCGCATCAGGGAATAGATCACGTCCTGCGGCGCGAGCGACTTGCCATCGTGGAACTGCACGCCGCTACGGAGCTTGACGACCCACACGGTCGCGTCTTTCGTTTCGAGCGATTCCGCCAGCGCCATCTTCGCGCCGAGATGACTATCCAGCTCGGTCAGCCCGCTGTAGAACATGAATGCGCGCGCGTAGTCGGTGCCCAGGGCGCCTTTGGCTGGATCGAGCGTATCGGCAGCGGACGATGATTGCGTCGCCACGCGGATGCGACCGCCCTGCTTCGGCTTGTCCTGCGCGAAGGCGGCCCCGCTCGCGGTGAGGAGCCCCGCGCCCGTCACCGACAGCAATCCGCCCGCGGCCATCGCGCGCAGGACGTTGCGCCGCGACGCGCCACGGCGCGTCAGTTCTTCGAGCCGTGTGCCGGCATCAGCATGGGCGAGTGCTTCAGGCGATTTGTCGATGCTCATGAACTTCTCCGCGATAGGGGCTATAAATGTTCGACGGCTTGATCGTTGTATGTGGGCCGCCTGTCCTTGCTTCCGATGCTTCGGTGCTTCAGTAGAAAACGTCTTTGATCGAGTAATACGCGCCGACCAGCGGCAGAAACCAGGGCTTGCCCGTATGCCCCGGAATTGCGGGCCAGTCGAAATCGCGCCACGGGTTCGCTTCCGGGTTGCCGTTCATCACGTCGGCCATGACCTGGCCCATGTGCGTCGACATCTGCGTACCGTGGCCGCTGTAGCCCATCGAGAAATAGATGCCGTCGTGCTGGCCCGCGCGCGGCAGGCGGTCAGCGGTGATATCGACGAGACCGCCCCAGCAATAGTCGATGCGCACGTCGGCGAGGCTCGGGAAAATCGATGCGAGATTGGCTTGCAGGATGCGCCCGCTCTTCGAATCCGAAGGTCGCTCCGATGCCGTGAAACGCGCACGGCCGCCCAGCAGCAGGCGCGAGTCGTGCGTCAGACGAAAGTAGTTATGCATGAGGCGGCTCGTCGTGTACGAGCGCCGGTTCGGCAACAGTTGCTGCAGTTGCTCCGTGGGCAACGGCTCGGTCACGATGATGAACGAACCGACAGGCGCCATCCTGCGCCGATACCACGAGAACGGACCGTGCTTCGAAGGGCCCGTTGCAATCAGAACCTGTTTCGCGTGCAACGAACCGCGCTTCGAATCGACGCGATATGTGCCGCCGTCCTTCACGATGTTCGTGACTTCGGCATGTTCATAGAGGCGCGCGCCCTGCCTCACCGCGGCTTGCGCAAGACCCACGGCGAACTTGCCCATATGCATCTGCCCGCCGCGATGCTGCAGCAAGCCGCCGTGAAAGGCATCAGATTGCACTTCGGTGCGGATCTGCTCGCGATCGAACAGATCGATGTCCGGATCGACTTCCCGCCGGATCAGTTCGGCGGTCTTCGCGATATGTTCCAGATGATGCGGCTTCGCGGCGAGCTTCAGCTTGCCGGACGCGAGATAGTCGCAATCGATGTTCTCGTCGCGAATCAAACGCTCGACAGTGTTCACGGCATCCGCATATGCGCGATAACAACGCTGCGCGCGCTCGACGCCGAGTTGTGAACGCAGCGCCGCGTAGTCTTGCGCGACACCCGTATTGCACTGACCGCCATTGCGGCCCGACGCGCCGCCGCCCACGCGCCCGGCATCGAGCACCGCGACGGACGCCCCGCGCTTGCCCAACGCGAGCGCCGCCGACAAACCCGTGAACCCGCCGCCGATCACGGCGACATCGACCTGACCATCGGCCGGGCCTTCGCGCGTCGAGGTCAGCGCGGGCGCGGTATCGAGCCAGTAGGAGTCGAGTTTCATCGGCATTGCTCGCGTGAAGTGGCGTGTCTAACGTGTGTCAAAGACCGAGTTGCGTGGCCAGATCGCCGATCGTGTCCACTTCGTAATACTCGTAGTACGGCGTGCCCGGCTCGTGGCCGCGCTTGACGAACGCCTTGTGCCTGATGCCCATGTCGTGCGCGGTCATGAGGTCATAGCGCAGGCTCGACGACACGTGCAGCACGTCTTCCGGGTTGCAGTTGAGCTGGTCGAACATGTACTCGAAGCCTTGCATGCGCGGCTTGTACGACTGCGCCTGCTGCGCGGTGAACACGCGATGGAACGGCGCGCCGAGCTTGTCGACATTGCTTTGAATCTGATCGTTCGATGCATTCGACAGAATCACGAGCCTGTATTTCTTCGCGAGACGCGAGAGCCCTTCCGGCACGTCCGGATGCGGGCCCCAGGTCGGCACGGCGAGGTAGAACTTTTCGGCTTCCGCTTCGTTGAATTCGACGTTCATACGCTCGCACGCGCGGCGCACCGAATTGACGATCACGTCGCGATACGGCTTCCATGCGCCGAGCACTTCGTCGCGACGATAGCCCGCGAAGAACTTCACGAACTGCTCCAGTGCGTCGCCTTGCAGGCGGTCGGTGTACATCTCGCGAGCCATATCGGCCATGCGGAATTTCGTCAGCGTGCCGTAGCAGTCGAACGTGATGTACTTCGGCTCGAAATCGATCATGGTTTTCAGTCCTGTCGTGTGATGAACCCGTCCGGAGTTCAGTGGTGAAAACAAGGAACAGCGAACTGCTGAGAAAATTTAAACAAGGCAAAAATGACTGATGGCGTTGAATGTGTGCCCCGCGACGACATAAGTCATGCGTTTTGAGGCTCCGCTACAGCAGAAAATGCGGCGCCTGTTTCGCACGATCGTACGCATCAGCCTTCGATATCGATGAGCACGCTCTTGAAGCGCAGATTCGCCTCATACGCCTGCCGCCCGAGATCCTTGCCGATACCCGAACGCTTGTAGCCGCCCGTCGGGATCACGAAGTCGCTCGTGCGCCCATAGCGATTGACCCAGACCGTGCCCGCCTCGATGCCGCGCGCCATGCGCAACGCGCGGCCGATATCCGCGGTATGCACGCCCGCCGCGAGTCCGTATTCGGGATGCGCGGCGAGTTCAAGCGCTTCTTCCTCGCTGTCGAAGGACTGCACGGTGAGCACCGGGCCAAAGATTTCGTTGCGCACTGCGTCGCTTTCCTGTGTGACATCGCACAGCAAGGTCGGTGAATAGAACGCGCCGGGCGTCGCCGCGTCCGCGCGCTTGCCGCCGCAACGCAAGGTCGCGCCGCTTGCGATGCTGCGCTGGACGATCGCGTCGATACGCTGCGCCTGCGGCTCGGAGATGATCGGCGGCAAGGTCGTGCCCGCTGCCCATGTCGGACCGGCCTTGAGTTCGCTGAATGCCTGCACGATGCGCTCGATCAGTTCATCGGCGATGGCGCGCTGCACGAGCAGGCGCGATCCCGCGACGCACACTTGTCCCGCGTTTGCCGCGATCGAGCCGGCAATTCGCCGCGCCACTTCGTCGATGCGCGGGGCATCCGCGAACACGATCTGCGGGCTCTTGCCGCCGAGTTCGAGCGTGACGGGCTTCGTGCCCGTCTCCGCGCACGCGGCCATGATCGCGGCGCCGGTGCGCGTCGATCCCGTGAAGGTGACCTTGCCGATGCGCGGATGACGCACGAGCGCATCGCCCGTCGTGCGGCCGTCGCCCTGGACGACGTTGAAGATGCCAGGCGGCACGCCCGCTTCGAGCGCGAGTTCGGCGAGACGCAATGCGGAAAACGGCGTCATCTCCGAAGGCTTCAGCACGACCGCATTGCCCGCCGCCAGCGCAGGCGCGGTCTTCCATATGCCCATCACGAGCGGAAAATTCCACGGTGCGATCGCGCCGATCACGCCATACGGCTCGGCGATGGTCATGCCGAGATGACGATGATCCGTCGCCGCGACATCACCGCCGATCTTGTCCGCAAGCTCCGCATAAAAGCGGATGCTCTCGGCGGTGAACGGCACGTCCCAGTTGCAGGCATCGCGCACGGGACGCGTCGAGCCGAGCGCTTCGAGTGGCGCGAGGCTCACCGCATCGGCGGCGACGAGATCGGCGAACTTGCGCAGCACGCGTGCACGCTCGCGCGGCGCGCGGCGAGCCCAGTCGCTCTTCTTGAATGCGCTCCATGCGTTCTGCACGGCATAGTCGATCATCGCGTCATCGGCGAGAGGCACCGATGCATACGTGACGCCGTCCGACGGCCGCGACACGTCGATGCGCGAGGCGCCCGCATCGATCAGTTCGCCGCCAATGAAGTGCCCGCTCCTGATGCCGATGCTGGCGGGATCGAAACCGTCCATGTGCGTGGGTCCTCTTTCGGGCTGCTGCGTTGGCATGACTTCATCGTAGGACCAGAGCCCCGGCATTTTTTCGCCGACAAAATTGCCGATTCAGCACGGCGCGCGCGTTCTTGCCGCGATAACTCGCGGTTTTGCGTTGCACCACGCGCGCCGCCCCTTGTTCGGCGCAGGACAGGAAGATCGTCCTAGCCATGCGCGCTGCGCGGTGTCACAGTGACGGTAAATGTCTTCACGCGAGGAGGCCGGCGTGCCCGACTCAAGCAATAACGATGTGGTCCAATACCGGGCTTTCACGCTCGACGACATTCCCGCCGCGCATGCGCTGTCGATGTCCGTCAAATGGCGGCATCGCGCGGACGACTGGCGCTTCGCGGCACGTCTCGGCAGCGGCTTCGCCGCCGTCGATGAGCAAGCCGCGCTCGTCGGCACTGCGCTCGCGTGGCGGTTCGGCGCAAGTGCCGCGACGCTCGGCATGTTCATCGTGTCGCCGGAACATCAGCGGCGCGGCATCGGGCGCGGACTGCTCGACCGGTTGATGGCGGAGCTTCCCTCGCGCATGCTGCTGATTCATGCATCGAACGAAGGCAAGCCGTTGTGCGAGGAACGCGGCTTCACGCGCATCGACACAATTCGTCAGCATCAGGGCGCGGCGTTTCAGCCACCGCTCGTTTCGCTGCCGCCGGGTGAACGGCTTCGTCCCATCGGCGCGAAGGACACGCCGCGTCTCGCGGAACTCGCCTCGCGCGCGACCGGCATGGATCGCACCGAACTGCTGCCGCAATTGCTCGACGTGGCGAGCGGCATTGCACTCGATCGCGATGGCGAGCTGACCGGCTTCGCGCTCTTCCGGCGCTTCGGCGACGGACATGTGATCGGTCCGGTGATCGCGCCCGAATCGCCGGACCAGAGCCGCGCCAAGGCGTTGATCAGCTATTGGCTCGCATTGAACGCGGGCATGTTCGTGCGCGTGGATACGCCGCTGCGCTATGGTCTCTCTTCGTGGCTCGAAGGGCTCGGTCTGCCGCTCGTCGATACCATCGAGCAGATGGCGTTGAACGGCACGCCATCCACTGACGACACACTCACGCAGTTCGCGCTGACGAGCCAGGCGTTGTGGTGATTTGCGCGTGAACATCGACGGGATCAATGATTACGCCTTTTCCAGCCACGCGACCTCCGCGAAGCGATAACCCATGACGCGCCCCGACGGACTACCCTTCAACCCACGCAGCTTCGAGCTCCGCGCATCGATGAAGTTGATGAACGCCGGGTGTCGCGCTTCGGGCGGCGCGACACTCCACGTGCCCTCACTGTGCCGGTTGAATTCGCCATCGCGTTGTTCAGCAAGTGCTGCCGGCACACCAGGTACAGCAACTGCGACGGCGAAAACGAGTTTCCCCCCTGCCGCCCTCACGTTCCCGGCGGTTTGTCCCAGGCCATTGTGATCCGCTATAAGCAATGTCAAAGCCAGATTGAAATGTCGAGGGTCCGGTTAAATACAGATGTCGGGTTTGCCGCACAGCGGTGAAATACGGGGTCAAGCCGGACCTGCTTGCCAGGATTCGCGTTGCCTTTCCCGCCACGTTTTGGGAAGGCGGACAGGCCACGCGGGGCGAACAGGCAAGTCGATAGAACTTCCTCCGACACCACCATGCACGGCAAAGACGGGAGGGCGGCCGTACGGCATTGCCACGAAACGGCCCGCGTCCGCACGGGCGCTACCTTGCTTGAGAGCCCACGCGACAGGAAAGCAACTCGCATTTGAAGAGCACAGGCACACCCATCGAAGATCGATTGGCGCAGTGCTCGCGCCTCGAGATGTCGCTGCGTAAAACGGTAACCGGCTGGCGATACTAACCGGCTGTGCTCCGCCTTCAGGCGACGCGTGCCGTACAGTTCATCACAGCCGTTAGCATGCTGCTGCGAGACTAGACCTTGCTGGTGCATCGAGGCGGAGGGCTACTGTGCGATAACGAAGTGACAGAGACAGGATCACGCATCGTCGAACATGTAAAGTCTCGCGGCCGTGTCCGCGAGGACCGCATTGCGCTCTTCACCATCCGAAAGCAGCGCGCAAAGTAACTCGAGCGTGTGGGCGAAATGCTCTTGGGCTTCGTACTGTGTATGCGGCCAGTCGCTGCCCCACATCAGGCGACCCAGGCCGAACGCCGCCTTCAAAAGACGGACCGCTTCGTGCATGTCATCGTCATCCATGCGAAAGCCGCGCCAGTTCCGGTACGCCGCTGATATCTTCACCCACACGCGCTGCGTATGAGCCAGTTCGAGAAGACGGCGAAAACCCGGGTCACGGACACCGAGATCAGGATCGGGCCTGCCGAAATGATCGACGACCACGTTCAGGCCCGCGTCAAGAAGCGGCTCGACGATGCCCTGCAGCCGCGCCGCTTCCGCATGCACCTCGACATGCCATCCCAGTTCTCGAACATGCGCGAGCGTTTGCCCGCCCACCCAGTTGTCGAGTGGCTGGTCGGCGTGACCGATCAGGTTCAGGCGAATTCCAGCGACGCCCGTGGCCGCCATCTCCGTCAGTGTGTCTTTTGCGCAGTCGCGCCCGATCACCGCGACGCCGCGTAGTCTTTCAGGCGCGCGGCGCAACGCATCGAGCAGATAGCTGCAATCCGCGCCAAGAAAGCTGGGCTGTACGAGCACGCCGTGCGATATGTCGTGTGCGTCCAGCTGTGCCAGGTACGCGTCGAGCGGCGCATCGTAGTCGGGCGCATAGCGCCGCTGCCGGGTGAGCGGCAGGCCGCGCTCGAATACATGCGCATGCGTATCGACAGATCGAATGCGGGCGGGACGATGTGCATCCCGCCGACGGCTCGCGTCTGTCTCCAACTTCTCCATCGTGAACATTCCTTCATTACCAGTCTTGCACGGCTACGCGCGAATGCGCCGCGCCTCAACGCCTTTGCGCGTGAGAGAGCGCGCCCGGATGTTGCGTATCGAGAGCGGCATCGCCTAGTGCGTGGCCGCGCGTCTCCGGCAGCATCAGCACGGACAGCACCACGATTGCGTAGGCGAGTCCTGCATCGATGCCGATCGCCGTTCCGAGCGACATATTCGCGGACATCTGTCCGACAAGCACCGGAAAGCCCGCCGATGCCACACGGCCGAAGTTGTAGCAGAACCCGACACCCGTGCCGCGCATCCCACGCGGATACAGTTCGTTGAACAGCGCGCCCATGCTCGCGGGAATACCCGCTGCAAAAAAGCCTAGTGGAAAGCCGAAGAACAGCATTGCGGTATTGCCGAGCGGAAGAAACAGATAGGCGATCACCGTTATCACGCAGCAGATTGCAAACGTGAGAATGGTTTTGCGGCGCCCGATGCGGTCCAGCAGTTGCGCGCTCGCGATGCACCCGCAAAAGAACGCGACGATCACGACAGCGAGGTAGCCTCCCGTGCCCAGCACCGACAGGTGGCGCTCGCTCTTCAGAAACGTGGGCAGCCAGGTCATCAGCGCATAGTAGCCGCCATGCGCGCCGACGCCGAGCAGAGCGCCGATCAGCGTCATACGCAGCACTTGCGGAGAAAAGATGCCGACGATCGCACCGGGCGCCGGTTTGTCCTGGCGCACTCGCGCATCGCGCGCCGTGCGACCCGGCACGGCGGGTTCGTGCACGCCGCGTCGAACGTAAAGGATCAGCAGCGCCGGAACGATACCGATTCCGAACATCGCGCGCCACGCGGTTTCCCCGGGCAGCAGCGAGAACATCACCGCATAGAGCAGCACCGCTGCGCCCCAGCCCACGGCCCATGCGCTCTGCACGCTGCCCATTGCCTTGCCGCGATGCTCGTTGCGGATCGTCTCCGCCATCAGCACTGCGCCGGCCGCCCATTCCCCGCCGAAGCCGAACCCCTGCAGCGTCTTGAGCACGAGGAACTGCGGATAGTTTTGCGCGAACGCGCACAGGAATGTAAACGCGGAAAAGAATGCGACCGTCCATTGCAGCGTCTTTACGCGACCCAGCCGGTCCGACAGCATGCCCGCGATCCAGCCGCCCAGCGCTGACGCGACCAGCGTGACGCCGCTGACGAGTCCCGCTTGCGTGCGACTGATCGACCATTCGGCGACGATCGCCGGAATCACGAGGCTGAACATCTGCACGTCGAGCGAATCAAGCGCCCATCCGCCGAAACACGCCCAAAACGTCCGGCGTTCGTTGCCTGAAATCTCGCTGAACCACTTGAACATTGCCGTCTCCCTGGGTCGCCGCTCCTGCAGGGGAAACGACGTGTTCCTGATGGCCGCCGACAGTTATCGGATCTCGGCCTGGTAGATGAATTCGCTGGCGGGCCCGCGCGAGCGGCGCCATTCCAGCGGCTGCCTGTCGTAGCCATACGCGAGTCGCTCGATCACGACAGCGGGCGTACCCGGTTCGATGCGCAACAGCCGTGCATGCAGCGGGTCGATCGCTTCGACGGTCAGTGTTTCCGTGGCGGAGGCCACGACCTGATTGCACTGTGCCTCGTACACGGGATACAGCAGGTCACCGACATCGTTGAGATCCATCTGCGCAAACGCGGCAAAACGGACGTAGGGCAGCCAGATTTCTTCGGCCAGCATCGGCACATCGTCGATCAGACGCAGGCGCGACATCTGGATCACGCGCGCGCTACTCGATATCTGCAATGTTGCGGCGACCGCGGAGGGCGCATCGACAACCTCGCGACGCAAGATGCGGCTCTCCGGAATGCGCCGTTCGCCCTGCCGCGTCTGGAAGCGGAAGAAGCGAAACAGCGAACTGTCGAAGCTCGCGCGACGCACGAACGTCCCTCTTCCCTGGAAACGCTCGAGCAGGCCTTCCGCGACGAGCAGGTCCACGGCTTTGCGGACCGTGCCGACGGCCACGTCATAGCTTCTGGCGAGCGCCTGCTCGGTGGGAATCGCTTCGCCGGGCTTCCAGTGGCGTGCCGCGATCAGGGCAACCATTTCATCGCGCAAACGCTGGTAGCGCGGCAACCGGTCATCGGCATGCATCGTTTTCTCCATCACATTCATCTATATGATTTCATGAATCACGTTTTGGTCAGATCGGGGATAACCCTTGAAAGCTTGTGTTTGCTACAGCGACGGGTTTCTACCGATTGTTGCCAGATCATATTCAACTAAACATATATATGAATTGATATCGGAGATCTGTTGTGAGCCAAATCCAGACCGCTGAGCAGGATGTCGTGAAGAAAATCGCCTGGCGGCTCATGCCGCTGTTGATCGTGATGTTCCTTATCGCCTTCATCGACAGGCAGAACGTCGGATTCGCCAAGTTGCAGATGGTGCATGCACTGGGAATGTCGGAAGCGTCGTATGGCCTGGGCGCGTCGCTTTTCTTCATCGGCTATCTGCTGTTCGAAGTGCCGAGCACGCTCGCGCTGCATCGCTTCGGCGCGCGCCTGTGGCTCGCGCGCATCATGGTGACGTGGGGCGCCATCACGGTAGCGATGGCATTCACACGTTCGATGGAACTGTTCTATGTTTTCCGGTTCGCGCTGGGTGTCGCGGAAGCCGGCTTCTATCCGGGCGTGATTTTCTATCTGACGCTATGGTTTCCGCAGAGTCATCGCACCCGCATGCTCGGCTTCTTCACACTGGGCAGTGCGCTCGCCAACATGCTCGGATCGCTCGCCGGCGGCTTGCTGCTGTCACTCGACGGCAGCCTTGGCCTCGCCGGCTGGCAGTGGGTATTCATGGCGACGGGAGCGCCCGCGATCGTCGTTGCACTGGTGGCGTTGCGTTTCCTGCCTGAGTCAGTCGAACGCGCGCCGTTCCTGTCCGACGAGGAGAAAGACCTGATAATCACAGCGCTGCGTCGCGAGGCGCCGACGCAAGCCATCGCGGAGCATCCGTGGCGGGCGCTGGTCGACAGGCGCGTGCTGATGTTCGCGTGCGGCTATATGCTGATGTCCACGTCGCTCTATGGCGTGACGTACTGGCTGCCGACGCTGCTTAAAAGCGGCGGCGTCTCGCATTCGTCGCTCAACGGCCTGCTCAACATGATTCCGTGGATGCTCTCCGCGCTGCTTCTGCTGTGGCTGCCAGCGAAACTGAAACGCGAGGGCATGGTGCTCAAGGCGATGGCGATGGTGGCGGGCGTCGGCGTAATCGGCTTCGCGCTAAGTCTCGTGCTGCCGGGCCTGCCGCTGCGGTTCGCCGCGCTTGTACTGGGCGGCGCATGCATTCCGCTGCTGTATCCGTGCTTCTGGTCGCTGCCTCCGCGTTACTTCACAGGTGCCCGCGCTGCGGCGAGTATCGCGGCGATCAATTCGATCGGCAATCTCGGCGGCTTCTTCGGGCAGAACCTGATGCCTTACGTCGGTAAGATCGCGGGCAACGCGAGCGCCCCGATGCTGGTGCCCGTCGTCTGCCTGACCTTGCTCGGCTTGGGCATGTCTATCGCGTCGGCGCGCAGCGGATCAGGCGCGCGCGTGCGGATCGCAGCGAGGCAGTAAGCCAAAGACGGCGAAAAAAGCGGGTCGACCCGTATCGCGGGTCAATGAGCAGACGGCATGGCGGCTGCCGCCGTCAGCAAACGGATCATGGACCCAGCCGGGAACAGGGCAAATCGAGTCGCAGTCTGAAAGAACCCCGGCTATGTGGCAACCGGGGGCCTTCTCGCGCGCAACCTGCGCCTGCTATGCCAGCCACTTCTTGATGTTGCTAGCCATCACGTTTGTGGAAATGCCATAGCGGTCATGCAGCGTCGGCAGCGCACCCGCATCGAGGAACGCGTCGGGCAGTGCTATTTGCCTGTATGCGCAAGCGGCGCCTTCGCTCAACAAGGTCGTCGCCACAGCCTCGCCAAGCCCGCCAATGACCGTATGATTCTCTGCGACAACGACCATCCGACCCGTTCGCTTCGCTTCGCGAATGATTGTCTCCGTGTCCAGCGGCTTGATGGTCGGTACGTGCAGCACGGCGACGTCGACCATATCCGCTTCGAGTACCTTCGCGGTTTCGAGCGCGCGCATCGTCATAATTCCGGACGAAATGATGAGGACGTCGGTGCCGTCGCGGAGCATCCTGGCCTTGCCGAGTTCGAATCGATAGTTGTACTCGTCTAGCACGGCAGGTACGTTACCGCGCAACAACCGCGCATAAACCGGGCCCTTGTGGGCAGCGATGGCGGGGACCATCTGCTCGATGTCCAGCGCATCGCACGGGTCGATGACAGTCATGTTCGGCATCGCGCGCATCAGCGCCAGATCTTCGGCAGCCTGATGGCTTGGGCCGTAACCAGTCGTCAGCCCAGGCAGCGCACAGACGATTTTGACATCCAGATCGTCTTCAGCGATGGTCTGGTGAATGAAGTCGTAAGCACGGCGCGTCGCGAACACCGCATAGGTGGTGACAAACGGCTGCGCGCCTTCGTGAGCGAAGCCAGCGGCCGCGCCCATCAGCAGCTGCTCGGCCATTCCCATCTGATAGTAGCGCTCCGGAAACTCTTTCGCGAAGATGTGAAGGTCGGTGTACTTGCCGAGGTCGGCCGTCATGCCGACGACGTTCGCTTTCGTGCGAGCCAGCTCAACCAGTGCATGGCCGAATGGTGCGGACCGGGTAACCTGCCCTTCACCGGCGATGGACGCAATCATCGCCGATGTCTTCAGGCGAGGTTTTTTATCGATGACCGAGCTCATGCTTTTCTCCCTGCGAAAGTCTCATCAAGTGCTTCGAGCGCCAGCTTCCACTCGTGTGGGTCGACGCGAATAAAGTGATTCCTCTCGCGCTCCTCGAGGAACGGCACGCCACATCCCATCTTCGTGTCGAAGACGATGATGCGCGGCTTCGCGTCCTTCAGGTTTCGTGCGTTGTCGAACGCCTGCTTCACCGCGTCGATATCATTGCCGTTCACCCGCTGCACATACCAGCCGAATGCTTCGAGCTTCGGCACCAATGGCTCGAAGGCCATGATTTGCGTCGACGGGCCATCGGCTTGCTGATTGTTCACGTCGATCATTGCAATGAGGTTGTCGAGCTTCCAGTGGGCCGCCGACATCAGGCCTTCCCAGATTGCCCCTTCGTCGAGTTCGCCATCGGAGAACAGCGTGTAGACGAATGACTTCGAGCCCTTTCGCTTCAGGCCCAGGCAACGGCCCACCGCGATCGTCAATCCCTGGCCAAGAGAGCCGCCGGACATCTCCATGCCGGGCGTGTAGCTCGCCATGCCGGACATTGGCAGGCGGCTGTCGTCGCTGCCATAGGTCTCGAGTTCTTCCTGAGGAAGAATGCCGGCTTCGAACAACGCTGCGTAGAGCGCGATCGCGTAGTGGCCGTTCGACAGCAGGAAGCGGTCGCGGCCTTCCCAATCGGGATCGGCGGGACGGTAGTTCATTGCGCCGAAGTACGAGACGGCCAGCACGTCCGCGATGTCGAGCGCTTGCCCGATATAGCCTTGACCTTGCACTTCGCCCATCAGAAGGGCATTGCGTCGGATGCGATACGCGCGCTCGGCGAGCGTCACATCCTCGATGACGGGAGTACTCATTTGCGTGTCTCCAGAAAAGAACTTGGTTCAGCGATTGACGGTCTTGGCGGGAACGAAAAACACCAGCACCGCGCCAAGCACCACAGACGCTGAGATAAAGATGAGGCCCGCAGTGGACTTGCCTGTGAAGTCGTTCAACCAGCCCACGATCGCAGGCGAGAAGAACCCCGCAAGATTGGCGAAGCAGTTGACGGCGGCGATGCCCGCCGCGGCCGACATGCCGCCAAGGACTGCAGTAGGCAGCGCCCAGAAGAGCGATGACGATGCAAGAATGCCCGCAGCCGCAACGCTCACGCAGACAATCGACGCGCCCACGCTGCCAAGCATCGGCAAGGTAGCGAAGCCGGCGGCAGAGACGAGCAACGGAATGGCGAGGTGCAGTCGGCGTTCGCGGCGTTTGTCGGCGCTGCTTCCAAGCAGTGGCAGCGCGATGATGGCGCAGATGTACGGAATCGCGGTCAAGATGCCCACCCAAAGGGGGTCTGCCACACCCGTGCGCCGAATGATGGTCGGCAACCAGAATGTGAGTCCGTATTGGCCCAGCACGACGCAGAAGTAGATTGCAGCCATCAGCCACAGGCGGCGGTCGGCGACGAACGCACGAATCGACATGTGCTCAGTGGTCTGCGTGCGGTCCCTCTCAACGTTGCGCTTGAGCAAGGACTTCTCGTCGTCGGCAAGCCACTTCGCGCCCGCAATGCCGTTGTCGAGATAGAGAATGATGGCAAAGCCAAGGACAAGCGACGGCAGCGCTTCGAGCATGAAGAGCCATTTCCATCCTGCGAGACCGTGCAAACCCTAGAACGAATGCATGATCCAGCCCGAAAGCGGCCCGCCTACGATGCCCGCAAGCGGAATCGCCATGAAGAACATCGAGAGCGCCTTGGCGCGTCGTGCCGCGGGAAACCAGTACGTGAGATACAGAATCACGCCGGGAGCGAAGCCCGCTTCCGCGACGCCAAGGAGGAAACGCAAGATATAGAACAAGGTTGGTGATTTGACGAACACGAAGCTCGCCGAAATCAGCGCCCAGGTCAGCATGATGCGCGCGAGCCAGTTGCGCGCGCCGACCTTGTGAAGGATGACATTACTCGGCACTTCGAAGAGGAAATAGCCGAGAAAGAAGATGCCCGCGCCGATGCCGTACACCGTTTCCGAGAAGCGCAGATCATTGAGCATCTGAAGCTTCGCGAAACCTACGTTGACGCGGTCGAGATACGCCCCGAGGTAGCACAGCATCAGAAAAGGAATCAGACGGCGCGCCACTTTGGCATAGGTTCTTGCTTCGAAGCTGACGACGTCGTCGGTCACGGACAGGTCTGCGCCGATCATGGGCGAGGTCATTTTGGGTTTCATGGGTTGTCTCCTGTTGGTCAGACGCATGTCATCGCTGGTTCGCCTGACCGCAAGCTTGTGGACCTTCTCAGCGGCGCGACGCCCTGCGTGTTTCGGGTGCGCCGGGAGCGTGCGCGTCGTTGCGAAGCGCACGCGACTTCAACGTCAATGAATCAGCATGCCGCCGTTGATATCGAGCGTGATGCCCGTGAGGTAGGTCGACAGACTGCTTGCCAGGAACAGGCACGCGTTGGCGATATCGTTGGCTTCACCCAGGCGTCCAAGCGGAATGCCCTTGATGATGTCGGCGCGCATTTCCGGCGTCAGCTTGTCGCCCGTGATGTCCGTCTGAATGAGACCCGGCGTGATTGAGTTCACGCGGATATGATCGGCGCCGAACTCGCGCGCCATTGCCTTGGCAAGCCCGAGTACGCCCGCTTTAGCCGCGCTGTAGTGCGGGCCGCCGAAGATGCCGCCGCCGCGTTGCGCGGAGACAGACGACATGCACACAATACTCCCGTTTCGCTGCTTCTTCATTTGCGGAATCACCGCTTGCGACATGTACAGCGTGCCGAGCAAACTGACACCCATCACCGCGTCGAAGTTATCGCGGCCAATTTCGAGTGTCTTGATGGGCTGGGTGATGCCTGCATTGTTCACGAGCGCATCGATGCGGCCGTATTTCTGCACGACGGCATTCGCGGCGTTCACGCATGCTTCCTTGTCGGTGACATCGCACGCCAGACCAAGGTGTCCGTCACCCAGATCGCGCGCCGCGCTTTCCGCGTCGGCTTGTTTCAGGTCCAGGATGGCGACGCGGGCGCCCTGCGCGGCCATCGCTTTTGCCGTCGCTTTGCCGATGCCGCGCGCCGATGCCGCGCCCGTGATGATGACCACTTGATTCTCGAGCAACATGCTGATGTCTCCGTTGATGAACTAGGTGTAGGCGGAAGTTTCTCCGTCAGCGACCTGTCCATCAACGCAGTTTTCCTCAACTCGTGCTGAGAAAATTTCAGCTAGCCCGGGATTTCCCTGACACGCGGGGCGTGCTGCGTTCAATCTCTTGCTCAATCCATGCAAGGAACCTGGCGACCCTTGGCAAGTCCGCGTTCTGGCTCGGGTAAACAAGATGATGAGCACCGACCTCGACTGAATGCGCATCGTCGAAGACTGGAACCAGCGCGCCTTCCCGGACCTTGACCGACGCCAGCATCAAGCTCTCCAGTGCGATGCCGAGTCCCAGCGCCGCCGTCTCGATAGACATATATGAACGGTCGAATGAGAAATCAAAGGTCTTTTGTGCGCCCGTCACGCCGAGGCGTCCAAACCATTGACGCCACTGGACTAGCGGCGCCTCGGAATAAATGAGCCGGTGCGCAAGAAGGTCTTCGGGTGTCTTTACCGGGTGTTGTTCCAGGTACTTCGGCGAGGCCAACGGCGCGATGAACTCGCCCCTGACAGTTTTCACTTCGACATTGCTCCACTCGCCGTATCCGTGACGAATATCGATGTCGTAGTAGCCGTTCGAAAACGAGACGTTCTCGTAAGAGCACGCGAGGTTCAACTGGATGTCGCCATTCGCCTCCTGGAATGAAGCCAGTCGCGGCATCAGCCACATGAGGCCAAAGCTCGGGCTTGAATGCACTCGCAGGATGTCGACCTCCTTGCGGCTCGACGCCCGCTCCGTCGCGCGGCTGAGATCTGCCAGCGAACCCGTTACATCAGACAGGTAGCGCTCGCCTGTGGGCGTGAGGACGAGGCCGCGCCCGGTTCGTTGAAACAACGGTTGACCGATGATCGACTCGAGATTGCTCAACTGATGGCTCACTGCTGACGCGGTGAGGCCAAGCTCCTCTGCTGCCCGGTTGACGCTCCTGGTTCTGGCGATGCATTCGAAGGCGATGATCGCCTTTAGTGGTGGGATGCGCATAGTGAAATTTTTTCAGGTGCAGTTGAACGGAACTGCATTGCTCGCATGTGGCTGTCGCTGCCATCCTGACTGCAAGCGCCTTCGGTTCGAGCTTCCGGGGATTCTGTCCGGCGATTCAGGGGGCCGCTCCACGCGTTTGGCCGTACGGTCTCGGGCGGAAAGCGCTATGTGTGCGTTGAGACTACGCACGACGGTGAGCAATTCACACACTTCTTCTTTCGCCACGGCGACGGCTGCAGGAGGGTGTTCCCCCCGCTCCGGTGTTCCCGGAGATGACTTTAGAGCATTTGGCCGCCTGGCATCAATGACCAATGCGATGCGTCGCCTACGAGCGGTATCCTCGGCTGCTCTCTTGCGAGAGCGAATCGGAGCCTCTACTCGCGCGCCGCATCTACAGAATGAAAAGGCGGCATATCTGCCCCATGCCGTCGGTGAACTGGAACACATTCAGTCGGCCGGCTCTGACGTCAAGCAGAAGCTGCTCGACATCCGCAATAGCGTGCGCACGGGACGGGTTGCATTCGATCTCGGACATGAGATCCCGCCGTCTCTCGAGAAGTCGTTGAATCGCGCTGGCCCGGGAAACGAAGATTTGCTCCATCGACAACCACCTCGGCCGGAGCGAGTACCGGCTAACGCCGCTGCCCCACGCAGACCTATCGGTATGTGGCGCGAACCACTGCGCGAAAATCACTCACGTAAAGCGCAATTTTCAGCAAACTGGCAAACCTGGATGCCTTGATGCAGACCGCTGCGGCGCTCGTAGCTCGCCGGATAGTGGATGCCCGACGCAGAAGAGGACATCTACCCCTCTTCCTCCTCCGGCGCCCCGGCAAGCAAGCATGAGATGACCTTCCTCACGGTGCTTCGCCGTCGTGTGAGCGCAGTGTGCCATTCATGAACCAGCCCATCTCCACGAGATGGTCCAGACACATGTCATAGACCGCTCGCACGAACGTAGCGCGGAAGTCGAGTCGGGGATTTTCAGAAGCCGCGGCCGACTCGTCGCCGAGCACCACCGGCAAATTCACCTCGGCGCGTTCAGCAAGCGTCTGCGACCAGCTTGAGATTGACACCCGCTGAAGCCAGTCTGCGTCGCCTCCATTTGCGGCGAGCCAGATTCGTTCCAATTCGACGACGTTCCCGATAGTGAGCCAATCGCCACTAACGAACCTTGCCAGAAGTTGAGACTCAACCAGAAAGGCAAGCAATTCGGCTCTCGCCCGAAGGTCCAATTTCAGAGGTTGGTCCATGGTTTTATCTGCACTCCTTAAATATAAGGAAACCTCACCGCAATAACACGAACAAAAACCTGTCTTCAGGCGACCACTCAAGTGATTTGTTAAGATGCGCTTGCAGAGTTGGTCTATAACGATTCGACTGCATCATGCGACACGTGAAGTCTAATCGGCTGCGGGCTTTTCCTATTTATTCGTCGCTCAATTTCATCGAGCTCGTGCATCAGTTCTTGTCAACGTATTGAGTTGATATTCCGTCAGACGAGACGTTTCAATGCGGGTGCTCAGCCGATTGCGCCAATAGTCAACAAGCATAATCTCCGGAGCACACTGGACAACGGTCGCACGCATAACCCGGCCGATATGCATGATGTCACGCTCGACAATTGGATTCATCTTTGCCCTCGGAATCTCTTAATACTTGTTCCCACGGGACGCTTGGCGCCTTCTTGCTTAAAACGTACACAATTGAGAGACTCAATGCAATCGTATTGCCGTGAAATCTAACGGTATGCTCGCGATGAAAACCTGGATTTAGTAATTTCTGCCCACTCGCATCAAAACGCATTAAAAATGGAATCGATATCACGGTAATAAAGTCGCAAGCTGCAGGCAATCGCCAGCTCCGCAGCTCGACTACCTGGGCGGCATAAGGTCCGGCAAGTCGCTGGCGCTCAAGGCAACGCATTGCATGCCGTTGATTCATACAGAATGCACTCCTTGCCGCGAGCGAGCGGGCAGTTTCGAAGTTACCCGCATCGAGGCGACACGAGACCGGACCGAATGCGGCTCCAGTTCCCGCGCTAACCCTTCCATGTCCCGACATCCTCCTTTCTGTCAGTCCGGGCGCGGTAACTTTCATTCTTCTCAGGACCGAGTAGTCCGGCTCGGCAGTTTTCGCCGCCTGAAGCACTGTCCGGTCATTGTAGCGGCGGTGCCTTTCCGAAAAGAGATCCTCGCCGAAGGGTGGCGCGATACGCAGGGCATGCGGCCGGTCTCGCGCTGCGTATGGCGACGGTGAGCCTTTCGGGGGATGGCTGGTCCAGGAGACCTCGCCGCGCATGCGTGTGGAGGAAGAGCTAATCCGTACGCAGCAGGCGCTGCCGACGCTTAACGGGGCGTTCGACTGGCCATGCAGGATGACCGCAGATTTCCCGGTTGCGGACAAGCAGCCGAGCTTGTGAGACGAACACGGGCAGCTATACTTTTAATCGTCTGACCAGACGGGCACGCGGGAACGTCAATCCTGCGCGGCGCAGAGCTTCGGCGGGTCCGCACACCGTCATGCCGGCTCATCGTCCTCGGAGGCAATCATGGTTTCGGCACAAGCGGCGCAGCATTGGCCATCACGGGGCGGGGCGCATCGCGCGAAGCTGGCATCGGCCGCCCCGGGGAGCGCAAAGGTTCTACCGGGGCACAGCCATCGCGCCGAGGACCAGAGATCCAAAACGACAGGCCCGTGCGCTTCCGCTCCGGCAATGGGTAGCTTCGCGCAGGCAGTCGAGGCAAGAATCGAGGCGCTCGACGAGGCGAGCGTCAGCGTGGAGAACAGGCCCGTCGTCCTTTACCGTCTGCGCGGCGAGCCGGCGCTTCCGCTCGTATACCTATCCCACGAGATCGCACGGTTCGGGCACGACCGTGACGCGTTGCTCGCGTCGCAGGCGCGCATCACGAACCTGGTCGATCCGCGCGACCGGACGAGGGTCGACGCGGCCATGGCTCGCGTGCTGGCGCGCAACTGCAACGGCGCATCCGTCGAATGCCGCATGCAGGCTGGCGACGGCACCTGCGGCTGGGTCGAGAACCGGCTCATTCCGGTGCGCGACAGGGACGGACGGCTCATCGAAGTCGAGGGGATGCTGCTCGGCATGGTGGGGAAGGAGGCCGCGGAGGAGCACCTCGCGCGGCTCGCGGGCACGGATGCGCCGACCGGCCTCGCGAATCGCGCGACATTCGTGCACCGGCTACGCCACACGTTGGCGGCTGCCCGGCGCGGCGCCATGCCGTTTGCCGTTCTCCTCCTCGACATCGACCATTTCGACTCGGTCGGGGACACGCTGGGTCATGCGGTCGGCGATATGTTGCTTCGGGAGACCGCGATGCGTCTGACGGCCTGTACGGGCGAGTTCGATCTCGTCGCCCGGCTTGGCGGCGGCGAATTTGCTGTACTGCAGACGGAAGCGGGCGAGCCGACCACTGCAGCCTGCCTGGCGGTGAAGTTCCAGCACGCGCTGGCGGCAGCCTGCCGCCTCGACGGAAACGATGTCCATATCACCGCCAGCATCGGTGTGCGCCCCTACCTCCATGGCGATGCTGACGTGCACGCCTTGCTCGCCCATGCCGACCTCGCGCTGCGCCGCGCGCAGCAGGAGGGCGGCAACCGGTATCGCTTTCATGCCGACGCGTTCGATCGCGCTGTCTGCGAACGCATGACACTCGCAGACGATCTGGCACGCGCCATCGATCTCAGCGAGCTGGAGCTTCAGTACCAGCCCGAGGTCGAGCTATCGTCCGGGAACATTGTCGGGATGGAAGCATTGGTTCGCTGGCATCACCGGACGCGCGGCCTGCTCATTCCGGACGTTTTCATGCCGATCGCCGAGCAGGCTGGAACCATGTCGGGCATTGGACACTGGGTACTGGATCAGGCATGCCGGCAGATGCGGGCATGGCGCGACGAGGGAGTCGCTCCGCTGATGATCGCAGTCAATCTGTCCTCGTGCGAACTCGTGAGCGGACAGACATTTGTTCGCGATGTCGGCGAGACGATCGAGCGGTGGCGGCTGGCCCCATCCGATCTGGAGTTCGACGTCACGGAGGCGACGCTGACCCGCCTCGCCTGGGCGCAAAACGATGTGCTGCATGGGTTGCGCAAACTCGGTACGAAGATCGCCATCGATGATTTCGGCAACGAATACGCGTCGTTCGACTACATCCGGAGTTTGCCTGTGAGTCATGTGAAGATCGCCCGCCCGGTCATCCAGCGGCTCACTGGCGATCCCGAAGGCGCGGCGACGATCCGCGCCATGGTGGCCCTCGCGCACGAGGCGGGGATCGGGGTGATTGCCCAGGGCGTGGAGACCGAACAGCAGCGCATGTTTCTCGCGGATACGAATCGGGCGACCAAGGCGCAGGGGTTCCACTTCAGCAAGCCAGTAGGCGCTGCTGAAGCCACTGCGCTCCTGCGCCAAGGCTACACAGCCGCATTGATGCGAGAGTGAGACTCCACACCGCAGTCAAATGGGCGCACCAGGCGCTTGCCTGCGGCATCGCGCCTGCCCGTCTTCAGGCCGCGCCCTGTGCGGCGCAGGCACCCATGATCGCATCCGCAGACCGCCCGATATCTTTGTCCGCGGTACTGTCGCGACGAGGCGATGCGATCGCCGACATCATGCCTGCCTCGGTGGAAGCTAGAAGCGCTCGACGCGTACCTCGACCGAGTCCCTGGGCACAATCAGCCGTGTGCGCTCGAGCAAGGCGTCCGCGGGCGTGGTGCCGTCCGGGTTCAACGGCCTCACTTTGTTGAACACCACGGAAAAGCTCTCCGGCGTGACGGTGGCTGACGCATAGCCCTGCGCGTCGTGATCGGCGTGGCGCAGATCGGGGTTATTCGTCAACAGGAAGGTGTCGAATCTGGCCGGAGCAGCCACCAGCGACGCGAGCGGTGTGCCGCCCCATGCGGCTTTCATGTAGGAATAGAAGGACGTGCTGCTGATGCCGGCGCAGACGAAATCGACGATCACGGGCGTACCCGATGCGGGGTCCGGGTCGTCCCGCACCACGCCGCACTGAAATGCATGCAGGTCCCCGCTGATGGCGACAACGTTACGGATTCCCTGCTCCTTCAGGTATGAGAGAAGTTCATGCTTGTGTGCCGGATAGCCGTCCCATGCATCGCAATCGATCACGAGGCGTGCTGCCGGTGTCCCTGGCGCGCCCGGCATCAATGCCCACAGACGGTTTAGCATAACCTCGTTGCCCCACACCTTCCAGGTCGCAGGCGAGCTCTTCATCGTGCTCTTCCACCATTGCGTCTGCTCCGGGCCGAGCATCGACGGCGCGCGGCCGAGCTGCGCAGTATCCCACGCCTCGAAGCGCTGCAGCACGTCCTGCTTGACGAAGTAGCGCGAGCCGGCCGCGTCGTCGCCATGTACCGGGTCGTGCCCGTGCGCGCGTGCGACAGCCGCCTCGCTCACGACATGGTCGTCGCGATACAGCCGCTCGTCCGTCATCACGAGATGCATCAGCATGCCAAAGCGAAATTCGCGGTAGATTCGAATGTTGGTGTACGACGGATTGCCCGGCTCGAAGCGCACGTCGCCCCAGTCCACCGGCATATACTCCGCCCACGCGCGGCTGGCATTGCGGCGGCGCTGTGTCTCCTGCGTTTCCGCATTCGTGTAGACCTGGTGATCCTGCCAACAGTCGTCGGAAAATTCGTGGTCGTCCCATATCGCGATCATCGGCAGGCGCTGGTGTAGCGTCTGCAAGCGCGGGTCGCTACGATAGGTGCGATAGAGCATCCGATAGTCTTCGAGCGTATTGGCATATGCGCGGCCGTCGGCGAGCGGCTTTCCGTCAGGCAGCCGCAGCGAAGGATGCGCTGCCTCGACCGCGCCGGGCCTCGCGGCCCCGACCGTTTCATAGATGTAATCGCCCACATGCACGACGAAATCGAGATCGCTTTCCGCTGCCAGCAGGCTCATTGCTTGCCAGTGATTGACGCTCCAGTCCTGACAGGTGAGCCACGCGAAGCGAATCTGATTATTGGCCTCGTGTGCATCGGAAGCCGTGCGCGCGATACCCGTGACGCTCATGTCGTCGCCGGCGACGAACCGATAGTGGTACGTGGTCTTCGGTGATAAACCCGTCACCTTCGTGCGCACGGTGAAGTCATAGGTGGCCAGTGCCCTCAGCGGTACGCTGGCGACGAGAGCCGGGAAATCAGGCCGCGTCGATACCTCGAGGCGTAACGGCACTGCGCGCGCAACGCTTTTTGCGTGTTGCCTTGCGTCCCCGTGTACTGGCACGCACCGCGTCCAGAAGACGATGGAGTGATCGCGCGGATCACCGCTGGCGACGCCCTGTGGAAACTGATAGCGGCCTTTGCGCAAAGCACCGGCCGGAGCGACCGGCCGTGGAGCGCCAAGCGCGCTGGTGGCGGCCGCAATCGTGAAAAAGGCCGAAGACTTGAGGAAGTGGCGGCGATCCATCGATCCTCCTGAACGGCTAAACTGTACACGCCTGACGAGCATCGCGGTGCGGCGACATGCGATCGCTTCTCTCGCTTCTCTTCGTCTTCGCCGACTTCAATACCTGCAGCTTGCATACTTCCATCACAAGGCCATGTGCGGACAGTAACGTCGAGGACGCCAACCATCGAATACGAAGCGGTCATCATGGAATTTATCGACGACTGCATACGCTCGTCTCGCGCCGATCCAGACGCGGAAGAGGACGACGACTTGCTTCGGTGCTGGTGCGACTGGCTGAACGTCCTGCCGCGCGCTGGTTCCGGCCATTTCGGTGGTAGATGCCCCGCTGCATTGATTTCCGCGCATGCGGCGACCAGAACAACATGCGCGGGGCCTGACTTGCGAAAAGCCAGGCGCCGACCAAAACTGGCTGCTACATCTGGTACCGCCACGTCTTGAGCCGGGCTGCGCAAACGTCCAATATGCCGCGAACTATTGGAGACCGGTAATCCAGTCGCCTCGCGTCGGTAAGCAGTTTTGAAAGCACCTCAACGTCCTGCAGTAGCTCAATAGCCCGTACGGATTCTGCAAACTGCATGGACGCGTGAGCCAGTCGAACGCTTTCGAACCAGTCAGGGAAAACGCCATTGGCCTGCGACCACATTCTCCTTGACTCGACAAGGTGATCGGTCCGAAGCCAGTCGTCTGTTTTCGCACGCGCGACCAGCTGTGCAATGACAAGGTAGCAGTTAGAGGAAAAACCAATTCAGTGCGAGTCATTCGTACAGTTCACCGGAGGCGCCTCGCTATAGACAGCCACCTAACTCTGCGACACTAGCCAGCGCGGCTGCACGAATGAGCCGTGTCTCCTGTGCCGTGATCAGATGGCCCGATGCCTTGAGATAGGCCGGGAAATCCGGATGCGTATCGCGTGCAACGCAGCGTCGTTCGTAGTCTGCAAGATCGTCATACCCCCACAGATGGGTGAACTGGTTCTGCGGCCCGACGAGACTTGTCCAAAAGCCGAGCGGATGTCCAAGTGTCTCGAGCAGGATTGGCATGGCGAGCCTGTCAAACACCTCGAGAAACTCGGGCATCTTGCGCAGCGCGATGGTGTAGACCCGGAAATCCACGAGGGGCTTTGCCAGATACATTGGGTGGATGCTCATGCGTCTACCTTCTCCTTGCAGGTCATGGCTTTGGTGGCGATGGCATTACCCGTGACATAGCCGAACGTCATGTTGGGCCCATGGGTGATGCCGGCGCCCGGATAGTTGCCGCCCATCACGCTGCGCCGGTCATTGCCGACCGCGTAAAGGCCCTCAATCTGGCTGCCGTCGGCGCGCAGCACCTCGCCGGTGACGCTGGTACTGAGGCCGTCGAACGTGCCCAGATCGCCCATCACCACCTTCACCGCGTAGAAGGGGCCGGTCATGATCGGCGCAACGCAAGGATTGGGCTTGTTGTCCGGATCGGCGAGATAACGGTTGAACGATGTGCGACCGCGATGGAACGCCGGGTCTTCTCCGCGCCCCGCATCGAGGTTGTAGGCATGGACCGTCATCTCGAGCGCATCAGGAGCAATCCCGCAATTGCGCGCCAGCTCGCCGATCGTCTCGCCCTTGATGAGATAGCCTTTGCGCAGCAACGGCCCCACCGGCATCGGCGCGGGCTTGGCATAGCCCAAGCCATACTTGCCCAGCGCCACCTTATCGCAGATGAGCCACATCGCCGTCTCCCGCTCACCCTCGCAGGCGCGGATCAGCGCCGAACCAACATCGTGGTAGGAGTTCGATTCATTGGTGAAGCGCTGACCGCTCCGCAGCACGCCGATCACGCCGGGCTTATAGCGGTCGAGCAGGTGCGGGAATACGCCCGTGCGGCCCTTGCCGAAGGGCACCTTCGAGACAGGCATCCAGGCCGACGCATCGGGGAAGCCGAGCTTCACGGCACCACCCACCTTCTCCGCCATGGTCAGCCCGTCGCCCGTATTGCCAACGGGCGTGGGCGAGAGATGCTCACCCCCACGCTTCACATGCGGATAGACCCGCGCGATGCGCTTGAGATCATGTGGGAAGCCGCCGCAAGCCAGCACGACGCCGTGCCGGGCGGTGATCCGAAGCTCACCGTCCGCTGCGACGGCACGCACACCGACCACCTTGTCGTCTTCGCTCAGCAGTTCCTTCACGGGCGTCGAAGTGACCATCGGAATGTCGATCGCCAGCGCCGACTTCGCGAGCCTCGCGGCGAGCGCGTTGCCGCTCGTTACGTTGATCCCCCGCCGGTAAAGCGCCAGTTCCTTGATGTGCGTAGCCAGACGCCGGACCACGTAGAAGAACGAAACAATGGACTTGGTCGCGCGGAAGAAGTGCTTGAGGTCCGCGTTCGAGGAATTGAACATCATCCCCATGAAGGTGATCGTTTCGAGCGGCGGCTTGAGGCGGCGCATGTCCTTGCCCAGCCCGCGAATGTCATAGGGCGCGGCGAGAATCGAGCGGCCGATATCGACGCCGCCGGGCGCGTCCGGGTGATAGTCCGGATAGAGCGTGGGCACGAACTTCATCTCGGTCTCTCGCTCGAAGAACTCGACCATTCTCGGCCCGTTATCGATAAAGCATTGGACCGCGGCGGCATCGTAGTTGTTGCCCGTCTCGCTCATCATGTATTCGCGCACGCGCTCGACGGTGTCAGCCGGGTTCTGCTGTCGGCCATATTTGCTCAGCGGAATCCACAAGACTCCGCCCGACAGCGCGGTGGTACCGCCGAACACGGGCTCCTTTTCGAGCACGATGACATCGAGGCCGCGCTTGCGCGCAGTGATCGCGGTGGCGAGACCCGCAGCACCCGATCCGACCACGACCAGATCACAAGTGATTTCATTGGCCATATCCAGTCTCCTTGTCGTTATGGTGTGATGGTGTTCACGCGGCCGGGGTGGCGTTGAAACCGGGGCGCGGGACCATGTCCATCAGCATGCAATCGAGGCCGCCGTCGACAAGCACCTCCGCGCCATTGACGTAGGCAGCCAGGTCAGAGGCGAGGAACAGTGCAGGGCCGGCGAGGTCCTCCGGCTCGCCGATGCGGCGGCTCGCGGTGGCGGCGGCGCGGCGAGCCTCGAAGCCGGGCTCCTCATAGAACTTCGCGGACAGCGCGGTGCGGATCATGCCGGGCAACACACAGTTGCTGCGCACCCCGCGTGGGCCCCACTCCGCCGCCAACTGCCGCGAGAGCAGCAGCACGCCCGCCTTGCTCGGGCTATAGGAACCGCTATTGGTCTGCGGACTGAGCGCCGCAATCGAGGCCACGTGGACGATACTGCCCTTGCCCGCCGCCAGCATGTCGCGTCCGAAAGCTCGAGCACACAGAAGATAGCCGGTCAGGTTCACTGCGATGGCCTGGTTCCAGTCCTCGATTGAGACCGTCTCGAGAGGTCCGGCGCGCAGAAGTCCTGCATTGTTGACGAGCACGCTGGCGGGCCCGAGCGCTGCGCGAACCTCGCTCGCAGCGGCGGCAACCGAGGCTTCGTCCGATACGTCACAGCCGATCGCCTGCGCCACCGCACCGGCCTTCCGAAGTTCGGCAGCGACAGCTTCAGCGCCGGCAAGATTCCGATCCACGAGCGCCACATGTGCTCCGATATCGGCGAAGGCGCGCGCAATGCCGGCACCAATGCCACTGCCCGCACCCGTGACCACGCAGACCTTTTCGCTCAGGTTCAGCCGGTATGGTGTCGAGGCAGTTGCGCGATTTTCAAGTTCCTGTCCCATGTAGTTAACTCTCCTAAAGCTGTTCATGCGATTACGCTTCCTGAAATCTGCATGCCATTGAACGCCGCAAGCGCCTGTGGAACAATGGACAGAGATCACATATAGCAGGACATAACGTGCATCATGGCCAATGACCAACAGCGCCGCCGGACCGTTCTTCATTTCGCGCTCTATGGCGCGGAAGCCGACCAATCCTGGGTCGACATGGTGCATTACGAACCCATTTCCCTGCGTGCCGGCCGTTTCGACTTCGACATCAAGCCGCACGTCCACGATGCGTTGATCCAGGTGCTCTACGTCACCAGCGGGGGCGGCGAGACCTTCATCGACGGCAAGACCTGGGCAGTCGAAGCGCCGTGCCTGATCGTCGTGCCCGCGCGCGCGGTCCACGGCTTTCACTTTCGCAGCGATATCGATGGTCACGTCATCACGGCCGCGCAGCCTGCACTGGAATCGCTGGCGATGACGGCCGCGCCCGAGCTGCTGGAATTCATGCGCACGCCGACGGTGCTGTCGATCGACCCCGACGTCGAGCGCGGTACACCTCTGGAGACCCTGTTTCAGTCGATCGGGAACGAGGCGCAGAGCCACGAGCGCTGGCAGTTCACCGCAGGCGCAGCGCTGACGATCACCCTGTTCGTCAAGATCGGGCGCCTCAGCGAGAGTGCCCGGCTTTCAGCCAGTTCCGAGCAGCGGACAATGGCCGCGCGGATCGAGCGGTTCCGTGCCCTGCTCGACCGCCATTGCCGTGAGCGGCGGCCGGTCGCCAGCTATGCCGACGAGATGGGCGTCACCACCGGCCAGCTCTCCCGCATCTGCCGTGCCACTTTTGGCGTCTCGGCAATCGAGGCGATCGATGCACGCGCGATCCATGAGGCCAAGCGGCTGCTCGGCTATTCGACGCTCAGCGTGAAGCAGATCGCCAGTGAACTGGGCTTTCAGGACGAGGCCTATTTTGGTCGCTTCTTCCGCAAGCAGACGGGACTCCGGCCAACCGAATACCGCTCCGCAGCCTACGATCGATCCCTGCCGAGTGAAAAGGGAGCAGCGGACTGACTCGACCTCGCCCCCTCATCCGGTTCAGGCCGATAACCCACCCAGTTTCACGAACAGGTGCTCCGGCCCGGAGTTGGTCAGATTGTTGCCACGCACATACTTGATCGGCCTTGCCGGATCGAGCGCAATGTCGCCGATCTTGCGGGCCAGCGCTTTCGTCGCGATCAGCGTCTCCAGCTTGGCAAGCGGCGCGCCAAGGCATTTGTGCATGCCGTTGCCGAAACCCAGGTGGCCGCTGGAATCGCGGTCGATGTCGAACGTCTCGCCTTCGGCAAACTTACGGCTGTCGCGGTTCGCAGCCGACAGCAGCAATCGCACCACCGCGCCCTTGGGCAGATCAACGCCCGCGACAGTGGTCGCCTCGGTGGTGATGCGGCTCACGCGCTGGACGGTACCGCGATAGCGCGCCACCTCCTCGACGAAACGGTCAGCGTCGGCGGGATTTTCGCGGATACGTCCCAGCAGATCCGGCTGTTCGGCGAACATGCGAAACGCGTTGGCGACGAGGATAGTCGTCGTGTCGTGCCCGGCGATGAAGACGAATGCACACAACTCCTTCGCTTCCTTTTCCGACAGCAGCCCGTCCTTCCACATGCGCGCGATGTGGCCGCCGATCGACTGGCTGTCCGTGAGAGCGAGCCGCTCCAGCGCTTGCTTCAGGTAAGCGAAGAAAGCCTGCGCGCTCTGCTCGTCGGTGCCCGTCCCCGGCGCGTTGCGGGCAAGGCGCCCGAAGTAGCTAAAGGTCTCGTCCGACCAGAACTTCATCTTCTCCTCATCCTCGTTCGGCACGTCGATCATCGTCGAGATGGTCGAGATGCTGAGCGGGATGGCGAAATCGTTGACGACATCACCGCCGCCTTTGGCAATCATCGCGTCGAGCAGGTCCTCCGCCCTTTGCGCGATCTGCCCGATAAAGGGATCGAGAGCGAGCGGCAGGAAGGACGGCTGGACGACCTTGCGTAACCGCGAATGGTCGGGCGCATCGAAGAGCGTCAGGAACGTCAGCGGTGGCGGGCTGACGACCTCGGAGGAAAACAGCTTCGGATTGCGAATCGCCTGGTAGACATCGTCATAGCGCGAGAGGAACCACACGTCCGAAGTCGCCGACTGGCAACGCAGCACCGGCGCATGCTCCCGCATCCAGCGGTAGTGCTCGTAAGGGTCGCCTTGCGAGCCGTCATCGACCACCTTGAATGGCTCCAGCCCCTCGGGCCAGTCCAGTTCGTGCGAATAAGGCGGAAGGGTCCTGGCCGTGAATGGGCAGATCTGCGGCGCGCTCTCCGGCACAGCAGACGGAAGAGAGGGGGGCACTGCGGCAATGGGTGCGGTTTTGCCCATCGCCATACGCTCCAGCGCCCGGCTCATCGTGGCCTTGGAATGGAGCGCATGCAGCGCAATCACATCTCGAGCCCGGTTCAGGTCGCCCAGTTCAAAGGCGCTGACAATATCCCGGTGCTGCTGGACGAGATCGCCGACGATCTCGATCTGGCCGGTCAGCGCGCGAGCGATGTAGTCCTGCACGGCCAGTTGCCGGTACAGCGCGATCAGCTGGGCGTTCCCGGAAGCTTCGATCGTAAACATGTGGAAGGCGTGATTTGCCTCGACATAGCGTGCAACATCGGTAAAACGCCTCCCGGACACGAACTGCGCGGTCGCCTCGGCGAGCTGGCGGAAGAGGATCAATTGCTCGCTCGACAGCCGGCCCATGGTCAGCTGAGCCGCCCCCAGTTCGAGAGCCATGCGCAGGTCGAAGGCTTCATCGACATCAGCAGGAGCGATGTGCTCCTCGCCGGTCTGAACCACCAGTCCGGTGTCGGCGAACTTCTCGTAATAGAAATTGCGCGGCGTCAGCCCTTCGGACGAGAGAAAATCGCGCACCGCATCAACCATCGGCGGAGGGCCGCAGAGGTAGACATCCGCATCGCCATCGTTGAGCTGGGAGGCGATGATGTGGTGAGTCACATAGCCCTTGTTGGGATAGGCACTGTTGGGGCTGGAGACGGTGCAGGCATACGTGAAGTTCGGCAGGCGCTGCGCATAGGTTTCGAGCCGGTCGATGCCAACCAGATCCTCATCGCCGTTCACACCCAGGATCATGTGGATCGGATATGGGCTACCGCCGTCCTCGACGATCTTGTCCAGCATCGAGAGGAACGGCGCGAGGCCTGTGCCGCCCGCCAGAAACAGCACCGGCCGCTCGATGGGTCGCAGGTAGAAGCTTCCCATCGGACCGCGAAACTCGATCGGGTCCCCTGCTTTGGCAGTTTCGCAGAGCCAGGTCGACATCACCCCTTGACGCACATTGCGCACAAGGAAGGACAAGTGCGGCTCGGACGGACCCGAGCTAAACGAGTATGACCGTGTCTGATCGGTGCCGGGCACGCGGATGTTGACATACTGCCCAGGAAGGAAGCTGAGACCTGCGCGGTCCTCGAGTTCGACCGAGAAGGCGATCGTGGTGTCTGACGCTCGTTGGCAGGCGACGATCCGTCCGCTGTGGGAGGACGGGCCGGTACCCGCGACATCGGAATTCGTGGCGATATGGATCACGCAGTCGGAACGCGGGCTCATCTGGCAGGTGAGAACCTTGCGGGCGCCGGCCTCCTCCGGGCTAAGCGCATCCTCCACGCAATCGCCCAGAACGTACTCGCCGGACTCGCAGACCGCCTTGCAGGTGCCACATACACCATCACGGCAATCGAGTGGAATGTTGAGCTTGGCGCGAATGGCGGCATCGGTGATGCGCTCGCTCTCCTCGCACTCGATGAAGCGGGTCACTCCGTCTTCAAAACGGAGGGTTATCTGATGGGCCATGGCGATGTCTCCTCTAGAACCGCCCGAACATACCGCTGCGCTGGCGGTATGCTCGGACAGGTGGCGTGCGAGGTAACAACCTTGTTACTCGCAAGCGCCGGGTGGGTTTAATGACGCCAATTTAGAGCCTGAACCTCGTTCCCCTCAATGGACAGAGGCGACGTTAACCCGGACAAAACGTGCATCGTGATGGATGCCGGATGACCGGAGTAATCTGGACCTCGCCCGCCTTCCGCGTCCAGAAAATACACGTTGACCACATCAAATCCGGGTTGGTCGCCACTGCCCTGTTCGCAGCGGGTGCCTGGTGGCCGATCCGGGCTACGTCACAGCGTGATGCATTTAGAAGGTGCGCTGATCGATGGCGAGACGCAAACGTGAATTGAACCCGGCAACTCGCTGCCCCGGGCGGCATCGCCGATGCAACACGCCCGCTCTCGACTCGACTACCCGAACTAGCTGATCCCCGAGACGATCGACAGCGCGTTCACGGTCGCGAGCGAAATGCTTGTGCGATAGGCGCTTGTAGAGCGTCATGCCAGCGGCGGTCACGAGCAGCGCAGAGGGTATGCTCAGCAGGTCCGCCGGCGCGAACCCAACCTTGCCGGGGGGATGTCGAAGAAGGCTGATCGTAGCGAGCGCGGCTACGTAGCAGGGTTGCATTAAGACCTCACCCCTTTATTACGGCCGCGCAACGCGCCCTGGAGTCGATTTCGAAAGTGCTATCGCATGGGCTGCTGCCCGTGATTCAGCGCCCCGCCGTAATCTCCGTGAAGACGTCAGCGGGCAACGACACGCTGTTGCGGCTCTTCACGCTGCTCGAACAGGAATACCGCGGCAATGCGCGCGGTCATATTGCGGCCGGCATGTCGCTGATGATTGCACTTTTCGTGCAAGTAGCAAGGTTGGGCGATGCGGCGGCGATGCCGGCAACGAGCGCTGTCGCCGATCGCCGCAGCGGCCAGGTCAGGCGTTTTCGCGAACTGGTCGCCGCGCATTTCCGCGAGCATCGGCCTGTCGAGTTCCATGCCGAAAAAACTTGGCATCACGGCCGCGCAATTGAGCCGCATTTGCCGAGACGAACTCGGCCATTCGCCGATGTCGCTCGTCAACGAACATCTGATACGCGACGCACAGCGCGATCTGGTCCTATTCAGGATTGGCGAACAAACAGATCGCGCACGCGCTCGGCTTCGAAGATGCGGCGCATTTCAGCCGCTATTTTCGCAAGCAGACGGGCGCGACGCCCAAGGAATTCCAGGCTGCGGCGCACGCCGATCTGTCATTGAACTGAACCACGTACCGCTTTTATACCGCGACGGCGCCCACATAGTTCTCCGCCATCGAAATCGCCGCGCTGCGTGACGTCGTCACATGTTCGAGTTCCGCGACTTGCAATTGCTGCTCGAATGGCGATGCATCGTCGAGACGGTGCATCATGCGCGTCATCCAGTACGAGAAATGCTCTGCACGCCAGATACGCTTGAGCGCCGTTTCGCTATAGTTGTCGAGCAGATCCGAGCGATCTTCCTGATAGAAGGCGCGCAGCGCGTCCGATAGAACACGCACGTCGGAGACTGCCAGGTTCAGGCCCTTTGCGCCCGTCGGCGGCACGATGTGGGCGGCGTCGCCGGCAAGGAACAGGCGGCCGTGCTGCATCGTCGTCGATACGAAACTGCGCATGCCGACGATGTTCTTCTGAAAGATCTTGCCTTCCACCACCTTGTGCCCATCGTCCGAATCGACGCGTGCGTGCATTTCGGCCCAGATGCGGTCGTCGGACCAGTTGTCGACCGTGTCTTTCGGATCGCATTGAAAGTACATGCGCTGCACGTTCGGCGACCGCGTGCTGACCAGTGCAAAGCCGCGTTCATGGCGCGCATAGATCAGTTCATCTGCTGAAGGCGGCGCTTCGACGAGAATGCCGAACCAGCCGAACGGGTACACACGCTGATAATCGCGGCGCAGCGTTTCAGGAATGGCGTTGCGCGAAATGCCCTGCGAGCCGTCGCATCCGATGATGAAATCGCATTGCAGTTCGCGTGCTTCGCCTTGATGCCGATAACGAATGCTCGGCGTGCCGCTTTCAATATCGTGCAGCGACACGTCCGACACTTCGAAATGCAGTGCGGCATGCGCGGCTACCCGCGCCGCAACCAGATCCTTGATGATTTCGTGCTGTGCGTAGACGGTAATCGACTTGCCTGTCAGGTCCGTGAGATCCACGCGGCGGCGCTTGCCTTCGAAAGCGAGTTCGAAGCCATGATGTAGCGCGCCCTCCGCTTTCATGCGCTCGCCGACGCCTGTTTCCGTGAGCAGATCCATCGTTCCCTGTTCGAGCACGCCTGCACGTATCGTCGATTCGATCTGCTCGCGGCTGCGCGATTCGAGCACGATCGAATCGATGCCCTGTAAGTGGAGAAGATGGGAGAGAAGCAGTCCAGCAGGACCAGCGCCGACGATGCCGACTTGAGTACGCATGTGTGTGTCTCCTGAATGCGTGTTTGATTTGGATCAAAGTGTGCCGGCCAACCTTTTATCGGGCAACGCGATGACGCGAATAAGCGATATCTTGATTCGCGATAATGGATGGTGAGGGTTTTAATCGTGCGGGTAGCCTGGTCAGACGCGGAAGGCGTCGGCTACTGTTGACTCGCGATCGACCAGCCGTCAACGCGGGGTCGGGTAGCAGCAACGCATTACGGCGCCGCCGCCCCCTTGGAACGGAGCATGCGAGTTTCCCCGCACTCCGCTCGAGCCTTGCAAAGCCCGTCTGACCGAGCCGGTTTCACCACTGAGAGTCCGAGAGCACGCACGTTCCGGCGACATTCCGAGTGCAGCATGACCAGATTTCCCGGCGTATCTTTGCCGCCATCGATTTTCCGAATCACGTGGCATAGACTCCAGCCACTGGATTTCGTGATCATCTGCTGACAGACCGGACACGAACGAGCCTGATCGAGCCACAACCGGATCAACTGCTTTCGACCTTTGAGTGAGTCGAGCATGGCGAGGCCTAACCGATCCTCGAAGTACCGTTCCCACTGTGGATCGAATGGGTTTGCAGTCGCCTTGAGTTTCCGGTGTCGTCGAATCGGCGTGCCTGCAATGTCGTAGAGCTTCAGAAGTTCAGGCTCTCCTGAACTGAGCGTTGTACCAGTCTCCGTACCAAAGACCCAGTGTTGGGCGCCGACGGTTCGGAAGTACTTCCGCCGGACCCACCCCGCACCTTTGTTCGGATGCCGGCGCCTCGCCCAGTTCCACAGACACTGCCAGACCGCATGACCGACTGCCTGGAAGATGTGCTTCGAGACGACATGCCGATAATAGTTTGCCCATCCGCGCAGCAGTGGATTGAGCTTGCGTATCAATTGATCCTGTCGCACCGACGCACTCACCTTCACAGTTTGCCTCAGCTTGCGCAGAAAGCGCTGGACGTTCGCTCGGGCAGGCTTGATCAACAACTTGCCGCCATATTTGCGCACGTTCATGCCAAGGAACTCGAACCCATCGTCGATGTGTGTGATCCGGGTCTTTTCCGGCGATAACGACAATCCCCGTTCCGCCAGGAACCGCTCGACCATTGGCCGCACAACATCCGTCAGAGCTTCACGCGTTACGCCAGTGATGACAAAGTCATCTGCATAACGAACGATGTTGACCTTTAACGGATGCGTGCGGCCGCTGCAATACTTCGCACGCAGCATGCGCTCCAGTCCGTCTAGCGTCATGTTCATCAACGTGGGCGAGATGATTCCACCCTGTGGTGTACCCGCTTCAGTTGAGTGAAGAATCTGGTTATGAAGGTAGCCAGCCTTCAACCATCCTCGCAGTATCGCTTTGTCCATCGGGATGTGGGCGATCAGCCAGTCATGCGAAATTTCATCAAAGCAGCTTCGGATATCCGCCTCCAGAATCCACGATGCAGAACTGTCTCTTGCCAATGCCCGAAAGCATTGCTCGATTGCATCGGCGGTTGAACGCGCAGACCTGAACCCATATGAATTCGGATCAGCCGTTGTTTCCGCAACGGGTTCGAGGGCCAGCAAATACAGCGCCTGCTGTGCCCTGTCGACCATGCAAGGAATTCCCAGAGGGCGAGTTTTTGTCCCGTTGGCCTTCGGGATATATATCCGCCTCAGCGGGCGCGGCCGATAGCCACGCCGTTTGAGCGACAACACTGCTGCGAGTTTGGACTTTGGAGTGGACCAGGTGATGCCGTCCACGCCCGGTGTCCGCCTGCCCTGATTCTCAGTCACTCGCTTGACGGCGAGTGCTTTGCCGCTGAACGAGTGGGTCAGCAACCACTGCAGGGCTTTCACCTTCCCATGGTTGCCAGCCTGTGTGGCCTTCACGATACGTGCCTGCAGCCGTCTGACTTCGCGATAACATTGTGCCCAATTGATACCGTGCCAATGCATCGTGCGGTCGGAGGACGCACCCGTGCCGAATGTCTGCGCAGTCATCTGCTTCTCCTCCTTTGAAGGTTACTCAAGCTCTCTCGTGACGAAAGACCACGCGGAAGTCTGCACGCTTTCGCGTGGGATGATGTTGCCTCGCGACGCAATCCCTATCCGCCCGATTACAGGACGGCATTCGCTTTCTCCGCACTCCTATACCCGCAGCGCTAACAGCCTTCCTCGCGGGAGCTAAAGTCGAATCTGGTGTACGGGGGAGTTGATGCGGGAAGTTGAAAGCGGTGGAGGTTTCAGCTGAGAATCTGATTGTCGAAGTCGGAAACCAGCAAAAAATCAAACCATCCACCATGAGCAAGGATACGGAAAAAGCAGTCGTCGGTCTATCGGGAGTCGGGCTTGGTTTGGACGAATTGGTTCGTCACGGGGCGCGGCAAGTGATTCAACAAGCAATCGAAGCGGAGCTGTCAGAGCTGATGGAGCGGTTCGCGAACGTCAAGACTTTGCAAGGGCAACGCGCCGTCG
>NZ_WHNP01000031.1 GCF_009362735.1 Paraburkholderia franconis | reverse complement strand
GTTCGAATTGCCAGCAATGTTCGCTAAAGGCGCGCTGCACGCCGGGCCCTCAACGCCGGGTGGCACGCTGGGAGCACGAAGGGGTGCTCGAAGAGATGCAGACGCGACTTGACCATAACCCCGACATGATGCGGATCCGAAGACAGACTGTCGAACATCCCTTCGGCACGCTCAAGGCGTGGATGGGTGCAACCCACTTTCTGACAAGAACGATTGAGCGGGTAAGTACCGAAATGAGCTTGCACGTGCTCGCGTACAACATGAAGCGGGTGATCAGGCTGCTCGGCGCAGAAATGGTAGTAAAGGCAATGCGGGCGTAAGCCTGGCGGGGTGGTCGAACCGTGTCAGCAGTTTGACGGTAGCTGTTTCATGTAACTTGACGTTTGTGTTCCCGCAGTTCGCCGTCGAAACCTGTTCCGGGAGAACGTCTCGTCAATTTCCAGCAGCCAGGCGTTTTGACACGGTCTGGGCCAATTGTTGCCGCTCGCCCGTCCCGCCAAACCGTCATTCAAACGGCTAGTTCACAAATCTGCCGGATGCCCTATGAAAGCATCTCGGCTGCCGCCGCTCGCCGATCTCGACATGGTCGATTACATTCTTTGGCAGCCAGCCTGATACTCCTCAACATCACCAGAACTGGCAACCAGCGCAACTATCCCCGGATAGGTACGGTCCAGCAGCTAGAATGGTTGAAGCATGTCGAAGCCGGCAGGGAATGATCGAGGTGGGCGTCTCCAGACTCGTAGCCAGGACTATGGGAATGCTCCCGTGGGATTGTGTCGTCCGGCCTGCTCACCGAAGTCATTCCAGCCGCGGCGATGACCTGCAGTCCACACCGAAAATGCACAATACCCAACGGCTTGGGCGCGACGGATCGCTCGTCTAATCTTGGAACGTAACTTGTCAAATCCCGGTCTCGAACACGTGACGCGGGCGAGGAACACAGGAACACCGGCGCCAGTGATGTGCAGATTCTGGCGGTGTGTGGCCACATGCATCAACCTTTGACGGGAGGGCTCGTGAACGTCAACTTGTCGCTAAAAGGGTTGCGGGGTGTAATGGTGAGCCTTACGACCATGCTCGTGCCGATAGCAGCAGGCTTTTTTGTGGTGCATCTGTCGTACTCGCTTCTGTCGCCGAGTTCCGACGCGATTCTCGACGCTGTTTTACTGTTCTTCCTCGCCCTCATGGTTCTGATGACATCCCGACGGATGATCCTCATCGTGCAACTCACCGCATTGGGTTTCCTGTTGTGTATGGCCATATGGACCTACAGCGACATCTACATGCGGATCGGCATTGTCGATGGCGCGTCGAACGTCGTCGTTCAAGACCGGGAAAGCTGCCTGTATTTCAGCATCATCACGTTCACTACAGTCGGCTACGGCGACTTCCGCCCCACACCCGACGGCCGGATGATTGCGGCTACCGAAGCATTGACAGGGTACGTGTTCTTAGGTGTATTCATTTCAATGCTTTCTGCCTACGTGGCGGCGCACATTCATCAGGCAGAGAAAGACAGGCTGCGCGGATGACCGCAGGCGCAAGGGGGCTCGTGCTCCCGGTGATGGCGGCAACCGCGCGACGCAGTGATCGTAAGCACGTACGCCGCCCACACCTCGCGCGCGTCTACCAGGATGTTGCCGATTCACGCCTGCGCGAGGTGGTGCGGAGTTCACCGAGCGTTCTACTTTCGGTCGAGCGAATACCTCCCTGGACCCGTGATGCATAGCAAAAGCAGGCCGCCGATGATGCTGATGTTCTTATAGAAGTTGATCATGTTTGCATACTGCTCCATACCCTGCATCGTCCAGTAATGATGCCCGATCAGGGCAGCGCCAAGCGTATAGAGTGCGAGGAGCAGCGCAAGCGGGCGCGTGAAAAAGCCCACGACGATCGCGATACCCACCACGAGTTCCATCACGACCGCAATGATCGCCGAGAATGTTGGAACCGGCGTGCCCGCCGACGTCATGTAAGAAACGGTGCCAGAAAAACCGGTGAGCTTCTGCCAGCCGAACAGGACGAACAGAACCATCAACAGCACGCGTGCGACGAGAAGGAGTGGGTCTTTCTGGTGTTCAAGAGATAGGTATCGCATGGTTAACTCCATCGCAGGATCATTTGTTCACCGCATTGTTCGGGATGCGCGCCATAATCGCGATCTGTGCGCGCCCGCGGCAAGGTTGCCCGCATGCAATTCGTGCAGTTACAACATTCAGCAGAAGAGGCGGCTCGCGAACTCGGCAACATGCTTGCCTTGATATTGAGCGATGTCCAGTTCATTGCTCGTGGGCTGCCGGCTGCCGTCGGCGCCAGCGAGCGTGGTCGCACCGTATGGCGTACCGCCTGTTATCTCACTCATATTGGTGAGTCCGCTGCACGCGTACGGCACGCCAACGATCAGCATGCCTTGATGAAGAAGAGTGCTGTGAAACGACGTTATCGTGGTTTCCTGGCCCCCGTGCTGTGTGCCCGTCGACGCGAATACGCTGCCGACCTTGCCGACCAGCGCACCCTTCATCCACAGGCCTCCAGTCTGATCAAGGAAGGTACGCATCTGGCCGGACATGTTGCCGAATCGCGTGGGCGTGCCGAAGATGATGGCGTCATAGTTGGCAAGCTCATCTGGGGTGGCAACCGGAGCCGCCTGATCGAGCTTTACGCCAATCGTCCGAGCCTGCTCCTCGGGAATCGTCTCGGGCACCCGTTTGAGTGTCACCTCGGTGCCGGGCACCGACCGTGCTCCTTCAGCGACGGCGTTGGCCATTGTTTCGATGTGGCCATACATCGAGTAGTACAACACCAGTACTTTTGCCAAGATTTCCTCCTGCTAGGGTTGGGCTTCACCTACCTGGCGATAGCGACGCCGAAAACTTCATGGAAGCGTGAACAGCCACGCTCATTCGCTCGATGACACACAGTTCAGGAAGGCCTGTGCAACGCGAACTGGTCCCGAGCATTCTGCGGCAAACGCAGAAATCGTCTGATCTCTCGCGAAAATCTGAACCGGCGCACCATGTCTAGCCGATTCGGCAATGCCTGTTGGCTCTGCCTCCGCCATGAAAGTTCGCTAGAACGTATGACGGAAGCCGAGGCTGATCACTTCCTGCGAACTCGATCCCGACGTATATCCATAGCTCCCCACCGATGCCTTTGCTGTCGCAGTGTGTGTCTCATCGATGCGCTGGGTGCCGTTCGCATGCTGGTATGCACCAATCAGATAAACGGTCGTGCGCTTCGATAGACTGTAGTCCGCGCCGAGCGAAATCTGGTTGTAGGTTGCCGACGTATCGCCTGCGCCATGTGTGTACGTGTATCCCAGGCCGAGCAACGCGGCGGGTGTCGCCTGATAGCCGACGTAAGCAGCCGCGACATTGAAGCGCTCCGTCGATGCGAAGGCGGAGAAGCCGTCAGGCTTGTACTGGGCATTGCTATAGCGCACGTTGAACGTGAATTGGCCCGCGACATACTGCGCGGCAATCGAGCCGATACCGACTGATTTCGCGGATGCATATCCAAGGTTGATGATCGAGATGAACGTGGCATCGGACGTCACGCCCGTGCCCCATCCCGGTGGTGTACCGGGCGCGCCCGGAGCAGGTGGAACAAACCCCCGGCCCGCAAAGGTCGATGCATTGTCCATGCGAACGTACCCGGCTGCGACGCTGAACGGTCGCGTTCCATACGTCGCCGCGGCTGACCACGTCTGACCCGAGCCCGTCGAACCTGCCACTCCACCAAACGCATACATCGTTTCAAACTGGAAACCGGCCAACACGGGTGACGCGTACTTTACCGCGTTGTTGGCACGTGAACTGTTGTCGTTGTTATCGACGTCGCCTGGCGTGGTAAAGGTGCCTCCGAAGAAGTTGTCGGCCGTAAGCGGCTGAACGAGATCGACGACAGGATCAAACTGGCGCCCGAACGTGAGCGTGCCGAAGCGGTTGTCGCTCAGGCCAACCCATGCCTTTCCGCCGAACAGCTTGGTCCCCGTCTGGTACGAGCTACTTGCTCCGTTGTTGATACTAAAGCCCGCTTCGAGCTGGAAAATGGCCGATAACCCGCCGCCCAGGTCTTCCACACCCTTGAGTCCCCAACGGTTGTTGTGCAGATTGCCACCCGCCAGCGTCCAGAGGTTATCGTTGTGGGGATTGGCATTGTGAACAAACTGCAGCGAGTCATCGAGCGCGCCATACAGGGTCGCGCTACTTTGGGCATGCGCCGTGGCGACACCTGTCAGTAGCATCAGCGGCAGGGGGATGCGGCAGGCAGTTCTCATCGAGGCTTCGTGGATAAATGCAAGACGTTCGAAGCGGATAGACCCGCAGTCGTCGGAAGAGAACTCATTTTGCTAACGCCTGTTAGTCAATGCGTCGATCCGGTCGGTTTCAGTATATGCAGCCACCTCTACCGGCGGTATTGGACTTTGGTCCCGGCGGGCACAACCCGCGTATCACAGGCGGACGCAGGGAAAAGGACGCCAGGCTGCGCTTAATGCCGAAACAGGCGGTCATCGCTTCGCCTCACTAATGTTCCGATTTGATGCGCTTTGCACCGAATGGAAAATGGAACGCAACGAGTTCCCGGCGGAACCCGGGTTGTTTCCCTGCCGCGCTGGCGCGTTTAACGCGCCTTTTGCACGTCACCGTTGAAGAGAACCGTTCCGGGGCGGCTTGATATTTCTCCGTGCGCCGTGTCGGCCTTAGGTCGGAGCGGCAACGAATGGCCGTTCGTTGCTCGAAAACGGCCAACCGTCTTCGAGCAACTGGATGGACTGTTGAGGGTCGGACGGAGTCAACCGCCGGCGTAGGGCGATTTGGTGGTTCTCCGGTGAGAAGCCATCCCAGAGGCATTCGCGCCGATTTCAGATTTCGAACATTATCATGACGGTAGGTTTTATTGTGGCGGTATGTTTGCCCGTGAGCCATTGGAATAGAGCGTTCGCTGATAGGCCCATCGTGAACCATGATGGTCGTAAGTGGTTCCCATAGGAAGCCGGTTGCTGAGAGCGCAGGACCTATTTCAGCTCCGTGGTGCACATTTCGCGTTAGGGCAGGGTGGTAAAAGCCGCGCCGCAAGATGCGGGCTGAGAGAAGAGGGCGGTCAAGCTCCATCGACCGCTTCGAAAAAGAACGTCAGGAACAGGAGGAGCACGCCCGACCAGTCAAACAGCGTGCCGAAGAGGTTTGACGTGCCGAATCCCGCGCCAGCCATCACAGCCGACAGACAGAAGGAGAGAGCGGCCATTGGTTGCAAGCGCCTAGCGTGTCTGGATACCTCAGCTTAGCGAGGGCGCCCTCATATCGCTCTCGACTATGTGTGCTCCCCCACTGACATTTTCCGCCATGCCCTCGCTCACCGAGACTCAGGCGGTCGCCGGCGTGTCAATCTGCTCGAGCATCGCCTTGGTCGCGGCATAGTCAGTATCGTTTGTCCCAGACGTGGCCGACGGGCGACAAATGAGCGGGTTCGTCCTGACGTTCGCTGCACATATGAAAACACACTAAGACTGGCCGGATTTCCGGCGGCAATTGGCTAGACTGACGCGTATGTTCCCGATCGGCCAGGAAGAGTCATTCGCACCCGCTCTCGCTCGGACGCTATCTGTGATGGCGTGCGCGCTTTGTCATCTCGTTCTTGATCGTGCCAGTTTCGGTTCGGGGCATCTTTCCGCAACGATGCATAGCCCATTTGCACCCAATGCACATAGCTTTCACATCGCCGTTTCTGTGAGGTCTGTCGTGTTTGCTTCTAATATCCTTGTTCGGTAGTCCCATTGCGGGATTTTCCATAATCAAAGCGGCAAGGAGAGAGTTCATGTTCGACTGGGAGGATTTACGCCACTTCGTCGCGTTCAGTCAGGAACAATCGCTCGCCAAAGCCGCACGGCGTCTAAAGGTCGATCATGCGACCGTCGCGCGCAGGATCGCCTCGCTCGAACAGTCCCTTGAACTGAAGCTGGTTGACCGCCGCCCACGCGCCTATGTGCTGACGGCAGAAGGTGAACGCATCGCCGAACGGGGCAGGCGCATGCAGGAAGAGTCGTTTGCGGTGGAACGAATGTCGGTCGGCGGACAGGAAGTCGTTAGCGGCGAGGTGGTGATCAGCGCGCCTCCGTCGATGTCGAGCAGCGTCATTGCACCTCATCTAGGCAAGCTGCGCGTGCAGCATCCAGCGCTTCGCGTCCGCTTGATCGCCGATACGCGCAATGTGTCGCTGATCAGAAGGGAAGCAGATATTGCAGTTCGTCTGAGCCGGCCAACCGAGGCCGATCTCGTCGCGCGCAAGATCGGCGTGGTTCCGTTCGCGTTTTACGCGTCGCCAGACTATCTGGCGTCTCATGCGCCTGAAGACTACGAATTCATCGGATATGACGACAGTCTCGACGGATCTGCTCAACAGATCTGGCTGGACACGCAGGCGAAGTCACGTCCCGTCGTTCTGCGCAGCAATAGTCTCGACGTGCAAGCAGCCGCCGCGCGGGCAGGTGTCGGGGTGGCGATCTTGCCCTACTTCCTCGGGGACTGGGACGAGAGCCTGAACATCGTCGAAGGGCCGGGCCAGCCATTGCAGCGCGAGATATGGCTCTCCATTCACAACGATCTGCGGCACGCTCCGGCGATCCGTAGTGTCATGCAGTTCATTGCAAGCTGCTTTCCCGGTAACGGATAGCGCAGGCAGCACGCCGCACCAGCTTGTGCATTTTCTCCTTGACGGTACGCACATTTCGGGAATTGGCGGATAGAAGGCCGGTGGCAATAATGCATTCACCGATCGACGAACAAGCAATCGGCAGATCGCAGACTAGCCGCTTGATCGTCGAACAGCTTCTCATCTATCCGCCAAGGAGCACGAAATGAAACGCTTTCTGATCCCGGCCGTCATTGCCGGCGCTATCGTATCCTCGTCCGTGTTCGCCGGGCCTGCGACACACGGCAAGACCCGCGAAGAAGTTCGGGCCGAACTCGTTCAGGCCCGCGCATCGGGCGTGTTCGACGCGCCCGATGCCACCTATCCCGCCGCTCAACTGCGCGCAGCCGCCGCGCTCCAGAACGCCAGCACGAACGCCGGGAATGCTGAAGCCTCTTCCGTGGGAGGCACCGTCACGGGTGGCTCGCAAAGCGGGCGCCGCACCGTGACCGCGCCGCAAGCACGGGACAGCATCTATTTCGGTCAATGACCGCCAATCCGTAACAGCGCCGGCATCTGTCGCAGCTGATGCGGCTGCCGGCTCACGTTAGACAGGCAAGGAGTACCGTGATGGAACAGTTCAAGATGCGCATCGGCAGCGAGTGGCGCGGTGCGAGCGATGGTCGGACCTTCGAGAGTATCAATCCCTACAACGGCGAAGTCTGGGCGGAGGTGCCGCGCGGCACAGCCGACGATGTCGATGCGGCCGTGCGCGCAGCGCATGCTGCATTCAGGAGCGGCCCTTGGGCCACGATGACCGCGAGCCAGCGCGGGATGGCGCTTCACAAGATCGGCGACGCGATCGCCGCGCATGCGGAGGAACTCGCCGATCTGGAAGTAAAGGACAACGGCAAGTTGAAAGACGAAATGCTGAAGCAGATGCAATATTTGCCGCAATGGTTCTACTACTACGGCGGTCTCGCCGACAAGATCCAGGGCGATGTCACGCCGTTCGATAAAGCGGGAATTTTTCACTACAGCACGTTCGAACCGCTCGGTGTAGTCGCGACGATCGCACCGTGGAATTCCCCGCTGCTGCTCGCGGTGTGGAAAATCGCGCCAGCGCTCGCCGCCGGCAATACGGTCGTCATCAAGCCATCAGAATTCTCGTCGGCATCTTCCATCCTGTTTGCAAGGCTCTGCGAAGAGGCGGGCGTGCCGGACGGCGTCGTCAATATCGTAACCGGATTCGGCAAGGAAGTCGGCGAACCGCTGGTCGGTCATCCCCTGGTCGCGCGCGTAGCTTTCACCGGCAGCGAAGGTGGCGGTCGCCATGTCTACGAGAATGCGGCGCGCTCGTTCAAGCGTGTTTCGCTCGAACTGGGTGGCAAGTCGGCCAACATCGTGTTCGAGGATGCCGACCTCGACGATGCCGTGAAAGGCGCCGTCACCGCCATTTTTTCGGCAACCGGCCAAAGCTGCATGGCGGGATCGCGCCTGCTCGTGCATTCGAGCATCCATGACGAGTTCGTCGAACGGCTGGTGAACTTCATGAAGGATGTGCGGCTCGGCGATCCGATGTCGCCGGATACGAACATGGGTCCCGTATCGACCCAGCCGCAACTCGAAAAGACTCTGTACTACATCGATGTGGCGAAGCAGGAAGGCGCACGCCTCGTGTTGGGCGGACATCGCTCGACGCGACCTGGCACGGAGAAAGGCCTCTTTGTCGAACCGACCATTTTCGTTGACGTGCACAACGAAATGCGCATCGCTCAGGAAGAAGTGTTCGGACCGGTCGTGGCCGTCATCAAGTTCGACACGGAGGAGGAAGCGATCGCCATTGCCAACGACAGCAACTATGGTCTCGCGGCTGGCGTCTGGACGCGCGACCTTCGCCGCGCCATGACGGTGCCGAAGCGGCTGGAAGCAGGCAGCGTATGGGTCAATGCCTATCGCCTCGTCAGCTATCTCGCACCGTTCGGCGGCGTGAAGGCCTCCGGAATCGGTCGTGAAAACGGGATTCGTGCGGTCTACGAATACCTCGAAGCAAAGAGCGTGTTCATCAATCCGACGCCGGGTGTCGAAAACCCGTTCGTGCTGAGCTAGGCCGAGGCGACTGATGATGACGATCGTCGACGCGACAGCGCGCCGGCGATCGTTCACCGCTTAACCCTTTGAGCAAGCAGGCAAGTCAAGACTATGCGTTCGACGTGGATTCCCTCTCGCGGCCTTGTGACGTTCGCTGGCCGTACTGCGCTGGCGGCTGCGCTAGGCCTGCTCTGCGCTATCCTAGCTGGCCTTCACGAGCCTCATTGGGCCGCGTGGACAGTGGTCTCTCTGGCGCTTCCGGCACGCGGAGACAGTCTGTTGAAATCGCTCGATCGCGCGCTCGGCACGGCTGTCGGTGCGCCTGTCGGCGTGCTGGTGGTGCTGGTAGCGCACGGCAACGCGCCGTTGCTTGTCGGCCTGCTGGCGGTGTGGCTTGCGGCGTGTGTCTATGCGGGCGCCTCATTGCGCAATTACCGCGCATACGGTGCCGTGCTGGCGGGTTACAGCGCGGTCATCATCGCGATGTCGTTGTCGGGCGATTCCGCACAGTTATTTGAGGTCGGCAAGGACCGCTGCGTCGGGGTGCTCGTCGGTATTACATGCGGGCTGCTTGTCATCGATTTCTCGCGCGAAAGTGTGCACGGCGGACTTGCAGTCCGGCGCATCCGGCATGCGATAAGCGCAGCATGCGCGTGGAGTGCAGACCGGCTCGCAGGCTTGCCGCGCCCACGGGCCATCGACGGCACTGGCCCGCAGCGGCTGCGTCGGCAATTGAGCGATATCCTCGCGCTTGATGGCGCGGTGCTGAGCGCGGCTGCTGAATCGCCGGCGCTGTGGACCCGCACCGGTAGTCTGCGCGGCGTCGTGTCGGCGCTCCTGAGTCTGCTTGTGGTGTCGCGAGGCATCGAGCGGAACTTCGAAGCGGCTGCGTCACAAGGTAATGCAATAAGCGACGAGATCGGGGAGATCGTTGTCGAAGCATCGGTATTGCTTAGGTCGATCGCTCATCAACTGCGTGGCGATAGCGCAACCGAATGCGAAAAGACAGCTGTCTTTTTCGCGCAACTGCGCGCATTGCGCGCCACGCTTTCATCCGCTCGGGCGAAAACCGTCATCGAACGCCGACGCATCGATCTCGTCTCAGCACTGCTCGGCGCGGCGGAAGGAGCGCTGCGAGTATCCGCCCGTTTGACAGGGGACGACGAAAGTCGAGATGCCCTTGCAGAAAGCTATCCCGCGCCCGTCTATACACGCGATCGCACTTACGCGGTAGCCGCGGCGTTACGCGCTGCGATTGCATTGCTGCTCGCTGGAACGGTCTGGATGAACACCGGCTGGCAAGGCGGGCCGCTGTTCGTCGCATTCACGGCTATCGCGATTGCCCTTTTCTCGATTCGACCCAACCCGCGACATACGGCAGTTCATTTTCTAGCTTCGGGCGCCGTGGGCATGGGCGCTGCGCTTGTGTTCTGCGTGACGGTTGCGCCGCACATTGCGCATCCGGCGGGGATTGTGCTCGCGGAGGGCGGTATCGTTTTTCTGGCGATTGTATTGTCGTCTCTACTTTCGAATAGATTTTGGGCATCAGGCTTCTGCCTCGTATTCCTCGTTGTGGCCGATCCGGCAGCGATAGCGCATACGACGGCAAGCGTGGTGAGCGGCAATGCAACAGGTGTACTCGCTGGCTCCGCGCTGGCCGCGTTCGCATTCCATCTGGCTCCATCACCTGGATTTGAGAGCCGGCGGGGCAAACGCCGTCTGGTGGGAATAGCCGACACGATCGGGACATTGATCGCTTCGCCCCTCGGGCGGCGAACGGCCATCACGCATCACGAGTGGCAAAGCCGAAGCATCGACGCGCTCGTGCGAATCGCATTGCCCGCGGCATCCGCAGAGGAAGTGGATGAATGCATGTCGTGGATCGAGATAGGGTCCGAACTGCTCGAACTGAAGAATGGTTTGCGCATCGCTGCTGGAGCGCTTTCACCAACCACGCAAAAGGCACTGGACCAATTGCTCTCGGATCTCAGGGATATCGAGCCTCATGCGTGGCATGCACGGCTCATCGCGGCCGATGCTGAACTTCATCAGACGTGGCATGCCGATCAAACCGTACTGGCCATCCGCGCGAGGATTGCTGAAATCGCCTCGCTGTTGAAGCACGTTACTGCTGCGGGAATTGCGCCGGCTCAATGAGAGGTTCCGAAGGCAGCGGAGCGTCAAACGAAGGGATTTTTTGTTCTGCATGAAGGGGAGATTTGAAATGGCACGGAAGAATTCAGTCCAGGTCGTCGAGAGGTTTTGGCATGAAGTCTGGCAATTGCGCAATCCACACGCTGCGGACCATCTGGTCACCGACGACTTCACGGTCACCTCGGGTGGAGTGGAGATCAAATCGCGTGAAACGTTCAAGAAGTGGGTTGCTGCATTCCTCGCCAGTATCGATGAGTTCGAGTTCGATGTGATCGAGACGTTTCAGAACGAAACCGGCGATCGAGTGGTCAGTCGATGGCGGGTTACGGGGAAGAACAACGGCTTTATGGGTTCGGAGCCATCGGGCTTACCGATCGACATGACGGGAACGGCCGTCCTGCACGTCGGCGAGGATGGGCTGCTGCGGCACAACTGGGTGGAACGCAGTGCGCTGGAAGTTCTGCGCAGTGTGGCGGCGGGAAACAGCACCGCCGGGCATTTCAAGCCTGCATCAAGCAAGTCTGGCCTATAAGCTTTCGCGCGTCGTTGCGCGCGAATGCGTCATTAGGGCATATAGCGGCAAGGGCGCAACTTCTGTGATGCCGAGACAAACAATACCGTGCGTGTTGGGAAAGAGGTCATTTCGCCCATTGATCGCTAAGAGTGGCTGCCGTTCGACCTTGCCGCCGCACGAATTGTCCGGCTCGCTCGTCGAACGGCCGCGCTACTGTAGGGTGCCTAACGATCTTTGGGGATGTCCGAACCGCCGTCCCTGAGAGGCCGTCGTGTACGTCCGGAACACTTTATTAGTTGCCTTTGGACGCGCGACCGAATGTCCGTCAGCAACGGGTCGACTACGGCCGGCCGCGTCGGGCAGCAATCGGGCCACTCGCGGACGTTGGCCGAGGGCACCAGGTTTTTGCACCGCTTCCCACGTTTACTACGATCGCAAAGTTACTACACTTGGTATTGGTCGCTGAATCAGCTGCGCGGCCTTCTCAATTGCATCCACACACTACTCGCTGTCGGAAAGAGCGGTTACTCCGGTGCGTGATTGTGTGGCATGCTCGCCTCGCTGGTCCATCAAATAGGAGGACGCAATCATGCAAACCGTTATCAGGAGATTTTCCGGAAAGGGTGCGAAGGAGTTGTTCGATCTGCTGGAGACACGCACGGCTGACGTTGAAGAACTGATGCGTTCGGTCAAAGGCTTTGTCGGCTATACCCTCGCACGCAGCGGCGATGGCGGATTCTCGGTGACGGTTTGCCAGGACAAGGCAGGCTGCGACGAAAGCGTGCAGAAGGCGAAGGACTGGATCGCGGCAAACGCCGCAAGCACGGGCGTAGGCGCGCCGGAGATAACGGAGGGATCAGTCCTCATTCAACTGAAGTAACTTTGCCTTGCGACTGGCAGCGCGTGAGTTCAGCGGGCGGATTGGAAGATAGGTAGGCAACCTTACCGACCGCTCCTCACGGCCACCGTCCTCTGCCGTAAGTAGCTGGACGTTTACCTCTGGCTCACATGCCGGCCAGACATGCATTCAACGGATCCGCCTTCCGCTTTATTCAGAAACGCAGAAGCGGGCATTCTGTTTTCCTTTTCATCGAGCAGCGAGTCAAGAACAAGCCTTCGCACGCGACTCGTGTCAAACGTTGAACGGCTGATTCGGAGGGGACTGACTGGCCGGAGTGGGTCGACCGCGCCCGTTCGCGTCGGGAGGCAGATATTGTGAGAACTGTCACGTAAGCGAAGTCCTTACACGCGCCAGCGTGTTTTCGACGTTATGCGCTCGACGTTGCAAACGCTCATGCACTTTGGCGCAAGAGCGAAGAGATGGTTGGTGAACCGTTCTGACGGCATTCTGTCTGCCTGCGTGCGGACAGGCAGCTCCCGGTCTGGCCCGAGAAGAGCCGGTCGCGTCGGGCGAGGCTCCGCGACCGGCTGTGCTCACGTCCTTCGTCTCCAACCCGGATCGACACATCGTCGATGGTCAGCGCTACCGTGCTTCTGGAGTTGCACGGGGAACCACGCGCTGCCGGCTATTGCCCCTGCTCAGCCGACGCGTGTGCCTTGGAGGCGCTCACCGGAGCTATGGTACCGAACAGTCCATTGACCTCCTTGTTAGGACCTGCCGAGAAGTACAACGTGTCCGGGCTCGAGTTGCGGCCGCCACCGAGTGTCAGAGTCCACAAGCCGTCGATAGCCAGTGGATTGCCGTGTGCATCCTCCAGCTGATCGACGAACGTGCCGTCATTGTTGAAGACATTGATTTGGCCATTGCCGAAGTTGCCAATCAGGATCTTGCCGCTGAAGCGGCCGAAAGCAAACGATGCGCGCGTGACTCCCCACGGCGAGTCGAGCGTACCTCGGCTGGCAAAGCGGCGCAACAGGTGGCCGTCTGTATCGAATACATCGACGAATCCGTGACCGCGGCCTGCAACATCGTCGTGCTTCTGATCATCCTGCTTCGCGTACGTGACGAAAAGGTCGCCATCGATGTTCGCAATACCGAACGGGGCGTAGCCGGCTGGGATTTTTCGGTCGATGAAGCCGCCGTCGGTCGTCGCGGGCATGAACAAGCCTTTCGGGCCGCCGCTAGGTCCGAATACATCGATCTGCCCCGAGCGAAAGTTCGTCGCAAACAGGAATGCTCCTTTCGCGTTCACACCAAAGACAAGACCTTTGTAGACGGCCCCGCTGGCGGCGGAGGGAATGGACGAGTTATCGACCGCGAGTACGGCGTGATCCGGCGGATTCAGCCCACCGGCCCAAGCGGAAATCGTGCCGTTCTCGGTCGCGAAGATGAATACGGCCGGGATCGTGGTACCTGGCACGAGAAACGCCGATGAGGGATTCCATACGATCCCGGTCGGCGCCGCGGGCGCGGTCTTCGGTGGATTGTTGGGAGAGAAGGGACGACAGGCGCTGTCCGGGATGACATTGCCTGGCAGCGGGATGGAGACCTGCAGCGTCACCACCTTTGTCCCCTCGCCGTCATAAAGCGTGGAGCAGCCTGTGGCATTGTCGTTGACCCAGAATGGACTTGCTGCCGGACTAAACGCGATACCCCAGGCATTCTGTAGTACCCCGTCGACCTTCGGGGCAGCGCCTGCGACGTTGGACACGAGTGGTGTGACGACGTAAGCATTATCGTCAGCAGCATGCCCGATTGTGAAACCGGCGGCGAGGACAATCACGGCCGCCGCTTTGAGAACCCTAGAGACCTGAGACATCATGACTACCCTCCTTACCCTGACTGGCGAAAAATTGCTCCGAGAGTGAGCGCCAGAGGAAGTTAAACGACCGCTATACTTCAAAAATTTCCGCTGTACTTCAAAAGACTCCACTAGCCACCCGGAGCATGGCGCGATAAGGTCGACCGCGACCCTTCAACTCGATTCATAGACCAGAACGTGCATTAAGCAATGCTCTTTTGAGTGGGTCACGATAAATTCACGGCACGAGCCAGAGATGAGCGAATGGCGGTTGAATCCGCACTTGAAAACAGACATTGCGCGTCGCGCGGACTCGAATGACTGCAAGGGGTTGCGGATTCAACGGGTGAATGCAACAGTTTGCTCAAATCGTTCAACTGGCGTTTCGTAGTTCAAGGTCCTCCTCGGACGATCTTCACCACGACATTGAGTCCATTACGTCCGACCTCACGGCAGAAGGTGGAGGGGTCGTGAACGTCGCATCGCAATTGATCGGATCGAATGGCCAGCAACGAGCGCCCGTGATATCTCCTCGCGCTCAGGCGGCGCGAGCGCCAGTTGCGAGCGGTGTCACTGTGGCGGCCGGATGCCGCCGGGTTCCGTCGAATCCGTTGTACGGACGAGCGACTGTCCCATTCGGGTCGGTTTGGGCCGACCGCATCGGCCAGTGAAGGGTCGCTCAAGATGAGACAAACCGGACCTGCTGCCACCGCTAGCGCTGACCCTTTGCGCTGCCGGGATGCGGCCGATCCCCAGCGGTCCGAGTGCGACCCAGCCGCCGCGTGGCTGCCCCGCCGGAAAATCGGGCGGGTCTATTGCCACTTCTTGCCGAGTTGGTCCAGCCCAGCTCGCTGCAGATCTTCTGGCGTCATGGTTGGCAGAAACTCTACCGTGGCGTCGAACAGCAGGAACCATGGTTCCGCAAAGCGAGGCATTTCGGAGACGTCTGAAATATCGACGATCAGGAACCCACCGCGCATGCCTTCCTTCGCGCAGAAGTACGCGGCTTCGGGCTTCGTTTCGTCGAGGATCCGGCGCATCTTTTCTCCGGCCGTCCCGTCCCGGACGGCTTGATTAAACTTCTCGACAGGCAGGGAGATGTGTAACACGAATCGCATGGCAACCTCCGTTATTGGGTGACGCGTGATCACGGTTCAGGTCGACTGCTACGACGCAGGCAGACTGCCTGCAGCCTTCGCTCGCCTCAATACGCTCCGGGGGCTTGCGAAACGCCCGACGTAAGATTGTGCGGTGAATCGGCAGAAGGCCCTGAGCATAGTGAGCGCATAGACATGCGAAATCAACCCACCGTATTTGCCTCATCATGACGGCGCTTCCTATCGTCACGCAGCAACGTGCGCGGGTGGACGTGGGAGAAGATTCGTTACGGATGCCGGTTCGTCGCGCGGGCATCCTGCGCTCTATTGATGTGGTATAGGGCTTGCAGAAGAACAGTCAGAGCATGTATGCGCTTGCAGAAGCATGGCGCCCAAGAATTGCGAACCTGAGCGATGGGGATCAACTCTCCGTGCGTTGGCGATGGCGGCAGAAGCGGGACCTCAATTGCCTACGTACCCGGCGATGATCTGCGGCTATAAAAAGAGCACGTTGGCGAGGTGACCCGGCTATTGGCAGCAATGGGTCGCCTACCGTCCATTGCTTCGGTCGCAGACTGGATGTCCCTTCAATCGAAAAGAGATTGTCGTATGCGCATCAGCGACCGCACAGCTTCAGCGAGTCCCGTGATGACGCGCGAATGTCTGCTCTGGCCATAGCAGCGCCCCCCGCGCTGTGGCTTAAGACATCGTTGTATTGACGGTTCATGACGGATCTTAAGCGTTGAATGTGATTGAGAAGTCGCCTATAAAGCCAAAAATGCAACTCGAACCATGAAAAAGCCCATTCGCGATGCGCTATGTGCAGAGCGTTACAGACAGATCTAATTCAAGGTAGGGCGGCTGTAGCGCAAACGTATCGTGACCTGATCGACATTTGACCTGGTGCAAGCAACATCAACGTCAAGCGAAACCAGCTTTACTTCTGGCTAACCCATCATGCTGAACCACGCTGGCGTGGTGGACGCCCAGATTGCGCAGACAAAGGCAAGACGCTGGAGTCAACAGTGACAGCCGGCTGCATCCAGATCGGGACTTTTCGCGTACAACCCAGTGCAGACGGGAGAAGGTCGATGTCGGGTTGGCCATTCGTCACGGTCGTAGCCGCGCTTGTCTTGCTCTCAGGCGAGAGCGGGGCGAAGCCATACGTACCCGAGAGCGATGGGGTGGTGCTCGAACACCTCCCGGAAAAAAACGATCCGGCGCTCGCGCAACTGAAACGCATGCGCGCGACGCTGATGATGGACCCGCGCAATCTCAACCTGGCAATGTCCGTCGCGCGTCGCGCTCTCGAAGCAGGGCGGAGGCTGGGCGATCCTCGCTTCTTCGGCCAGGCGCAGGCGGCGCTGGCGCCGTGGTGGAGCGGAGAGGATGTGCCGCCGACCGCATTATTGCTTCGCGCAACGCTCAAGCAAAGCCAGCATGATTTCGAAGGCTCGCTTGCCGATCTGGATCGGTTGCTGGCTGCGCATCCGGCGCTCGCGCAGGCGCGACTGACGCGCGCCACGGTGCTCAGCGTGCGCGGACGCTACGCGGACGCGCGGCACGATTGCGAGCAACTGAAGGGACTCGTTGCACCCATCGTCGTTATCGGGTGCGATGCGACATCGGCTAGCCTGACCGGCAACGCAGCCAGCGCATACGGGGCGCTCGTGCAGGTGCTTGCGCAAGGCGTCGGCAATCTGGACGTGCGCGAGTGGGCGTTGACGCTCGCCGCGGAAATTGCCGCTCGCCGCGGCGATTTCGATGCAGCCGAGCGACATTTCCGTGACGCACTTGCGCTCGACCCGCGTGACGCTTATCTGCAGGGGGCGTACGCCGATTTTCTGCTGGATCGGGGTCGTCCGCGAGAGTTGTTGCCACTTTTGCGTGACGCTACAAAAAACGACGCGCTGCTGCTTCGTTTAGTGCTGGCCGAACAACAGCTGCCGGAATTGCGCGAATCATTCGCTTCGCACCGCGAGGATCTCTCAGCGCGCTTTGACGCTGCGCGTCGCCGCGGGGATAGCGTGCATCGCCGGGAGGAGGCGCGCTTTCGTCTCTCAGTTGAACATGATGCCAAAGCGGCACTTATTCTCGCGCGCGAAAACTGGTTGGTCCAGCGCGAGCCGCCAGACCTGCGGATTCTGATCGAAGCCGCGCGTGCGGTCGGCGATGCTGATGCCCTAAAGATTGCATCCGATTGGGTCGCCGCAACGCGTCTCGAAGATGCATCGATTGTCACACTGCTGCAGGTGCGGCAATGAGACGCGTCGTCCTCGCCTTTATGCTCGCGTTGTTGATAGCGCCCGCGTTTGCGCACAAGGCAAGCGACGCCTACCTCACACTGGAGCGCAGCGGGCAAGCGCTGCGCGGTCAGTGGGATATCGCGCTACGCGATCTCGACAACGCGCTTGGGCTCGATGAGAACGGCGACGGGGACATCACGTGGGGTGAAGTACGCTCGCGAAAGCGAGATATCGCGGCATATGCGCTTGCACACCTCAAGGTGTCCTCCGCCGGCAAGCTTTGTGCGCTCGAACCGACTGGGCAACTGATCGACTCGCACACCGATGGCACCTACGCGGTGCTGACGTTCACAGGACAATGTCCGCGGACGAGCCCAACACTTTCGATCGATTACCGGCTGTTCGAAGGCCTTGATCCCCAGCATCGCGGACTTCTCAACTTCGTCGAGAACGGTGAGAGCCGAAGTGTCGTATTTAGCGCTGACGCGCCGCACCGCATCGTCGGCACCGATACCGGCGGGCCATTGACACAGTTCGCGATGTATCTGAACGAAGGCGTCTGGCACATCTGGACCGGATACGATCACATCCTCTTCCTGCTTTCGCTGCTGCTGCCTGCGGTGCTGATTCGTGAGGGGCATGCGTGGCAGCCCGGTACATCATTTCGCCGGGCATTCATCGATGTCACCAAGGTTGTGACCGCATTTACGGTGGCGCACTCGATCACACTCACGCTCGCGGCGCTATCGATCGTCGTGCTGCCTTCGCGGCTCGTTGAATCGGGCATCGCCTTGTCGGTAGTGCTGGCGGCGCTGAATAACCTGTTTCCGCACGTGACGAACGGACGCTGGATGGCGGCGTTCGGCTTCGGGCTGCTGCACGGATTGGGCTTTGCAGGCGCGTTGCACGACCTCGGCTTGCCGGCCGGTTCGCTTGCGTTGTCGCTCGCCGGATTCAATCTTGGCGTCGAAGCAGGACAACTCGCCATCGTATTCGTTTACCTGCCACTGGCGTTCTCGTTGCGAGCAACCTGGACATACCGGCGCGTGGTACTTACCGGCGGCTCAGCGATGACCGCGACCGTCGCCATGATCTGGCTGCTCGAGCGTGCACTTAACGTCCCCATATTTAGCTCGTTTGCGGCCCCGTTATAAGCTGAAGGAGAACACCATGAGATCTGTTGTCCGCATCATGGCGGCCGTCGCGCTTTGCGCCGCGGCGCTTTGGAGCAGTGGAACCCACCCTGCCAGTCATCGCGAGGCACCCCTAATTGCGAACGACCCGACCGCCGACAACACCGACTTTTACATGTTTCGGAGTTGGACGAACCCTAACAACGTCGTTTTCATTTTGAACGTGATTCCCATGCAGGACCCTGGCGCTGGGCCGAACTATTTCAATTTTGGCGATGACGTGATTTATCGCATCAACATCGACACCAATGGCAACGGCAAGGCCAACGACCTCGTCTACGAAATCCGCTTCAAGACCGAATTGCGCGGGGCCCTGGCGAGCCAACAGCTGCCGCTGTCATACGCCGCATTGCCGCCGATCACTGCGCTCGACGGCCCTGGCTCGGACGGCCTGATACTGCGCCAGAGCTACACCGTGACGCAAGTTCGTCACGGCCAGCGCACCGACCTGGGTACCCAGAGGATGTTCGCGGTGCCGTCCAACGTGGGACCGCTAACGATGCCCAATTACGAGGCGCTAGCCGCACAGGGTATCTACTCGCTGGCGAACGGCGGCAAGGTCTTCGCCGGACAGCGCGGTGAGACGTTCTACATCGATTTGGGCGCCGTGTTCGACACGGTGAATCTGCGCCGCACGCCGCCTGTGTTGACACCGGCGGAGGATGCCAACGATCACGTGAATCCTTTTGGCAACGACACGTTCTCCGGCTTCAACATCAGCACCATTGCGATCGAAGTGCCAATCACCACGGTGACGTCCAGACCCAATGGCGTAATCGGCGCGTACGTGTCCACAATGCGTCGCGAAGGTCGCGGGATGGGGGGCGATGAGGACAACGCCGGACGTTGGGTGCAGGTGTCCCGCATGGGCAATCCACTCGTCAACGAACTGATCATTGGGACCGATACGAAAGACAAATGGAATACGACCGATCCGGCCGACGAAGCGCAATTCCTGGGTTTCTATCTCAACTCCAGGCTGGCGACCGCACTCAACCTCCGGTTCGGCTTGACGATTCCGACGACCAACCGAACTGATTTGGTAAACGTGCTTCTCAAGTATCCCTCCCAACCGCAGACTGGGACGTGCGGCGCACACGATTGCTCGGAACTCCTGCGGCTCAATCTGGGGGTTTCTCCGACACCGCCTGCGCAGCAGCGTCGCCTCGCCGTTCTTGCCGGGGACAGCGCCGGCTGGCCCAATGGGCGGCGCCCGAACGACGACGTGACCGACATCGCGCTGCGGGTCATTGCGGGCCGTCTGACAGGTGCGCCAACGGGCAACCTGTTGCTGGGTGATGGGGTGAACTTCAACATCGGTGCCGAAGGCAGCAACCTGACCGTGAACGGCATCTATACCGTATTCCCGTACCTGCCAACACCGCACGACGGGAGAAATCGCCGCCACATCGACTGCGGTGAAGCGGGTGCCAATCCCTGCTGAATGGTAATCGAGATCCGCCGCGATTCGGCATAAGGTGTTCGCGGCGGTCGACAGTACGTCACCAATGCTTAAGCAGAGAGACCTGGCCAGGCACTGTAATCTGGAAGATTGCGTGCGGCGAGTTCGCGCTGGCCCACAATTGACCGAGGCCGGGGAAGTCCACGCCGGCCGTTCCAGGACAATGCATGAAAGGCCGCGCTTCGCCGGTGCACCGCGTCGGCGAAGCTGGCAGCACGGTATTGCCTTACACGCTCGAGTAAGCAGGTAATCCGTCACCGTCTGTGTACCGAAAACAGCGCGGCAATGCGAAGCTGCGTTGGGGCGGGCGCACGCGCCGGTTCCTCGCCGTCGTCGTCTTTCCACGGGGTGCGTGAGTTTGTCGTCGATCCCGGGGGAGAAGCCGAGGTCATTGGCTCACCAGGTCATCAACGAAGCCTCGTGAGGCCGGTACCCGGCTTGGATGGCATATGCGATTCATGTCGCACGTACCCCGAGATACGTCGATAGACCGCATCGGCTCCGCGCGGCAGAAATCCTTTTGATGTGAAGCGGACACTCGACAATGCCCGATCCGCGGTGGCGAGTGCACGAAGAACGGCCGAGCGATTATCGAGCGCCGTCGCTGAATGAATGACCACTGGATCTTGAAAGCTGCCGTCGACTCGCGCTTACTCCAACGGCTGTTGAGGGTCGGTTTGGTCCGTTCGCTGTCGGCCCGGATTCGGCCACAAACATTCATTCCGTGCGAGCCTCCATTCGTCCGCGCGATTTGAGATCCCGGCGGATCGTAAGGAGGTACCGCAATAAGAGTTCGCGCTGATGCTGACCTTTTCCTATGCTTCAGGGAGGCTACGGGCTAGACAGGAACTCGCCAGGAGCGAATCATGCGAAAGCTGTTAGCGGCTTTGATAGTGGTCGTGGCCTTCTTCTCGACTACTGGATGCCGGGCGCCCTCCCAGAATGGTGCCGCCACACGTGTCGTGGTCAAGCAGCTGAACGTGAATGGCGTGAGCCTGGCATACCTCGATCAGGGCGAGGGAGTGCCTGTTGTTTTTGTACACGGAGCGATCTCGGATCACCGCGCCTGGATTTACGAGCAAGGCTTTGCGGCTCGGGATTATCGATTTATCGCGCTCGATCAACGTTATTTCGGCACTGGCGCGTGGCCAACTGGCGGTCCGAAGTTCTCGGTTGCCACTCATATCGATGACCTTGCGGCTTTTATTCGTGGGCTCAATGCAGGCCCTGTGCGCGTCGTCGGCTGGTCCTACAGTGGGGGTATCGTCCTTGGGCTAGCACTGGAGAATCCGAATTTGGTTCGCAGTGTTTTCGTCTATGAGCCCAGCAGTTTGCCGGCGCTCGTAACAGAGCCTGCTGACATGAAGATCATGAAAGAGGAGAGCAAAGGCCTTGCTCCAGCAATAACCGCCTCCAAAGCCGGCGACGTTGCCGGTGCTGCACGGCAACTACTTGACTGGGTGGACGGCCAAAGTGGTGTCTTTGACACACTTGCACCTCCAATCCGCTCAATGCTCATTGATAACGCTCGAACGCTTCCTCTGATGTTCGCTGCGCCTCCGCCCCCGCCAATTAGCTGCGCCGAGCTGGGTGGGCTCAAAATGCCGGTGACAATAGCCGTCGGGCAGTCAACGCGGCCGTACTACAGGATTCTTTCGGAAACGGCGAGCCGCTGCATCCCGGGATCCCGCCTCGTCGTCATTCCAAATGCACGGCATCTCGCGCCGTTCGAAAACCCGTCTGCATTTAACGATGCACTACTTGCATTCCTAAAGCAGTAGAGCGTCACGGCCCTGCCAACCATGGGGGCTGCGCGTGCTTGCCAGCCGCCGCTGGGTTTGGGCGTTGAGGGTCCCGCTTTCCCTACCAGCGTGCGACCGGTTTGGGTCGGCTCCTGCGAAACGACTGCGACTCAACAGCAGCGAGCTGCGGGCGCTGACGACCCGACAACCATGCGCAGGACGAAGTTAGAGTTCTCCTCAAACGCGTGCGAGCAGTAATATGATTATCATTGCTCCCTCCCTCTATCGGAAATATCTCGATGCAAGTGCTGGTTGACGCAGACGCCTGCCCAGTTGTCGTCAAAGAGATATTGTTTCGGGCAGCGCGGCGTGTCGAAGTGTACGTCACGCTGGTCGCGAATCAGTATTTGCGAACGCCCCCTTCCCGATTTATCAAGGCACTACAAGTGCCGGTGGGCTTTGATGCTGCCGATAACCGTATCGTTGACCTGGTCCGGGACGGCGACCTTGTGATTACGGCGGACATACCTCTTGCCGCCGCTGCCCTTGACAAGGGCGCTCACGTGCTCGATCCGCGCGGAACCTGGTTTAGCCGTGAGAATATCCAGGAGCGTCTTACGATGCGCGAGGTAATGGATCAGTTGCGTAGCTCAGGGGTCGAGACGGGCGGCCCAACACCTTACGCCGCAAACGACAGCAAAGCGTTTGCGGGACAATTGGACCGCTTCCTCGCACGTCATCGTGCCACGTCACGTTGAGTCGCTTGACGAGCGTGAGACGGAGCAAGAAATGTTGCGCCGGGTCTGTTAGCTATGCTGCGGCCGTTCGCTTGCGGGCCAGTTCCGGTCAGCCGACGGCAGGGCCAAGATCGTCGACAATGCGCGACGCAGGATTCCGACGGCGGCTCGCGATTAGCGTCTCTGGCTCACAAGCCTGGCGCTAACCGCCAGTGAACAAATGGCGGATATGGTGCGCCACCAAGGAACGCCAGAAATACTTCCACGACCTGATCAGCCATGAACCATTCATCGGAGCGCATCGGGATGTTGCCCGCTCGAAAGGCCAGGATCGTGCCATCCGGGCGTACAGGCGAAGGCTTATCGTGGAACCCTCTCCATCGTTCTCCGCCGAATTCGAAGCGCTCGATCATGCAGCTTACACCGCCGCCGGCTACCTGCACGTAGTTACCTGCATCGTCAGTCAATGACGCATAAGATGACTTGCCGTAGCTTCGCAGTGACTTGAGCGCACGAGCGGTCTGTGCGTGCGTCGGCGCGGTGATGGCCGCTTTGCCCTCGATGTCGAGTCTCATTCGCTGATCAATCTCGATTCTTCTCGATCAAATCAGAATCATACCAACGCCCAAACCCAACAACGAATGTCTGGCTCGTGGCCATCCTGCGCTGATGGCGCTTCGCACCGATCTCCTTGCGCTTGATGCGCTCGAGCACAACCGCGTCCAGGCGATACTGCCGGCCATCGCTTGTCGCAATGCAGTTGTCCCGCACATTACGATCAATTCCCAGGGCCACAGTCGACAGCTCCGCATTCTCAAGCCGGTTCAGTTCGTATGCGAGTTCTGCGTGGCTCACGCAGGATGATGTCGCTCTTATGCTCGTAGCAGAAGCTCACGTACCACTGGCCCGCTTCCTCCCGGATCACGATCTGCTTCGGCAGGCCGTAGGAACGATGCGCAATGAACGGTACCTGCCCGATGGGATTTCTGTCCGTGCCCAGTTCGATGAGCATCTGATCCGACGCACCTTGAACGAAACGGAAGAGCTCGCGCGTGATCAACACGCTGTTGAAGTCGCGTCGCGTGCGGTGACGGGGTGATTGCCCGTCTTGAATTGCGCGTACTGCTGGTCCAGCGGCGTTGCCCACATCGGTCTTGCCGCCGGCCATCTCAAGCCGTCTCTGGGCTGCAAAAAGGCGGTCCTCATCACCTTGCTGCTATAGATGAAGCGCTGGCACCCAATCCATTGACGAAGCACGCTCGCTACCTCGCCTGCTGGGTAGAGCCTGAATCGAACACCGGATGTGAGTGTGCTGGACATGCCGATACTGTATATATACATGCCAGTGTCAAGTACGACTCATCCGCTTCCCCCAAGAAAGCCGACAATCCTCCCCATTCATGGCCCATTCATGGGGAGGAAGGGAGAACACGTCGGCGGAATACTGGGTCGGCAATGACTACGTGACCGTCAGGCGCAGCGCCAATACCCTGTGAATACACCCAAACCCATCGTCATCGATCCCGCCACGCGCGGCAATGGCGAAAACACGTTCGGCGTCGCGAACGGCACCTGCCAGCGCTCCGGCTGGATGGCCTTGCGATCGGCCCACGCGACGGGATGCGACGGTTCCCTTCTGCATGCGACCGGGCTTGCCTTGCACCTTGAATTCCTGCAAGAGCCAGGGCAACGGTATGCCGCCTTCCGGCTCGCGCCGCGTCACGTTCATCAAATGGCTGCGCAAGGGTTGCCCCAAGGGGCAAGACAGCGTGCGGTCGCAACGGATCTGAATCGCTGCACGAACGAAATCGCGCCGCAGTCTGAGACGATTGCGACGGGCTTGGCGCTTCGATACGGATGAGCCATCGGCGCGAGGACGCGATGGCATGGTTGGCTGGCCGCGTTGCCCATGAATGGGGCGCTGCAGTGGGCTGGCGTGACGATCAGATTCAACGATCAGATGTGCGAACGGATTTTCGATCGAATCAGCGACCGTCTAAGGGTATCTATGATTTCACGGCGTAAAGAATGCCGCAATCGCCGGGCGCGATTTACAACACCGTCTATGTTTCGACAGAGTACGGCAAGCCGTGTGTGATGGCTTCAGCGCTCAACGCACACCGAGCCGGTAGACGGTAGTGTGCCGGTAGTGCGCGCCGGGCCGCAGCACGACGGCTTGCGCATCCGGCATATTGATCTGGTTCGGAAACGCCCCTGTTTCGAGGCACAACGCCGCGTGCTTGTAGTACGTCCTGCCGTTGCGGCCCTTCACGCCGGCGAGAAAATTGCCCGTGTAGAACTGCATGCCCTGCGCGTTCGTCGATACGGTGAGTTCGCGGCCGCTCACGGGATCGTAGAGCACGGCGGCCTTGCGCAATGCGGCTGCATCGTCGCGCAGCACGTAGCAATGATCGAAGCCCCCCGCGCGCGCAAGCTGCGCATCGGGCCAGTCGAGCCGCGCACCGATGGGCGCGCCCGCGCGAAAGTCGAACACGCTGCCCGCGACGTCCTTTCGTTCGATCGGGATCATCGCTTCGTCGATGGCGAAGAATGCGTCCGCATCGATCGAGATCACGTGGCCGCGAATGTCGGAAGCATCGGCGAGCGCATCGCCGGACAGATTGAAGTACCCGTGATTCGTGAGGCTGATGGGCGTGGGCGCATTGGCTGTCGCATCGTAGTCGATGGTCAGCGCGCCGTCGCCGTCGAGTGCGTAGCGGACCGTGGCCGTCACGGCGCCCGGAAAGCCCGCATCGCCTTCCGGCGATTCATGCGAGAGCACGAGCGCGCCATCCACTTCGCGCGCAGTCCACAGCGCCTTGTGAAAGCCGCTTGCGCCGCCGTGCAGCAGATTGTCCCCTTCGTTGCGGTCCAGTTGATACGTGACGCCGTCGAGCGTAAAGCGCGCGTGCGCAATGCGGTTCGCCCAGCGGCCGATCGTCGAACCGAAAAACCAGCGGCTCGCCAGATAGTCGGCGGGCGTGTCGTGGCCGAGCAGCACATCGGCGACGCGCCCCGCACGGTCGGGCGCATGCCATGAGACGAGCGTCGCGCCAAAATCGCTGATCGTCGCGCGCATCCCGTGCGCGTTGCGCAGCGTGAACAGACGAATGTCGCCGAGCCCGGGCAACGTGCCCCAGCGCTCGATCTGCACGCTGGATGAAGTGGAGGTATCGGTGCTTTGCATGTCGGCGAAATTCATGTCGATCGTTGAGACCCGAAGGTGAGGCGAAGGTAGAACCACTTTGTGAGACCAGATTAAGGCATTTGCGACCATGACGCTGATGGCGCCTGCTGCGCGGCCTGCAGGCGCTCCTGATACTCGCGCGGCGTGCAATCGAGTTCGCGGCGAAACACGGCGTACATGTACTGCAACGAAGTGAAGCCACAGCGTATCGCGACTTCAGCGCTCGACATGTCATGCTGCGCGAGCAATTGTTTCGCGACATCGAGTTTGTGCTTGAGGATCTCCTGATGCACGGTGCAGCCGAGTTCGCGCCGGAAGTAGTCTTCGAGCGAAGAACGTGACACACCCACATAGTCGGCCACCTGTTCCGTCTTGATGCCCTGGCACGCGTACTGGCGGATGTAGTGACGCGCGCGCATCACGTACGGGCTTGCGAGCGGCTCATGCTTCGTCGATTCGCACACGTTGATGCCGACGGGCGGCACGAGAATGCGGCGTCCGGCAAAACGCGCGCCGCCGAGCATCTGATGCAGCAGGTGCGCGGCCGTGCGGCCCATTTCCTCCGTGCCCTGGATCACCGACGACAACGGAATGCGCGTGAGCGAGCGCGTCAGCGGATCGTTGTCGATGCCGATGATCGCCACCTGCTCGGGCACGGGAATGCCGCTGATCAGACACGCCTGCAACACCTGACGCGCGCGCGCATCCGTCACGGCGATGATGCCGACGGGCTTCGGCAGGCTTTGCAGCCACTCCGTCAGTTGCACGCTGGCGTGGTGCCAGACGGGCGCGCTCGTCGGCAGTCCGCGATGCACGTCGCCTTCGAGTCCATCCGCCTTCAGCAGCGCATCGAAAGCCAGTTCGCGTTCCTGGGCCCACCGGTTCGTTGGCGATTCGGGCAGGCTGTAGAGCGCGAAGCGTTGCAGCCCCGCGCCGATCAAATGTTTGTATGCGAGCGACACCAGCTGCATGTTGTCGGTCGCGATGTACGGCAGGTTAGGCGGATACTTCGACGCGTCCTCATACGATCCGCCCACCGCGACGACGGGTAAACGCGAATTCGCCAATGCGTCGCAGACGGCGGGATCGTCGAAGTCCGCGATAAAGCCATCGCCTTCGAAGCACTCGATCCCATTCAGCCGCGCGCGGAAATCTTCTTCGAGGAACAGGTCCCACGCGACGCGCGTCGACAGCAGGTAATTGCCGATCCCCGTGATGATCTCGCGGTCGTACACCTTGTTCGCATTGAATAGCAATGCGATCCGGTGCGTGCGTTGAGCGGCGTGCCGTCGTGTCATCGGGTTTCCTGGCGCATGGTGCGGCGCGGTGAGCTTGTGACGTTGATCGTCACGTTGTCTCCGGATTTGCGTTTTTATGTTTGCGGCTGCCTTAACGGTGCGCGCCGCAGACATTTAAGTGTTCTGCTTATTCTAGGCGTCACTTCCCCTTGCCCGCCAATGGATTTTAAGCGCCAGCAAGAATCACCAAGCGTGCTGGCGAATTTCGCAATTGCCGCGCAAAGCGGCAAGCGTCAGCATGGCGTCACATCATGCACGGCCCGATGCAACGTCGAGCCGATACCCAAGGAGACGCGCATGTCTTACTTCGAACATTTGCCCGCTGTGCGCTACGAAGGCCCGCAGACGGACAACCCGTTCGCATACCGCCATTACGACAAGGACAAGCTGGTGCTTGGCAAGCGCATGGAAGATCATCTGCGCCTTGCCGTCTGCTACTGGCATACGTTCGTGTGGCCCGGCACGGATATCTTCGGAGCGGGAACGTTCGAGCGTCCGTGGCATCGTCCGGGTGACGCGCTCGAAAAAGCGCATATGAAAGCCGACCATGCATTCGAGCTGTTTTCGAAGCTGGGCACGCCGTTCTACACGTTTCATGACACCGACGTGGCGCCCGAAGGCGACAGCATCAACACGTATGTGAACAACTTCAAGGCGATGACGGACGTGCTCGCGCGCAAGCAGCAGGAGACGGGCGTCAGGCTGTTGTGGGGCACGGCGAATCTCTTTTCGAATCGGCGCTATGCGGCGGGCGCGGCGACGAATCCGAATCCGGATGTGTTCGCGTTTGCCGCCACGCAGGTCTTTCACGCGCTCGAAGCGACGCATCGGCTTGGCGGGGCGAACTATGTGCTGTGGGGCGGCCGCGAAGGATACGACACGCTGCTCAACACCGATCTCAAGCGCGAGCGCGAGCAACTGGGCCGCTTCATGAGCATGGTCGTCGAGCACAAGCACAAGCTCGGCTTCAAGGGCGCGCTGCTGATCGAGCCGAAACCGCAAGAGCCGACCAAGCATCAATACGACTATGACGTCGCTACGGTTCACGGCTTTCTGAAGCAATTCGATTTGCAGAATGAAATCCGCGTGAACATCGAAGCGAATCACGCGACGCTCGCGGGCCATTCGTTCCACCATGAAATCGCCAATGCATTTGCGCTCGGAATCTTCGGCAGCGTCGATGCGAATCGCGGCGATCCGCAAAACGGTTGGGATACCGACCAGTTCCCAAATAGTGTTGAAGAACTCACGCTCGCGTTCTACGAGATCCTGCGCAATGGCGGCTTTACGACGGGCGGCATGAACTTCGACGCGAAAGTGCGGCGCCAGAGCGTCGATCCCGAAGACCTGCTGCATGGCCATATCGGCGCAATCGATGTGATCGCCATCGCGCTGGAGCGCGCCGCGCATCTCGTCGAAAACGACCGCCTCGGCGCATTCAGGCAGCAGCGCTACGCGGGCTGGGACAGCGAGTTCGGACGCAAGGTGCTCGCAGGCGGCTATACGCTCGAGTCGCTCGCAAGCGATGCCGTGCAGCGGAACATCGCGCCGCGCCATGTCAGCGGACAGCAGGAGCATCTGGAGAACATCGTCAATCAGGCGATTTACTCGCACGCCAAATAGCCACTCCGAACAGGCCTTTCAACCAGGCCTTCAAACCAGGCCTTCAAACCAGGCCTTCAAACCAGGCCTTCAAAGTCGCACGAAAAATTGTTAGCAGCGCCGGCAGATTTCGCAATTGCTCCGCCGGCGCGCACGGCACACCCTGTCGTGCGAATAAAAATGGGGCACGGCTTTCGACAACAACAGACGCTCGCGAACAGGTATTCGCGGCGCGCCCTTGAGGTTAAGACGGCGTTTTCGAGTTCTCGCATTCGATACCGCACGCAACCCTAAATGGAGTGAGACATGAAATCTGCAATGCGTCGTTCCGTATTGAGTTCTCTCGTTTGCGCGGCGATGGCCGCCGGCCTGACGATGGTGGCGCCGCTCGCGCATGCGAGCAAGGACAAGCCCGAGATCGGCTTCTGCATCGACGATCTGCGCGTCGAGCGCTGGTCGCGCGATCGCGACTATTTCGTCGCCGCTGCAACGAAACTCGGCGCGAAAGTCTCCGTGCAATCCGCTGACGCGAGCGAAGCGCGACAGATCTCGCAGATCGAGAACCTGATTTCACGCGGCGTCGACGTGATCGTGATCGTGCCGTTCAACTCGAAGACGCTCGGCAATGTTGTTGCCGAAGCGCACAAGGCAGGCATCAAGGTCGTCTCGTATGACCGCCTGATTCTCGATGCAGACGTCGATGCCTATATCTCATTCGACAACGAGAAGGTGGGCGAACTGCAGGCGCAGGGCGTCTTTAGCGCGCAGCCGAAGGGCAACTACTTCCTGCTCGGCGGCGCGCCGACCGACAACAACGCGAAGATGCTGCGCGAAGGGCAGATGAAAGTGCTCAAGCCCGCGATCGATCGCGGCGACGTGAAGATCGTCGGCCAGCAGTGGGTGCAGGAATGGAGCGCGGCGACGGCGCTGCGCATCACGGAAGATGCGCTGACCGCGAACAACAACAAGATCGATGCGATCGTCGCTTCGAACGACGGCACGGCAGGCGGCGCGATTCAGGCGCTCGCCGCGCAGAAGATGGCGGGCAAGGTGCCCGTGTCGGGCCAGGATGCCGACCTCGCCGCCGTCAAGCGTGTGATCGCCGGCACGCAGACGATGACCGTCTACAAGCCGCTGAAGCTGATCGCAGGCGAAGCTGCCAAGCTCGCCGTCGATCTGGCGAAGGGCGAGAAGCCCGCGTTCAACGCGAAGTACGACAACGGCAAGAAGCAGGTCGACACGGTTCTGCTGCAACCGACGCTGCTCACGAAGAGCAATGTCGATGTCGTGATCAAGGACGGCTTCTATACGCAGGCGCAACTGGCTGGCAACTGATAGCGGGCGCGGCGCTTTCCCGTATCCGAACGCGGGAAAGCGCTCGCGCATCTTTCATCCATCCAGGACATTACGCATGGCACAAGCGCTACTGGAGATGCGCGGCATCGCCAAGTCGTTTGCCGGAGTGAAGGCGCTCGACGGCATCGATCTCGTCGTCGCGCCCGGCGAATGCGTCGGACTGTGCGGCGAAAACGGCGCAGGCAAATCGACGCTGATGAAGATTCTGTCCGGCGTCTATCCGCACGGCGAATGGTCGGGCGAAATCGTCTGGGACGGCAAGCCGCTCGTCGCGCAGAACATCCGCGATACCGAACGCGCGGGCATCGTCATCATTCACCAGGAACTGATGCTGGTGCCGCAGTTGTCGGTGGCCGAGAACATTTTTCTCGGCAACGAAATCACGCTGCCCGGCGGCCGCATGAATTACGCGGCGATGTATCAGCGCGCCGACTCGCTCCTGCGCGAACTGAACATCACAGGCATCAACGTCGCGCAGCCGGTGATGAACTACGGCGGCGGGCATCAGCAGCTGATCGAAATCGCCAAGGCGCTCAACAAGCAGGCAAGGCTGCTGATTCTCGACGAGCCTTCTTCTTCGCTGACGGCAGCGGAAACGAAGATTCTGCTCGACATCGTGGGCGACCTGAAGAAGCGCGGCGTCGCATGCGTGTACATCTCGCACAAGCTCGACGAAGTGGAAGCCGTGTGCGACACGATCACCGTGATACGCGACGGCAAGCATGTCGGCACGCAGCCGATGAAGCAGCTCGACACCGATCGCATCATCGCGATGATGGTGGGGCGCGAGATCACGAATCTCTTTCCACGTGAGCCGCACGATATCGGCGACGTGATATTCGAAGCGCGCAATGTCACGTGCTACGACGTGACGAACACGAATCGCAAGCGCGTCGACAACGTGTCGTTCTCGTTGCGCAACGGCGAAATACTCGGCGTCGCGGGACTGGTCGGCGCGGGCCGCACGGAACTGATGCAGGCGATTTTCGGCGCGTATACGGGCATCAGCGAAGCCGATGTGTGGATGAACGGCAAGCGCCTCAAGATTCGCACGCCCGCCGATGCGATCGCGGCCGGCATCGCGATGGTGCCCGAGGACCGCAAGCGTCATGGCATCGTGCCGCAACTGGGCGTGGGCCACAACATCACGCTCGCGGTGCTGCAACGTTTTGCGAAGTGCGGGCGCATCGACACGGCGTCGGAACTCGACACGATCAACACGGAGATGAAGCGGCTGTCGGTGCGCGCCGCGCATCCGATGCTGTCGATTGCGAGTCTTTCTGGCGGCAACCAGCAGAAAGCGGTGCTCACGCGCATGCTGCTCACCGATCCGTCCGTGCTGATTCTCGACGAGCCGACACGCGGCGTCGATGTCGGCGCGAAGTACGAAATCTACAAGCTGATGTTCGCGCTCGCGAAGCGCGGCGTGTCGATCATCATGGTGTCGTCGGAATTGCCGGAAGTGCTCGGCGTCAGCGATCGCGTGCTCGTGATCGGCGAGGGCGAGCTGCGCGGCGATTTCGCCAACGACGGCCTCACGCAGGAACACATTCTCACGGCCGCCATTGGCGCCGGCAGCAACGACACCCAAGGCAACGACCCCACTCAACTGGCGAGCGTCGCATGACTCCTGATCTCACTTCCACCGATAGCCACGCAAAACACGGCGCGTCGCTCGCGTCGGGGCAGCGCATCAAGCTGCTGTTCGCGCGTTACAAGCTGCTCGCGCTGCTGCTGGCCGTCGCCGTCATCTGGATTTTCTTTTCAGTTCTCACCGACGGCGCATTCGTCACGCCGCGCAATCTGTCGAATCTGCTGCGGCAGATGTCGATTACGGGGATGCTCGCGTGCGGGATGGTGTTCGTCATCATCTCGGGTGAGATCGATCTGTCCGTCGGTTCGCTGCTCGGTCTGCTGGGCGGCGTCGGGGCGATTCTCGACGTCACGTATCACTGGCCGCTCGCGGCGACCCTGCCCGTCGTGATGGTGCTCGGCACCGCCGTCGGGTTGTTCAACGGCTGGTGGTCGACGTATCTGCGCGTGCCGTCGTTCATCGTCGGACTGGGCGGCATGCTCGCGTATCGCGGCGTGCTGCTCGGCATCACGGGCGGATCGACGATCGCGCCCGTCTCCGACAACTTCGTATTCATCGGGCAGGGCTATCTGCCGCGTATCGCGGGCGACACGCTCGCCGTCGTGCTGTTCGTGCTGCTCGCCGCGTTGACGGTGCGGCAGCGGCAGAAGCGCCAGCACTACAACCTGAGCGTCGTGCCGCTGTGGCAGGACGGCGTGAAGATCGTCGCGGCGGGGCTGATCCTGCTCGCGTTCGTCGCGACGCTCAACCGCTACGGCGGCATTCCCGTGCCCGTGCTGTTGCTGCTCGCGCTGCTCGGCGTCTTCACGTACATCGCGACGCAAACGGTGTTCGGCCGGCGCATCTATGCCGTCGGCTCGAATCTCGAAGCGACGCGGTTGTCCGGCGTCAACACGAACCGCGTGAAGCTCGCGATCTTCGCGCTGATGGGCCTGATGTGCGCGTTCGGCGGGCTCATCAACACGGCGCGTCTCGCGGCGGGGTCGCCTTCGGCGGGATCGATGGGCGAGCTCGATGCGATCGCGGCGTGCTTCATCGGCGGCACGTCGATGCGCGGCGGCTCCGGCACCGTCTACGGCGCGCTGATCGGCGCGCTCGTGATGGCGAGCCTCGACAACGGCATGTCGATGCTCGACGTCGACTCGTACTGGCAGATGATCGTCAAGGGCGGCATTCTCGTGCTGGCCGTGTGGATCGACGTGATCTCGGGGTCCGAACGGCGATAGCGCATCGCGCACGGCTGTGGTGCGCTGCACCACGGCACAGCATCCGCGCGCTTCGTCGAGGCGCGTGCAGGCGCCCTGCAAAGGGCGCTTTTCTTTTGTCGTACATGAATGGAAACGGGCCCGACATGCGACGCGTCAAAAAAATAAAAGAAAGCGCGCAAGCCTTGTCTCGCAAGCGATTGGGCGATGCTCGCACGCTTCGCCAGCGCTTTTTGAAACCCGTTTCGACATCGAGGCGACGGCCTGAAATAGGCCGATGGCATACCTATTGCGTTATCCGCCGCGGGGCCAACGGCGGCTTCAAGGATTTCTGAATTTTCGCGGACGCTCGCATGGCGGGCGGACCACAGGGGCAACGGCGTCCCGAAACGCAACGCGAGGATCGTTCGATCGCATCGGTCGACGGCACACGCGTGCGGTTCGGGACGCTTTTTTCTTGCGCAAACGAAACGCGCTTATTTGACACGCGCATCCGACGCGCTCATTTGAAACAATCGGCACGATGAACGAGCACACCAGCACGCAACGCATCGAGGTATCGGGGCAGACGATCGGTGAACTGATCAATCTGTCGGGCCGTCAGCGGATGCTTTCGCAACGCATCGTGCTGCACGTGTTGCTCGCGTCGCATGGCGACATGGCCGCGCTCGCCGTCGCGCGCGATTGCCTCGCGACGTTCGCGACGACGCACGCGGTGCTCGTGAACGGCAACGACCATCTGCCGGGCGTGTTCTCGGATGCGCTGCGTCAGCTCTACTACGGCACGCGCAAGGCGGACGAGCGCGTGGGACGCTTCATCGCGCTGTCGGAGCAAACGGCCGCGCACGTGGAGGCGCGCGACGATGCGACGCAAGCGCATGTCGAAGCCCTCGTCGCGCAGGCGACGCCGCTGCTCGAACTGCTGCAGGAGATCACGCTCGCGTACCAGCACGAGATGCGCGGCATCGAAGCCGCGGCGCAGCGCCGTCAGGCGGCCATCGCGGAGCAGCTATCGAGCATTTCGATGCAGGCGAACATCGTCGCGTTGAATGCGCGCATTTCGGCGGCGCGCGCGGGCTCGTATGGCCGCGAGTTTGCCGTCATCACGACCGTGCTCGCCGACATCATCAAGGAGATGGACGCGCTGATCTACAGCGTCGTCGAAAGCGATAGCGACGACGCTTCGCCGCGACTCGACTTGTCGCGCGATGCGCCGCGAAACGTTTCACCCATTGCCGCGCGCAGTCGGATCGCCGAACGCGCCTGACCTTTTGTTCTTTACACGACCACGCACCCGCCCTGCTTTCGTTCAAATGAGAGAGACCGATGAAAAACCTGCTGAATTCGCTTGCAAGCGGTAACTGGCGCGCGCTGCTCGCGTGCTTCCTGTACTTCGATACCGGCTTCACCGTGTGGGTCATGTTCGGGCCCCTCGCGCCGTTCATTCACAAGGACATCGCGATGTCGCCCGCCGAACTGGGCTTTCTCGTCGCGGTGCCCGTGCTCGGCGCGGCGATCCTGCGCGTGACGCTCGGCAATCTCTATCAGGCTTGCGACGGCAGACGCGTCGCGCTGATGGGTGTCGCGCTGTCGGCGATTCCTTCGATCGTGCTGCTGCTGATGCCCGGCGTGCCGTCATACACGCTGCTGCTGATTCTCGGCGTGTTTCTCGGCGTCGGCGGCGCGAGCTTCGCGGTCGCATTGCCGATGGCGGGCAGCAACTATCCGCCGAAGGTGCAAGGCCTTGTGCTGGGCCTCGCGGCGGCAGGCAACATCGGCGCGGTGCTCGACGGCTTCATGTTCCCCGCGCTTGCCGATCACTTCAGCTGGGCGAAGGCCGCAGGCGCCGCGCTGCCGCTGCTGGGCCTTGCCGCTGTCGCGCTGTTCTTCTGGGCCAGGGATCTCGGGCCGAAGACGGGCAGCGGCTCGCAGGCGCTGCGCAGCTTCGTCGTGACGCTTGCGGGTCTCGTCGCGCTAGTCGTCGCCGTGCACTCGGGCGTGTTCGGCGCAGGCAAGACGGGCGTGCTGCTGTTGCCCGTGCTCGGCGCGCTGCTCGCGATCGCGGTGCTGCCGAAGCATTATCGGAGCGTGCTTGTCGAGGGCGATACGTGGATCGTGATGCTTGTCTATAGCATCACGTTCGGCGGCTTTGTCGGCATGTCGTCGTATGTGACGACGCTGCTCATCTCGCTCTATCAGATGCCGCGTCTCGAAGCAGGTCTCTTCATGTCGCTGCTCGCGTGCATCGGCGCGCTCGTGCGGCCTGTCGGCGGGCTCGTCGCGGATCGCATCTCCGGCGTGCGCGCGCTCGTGATTTTGCTTGCGGCGATCTCGTTGTGCGACTTCCTGTTCGCCGCGTGGATGCCGCCGCTGTCGGCGGGTATCGTGCTGCTGATCGCGACGTATGTGTGCTTCGGTCTCGGCAACGGCGCGACGTTCCAGCTCGTGCCGCAGCGCTGGAAGGGCAAGACGGGCTTGATGTCGGGCATCATCGGCGCGGCGGGCGGTATCGGCGGCTTCTATCTGCCCGTCATCATGGGCATTGCGAAGGAAAGCACGGGCAGCTATCAGATGGGCTTTGCGACGTTCGGCGTGCTCGCGGCGATTGCGTTCGGCCTCGTGGTGCTGCATCGCGTACGCTGGCTCGAATGGGCGCTGCCGAAGGAGAGCCATGCTGTCGTCGAGCCGATTCGCGCGGGCGTGAGCGCGGATAGCGGAGCTTGATGATGTCCGTGGTGGTTTGAGTTGCCGATGATCGCCAGCGTGTCGTGCGCTGGCGATTTTCGTTGCAGGACTTTTTTGTTGGCCCGCTCGCCTTCAGGACAACAACCCGTTCGTGCGTTCAGGCTGTATTCCGTCGAGGCCGTCGAACGATCCACCGTCCGGAGCACGTCGAACGATTCGTCGGAGCGCTGCCGCCATGCCGCCAAGCAACGCGGCGATGATCAGCCAGCCGGCGACGCGTCCCGCGGGCGAGCGCTCGATCAGCCTTGCGGTCCAGAAATCCGGAAAGCGCCGGCCATCGTCGGACTTCGCAAACTGCACATCCGAGTTGGCGAAAATGAGTGGCTTGTCGTTGACTCCGCGCCAGAATCCTTCCCAGATTCCTTCGAGCGCATACGGCGTCGAGGCGTCCATCACTTCGGCGCCGGGGTATTCCGCAATGATGACGTGCCAGTTCGTCGTCGCGGGCGCAACATTGAAAAGCACGGCTGCTGTAATCGCAATGCCCGCGGCAAGTCGCGATTTCTTCACGACTTCAACCAGGCACGGACCGACGACCAGAAAAATAATCGGCAGGCACGGCAGAAGATATCTCGGCCCCCAGCCGAACGCGCCCCAATGGTTGAGCTTCGAGACGACCAGCATATAAAGGAAGGTGCCGAGCGACATCGCTTCGATGAGGTGTCGATGCCTCGCTTGCAGGCTGCGCCAGATCCACGGCAGCAGCAGAACGAGCAGCAGGATCGGCGAGAAAAAGAAAAGGCCGCGATTGCTGCTGAATATCAGGCCGATAAAGCCATGGACGATGTTGCCGTCCATCGCATTGCCGTGGCTCAATTCGAATGCGGATGTGTTCGCCGGGCGGCAGAACGATCCCGTACGCGCGGCGTTGTACACGAACATCGGAAGCATGCCGAGCACGAATACGGATGCCAGCAGCAGGTAAGGGCGCAGCGATGCTCGCGTGCGCCACCACAAAAACACGAGTGCGACGACGAACGCGGGAGCCATCGAGTAGCGGAAGGTGCAAACGACGGCCAGCCAGAATCCAGCTGCTGCAAACGTACCAAGGCGCGCATCCGGAAGCAACATGCGCTGCGTGTAGTAGAGCAATGTGCACATTGCAGCTGCGCAAGGCGCAACGTCCCAGGCGACCTTTGCATACGCCAGATAGTAGGTGCCAGCCGCAAACGTGAACACGATCAGGAACGCTTGCGATACCGCGTAGCGCTGCGCGAAGAGCAAGAACAGAAAGAAGCAGCCGATTGCGCAAACGACCGCATAGGTCAACGAGACGCCCACTTTTGCAGGCAAGGGCGGATTCGGAAACTGGCTGTCGACGGGCCGGTGATCCAGTTGCGATCCGATCCAGGCGGCGGGCAGCATCAATAGCACGGCGCCGAGGTCATGCGGCTCGTAGTAGAGGCCATTCAGCGCATGGCTCCAGAAAACGGAATCCGGTGGGTTCGACGTGCTGAGCGTATGCTGGGTCACGGCCAGCGTGGCGGCCGAAAGTTGCTGGCCAGCGTCGTAGCTGCCTATCCTTCCACTCGATATCAACAGGAAGAAGCAAAGGAAAAAGCCGAACACAGCGGCTTTTACGCCGGCAAACTGAGGTTCGCTCACGTGACGGTCGCGGGCCATATCGCGCTTCTCCACTCGATGCGATCTTTGGTTAAGGCCCAGCGACACAGTCAATCTGGATCCGACGTCAACTCTCGAGCCCGGGGTTTTACTCTAGATCGATCCCGGCGAACGCAATGTACGTTGTCGCACGGTGCGGGGTCGCGCTTCGCACTTCGCACGGGTGTCGATGCGGGCCTTCTGGTCGATCGGGTACGACGCGGCAGCGTGCATCGACAGGCGCTGCGCTACGCGGTCTCTTGTCCGCCTTGCGTCGGAGGCGACATATGCCCGTCAAGCGGATTCTGCGCGGGCAGGTCTGCTTGTCCCTGTCACTGTTGCTGTTGCTGTGCTTGCGCCTGCGTCTCGCGCGGCGTCGAAGCGGACAATGGCGCATCACGGCGCTGCGCGGCATGAAACGATCGCACAGCGGCCCGCAGCGTCGGAAAGTGGAACTGCGCGGCCGTCACGTCGTCCATGCCGTGCTTGTGAAGCCAGTCGAGCCGTTGCGTGCGGCGTCCCGCGAGCACGAGCGACACGCCGCGCTGATCGAGCTCTTCCCGCAGCTCTTCGATCGCGTGCCGCCCGGTGACATCGACGCCCGTCACGGCCAGTGCGTCCAGCACGAACCATTGCGGCTTCGGCATGGTTTCGGCGACCACGTCGAGCGCCGTCCGTTTGAAGTATCGCGCGTTGAAAAAGACGATCGGCGAATTGAAACGGAACAGGCACAGTCCGGGCGTGCAGCGCGCATCGGGATGACGCGCGGTGCTGTGAAAGCCCTTCATCCCGTCAACGCGGCCGAGCACTTCGTAGGATGGGCGGGCCACGAGGCGGATGAAGCGGAACAGCGCGAGCGCGACAGCAAGCATGATTCCTTTGAGCGAGCCGAGCGCAACGACGCCCACCGTCGCGACGATGCAGATGGCGAACTCGCCGCGCGCTTCGTGCCAGAGCGCTTTGACCGTGGTGATGTCGACGAGCGATATGGCCGCCATCACGAGCACTGCGCCGAGCGCCGCCGTCGGCACGAACCGCAGCGGCCCGGTGAGAAAGATCAGCACGAACGCGATGGCGGCCGCGGCGACAATCGATGCCAGTTGCGTGCGTCCTCCCGCCATGTCGTTCATCGCGGTGCGCGAGTCGGCGCCGCTGATCGCGAAGCCGTGCGAGAGCGCCGACGCGATGTTCGCTGCGCCGATCGCCGACAGTTCGCGGTCGTCCTCGATGTCATAGCCGTTTTTCGCGGCGAAGCTGCGTGCCGTCAGCGTCGCGCTGCAGAAGGAAATCAGCGCGATGCCGGCGGCATCGACGGCGAGCGTGTCGAGAGTGTCGAAAGAGAAGTGCGGCGCGACGAACGAAGGCAGGCCCGCAGGCACGGCGCCGATCGTGCGCACACCGTGCGTGTCGAGCGCGAGAAGCGCCGTCACGCACGCGGCCGCGGCGAGCGTGGCGAGCGCAGCGGGCACGCGTGGCGCGAACTTCGGCAATAGCAGGAGCAATGCGAAGGCGCATAGTCCGACGGACAGCGTCGGCAGATGTGTTTGCCCGATCTTCGTCGCGATTTCTATCAGCGGACCGACGACGCCCGTCGACGCGATCTTGAATCCGAGCAGCTTGCCGGCCTGTCCGAGTGCAATCGATATCGCGATGCCGTTCATGAAGCCGGTGAGAATCGGCCGCGACAGAAAGTCGGCGCATGCACCGAGGCCGACGAAGCTCGCGGCAATGCAAAACACACCCGCGAGGAACGCGACCGTGATCGACATCGACATGTATTCGGGAGAGCCGACGGCCGCGAGCGGCGCGATCGACGCGGCGATGAGCGCGCAGGTCGCCGCATCCGGGCCGACGATCAACTGGCGCGAGGTGCCGAAGAGCGCATACGCGACGAGCGGCCACATGCACGAATACAGGCCGACGGCCGGGTTGAATCCGGCCAGCTCCGCATAGGCGACACCGACAGGCAGCGCGACGGAGGCCACGCACACGCCCGCGACGACATCATGGCGCAAATCTTCGCGGCGATAGTGGACGAAGGCGACGATGCCCGGCGCGATCCGCGCGAGGCGGGCAAGCACTCTGTCCTTCATGCTGGACGATTGCATATCGATGGCCCGAAGATGTGCGGCTACGCGGCGGCCAATCCGGCGCGGCGTGCAGCGCCGCCAATATCGCTCAGTGTAGTGGCGGACGAGGGGCTTCGGGCGCGATTGCGCGCTTGAGCAACACGGCAATTGAGTGAGGAAAGGCTGAATGGCAAGCCCAGGGGTCTGTCCCTGGACGAGAGGTTGACGGACCGGGACCGCGCTCATCGACTTCATCGACGACCCGCGATGAAGGAAATTAGCGATCCTCACTTAGCCCACTTGCAATCGGCCTGAATCATATTTCATTACGCTTAACGACGCATTTGGAAATGCTTCGCAAGCGTTTTCAAGGCGCGGAAAAGAAGGTGCGAAAACGTACAGACTCAGCGTTCAGCATCCAAAGAATATTAGCGTGCTCGTATTGAATGAAACTTTCAATCAGAAATGTTTCGTTCAGAAAGATGCAAGCATGTGGTGTGAAGGAAAGATGATTTCAATCAAAAAAGGAAATATATTGACCCGCAAGGGGAGAAGAAATTGAACAGGACGTTTCCCGGGCTGGATGCACTACGAGCTTTGCTCGCGTTCTATCTGGTTCTGTTTCATACATTGCCGTCGTACAAGGAATACGGGTCGATGCGTTTATATGACGTTTTCGGATTCGGCGGCTATGCAACGAGTACGTTTTTCGTTTTATCCGGATTTATTCTTTCGCACATTTATATCGGCGCGGAGCCGCGGCGAGGGTTCAAGGTTTCAGCGTCTCGTTTTTTCATCAAGCGATTCAGCAGTCTTTACCCCATACATATTTTCACCATGCTATTGACGGTTGCGCTGACGTTTTTGAGTTCTCATCCGAACGATACGCTTTTGCAAACGATAGCGCCGCAGACAAGAGGTGCGGACGAAGCCGTTTTGAATCTGATCATGCAGCTTCTTCTGTTGCAGGCGTGGAATCCGTTTTATCTGTCGTACAACATCCCCGCATGGTCGATTTCAACCTTGATGTTCTTCTACCTGGTATTTCCCGTATTCGCGCCGCGACTGATGAGGATGTCAAATAAAACGACAATGCTGTTCTCGGTGTGCGCGGTCAATCTTGTCGTTGCGCTGGTCGCGGTTCTGGAGAAATGGTATGGCATCGGTGCAATGGGAATTCTTCATACCAACGCGCTACTCCGTCTTCCGGAATTTCTGGCGGGGATACTCGCATATGGCGTGTTCGTCAAAAAAAGCGATGAGATCACCGATGCTGTCGCGCGCCATTGGCACTGTTTGCTGTTTTTTCTGACAGTCATTTTCTGCATTGCGAGTTACGTGTATGCGAACGGCTCGCATTCGATACGGGTTCTGCTTCATAACGGCGCAATGCTGCCCACTCAGATCATCGTCGTGATCGTGTTTGCATGCCTGCTGCGGGATGCGTCGGCGCAGTCGCGCGAATTTGTACGACGGCTGGGAAACGCATCCCTGTCGATCTTTGCGTTGCAAAGTCCATTGTTCGATCTGTACGCAAAGGCAGAAAAGATCCTGGACCTGCCATTCCCGATTCTCTCCTGCCTTGATCGCCTACATCTGTGCGCTCATATCGCGGGTGGAATACCGTTGCGATTTTCCTTTTACCCCATCTTTCTGGTGTTGTTCGCCTGTGCGGCGATTGCCTTTCAGGAAAAGGTCGTCGCCCCGATGAGAACGCATATACGCCGCGTCCTGACGCGCGAGAAAGTCGCGGCCGTGTCTGTGCATCCCGTTGTGTCGTCAGATTAGGATCTGTCGCGACGGGATGTTTCCGTTGCCCGGCGACTGAGGGCGGGAAAAGAGCATAGTGAGCCGAGTATCTTGAGGCCCTGCGGCCTGCTCTGACGCGAGTACGGGATTCCACCAAGTCGGACGTCTCGTCACTTCGGGCGGGGTAGTTCTGTCTGGACCGGGTGTCCGCTGCAATTCTCGCTGTCTGATGCAAGCCCTTGTTTTCGTGTGTGTTTTCAGGGAATGCCAGGCATCTTCCAGGCTCGGCGAGCTCGGATCTGAACGAACAATGCGCCAGTCGAGCGCGCCCCGACGCTTCGATTCTGATGTCGAGATTCACTGAGTTTTGAACGGCTGGAGTGCGGACGAAAGGGCGTCCAGGGCGCGATGCTCAGTCAACTTTGAACCGGCGGTTCGCTTAAGTTTGAACCATCCGCAAGAGGGAGAGCGAATAGACGGTAGGCGACGATCTTCCGGTGTGACTAAGTTGTCCGTCCTGAACAATTCGTTTTGCCGACCGCCGGTGTTACGGTGATTGAAGCCCAGCAACCCGGCGGTTGAGCAAGGCAGCCAGAATGAAGGCACAAAGAAGCCGCAGCTTCCGGAGGATCATCCGAAGATTGTGGCCTGCGCCGCACAGCACCGCGTGCATCGCGTCGCCGAGCGCACCTTTGAGCCAGTTGCGGTCGAGTTTTCCATCTGTCTTCATGTGACCAATGGCTGGCTCGATTGCGCTGCGCCGTCTGATCATCGCGCGTAATCCTCGCGTGATGCCCCGCCGCAGGCCCGGGTGGTAGATCTTCACACCATCGACGGCGACACCCTTGTAGCCACGGTCGACGATGGCGACCTCCGGCGTGGCGTCGCACAGGATTGCCGCCTGCTCAAGCGCTTCAGCCAGCGTGTGCCCATCGTATGGATTGCCTGGCATCGAGCGCATACCAACCACTAGTCCTTCCTTGTGGGTCGTGGTGATCGACACCTTCACGCCGAACTCGTAGGGTGTGCGCACCTTGCCCTTCGCCAGACATTCAACCTCTGGTGCATGTAGGGCGTAGAGCTTGTTTTTGTCCTTCGCCTTCTGCGACAGAATCCGCTTCGTGCGGTCAATCAGCTCCTGCAGGGCCGCGCGGTTTGAGTCCGCTACCTGGTCGACCTGTCGCTCCACATCGCGCATCACGCGTCCAACGCGCGAGCGTAGCGTACGCAATGCCTTCCTCATACGCTTGTACTGCTTCGCGTGAGCGTAGCGGCCAATCTGATGTGCCAGGTGTGGCGCCTCGCGATTGTAGTTCTGCCGCAGCTTCAATCCGTGTCGTGCCGCAGCCTTCACCAGATGTTCGCGACACCGCTCGAGCAGGCGCGAATCGGTTGGATGGGCGATTGCCTTTTGCATGACCGTCGTGTCGACAATTACGCGTTTCGCGCTCGAGGCCTTGATCACGCCCGCGCGCTTCGCCGCTTCGATCGTCTCGGCCAGCAACTCTTCAACTCCGGCTTCACCCAGGCGCTTGCGCCAGCGCGTCAGGCTCGACGGATCGATCGGCGGTTCGGTCTGTAAAAACGTTTCGCCGGTGAAGACCTGCCAATACGGGTTCTCCACCCACTGCCAGACCACTTCCTCGTCCGACAGATCGAACGCATGCTGGAGATACAACAGGCCTGCAATCAGCCTCGGTGACGTGGCCGGCCGACCCTTGCGTGAGACGAAGCTCGCGCTCATCGACGCATTCAATCCATCCCAGTTAATCAGATCGGCCAGACGCACCAGTGGATGCTTCAGGTTGATCTGCTCGCGCAGAGGATGCCGGAACAAATCGCCTTCGCTCACTGCTGTCTTCGGACCCATCCAGACCTCGACAGAATTTGCAGGAAACAACCCATAATCTGCCAGGTTCCTGCAAATGCATCAACAACTTTCCGCTTCAAACCCTTGCTGCACAAGGCCCTTGGAATTTTTCAGGTTCGACTAAGTTGCCCTCAGGAACGGGCCACTGCTCGGTGCGCCAGAGGTCCGTCAGTAGCGTGAGCAGACCGACGATCGCGACGAGTCAAGTGTGGTCCGAACGTTTTTACCTGGAGCCACATGTGAAACGGCCCTGCATGGGCCACGACGATATTCACGATCGCGAGAACGACGTAGAGCCCTCCTGCCCGGCCGTGAAGTCGTCTCCAAAACGATTCGCGGCGCGCGGCGATACTTCCCGTCATGATGTTTCCTGTATCAACGCGTGCGCGGTCACTTAATCAAGCGCATCCCTGCGACCTTCGAAGCCGTCACGTCGAAAGTGGCCGTGTACTCGCATCCGGCGACGTGCCCCGCCCGATCGATCAGACAATCCGCAAAATTAGCCTTCGCAGATGCTGAGAAGACGCGAAGCGCCTTTCGCACCGTGTCAGCACCTTCAACGAGCAGCTCCTTGGTGCCGATCATCGAATCGATGATGTCCTTCATCTGCTCGCGCTCGACGCCATAGCAGCGCCCGAGCACCCATACCACCTCGACCAGCGCAACCTGAGAAACGTACCCCGGCCGCTCGGCCGACAGGGACTCCATCAGCGCCGTCGCCTTCTTCGATTGCACGGCATCGTCCTGGGCGAAGTAGCGGACCAGGACGTTCGTATCCAGTCCGATCATCGCGCGGATGCTCCCTGTTCCGCGACGGCTTGGTTCATGTCTTCGACCGACACCGGTTTAGCGGGCTTCTTCACGATGCCCTTGAGCGACGTGAGCGAGCGCGTGGCCGGATAAACTTCATACCGTCCCGTCGCCTCATTGAAGCTGAATTCGATCCGATCGCCGGACTGCAAGCCAAGCTGATTGCGCACGTCCACGGGGATCGTGACCTGGCCCTTCGAAGTGATAGTTGCTGCTGTCATGATAGTGTCTCCAATACTCCTTACTTTAAGGTAAGGCGATAGGAGAGGCAAGGCCACCGGAAAACTGCCTGATGAACTGCAAACGATTGTCGGAGCCAAGGGCCGGCTGCGTCAGGAGGCGCGCGTGCGCCAGCGGCACAAGGCACGCAGCGCGTTCATGAGCCGGATGACGGCGTTGACGCCCAGCACGAGCGGGGTCAACTGAAGCGTGAGCGGCGTGGCCCGGTCTGACGACTCGACTTGATGGGCGGCCCCATGCGCCGCGCGGTGCACCGGCAGATATAGAGGCCGGGGGCCCATGCCGCCCGTTCAGCCGCCGTCCGCGGACGACGGCCCGGCTCAGCGGATCAAACAGCGTGGGCAGCGCCGCGGCCGGAATCAGCGCGCCCGGGTTCGAGACGTCCAACGTGAGCACATCACCTTGGCCCTATGCGTCCACGCTGACGGGCCCCGTGCCGTACTGGACGGCATTCGTCAGCAGGTGTCGGGATTCGACACTGGCGCATGCCATGTCCGATGATTGCTTCTCACGGCGGGGCTCAGTGTTGGCTAAGCCTCTTGCGGGTCCGGGGGCAAGGGTTTTTACTGATGTTGTGCGGGCTGCGTCATCGCACAGAAATACGACGGGCGGGACGTTAAGGCTGCTGCGTCGGATGGGGACGGTTCACGATCGTAAGTTATTGTATTTGCGAGATATTTTCGCCTTGAGCGGCACACTCGAAGTTCGAACTTAAGTGAACAAGGTTCAGAGTTAGACACCTCGAAAACTGATCCCACGCCCCTTCTTGAAAATGTAATTCCCCGTCCATATAATTAGCACTCACTGCACGAGAGTGCTAACAACTTCGCCGGCTGGCTCAGCCAGCTGGCTTTCCTCAGCGTACTTCAGTCCCAATCCAAGAGAGGATATATCCATGAACCTTCGTCCTTTGCATGATCGCGTGATCGTCAAGCGTCTGGATCAGGAAACCAAGACCGCATCGGGCATTGTGATCCCCGACGCAGCAGCAGAGAAGCCGGATCAAGGCGAAGTGCTGGCCATCGGCCCGGGTAAGCGTGACGACAAGGGCAACCCGATCGCGCTCGACGTGAAGGTCGGCGACCGCGTCCTGTTCGGCAAGTACGCAGGCCAGACCGTCAAGGTCGACGGTAACGAACTGCTGGTGATGCGCGAAGAAGACATCATGGCCGTTGTCAACAAGTAAGCACTTGTTCCGGTTCATTCTCAAGAATTCAAGGAGTTAGAAGATGGCAGCTAAAGACGTCGTGTTCGGCGATTCCGCCCGTTCCAAGATGGTTGAAGGCGTGAACATTCTCGCCAACGCAGTGAAGGTCACGCTGGGTCCGAAGGGCCGTAACGTTGTTCTCGAGCGCAGCTTCGGCGGCCCGACGGTCACGAAGGACGGTGTGTCGGTCGCCAAGGAAATCGAACTGAAGGACAAGCTTCAGAACATGGGCGCGCAGATGGTCAAGGAAGTGGCTTCCAAGACCAGCGACAACGCCGGTGACGGTACGACGACGGCAACGGTTCTGGCCCAGTCGATCGTTCGCGAAGGCATGAAGTACGTTGCATCGGGCATGAACCCGATGGACCTGAAGCGCGGCATCGACAAGGCCGTCGCTGCAGCAATCGAAGAGCTGCGCAAGATCAGCAAGCCCTGCACGACGAACAAGGAAATCGCGCAAGTCGGCGCGATCTCGGCGAACAGCGACACGTCGATCGGCGATCGCATCGCTGAAGCAATGGACAAGGTCGGCAAGGAAGGCGTCATCACCGTCGAAGACGGCAAGTCGCTGCAAGACGAGCTGGACGTCGTCGAAGGCATGCAGTTCGACCGCGGCTACCTGTCGCCGTACTTCATCAACAACCCGGACAAGCAAGTCGCCGTTCTGGAAAACCCGTTCGTGCTGCTGCACGACAAGAAGATCTCGAACATCCGCGATCTGCTGCCGGTTCTGGAACAGGTCGCGAAGGCTGGCCGTCCGCTCTTGATCATCGCTGAAGACATCGAAGGCGAAGCGCTCGCTACGCTGGTCGTCAACAACATCCGTGGCATCCTGAAGACCGTCGCTGTGAAGGCTCCAGGCTTCGGTGACCGTCGCAAGGCAATGCTGGAAGACATCGCGATCCTGACGGGTGGCCAGGTCATCGCTGAAGAAACCGGCCTGTCGCTGGAAAAGGCAACGCTGCAGGAGCTGGGCCAGGCGAAGCGCATTGAAGTGGGCAAGGAAAACACGACGATCATCGACGGCGCCGGCGAAGCAGCAAGCATCGAAGCGCGCGTGAAGCAAGTGCGCACGCAGATCGAAGAAGCGACGTCGGACTACGACCGTGAAAAGCTGCAGGAGCGCGTGGCCAAGCTGGCTGGCGGCGTTGCAGTGATCAAGGTTGGTGCCGCGACCGAAGTCGAAATGAAGGAAAAGAAGGCACGTGTCGAAGACGCACTGCACGCAACGCGCGCAGCTGTGGAAGAAGGCATCGTGGCTGGCGGCGGCGTCGCGCTGATCCGCGCTCGCAGCGCAATCAGCGGTGTGAAGGGCGACAACGCTGACCAGGACGCAGGCATCAAGATCGTGCTGCGCGCGATGGAAGAGCCGCTGCGCCAGATCGTCACGAACGGCGGCGAAGAAGCCAGCGTCGTGGTGGCAGCTGTTTCGGCTGGCAAGGGCAACTACGGCTACAACGCAGCAACGGGCGAGTACGGCGACCTGGTCGAAGCCGGTGTCGTCGATCCGACGAAGGTGACGCGCACGGCGCTGCAAAACGCTGCTTCCGTCGCTGGCCTGCTGCTGACGACGGACGCAGCTGTCTGCGAACAGCCGAAGGAAGAGGCTCCGATGCCTGGCGGCATGCCCGGCGGCATGGGCGGCATGGGCATGGACATGTAATTTCCGGCAACGGAAATACATGCGGGAAGCGCGCCGCGCGGCGTGCTTCCCAAAACAAAAACCCCGCAGCGATGCGGGTTTTTTGTTCGCGCTTCGGGCAGGCAAGCCGCGTTCTGGCCGTCCGACGCCGCGATGTTGATTGTTTTAGCGCTTCAACAGGAAGTGCGCGCGCAGGTGATCGAGCACACGTGACACACTGGACGCTTCCGTTTGCACGGCTGTTTCGAGGAGAAGGTCGGGATTTTCTGGCGCTTCGTAGGGCGCCGACACGCCCGTGAACGAGCTCAGGGTTCCCGCGTGCGCTTTCGCGTAGAGGCCTTTCGGGTCGCGCTTCGCACAATCGTTTGCCGAAGCGGACAAATAAGTTTCGACAAACCTCTCGCGTCCGATGATGTCGCGAGCCATCGCCCTGTCGTCGCGCATCGGCGAAATCAGCGCGGCAATCACAATCAGGCCAGCGTCGTTCATCAGTTGCGCGACATGCGCGACCCGGCGGATATTCTCTCGGCGGTCTTCCTTCGAAAAGCCAAGGTCGCTCGTCAGACCGTGACGAACATTGTCGCCGTCGAGCACGTAGCATGCATGACCCATCGACATGAGCTCGCGTTCCAGATGAAACGCGATGGTCGATTTGCCGGCGCCCGACAGGCCCGTCAGCCATACGGTGACTGGCTTGTGTCCGAACTTCAGCGCACGGTCGGGTTCCGTTATCGTTCCATTGACACGTTGCACAAAATGTTGAATGCATTCGGCAGGTATCGCGCTGTTCCCACGAGCGGCGCGATCGTTCGTTCCGCGGTCACAGGTGTGAGACGGCCTCGGTTCAGCGATGCGAGCGTCACCAGGACAAACGTTTTCCAATTAGGCTATTTCCTTTTTTTGACCGAACGAATGGGCAACCTGCCTTTGGCACTGCCCGAACGGGCGCTCGGATGCGAGTCGCCCGTGTGCGGGCGAGTGAACAAAAACAGGCGGGGAGAGTTCGGCTTACAGTTCGTTAACTCTAATCCATCAGATTTAACGCCACTGTAACATTTGATTACCGAAGTAATACGTGATTTGCCAATTCGTGCTTGACCATCGGACTGATATGAGCGGGGCGATGTGAATGCGCCCTCCGCACGTTGCGAGCAGAAGGCTGAACCTGACAGGTTAGTGCCGCGCCTCACCCGGCGGCGGCTCCTTGCCTCCGGCGAGTGGCACGTCTTCATCGCTGCTGCGTGCCCAGAAGAAGCGGTCCGGCAAGTAAGCGCCCATGCCCGGACGAAACGCGGCCTGCGTCGCCTGGAACAGATACTCTTGCGCTTCGCGCACGGCTTCGGCCGGCTCCTGGCCATTTGCCAGCAACGCAGCGATGGCGGCGCCGAGCGTATCCGTAATGCCCATGATGCGGTGCTGTCCACGATCCCACATGTCCTGCCGTATCTGGCCGTCTTCGCTGAAGAGCGTGTTGACGAGCCGGTGCGTGCCCGTTTCCGTCGACAGGATGTATTCGCACCCTTGCGACAGCAGATGCGAGATCGCCGCATCGAGCGTTGGCGCTTCGGCGTCGCCGTCCGGTTGCGCGAGCGCGAGCAATGCGGTCGTGTCGGCGACGAGCAGCGTCGTCTGCGGCGCGAGCAGGTCGGCGATGGCCTCGCGCAGTTCGTCGGCGGCGAGCACGTGTTCGTCGTCGAGCGCGAAGTCGGGGGCGAGGATGAGCGGGATGTCGTCGTAGTCGGCGACCACTTCGGCGATTGCGCTAACCACTTCCGCGCGGGTCGCCGCGCCGACCTTGAACGCGGCGATGGGCATGTCTTCCAGCAGCATCCGCGCCTGGGTCGCGACGACTTCCGGGTCGAGCCCGGTCACTTCGTCGCAGTTCGCCGAGTCGCGCACCGTGTAGCCGGTCAGCACGGACACGCCGTGGCAGCCCATGCTGGCAAGCGTCATCAGGTCGGCTTGCAGCCCGGCGCCGCCCGTCGGATCGGAGAGGCCGAAGGTGAGAACGATGGGAGGGGTGTCGCTGGCCATGAAATCTTAGATGAGTCGATAAGCGGGACGTTCGCGGGCCGTAGCGCGAGGCGCCAATGGGGCCCGCAGACGGCTCAATTATGCGGCTTTATATCGGCATCCGGCATTTTTTCGCATCAGTCGGCCTGTCCCATCATAGATAAAGCGGCAACGGCCGCTTCGGACCGCTCGGACCCCGCATCCGCTAGGCATACCGGCGGCAACACGGTACCATCATGGCTCCCGTTTCCACGGACTTTTCGACGCGACTCAAGAATGGATTATAAGAGCTGGATGTGCCTGATCTGCGGCTGGATCTACGACGAAGAAGCCGGTCTGCCAGAGGAAGGAATCGCGCCGGGCACGCGCTGGGAAGATGTCCCCATCAACTGGACCTGCCCCGAGTGCGGCGCCCGCAAGGAAGACTTCGAGATGGTCCAGATCTGAGCGACTCATCGCTCGGCGACGGGTAGCGTTTGTCCGTCGCATGGAGTGAAGGGCAGCAGGACTCGAATTGCATGTTTTCGCGCGGGATGGAACATCCATGCACACGCGGTGTCGCAGCGTAGCGCGTCACCGGGCTTTCATTGCGCTTTATAGTGCGCTATTGCGCATGATTATGGTTTTGGCCTAGCAGGTGCCGTTTCGTCGGCGTCGATGCTTGCCGGAGCTTGCCGATGCGCGCAACGCGTGCGCTTGCCGTTCGCGCAGCCGTTGCCAGCCCGGCGTCTCGCGTCTGCAAAGTGCGCGGGCGCCGTTTCCGGCTAGGCGTCCGAAGGCCCTGCGGTTGCTTTATTTTCGCCACTGCGGCAGTTCGGGCGGCGCCGTGCTGGTGCCTGTCCGACGATGCCGGCGTACTTGCAGCCTGCTCATGACTCCTCGATCCGCATCGCCCGACACGCTCGACGCTTTACCGAACCCCCGCGGCGGCGCCGTCCGTCCGGCGGAACAGGCCATTGCCGACGCCCTCGACGCCTTCGAAGGGCGTCGCGACATGACCGCGCAGCTGCTCGTCGCAGTGCGCGCGCTGCGCGAGGCGGGCTGGCTGGCCGCGCAACGTTTCACCGACGCGCTACTGCTGGTGTCGCCGATGGCCGCGAGCGGTCTCGCCGACGAGGCGCCAGCGCGCGCCACGTTCGGCGCGGCGTTGCGCGCGTTTCACGCGACGCTCGAGCGGCGCAATCTGCGCGAGCTGAGTTGCTCACCCGCGCTGTTCTCACACTACGAGGCACTCAGCACGCACATCGCGCAGCACACGCCCGCCTACAGCGTTGCATTCGAAGACATCGCGCTGGCCGGCCGGCCGATTCCGCCCGTCACGCTCCGGTCGCAGTCTGCCGCGCGTCTCGCGCATGCGCGGGCGCGCTACGAGCGGGCGCTGCTTCCCGTGCTGCGCTCGAAGGGCAATGTCGGCACAAGCGCGGTGGCGGGCGCCGTCAACGCCGCGCTCGGCGATCTCGACGCATGCCTTGCCGAACTGGCGGGTCCCGATCCGTACGACTTCTGGCGTCTCGCGTCCGCCTGCGCCCGCGCGTTGCGCGCACGCGGCCTATCCATCGAAGACGCTGAAACGCGGCGTTTTTATGCGCGCTGCAATCTGGCGCTCGCAGACGAGGCGCGCGGCATTCCCCTCGCGCCGCGCTCGCTTGTGCGCGCGACGCTCGCGCTTCTGTGGCGCGACTACGCGCTTTTCGGCGCCGCCGCCGAAGACACCGAACACGTGGAACTGCTGCGGGACTACGGCCTGACGGTGGACTGGCATATCGCGGGCACGCAGGCGTCCGAGGCGCTGTGGGAGCAGGGCGCGCGCCAGGCCGAGGCGTTGGCCGCGTACGTCGCGGCGACGCGCGAGCTGGGCGTGCTGACGGTCAATGCGAACGCCTACGAAGACTTCTTGCAGACGGCCGATGGCGCTATCGTCGCGCTGACCGACCATGCACGCGCCGCGGACAATCCACAGAAGGCGGACCCCAGCGCCGCGCTGCAGGCTGGCGATGCCGCGTACCGGTTGGGCGCGGCGGCGTCCGCGCTCGGACTGGGCCAGGTGGCGCTGCTCGCCGATGCGCTTGGGCTCGCGTGGCGTCGCCGTGCGCACGCTGGCGTGTCGACGCCCGCGGTTCGCGCACATGTCGTCGTCGACGCGCCCGACGCACCTTCGCTCGAAGCCGCTGCCGGGGCGCTGCGTGCGATGTTGCACAAGGTGGCGGCGGGTGTCGCACCGCAGTCCGCGACGACCGCTCTCGCGGCGCTCACGCACGCGATCGAACACGGCGGCGCGTAGCGAGTCGAAGGCTTACGCGGGTTGGATAGGGACGGTCACTTGTCCTATGCCATCTGCCGCGCGATAGCGCACGTTCCTCTTGCCCGGCAAGGCCAAGGCGCGTGATAGAGTGCAGTTTCATGGACTGCGGTTTTTGCCGGCCGCGCACCGATGCACACAGGTTGCGCACAGGCTGCAAGCGTGGCGCGCGGTACGATCCGGCAGGCCTCCGTGTATGGGGCCAGAAGCCCGCAGTTGCGCACCGTCTTTGCTAAAATTCGACCTATGCCCAAGAGTAACGATCGCATCAATCTGACCAACCAGTTCCTGATCGCCATGCCGAACATGGCGGACCCCACGTTTTCAGGAACGGTGGTCTACCTTTGCGATCACAGCGAGCGCGGCGCGCTTGGCCTCGTCATCAACAGGCCAACCGACATCGACCTTGAGGCGCTCTTCAATCGCATCGATCTCAAGCTCGAAATCGAACCTCTGCTGCATGTTCCCGTGTACTTCGGCGGTCCCGTCCAGACGGAACGCGGCTTCGTGCTGCATGACGCATCGGAAAGCACGTACACGTCGTCGATGCAGGTGCCGGGCGGGCTCGAAATGACTACGTCGAAAGACGTGCTGGAAGCTGTCGCGAGCGGCAAGGGTCCGCAGCGCTTCCTGCTGACGCTCGGTCATGCCGGGTGGGGCGCGGGCCAGCTGGAAGATGAAATCTCGAAGAACGGCTGGCTCACCGTTCAGGCCGATCCGAAGATCGTGTTCGACGTGCCCGCTGAAGACCGTTTCGAAGCCGCGCTCGCACTGCTCGGCATTTCGTCGTCGATGCTCTCCGGCGAAGCGGGTCACGCATGAGCGACATAGCCGGACGTGAAGCGACGCTGCTTGCGTTCGACTATGGCGAAAAACGCATCGGCGTGGCCGTCGGCAATTCACTGACGCGCAGCGCTCGGCCCCTCGTCGTTCTGCAAAACCGCAATCGCGAATACCGTTTCGAAGCCGTCGGCAAACTGATCGACGAATGGAAGCCCGATGCGCTCGTCGTCGGGCTGCCGATGCATCCCGATGGCACCGCACATGAACGAACGCAGCTTGCCAAACGCTTCGGCAATCAGCTGAATGGGCGCTTCAATCTCCCCGTCTCGTGGGTCGACGAACGCTATTCGTCGGTCGAAGCGGAGGCGGGCATCCGCAGCGGGGCGAGACAGGCCGGCATGCTCGACGCCGAAGCCGCGTGCATCATTCTCCAGCAGTATCTGGACGGACTTTCCTACGATCATGAGTTCCATTGACGCCGAGGCGCTCTATCGCGCTGTGCTTGAACAGATTCGCGCGGCATACGGCGGCGCGCTGGGTGGTCCCGATGGCGCGGTGCTCGCCGGCATCTACAGCGGCGGCGCATGGCTCGCCGAGCGGCTCGCCAAGGACCTGAACGTTGCGACGTTCGGCGTCGTCAACGTCGCGCTGCATCGGGACGATTACGCGAAGAAAGGTCTGCACACGCAGGCAAGCCCGACTTCGTTGCCGTTTGAAGTCGACAACCGCCGCATCGTGCTCGTCGACGACGTGCTGTACACGGGCCGCACCGTGCGCGCCGCATTGAACGAACTGTACGACTACGGGCGCCCCGCATCCGTCGAACTGGCCGTGCTCGCCGACCGTGGCGGGCGCGAGTTGCCGGTCGCCGCACGCTTCCTCGGCGGCACGGTCGAGGTACCTGCGAATGCGACGCTCGTGCTCGCGCGCGATGGAGAACGCTTCACGTTTCACACAGAGCCGAGCGCGGATTGAGTTGAGGCTCGCATCGCGAACGACAACACGCTGGTGCGAGAATGTGCGCAAGCGTCCGACGTCAGTATCCAAAGCAGCTGTCCAGCATCACACCGCAGTGCCAGTCTGATTCAGGAATACCGTCAATCACCCCGCCCTGAAGAGCGAGGCCTGTCGTTAAAGCCTGATTGACCAGCCTAAGCTGCATAGCAGCTACGTTGTACGGAAGTTAAGGACACACCCTGGAATGCTTCCTCAGTTCCAGGCCCTGTAACCTGCGGTCGCAGACACGCTTTGGGTGTGCCGAAACGGGCCGCGAGGATGTGCTGCCGAACAACATTGGCGAGGGGAGCGGGGCCGCAGGGCTCCCGTCACGAGGCCCGTAAGGGCAGAATGGGAACTTCAGATTGAGCGTATTTGTTTTGGACAGGCGGGGCTTACCGCTGATGCCGTGCTCGGAGAAACGCGCAAGGCTGTTGCTCGCGCGCGGTCGCGCACGCGTACACAGGGTGGTGCCGTTCGTGATTCGCCTGACTGACCGGTTGGCAAGGAACAGTCGGTTCCAGCCTTTGCGGTTGAAGCTCGACCCCGGTAGCAAAACCACCGGAATGGCTCTTGTGCTCGAAAAGGCCGACGCGGGCGTTGGAGTGCTGAACCTGTTCGAGTTGGTCCACCGTGGCCGGCAAATCAGTGAAGCGTTGATGCAGCGGAGCAGGTTTCGGCGTCGGCGTCGCGGTGCGAATCTGCGCTACCGTGCGCCGCGGTTCAATAATCGGACGCGCAGGACAGGGTGGCTTGCTCCAAGTCTGCAGCACCGCATCGAAACCACGATGTCGTGGTTCCGGCGCATCCAGCGTTGGGTGCCCTTTTCGGCGCTGTCCATGGAACTGGTGCGCTTCGACATGCAGGCAATGCAGAACCCGGAGATTGCCGGCGTTGAGTACCAGCAAGGCGTACTCTTTGGTTACGAAGTGCGGGAATACCTGCTCGAGAAATGGGGTAGACGGTGTGCTTACTGCGATGCACAGGGTGTGCCGCTGCAAATCGAGCATGTTCTGGCAAAGGCCCGTGGCGGCTCGAATCGCGTATCGAACCTGACGCTTGGCTGTGAGCCGTGCAACCTCGACAAGGGCGCACAGGACGTGCGCGAATTCGTCAAAGAAAAGGCACGGCTCGCACGCATTTTGGCAAAAGCAAAGGCACCGCTGCGGGACGCAGCCGCTGTCAACACCACTCGCTGGGTGCTGCTCAACGCGTTGAAGACCACGGACCTGACTGTCGAGGCCGGTAGCGGTGGACGGACAAAGTGGAATCGTACGCGCCTTGGACTCCCGAAGACCCACGCACTTGACGCCGCGTGCGTCGGAACAGTCCAGGCGATATTCGGCTGGCAACGGCCGACGTTGGAGCTCAAGTGCAGCGGACGCGGCAGTTATCAGCGCACGCGTCTGACCGCGCACGGTTTTCCGCGAGGTTTCCTGGTCCGCCAGAAACGCATTCACGGTTTTCAGACGGGTGACCGTGTCCGGGCCACGGTTCCCACCGGCAAGAAGGCCGGAACGCATGTCGGCCGTGTCGCCGTTCGCGCGACAGGGAACTTTAACATCCAGACACCGCAAGGTGTCGTACAGGGCATAGCACACCGTCATTGCACGATGGTGCAACCGGCGGATGGCTATGGATACGCAACCCGTGCCATTAAATAAAGGAAAGGAATCAGGGACCGGCACAACAGCGAGGCGCGCTTCGCACGTCGCGCTATCCCTCCCCGGCATGAACGCCGAGGGTTCCTGCGCAACCGGATGAACACGTTCAACCAGGTTTCCCAAGGTTCCACCGACAGCGCCGCGTCAGCGGACCGTTTTCGCTACGGTTTCCTGAAGGGCAATCCGCAGCTTACGAAGAACGGCGAGTTGAAGCACCTGCTGACAATCGAGGGCTTGCCGCGCGCGATCGTCAGCCACATTCTCGATACGGCCGAGCAGTTCGTCAGCGTGACCGACCGTGAAGTGAAGAAGGTGCCGCTGTTGCGCGGCAAGTCGGTGTTCAACCTGTTCTTCGAAAACTCGACGCGCACGCGCACCACGTTCGAGATCGCCGCAAAGCGGCTGTCGGCGGACGTGATCAATCTGAACATCAACGCTTCGTCGACGAGCAAGGGCGAGTCGCTGCTCGACACGATCAACAACCTGTCGGCGATGCATGCCGACATGTTCGTCGTGCGCCACGCGTCGAGCGGCGCGCCGTATCTGATCGCCGAGCACTGCGCGCCACACGTGCACGTGATCAACGCGGGTGACGGCCGGCACGCGCACCCGACGCAGGGTCTGCTCGACATGTACACGATCCGTCATTACAAGCGCGATTTCACGAATCTGCGCGTAGCGATCGTCGGCGACATTCTGCATTCGCGCGTCGCGCGCTCCGACATTCACGCGCTCACCACGCTCGGCGTGCCGGAAGTGCGCGCGATCGGTCCGCGCACGCTGTTGCCGGGCGGTCTCGAACAGATGGGCGTGCGCGTGTTCCACAACCTCGACGAAGGGCTGAAGGGCGTCGACGTGATCATCATGCTGCGTCTGCAGAACGAGCGGATGAGCGGCGCGCTGCTACCTTCGGCGCAGGAGTACTTCAAGAGCTGGGGGCTGACGCCCGAGCGTCTCGCGCTCGCGAAGCCCGATGCGATTGTGATGCACCCGGGCCCGATGAATCGCGGCGTCGAAATCGATTCGCAGGTCGCGGACGGGCCGCAGTCGGTGATCCTCAATCAGGTGACGTTCGGCATCGCGGTGCGCATGGCGGTGATGGGCATCGTCGCGGGCAACAACGACTGATCCGCAGACGGTTCACGCAACCACATCAGGCACACTGGCAGGCAAAAAAGGCAGCGAATGAAGATTTACATTCAAGGCGGCACGCTGATCGATCCGGTCGCGGGCACCGAGCAGCAACAGGACGTATTCATCGCGGCGGGCAAGATCGTCGCGCTCGGCAGCGCGCCTGCCGATTTCAACGCGGCAAAGACGATCGACGCGACGGGCCTGTATGTGGCGCCCGGCTTCGTCGATCTGTCCGCGCGGCTGCGCGAACCGGGCTACGAGCACAAGGCGACGCTCGAATCGGAAATGGCCGCGGCGCTCGCAGGCGGCGTGACGACCCTCGTGTGTCCGCCCGACACCGATCCCGTGCTCGACGAGCCGGGCCTCGTCGAAATGCTCAAGTTTCGCGCGCGCAATCTGAACCGCGCGCATGTCTATCCGCTCGGCGCGCTGACGGTCGGCCTCAAGGGGCAGGTGATCACCGAGATGGTCGAGCTGACGGAAGCGGGCTGTGTCGGCTTCTCGCAGGCCGATACGCCCATCGTCGATACGCAGGTGCTGCTGCGCGCGCTGCAGTACGCGAACACGTACGGCTATACCGCGTGGCTGCGTCCGCAAGATGCCTATCTGGCGAAGGGCGGCGTCGCGGCGAGCGGGCCGCTCGCGTCGCGCCTTGGTCTATCGGGCGTGCCCGTATCGGCGGAAACGATCGCGCTGCATACGATTTTCGAGCTCGTCCGCGTGACGGGTGCGCGCGTGCATCTGTCGCACGTGTCGTCGGGCGCGGGCGTCGCGCTCATGCGCGCGGCGAAGGCAGAAGGCCTGCCCGTCACCTGCGACGTGACGATCAATCATGTGCATCTGATCGACATCGACATCGGCTATTTCGATTCGCAATTCCGGCTCGATCCGCCGCTGCGCTCGCAACGCGACCGCGAGGCGATTCGCGCGGGCCTGCTCGACGGCACGATCGACGCGATCTGTTCGGACCACACGCCCGTCGACGACGACGAAAAGCTGCTGCCGTTCGCCGAGGCGACGCCGGGCGCGACAGGGCTCGAGCTGCTGCTGTCGCTGACGGTCAAGTGGGCGGACGAGGCGGGCGTTTCGCTCGCGAAGGCGCTGAACCGCATCACGGCCGCGCCTGCCGACGTGTTGAAACTGCCCGCCGGCCGCATCGAAGTGGGCTCAACCGCCGATCTGTGCGTGTTCGACCGCGGCGCACATTGGCGCGTCGAGCCTCGCGCGCTGAAGAGCCAGGGGCACAACACGCCGTTCCTCGGCTACGAGCTGCCTGCGCGCGTGCGTGCGACGGTCGTCGGCGGGCAGGTTGCGTTCGAGCAGCGCTGAGAAAGCCGGACATCGGCAGAGAAGCGAAAAAGAAGCTCCGAAGAATCGGAAGGTAAGCGGAAAACTCTCACCATGAAGCTCGCATTTCGCAAGGTTCGGCTGGTCGTGCATCTGCTGTACGGCATGTGGACCGTCTGGACGCGTTTTCCTCGTGCGACTGCGCAGCAGCGTCTGGAATTGAATCGCGCCTGGTCGCTGCGCATGCTGCAGTTGTGCGGCATGCGTCTCGTCGTGCACAACGATGGCGTGCGGCTCGATGAAGGCGTGCTGGTCGTCGCGAATCACATTTCGTGGATCGACATCTACGTGATCAACGCGTGGCGGCCGACGCCGTTCGTATCGAAGGCGGAGATCCGCAAGTGGCCAATCGTCGGCTGGTGCGCCCAGCAACTGGGCACCGTGTTCATTCAGCGCGAGAAGCGCAGCGACGCGAAGCGCATTATGCATGAACTCGCAAACCGGCTGAACGCGGGCGAGCTGATGTGCGTATTTCCGGAAGGCACGACGTCCGACGGCACTCAACTGTTGCCGTTTCACGCAAACATGTTTCAGGCGCCCGTATCGGCGTCACGCCCCGTGCAGCCTCTCTGCCTGATGTACGAAGATGCGCACGGCCGGCAATCGACAGCGCCGGCGTATATCGGCGAGATGTCACTTGGCGAATCGCTCGATGCGTTGTTGCGCGGCGGCCCGCTGACCGCGCATGTGTATGTCGGCGCGCCGCTCGCGCCGGGTGCCGACCGGCGCTTGCTTGCGTCTGAGGCGCAGGCTTCCGTGCAGGCAGCGCTCGCCGCGTTGCAGGACCCGGAGGCGCGCCGCTCCGGACAGATCGCCGACCGGACTCAGGAGTTCATCGATGCCAGCGCGAACAGCGCGGCGGAAGCGCTCGACGGCAGTTCGGACGTCGATCTGACACGCCACGCGTAATCGATCAGGCGCCCATCAACCGCCGTCGGCGCGGCAGCCTTCGCATTCCACTTGCGTGACCGTGCGCTCGGCGGGCGACTGCGCCAGCCGGACGGCCGTCAGCTGCTCGCCCCACACACAACCTGAATCCAGTCCGATCAGATTGTCGCGGATCATCAGGCCGAGCGCGGCCCAGTGTCCGCAGACGATCGTGGTGTTTTCCGTCTTGCGCCCAGGCACGTCGAACCACGGCATGAAGCCCTTCGGCGCGGAGCCGATGCCGCCGCTCGACGAAAAATCCATCACGCCGTCGGCATCGCAGAAGCGCATGCGCGTGAGCGCGGTGCACGTCAGACGCAGGCGGTCGATGCCCTTGAGGCTTGGTTTCCATCGGTTCGGCTCGTTGCCGTACAGGCCCGCGAGCGTCTCTTTCCAGCCCGGCGCGCGCAACGCGCGTTGCAGTTCGTCGGCGAGTTCCAGCGTCAGATCGACGTCCCATTGCGGCAGCACGCCCGCATGCACGAGCAGCATGCCGTTCTCGTAGTGCGCGAGCGGCCGGTGGCGAATCCAGTGCAGCAGATCCTCGGCGTCGGGCGCGGCAAGGATTTCGTCGATCGTGTCGCCTTTCTTCGACTTGCGGATGCCTGCCGACACCGACAGCAGATGCAGGTCGTGATTGCCCAGCACGGGAACCGCGCGATCGCCGAGCGCGATGATGTCGCGCAACGTCGCGAGCGATTCGCCGCCCCGATTGATCAGATCACCCGCGAACCACAGCGGCGCATCGGCGGGCGGTGCGGCCTTCGCGAGAAGTTGCTGGAACTGGGTGCGGCAGCCCTGCAGATCGCCGAAAGCGAGGGGAGGGGAGCTGGTGGAAACGGTCATCGGGAAGAATGGGTGGTTCCAAAGGACGCGGCGGCAGTGTCGTGACGCGACGGATGCCCGCTCGATAAGGGAACGGATACGCTGCCGACGACCTGCGCTGCACAACGCCACATGATAGCGCGCGCTCGTGACATCGTCGTTGAGCGCGCCGCGCCTCGATGCCGCCCGTCGCGCGTTGACGGCGCAACTGCAGAAATATTTTTTGATTTTTTGAGGATTTTCTGGCCGTCAAACTCGCTTTTACGCGCCTTGGGAATGAAGCGGGCCGATTTATTCGTCAGATATAATCGCCCGGCTGCCTGCACGGCCGAGCATCTCAAAGCAGGGGAGGAAGAGTTTGCGGCATCCGTCTGAGCCAGTCATCCATCGCGTGCTCCTTACGGGGGCGAGCGGTTTCACTGGTGCCTACGTCCGGGAGGAACTGGCCGACGCGGGCTATGAGGTCATCGGCACGACGGCCGGCGCGCCGCAGCCCGGCGAGCGCGCGCTCGACATTACGTCGCTGCCCGACTGCCGACGCCTGATCGGCGAACTGAAGCCCGCATTCATCGTGCATCTGGCGGCGATCAGCTTCGTCGCGCATGACGACCCGTTGGACCTGTACAACGTCAATGTGATCGGCACGACGAACCTGCTGCAGGCGTGCGTCGACGTCGGCCACGAGCCGCGCAAGATCCTGATCGCGAGTAGCGCGAACGTCTATGGCAACGCGGAGGGCGTCGTCGACGAAGCTACCGCGCCCGCACCCGTCAACCACTACGCGGCGAGCAAGCTGGCGATGGAGCATCTGGTGCGGACGTGGTTCGACCGCCTGCCCATCGTTGTCACGCGACCCTTCAATTACACGGGACGCGGGCAATCCGAGCGTTTCCTTGTTCCTAAAATTGTTTCCCATTTCGTCCGGCGGCGGCCGTTTATCGAGCTTGGGAATCTCGACGTCGCGCGCGATTTTTCCGATGTGCGGATGGTGTCGACCGCCTATCGGGCGCTGCTGGAATCGCCTGTTGCGGGCGAGACGCTCAACGTCTGCAGCGGCACGCCGCGCACGTTGACGGACATCGTCGACATCGTGCGGGAAGCGACGGGGCATGATCTCGAAGTCCGCGTCAATCCCGCGTTCGTCCGTCAAAACGAGGTCAAGATGCTGGTGGGTTCGGCCGAACGGCTGAACCGCGTGGTGCCGGAAATGCCCGCCATCGGGCTCGAAGACACCATCGACTGGATGCTTGCACTGGCCTGACTTACAAAACGTCTCAGTTTGTTAGCGCGCTGGTGTTTCTCATTGACACCTTTATAATTGCCGGTTACAAACCGCGCGCTTCGCGGGGTCGGTCAACTTTGCCGGAGTTCGGGCCGCTCAGGTAAAGGCTGCCGGTTTTTCACAGCTGCGGCTAGCCGGCTAGTCGGTCGAGAAAATTTCTAGAAGGAATCCCATGATCCTGGTAACGGGCGGTGCCGGCTTTATCGGCGCCAATTTCGTGCTTGAATGGTTGAACGCCTCCGATGAGCCAGTCCTCAATCTGGACAAGCTCACTTATGCCGGTAATCTGGGCACCTTGAAGTCGCAGCAGGACAATCCCCGTCACGTGTTCGTGCGCGCCGACATCTGCGACCGCGCGACGCTCGACGCACTCTTTGCCGAGCACAAGCCGCGCGCGGTGCTGCACTTTGCAGCCGAAAGCCATGTCGACCGCTCGATCCACGGGCCGGCGGACTTCGTGCAGACCAACGTCGTCGGCACGTTCACGCTGCTCGAAGCAGCCCGCGCGTACTGGAGCGCGCTGAACGATGCGGACAAGGCGGCTTTCCGCTTCCTGCATGTGTCGACGGACGAAGTCTTCGGTTCGCTGTCCGCAACCGATCCGCAATTTTCCGAAACCACGCCCTATGCGCCGAACAGCCCCTATTCGGCGACCAAGGCGGGCTCCGATCATCTCGTGCGCGCCTATCACCACACGTATGGCCTGCCCGTGCTGACGACGAACTGCTCGAACAACTACGGCCCCTACCAGTTCCCCGAAAAGCTCATCCCGCTGATGATCGCGAACGCGCTCGGCGGCAAGCCGCTGCCCGTCTACGGCGACGGTCAGAACGTGCGCGACTGGCTGTACGTCGGCGACCACTGCAGCGCGATCCGCGAAGTGCTCGCGCGCGGCGTGCCGGGCGAGACGTATAACGTCGGCGGCTGGAACGAGAAGAAGAACCTCGAAGTCGTGCACACGCTGTGCGACCTGCTCGACCAGAAGCGTCCGAAGGCGCAAGGCTCGTATCGCGATCAGATCACTTATGTGAAGGACCGTCCTGGCCACGATCGCCGCTATGCGATCGATGCGCGCAAGCTCGAGCGTGAGCTTGGCTGGAAGCCCGCTGAGACGTTCGAGACGGGGCTCGCGAAGACCGTGCAGTGGTATCTCGACAACCAGGAATGGGTCGACGAAGTCGCTTCGGGCGAGTACCGCAAGTGGGTCGAAACCAACTACGCGCAACGCGCGTAAGGGCAAAACGATGGCGCGCAAGGGCATTATTCTGGCGGGCGGCTCGGGCACCCGGCTGTATCCTATAACGCATGTCGTGTCGAAGCAGCTGCTTCCCGTGTACGACAAGCCGATGATCTACTACCCGCTGTCGACGCTGATGGTCGCGGGCATTCGCGATGTGCTGATCATCTCCACACCACAGGACACGCCGCGCTTCGAAGCGATGTTGGGCGATGGCAGCCAGTGGGGGATGAACATCCAGTATGCGGTGCAGCCGTCGCCGGACGGACTTGCGCAGGCGTTCGTCATCGGCAGGGAATTCGTCGGCAATGATCCGTCGGCGCTGATTCTCGGCGACAACATCTTCTACGGTCACGATCTCGCGAAACAGCTGGAGCGTGCGAACGCGCGCACCGATGGCGCCACGGTGTTTGCGTACCACGTGCACGATCCCGAGCGCTATGGCGTCGTGGAATTCGACAAGCAATTTCGCGCGCTGTCGATCGAAGAGAAGCCTGCAAAGCCGCGTTCGAATTACGCGGTCACGGGTTTGTACTTCTACGATCGCGACGTCTGCGACATCGCTGTGGACATCAAACCCTCCGCGCGCGGCGAACTCGAGATCACGGATGTCAATTCGCGCTACCTGAATGCGCAGAAGCTCGATGTTGAGATCATGGGCCGCGGGTATGCGTGGCTCGACACGGGTACGCACGATTCGCTGATCGAGGCCGCGACGTTTATTGCAACGTTGCAGAAGCGTCAGGGGCTTGTCGTTGCATGTCCCGAAGAGATCGCATTCAGGCGCAAGTGGATCGATGAAGAGCAATTGCTCCGGCTCGCGTCCCCACTTGCAAAAAACGCGTACGGTCAATATTTGCTGAACCTCCCGAAGGACCAAGTTGCATGGCCATCCAGGTAACCCCTACGTCGCTGCCCGAAGTCAAAATCATCGAACCTAAAGTGTTCGGTGATGCACGCGGTTTTTTCTTCGAAAGCTTCAACGCACGCGAGTTTGCTGAACAGGTGCAAGCAGATGTGGAGTTCGTCCAGGACAATCATTCGCGTTCTGCGAAAGGTGTGCTGCGTGGGCTCCATTATCAGATCCAGCATGCGCAGGGCAAGCTCGTGCGCGTAGTCGAAGGCGAGGTGTTCGACGTCGCTGTCGATGTCCGTAAGAGTTCGCCGAACTTCGGCAAGTGGGAGGGCGTGATTCTGTCGGCGGAGAACCATCGCCAGCTATGGATTCCGCCGGGGTTTGCGCACGGTTTCGTCGTGCTGTCCGACTCGGCTCAATTTCTTTACAAGACCACCGACTACTGGTTCCCTGAACACGAACGCAGCATTATCTGGAACGATCCGGAGATCGGCATCGATTGGCAGATCGACTTCGAGCCGATGCTCGCGGCGAAGGATGCGGCCGGCAAGCGTCTGAGCGATGCCGAAGTGTTTGTTTGAGGCTTCCCAATGAGCAAGCAACCGACCATACTCGTCACCGGAGTCAACGGGCAAGTTGGCTTTGAACTCGTTCGTACCCTCCAAGGGCTCGGCCGCGTTGTTGCACTCGAGCGCGCTGCCTTCGATCTGGCTGACCTCGCGCAAATCCGCTCGACGGTGCGTGAGCTGAAGCCATCGGTGATTGTCAATCCGGCCGCGTACACCGCGGTGGACAAGGCGGAAACCGACGCGGATGCGGCGATGCGTCTAAACGGGGACGCGCCGGGCGTTCTCGCCGAGGAAGCGGCACGAAGCGGGGCCGTGCTGATTCATTATTCGACCGATTACGTTTTCGACGGGACCAAAAACGCGCCTTACGTCGAAGACGATGCGACCAATCCGCAGAATGTCTATGGCAAGAGCAAGCTCGTCGGGGAACAGGCTATCGCCGAATCTGGCTGTGCGCATCTGATCCTGCGAACCAGTTGGGTCTACGGAGTGCGTGGAAAAAACTTCCTGCTGACCATGCTCAAGCTCGGTGCCGAGAGGCCGGAGCTGCGGGTTGTCGCCGATCAGATCGGCGCTCCCACGTGGTCCAACACCATCGCGACGGCGACGTCTCATATCATCGCCCAGAGTATCGCTGCAAACGATATCGATTGGTGGCGCGAGCGTTCCGGCATCTATCACCTGACAGCCGCAGGCGAAACGTCGTGGCACGGATTTGCGAAAGCGATCCTCGACATTGCGATGCGTGAGAAGGCGCCGAACGTAGTGCCGATCGGCACGAGCGACTACCCGGTTCCTGCGAAGCGGCCGGCGAATTCGCGGATGTCTCACCGCAAGCTCACGGAGACATTTGGACTCTCGCTGCCGGATTGGCAAGACGCGTTGCGTCTTTGCATGGCCGATCGATGGGCATAGCCCGCGTCCGCCAATGGCGCAATCTATGCCCATCTATTTCTGGAAAGTGATCTCCCATCATGAGTTTGGGTGATCAGGTTGCCTGGTCGGGTAACGCGTCGACCGGAATCGTTGTCGTGTTCTATCGTCCTGATGCCGCTTGCGTGCGTCGGGCGAATCGCTATGCCGATGCCGGACTCTGCGTGGTCATCGACAATACCGAGCAGTTGCAGAGTGCAGGGCAACTGGGGCTCGACAAGCGAATCGTGTATGTTGCGAACGGGGCGAACCATGGGATTGCGACGGGCATCAATCAAGGCGTCGAGTTGCTCCTGAAGGCGGGGTGCACCAGCGCACTGATTTTCGACCAGGACAGCGAACCGTCAGGTCAACTGCTGCAAGCGTTGCCGCGGTTGCTCGAAGAGGAAAAGCAACTGCGGGGGCGGGTGGCATTGATTGGCCCTGCGTACGAGGATACCCGTCTTGGTGGCGTGGCGCCCTTCGTCCGCTTCGGCTATCTGAAACTGCAACGGGTTGCGCCCGTCGGCACCCGGCCGATCGAGATCGATTTTCTAATCAGTTCGGGCTCTTGCATCAACCTTGCCGCCTGGCAGGAAATCGGCCCGATGGACGATTCCCTGTTCATCGATTTCGTGGATCTGGAATGGTGCGTAAGAGCGCGTTCGAGGGGGTACGCGGTGCTCGGAGCGCCTGGCCTGCGGCTCGCGCACGAATTGGGCGGCGAACCTGTGTCTTTTTTGGGTCGGCAATATCCGAGCCATAGTCCGCTGCGTCATTATTATCTCTTTCGTAATGCAGTTGCCTTGGTCAAGCGAAGCTATATTCCGTGGACCTGGAAGTCCACGGAGCTCGTCAAGTTTCCGTTTCGGCTTGCTATTTATGGATTGTTTCTACAGCCACGTCTCAGTCATTTGAGAATGGCGTTCGTCGGAATCTGGCACGGCCTGACCGGCCGAATGGGCCCGCTGGACCGCTTATGATGCTGCGCGAACTACCATCGCGCTTGTGGCCTCTTTTTTAACGCAAAAGTTTAAAAGTCCGTAATGTACAATTTGGCACTTTCTGATTTGAAGCAAAGCCTTGCCTCGTGGCGGCTTTGGACACTTCTTGGTTGGCTTGAGGTACGGCAACGCTACGCGCGTTCGCGCGTGGGGCCGTTTTGGCTGACCATCAGCACCGGTGTGATGATCGGTTCGATCGGCGTGGTGTACGGCACACTCTTCGGCGTGAAGATGAGCGACTATCTGCCCTATCTCGCCGTCAGCCTCGTGCTGTGGACCGCGTTTTCTGCGACCGTGCTGGAAGGTAGCACCGCGTACATCAGCAGCGGCCAGTACATCCGGCAAGCGGCGACGCCCAAGCTCATCTTCATGCTGCAGGTTGCGTGGCGCAACCTCGTCATCTTGGCGCACAACTTCCTGATTGTGCTGCTGCTGATGGCATTTTTCGGCGTGAAGAGCTGGGAAACACTGCCCGTTTTCATTCCGGCCTTGTTGCTGTACATGGTCAACGCGCTGTGGATTGCGATGGTCGCGGGGCTGCTGTCCGCGCGCTTTCGCGATTTACCCCAAATCATAGCTGCACTGATGCAGATTGCCTTTTACATCACGCCAATTATTTATCGTCCGAATTCACTGACGCGCTATTCGTTCATCGTGGAACTGAATCCACTCGCGCATCTGATTGAGCTGGTTCGCGCGCCGCTGATCGGAGAATTTCCGAGCGCAACGACATGGGGTGTTACGGTGGGTCTCGCCGTGGTTGGCTGGCTGCTGGCGCTCACTCTGACAGGTCGGTTCCTGAAACGCATTCCGTATTGGGTCTAATAGGGCAAATCATGGCGTACATTGAACTCAAAGGCACGACGCTCGATCTGCCCATTTATGACGTGCAGGCGCGATCGCTGAAGAAGCAGGTCATGCGCATGGGGCGTCGAAATTCCATCGCCGAGAGCAACGAAGGCGTGATCGTCGTGCGTGCACTCGACAACGTCGATTTGCGTTTTGAAAGCGGTGATCGTATTGGGCTGATCGGCCACAACGGCGCCGGCAAATCCACGCTGCTCAGGCTCATGGCGGGTATTTACGCGCCGACTTATGGAACGATCGAGAGCGATGGAAAAATCGTACCGCTGCTCGACATCAGCCTCGGGATGGATGAAAACTCGACGGGCATGCAGAACATTCGTCTGCGTGGCCTGTTGCTCGGCATGACTGATGCAGAGATTCGCGAAAAGCAGCAGTCGATCGCGGAGTTCTGCGAACTGGGTGACTATCTCGATCTGCCTCTCAGAACCTACTCGAGCGGCATGCGCGTGCGATTGGGTTTTGCGATTTCGACAGCGGTCGACGCGGAGATTCTTCTGCTAGACGAAGTGATGGGCGTGGGCGATGCGTCGTTTATGCACAAGGCGGAAGAACGCCTTGCCGATCTTCACAGCCGTGCACAGATCGTGGTGTTGGCCATGCACTCGAATTCGGAAATCCGCAAGGTGTGCAACAAGACGCTATGGATGGAGCGCGGGCGCGTTCGGGCGTTTGGGCCGACCGAAGATGTTGTCTCGCAGTATGAAGCTCAGGTGTAAAGCGCGAAGTGGCGCCTGAAGCTAAAGGTTGAGAAAGAAATATATATTCCTCAGCCTTCATGCAGTCGCATCACATCGCCGATGTCGGTGATGGACGATAGCCGGTCGAATAAAATGAATGAGTGCCGCTTAACGGCAGGCAACAAGGACTTCCAATGATTGATCGAGCGTACAGGGCCTACTGCTACTGGAAAAGCCATGGAACTTCGGCGTTGCGGCAGGCAGTCTATCGGAAGTTGGCCAACAAACTTCAGGCTTCGTCCAGTTCATCAGGCGACGGCGACTCTCAGAAAAGCGTGCAGCAACTTTATCGCAAACGCTTTGAGTCGCTTGCCCCTTTGCTGACGTATTCGATTCCGGCGTCCGGCGTCCGTCGCGTCAGTATCGTGACGGATAGCGTGTCGAGCGGCAGCCTGTTTGGCGGAGTAGGGACTGCGCTGATCTTTTCGGCGCTGCTCGCCAACGAGCTAGATGCACAGCTCCGGATCATTACTCGCACGCAGCGTGCCCAACCCCAAAACATCGATCATATTCTCTCGTTGTACGGCATCAAGCTGAAGCACGAAGTGCAATTCAAGTTCGCCGCGTTCTTCGATCAGAAGTATGAACTTGATGTCAAAGAAGGCGATCTCTTCGTGACGACGTCTTGGTGGACGACGGCGGCTACATTGCCAGGCGTACCACGCAAATCGATCATCTATCTGTTGCAGGAAGACGAGCGGATGTTCTATGCATTCGGCGATGAGCGCGTCAAATGCGAAGACACGCTGCGTAGTAGCGATATTCGGTTTCTGATCAATACGAAACTGCTATTTGATCATTTGACGTCGGATGGACTCGGCAATATTGCCGCCAAAGGAACGTGGTTCGAGCCTGCTTTCCCGACCACCATTTTCCATCCCCGCCAAAAACAGCCGTCGCAGAAGAAACGATTCTTCTTCTACGCGAGGCCGAACAATGGACGTAATCTCTTCTACCTCGGGATAGAAGTCATCGAGCGGGCGATTGCTGAAAAGGTGCTGGACCCGTCGAAGTGGGAGATATGCTTGGTAGGCAAGGACATACCGGCTATAGTCTTCGACGGCGGCTACGAGCCCCAAAAGTTTGAGAACCTCACGTGGTCGCAGTATGCGGAACTCGCAGGGACAATCGATGTGGGCCTGAGTTTGATGAGCACGCCGCACCCGAGCTATCCCCCGCTAGATCTGGCCGCCAGCGGTGCCGTCGTGGTGACCAATCGCTTTGGCAACAAGACGGACTTGTCCGGCTACTCGTTGAATCTGATTTGCGCGGACCTTGAACGCGATGCGTTGGTTGAAGCGCTGCGGTCCGCAGTGACATTGGCAGCGAACCAGCAGTTACGAGAGCAGAATTTCCGCAACAACGGACTTGCTGGCGATTGGCAGCAGGCTTTCGGCAAGATCATCAAGCAGCTGTCCGAAGAACTCTGATGTTTAAAGTTGATATTGCACCCAAGGCCTATTCGGACCCGTGGATTCTGCCGTTGAGCGAGCGGGTGAGAATGCTCACTCGCGGTAAGCGGCGGGTTGCATACTTTTACGAAGAACCGAATAACAGCACATTTCGCTACCGCGCCTACAACATGGCACAGGTGCTGAACGACGGCGAGAGCGGGGACGTGTCGGCGGGCTTTTTCTTTCTGCAGGACTGGGCGCGAATCGATGAAATTGCAGATCTCGCAGATGTCCTAGTGATCTGCCGGTCGCGATACTGCCATCACGTCAATCAGCTTGTGATGAAGTTCCGGCTGCGGGGAAAGCGCATATTATTCGATATCGACGATTTCGTTTTCGATTCAAGCTATGCGCACCTGATCATGAATACGCTTGACGAAGATGTCCGCGATTCCAGTCGTTGGGACTACTGGTTCTCGTATATTGGCCGGCTCGGCGCCGCGTTGAAAATGTGCGACGGCGCGATCACGACGAACGACTTTCTGGCGGGAAAGATTGCCGCGTTCTCGGGATTGCCGGTGAAAGTGGTGCCGAACTTCATGAACAGAGAGCAAATCGACTATTCCGATGCGCTCTTTCAACATAAGCAGGGTGCCGAGTTTGCGCGTGACGGCAAGATTCACCTCGGGTACTTCAGTGGCTCGCCGTCGCACAAACTTGACTACGCGATAATCGTTCCGGCGGTAGAGGCGCTACTCGCGAAAGATCCAAGAATCGAACTGATGATTGTCGGCTATATCGACGCCGGCCCGGCGCTCAGCAAGTTTGGCGACCGGGTCAAGCGTCAGCCGTTTCACGACTACGTCAATCTGCAACGGCTTATCAGCACCGTCGAATTCAATCTGATGCCACTGCAGTCGAACGATTTCACCAACTGCAAATCGGAACTCAAATATTTTGAGGCGGCAGTGGTAGGGGCGATCAGCATTGCGTCGCCTTCATACACCTATGCCGGCGCAATTCGCAACGGCGAGAATGGGTATCTAGCGCAAGCGCAGGAATGGTTGTCGGTGATAGAGCGCGCGATTGAGGATACTTCCAGATGGCCCGCATTGATCGAAAGCGCTAGAGAGGATGCGCGTTCGAAATACGGTTGGTTCAATCAGCGTGAAACGATTCTCGCCGCGCTGCAGCTCGACTGACCCTACAGAAGGATCAACCGGACGATTGCCGTTACTCATGCACATATGAACGAATCTTCGATGTCTCCTGTTGCCGAGGTGATGGCGGTGGTAGTTACCTATCAGCCGGATTCGGCACGTTTAGGTGCGCTGCTTAACGCCGTTACGCCGCAGGCGGAGTATATCGTCGTAGTGGACAACGGTTCGGCCCAAGACGTGGCCAGTGTGGTGGCGGCGTTGGGTAGTGCAACGGTTCACGTCATATCGCTGGGCAAAAACCTTGGAATTGCAGCCGCTCACAACGCCGGCATTGCGTGGGCACGCACGCAAGGTGCGAAATACGTTTTGCTGATGGATCAGGACAGCGAGCCGGATCCGGGGATGGTCGCAGCCCTGAAGGCTGCACATGAGGATCTCGTTGCCGCCGGCAACAGGGTGGCGGCTATTGGGCCTCGGAGTAGGGACCGCCGAACGGGGCACCTCGCGCCGCATGTGCGTTTTGCCGGAATGCGCTTTGCCCCCGTCGCGTGCGAACCCGGTCAACGGGTAGTCAAGACGGATCTGCTGATCTCGTCGGGATCATTGATCTCGCTGGCCACCTTGGACGCCGTCGGCGAGATGGATGAACAGCTATTCATCGACCAAGTCGATACGGAGTGGGTGCTGCGGGCGCGCGCCAAGGGCTATTGGGCGTGGGGACACTGCGCAGCGGCTATGGCCCATTCTCTTGGAGAATGGCGTCGCAGGGTTTGGCTCGGTCGCTGGCGGGAAATCCCGCTGCACAAGCCATTTCGCTACTATTTCATGATTCGTAACAGCGTGCTGTTACAGCGGCGTGACTACCCGTGTTGTGCCTGGAGACGTTTGGATACGATACGCGTGCTGCAGATGGCGGTCTTCGTGATGATGCTTCACCCCCAGCGATTGCTCGCGTTGGGAAAAATGCTGCAAGGGTTGCGGGACGGTATCAGGATGCGCAACTCAAGATAGATAACGCACGGCATTCGGTTGCAGCACTAACGGCCGGTGCCGAAGGCGTCGAGCCAGCCTTCTATAACGATAACAAGCCCTCGATATGCGAGAGTTTTCGCCAAACGAAATTTGTTGCATGTTTGAGCAGAAAGAACTTGGAGAGTTTGGCCTTTTGGTATGTATCTCAATACGCTGATTTCGTCGTTGCGTCGGACAACCAGATTCGTCATTCGGCGTTTTCACGCCTATCATTCCGGCAATGGCGACCCCAACGGAAAGGGGCGTAAATCCCGTTACTCCGAAGAGCGCAGAATCATTGAACAGTCCGGTCTGTTTGATGAAGCGTTCTACCGCGAGACGTATCCCGATGTCGCACGTGCAGGCATTGATCCCCTCAAGCATTATGTGGCGTGGGGCGGGAAGGAAGGCCGTCGGCCGCATCCGTCGTTTGACCCACAGTGGTACACCACACAATATCCAGACGTGTTGCAAAGTGGGATTCACCCGCTAGTTCACTATCTGACGATCGGGAGAAAGGAGGGAAGGCGTTGCGGTCTCGACTCGAGAGTATTGTCGGTTGTCGACACGATGTATGAGGAGGCTGGCGCTTTGGAGCCGGCCATTGCACTCGACCCCGCATTGGCTTCACCTCATCTGCTCGGTATTCATGGAGGCGGTCAGCATTGGCCAGTACTTCGCGTATGGCGTGCACTGTTCGAATCGCTGGAACATCCGTTTCGTTGCATCGTTTTCGTTGCAGGGCCGCTTCATTCAGGTGTGGAGGCTATGGTCGTCAATGCGACACAAGCCGCTATCGAGGCGCACGGGCCCGATTCAACGCTCACCGTCTTTACAGACCATGAAGGCGCAAACGCAGATTGCGCGGTAGGCTTTCACACCCGTTGCCTGTCAAACTTTGGAGAACCTCTGACGCGCATGGATAGGGCATCGATCGTCGAGAAGTTGATCCTCGCGGTTCGTCCGAAGGCTGTGCTTAATGTCGACAGCGCCGCATGCTGGGACGCGATAGTGCGAAAAGGCGGTGCGCTGCAGCTAGCGACCGATATGTACGCCTATCTTCACCGCGTCGACCGTTGCACGGATAGTCGCTCTGTTGATGACTTTGCCCACACTCATTTTCGCGAAGGGCTTCCGTTCTTGCGCAAGGTGTACTTTGAAACGCTCGATTTTCAGGAGGCTCTGACATTGGAGTATGGTTTGCCTCCCTCACTGATGAGCCGCATAGTACATCTGCAAGCCCAGCAATCACGAACCGCATTCGTGAATACGCTCCAAGCTTCTCCCTCATTTATCGATTAAGGTCATGGCAGAATACGATATCACTGCTGTCATCAATGGGCACGCGGAAGGTCTGCTCGCACAGCCGTCGTTACGCAGCCTTTCTAGATCTGCAGCCTTGGCTAGGTCGAGTGGCTTGCGCGTGGAACTGCTTGCGATACTCGATCGGCCCAATGCAATAACCCAAGAAGTCTTCGCCGAATTTGCGCGGATTGAACCCGAATTGCGAATCGAGATCGTCGAGCACGGCGATTTGGGTTTTTCCAGGAACTCTGCGGTCGAAAGGGCTCGCGGGAAGTGGATCGGTTTCCTTGACGCGGACGATCTTTGGGGAGCGGACTGGTTGGTCCGGGCTTTTGCTGCGGCGGAGGCCGATCCGCGAAAGATCGTATGGCACCCAGAAGTCAACGCGTATTTTGGCGTGACGCCCTATATTTTTCTGCATATCGACATGGAAGACGCTTCTTTTCGCGTTTCGGATCTTGGCTATACCAACCTCTGGACTTCACTTAGCTTTACCGCGGCCGATCTGTTGCGTTCAGTACCGTACGCAGGCACGGATCTCAAGAGCGGCGTCGGCTACGAAGACTGGTGCTGGAATATTGACGTGTTAAATAGCGGTGGAATTCATAAGATCGTCCCCAACACCGCACATGCGATACGAACAAGAAATGTGTCGCTGGTGAAGCAGACTTCCGCGGCGGATAGTATTCCACGGCCATCGAATTTTTTTCGGAAGATGATTGCGGCGAGACACCATAGGCCGCCTTATACGGTCTGATAAATTACAGCCGTTGTGACGCTGGCGTCGTAAAGGCTCTAAGGTAAGTTGTTCACTGGAGCTCAAGCGGGAAGCGCTTAAGGGATATTTCGCCTGAGATAGATTCTCTCTTCGGCGGGCCGGTCGCCGAGTTTAATATTCGCATGAGGCGGTGCTTCTCGATCTAAGCAAATAGGCTGCGAGCGAAGAGGTGGCGAAACCCTACACCGATCCGAAGTGAATCAATGCTCTTTCGTAAGCATCGAGCATGTCGGTTCGGTTAAATTTCGACAGGGCGACTTCTCGCGAGGTCTTTTTAATCGAGTCTAAGGCCACCGAATCAGCGGCCCACTTAGCAAGAAGAACACAAACACGGTCCGATTCAGTTGGTTGAATCAGAAATCCGTTGCACCCTTCGTCGATTAACTCCGGAACACCACCGACTGGCGCGGCGATAACGGGTACTCCACACGCGCTTGCCTCCATTATAATATTCGGACGTCCATCAAATTTTGACGGCAAAACTAGTACGTCCAATTGATGTAAGGCCGTGGGAGTATGGTCAATGAAGCCTTCAAACGTAATCCGGGTTTGCGCCGGGCTATTTTCTAGCCGCCGTCGCACGAGCTCCGACTGGTTGCCACTCCCGAACATCCGAAAATTCACTTCAGGCAGCGCGTCACAAACTTTTTCTGCCAGATCGATAAAGCCCATGGGGTTTTTCTCAGCGGACATTCTGCCCACATATCCAACGATCAGATCGCGTTCACGCTTTTTCTCTTCGGCCGGCATGAACGTTTGAAGATCGATGCCGTTGCTGAGAACCTTTATGTTTGGACGCAGTTTCGCCGATGTGCGCTCGACGAAATCACGCATGTATTCGCTCTCGACAATAACACCGTCAATGGCCTGTTCATATAAGAAATGATTGACTGTGTGCCCATATTCGTTGTAAAGGGTGTCGACAATGCGGAGTGATGGTGACTCTTGTTTCCAGTAAGGCAGAAGATGATAGAGATCAGTGGCGCCAAGTTGTAAAATAACGTCGAAATTGTGCTGTCGGATTTCGCTTTGCACTAGGGAAAAGCGTTGAGGTTCACTAAGCTGTGAAAGATCAAGAATGCAACCGTTTTGCACGAAATCGTTCATCAGATCAGGAGGGTAAACCGCCGACGCATCCTCATAAAACGCAACCTTTACGAAGAAACCGCGATCGCGCATGGCCCGCAAGACAATAAGCGATAGCGCACCCTTCGCGAAGAAGGGAAACAGCGCCAAGATTTTTGGCTTTCTCATATTTTACGATATTAGACTGCGTGCTATGTAAAGATGGATGCGTGAATTACGAATGTCTGGGAACGCTATTTCAATCTGGCTTTGCTGTCGTAATAATCTATACAACTGGATGGATATCCTATCCTTCGCATTTCGTCGATCAAAATTGAATCGTCATATTTGAACCCCTTCATCTCCACTTTCCCAGTGTCTGAGTCGAGTACGAGGTAATTCACCACGTTGATATATTTTCGATTTTGCCCGACACTGCCGGCATTATATAGGATGAACCCATTATTCTCGGTCTTGAACTGATGATGAGAGTGTCCAATGAAGTAGTTGGTATCCAGTGCTATTTTCGTATCCGGGTAGATGTTTTGGTTATTTAACGTATGCGTGAAGGTAAATCCGTGACGTACGATTGCGCTGGGGAGCGATTTTATTTGTTCAAATCTGTTGAAACGTGGAAGACAGAAATCGAAAAATTGCTTCGAAACATTAGAAGATTCATACTGTCCGCTAATGAAATAATCCTCATGATTGCCCGCTATTACGGTGCAATTTTCGAGTGAAGCAATTAGATCAATGCATTCATTGCTCCATGGGCCATAGTTAACAATATCCCCGAGACAAATCCAGTTTTCAACTGGACTTGCGTCCAAAATCATCAACTCGAGTGCTGGTAAGTTGCCGTGGACATCGCTAAAAATGGCGGTTCTCATGATGAATTTTTTAGAAAATTAAAATAACTTTCGATCGCTTCGGCTAGTGAGAAATTTATCTCCCCGATTTGCTCGATGCTCTCTTTTGAGAACGAGCTGAGCACTGGCCGAGAATTTTCGATAACTCTATTTTTGATTTCAAGAGTCGGAGCTAATGCGTTGAGAATTTGTGCGATGTCGCGGAAGCTAGTCGCGCGTCCGGATGCGAGCGTGAGGCACCTTTTTCCTATCGTTTGTGAGGCGCAAATCTTGTCAAGATATTCGACCGCAACAGGTAGAGGCAAAAAATCCCGCTGAGACTCACCGTCGTTGATGAGCTCAATTGAATTGAGTCTCGCGGCATCCGATACCAGCTTGGACAATCCGTCACGACTTGGATCACTATAAAATAACGTCGCGAAACGGACCGAGCTGACGCGAGCTAGCGACGATTTAAGGATATACGTCTCAGCCAGATATTTTGAATAAGCATAAGCGTCCATCGTCGACGGCGAAGCGTATCTCTTCGCGCAAGCAGTGTCCAAAATGCTCATGCTGCTAATGTGCACCAGGTGCACACCAGGGTTTTTCTTCTCTAGCGTACGCACGAGTACACGCGTGACATCGAAATTGCTCGACAGGGCGTGTTCGATGTCGTCGCACTGAATAGCGGACGCGTTATGAATGATCGTCTCGGCCTCACAGATCCGTTCAAGAAATTCCTTTTCTCCGAGCGCTCGATAAGAGATGATCTCAGCCTCGCGACCCTTTAGAAACTCTTGAGCAAGCGCGCCGTGGGCAGTTAGTGCGATCATAGTTGTGGATGCTCCGTGGCCTCAATGTGACCGGCTTCTCGCAGGCGAGAAATAGCGTCGTTCTCCACGACCAGTTCCTTCCAGTATCTCAGGATGGAAACGGGCTTGATCGAGAATGACGGTGTGTGCCCCTTCAGGAAAAAATCGGCAATCATTTGAGGCTCGTTAAACCCGGCAAGAGCCCGCGCACCGGTGGTACCAGAGCAGCGCGCGTTCAGCTCAAAAATATATGGGACACCGTTCTGTACCCGGAGTTGAACATTCAATGGCCCGCTAGGTTGAACGGCTGCAACAACCTTGGCCACTTCCTCTTCAATGCGCGCATCGTCTACGGTGAAGCATTTATAGGTGTCTCCGTCGCGCAAGATCCGGCGCATGACAATGGTGCCTGCGTGCTGACCGTTCAAGGTCACAGTGCCGCACGTATACTCGTCGCCCTCAATGTACGCCTGCGCGACGAACTGAGTCATGTCGACTGAAGAGTTGTCCCGGAGTGCATGAAATTGCCGTTCTTCTTTGATCAGATAAACGCTTTTTGAGCGTGCACCGCCGGATCTCGGCTTCAGAATAAACGGTACCGCCAAGGGGAGTTCTTGCGCGGTCGCTATAGCACTGAGATCGACCGTCTCAGGTATGGATACGTTGGCCGCCCGCAATGTCTCGAACGTTCGAAGCTTGTTGTCGGCGATTTCGACGACCTCTGAGCTGCTGACAACCACACGCGTGCCGACTGCAGAGAATTTGTCTACGTTCGCAGCGAGGATGGGGAGTTCGGCATCCAGACCTGGAAATAGCATTGCCACCTTCTCGCGGGCGCAAATATCCAGCAGCGCCGAGATAAAGTCAGGGTGCTTTGCATACGGTATTTGATAAGCGGATGGCACCGCATACAAACCAGCTCCAAGCAGATCACCATCCAGGCCCACTATGCGATAAGTGGTACTTTGCAACGCCTTGACAATACTCTGCCCGGCGCCTCCGCCAATTCCAGTAACAGCGATCGACTGCGGTTCATGTTTCACGGTGAATTCGACCTCATATATGCATTAGGTTCGCGAGGTATTTCAATTCTTTGACTGATACGCTTGCATCCACATTTCGCTTTGCGCTTGCCAATAATCCCGCGCCTCGATATAGGCTTCAATATCTTTATTCAACTTGCTGATCATTTGGTACGGCTGAGCGCCAGGACTGAAAAGGCTAAGACATCGGCGTCCTATGGTTGCGAGTTCTGGGCGGTGATCAAAATCGTTGAGTTTGGCCTTGAACGTAGCGAAGTCTTGCGGCGCACCCGGCTCCATAACCATACCAATCAGGCGATAGGCAACGGCAGGCTGGAGTCGATTCAGTGCGTCATGTCGGCATACCCACGCCACTATTCGTGCAACGGACGAGTGAAGCGCATTTTTTTCTGCGAGCGGAATCAGGTTGTACGACATTGCGTAGGTCATTTCGAGAAACGTACCAAGCGGGTCACCATGCGTTAGACCGCTCGAATGAACACGTAGCGAAGTCAGCTTCTCTGGAATGATCGCAAACTGACAACCCTCACGCAAAGCTCGTGTCCAAAGTTCGAAGTCAGGTGCACGAACCATTGTGGGGTCGTCCAGACCGAACCGGAGGTGGGCTGCCCGTCGTACCATCGATGACGAACGGCAGAGGTGATTCGCACCAATCCACGTGTCAATTTGATTGACCTTATGCTCCTGATTAACGATGGTTTCGAGCTCGTGTGTCGAGCCGTGCGGAATACCATCCTCATCGAAGAACGCCACATAGGTACCAAGAATGTCCAAATGAGGGTTCGACTTTACAGCAGCCAGTTGAATTTCTGCTTTGTTTGGCGCTATCCAGTCGTCGGCGTCGAGGTTGACGAGCCACTCACCGCGGGCTTCGCTGACAGCACGATTGTAGCTCGCAGCGCCACCGATATTTTGGTCATTGAGGAGCAGGCGGATGCGCGGATCGTTAAAGCTCCGGATCACTCCGACGGAATTGTCCTTCGAGCAATCGTCCACTACCACGATTTCGAAGTCTTGGACGGTTTGTTCGAGAATGCTACGGATGGTTCTGTCAATGTAACTTTCGTAGTTGTACGAAAGCACCAAATACGACAAAAGCGGGCTGTTGCTCATGGCAGACACTTGGCAATCCGGTCGAGGTTTTCTTCTGTGAGGCCGTCGTGGAAGGGCAGTCCGATCACTCTGCGGGCGAGCGCGTCGGTGCCGCTCAGGTCGGCGCGCGGCACATCGGCAAACGCCGGATGCCGATGGCAGCCCAATCCCCACCAGTGGCGCCATTCGACCTTTGCCGCATTCAGCCGGTCGATCGTGTCTTGCTCGGTGTTTTCAGGAACGATCACGTTGAGCGTCATCGTCACCCACTGGTCACCGACACCGTTCTGGAAGCGCACCGCTTTGCCGTCCAGGCGTTTCCGGTAGGCCTGTGTCAGCGACTTGAGTTGCTCCATGCGTGCGGGCAGTGCGTCCATCGCGGCCAGGCCCACGGCGGCCGTGTACTCGGAGATACGGTAATTCCCGCCACGTATGGCCGAAACGCGTTCCGCGCCGAGAAACCCGAATCCCGTCATGGCCGTGGTGCGTTCATTCAGAGCCGTGTCGTTCGACAGAATGGCGCCGCCCTCGCCAATGCCCAGCACCTTGGTCGCGTGGAGGCTGACACAGGCAGGCTGCGTACCGACGCCACTAATTGCCGTTACCGCGGCCGCCGCGTCAAAAACCACCGGAACGTCGTGCCGCGCCTCGAACGCAGCCCATGCCGCCAGATCGGGAGGAGCGCCAAACGCACTGACCACCAGCACTGCGGCAGGCCGCTCATCGAACGATTCAAGTGCCGCCTCGGCGATTTCGGGCGTCAGTGTCAGCGTTTCCGCGGACACGTCGACCAGCGCGGGAAGGAGTCCGGCGTTGCACACGGCGTGGGCGCTGGCAATGAAAGTGAAGGACGGCATCAGGCAGTAACGACGCCCCGGCGCGGCGCGCACGCGCAGCGCAAGCTCGATCGCTGTCGTCCCGTTGGACGTCAACGTCACCGCTTTGGCTCCCGTCAGTTCGCGGAGCCGCGACAGAAACTCGCTATTGAGCGGCCCGTAGTTGCTGTAGATTCGCGTTGTGTCGATCCGTTTCAAATAGGGTAGGACCGCGCCGACTTCGGGCAGCTTGGGAACTAGAACTTTGATGGTTTCGTTTTGCATCGGCTTGAATTGTCCTAACCTGAGTCAACCAGAATATGTCGAAATTGCTGCTTCTAGCACGGGCGCACGTCGTTGCTACCGGGCGCGCCTGCGGGCGATCCGACACTGCGGCACATCCATCGACGTGACGGACGTTGTCCATGACGCGCGGCCGTTTTCGCCTGATGCGTAGACTGTAATATCGTTGGCGCATGTATCAATCCGCTATCAGGAATGCAGCAGCGTTTCAAAGCATTGCGCATACGTGACAAGCATGGTCTGAACGTCAAAATGACGCTCAGCGTAGCTACGCGCTTCACGCCGGAAGTGTGCAAGCATGTTGGCGTCCGAAGCCAGTTCCACGATGCGTTGTGCGAACTGCCGATAATCGCCCGGGCTGCACAGATAGGCGTTCACGCCGTCCTCCAGCATGTCGGGCAATGCGCCAACTTTCGACGCGATCACTGCTGCGCCGTTCGCCATGGCTTCCATGACGACATTGGGGCGGCCGTCGACGCGCGACGGCAAAGCCAGGATATCGTACAAACGCAGAAATGGCGTGATTTCCGGTACCGCGCCGCACACCACGAATCTTGCCGGGCTCAACCCCGAATTGTGCACCGCCTGCCGTAGTTCCGCTTCCTGTGGTCCCGTTCCCGTCATGACAAAGGTAACCGGCAGATTCGGCGGGATCAGTTTCGCGATTTCGACGAATCCGACGGGATCTTTCTCTTCCGACCAACGCCCAGAAAAACCAACGATGATGTTGTCGGCGGGAATGCCATATTCAGCAAGGAGTGCCGCATCTTTTCCGCCCGGCGCGTTGATCGTCAGGTCGGCACCGCTCGGAATCAGCCGGATGCGTTCAGGCGATTCGCCGGCCTCGATCAGCCATTGCTGGACCTCCTTGTTTTCGACGAGGTTCAGGTCGATGAAGGACGCGTAACGGCGATTGTTGCCCGTGTGGCCGATCGGGTTGAACAGCAGATCGGCCACCTTCATGCGGGGATGAGCGGCTTTCAGACGCGGCAGGTCTTCGTAAAAGAACGCACTGCCCACAATCCACAGCAGCGAGATCTCTCGCGTTGCGAACAGATAATCGACGAAGTCTTTCCAGCGGTCCTGGCTCAGAAATCGGGGAAGGTGATAGATCTCCGACGACGCTTGCTCGAACCAGGCAGTCGTGTCGCCGTTTGACTCATCGCTGTACACGGAACTGACGATGACAACGTGCCATCCCGTCTCGGCGAGATGCTTCACGAGGGCGCTGAGCAGCCGCTCCGCGCCGCCGAGAATAAGGTACGGCACTGCAAGGAGGACGGTTGGGCGGTGACCTTGCGTCGATGTCTCTTCGCGCAGAAGGTTACGCATGGGCTTTGGCGAGCGATAGTGTTCACGCGCACGCGCGCGCGCGTGATTGAACGCTTCCGCAGTCAATACGTCGGCGTTGAATTCCCGGATGTGTTGTGCTTGCAGGTCGTTGTTCAGAACGGAATCGCTATTGCTCAGCGTGAGACCGTGGCTACGGTATCGCAGAAGCGGTTCCGGCAGATTCAGGAAGCGCGCGCCGAGCGCAGCGATGCGAACCCAGAACAGCCAGTCTTCATGAACGTGACCCGTTGCAGGATCGGAGTCGCGATAGCCGCCCGCCTTGCGCCACAGTGAGCGTCGATACACGGCGCAGGTGACCACCTGATTGTTGTGCACCAGCATGTCGAGATCGGGGCGCTCATGCGGAATCCAGTTGTCCGAGCGGTCGCCAAAGAACTTGAGCCCGGGTGAAACGACGTCGTAGCCGTACGACTCGAGCATGAACAATGCCTTCTCCAGATATGTCGGAGCGAGACGGTCGTCGGCATCGAGGCAGCACACATACTTCCCGCGAGCGTGACTGATACCGAAGTTGCGATTCGCGCCTGCGCGGTACGGCTTCTCTTGCAGCAGGATGCGAACGCGCTCGGGCCATTGCTCGGCGAGTGCCGCCAGCGCGCGACGCGATTCGGTCGAGCTCGAGCCACCCTCAACCACGATGATTTCGAAATCCTGGAACGTCTGCGCCTCGACCGATCGAATGGCCTCGCCCACCAGGTGCCCGTAGTTGAAGCACGGGATGACCACGCTAACGAGTGGCTGCTCGACGGGCCATTCATCGAACTCGATTGAGGGCTGCAATTCAGGTAACACGCCCGCAACGGGAAGCAGTTTTGCCGTCGACGCAAATGCCGGGTTCGGGTTGGTGTCGATGGGAGCGTTGGCCAAACCAAGCGCTGCTGCCGCGCGGCGCGCCTTGACCTCTCGAAGCTTCGAAAAAAGCTTCAGCTTGACGGTCCAGTATGCAAGCTTGGCGAGCTGGCGCATCCGTCGCGCGAGGAGGGGGTGGCTCGTGGTCAGACGTCGGGCGGGCGACGTCAGGCGCCAGTAAATGCTCTCCTGGATCAGGCGCAACTGCGCCTCAGCGAAGGCGTAGCGATGTTCGGCTTCGGCTTCGGCTCTTACTCTCGCCCGGCCTTCGCGGTCCTCCGCCGCGAGCACTCGCTTGTTGGCTTCCTGCAGCTTGGCTTCTAGCGCAGCGACACGCTCCATTTCGATGACTACGGCTTGCGTCGCCTGAGCGGCATTCAGACGCAAGTCCCGCTGCGCAATCTCGAGCCGCGCGCTCAGGCGGCGCGTTTCCTTGGCGAGCTGATCCGACTTTTGCCGCCACGACTGCTGCCAGGCTTCGGCTTCACGCTGAAACTCGTCGCGCGCTCGCGTTACCTCTTCGATATGTTCGGTTCGCATGCGAAGTCGTTGCAGGTCAGCGGCCCAAAGCTGCGCAATACGGGCGACCAGTGCCTCGGTGAATTCGCTCTTGTCAAGTTGATTGAGCGCCTGCACGGCGCTTTCCGATGTTTGTGCCATATGAAACAGGCGCAAATGGGTACGCGCGTGACGTTCGGCTTCGCTTAGACCCGAGTGCTCATCAGTTTCGTTGGAATGGAGCAGGTTCAAAAGCGACTGCAATGTGTTTGCTTGATCGGCGGACTTCACAATAAAGCCTGCATAAGTGGAGGCGTAATCCTTGATGACTAGTTCTGCGCCGGCTAGATGACATTGCAGTCTTGTCTCGACGATTTGCCGAATGGCCTTTTCAGTGGGATAGTAAATATGCTCAAACGAGCTTTGAAGCCATGCCGTATTGCTCGATTGCGTCGACATCACGGGCACTTCGAACAGCAATATGCCGTCGTCCTTCAGCATGTCGACGGCCGCTTTGATCCCGCCGGCAAAGTCGGGCAGATGCTCGAATACCGCGATTGCCGTCACGATGTCGAACGTTTTCTCGTAGCGTTGCGCCAGAGTGGGTTCGAGCAGATCGCGACCAATCACATCGATGCCCGCGCGAGCCGCCGCGTCGGCCATTGATGGATTCACTTCGATTCCGAAGCGCTCCAAGTTGCCTTTGATTCTGCGGAGCAGATAGCCATCGGCGCAACCAATGTCGAGGATTTTGCCGTTATTGCGCAGCAGATCGACCAGGTTTGCGGCCCAACCAAGTCCGTGTTCCGCTGCAAGGTGATAGTCCGAGTAACCACTGTCCGTGCCATTGACGTAGTAGGTGTCGCCGTAGAATGCCCTGGTGTCGTCGGGCACATTTTCGACGATGCCGAGTCCGCAGCGTGTGCATTGCCGAATGGCGACGCCATCTCCACGGGTGGCGAACAGAGTGGAGTCCTCGTTGCCGCAGCCGTTACACGGCGTTTGGATATTGTCCGACGGTGCCATCTTTGACTTCGATCTCAACAAAAACAATGGGGCAAGGTTCGAAACAAGCCCCGTGTATTTCTCGCGAGCGCGAGCCGTTGTTCTTGAGCCGGGCCTGCCGGCTATAGGGTTAAGGCTTTGGGTGGCTTCTACTGCTGTCTTGTTGGTGTCGGATGCAGCATGGTGGGTAACAGCGTGTCCATGTCGGGAGGTATGACCTTGAGCCCGAGAGACTCTATCTTCCCGGGATGTCCGATAAAACGGCGCACGGTGCTGTTTCCCGTTCGTGACTTATCAAACTGAAGCTGAATCTCCAGCCCTGAAGCGACGATCAGCCGACGCGTCAGTTCCAGCAGGCTGTACCCCACACCCGTGCAGATGTTAACTATCTGGCCGGTCGCGTCCACGTTGACTGCCAATTCGGCAAGCAGTCGGCCTGCTTCCCGAACGTCGATGAAATCGCGCTCGACTTCGAGATCTCCCGTGAACAACGTGCCGCCTTCGTCGCCGAACCGCGAAATTTGATCGGCAAAGCTACCGAGCGCGAGCGAAGTCGACATGCCTGGTCCGATCGGATTGAAGACGCGCGCGATCGTCACGGGCAACCCGGCCGCCGCTGCATTGAGGCCTTGAAGCGTTTGCGCCAGCTTGGTGATGCCATACGTGGTGTTCGGCTGACAGGGGAATGTTTCTGCTACGGGCAGATCGGCGTCCGGCACGGGACCATACTCGGCTGCGCTTCCCACCAGCAGCACATGAGGATTGGGATTGGTGATGAACGCCGCCCGCAGGACGTTTGCCGCGAAGATTGTGTTGACGCGATACAGCTCTGCTACGGACGGTGCCGACGACGCGCCTGCAAGGTGAACGATGCACTGAGGCGCGACGTCGGTCACGAGCGCTTCGATTTCGTTCGCGTCGTCCACCAGACAAAGTACACGGTGCTCGCTGACGCCGCCTCGCGATGCACTTGGCGCCCGGGGATTTCGACCTGCCGTGACGACCTCGGCACCGCGATGCACGAGCTGATCGACGACGCGGCTGCCGACAAAGCCGCTCGCGCCTGTAACCAGTACGCGCATCGCTCAGGCAGGAAGGAACAGTTCGCGCTTCTCGGCGAACAGTTGCTGCGCCGTGGCGTAATCGTCCGGACGGCCGATGTCCAGCCAGAAGCTATCGGACTGCCGGTGGCAGTGCACCGTCTTGCCTTCTGCGATCAACGCCTTCATGAGGTCGGGCATGTCCAGATACGTATCAAGCTTGACGTGCGGAGCGACCGCGTCACGGTTGAGAACATACAGACCCATGCTCACGAGATGTCGCGACACGGGCTTTTCGAGGTAGCCCGTGAGCCGCATCTCGCCGTCCGTCTGGACCAGACCGAAGTCGATCTTCACCTCGCGCTCATACACGCTGATCGATGCAGCCGCGTTTTGCGCGCTATGATCGTCGATCAGCTTGCGAAGGTCGAGCGTTGTCAGCAGGTCGCCGTTGGTGACGATGAAGTCGCCATCGAGCTTGTCGAGCAGGCCGCCCAGCGGGCCCGCCGTGCCGAGAGGACTGTCTTCGAGGCTGTAATCGAGCTGGAGGCCAAAGCGCGAACCATCGCCGCAGAATGCGCGAATCAGGTGATGCAGGTGATTCACGGCCAAAAAGACTTCTGTGACGCCTGCCTTGCGGAGTTGATGCAGCAGCAATTCCAAGACGGGCATGTCACCGAGCGGCATCAACGGCTTCGGAAACAAAGCAGTATACGGCTGGAGGCGGGTGCCCTTGCCGCCGGCCATGATCACAGCTTTCATAATAGACTCCAGATGAACACGTGCGAACGGCTTATACCGTGTACACGTTCGGGCGATACAGGTGAATATTCTTCCGCACGAACTCGATGGTCTGCAGCAGGCCATCGTCCAGACTGACGCGCGGCGCCCATCCCATCAACTGGGCCGCGCGCGAATTATCGGAAACCAATTTGAGGACTTCGCTCTTTTCCGGACGCATGCGCGCTGCTTCCTGCACAATCGGCTTGTGGCTGACGCCCATCAGGTTGAGGATCCGTTGTGCGAAATGTCCTACGGTATAGGTCGACCCCGTGCCGAGATTGATGGTCTCGCCTTCGATTCCGGGTCTCGTCGATGCGGCTATAAACCCGGCAACCGTATCCGTCACGAACGTCATGTCGCGTTCCGGGGTCAGCGATCCGAGGCGGATTTCGTCTTGCGTTGCCGCTTGCGCAATGATCGTCGGCAGGAAAGCGCGTGCGGATTGTCGCGGACCAAACGTATTGAACGGGCGCAGCGTGACAACGCCCGTGTTGAACGACCGATAATAGCTCTCGGCAATCTTGTCGGCGCCGATCTTGGATGCCGAATAAGGCGACTGCCCTTGCAGCGGATGGGTTTCGTCGATCGGTACCCGCATGGCGGTGCCGTACACCTCGGACGTGCTGGTGTGAACCACGCGTCCTACGGAAAGACGTCGCGCCGCTTCAACCACGTTGAGCGTACCTTCGACGTTCGTGCGCACATAGCTGCGCGGGGCGACATACGAGTAGGGAATGGCGATCAACGCCGCGAGGTGACAGACGACATCCATGCCTTCCATCGCATGAAAGACAAAGTCTCCGTCATCGACATTGCCGGCGATGACACGAAATTGCCCCTTCACTTCGTCCGGAACGAAGTCCAGATTACCCCAGCTTGCGGAAGAACCGTACTTGATCATCGCCGTCACGTCAGCGCCCGCGCGCACGAGGGCTTCGACGAGGTGGCTGCCAATAAATCCGCCCGCTCCAGTAACCAAGTATTTGCGTCCAGTCAGCATGACTCTTCTCGATATATGAATGCGCCGAATGTTCTCACAAACTGACCACGAAGACCACCCTGGACAGTGGCGGGCTTAATGTGCTGTTCGCCGGAAAATGCGCATACTCCTGCGTTTTTAAACGCCAGAAAGGCCTCGTTGCTGTCACCCGGTTCGACGCGGTAACCCTCGTGTTCCACGTAGGCGTGAGCCGCGAATTCGCGTTGAAACCATTATTTGCGTGTGTAACAAATGGCGAATTAACAAAAGCGAGGACGTATCAATATATCCAACATCAAGTCAGTCGAGTATTAACCATGTTCGTGTTCGGCCTCGAAGGTGCAAGGCTATTGTTTTATAATGGGAAACGATCGCGAGTCGTCTCGTCTCGCATCCGGCAGGCGTCTGGCCAAAGCAGTTGCAGAGCCCTTCAAATCCAGCTAAGTTGGCGCATTCTGGCCCTTTCAAATTTAAAGTGTCGCTATCAGGCACGCTGCCTTCTACATGAACGCTTCCAGCGCGCCTCCTGCAACAGAAACCAACGCTATCTCGGTCTCCGTTGTCGTATATCGCCCCGAGCCATCGCAGCTTCGACACACATTGGACAGCTTGCGGGCAGCCGTCGATGCGCTCCGGGCAATCAGACCTGATTTCGTTGCCGAACTTTTCATCGTCGACAACGGCGGTTTGTCTGACGCGGTTATTGACCTCGCGCCATTGCGGCGCAGAGGATTCCGTCTATCGGTCATCGCTGGGCACGGCAACGTCGGATATGGCCGCGGCCACAACCTGGCTATCGAGCGCGCTTCAAGCCGGTTTCATCTCGTGTTGAACCCCGACATCGACCTGGATCGTGAAGCATTGATCCAGGCCTTCGATTTCTTCGAACAGCACCCTGAAGCGGGACTGCTGACGCCACGCATTGGTGACGAGAGGGGACATCTACAGTATTTGTGTCGTCGCTACCCGACCTTGCTTGATTTGCTGATCAGAGGATTTTTACCGCATCATGTCAGGCAGTTGTTTTCGATACGCTTGGCCGCCTACGAAATGCGCGACCTGATTAACGAACGGGACATCGTTTGGGATCCGCCTATCGTCAGCGGCTGCTTCATGTTTTTTCGAACGAGCGTGCTAAAAAGGCTGGCGGGTTTTGATCCGCGCTATTTCCTTTACTTCGAGGATTACGATCTGAGCCTGCGCACACACGAGCTTGCACGCGTGGTCTATGCGCCGACCGTGCGCGTGCTTCACCATGGCGGCGGCGCAGCGCGCAAGGGTTCCGCGCATATACGGATGTTCACGGCTTCTGCCGTCAAGTTCTTCAACCGCTTCGGCTGGAAGTGGCTATGAGTCACGTCATCGTGAGCGGGGCGAACGGGTTCGTCGGGCGTGCGCTGTGCGGTGCCCTGCTTGATGCCGGGCATCGTGTGACGGGTCTCGTGCGCCGGTCTGGCGGATGCGTCGACGGCGTCGCCGAGTGGGTCGACGCGAGCACGGACTACTCAAACGTGGCGCAAGCCTGGCCAGCCGGCCTGAAGGCCAACTGCGTGGTGCATCTGGCCGCGCGGGTACACGTCATGAACGACACGGCGGCCGACCCCGACGCCGCATTCCGCGCGACCAACGTCGACGGAACACTACGCCTCGCGGCGGCGGCCCAGCAGAACGGGGTGCGGCGTTTCGTGTTCGTGAGCAGCATCAAGGCCGTCGCGGAAAAGGACGGCGGCAAGCCGCTGCGCGAGGACGATCCGCCTTGTCCCGAAGACGCCTATGGCCGCTCGAAGCGCGCCGCCGAAGAGGCGCTCACCCGTTTTGGCAATGAAACGGGGCTCGATGTCGTCGTGGTGCGGCCGCCGCTCGTGTACGGACCGCAAGTGCGCGCTAACTTCCTGCGGCTGATGGACGCCGTATGGCGCGGCCTGCCGCTGCCGCTCGGCGCCGTTCAGGCGCGGCGCAGCGTGGTGTACGTCGGCAATCTGGGCGATGCGCTCGTTTGCTGCGCGACCGATCCGCGCGCCGCACGGCAGTGCTTTCACGTCGCGGACAGCGGCGCCCCGACCGTCGCGGAACTGACGCGCTCGCTTGCGCGACATCTGGGCAAGCCATCGCGAATGCTCCCGGTGCCCGCCGCCTGGCTGCGTACGGCGGGCCAGCTGACGGGCCGCTCGGCGCAGATCGATCGCCTGATCGGCAGCTTGCAGGTCGACACGTCTCGTATCCGCCAAACGCTCGGCTGGCAGCCGCCGTTTTCAACCGATGACGGCCTGTCGGCAACCGCCGACTGGTATCGTTCGACTCAGTGAGCCACCCATACCGATGCAAGCCTCATTGATGGCCCCGTCGACCGTACCCGGCATCGCCCTCGCAGCTGTCTGCGTGTGCGCGGCGATCCTTTACGCGCTACTGAAGACGGGGCTCGCCTGGCGGCTCGCAACCGATATACCGAACGACCGGTCGCTCCACGTGCGCCCGACCCCGCGCGTCGGTGGCTGGGGCATCGTTCCCGTCGCTGTCGTGGCGATGCTGCTGGTGGCGCCGTCGCTGTGGTGCGCTGCGCTCGCGACGGCGTTTCTCGCCGCGGTGTCCCAGATCGACGACCGCCGCGGACTGCCTGCGCGCGTGCGGTTCGCTGCGCATCTGGCCGCCGTCGTCGTGTACGTCGCGCTTTTTCCAGCGGCGGCGGCGTGGTGGCTGTTGTGCGCGTTGGCATTTTTGATGATCTGGCTCGTCAACCTTTACAATTTCATGGATGGCGCCGATGGCCTCGCGGGCGGCATGGCGCTTTTCGGCTTTTCGGGCTACGCCGCCGGCGCGCTGCTGAGCAGCCAGCCGATGCCCGATCTGGCCTTCGCGTCGGTTGCGATTGCCGGTGCGGCGCTCGGTTTCCTTTTCTTCAATTTTCATCCGGCCCGGATTTTCCTGGGTGACGCCGGGTCTATCTCGCTGGGCTATCTGGCAGGCGCGCTCGGTTACTGGGGCTGGCGCGGCGGCGCGTGGCCCGTATGGTTCCCGGCCCTCGTGTTCGCGCCGTTCATCGGCGATGCGTCGGTGACGCTCGCGCGGCGGCTCATGCGCGGCGAAAAGTTTTGGCAGGCGCACCGCGAGCACTACTATCAGCGCATGGTGCGTTCAGGAGTCGGCCATGCGGGTACCGCGTGGGCGTGGTACGCAGTCATGGTTGTCGGCATAGGACTTGCGTTGTTCGCACTCGGCCGTTCCACGGTCGCTCAGTGGGGTATCGTCGCTGGTTGGGCTGCCGTGCTGGTCGTCATCGGAAGCATCGTCGATCTGCGCTGGCGTCGGTTCCAGTCAACACTGTCCAAACAATCCGAGGTATGACGCTGATGCTAAGAACCAAAGCCAGCTGGCTATCCTTCAGCGCTTTCCTTTTCGACCTGGCCGCCGTCGCGGGCACGTGGCTCATCGCCTACGTGATCCGCTTCAACGGCGCCGTGCCGACGGACTTCCGGGAGGGCGCGCTCCACGCCCTCATATGGGTGCTGCCCGTCTACGGCGTGATGTTCCGCATCTTTGGCCTGTATCGCGGCATGTGGGTGTTCGCGAGCCTGCCCGATCTGCTGCGCATATCGAAGGCGGTGGCGGCGGCCGCCCTTATCACCATGATCCTCGCGGTGATGGTGCAGCCGATCCCGATCATTCCGCGCTCGGTGCTGCTGGTGTCGCCGCTCTTCCTGTTCCTCGCGATGGGCGGCTCGCGCGCGCTGTATCGCGCAGCGAAGGAATTCTATCTGTACGGCGGGCTGGTGGCGCAAGGCAAGCCCGTCGTCGTACTCGGCGCGGGCACGGCGGGCGCGATGCTCGCGCGCGAACTGTCGCGTTCGAGCGAGTGGCGGCTGATCGGCCTGCTCGACGACGACGTCTCGAAGCAGGGCCGTGAAATCTACGGCTACAAGGTGCTGGGTCCGATCGGCAAGCTGCCGGAAATCGCCGAGGCGATGAAGACCGAATACGCGATCATCGCGATCCCGTCGGCATCGGTCGAACAGCAGCGCCGCGCGGCCACGCTGTGCGTGCGCGCTGGTGTGCGCGCGATGGTGCTGCCCGCGCTGACGGACGTTGCCGAGGAACAGGCGTCGATGTCCCGCGTGCGCCGCATCGACCTCGAAGACCTGCTTGGCCGCGAGCCCGTGCATATTGATACGCCGCACGTCGAAGCGCTGCTGCATGCGCGCGTGGTGATGGTGACGGGCGCAGGCGGTTCGATCGGCTCGGAACTGTGTCGTCAGATTCTGCGTTTCAAGCCCGCGCAGCTGATTGCATTCGATATCTCCGAGTACGCGATGTATCGCCTCGTGGAAGAACTGCATGAACGCCTCCCGGGCGCATCGATTGTGCCCGTCATCGGCGACGCCAAGGACTCACTGCTGCTCGATCAGGTGATGGCACGCTACACCCCGCATATCGTCTACCACGCCGCCGCTTACAAGCACGTGCCGCTGATGGAAGAGCAGAACGCCTGGCAAGCCGTGCGCAACAACGTACTCGGCACGTACCGGGTGGCGCGCGCGGCAATTCGCCATGATGTGACGCGCTTCGTGCTGATTTCGACCGATAAGGCCGTCAATCCGACCAACGTGATGGGCGCGAGCAAGCGCCTTGCCGAAATGGCCTGCCAGGCCCTCCAGCAGACGAGCAAGCGCACGCAGTTCGAGACCGTGCGCTTCGGCAACGTGCTGGGCAGCGCGGGCAGCGTGATCCCGAAGTTCCAGCAGCAGATCGCGAAGGGCGGTCCCGTTACCGTCACGCATCCGGAAATCACGCGCTTTTTCATGACGATTCCCGAGGCGTCTCAGCTCGTGCTGCAGGCGTCGAGCATGGGACATGGCGGCGAAATCTTCATTCTCGATATGGGCCAGCCGATGAAGATCGTCGATCTCGCGCGTGATCTGATCCGCCTGTATGGCTTTACGGAAGAACAGATTCGCATCGAATTCACGGGCTTGCGTCCGGGCGAGAAGCTGTATGAGGAACTACTCGCCGACGAGGAAACGACGACGCGCACGCCGCATCCGAAGCTGCGCATCGCGCAGGCGCGCGGCGTGCCCGGCAATCTGCTCGACGAACTGCTGCCGTGGCTGATGCAGCATCGCGTGTTGATGGACGACGAAGTGCGCCGCGATCTTCGGCGGTGGGTTGCCGATTATCAGCCGACACTGGCCGTACCGCCGTTGCGAACCGTTCCGCTGACGGTGGTGACAGACAAGCGGGTATCAATCTAGGCAAGCGGGCGCTTATCTCGACCCTGCCAGGAGCGATCGGACAAGTCGCATGGAACGAGCTTGCAATGGCGCAGCGATTTTCCACGTATTCGTAGTGGATGCTCCAGGACGGGACCGCTGATCCTTGCCTGGTGCAAATGTTTTAGCCTCCAATGCCATCCGCTGCCAGCTCGAGACAGGTTTTACGGTATCGGTTTCTGGCCTGAGCCACACGAAGAACTCAATTGTATTGACGTCGGTGTCGAAGAATCGGTCACATGCAAATTGAATCAGCGCTAGCGTGGATAGCTGTTCGAAAAGCTTTGCAAATGAACGCGGCGTAAATACCCAGCAATGTGCATCATGATAGGTGCCATTGCTGGCGGCGTCCCTCGCCATTGCCATGGTCTGTTCAAAATATCGGGGCGCTTGACATTATTTTCGGCTTGACATTATTTTCGTTGAGCTCCCCGCGCCAAGCGGCGATCGGGTCGACCTGAGTTGCATTTAGATAGTAGTCGAGGATTGCATGGGGCGTTGGAACGCGGGCTGACAGGATGTATGAGTCGAGTACGTCGCTAAAGCTCGGTTTCTCTACGCAGAAGGTCAAATGTAAAACGCTTGTCTGGAATTGCGAGGCGCACCTGCCCGCCGGGCCTCAGCGCATGCGAGAGCTCACGCAACCACGTGATCAGATCTGGGACATGCTCGATTACGTGGGAGGCGACGATGAAGTCCACTGGCCGCTTTAGTGTTTCCGCGAGCGTTCGCTTTCCCCAGATGGCATCTGTTTCGACTATTTTGTCGACATCGACGGACGGATTGCCGGCATCGTGTTTGCTCGAGAATCTTCTGTTTGCGATCCACAGACACTCTCCCATTGAATCCTGTTGCACATCACGAAGGGGCAGCTTGAGGGGCCTCGTATAGATCTGTAGTATGCGACACCGCGAATCAAGGCCGGGAAGATAGCCAGTAAGTGCGTATCGCGCTGATAAGGCCCAGAATCCTTCAGAAGGTCGCCATGTTTGCCTACGCGTGATCCTATGTCAATATTGTCCCCGAGGCGCCAAACTCGCTGGAAAATAGGGGGCAGACGTCTGAATCGCTGTTACGATCGATAGTATTTGCTGATTCTGACTGCTCCGAGCCGGCCGCTGCAGCGTGGGGAGTACTACGCCCCGCAACTGATAACCGTCATCAGGGAAGACTGCGTATCTGGGGACACGGGGCGCAAAGGCGGTCGTAACCGAATGGTGCTCTTCGTTCTGCTAGCATCATGGCTCATTCGCGGAGCACTTGATGTCGGTAAAAGAAGGAAGTTCGTCCAGATTCTTTGACAGGTTGGAGGCCCTGAGGGGTATTGCGGCGCTATCGGTCGCCGTCGGTCATTCGATGATCTGGCTTGCCTTCAACCGCGAACAGATCGGTGCAACGCCGGTTTGGGAAGTTTCGGGCACACAAGCCAGAATTGCCCGGTTTCTGATTTCGGTTTTCAGCGGCGAGGCTGCCGTCGATATTTTCTTCGTGTTGAGCGGATTTGTTCTGACCGCATCGATGCTCGGACAACAGCTGACCGCAGGCCGGTTTTGGTCATTTTCGGTCAAGCGACTATTCCGCATCGTTCCCGTATCGTGGCTTTCGCTCGGCGTCGTTGTGATGTATCTGTTGTCGATTTATCCCGGACACAGTGTGATTGCGGGCGCATCCGACTGGTTTACGAATTGGTACGGCGAGCCACTCGCAGCCAAAACAGTGATTGAAAATGCGGCGTTTGTTTCTCCCTGGTTGAATCCGAACGCGTGGACTCTGAAAGTGGAGCTCATCGCATCAGCTCTTCTGCCCGCTATGGTTTTCGCGGTTGGCAGAAGTGGAATGATCAGGACCGTCGTCTTGCTGATGGCTACCTTACTTGTTGGCTGGATGTTCCGCGCTGACCAGTTTGGCGCCTTTCACTACGTGTATATGTTCGCGGTGGGAATTGCCGTCTTTAAACACGGCGCGCGAACCACAGCCCGCGAGCAAGGGGGCGCCGCTCTTGTCATAGCGTGCGTGGCTGCGATCGTGGCGTCGGGTGCCTGCTTTCCGCTCTGGCATCCGTTCGAAGCAGACCTGATTATCGTGGCCGCCAGTGCCGTGTTGATATGGATGATAGCTAGCGGTCGCGACAATATCGCGCTGTCGGTCCTAGATTTCAGATGGGTCCGCTTCCTCGGCCGTATTTCATATAGCTTTTATCTGCTGCACTTCATCGTGCTATATGCCATCGCAAACGCGCTGTTGCACGTCGTCCCGACACCGATAATGTTGCGTCAGCCGCTCGCAGTGATGTTCCTATCGAGCGTGTTATCGATCGCGAGTACGATTCCTCTCGCCGTTCTTTCGTTTCAGTATGTCGAGAAGCCGCTGACGCAGATCGGGAGGCGCATTTCGCTACGATGGGGAGTTCCGGTAGTTTCATAGTCGCCAAAGAGCGCACGTGCCGATTCGCGAATATCGCGGATCGGCGAAATGGTCGCGACGATTACCGAGAGTCCCGCATTGACCATCAGCTTTGCGACCTAGGGGCGCGGCGGATATTTTCGCTGCGATCGTCGTCGGAGAACCCGAGATCCCTGTTCAGACCGAGACGCAGACTTCGCCGTCGAGCAGGGCGGCGTGCAGCCCACGCCCGTGCAAGGAATGTCTGAGCAGATTGGCGAGCGTGGATTTACCTGCGCCCGAAATCCCCGTCAACCAGATGACAAATGCGCGTTGTCCCATGATGCGCCCACGGTCCGAATTGGAAGGCGGGTTGAGGGATGCCGCTTGTTTGCGGCCCGGGCGTGATACAAGGCGCCCACTACGAACCGTGAGCGATGTGGCCGATGCGTAGCGGACATCACATGATAAACGGACCCGCTGCGCTCACTCAAGGGCACGTGCGCCAGCTACGGAATTTCATCGCGAACAATGTGACAGCCCCCACGGAGCAGGTGGGCACTTGCCTGTTGTCGACGCGCTGGGCTCCCGCACTCATAGAAGACGGCACCACACGTCAACCGGTTGACGCCGTTATCGCGGAAAGCCGCAGGAAAAGAGTGGCTTTTGAATCGATCATCTGCAACGTGCCGCGTAAGTTCCCGCTGTGGTCGCACTATTCATGGCTAGCCTTGCGCTGTAGATGTTTTTCGCGAGGGGGCGCGCGCAGCGTATAGCCGTCTGTCGGCTCTCTGCGCCGGTTCACGGGCATGAACCATGAATAATCTGTCGAGACGTCGATTCCAGTGCTTGCTGGAGAGGCGGAGTCAGCTACCACAGATCCGGCGCTACGTTCAAGCAAAAGCTATGTGATTTTGCGGAGCTTTTCGGATTAAGACCGTGAGCCGGCTCGGTCGATCGTTGGGTTTCATGAGGCGATGTGCTCTTTCCGGTCCTCGGGAAGGTCGCCCTGTATTCTCGCAGAAGGGTCAGCGCACTGAGCGCGCATGACGATGTCCATGTGGCTGTATGTCGCTCTTGCTCGCCGGCGAGCTGCGAATATTGAGACGTCGGTCCTTTTTTTCGTAACGATCCGTGCAAACACTGACTGCAGGATCCTGGGCTTCGTCACAGTCTAAAGACGCCGAAAGATCCGAGAACTGCCGGCCCTCCTGTGTTTGAGGTCTGGAGCAAGGATAGAACGGGAGCCCCTGCGGAAACGGGTAGACGTCGGATCTCCCTTCAATCCGTGGTTCTGCGAGCGGAGATAGAAGGCGATGAAGTCGGCGTTGAGACACCCATTGGAATAACGGGAAAAGGAAGCGAGGCATATCGTCGCCAGCAAAGCTCAGGTTGAAAGACTTACCAAAAGCGTCACCATTCCGGATGCCGCTAGTCCTTAGGCAGCGCTACGATCATCATTGCTGGCGCGACCGGACATCAGTGTGTCAAACCAGATGACAATGGGACGACAGGAAAGCTCAAGATGACTAAACATTACTCGGAATGCGGACGAATCCGCACAGACTTCTTCATACCCGCCGACGCAATACTCGGATATCCAGATGGAATTGTAAACGACCCCATAGCTGCGGAGCGTCGCCTGAGATATATCGATTTTTCGTCGAAGCTACATGCTGTCCTGGGTCCCATGCTTGGGTCGAAATACCGCTTGTTTGAGGGCCTGACGGTATTGACGTCGGTCGGTCTGGCCGGCCCTGCGGTCCGCGTCGACTGTTTAGCCGTTACCTGCATTGGAGTATTCGTGATCAGTCAGATCGACTGGGTGGGAAAGGTGGATAGGAGCGTTGATAAGGATAAGCTGCAGGTCAGTACCGCTGGAGCGAGGACCGAACTGCATCCGTGCCCGCTTCGATACACCGCGCCGGTCGTTCACTATCTAGGGGCCATCCTTGATGACGTCGACTGCCCGATAGAGAGCATCGCAGTGTCCGACAATGAAACATGCGAGTTTGGACTGGATATATCAACCTCATTTCTCAAGTTAAGCGAATTGCATTATTTCTTTCGAGTGAAGCGGGAACACTATCGTCGCAGCGGAGCCCGTTTCGTCGATATCGAGGTAATGCAGAAGCGATTGCTCATCGGATGCATGCGCGTACTGACGACGTGACGCACGTCCGAGCCAGCTTGGGAAAGGGGAGAAGTTCTCAAGCTTGGATCATGCAATCACCAGGCCCTTGGGTTGCAGCCGATGCGGATTCGTGGGCATCTCCGCAATATGCGCCGCTTCGACGGCGCACGGCGGTGCGTCTTTAGCAGGCGCTGCCATTCTGTTAGCGGGTGTGGTTATCTGCCCACACTTCGTGCGGTAGAAAAACATCTTAGCTTTTGAAGTGACTTGGATGTTCGGGCAAGGCGAGTGCTTTCTACACATGACCGGCGCTGGCCGCTTTCTCTGTTCAAGACCGGCGAATGGCCAATTCGCAGCTTCGAAAAGACGTGAGCGGTCACCGCTTGTTTCATCCGTTGGGCTACCAGACTGGTTCTAGGCAACGCTTGCGGCAGTGCCGGACGCAGAGCCGAAGGGTGGGATAAATCATGCCGACCACGGCGGTCGCGGCGTGACTTTTCGGGCCCTTTGCGCCGGCGACGCTTGCCCGGCAATCTCACGCGTTGATACACGACTTGTTTGCAGGCCGTTATGAGCGTACGGGACCTGAAGCAATGTGCCACAACGGCGCTTCTTAAGCCATCCGTAGCGGTTCTCGCAAGTCAGCGGCAAGTAAATCGCAGGTCTGCCCGCAGTTGGAACGCAATGATGCCCGAAGTCCGCACTATGCCTTTGGATGCTCACGGGCCGTTTGCATGGCGCAGTTACGCGAAAACGGGGCGGCTGTGAGGTCGGTGGTTTTTCGCAAATTGAGTCGCTTCCTTCGCAAGATCAGGCGCTTGGGGCAATATGCCCAAAAAATCAGCACCGTGATCTGGCTCCGGTCTCTGACGTCTGCTCGGCCTTCCTTGACGGCGCAGTTTTGCGAAAGCGGGCCACCTGTGCGGTCAATGGTTTTTCGCAAATCAGGCCGTTTTCTTAGTGAAACCAGGCACTTGGGGCAATATGTCCAGAAAAACAGATACCTGATCCGGCAAAGGTCATGTACGACTGATCGCCCTTCGCGATCAACGTGCCGTTGCGACGTCGCTTTGGCAGCCCGCGACGTGCCGCCGGGCGGTCACGGGCAGGGCAATGCAATGTGAACATATGGCCACGTCGCGCGTCCGTCCCGAGGCAGCGTGTAGGGCGAGCGCGGATGTCACAAACTCACCGATCCTGTCTTTTCAGCTGCGCTGGCGGAGGGCTTGCTGGGTGCTGAGCAGCGTATCGCCGAAAGACGCTGTTTTTTGCACCTCATAGCGCCGCCATCTTGCAGACAATTCGCGTATTTTAATGCTTCGTCGCTGAACTGGCCGACCGAAATGGGGGAGAAGTGAAAAAACACATAAGCCGTAATGAACCGCGTCGGGGGAATGCCCTGCGCCGTTGCTTCCTGGTTACCTATTTATATCAACGAGGACTCGAGAATGGGGAATGGACCACGCAGGCTGGCGCGTCGCGCGCGCTCAACGTGAGCCAGGCGGAGCTGTCGATGGCGCTGCGAATGGGCTCACTGCCAGAGGAGCTGCTCTCGATCTTTGCGGATCGCACCGAGATCAGCAGTCATACCGTGCGCGTCATACGCGAAGTCATGGCGCGTGACGGTCTTGAGACGGTACGTGAGCGAATCCGGCAGCATGTTACTGTTGGCATCCAGTTGCCCGCGAAGGCGGTGCTCGCGCTGGTAAAAGGCCGGATGTCTGAAGCAAGGAAAGTGGCAGCGTCGGCTGGCAGGGAGCAGGACAGACCCATTCCTCGGTCACAGGACTTACCCATGGCTCTGTTCGATCGATACCATCGTGGAATCGTCGACGGGGAATGGACGAGTTACAGCGCCTGCTCCCGCGCGCTACGCATTTCCCGAAGGAACATAAGCGATGCCGTCGCTATCGGACAGCTACCGCCTGGCGTCAGATCGCTTTTCTGGGAAAGCCAGCTGACGTTCGCGGTGGGACGCAAACTGCTTGCAGTCGAAAGAAGGGTGGGCACCCGGGAGCTAGATGCGCGTGCGAACAAGATCCGCTACATCGCGGACAAGTATACGGCCGGGCAAGTCCTGCGTGAGCTGAATGGCGAGAACGTCCCGCCAGGGCCGTTCTCGCGCCTACGCATCAAAAAGGGTAGAGGCGCAGGGCGACTCATTATCGAGTGCGATCATCCGGATTTTCTGCTCCGTTATCGTCGCGAAATGGAAATCGCGCTTAACAAGGTCGTGAGCAAAATCGCCGCGGCTCAGGAAAGAGAGAAGCATTCCACGCTATTTCAGCTGATCGAGCCATCGCAGCGTCCTCGCTCCGGCGGCTAGGGCGAGCCGTTGTGCCGCGGCGTTGCCTCCCGGCAGAGCGCCTCAAGCTACATGAGCGGCGTCCACTTCAATGAGAGATCACTCTGCATCCGCCGCTAAATTTCTTGCCAGCTCGGCCCGTTCGCCCTGTTGCTATTGAACGGCGTAATCACGGCAGACGCGCTACAACTTTTCTCAGGTTGCCGGCCAATACGACCGGCAAGACGGTCTGCGTTCGTCCCGCGCACCCATCTGCCCTTTCTCCGGCAGACGGGAAGCCAGTTCTTCGTTGTGCTCCCGACCTGCAGATAGCGTTCGCTCTGACAGCGGACTCACGGGTGCCGTGGGCACAGCTCGTTCCGCTGTGAGCACCTGGCTGCGTCGAACGTCCTGCCATGCATGCGCCGCTCTGCACGGCGCCGCTCCGTTGACTTTGGCGTGGCGTGGGCATGATGAATTAACGAAAGTTACTTCAACGTGCCATGCAATGCATAACGCGGCTTCACCGCCATGTGGTCAAAAGAAAACCGGACATCGCATTCGTCGCGCTGGCGTCATTGCCTTCGTGCGTCTGTACTTTACAACGAACGGGTTTTTGCAATCCGGTGCTGCACGTCCTTGGTCGTTCATGGGGCATGCGATGAAGCGCAGATCATCAGCGATCCCAGTACGCCAAGCGCCCAAATCACGGGCGGCACTAGCCGACGGAGAATTGCAACACCTTGAAACGGTAGTACGCCATCTCTGCAATACAGACGTCCTTGATGCGAAACTTAGTCTCGGCGTGTCTTACTGGCTTAGCCGGATTGCAGAGATTGAACAGAGATTTTATTTGGTCACGCCTCAGCTCCGACGGCTGGCGCTGCTGCGAAAGATGCTAGCGGATGTGAGCTGAACGACCGGACATTCGAACCGGCGGGTACATCCTGTCTTCGCCCTGACTCTGGGGAGTGTTGGAGTAAATCTGGATAACGAACCTCTTTTCTCAGAGATTGTTCTTCATGCCATCAGGTGATCTCGGGCGACGGATTGCTTGATGCAATAAACGCAGCGCGTCCACGCCCACTGCTCGACGAAAGTAGTAGAACAAAAAAGTCATAACCGGTCGCGCTCCCTGATCGACAGACTTGCTTTGATAGCGCCAGGTCTGACGGGAGTGCTGGCGGGACATGTGAAAGGCCTGCAACGACGCTGGCAGAAACGAGCGCCGAAGGCGTATGCGTCGGTCGTTGGCAAAAAACGTTGTTCTGCAGCGATCGCCGCCCAGATGCAATGGCGCCGCGCCGAGTGGGGTTAGAGCCGACGGAAGATTTGGGGGAAGGCAGGCAGCCCGGGAGACTTTGCTTTCCGCTAATTGTCGTTCCGGTGGGCACGGGCCGCCCCGACACGGAGCAAGCTCCTGAACGAGGCCGTGGGCGTCCTCGTCGTTGTGGTACCCTTTCTTCAAGGCATGAATTCCATGAACGGACATTTACCATGAATCTCGGTTTGTTCGTACTGTTTCTCTTAGCGCCGATTCTGGGCTACGGTGCTTACATGAGCAGTCGCGGTCGCAAGCACGATCGGCAACGGCGGCACCGGCGTATCGCGCGCTGATCGTTGAACTGAACTGACATTGCCGGTTTTTATCCGTATAGAGGCCCGCATTTTCGGCGCCGTTTTTTGTTGAGCGCCGTGCACGACCGCATAGAAAGCGCGCCGCCAGTACGTTGGCCGTTTGTACCACGCACGTATCCACAAAACGGAGAATCACATGGGCTTCATTTTTTTTGCGCTTGGCGTGGCTCTTGTCTTATCTGCACTTGGTCTGATCATGGACCGTAACGGTCGCAAGGCAGACCGCGCTCGTCGACGCATGTCATAACGCCGTTGCAGGATTATCGTCGGACAGACAAAGCAAGGCTGCGTGTTCGGGTGTGGCCTTTTTTATTTATTAATTCCTGTGTCGGAGGTTGTCGCCGTCGGTCATGCATGCCAGCGCACCGTTTGGTCTAAGCGTGCGCTCGACCCCGATGTTGATTGACGTTGCCGGACCGCTATTGCCTGACTTGACCGTAATGGCTGGTGGCTTCATAGGAAGAGCTGCTCGGGGTGCCCCTCCTGGCGAGCGCTTCACCGGTGCTTGCGGACCACCAGCCAGCGCGGCACCTTGAATCGGACAATGCTCACATAGAGCCACACGTATGTCGCGGCAAACACGATGACGAAACAGAACAGATGCAGCGTATGCCGCCAGAACAGCGTCGCGGGAATCACAGCGATCAGGCAAAGCAGCCACAGATAAGGCGACGTCAGCGAATTGCGCCGTGTCAGTTCACGCGCCGTGCGTGCGCCAACGGCCCAGCGCATCAGACGCTTGTAGACGAGCATATGCAGATGCACGCCATCCGGAATCCCCGGCGACATCCCGCGAATGAACTTCTTCCGATAGATCGAAAAGCACGTCTCGAAGATCGGGTACATGAAGAGCAGCACGGGATACCACGCCGACACATCGCGATTGCGCATCACGAGCATGATCGACAGCTCGCCGAGCATGAAGCCGATGAAATACGCGCCGCCGTCGCCGAGAAAGATCAAGCCGGCGGGGAAATTCCAGATGAAGAAGCCCATTACCGCGCCCATCATGATCAGGGACGCCGATAGCACGATCGGGTCATGCACCTGAAACGCGACATAAGCGAGCGATGCGAACATCATGAACGCAACCATCGAAGCGAGCCCGTTGAAACCGTCGATGATATTGATCGCATTCGCCAGCGCGGCAACGGCCAGGACGGTCACGGCACACGAAATTGCCGCATACGACAGCAGAAAATCGAGCGGCGGCACGCTGATGCGCGTGACGGCGATTCCCAGCACGAAATAGGCGAGCGCCGCCGCAATCATCGTGCAGATCAGGCGCACGAGCGGCGAAACTTTCTTCGTCAGGTCTTCGACCAGCCCCGAAGCGAACGCCGGAATTCCGCAGGCGACAATCCCGAGAATGCCCACCGACACGCGCGGATACGCGCCATGCAACTGGATCGCCGATGCGACGAGCCCGATCAGAATGCCCGTTCCGCCGATGCGCGGCACCGGCCGCGCGTGGAATTTCTGCACGCCGCCCAGATCGGTGTCCGCGAAAGTTTCATGCAGATGCGCATAACGCACGATTACGAGCGTGACCAGTAATGAAACGATGAAACCGAGCGCGAAACTGAGCATGAAAGTGGGGGCCGGAAAGCAAACGGGGGATTATACAAATGAAACGCAGCGCGCCCGGACGGGTTGACGACGCGTGCCCGGCACGCGCCATCCCACATGCTGCGTCATGGATTCTCCCTATCCAGAACACGTGAGCCGTTGCCGTTAGCCATCGACGGGGCCGCCATCCCGGCTGCCTATCGCATGTCACGGACTCTCCATGCTCAACAACCTCACTATCCGACAAGGACTGACGCTCGTCATCTGTGTATTCGCAGCGCTTCTTTTGACGGTGATCGGCGTCGGTTGGGGCGCGCTGAAATTCAGCAACGATGGTCTGCAGAACGTGCAGCAGACTTCGGCGGCGATGAGTGCGCTCGCGTCGAGTTCGGAGAAGCTGTTGCAGGTCCGACTGTCACTCGGCAGCTACGAGACGCTCTTCAGCGTCGGCAAGGAGACGGACGGGCTGCTCGCGGCCGCGCACAAGATGCTCGAAGCGTCGAACGACGAGTTCCGCGTCTACATGGCTGGCCCGTTCGGCAGCGACCAAGAGCGCAAGCTTGCGCAGACAGTCGCGGACGCACGCATGGCGCTCGTCAATCAGGCGATCGAGCCGGAGCACAAGGCCCTCGTCGATAACGACTTCAACACGTTCCGCACGATTCAGGGCGAAACGGGCGACCATTACTACGGCATCTATGCGAAGGCGATCGACGCGCTCAGGCACGCGCACGCCGACAACCGGCAGCGCCAGGCGGAGCAACTGAGCCAGCGCTTCAGGATCTCGACAGGCATCTTCATCGCGATCGGCGTGGTGGCTATCGTGGTGGGCGCGTTGGCGCGCGCCGGTCTTTCCGCCGCCGTTGTGAAGCCCGTGAACCAGACGATCCGCCACTTCCGCAGCATGGCCGAAGGCGATCTGACTTCGACCGTCAAGGTGCGCTCGCGCAACGAAATGGGTCAGTTGCTGCAGGCGCTCGCTCAGATGCGCGACGGGCTCGTCGAAACCGTGTCGAAAGTGCGCGGCAGCACGCAGTCGATCACGCTGGGCGCGAACGAAATCGCCGCCGGCAATGCCGATCTGTCGAGCCGTACCGAGCAGCAGGCGGCCGCGCTCCAGCAGACGGCGGCGAGCATGGAAGAGCTGTCGGCTACCGTCAAGCAGAACACCGACAATGCGAAGCTGGCGAACCTTCTCGCGCAAGGCGCGCTGGAGACGGTCGTGCGCGGCAGCGATGTGGTCACGCGCGTGACAGAAACGATGGATGGCATCACCGGTTCGTCGCGCAAGGTCGGCGAGATCATCGGCATCATCGAGGGTATCGCGTTTCAGACCAACATCCTCGCGCTGAACGCGGCCGTCGAGGCGGCGCGCGCGGGCGAGCAGGGACGCGGCTTCGCCGTCGTGGCATCGGAAGTGCGCGCGCTCGCGCAGCGCTCGGCGGCCGCGGCGAAGGAGATTCGCGATCTGATCGGCGATTCGACGGCGCAGGTCGAGCAGGGCGCGTCGCTCGTCGCCGATGCGCGCAAGACGATGCAGGAAGCGATGGCCTCCGTCGAGCGCGTGACGGGCATCATGACGGAGATCGAAAGCGCCGCGCACGAGCAGAGCGACGGCATCGAGCAGATCAACAAGGCGATCGGCCAGATCGACGAAGTGACGCAGCAGAATGCGGCGCTTGTGCAACAGGCGGCGGCCGCCGCGAAATCACTCGAAGCGCAGGCGATAGTACTGCGCGAGGCGGTGGCGGTGTTTCGCGTGGAGGCCGCTGCTGGCGTTGCCTGAAGCTTCAGACGTCCGGACAAGTCTTCCAGGTCTTGCGAGGTCGTCGCCTCCCGAATAGCTGACCTGTTTCACGCTACGCTCTTGACTTGGCCCAACGAGTGACGTCTGAAGGCAGCGACTCTCTTGACAGCCTGATGCGGAGGGGCTGTTGGTTAGAAATTCGACAATACCTCATGCATTTTTGTTTGAGCCCAGAAAACCGGGCAATACATATCAGCACTAGCACGGTCTCGTTCGGATGGAGACTTGACTTCGCTACAGAGAAGCCACGATAGGTCTGACTCTGGTGTTCATCGCGCGAGGCGCGATGCATGGGAGCCTTCACTACCGAGGTGGAAATATGCTGGCACTGATCGAAATCTCGCGGCTCTTTCTCGCGTCGCTTGCCGCGTCTGGCGTCGCAGGCTGGTACAGCTTCGATGTCACCGAATATTCCAAGAACAACAAGTCGGAGGAGTAAATGCGCGCTGCGGACTGGCTGACGTTGTCCTACGTGAAGTTCATGGCGCTGCCTTTCTTCGCGCGCAGGGCAATTATCTTTGTCGTATCGCTCGCGCTGTGGTGGTTCGCCGCCATGCTCGCGAGCATGCATGTGAACAACAACCTGTGCGTTGTGTTGCTTCTCACAGGCGCGGCAGGCGCGATCTGGTCCAGCGAACTGTGGCGTATGTGGAAGGTGTTCGCCATCGTCGTGGCGGTCTGTCTGGCGATCATGAAATAAACGAAGCGCAGCATGAAAGCGGCTCCCTACCGGGGGCCGTTTTTGCTTTACGGTTTGTTGTGATCGCAGAGCCGCAGTAACTAGGCAGATATGACGAGTCGCGGTTGCAAACCTGGTCGGCAATGGCGAAGCAGCCTATATCGCGATGGCGGTTGAGAATCACTGGGCGACATTCCCGATTGCCTGACGAGAGCACGATTACGCGATTCCGGCACCGGCTTGAAGCGCATGGGTTCTCGTCCGGCATGGTGGCCACGGTCAACGGGATGCTGCAGGCGAGAAATCGAGCTCAAGATGGGCTTTCTGGGAAGCTGTATTTCAAGCAGAATTGAGGCTATCCTGACCTTGAATTATCGAAACGGAGAACGACGATGGGTTTCGGTGTTGTTGCGTTGGTTCTGACGGCTGCGATTTGTGCATATGGTGCGCACATGTGCAATCTCGGACGTAAAGCGGATCGCGCACGTCGGCAGCCGCGCGTACCCCGCTAATTCCTGCACGGAACGGTTTTGGTCGGCCCGTCTCGAAGTCGCACCTGCGCGTGTGGCAATCTCATTTCTCGATTGACAGGTCGTTACTTAGACGGATGCAGTGCCCTCCGTCGACGCTCGGGATGACAATTCAGCTCCGTCGCGCCCGTTTGTTTTCATCCGTGTTTCCGAAGATGCGGCGTTGCTGTAACGCTTGGCGCGTGCCTGCGCCGCATTTCACCAGACAGGCCTGCCGCTAGACTCCGGTGCGCCCGTACTGATCGTCGAACCGCACGATATCGTCTTCGCCCAGATAACCGCCCGACTGCACCTCGATGATCTCGAGCGGCGTCTTGCCCGGATTTTCCAGCCGGTGCTTCACGCCGAGCGGAATGTAGGTCGACTGGTTTTCGGTCAGCAGAAACGTTTCGTCGCTGCGCGTTACGCGCGCGGTACCGCGCACGACGATCCAGTGTTCAGCGCGATGATGATGCATCTGCAACGATAGCCGCCCGCCCGGCTTCACGACGATCCGCTTCACCTGAAAGCGGTCGCCGCGATCGATCGAGTCGTAGCAGCCCCACGGCCGCTCGACTTTCCGATGCACTTTCGCTTCCGTGTCCTTCGCGGCATTCAGCCGGTTCACGATCGCCTTGACGTCCTGCACGCGGTCTTTCGCGGCGACGAGCACGGCATCGGCCGTCTCGACCACCACGACGCCCGTCACGCCGACACACGCGACGAGGCGTCCTTCGGAATGCGCGTACGTGTCGGTCGCGCTCTCCAGCAGCACGCGGCCGCGCGCGACGTTGCCTGCCGCATCCTTCTCGCTGATGTTCCAGACAGCGTCCCATGCGCCGACGTCGGACCAGCCCGCCGTCAGCGGCACAATGATGCCCGTCAGCTTCGGATCGTCGCCGATGCGTTCCATCACCGCATAGTCGATCGAATCGCTCGGACATGCGGTGAACGCAGCGCGGTCGATCATCAACGCGCCGTCGCGATCGGTGCACGCGTCGTCATACGCTGTGCGGCATGCGGCCGCGATGTCGGGCCGGCACGAAGCGATTGCCGCTAGCCACACCGAGGCGCGCATCACGAAGATGCCGCTGTTCCACCAGTACTCGCCCGACGCGACGTAGCGCTCGGCCGTTTCCTGCGCGGGCTTTTCGACGAAGCGCTCGATGGGCCGTGCGCCGGGCGCGTCGGCGGGTAGTCCCGTCTTGATGTAGCCGTAGCCCGTTTCCGCGCGCTCGGGTGGCACGCCCAGCGCGACGATCGCATCGTGCAGCGCGTGCTGGACGGCCTGCTGCAGCGTCGCGGCGAACGCGGCCTCATCGACGATCAGATGATCGGCGGGCATCACGACGAGAACGGGGTCTTCGCCTTGCGGCGCGTCCGCGAGCGCGGCCAGCGCGGCGACCGTCAGCGCGGGCGCCGTGTTGCGCGGCACGGGTTCGAGCACGACGCGCGATTCGCACGCGCAGCGTTCGAGCCGTTCGCGGGTCGGCAGCCGCAGTTCTTCGCTGCAGACGACGAGCGCACGCTGCGTCCTCACGATGTGTTGGGTCGGAAGGCCAGGTGTGGGCACGCGCAGCCCTTCCGTTCTGCGCAAAGTGGCTTCGAGCAGCGATTCGTCGCTCGTCAGGCCGATCAGCTGTTTCGGGCATTGCTCGCGCGACAGCGGCCACAGACGCGTGCCTGAGCCCCCCGCCAGCACGACGGGCTGGATGATGCAAGCGGGCTGCGTCTCGTGACCCGCGGACGCGCGGGAAATCTTTTCTGCGATGACGTTCATGTTTCCTCCGGGCAAGCGCCGCAGCGCGCTCGGAATCGATTTGCCGCCACGCCGTTGTTCGCGCTCATTGCAGCAGTTGCGCAACCGGATATCTGTGCGTCGAACCACAGACTGCGGGACCAGCCAGTAACGTATCAACGTGGAATCCACCACGCTGGGCCCTGAAAGCGTGTCGAGGCTACGCGTGATCGCGACGGGCGACGGTCAGGGTCGCCCGCCGGAAAACAGCGGAAATGCCCTTTTAAGGCGTTGCAAGCAACGTGCCGCGAGAGGAAACAGAAGTGAAAATGGACCGATGAAAAGATCCTGTGACGAGGTCAGTCAACCAGTTGCATCTGCGTCCGATAAACGGGCGCCGTCCGCGCTCGGTTCGGCGGGAATGTCTCCTCCTTTGCTACGCAGGATAGAGACGATCTCTTCAACTTGCGCGTCTTCGAGCGGGCGCCGGCCTGCGGCGCGGCGTTGGACATTTGTCGTTCGATGCCGCGCTGCAGGTCGGCGGTTCTGGCGGCGATGTACACAGCGATGCCGTAGCCGTAGCGCTGCGCGAGGCCGCTGTCGAAAAAATTCTTCATGGGGGCAATCTTCGATGTCCGTCTACGAGCCATGCTGCGCCGGACGGGACGGTCGCGATCCAGACCGCCATTTTACAGATGCTTGGAATCCGGCCGACGTTGCGCTGATTTTCACGTCTGGGATTTCGGCTGTTGCGCAAAAATCTTGAGGCCTCTTCTAAGCCAGAACAGCCAAAACATGTGGAGATGCCACGCGTTTGACACCTGAGAACGCCGTCCCACGCAAACATCTCGCGGCATTAGCGATCAAAGGATGCGCGTCGCGGAGAAAAGAGGCCGAATGCGCAGTGTCATTCGGCTTGCGCACAGGGCACAGCAGCCAGACATGAACATTGACGGGACGAAGGTGGCGGGATGCGCGCGCGGTGACGCATCCCTGCCACGCCCCACGCTCACTCGAACCTCCGCGGATTCTGCGCCTGCCAGCGCCAATGATCGACGCACATGCGCTCGATGTCGAACTGCGCGCTCCAGCCGATCACGTCGAGCGCCTTCGCCGGATTCGCGAAGCACTGCGCGACATCGGCCGGACGGCGCGCGACAATCTCGTACGGCACCGGCTTGCCGGATGCCTTCTCGAAGGCCTTCACGATTTCCAGCACGCTATAGCCTTGGCCCGTGCCGAGATTCACGACAAAGCTCGCGTCGCATTTGACGAGCGCATACGAGTGCCGCGATATGCCCGCGCGCCGGATCAACGACGTGAATGTAGTCGCGCACGCCCGTGCCGTCCGGCGTGTCGTAGTCGCCGCCGAACACGCGCAACTTGTCGAGCTTGCCTACGGCCACCTGCGCGACATACGGCATCAGGTTGTTCGGAATGCCGCCGGGCTCTTCGCCGATCAGCCCGCTTTCATGCGCGCCGACGGGATTGAAGTAACGCAGCACTCCGATGCGCCACGACGGGTCGCACACTTCGAGGTCGCGCAGGATCTGTTCGGCGATCAGCTTGCTCTGGCCATACGGGTTGGTCGCCGACAGCGGGAACGTTTCGTCGATCGGTGAGATTTCCGGCACGCCGTACACCGTTGCCGACGAGCAGAACACGAACTGCTTCACATTGCGCGCGCGCATCATGTCGAGCAGCACGAGCAGGCCGTCGATGTTGTTGCGGTAGTACTCGATCGGCTTCGCGACCGATTCGCCAACGGCCTTTAGCGCCGCAAAGTGGATCGCGCCCGTGATGGGGTGTTGGTCGAAGATCGTGTCGAGCGTGGCTTCGTCGCGCACGTTCGCTTCGTAGAACGCGATCTTCTTGCCGGTGATCTTCTCGACGCGCCCGATCGATTCGCTTTGCTGTTCACGAGCTTGTCGATCACGACCATGAGGCCGTTGTTCCTGTAGCATGATGCGGACATAGCGCTCTTCCATAAGCATGCCTGGTCTTCGCTCAATTCGTATGTTCTGGAGATAGAAATGATCAGCAGACGTTGTGCGCTACAGTGCATCGCGCTGAACATGATGCTCGCACGAATTAACAGTGTTGCCAGAGGTGAGCCGCGACGCCCGTCCCGGACACAGCACACAGCTGTCGTTGTGGACAGCGCGTTCGGGACAAAGGGGGACGGTAAAACGAATGACAGGTTTGCGCTACAGCGCGCCATTGATGAATCGGTTGGAAAGACCCTTCTGATAACCGGTGACTGCAGGATTGATGCAACGGGCCTGACCTTGCGCACCAATAGTCATGTCCAGTTCGCGCCGGGTGCGTCAATCAGCTTGCTTGCGCACAATACGGCCGATTACCAGATGATGAGAGCGTGGGACATACAACATGTCTTGCTCGAAAACCCGCGCCTGTCCGGCAGCAGGCAACTGAACGCGGCCGTCAAAAATCCTAGCGGGGCTGGATTCGGCATGGGCATTTCGATAGCCGGAAGCGCTGATATCAGAATCGAGTCGCCTGTGACAACCGACTGCTGGGGCGATGGAATCTACATTGCCAACAGTTATACCAGACCGAACTCCTATAGCACGTGCATTCGCGTATTCAATCACTACGCAAGCGGATGCCGACGGCAGGGCGTTTCCATCATCAGTGGCAAGGATATTCTGTTCGACAGTCCAGTATGGGAAAACATTGGCGGGACACTCCCTTCTGCGGGTCTCGACATCGAGCCTGACGACAATAAGGACGTGCTCGAGCGCATTCGCATCGTTCGTCCGACGACCCGTCATTGCCTGATCGGCATCTTGGTTTACCTTTCCTCATTACCCGGCGCCGTGCACAAGGACATTGACATCGAAATTGATCAGCACCGCGACGAGGAAAGTGTTCAGGCAGCCTATAGCGTGTATGGCGTGCGAGAAAAAGGGAGTGCGGTGAGCGGGCGCGTTGTGAGCCGTTCGCCGACGTGGAGGAGGTCTGGACGTGTTCCGTTCGTGACATCGGACATCGGGCCGGGAGGGCCGACCATTGAAGTTGTCAATCGAACGGTGATCCCTTGAATGAAACACGGGCAGCAACGCAGATTCAGCCCGAATCGAGGGCGCCTGCCTATCCTGCACTATTTTTGGCTCTGGCGATTTGGCCTGTCACAGGCATGGTCTGACACGGAGCGCCGGTCAAAAAGACGGTTCAAGCAACGAGGCGGATTGGCTGCAGCGCTCGATGTCGCGCGACCGTTTGGGCCAACCCGCTTGCCCTTGCGCACCCGTAGCCCGAACAGGATATCGACAACTGCCAGTAACGCAAGCACGACGACCGTCAACACAAGCACCACACCGATGATGCTGACGATCGTCATAGAAGTCCCTTTCTCTGGAAAGCAATGGGTTGATTGCCGACCCCGCATACACGCCACGAGGTTCCCGTTCGTCACCAAGGCCGTTAAGGCAAACTGCCCCAACAGGACTGAGGCGTCAGGCATTATTTAATCGTTGTCGAATTGGTCGCTTCGATTGACGGCCCTACCTTATCGCAAATTATAGCTGACGAATCGGGCGTACTGAGGATTGACTTAAGTGGGCGACTGGCTCGCGATATTGACTGTTACCGAGTAGGTACTCAATTGAATGTTGATTAATGCCGATGCTGACCGTTTGGGGGCTGTGAGACCTGGGAATGAACCGAACTCGGCCATAATACCGATAGTGCAATTCCGTGTAGTCGGGCTGACAACCTTAATACCCTGCGGAACGTCCACATTGCTGTTAGGTTGGATCCAAGGCCAGCTGACGGCTGCGTACCGCGCGGATATTTTCCCATATTGTGCTCCGGAGCTCGACGTTCTTGCCGTCAATGATCGACGCACCTAACGCTGGCATCTATCGGCAGATAGTTCGATACCGTGCTTGAGTTGTTGGGTGTCTTTTCGCCCAGGAGATGCGGGAGCTAAAGTCGAATCTGGTGTACGGGGGAGTTGATGCGGGAAGTTGAAAGCGGTGGAGGTTTCAGCTGAGAATCTGATTGTCGAAGTCGGAAACCAGCAAAAAATCAAACCATCCACCATGAGCAAGGATACGGAAAAAGCAGTCGTCGGTCTATCGGGAGTCGGGCTTGGTTTGGACGAATTGGTTCGTCACGGGGCGCGGCAAGTGATTCAACAAGCAATCGAAGCGGAGCTGTCAGAGCTGATGGAGCGGTTCGCGAACGTCAAGACTTTGCAAGGGCAACGCGCCGTCG
>NZ_WHNP01000030.1 GCF_009362735.1 Paraburkholderia franconis | reverse complement strand
ATCGCGGCAAAACTCGACGTCGCGCAGATCAGCGACATCACGGCCGTCGATAGCGCGGATACGTTCGAGCGTCCGATCTACGCGGGCAACGCAATCGCGATCGTGCAATCGGCTGATCCGGTCAAGGTCATCACGGTGCGTGCAACGGGCTTCGACCCGGTCGCAGCAGAAGGCGGCAGTGCGTCGGTCGGGAAGATCGAAGCGGCGGCAGACGCAGGCATCTCGCAGTTTGTGAGCCGTGAAGTGACGAAGCTGGACCGTCCGGAACTGACGAGCGCGAACATCATCGTGTCGGGCGACCGCGGTCTGGGCAGCGGCGAGAACTACACGAAGGTGCTTGAGCCGCTCGCCGACAAGCTCGGCGCAGCAATGGGTGCCTCGCGCGCAGCCGTCGATGCGGGCTACGTGCCGAACGACTACCAGGTCGGCCAGACGGGCAAGATCGTCGCGCCGCAGCTGTACATCGCGGTGGGTATCTCGGGTGCGATCCAGCACCTGGCGGGCATGAAGGACTCGAAGGTGATCGTCGCGATCAACAAGGACGAAGAGGCGCCGATCTTCAGCGTCGCGGACTATGGTCTGGTCGGCGATCTGTTCACGCTCGTGCCGGAACTCTGCACGAGTCTCGCGTAAGCCGATCAGCGGGTGGGGCAGGCGATGAGCTTTGAACCATTATCCGATCAGGATTGGGACAAGGTCGCGCACCTGTTCCCTCGGGACAGGATGTGAAGATACGGTCGCGTGCCCCGCGACCCGCGCGAACTCCTGAACGCAATCCTATGGGTGCTGACGCAAAACGAGCGCTGGCATCATCTGCCGCGTGACGGCCCGCCTGCGCAGACGTGCTACATGAAATATCGTCAATGGTGCCGGGATGGCACGCTCGCCGAAGTCGCAGACGCGCTCGGCATTGCGCTTCCCTTATCTCCTGCTACGACAAAGAGCAAGACGAAAGGGGATAGCGAATAGGGGGAAGGCCCGCTCCCGTTGATCCGCCTTTAAGCAAGCGTCCCGAAACACCTGCACGTTCGGTCACGTGCCGATGGACGAGCGGCGTCCAAAGGCACCGATCTCGTCGCATTCTTCTTCGCGCTGCTCAAAACCTGAACTCGGGCCCTGGCGACTTCAACGGAAGACGAGGACAGGAATCGCACTGTGGCTGAGCACCTTCTGCGTTTCGCTGCCCAGCAGAAGGCTGCTGACCCGGTTCCGGCCGTGCGACGCCATGAAGATCACGTCACATTCCAGCTCCATCGCCTTGGCGATGATCCCCAGATAGGGCGACGACGCGGCCGACGTGGCACCGACGCAATGCACGCCATTTTGCGCGGCGGCTTCCTCGATCTTCGCGTGTTCTGCACGGGCCTCGTCCTGCGCGCGTGATGCGTATTCAGGCCACAGTTCGTTATCGGTTGGAATCCACTGGTCGTGTACGCAGGTATAGGGTGTAAGACGCGCGCCACTGATCCGGGCGAACTCGATGGCACTTGCAACGGCCCTGCGCGATACGTCGGAACCGTCAACGGGAAGAAGAATGTGTTTGAACATGGATAGTGAGTTGCGCATCGCGCGGCTGTGACAGAGACAATCAGATCGACACGTGAGCAGTATCCCTCTTCCCGTCGCTCGGGTATTGACGATGGTCATCCGGCCATTTGCCGTCCCGGGTGGCAGAACGCCACAGCATGTCGACAACCTCATCTGAACGCGTGAAAACTCCACGGAGGCGATGCTCGCCGCGGCAAGTGTCGTAAGCCGTGTGCAGCCTGTGTCGAACGCGATGCGCAACTCGATGTCACCCGGCCGTCGCCCTTCGCCGCATTTGCAAGCGGCGGTCCCGATCGCGCTCTCCGCTCAAGGCCTCAAACGCGACGGGCGATCCGTTATTGCCTTGCAGTCACGAGCCTTCACACCACGCCGAACCGTTCCTTCAATTGCGCGGCGCGCGCCCGGCTGACGGGCACGACGCTGCGCTCGGCGTCGTCCATCACGAGGTTCATGTTCTCGTCGGCTTTCAGCATTTCGATTGCATACGGCAGGCTGACGATGTGGCTGCGATGCACGCGCAGAAAGATGCTGCTGTCGAGCCGCAATTCGAGGTCCGCGAGCGACAGGTTCGACAGATAGCGGTCGTCCTTCGTGACGATCGTCGTGTAGTGTCCGTCGCCCTGAAAGCGGATGATGTCTTTCAGGTCGATCAGGATCACGCGGTTCCCGCGGTACACGGGAATCTTGAGCAGCCGTCGCGGCGGCGTGACCGTGCCCGCCAGCGTTTCGGACAAGGGCTCCGTCGTGAGGTCGGTCACGTCGTAGAAGATCATGCAGGTGCCGCACGCGCCGTGCATGTCCGACATGCTCGACACCTTGATCATCAGAATACGGTCAGGAATATTAATCATCATCGCGACGGGCGGCGGCGACTTCACCGGGCAACCGCCCGCGTCGCGCGACTGCAGCAGGAAGCGCAGCTTGTCGCGGCTCTTCGCAGGGTGCAGCTGCACGACGTCGATGCCGAACAGCTTGTCCTGCGCGACGCCCAGCGACTGCTCGCCGGCTGGCCCGAGAATCTGCAGCGCGACGTCGTTGAACGCGGTGACGCGCCCCTGCGTATCGAGCCACACGACGCCCGGATTGAACTGTTCCAGCCGGTGCTGGAAGGTCTCGGCGCGACGCGCGTCGGTGATCGGCATGGCATGATCGAACAGTTTCATCCAGGGTTCTCCCGATGCTCCCGCACCGCTGTGCGCGGCGTCTGCAATGCCGGGACGGTGCATCCGTTTTAAGTCTTTTCCCCCTTTCACGCAAGTTTTCCGGCCGTCGACGCGGCCAGGCTGCCGTTCGGGAAATCACATTGAATTGCTGCGTTGCATTGTGAAATCCTCGGCCTCGGAACGATGACAACTGCAACGAGCCTGCATGGTCGACGAAGGAGACACGCGTGATTCCCCGACCTTTCGAATACCACGCGCCGCAGTCGCTGCCCGAAGCGCTCGCGCTGCTCGGCGCGCACGGCGACACGGCGAAGCTGCTGGCGGGCGGCCACAGCCTGTTGCCGATGATGAAACTGCGTTTCGCGCAGCCCGAGCATCTGATCGACCTCGGCAAGCTCGAGGAGCTTCACGGCATCCGCGAAGAAAACGGCGTGTTGTGGATCGGCGCGATGACGACGGAAAACGAGCTGATCTGGTCCGCGCTGCTGGAGGCAAAGTGTCCGCTGCTCATCGAGGGCGCGAAGCAGATCGCCGATCCGCAGGTGCGCTATCGCGGCACGCTGGGCGGCGACATCACGCACGGCGATCCGGGCAACGATCATCCCGCGCTGATGATCGCGCTCGACGCGTCGTTCGTGCTGCAAGGCGCGCAGGGCGAGCGGGTCGTGCCCGCCGACGGCTTCTTCGTCGGCACCTACGCGACGCTGATCGAGCCCACCGAAATTCTGACGGGCATTCGCATCCCCGTGCCCGCCGCCGGCACGGGTTACTGCTACGCGAAGCTCAAGCGCAAGACGGGCGACTTCGCGACGGCCGCGTCGGCCGTGACGCTGCGCATGCGCGATGGACACGTCGACGACGTGCGCATTGCTCTGACGAATGTCGGCGACACGGTGATCCGCGCAACGGATGCCGAAGACGCATTGCGCGGCCAGCCGTTCGACGATGCACATGTGGACCAAGCCGCGCGCCGCGCGATGGCGGCCTGCAATCCGCTGCCCGATTTGCGCGGCGACGAGGACTACAAGCGGGCGATGGCGGGCGAGATGACGCGCCGTGCGTTGCGGACCGCTTACGAGCGGTCCGCGCATTGAGCACACATCGGGAGAGCGCGACATGAGCAAGAAGACGATGGTGTCGTTCACGCTGAACGGCAGCGAGGTCGACGTGGCGGTCGAGCCGCGCGAGCTGCTGATTCACACGCTAAGGGAAAAGTGCCTGCACACGGGGCCGCACATCGGCTGCGAGACGTCGCATTGCGGCGCGTGCACGGTGGACTTCAACGGCATGTCGGTGAAGTCGTGCACGCTCTTGACCGTGCAGGCCGAAGGCGCGGACGTGAAGACAGTCGAAGGGCTCGCGCAGGGTGGTGAATTGCACGCGCTGCAGGAAGGCTTCATGCAGGAGCACGGACTCCAGTGCGGGTTCTGCACGCCGGGCATGCTGATGCGCGCCTATCGTCTGCTGCAGGAGAACCCAGACCCGACGGAAGCCGAGATCCGCTACTGGATGGCGGGGAACCTGTGCCGCTGCACCGGGTATCAGAACATCGTGAAGGCCGTGCAGTACGCGGCGCGCAAGCTGCGCGACGGCACGGCCGAAAGCTCGCATCCGCTCATCGAGGCGGACGCGGCTCACACGCATTGACGACGGGAGAAACGCCATGGGCAATCTCGACGCCAGTCTCGAACGTCTCGCCGCTCTTGAAGGCATGGGCTGCTCGCGCAAGCGCCGCGAGGACCCGCGCTTCATCCAGGGCAAGGGCACTTACGTCGACGACATCAAGATGCCGGGCATGCTGTTCGGCGTGATGGTGCGCAGTCCGTATGCGCATGCGCGCGTGAAGCGCATCGACAAGTCGCGCGCGCTCGCGCATCCGGGCGTGCACGCCGTGCTCACCGCCGACGATCTGAAGCCGCTCAAGCTGCACTGGATGCCGACGCTCGCGGGCGACGTGCAGGCCGTGCTGGCCGACGAAAAAGTGTGCTTCCAGAATCAGGAGGTCGCATTCGTCGTCGCCGACGATCGTTACGTTGCCGCCGATGCGGCCGAGCTCGTCGAAGTCGAATACGAGGAACTGCCCGCGCTCGTCGATCCGATGAAGGCGCTCGAACCCGACGCGCCCGTGATCCGCGAGGACATTAGCGACAAGGAGACGGGCGCGCACGGCGCGCGCAAGCATCCGAACCACATCTTTACGTGGACGATGGGCGACCGCGACAAGACGGACCGCATGTTCGAAAACGCGGACGTTACGGTGAAACAGGACATCCTGTATCCGCGCGTGCATCCGTGCCCGCTCGAAACGTGCGGCTGCGTCGCGTCATTCGACAAGGTGCGCGGCGACCTCACCGTCTACATCACGTCGCAGGCGCCGCATGTTGTGCGCACGGTGGTCGGCCTGCTGTCGTCGATACCTGAATCGAAGATCCGCATCGTCTCGCCCGATATCGGCGGCGGCTTCGGCAACAAGGTCGGCGTGTATCCGGGCTACGTGACGTCGATCGTCGCGTCGATCGTGCTCGGACGTCCCGTCAAGTGGATCGAGTCGCGCAGCGAGAACCTGTCCAGCACCGCGTTCGCGCGCGACTATCACATGACGGGCGAACTCGCGGCCGACAAGGACGGCCGCATCAAGGCGTTGCGCGTGCATGTCGTGGCGGACCACGGCGCGTTCGACGCATGCGCCGATCCGACCAAATGGCCCGCCGGCATGTTCCATGTGTGCACCGGCTCGTATGCGATCCCGAACGCGTTCGTGTCCGTCGACGGCGTGTACACGAACAAGTTTCCAGGCGGTGTCGCGTACCGTTGCTCATTTCGCGTGACGGAGGCCGTGTATCTGATCGAGCGGATGGTCGACGTGCTCGCGCAGAAGCTCGGCATCGACAAGGCCGAAATCCGTCTGCGCAACTTCATCCGCAAGGAGCAGTTCCCCTATGCGACGCCGCTCGGCCTTGAATACGACTCCGGCGACTACGAGCCCGCGCTGCGCAAGGTGCTGGCCGCCGTCGATTACGACGGGCTGCGCGCGGAACAGGCGCAGCGCCGCGCCGATCCGGACGCCGAATGGCTGATGGGCATCGGCGTCGTGAACTTCACGGAGATCGTGGGCGCGGGGCCGTCGAAGATGTGCGACATCCTCGGCGTCGGCATGTTCGACTCGTGCGAAATTCGCGTGCATCCGGACGGCTCGGCCGTCGCGCGCATGGGCACGATCACGCAGGGGCAGGGGCACCAGACTACGTACGCGCAGATCATCGCGTCGGAGGCGGGCATTCCCGCGTCGCAGATCACAGTCGAAGAGGGCGACACGTCGACTGCGCCGTATGGGCTCGGCACGTATGGCTCGCGCTCGACGCCCGTGGCGGGCGCGGCCGTCGCGCGCGCGTCGCGCAAGATTCGCGAGAAGGCGCGCAAGATCGCGGCGCATCTGCTCGAAGCGAGCGCGGAGGATGTCGAATTCGATCTCGACCGCTTCGTGCTGAAAGGCTCGCCCGACCAGTTCAAGACGGTGAAGGAAGTGGCCTGGGCCGCGTACAACAACGTGCCTGAGGGGCTCGAAATGGGCCTCGAAGCCGTCGACTACTACGATCCGCCGAACTTCACGTTCCCGTTCGGCGCCTATGTGTGCGTGCTCGACGTGAACCGCTACACGGGCGAGATTCGCGTGCGGCGCTTCTATGCGCTCGACGACTGCGGCACGCGCATCAATCCGATGATCATCGAAGGGCAGATTCACGGCGGGTTGACGGAAGGCTTCGCGGTCGCGCTCGGCCAGGAGCTGCCCTACGACGAGTCGGGCAATTTGCTCGGCGCGACGCTGCTCGACTACTTCGTGCCGACGGCCGTCGAGACGCCGCATTGGGAAACCGACTACACGGTGACGCCGTCGCCGCATCATCCGATCGGCGCGAAGGGCGTGGCCGAGTCGCCGCATGTGGGCTCGATTCCGTGCTTTACGTCCGCCGTCGTCGATGCGTTCGCGCACCTCGGCATCACGCATATGGACATGCCGCACAACGCGTATCGTGTGTGGCAGCAATGCCGCGAGCTTGGGCTCACGCGGCCTGGCTGAAGGCATCCGGCGCGGGATGCAGCTTGTTGCATGGGACCGGAGTAAGTGCTCTGCATGGGGCCGGTGTAAGTGCTAAAGCACTAACTCCGGCCGACAGCTAAAGCGCTAACTTGGGTCGACCGCTCTGCATGGGACCCAAGTAGGCGCTAAAGCGCTAACCTGGGTCGACAGGAGGCCCATATGAAAGTCGTACTCGACAAGGCATTCCCGCTCGACGCCACGGCCGACAGCGCATGGCAGCTGATGCAGGACATCGAGGCGGTCGCCACCTGCATGCCGGGCGCGAAGATCACCGAGCGCGTCGACGACACGCGCTATAAAGGCACGATCACGGTGCGGCTCGGGCCCGCGACGATGGCGTTCAAGGGCGACATCGAAGTGCTCGCGCTCGATGCCGCCACGCGCAGCCTGCATCTGCGGGGCAAGGGCACGGACGCGACGGGCGGCTCGGTGGCGACGATGGACCTCACGGCCGCCGTGGAGCCCTCGGACGCGGCCTGCACGCTTAAAGGCAAGAGCGAAGTGACGATGAGCGGAAAGGCCGCGGCGATCGGCGGACGGCTGATGGCGCCCGCGTCGGAGCAGTTGCTCAAGCAGTTCGTCGCGAATTTCGCGGCGCGGCTCGATGCGATGCAAACCGCGAACACCACGCAATCCGATGCGGCAGAAAGCGCCGCCGATGCAGCGACGCCAGCCTCAGCACCAGCGGCGCGCGCGGCCACGCCGCCGCCCGCGCAGGCCGCCGAGCTGAACGGTTTCGCCTTCATCTGGGCGATGATCCGCGACTGGCTGCACGGACGCTTCTCGCACAAGGCGCAAGGCCGCTGAGGCTCGCGATGACGCCGACCGACCGCATGCCCGAGGTCGTCGCGCTACAGGCGCGGCTCGCGAGTCACGGCTTTATCGCCGAGCGCAGCTTCGCGGCCGCGCTGCTGCTGACGATGGAAATGCGCCGCCCGCTGCTGCTCGAAGGCGAGGCGGGCGTCGGCAAGACGGAAGTGGCGAAAGCGCTCGCGCGTCTGCTCGATGTGCCGCTGATCCGGCTGCAATGCTACGAGGGGCTCGATGCGCACGCGGCGCTCTACGAGTGGAACTACGCGCATCAGCTGCTCGCCATCAAGCTCTTCGAGCAGGACGCGCGGCCCATGCGCGACAAGGAGCAGGACATTTTCTCCGAGCGCTATCTGCTCAAGCGCCCGCTGCTCGAAGCGATCACGACGACGCCCGCACCCGTGCTGCTGATCGACGAGATCGACCGCACCGACGAGGCGTTCGAAGCCTATCTGCTCGAACTGCTGTCGGACTTTCAGCTGTCGATTCCCGAGCTCGGCGTGATCCGCGCTATCGAGCGGCCGTTTGTGATCCTCACGTCGAACGGCACGCGCGAAATCTCCGACGCGCTGCGCCGCCGCTGCCTCTATCAGTACGTCGACTATCCGACGTTCCAGCGCGAACTGATGATCGTGCAGACAAAGGTGCCCGGCGTGCCCGACGCGCTCGCGCGCCAGGTCGTCGAGTTCGTGCACGCGGTGCGGCAGATGGCGCTGCGCCGCAAGCCCGGCCTCGCGGAGACGCTCGACTGGGTGGCCGCGCTGCTGCGCCTCGGCGTGAGCGCGCTCGACGAGGACGGCATCGACCGCGTGATGGATTCGCTCGCCGCGCTGGTGAAGACGCGCGAGGATCAGGCGGGCCTCACGCGGCCCGTCGTCGAAAGGCTGGTGGCGTCATGCTGACGGACATCGATCGCGCCTCATCACTCGACGCTCGTGATCTCGCCGCCGTGCTCGTCGCGCGCTATGCAGGCTTCGCGGGCTGGCTGCGCGAGAACGCGTTTTGCGTGACGAGCGCGGACGTCGCCGCTTCGATCGAAGTCGCGCAGCGCATGGGTCAGCTCGACAGCGACGTGCTGCGCTGGAGCCTGCGCGCGCTGCTGTGCTCGCGCGCCCAGGAATGGCGGCGCTTCGACGAACTGTTCGACGTGTATTTCCGCGCGCCGAACCGGCGCAAGATGGTGCAGACGCGTGCGGGCGGCGCAGGTCTGCTGGAACGCGATGAGGCCGCTCAGACGGAAGAGGCGCCGCGCGACGCGAGCGAAGGTGCGCCCGTCTCGCTTGCGAAGCACGGCGGCAGCACACCCGTCGAAGGCGCCACGGCCGACGAAGGCGCCACGCCGAACGAGTCGCTTGCTCACGCGGACTTCCGCCACCTGAACGAACGCAACGAACTCTTTGCGATCGACGCCGCGCTGCGCCGCTTCGCGCAGCGGCTGCGCGGCATCGAAACGCGCCGCGAGCAGCGCGCGAACCAGGGGCGCGCGATCGACCTGCGCTCGACGATCCGCCGCAGCGTGTCGCGCGGCGGCCTGCCCGTCGAGCTCACGTGGCGGCGCAAGCGGCGACAGCGCCCGCGCATCGTGCTGATGCTCGACGTAAGCCGCTCGATGAGCCTCTACAGCTTCTTCTTTCTGCGTTTTGCGCGCGTGTTGAGCGGACGGCTGCCCGATGTGCACAGCTTCATGTTCCATACGCGGCTCGTGTGCGTCGACGAGGCGCTGCGCGATCCCGATCCGCGGCGCGCGCAGGAGCGGCTGCATCTGATCTCGGAGGGCTGGGCGGGCGGCACACGCATCGGCGAAAGCCTCGCCGCGTTCAACGCGCACTACGCGCCGCGCCTGCTGCATGCGCGCACGGCCGTCGTGATCGTCAGCGACGGCTATGACGCCGGTGACAGCGCGCAGCTTGGCAAGTCGCTGGCCGCGATCCGGCGGCGCTGCCGCTCGCTTGTGTGGCTCAATCCGCTTGCGGACCGTCCGGGCTTCGAGCCCGTCAGCGCGGCGATGCAGGCCGCGTTGCCGCACGTCGATCTGTTCGCCGGAGCGCGCGATCTCGCGAGCCTCGAACGTGTGTTTCCTCAAATTCTCGGTGCGCTGCAATGAATGCCGGATCTGTCGAGATGGCTACCAACACTGCCGACCTGCTGCGACTCGAGCAGCAACTGATCGCGACGGGCACGCCGTTCGCCGTCGTCACCGTGATACGCGCAGCGCCGCCCACGTCGACACAGGTCGGCGCGCAGGCGCTGGTCGACGGGGACGGCGTGCTGCACGGCTGGATCGGCGGAGGCTGCGCGCAGACGATCGTGATCGAAGCGGCGCGGCAGTCGGTCCGCTCCGGGCAGCCGAGGCGCGTGCGGATCAGCAACGAACAGTCCGTGCCCGAAGCGGAAGTCGAAGCGCATGCGATGCCGTGCGCGAGCAATGGCGCGCTCGAACTCTTCATTCAGCCGACCGTGCCGGCGCCGCTCGTCGTCGTGTTCGGCGCGACGCCTGCGGCGCATGAGGCGTGTGTGCTCGCGCGGCGCGTCGGGTTGCGCGCGTGCATCGCCGCCGATGTCGCGCGTCCGGGCGAAGCGCGTTTCGATGCAGCGGCGCTGGACCGCGCGGGCGCATCGTTTGCGCTGATCGCGACGCAAGGCGACGGCGACGAGGACGCGCTCGAAGCCGCGCTGCGCAGCACGGTCGCGGCCGTGCTTATGATCGCGAGCCGCCGCAAGGCCGGGCGGCTGCTTGAGACGATGCGCGAGCGCGGCATCGACGAAGCGCGTCTCGCGGCGCTGCACGCGCCGGCAGGACCGGCAATCCACGCGCACACGCCGCAGGAGATCGCATTGGGCGCGGTGGCGGGACTCGTCGCGCTCAGGCACGAAATGGAGCAGGGCGCGGCGATCGCACAGGCCAGTGCCGCCAGCGTTGCGACGGAACCCGTGCCGCGGCTGCCGCCTTGCGAGGCGCTCGGCGCACCTGCCGCCGATGCCGGGCGTTATGTGAACCCCGTGTGCGGAATGAGCATCGACATCGCGACGGCGAAGCACGTCGTCGAATACGGCGGGCGGAAAATCTATTTCTGTTGCGACTGCTGCAAGGCCGAGTTCGAGCGGCGGCCGGAATGCTATCTGGCTGGCTCGCCGGACGATGGGCACATGGAGAAACGATGAGCGCGGCCACCTTTTCCGCCGTCGTGCTCGCAGCCGGCCTCTCTTCGCGGATGGAAGGGCGGCACAAGCTGCTGCTGCCCGTCGGCGGCGAGCCGGCTGTACGGCGCGTCGTGCGCGCCATCGTCGCGGCACAGCCGCAGGAAGTCGTCGTCGTGACGGGCTTCAACGGGCGCGCCGTATTCGACGCACTCGACGGACTCGATGTGCGGTTCCAGAGCAACGCGCGCTACCGCGAAGGGCAGATGACGTCGGTGGCGGCCGGCGTCGCTGCGTTGCAGGCCGCGTGCGATGCCGTCATGGTGTGCCTCGCCGATCAGGTGCTGCTCGGCGCGGCCGACTATCGCGAACTGATCGACGCGTATGCATCGATGCCGCGCGGCTCGATCCTCGTGCCGTCGTTCGGCGGCGCGCGCGGCAACCCGGTGCTGTTTGCTGCGAGCTATGCACCTGAGGTCGTGAGCGGTCACGTGAATCCGGGCTGCCGCAAGCTGATCGCCGGGCACGCCGACGAGGTGTTCGTCTACGAGACGACGCACGACCGGTTCACAGTCGACATGGACACGCCCGACGATTACGCGCGCATCGTCGCGCGGCTCGAACGGGAGGCGCGCGAGCGCGGACGTGAAGCGGGACATGAAGCGCTGGAGAGATGAAGCTTGCTCTCAGCGGCAGGTACGGAACCCCACGAAGATATCGCTACGGTGCGGCAGATAAAAGTTTCGATAACGGGGATTGCGCATCCGGTCGCGTGTGACGAACGACGCGCCGCGCACGCTCCGGTGCGAATGAAACCACGGCGCCGAATAGTCCTCGTATGGGTCAGCGGAAAAGGCCGCATATGGCTCGAAGGGATCGGCCATCCATTCCCACACGGACTCGCCCCACTCGATCAGCTCATTGCATGCGGCGTACTCCCATTCGGCTTCCGTCGGCAAGCGCCGGCCATGCCAGCGGCAAAACGCTTCCGCTTCGTACGCATTGACGTGACAGACCGGCTGCGACAGCGGAAGCGGCTGCCATTGCCCGAACCAGCGATGCTCCCAGCGCGCGGAGCCATTTCTTGCACCCGCTCCCGCCGCTTCGCGCCAACGCTTCGGCGCTTTCAGGCCGGTGCGCTTGAGCCACGCGATTCCGTCGCTCGACCACCAGCGTTCGTTCTCATAGCCGTTCGCCGCGACGAATTCCATGAACTGCGCGTTGCTCACGCATTGTCGGTCGATCTGCGCCGGCCCGACGGACACCGCGTGTCGCCATTTTTCGTTGTCGAACACGAACCCGTCGTCCTGTGATCCGCCCATCTCGAACGTCTCGCTGCCGATCGCGATCTCACTCGTCTCCGCGAGATGCTCGACGGGCCGCATCGCAAGCGGCGCATGCGGCGGATAATCCAGCGTCTGCCGCATGTAGGTCAGCGCCTCGGCATGCATGTCTTCGTGGTACAACGCGAGACGGAAATAATAGAGGTCCTCGTCCGATTCCGTCGATGCGGCGAGCTTCGCGCGCACCTGTTCCAGCACGGTGTCCGCGTAGCCGATAATCTCTGCAAGCGGTGGCAGGTCAAGATGCCAGCGATCGTCGTGCGCGACGCGTCCCGAGTCGAACCATCGGTCAGCGCTTGCGAGCAGCGAAGGGCGCGTGGGAGCGAACCGGCCTTGCGGGCCTCGTTGCGGATCGCGCAGTATCCAGTGTTCCGTGAACCAGGCAACATGCGCGTATTCCCACAGCGGCGGATTGATGCCGGGGTCGCAGGGAACCTGCATCTGCGAGGGTGTCAGATCTGCGAGGATCGCCCATGTTTGCCGATGAGCATCGATGAATGCCGCATCCAACTGGGCTTTGTCCAGTTTACGTGTTGTCACTCTGCCAATCCGTACCACCATGCATCCTCCCATGGCCAGAATATTCATCGCGAGCCCCGCACTGCGCAGCGCCAACAACGGAAACTGGCAGACGGCCAATCGCTGGTTCAGGTTCCTGCGGACAGACTACCAGGTGTCGCTCGACGCCGAATGGCCGCCCACCGATCAACGGCACGAGCCGCCCGCCTGTCTGATTGCGTTGCACGCGCGGCGTTCGGCTCCGAGTATCGCCAGGTTTGCCGAGGCTTGCCCGGATCGTCCCCTCATCGTCGTGCTGACGGGCACCGATCTCTACCGGGACATTCGCGTCGACGAATCCGCGCGCCGCTCGCTCGATCTTGCTACACATCTGGTCGTGCTGCAGGAAGAGGGGCTGGCTGAAATGACGGCGGTGCATCGCGCGAAATGCCGTGTCATTTACCAGTCCGCCCCGGCGCGCAAAACCGAAGTTCCTTCGATGCGCCGACGTCGCACGTTCGACGTCATGCTGGTCGGCCACATGCGCGCGGAGAAAGACCCGCGCACGCCGATGCGCGCGCTCGAGCGTCTGCCCGACGATTCGCGAGTCCGGTTGATCCATATCGGCCGCGCCCTGGAAGACGAGTATCGGCTGGCGGCGCAGGCATTGCAAGCGAGGGCGTGGCCCACGGTGCAGCGCTACGTCTGGTACGAGGGACTGCCGCATGGCGCCACGCTGCGGCGCATTGCGAACGCCGACGCGATGGTCATTTCGAGCATGATGGAAGGCGGCGCGAACGTGATCATCGAAGCGGTGAACGCGGGCGTTCCCGTATTGGCCAGCCGAATTGCGGGCAACATCGGCATGCTGGGCCGCGATTACGACGGCTATTTCCCGCCCGGCGACGACGAAGCGCTGGCTACGCTGCTCGATCGCGCGAGCCGCGACCGAGCGTTTCTCACAGCGCTCCAGCAGCAATGCGCGCGGCGGGCGCCATTGTTTGCGCCCGCCATGGAGCATGCGGCAGTAGTCAGTCTGGTCAGGGATGCACTGGCTCAGGTATCGACATAGCGCATCACCGACCGTGTGAAGCGGGCAGTTGCCGCAGCGTGCGCGCGGCCGCGACCATGTTCGTCAGCGCGGGGATCACTTCTTCCCATGCGCGCGTCTTCAGGCCGCAATCCGGATTCACCCATAAACGCTCCGCAGGAATCCGCTCCGCCGCCTTCTGCATCAGGTTCACGATGTGTTCCTCGCTCGGAATGTTCGGTGAGTGAATGTCGTAGACGCCGGGCCCGATCTGGTTCGGATAGTTGAAGTGGTCGAAAGCATCGAGCAGTTCCATGTCGGAGCGCGACGTTTCGATCGTGATCACATCCGCGTCCATATCGGCAATCGACGCGATGATGTCGTTGAACTCCGAATAGCACATATGCGTGTGGATCTGCGTTTCGTCCTTCACGCCATTCGCGGCGATGCGGAACGATTCCACCGCCCACTGCAGATATGCGTTCCATTGCGGACGGCGCAGCGGCAGCCCTTCGCGCAGCGCGGCCTCGTCGATCTGAATGATGCGCACGCCGGCCTTTTCCAGGTCGAGCACTTCGTCGCGAATCGCGAGCGCCAGTTGATTGCACGACACCGAGCGAGGCTGATCGTCGCGCACGAACGACCAGTTCAGGATCGTGACGGGGCCTGTCAGCATGCCTTTCATCGGCTTGCTGGTTTGCGACTGCGCGTATCGGGTCCATTCGACCGTCATCGCCTTCGGGCGGCTGATGTCGCCGAACAGGACAGGCGGCTTCACGCAACGTGAGCCATACGACTGCACCCAGCCGAACTGGCTGAACGCATAGCCATCGAGCTGTTCGCCGAAGTATTCGACCATGTCGTTGCGTTCGGCTTCGCCATGCACGAGCACGTCGAGGCCGAGCGCTTCCTGTTCCTGCACGGCGCGCGCGATCTCGCGTTCCATCGCCGCGTTGTAGCCGGCCCGATCGAGTGCGCCGCGCTTGAACTCGCTGCGCGCGTGACGGATTTCGTTCGTCTGCGGGAATGAGCCGATCGTGGTCGTCGGATACGCGGGCAGATCGAGAAGTGCCGCCTGCTTTTCGGCGCGCTGCGCATACGCGCTCGCGCGCTTGCCGAGCGCGGCATCGATGCGCGCGATTGCCGACTTCACTGCCGGGTTGTGCACGCGCGGCGAGACGCGGCGGCTTTCGATGGCGGCGGCATTCGCATCGAGCGCATCGGCCACCGATGCGCGGCCGTTGTTCAGCGCGCCGGCCAGCACCGTCAGTTCGTCGAGCTTTTGCAACGCGAACGCGAGCCACGATCTGATGTCGGCGTCGAGCTTCCGCTCGCTGTCGAGATCGACGGGCACGTGCAGCAGCGAGCACGACGGCGCGATCCACAGCCGGTCGCCGAGCATCCGATGCAGCGGTTCGAGCCAATGCAGCGCTGCGTTCAGATCGGTCTTCCAGATATTGCGGCCATTGATCGCGCCAACCGACAGCACCGCCGAATCCGGCAGTTGCGCCGCGACCTGCGCGACTTCATCGCGTGCATTGATCGCATCGATATGCAGGCCATCGACGGGCAGCTTGCACGCGAGTTCGAGATTGTCCTGCAACTGCCCGAAGTAAGTCGCAAGCAGCAGCCGCACGCGCCGTGCCGACAGCGCATCGTATGCGGTGACGAACGCTTCGCGCCACTTCGCATCGAGTTCCGTCACGAGCGCCGGTTCGTCGATCTGCACCCATTCGACGCCCTGCGCCGTGAAGTAATCGAGCAGCGCCGCGTACACGGGAAGCAGGCGCGGCAATAGCGCGAGCTTGTCGGAGCCGTCCTTCGATTTGCCGAGCCACAGATACGTGACGGGCCCGACGATCACGGGCTTCGCGTTCACGCCGACTGCGCGCGCTTGCGCAAGCTGTTCGATGAGACGCGAAGGATCGAGCGAGAACTGCGTATGCGCGTCGAATTCGGGGACGATGTAGTGATAGTTCGTGTCGAACCACTTGGTCATTTCGCCGGCGGCCACGCCGCCGCAGCATGCGTGGTGATCTTCGGCGCCTTGAGTCGAGCGGCCGCGCGCGACCCGGAAGTAGTTGTCGAGCGCATCGCCATGAAAGCCGCGCACGCGCTCGGGCAGATTGCCGAGCGTAAAGCTCATGTCGAGCACCTGGTCATAGAACGCGAAATCGCCGACGGGTACGAAGTCGAGTCGCGCCTGATCCTTCCAGTGACGCGCGCGAAGCTGCGCGCCGGCGGCCTTCAGTTCGTCACGTGACGACTGGCCTTTCCAGTAGCGCTCGAGTGCGAATTTCAATTCGCGGTTTGCGCCGATGCGCGGGAAACCAAGGTTGTGGGTCGTGACCATCGTTGTTATGCCGTCCAGAGAAAGAGTCTGGAACCGATGATAGAATTTTCGATGTATGAATAAAAATGGATTTATTTCATGCGTGCATTAACTCTGTTCATGGAGGCGGGATGCTCGAGCGCAGTCATCTGATGGTGATCAGAGAGGTGGAGCGCCAAGGGTCGCTCACGGCTGCCGCCGACGTGTTGAATCTCACGCAGTCGGCGCTGAGTCATACCGTCAAGAAGCTGGAGCAGCAACTGGGCACGCCCGTCTGGACGCGCGAAGGCCGCTCGATGCGGCTCACACAGGCGGGCCAGTACCTGCTTGGACTCGCGAACCGCATGCTGCCTCAGTTCGAGCACGCGGAAGCGCGCATGAAGCAGTACGCGCAGGGCGAGCGCGGCACACTGCGTATCGGCATGGAATGCCATCCGTGCTACCAGTGGCTGCTCAAGGTGGTGTCGCCGTATCTTGCGCGCTGGCCCGATGTCGATGTCGACGTGAAGCAGCGCTTTCAGTTCGGCGGCATCGGCGCGCTGTTCGGCTATGAGATCGATGTGCTCGTCACACCCGATCCGCTGAAAAAGCCGGGGCTGCGGTTCGAACCGGTGTTCGATTACGAGCAGGTGCTCGTCGTCGCCGATGGGCATGCGCTCGCGAGCGAGCCGTATGTCACGCCCGAGCATCTGGCTTCTGAAGTGCTGATCACCTATCCCGTCGAAACGGACCGGCTCGACATCTACACGCAATTTCTGACACCCGCCAACGTCGTGCCGAAGCGTCACAAGGTGATAGAAACGACGGACATCATGCTGCAGATGGTCGCGAGCGGCCGGGGCGTCGCGGCGCTGCCGCGCTGGCTCGCTGAAGAGTACGCGGGCTGGATGCCGATTGCGCCGCTGCGGCTCGGCAAGAAGGGCGTCGCGAAACAGATCTTTCTCGGCACGCGCGAATCCGATGACGCGATCGACTATCTGACGGCATTCGTCGCGATGGCCCGCGAGACGGAGGCAGAGGCGCGCGTTCGCGCGTAGCGCTGCCGGTGCGCGTCGGCTTCTATCCGCGCGCGTGCCGGGAGGACATCTCCTGCAAGTCCAGATCGTGTTCGAGGACATGCAGCAGCTCGTCGTGGATCAGGCCTGTCCGATGCATGCGCAACAGCTCCGCGCGTCCGCCTGCGATTGCCGCCAGCACGACGTCATAGTGCGCATTGCGCGCGTCGACTGGAAAGCTCGCCGCGTTCTCGTGCGCCCGCGTGATCTGCGCGCGATACGTGTATTGCTCGAGCAGTCGCGGATGAAGCACCGCGCCGTCCGGCGCGTAGACGAGCGGCTTGATTGCCTCCAGTTGCGCCGCCTCGAGTCTCGCCCACGCCTGGGGTTCCGTCAGATAGACGTGCGCGTGCGCATCGCCGGACGGCCTGACCGCTCGAATCACGAGACCGATGGTCGTGCCTTGCAGCAGCACCGTTACGAGAATCACGACGAACGCGGAGAACAGAATCAGGTCGCGGCCGGGTATCGTTTCGGGCAGCGAGAGCGCAATCGCGAGGGTCACGACGCCGCGCATGCCGGCCCAGCTCACGATGGTTGCAGAACGCCAGTCGGCGGGGCGCGAAAGGCGCTTCGAGATGCGATGGAGCGTCGCCTTGATCGCTTCGATGCCGAAGCTCCACATGCAACGCGATACGACGACGGTGACGACGGTCGCCATCGTCGCGGGACCGAGCAGCGCGATCGCGTTCTGAAGGCCGCCGAGCCGCAGCATCACGCCGCGCAGCGACAATCCGATCAGCACGAACACGAGGGCTTCGAAGACGAACACGACGACCTGCCAGAAGGCGGTGCCTCGCGTTCGGACCGTCGCCGAAAACACTTCGTGCTGATGCCAGCCGAGCAGCATGCCGCACGTCACCGTCGAAATGACGCTCGACACGCCGAGCATTTCGCCTGCGATGTAGCTGACCCACGCGGAAATCACGGCTGTCGTGATGATCAGATAGTCATCGTCGAGCAGGCGCAGCAGGCACACGAGCCCGTAACCCACGGCGGCGCCGACCGCAATGCCGCCGAGCGCGAGTCCCGCGAAGCTCAGCACGGCATGCGTTGCGCTGAACGCGCCCGTCAGCGCGGCGGCGATTGCGAAGCGGAACAGCACGAGGCCCGCTGCGTCGTTCAGCAGGCTCTCGCCTTCGAGCAGCACCATCAGGCGGCGCGGCAGCGCCACGCGTTCGAGCACGGCCTTCGCGGCAATCGCGTCGGGCGGCGACACGACCGCGCCCAGCGCAAAGCAGACGGCCCACGGCAACGACGGCACGACGAAATGCACGACCACGCCGACGATCCACGTCGTGAACGCAACCGCGCCGATCGCGAACAGCAGAATGGGCGTGAGGTGCCGCTTGAAGTCGGTCCAGACGAAGTAGTACGCGCCGTCCATCAAGAGCGGCGGCAGGAGCACGATCAGCACGAGATCGGGATCGAGCACGACGGGAGGCAGGCCCGGCGCGAACGCCATCGCGGCGCCACCCACCAGTAGCGCTGCCGCAGGCGGCAGGCGCAGGCGCTTCGCGACCAGTTCCAGCGCGACGATCGCCATCAATGAAAGCAGCACCAGCTTGAATGCCGACACAGCCGACATGATTCCCCCTGTTAGGCGTTTTATCGGTTGAACTTGGACTGCCCGATGCAGATGGCGAGATCATGCACGACGCGAAACGGTTGCGCAGCAGATCTCGCCGCAGCCCGATATATCGATATCGCGTTGACGGAAGTGCGGGAAAAGTGCGCCGCAGCTTCGATGCGAGGCAACGCGACTAATGCGTCTGCTGCGTATCGGCGAGAAAGCGGTGAATCTGCGCGACGACAGCCGCGCCTTCGCCCACGGCCGACGCGACACGCTTCGTCGACCCCGAGCGAACGTCGCCGATAGCGAAGACACCGTCGACGCTCGTCTGCAACGATTGCGATTGCAGGCCGGAGCCGGGAATGTCGGGGCCGGTCAGCACGAAGCCTTTGCTGTCGAGCGACACGCCGCAGGTCTTGAGCCAGCCCGTATTCGGCTCGGCGCCGATAAAGACGAACAGATGATGCGCGGTCATGCTGCCTTCGATGCCGCCTGCGCCGCGATAGTGGATGCGTTCGAGCCGCGCATCGCCTTCGAGCGCTGTCAGTTCGATTCGCGTATGCAACGTGACGTTGGGCAGCGACGTGATCCGCTCGACCAGATAGTGCGACATGCTGTGCGCGAGACTCGCGCCGCGAATGAACAGATGCACGTGCTCGGCGTGCGATGCGAGAAACACGGCCGCCTGCCCCGCGGAATTGCCGCCGCCGACCAGCAGCACGGGCTCCTTGCGGCACAGCCTCGCCTCGATGGGCGTCGCCCAGTAGTAGACGCCGCAGCCTTCGAAGCGCGCCAGGCCCTCGACATCGGGACGCCGGTACTCGGCGCCGCTCGCGATCACGACGGTGCGCGCAGTGATGCGGCGCGTGTCGGCAAGCTCGATAGAAGGCGGCTGGCTGTCGCAAAACAGTGCTTTGACTTCGCACGGAATGCCGATGTGCGCGCCGAACTTCTGCGCCTGGACGAACGCGCGTCCCGCGAGGGCCTGGCCTGTGATGCCTGTCGGAAAGCCCAGATAGTTCTCGATGCGCGAGCTCGTGCCTGCCTGGCCGCCTGGGGCGCGGCAATCGAGCGCCGCAACCGACAGCCCTTCGGATGCGGCATACACGGCTGTCGCGAGACCGGCCGGTCCCGCGCCGACGATGGCCACATCGTAGACGTGCGCCGGATCGAACTCGGGTATCAGCCCGAGACACGACGCGAGCTGCCCTTCGTCCGGGTTGCGCAGCACCGTGCCGTTCGGGCACACGACGAGAGGAAAGTCGTCGGGCTGCGGCGTCAGCCGTTCGAGCAGTGCGATGGCTTCGGCGTCCTGCTGCGCATCGAGCGTCAGACTCGGAAACACGTTGCGCCGCAGGAAGTTCTGCAACGCGAGCAGCCGCGCATTACCGGAAGGGCCGACGAGCACGACGCCGTGTCCACGCTCGATCACGAGCACGCGCCGCAGAATCAGTGCGCGCATGATCTTCTCGCCGAGATCGGCTTCGCTGATCATCATCGCGCTGAGTTCGTCGGGTCTGAGCAAGATCGCTTCGACATCTTCGACTACATGCGCGTCGACGACGGCAGGCTTGTTGGAGAGCTGCGTCACGTCCGACGTGAACTCGCCGCGCTTCGTGTACGTGTGGATGATCCGCTCGTGGCCGAGGCCGTCGCGGCCGACGATGCGGACCTTGCCCGACAGCACGACGAACACGCCAGGACAGAGATGCCCCGCGCGATACAGCAACTCGCCTTTCACGTAACGGCACAGGTTGCCGAAGCGGCGCACGCGGTCGATCTCGGCATCCGCGAGCACGGGAAACATCTGCTGGTAACGCGGATGGTCGCGCACGCTCGGATCTTCGGCGAGCGTGCCGTCGTCGATGGCGCGGCTCGCGTCCGCTGGATGCTGTTGATCGGGCGCTCCGTTTTCAGGCGTTGGCTCGTTGCTCATCGCGGGTTCTCCTCAAGCGGCTGACGGGCGCCGCCAGGCAGCCGGAGGCTCCGCAACGTCGAACAAAAGTGGAATGGCTGCGAAAGATCTTCGCTTGCCTGTCTCGGGCAGCAGGCCGTGCGCGCTGAATGGATTGCGTGCGGGACTGCCTATGCGATTGCATTGAACAGAGTAATCGAGTTGTCGTGGGCAGCCAAGGGGCGATGAAAAGCTTCACGCTCGATGCGCGATTATCGGTGAGCCTATTCGTGTGAACGGGTATACCCCATTGCGCTTTATTCCCGTTGCATTCGCTCGCGCGTGGATCGTCTAGCAGTCGATGGCGCCGGACACTGCATTGAGCAACACGTATCGCGTATTCGTCGTTCCGCGTCGACGTTCGCAGTCGAACGCGCGGGCCGCTCTCGATGCCTCAAGTCCCGCGCTCGCTTTTTTCGTCGGATCAATCAGCGGGAGGACAGCATGAAACGTTCCGATACATATGCTGCCGCGTTCGTATTCCGTGGATTTCTGGCCGCGACAATCGGCGCGATGAGCTCAATGGCTTTGGCGGCCGAAAGCGAAGGGGCCATGTCGAACATTGCGACGGAACCTGTCGCTCCCACCCTTGCCGCGCCTTGTGTCACTGCGGCGTCGGCGGGCAAGGGACAACTGACGTTGCTGGTCCAGTCGCCAACAGGCAGCGCCGTGCGGCTAACGTACGCTGCGAATGACGGATGGAGCGCAAACCCGGCTACGACCGCTGCGGAACAGGTCTCCGAGCGCGTCGGGCCCGTCGACGTATCGCACTCCACCGAAGATCCGGGCTTCGAGCAATCGCCCAGCAAGCCGCTGACGGTGTTCATCGACGGGCCAACCGGCTTCACATACTTGTGGAGCCAGGAGCGCGGCTGGAAGTTCGTCGGTCGGCTGACGGAGCGGATTCAGTAGTGCCGGCGACGTCGATGGTCGCGAAACGTTCGCGCGTTGGCCGCTGCGTGCCTTGCCGAAGCGACCGCGTGCCTGGCCAAAGCGACAGGCCGATCGCGAAGCGCGCCTGACGCGCTTACGCGAACGGCCGCGCGGATCGGGCCTAAAATCACGAGCAGTGCCCGCTGCTGTCGTTTGTTTCTTTGCGCGGGCTTCTCGTGATCGCTTCCATCGACGGCAGACGGCCCATGACCATTCGCGACGCGCGTTTCGTTCGCCCGACGTTGGCTGCGCTTTGCGCGGCTTCGCTCGCAGCGCTTGGCGCGTGCGGCGGCGGCAGCTTTTGCATCGGATTGGACGGCTGTACGGCTTCGAGCACGCAAAGCGTCACGTTGTCCGGTACGGCCGCGACGGGTAGGGCGCTGGCCAGCGCGACCGTGATCGCCAGTTGCGCGCAGGGTTCGGGCTCCACGCTATCGGACGGCGGCGGACACTACAGCGTCACGTTCAATGCGACGCCTCCGTGCATCGTTACCGCGACCTCCGGCAGCACGACGCTGCATGCGCCCGCATTCGCCAGCGGCACCTTCAACACCACGCCCGAGACCGAGCTGATGCTCGTGTACCTTGCCGCGCAACTCGGGACGAGCGAGGCCAATCTGATCGCGGGCTTCCCGGGCAACGCGCAGTTCCAGAAGGTGCTGTCGAACCAGGACGATGTGCTGGCCGCGCAATCGGCTGTCGTGACGAATCTGCAGCAGCACTACGCCGTCACGCTGACGGTGCCCGCGTTTCTCAGCACGCCGTTTGTCGTCGGGCAAGCGGGTGTCGACAGTGATCTCGACCTGCTCGCGAAAGCGGGGGCCATCGACGCGAACGGCATGCCCGATCCTGCCGCCGTCTCGTTGATGTCGACGGCGGGCCAGGCGCATCCGTTCACGGCGACATCGTCGCCTTCATCCGGCACGGGCGGCGCGATGTGATGCGATGATTCGCCGCGTGCCTTTCTTTACTGCGGCCCCCTTGTCGATGCAGCAAAGAAGCGGTCGCTCACACATCCGGTTCGCGAAAGCTGTAAATTGTTCTACGCTATAGAAGCTATGTGCTGAACGTTTCAATCCGTACTCAACGCCGCCGCTCAGGGGACAGTAACGGCGGTTCATTGACGCATCTGCTCGCACCTTTCTTATGGAGGATGAAGATGGCGATTCGACTAGGAGAAGAAGCTCCCGATTTCACTGCGGAAACCACCGAAGGCACGATCCGTTTTCATGAATGGATCGGCGACAGCTGGGCGATCCTGTTCTCGCATCCGAAGGACTTCACGCCTGTCTGCACGACGGAGCTGGGCTATATGGCGGGGCTCAAGCCTGAATTCGAAAAGCGCAACACGAAGATCATCGGACTCAGCATCGATCCCGTTAGCGATCACACGAAGTGGGTCAAGGACATCGAAGAGACGCAGGGCCATGCGATCAACTATCCGATGATCGGCGATGAGGATCTGCATGTTGCGAAGCTGTACGACATGATCCACCCAAACGCGAGCGGCGGTCCGCGCACGGCTGTCGACAACGCAACGGTACGTGCGGTGTTTCTGATCGGACCGGACAAGAAGGTCAAGGCGATGTTCGTCTATCCGATGAGCTCGGGCCGCAATTTCGACGAAGTGCTGCGTCTGCTCGATTCGCTGCAGCTCTCGGCGAAACATACTGTCGCAACGCCTGTGAACTGGAAGCCGGGCGACGATGTCATCATTCCGACTTCCGTTTCCGACGATGCCGCGAAAGAGAAGTATCCGCAGGGCTTCAAGACACTGAAGCCTTATCTGCGTTACGTGCAGCAGCCGAAGTGAGAGGTTGATCGATACGCCGATGCGCGCGCGTTCGAAGCGCGTGTCGGCGTGATACCCGCTTGACAGAGACGATGACGGCAATGGCCGCATGAACGGGCAAGGCGATGAAGCCGACGCCCGGCGCTTCACGATACAAGTTGAGAGAACATAAGCGTGCTGATCTTTAGACAGCTGTTCGACCAGCAATCGTCGACCTACACTTATCTGCTCGCCGATGGCGTCACGCGCGAGGCCGTGCTCGTCGATCCCGTCTTCGAACAGGCGCGGCGCGATGCGGCGCTGCTCGACGAACTCGGCCTGCGTCTGCTTTATACGATCGACACGCACGTTCACGCCGATCACGTGACGGGCGCATGGATGCTGAAGCAGCGCACGGGCAGCCAGATCGCGATTTCAGCGGCAAGCGATGCGCAAGGCGCGGACCGCTATCTGAAGCACGGCGACACGATCGCATTCGGCGCGCGTCATCTCGAAGTGCGCGCCACGCCCGGCCACACGAATGGCTGCATCAGCCTCGTGCTCGACGATCAGTCGATGGCCTTCACGGGCGACTGTCTGCTGATTCGCGGCACCGGGCGCACCGACTTCCAGCAGGGCAATCCGCATGCGCTCTTTCGCGCGGTGCACGAGCAGATTTTCTCGTTGCCCGAGACGTGCCTGCTTTATCCGGCGCACGACTATCGCGGCCTCACGGTGACGAGTGTCGCCGAAGAGCGGCGCTTCAATCCGCGTCTGGGCGGCGAGTTGTGCGAGGACGATTTCGCGGGCTATATGACGAACCTCGGGCTTGCGCATCCACGGCAGATCGATGTCGCGGTGCCTGCGAACATGAAATGCGGTGTCGCGGCAAGCGATCCGTCGAAAAAGCCTGAGCCCGATTGGGCGCCTTTGACGTACACGTTCGCCGGCATCTGGGAAATCCATCCGCAATGGCTCGAAGAACATCTGCAGTTGGTGCAGATCATCGACGTGCGCGAGCGCGATGAATACGACGGCCCGCTCGGCCGCATTCCCGAAGCGAGGCTGATCTCGCTCGGCGAGCTGGCCGCACGTGCGAAGGAAATCGGCAACGAGCGTCCCATCGTCACCGTCTGCCGCGCGGGTGGACGTTCGGCCCAGGCGACCGTGATCCTGCGTCAGGCCGGATTCGAAGACGTCGCCAATCTCGCGGGCGGGATGCTGCGCTGGCGCGCTGAAGGGCGCGTCGTCGAGAACGGCGGCGTGTAGCAAGCAGCGAATTCCGTTACTTGTATTTGTCACGTACCGCTTCGGTCGAATCCTGTCCGTCCGGCAGCGGTCTGACGACCGTATGCGGCCCGCATTCGGCCCGTAAGGTGCCGCTCGTCATATCTATGTTCCTTTTGCCAATCCATCGCTGTTTTCGGACGCGGCAACAGAATGGACACATGCATGCCCCGCCTGTTGAGTTAAGGTCAGCCGAAAGCATCCGTTCGAGCAATCGTCTGGCGTTCATCGTCAACATCGGTCTGGAGGGTGTGCATGCGTATGATGTTTGTAATCGGGCATCTGGGTGACTACCATGTGCCGCGATACGAAGCGCTGAAGAAACTCGTCGAGCGGCGAGGCGACGAGATTTTCCTCGTCGAGATCTTTGGACGCTCGGGCGTCTACGCTTTCCCTCAATTGACCCGCGACGCTTTCTTCGGCAAAGAGCCTGCGCGCGCCGTCACCCTCGAACCCGACATCACCGATGCGGGCGGACACTGGCCGAGCGTCGCATACAAGCTCGCCGGCATCGCGAGAACGCTGAGGCCCGATGTCGTCGTCACGCTCGGCTATCACACGCCTTACTCGCTGTGGCTCTATCTGATACGACGCACAGCGGGCACGTTCCGTATCATCTACATGTCCGATTCGAAGCTCGATGACGGCGTGAGGCATCGCTTCAAGGAACGCCTCAAGCGGGCGCTCGTATGCCGCTTCGACGGCGCGCTCGTCGCGGGAGAAAGACATCGTGCTTATGCGCAGACGCTCGGCATTCCGCTCGAACGCTCGCGCGTGGGCTTCGACGTGATCGACGTCGAGCGCTTCGCGCGGCTCGCGGACAATGCGCGCGCTTGCGAATCCGAAACGCGCCGGCGTTACGCGCTGCCCAGGCGCTACGTGCTGTGCGTGAGCCGCTTCGTGCCGCGCAAGAACGTCGATGTCGTCGTCGATGCATACGCGCGCACGGGACTCGCCGATAAAGGCATCTCGCTGGTGCTGGTCGGCCACGGGCCCGACATGCGCGCGATCGAAGGACGCGTGTCGAGCATGCAGCTCGACGGGAACGTGCGCTTTCTCGATCCCGTTCCGAACGCACAGATGCCCGCCGTGTATGCGTTGTGCGACTTCATGGTGCTCGGCAGCGAGTTCGATCAATGGGGGCTGTGCGTCAACGAGGCGTTCGCCGCATCGAAGACGGCGATCGTCACGCAGACATGCGGTGCAGCGGGCGAACTGGTGAAAGACAGCGTGAACGGATTCGTGGTCGAGCCAGGCAACGCCGATGCGCTCGCTGAAAAAATGCAGACGCTGGCGCTCAACGATGCGCTACGGGACGCGTTGTCGAAGCGGGCGAGACAGTCCGTCGACAAATGGAGTCCTTCGATGTTCGCCGCCAATCTGATGGAGCTGGCCGACCGGCTTCTGTGTTCCGAGCGGCGCGTCCTCGTTTCCGCGAAGCGCTAGCGGCGCCGCTTGCGGCGCAAGGTCAGATCGTGCCGAACAACGCGCGAGGACGATCGCGCAGCGCTTGCGCGAGCGTTTGCAGCGCGCTCACCAGCTGCTCGCGCGACGACGCGCACGCAAGGTTGATCCGCACGCCGTGCTCGACTTCGGCGCGGTCCACGGCAAACGCCGACGAAGGCATCACGACGACGCCGCGCGCCTTCGCGTTGGCGGCGAAGTCGTCCGCGCGCCACGGCGGCGGCAGCCTGAGCCACACGAACATGCACGCGGGATCGGAGTCGAGCCATTCCTGTGGCAGAATCTGGCGCGCCAGATCGTGCCTCACACGAATCTCGGCGAGCTGCGCATCCATGATGCGGCGCGCGGTGCCGTCTTCGATCCATATCGTCGCGATCAGCATCGACATCGGCGCGGGCATCCACGCGGTCGTGCGCACGGCTTCGGCGGCGAGCGCGGAACGCTCGGGCGGGCTCAGCAGATAACCGAGCCGCAGCCCCGGCGCGAGAATCTTCGAGGTCGCAGCGATATGGAACGTCAGCTCCGGGCACAGGCTCGCGAGCGTCGGCAGGCGCTGCGAAACGAGCGGACCGTAGACATCGTCCTCGATGATCGCGACGCCATAGCGGCGCGCGATATCGACGAGCGCCACGCGCCGTTCGAGGCTCATCGTCGTCACGGTCGGGTTCTGCAGATTCGGCACGGTGAAGATCGCCTTGACGGGCACGCGGCTGCAGATGCGCTCCACTTCGTCCGTGATGAGCCCGTCGCGGTCGCTCGGCACGCTGACGATTTCGAACTGGAACACGGGCGCAAGCGCTTTCAGGCCGTAGTACGTGAGACGGTCGGCGATGATCACGCCGTCGGTGCCGATCAGGCTGTTGAGCACGGCATACAGGCCGTGCTGCGCGCCGCTCGTCACGACCAGATGCTCCGGCGACGGCGTGAATCCGGGTGCGGCCGTCCACTTCGCGCCCGCGGCGCGCGCCCACGCGGGCCCCTGCGGCGGCTGATATTCCTGTAGCGACGCATAGCGCGGGTCGCGCGGCAGCTCGGCGAGCGTGACAGCGAGGCAAGACAGGAATTCACCCGTCGCGGGCCGATTGACGGTCAGGTCGATCGCGCCGCCCGGCGTGGCGTTGGGCGCGATGGCTGTTTCGACGCGCGGCATCGCGCCGCCCGTGACGAGCGAGCCGCGCCGCTTGCTGCCGATCACGAGCCCGCGCAGCTGCAACTCCTTGTACGCGCGCGACACCGTCGACACATTGATGCCGAGCTCCGTCGCCAGCTGGCGTTGCGGCGGCAGGCGGCTGCCCGGCGGATAGACGCCGCCGCGAATTTCATCTTCGATTGACGCCGACACCTCGATGTAGGTCGCGCGTTTTGTCTGGGCCTGGTCGCCGTTTGTCTGGTCGACTTCGGCCGTCGCACCGTTGCCGTCCGCTGCCTTGGGTTTGCTGGAAGCCATTGTCTTACCCTGTCTCCATACAAAACAGGTTTTGTATGCCTGCTTGTGCCAGTTCGCCGGATTTTATACCAGATATGCGTCCTTGCCTTGATTTTCAGGTGCGGCAAGGAACGCGCCCAATCCGGCCAGGGAAAGTCCTGGCCACACAATGAGGCTTTTAATTGCACACAAAAAAATGTTGTGTGATTCTTTGAATCAGGTTGAGCAGGTTTTGTGTGGTTTTTGAATCGCTGGATCGGCTGGAAGGAGATACGCATGGCAGAGAGCAGGACAAACGGGCTCGCATCGCGCGGCACACAGGACAACGCGGCGCCGCGTCTCGGCGTCGCGTTGCGTCAGCGGCACGTCACGATGATTTCGCTGGGCGGCATCATCGGCGCGGGGCTTTTCGTGGGCAGCAGCGCGACGCTCAGCACGGTCGGGCCGGCAGCGTGCCTGTCGTATCTCGTTGCGGGCATCGTCGTGCTGATGGTGATGCGCATGCTCGGCGAGATGGCGCTGGCCGTGCCGGGCGTGGGTTCGTTCACCGAATACGCGCGCATCGGGCTCGGCGACTGGGCGGGCTTCACGAGCGGCTGGCTCTACTGGTACTTCTGGGTAATCGTCGTGGCGGTGGAAGCGGTCGCGGGCGCGGCGATCCTGCAGCGCTGGATTCCCGCGCCCGTGTGGATGATCGGGCTCGTGCTGCTGTCGGTGATGACGTTCGTCAACCTGATGTCGGTGAAGTCGTATGGCGAGTTCGAGTTCTGGTTCGCGTCGATCAAGGTCGCGGCCATCATCGTGTTCATCGCGATCGGCGCCGCGTGGGTCTTCGGTCTCGGCCATACGCACGGCGCGGTGCGCAATCTGACGGCGGCGCAGGGCTTTCTGCCGTTCGGCGCGATGTCGGTGTTCGCGGCCGTGCCGACCGTGATCTTCGCCGTCGGCGGCGCGGAAATCGCGACCATCGCCGCCGCCGAGTCCGACAACCCCGCGAAGAGCGTCGCCGCGATGACGCGCTCGGTGATCCTGCGCGTGATCACGTTCTATGTCGGCTCGATGTTCCTGATCGCATGCATCGTGCCGTGGACCAGCATCGTCACGGGCCATTCGCCCTTCGTCGCCGCGCTCGAAACGATGCGCGTGCCGGGCTCGGCGGACATCATGAACGCAATCGTGCTGGTCGCCGTGCTGTCGGCGCTGAACTCGGGGCTGTACGTGTCGTCGCGGATTCTGTTCCGTCTCGCAGGCCGAGGCGATGCGCCGCGCGCGCTGTTGCGCCTCACGCCGTCGCGCGTGCCGCGTCTCGCGGTGTTGCTGAGCAGCGTGGTCGGCTATGTGGCGATCATCGCGGCCATCGTGTCGCCACAGGGCGTGTTCCTGTTTCTCGTGAACGCATCGGGTGCCGTCATGCTGTTCGTCTATCTCGCGACGGCGCTCGCGCAGATTCGCATCCGCCGGCGTCTCGAGCAAAAGGGCGACAAACCCGAGCTGCCAATGTGGCTCTTTCCGTGGCTCTCGTACGTGGTCGTGGCGGCGATCGTCGGCGTGCTGATCGCGATGGGCACGGATGCCTCACTGCGTCCGCAATTGATGGCGAGCATTGCGAGTCTCGCGGTTGCATCGGCGGCGTGGCTGCTCGGCACGAAACGGCGCGCTGCGGATGAAGGCACGCGCACGGGTTATCTCGGTGCCGACGCACGCGCGATGCAAGGAGAACGTTGATGGCGGAAGTGGGCATTGTCGGCGCGGGTTTCATCGGGCTTGCGAGCGCCGGCTGGCTGATGCGCGACGGGCACCGTGTGACGCTGTTCGATCCGTCCGGCGTCGCGCAGGGCGCGTCGTACGGCAACGCGGGCACGTTCGCGCCGTATGGCTGCATTCCCGTGAACAACCCGTCGGTGTTCCGCGATCTGCCGCGCTTTCTGCTGTCGAGCGAGAGTCCGTTCCGCTTGCGCTGGAGTTATCTGCCGCATGTGCTGCCGTGGCTCGTGCGTTTCATGATCAGCTCGACGCAGCGCCGCTACGAAGCAAGCGCAAGCGCGCTCGCCGCGCTGCTTGCGCAGGCGCAGGCGGGCTATGCACCGTTGCTCGAAGAGCGCGATCTGGCGAAGTTCGTGCGGCCGCGCGAGTGCCTGTATCTGTATTCGAGCGGCGCGTCGTTCGATGCGTCGCGCGCTTCGCTGAATCTGCGCGAGCGGCTAGGCGTGTCGTTCGACGTGTTGTCGGGCGAAGAGGTGCGCGACCTGGAGCCTTCGCTCGCGCCGATCTTCGAGCGCGGCGTGCTCTTTCGCGACAGCTGGCATTTCTCCGATCCGCTGGGCTTTCTGCTGTCGCTCTACGACCTGCTCGCCGCGCGCGGCCTCGAACTGGAACGCAAGAGCGTGAGCGCGCTGGCGCCCGCATCGGACGGCGTCACGCTGACGACCGATGACGGCACGCCGCGCCGCTTCGATCACGTCGTCATCGCGACGGGCGCGCGCTCGGCGAAGTTCGCGGCGCAATGCGGCGACCGCGTGCCGCTCGATACCGAGCGCGGCTATCACGTGCGTTATCGCGGCGCGTCGCAACTGATTTCGCGGCCGGTCGGCTGGGCCGAACGAGGCTTCTACATGACGCCGATGGACGAGGGCATTCGCGTCGCCGGCACGGTCGAGCTGGGCGGCTTCAGCGATGTGCGCAACCGTTCGCTGCTCGATCTGCTGACGTTTTCATCGAAGCGCGCGCTGCCTGCATTGCAGCAGCCCGACAGCACGTGGCTCGGCTTCCGGCCCACGCTGCCCGACGGCGTGCCCGTGCTCGGCCGCGCAAGCGCGAGTGAGCGCGTGATCTACGCATTCGGTCATCAGCATCTCGGGCTGACGCTGGCGGGCGTGAGCGGGCGCATCGTCGCGGATCTCGTCGCGCGGCGCGCGCCGCCGCTCGACCTGAGCCGTTACGCGGCGACCCGGTTCTGAACAGAGACACACACGGACGACTTCGACGCGTCGCGCATCGGGTCAGTCGACAGGCAAAACGCGCGGCATTTTCTATCGACAGGAGCGCATCATGAATCGACGTACATGGATCATCAGGCTGGCGGTGTGCGCTCTTGCAGCGCATGCTTCGTTCGCCGCTTCAGTTGCATCGGCCGCCGATCCGGAAGTGGTCAAGATCGGTTTTGTCGGCCCGCTGACGGGGCCCGTCGCGCGGGTCGGCAAGGACCTGCAATACGGTGCGCAACTCGCCATCGACGAAGAGAACGCGAAGCATCCGACCGTTGCCGGCAAGCCCGTCAAGTTCGTGCTCGACGTGCAGGACGACCAGGCCGATCCGCGCGTCGCGATCCAGGTCGCGCAAAAGCTCGTCGACGATGGCGTGGTCGGCGTGATCGGCCATTACAACTCGGGGTGCAGCATTCCCGCGTCCACGGTTTATCACAACGCCAACGTCGCGATGATCACGCCGGGCTCGACCAATCCGCAACTCACCAAGCAGGGCTTCAAGAACGTGTTCCGCACGATGGGGCATGACGGCGTGGGCGGCGTGGTGGCGGGGCACTTCGTCGTCGAGCAGATCAAGGCGAAGCGCATTGGCATCATCGACGACCGCACGGCGTTCGGCCAGGGCCTTGCCGATGCGTTCGAAAAAGGCGCGAAGGAAGCGAACGGCAATATCGTCGACCGCGAATTCACGAACGACAAGGCCGTCGACTTCCGCGCGATTCTGACTTCGCTGAAGAGCAAGAATGTCGATCTGATCTTCTTCGGCGGACTGGACGAACAGGGCGCGATGCTGGTCAAGCAGATGCGCTCGCTCGGCATGACGGCGCAACTGTTCGGCGCGGGCGCGCTGAAGAGCAACGCGTTCCTGCAGATTGCCGGGCCTTCGGGCGAACGCACGCAGGACCTCGAACCCGGTCCCGCGCTCGACAAGCTGCCCGCCGCGCAGGACTTCGGCAAGCGCTACAAGGCGCGCTTCAACCAGGACGTCGAACTGTACGCGCCGTTTGCGTATGACGCCGCGCTCGCGATGCTGAAGGCGATCCACGACGCGAATTCACTCGACCGGCAGAAGATCGTCGACAGCCTCGCCAAGGTTTCGCTGACGGGCGTGACGGGCAAGATCACGTTCGATCCATACGGCGATCTGATCAAGCCGCCCTATACGCTGTTCCAGGTCGAGCAGGGGCAGTGGAAGAGCATCAAGACCGTGGGAGGCGGAGCCTGACGATGGACTGAGAGATGGCGGCGCAGCGTAGATCGCTCGCGCCGCTGCTGTTTTAAGTGCCGCTGACGCATCGAAGCGCAATGGACCGCTTCACAAATCCAGCTCCAGGAAACGCGTGCCCTCGACGGGATTGAACACATACGCCGAGATAGGCCTGAACCCGAGCGACGCGTAAAGCTGCTGGGCCGCCTGCATGGTCGGCAGCGTATCGAGCCGCATCTTCCTGTAGCCCGCTTCTCTGGCCGCGTGCACGACGGCTTGCGCGAGACGCCTGCCGAGCTGCTGGCCGCGGCCTTCCTGACGCACATAGAGGCGCTTCATTTCGCAGATGTCGTACTCGAACGGACGCAGCGCGACGCAGCCGATCACGCGGCCATCGCGCCATGCGAGCAGAATCGCGCCGGCCGGAGGCGCATATTTGCCGGGCAGCGAGGCCAGTTCCGCATCGAATGCCTGAAACGACAGATCGACGCCGAGGCTGTCCGCGTACTCGCGGAAGATGACGCGCACGGCGTCGAGGTCATCGGGGAAGCGGGCGGGGTGGATGGTTGTCATGGAGGAGTTTTATGTCAGGGCGCAGCGGGTTGCCGCCGGCGCGGCAGGCGAGGGGACGCAATGACCGTTGATAAGACGATAGCAGGCCGGATACGCGTCGCTATTGCGAGGAGACTTACGCGTGAATGGTGTACTTCTGGATGAGTGTCGTTATGTGCGTACGCATGCGCCAAGAACGCGCTCGCGCAAGCGCAACTAACGGTCCGGCCCACAACCCCTCCGCCCACTGCTACGCAGCCACACCCGTCTACACGCCGCCCGGCCGATACACCGGATGCATGCGCCGCACAAGAGCCGACTCGTTCGCCAGCGCATCAAGGTAAAACGCGCCAATCTTTCCCGTCACCCTCACCGACACCTATTCGACGACAGTGCTAGTCTTTCCGCTGATCGCGCGTTGGCCGGGACAGCGAACGTCGTCGCTGCCTGGAAACTCCCAGCGCAACACGATGCGCGGCAGGCGGCACTCGCGCGCTGTGCCCGCACGAGTTTTCGCGGACCAGCGCAAGCGCGCACAAGACACAAGCAGCGCCAGCCGACCTGCTCAATCGATACGGACGACCGATGCGAGGTAACGCGCATGAACACACCATCAAGCAACGATGTTGTCTTTCTGTTCGATGTCGACAACACACTGCTCGACAACGATCATGTCCTGCAGGATCTGCGGATGCACATGACGCGCCAGTTCGGCGAGGCCAACAGCTCGCGCTACTGGCAGATCTTCGAAGACCTGCGCGGAGAACTCGGATACGCGGACTATCTCGGCGCATTGCAACGCTATCGCCATGAGCGTCAGGACGACACGCAGCTATTGCTGATGTCCTGCTATCTGATCGACTATCCGTTTGCGAACCGCATTTTTCCGGGCGCGCTCGATGCGCTTCGCTACGCGAGCCAGTTCGGCCAGACGGCGATTCTCTCGGACGGCGATGTCGTGTTCCAGCCGCGCAAGGTGTCGCGCGCGGGGCTGTGGGACGAAGTCGAAGGGCGCGTGCTGATCTACATCCACAAGGAACAGATGCTCGACGACGTGATCGCGCACTTTCCCGCGCGGCACTATGTGATGGTCGACGACAAACTGCGCATCCTCACGGCAATGAAGGAGCAATGGGGCGACCGGCTGACCACGATCTTTCCGAGGCAAGGTCACTATGCGCTCGACGAAGCGGAGATCGCGAAGTATCCCGATCCCGACATCACGATCGAACGGATCGGCGAACTGACGTCGATCGACTTCGACGGGTTGACGGCGAAGCGACGCAAATAGAGCAGACGAAGCGAGACGAGACGATACGTGCGTCAAGCACATCAAGCGCGTCAAGCGCGTCAAGTACGTCCAGCACGTCCAGCACGTCCAGCACGTCCAGCACATCAACCGCGCCGAGCGTTCATTCGCTCATCCACCCGCCGCTCAGATCGCTTCCCTGCAACAGTTCGAGCAGCGTACCCGCGGGATGACTGAGCCGCTTCGCTGCAAGCGCGATGAATTCGACGTCGGGCAGCGCGGGCAGGCTCGCGCTGTTGATGGGCGGCGCGAGCCCGCGCGCGGACACGTACTGCGACTTCGCCGTCAGCCCGAGGCCGCCGCGCGCGGCGGCGATGCAGCCGGCGTGGCTGCTGCTCGTGCACACCACTTCCCAGCCGATGCCTTTCTCCGCGAGCGCATTCAGCACGACGGCGCGCGTGACGCTCGGCTCCGCGACCAGCACCAGCGGCAACGGCTGCCCGACATCGACCACCGTGCCGGGCCGCGCGATCCATTCAAGGCGTGAGCGCAGCAACGGCGTACCGCGCCGCTCGCCGAGGCGCCGCTTGCCGACGAGCAGATCGATCGACCCCGCATCGAGCAGTTCGTACAGGCGGCTCGTCATGCCGATCGTGAGTTCCAGTTCCACATCGGGATGCGCGTGGCGAAACGCGGCGAGCACGTTGGGCAGCGCGCCGAGCGCGATATCGTCGGATGTGCCGAGACGCACGCGCCCCTTCAGCCGCGGCTTGCGAAACTGCGACTCCGCGCGGTTGATGGCCTGAAGGATCACGTTCGCGTGCACGAGCAGCGCTTCGCCATCGGCCGTCATCGCGAGCGAATGGGTATCGCGTATGAAGAGCCGCCTGCCGACGCTCTCTTCGAGGCGCCGGATATGTTCGCTTACGCTCGACTGATTCAGACCGAGCCGTTTGCCCGCTTCGGTGAAGCTGCGGCAGTTCGTGACGGTCGCGAACGTCTTGAGCCAGAGAGGATTGAGCATGACGCATTGTCATCGGCTTTTGCGATGACAGTCAACGTCATCAGGCGCCTTCCCGATTGCCATTGAAATCGATACCATGACGGCTGATGTGGACGAATCGGCCACCAGGAAACACAGCGGGCCCGATTCGGCGAAACGCCCGAAACGCCCGTTTCCGAGGTGCAACCACCGCGACGCCGAAAATGCGTACGTGCTGAACGCAGGTGCCCGAGCGGCCGGGTCGCGCCTCTCCGAACTTCATCATGCCCCGGGATTCCTCACACACCGCGCTACTCTGGATCGTCGCCGCTGCATTCTTCATGCAGGCGCTGGACACGACGATCGTCAACACCGCGCTGCCTTCCATGGCGCAAAGCCTGCACACATCGCCGCTGGCGATGCAGCCCGTCGTCGTCGCCTACACGCTGACGATGGCGCTACTGACGCCCGCATCCGGCTGGTTCGCGGATCGCTTCGGCACGCGCCGCGTCTATTTCGCCGCGATTCTGGTCTTCGTGCTGGGCTCGCTGTGCTGCGCGGGCGCGCATACCCTCGATCAGCTCGTCATCGCGCGCGTGCTGCAAGGCATCGGCGGCTCGATGCTGCTGCCCATCGGACGGCTTGCCGTGTTGCGACGCGTGCCCGGCGAGCAGTACGTGTCGGCGCTGGCGTTCGTATCGGTCGCGGGACAGGTCGGGCCGATCGTCGGGCCGACGCTGGGCGGCTGGCTCACGCAGTCCATTTCGTGGCACTGGATTTTTCTCGTCAACGTTCCCGTCGGCGTGATCGGGCTCTTCACCGTGCAACGCTATCTGCCGCACGATCACGCGACGCATCCGCCGCCATTCGATTTCATCGGCTGCGGACTGCTCTCGCTTGCGACGATCCTGCTTTCGCTCGCCACCGATCCGCCGATGAGCACGCACCGCATCGAATGGTCGGCAGGTCTCGCGGCGGCCGGCGTCGTTGCGGCGCTGGCGTACATTCCGCACGCCCGCTCGTACAAGCGGCCGCTCTTCAGGCTCGCGTTGTTCAGCGAGCCGAACTTCAGCGTCGGACTCGTCGGCAATCTGCTGTGCCGGATAGGATCGAGCGCGGTGCCGTTCATGCTGCCGCTGTTGATGCAGGTGCAACTCGGCTACTCGCCGTTGCGCTCGGGCCTGATGATGCTGCCCGCCGCTATTGCGGGCACCGTCTCGAAGCAATGGATCGCGCCGCTGATCAAGCGTTACGGCTATTCGGCGTTTCTCGCCGTGAACACGGTGATCGTCGGCTCGACGATTGTGGCGTTCGCGCTCGTGTCGAAGCACTCGGCGCCGTTGCTGGAGATCGTGCTGCTTGCCATGTTCGGCGCGGCCAACTCGATGCAGTTCGCCGCGATGAATAGCGTGACGCTCAAAGGTTTGTCGCATGCGGATGCGGGCAGCGGCAACAGCCTCTTCTCGATGGTGCAGATGCTGGCGATCGGCTTGGGCGTGTCGATCGGCGGCGGGCTCGTCAACCTGTTTTCCGCGCAATGGGGCTCGGCGTCGACGGGCTTCATGCTCAGCTTCGTGTGCGTCGGCCTGATCACGCTGTTGTCGGCGCTCGTGTTCCGTCGACTCGATGTGCCGCCCGCGCAGCCTGCCATCGCGGCGCCCACGCACACGGCGCGCTGATCATGCGGCGCTGGATGTCAATGAGCCTCGGGCGTATGCCGCGCCCGCTCGACGAGATGATCGACCATTCGCTGCGCCGCGGGCTGTAGCGATTCGAAATCGCGAAAGCACACGACGAACTTCCGCTTCGCCCATTCGTCCGTCAACGGAATCACGCGCACATCGAGAATGCGCGCATACGTGTCGCCCACTACTTGCGGAATCACGCTGATGCCGAGTTTCGCGGCGACCACGCGAAACGCCGCATCGAAGTTCGACACGACCGCCCTGTACGACACCGTGCCGCCAGCTCGCGCGGCGGCGCGTTGCATCATCATGTGCACGGCCGTCGATGGCGGCAGGCCCACGTGCTCGTAGCCGAGCGTGTCCGCGAAGCGAAGCGTCGAGCGTTTCGCGAGCGGATGGTCCGGATGCACGGCGAGCGCGAGCCGGTCCTCACGATACGGCCGATGCGCTAGCCCTTCGAGATCCACGTTGTCCCAGCACACGCCGACGGACGCCGCGCCTTCGCGCAGCCGCCGCACGAGATCGTGCGACAGCCATTCTTCGACATGCACGCGGATGTTCTCGTGCGCGGGCATGCTCATGAACGACGCGACATCGTCGAGCAGGCTCTCCGCGATCGCCGACGCCGACGCGCACACGCTCACACTGCCGCGCAGGCCGCTGCCGAATGCGGCGATATCGCTCGCGATCCGGTCCATCGTGAACAGCATGTTGCGCGCGTGTTCGAGCAGCGCGACGCCGGCGGGCGTCGGCAGCACGCCGCGTCGCGAGCGCGTGAAGAGCGGCACGCCCAGATCGCTTTCGAGTTGCGCGATCCGCTTGCTGACGGCGGACGGCTCGATATGTTCGTCGTGCGCGGCGCGCGCCATGTTCTTGTGCTCGCAGACGGCTACCACGAGCCGCAATGTTTTCAGGTCGATGTCGCGCAACGGTTGTCTCCTGTCGGCGCCGAATGGGCGCTTGGGCGCATTGCTCCGGTCTATGCCAGAGGGTCGCGCTGCGTTTCCATTTCGGAAATCTGGCGCTTCCAAAATAGCGCTTTATGTATCGGATGGAATGTCTAAAGTTAGCACAACGCCGGCATGCGCAAAGACCGGCATGCAAAACTGGAGACACCCTCGATGCCCTCATTCCCCTCCCGCGTCGTGATCCGCGAAGTCGGCTTGCGCGACGGGCTGCAAAGCATTCAGACCGTTCTTCCCACGGAAAAGAAGATCGAATGGATTGCCGACGCGTATGCGGCCGGTCAGCGCGAAATCGAAGTCGGTTCGTTCGTGCCCGCGCGCCTGTTGCCGCAACTCGCGGACACGGCGGAACTCGTCGCGTATGCGAAGACGCTGCGCGGTCTGTTCGTCTCGGTGCTCGTGCCGAACCTGAAAGGCGCCGAGCGCGCGATCGACACGCAAGCGGACCTGATGCTCGTGCCGCTATCTGCGAGTCGCGCGCATAGCCTTGCGAATCTGCGCAAGACGCCCGACGAGGTGATCGCCGAAGTCGCGCGCATCCGTGCCGCGCGCGACGCAGCGGGCTCGAAGACGCTGATCGAAGGCGGCATCGGCACTGCGTTCGGCTGCACGATTCAGGGCGCCGTCGATCAGGCCGACGTGCTGCGCTGCATGCAGGCGCTGCTCGATGCAGGCGCGGACCGCGTGAGCATCGCGGATACCGTCGGCTATGCGAATCCCGCCGCCGTGCGCGATCTGTTCGAGAAAGCGCGGCGCGTGGCGGGCGAACGCTTCTGGTGCGGCCACTTCCACGACACGCGCGGCCTCGCGCTCGCGAACGTGTATGCCGCGCTCGAAACGGGCGTCGCGCGCTTCGATGCGACGCTCGCCGGCATCGGCGGCTGTCCGCATGCGCCGGGCGCGAGCGGCAACGCATCGAGCGAAGACCTCGCGTTCATGCTCGCGGACATGGGCATCGAAACGGGCATCGATATCGAACGGCTTCTGACGCTGCGCGCGAAGGTAGCGCAGTGGCTGTCGACCGAAACGCTGCACGGCACGCTATGGCTCGCGGGCCTGCCGAAGACATTCAACGGCGGTGCGACGCGCGCCGCGAATCCCATCGTTACCGCCTGAGGTTCAACATGAGCACATCCAGCCGGCTGCCTCTCGAAGGCGTGCGCGTCATCGAATTCACTCACATGGTCATGGGGCCGACGTGCGGGATGATCCTCGCGGATCTCGGCGCCGAAGTCATCAAGATCGAACCGCCAGGCGGCGACAAGACACGCAAGCTGCCCGGCCTCGGCATCGGCTTCTTTCGCACGTTCAACCGCAACAAGAAGAGCGTCGTACTCGACATCAACACGCCCGACGGTCACGCAGCCGCTGAAGAGCTGATCGGCCAGTGCGATGTGATGCTCGAAAACTTCCGGCCGGGGTTGATGCAGAAGCTGGGCCTCGACTACGACACGTTGTCAAAGAAGTTTCCGCGCCTGATCTATGTATCGCACAAGGGCTTTTTGCCCGGCCCTTATGAAAAGCGTCTCGCGCTCGATGAAGTCGTGCAGATGATGGGCGGCCTGTCGTATATGACGGGGCCGGCGGGGCGTCCGCTGCGCGCGGGCACGTCGGTCAACGACATCATGGGCGGCATGTTCGGCGCGATCGGCGTGCTGGCCGCGCTGCGCGAACGCGATTTCACGGGGCGTGGACAGGAAGTGCAAAGCGCGCTGTTCGAGAACTGCGTGTTCCTCGCCGGCCAGCACATGCAGCAGTATGCGATGACGCATGAAGCGCCGCCGCCGATGCCGTCGCGCGTCTCCGCATGGAGCGTGTACGACGTGTTCACGCTCGCGAACGATGAGCAACTGTTCATCGGCGCCGTCAGCGACAGGCAGTTCCTCACGCTGTGCGATGTGATCGACCGGCCGGATCTCGCGAGCGAGCCGCAATTCGCCGACAACGCGATGCGCGTGGCCGTGCGTCCCGAACTGCTCGCGCGTCTTGGCGACATCCTGAAGCACCATCGCGCCGATGAACTCGCGGCAAAGCTCGAAGCTGCGGGCATTCCGTACGCGCACATCGTGCGCCCCGATCAACTGTTCGACGATCCGCATCTGAAGCAAAGCGGCGGACTCGTGCCGATGCAAACCGACGACGGCGGCACGACAGAAGTGGTCCTGCTGCCGTTGACGATGGGCGGCCGGCGGCCGGGCGTGCGTCAGGCGCTGGCGAAAGTCGGCGAGCACACGCAGGAGATTCTTTCGCGGCTGACGGGGCGCGCCGCTGCGTGATCGCGTCGATGGCCGTGCGAACGGAGACCAACTGATACCCACTGACACCAACGAAGCATCGACCATCAGGCATTTAAACCAATCCGACAACTGATGGCGCATTTCAGGAGACAGACAACTATGCAGCGCACGATACCCGCGACAGCGGACAATCCCCCGTTTGCGCCCTCCGAAGCGCAGACCAATCTGCGCGCGGCGGCCGCATTGTCGGCGCGAATGGACCGCTTGCCCGTCACGCGTTACTTGTGGATGCTCGTCCTGCTGATTTCACTCGGCGGATTCTTCGAAGTCTACGATCTGATCTTCACCGGCTACATCGCGCCGGGGATGGCGAAGAGCGGTTTGCTCAAGACGACGACGGATTCGTTCTTCGGGCTTCAGGGCATCGCGGGTTTCATTGCGTCGACGTTCGCAGGCCTGTTCGTCGGCACGTTCTGCTTCGGCTGGCTGCCGGACCGCTTCGGGCGCCGCAAGGTGTTCACGGTCTCGCTGCTGTGGTATTCGGTCGGCTCCGCAATACTCGCGTTTCAGCACACGCCTGAAGGGCTGATCTTGTGGCGCTTCATCACGGGCATCGGCGTCGGCATCGAAATCGTGACGATCGACAGCTACGTCACCGAGCTCGTGCCGCAGCACATGCGTGGCCGCGCGATGGCGTTCAACCAGGCCGTGATGTTCGCGGCCGCGCCTGCCGCGGCGATTCTGTCGTACTGGCTCGTGCCGACCACGTTCGCAGGCATCGACGGCTGGCGCTGGGTCGTGCTGATCGGCTCGGCGGGCGCGGTGATCGTATGGTTCATTCGTCTCGTCGTGCCGGAGAGCCCGCGCTGGCTCGCGAGTCATGGGCATGTCGAAAAGGGCGACCGCGTGGTCAGAAAGATGGAAGCGATGGCCGCGCGTCAATCGGGCCGCGCACTGCCGGCGCCGCTGCCTGCCGTCGAAGTGCCCGCGCATCGCCGCGCGTCGCTCGCGGAATTGTGGCAGCCGCCGTATCGCTCGCGGCTCATCATGTTGATCGTCTTCAACTTCTGCCAGGCGATCGGCTATTACGGATTCGCGAACTGGGTGCCGACGTTGCTGATCGGTCAGGGCATCACGGTGACGAAGAGCCTGCTCTACTCGTTCATCATCGCCATTGCGTTGCCTTCGGGACCGTTGCTCGCGATGCTGTTCGCCGACAGGCTCCAGCGCAAATGGCTGATCGTGGGCTCGGCGTTTGCAGTGGTCGTGTTCGGGCTCCTGTTCGGGCAGATGAAAGCCGTCGTGCCGCTGATCGTGCTCGGCGTGCTCATCAGTCTCGCGGGGCAGACCATCTCCGTTTGCTATCACGCGTATCAGGCCGAGCTTTTCCCGACGCGCATCCGCTGCCGCGCAAACGGGATCGTCTATTCGGCGAGCCGCATCGGCGCAATGATGTCGGGCTTCGTCATCGCGCACCTGTTGCGCGAGTTCGGTGTCGCGGGCGTGTTCGTCGGCATCACCGCATGCATGATCGTCGTGATGATTTCGATCGGCGGATTCGGGCCGAAAACGAATGGCGTCCGGCTCGAAGAGCTTTGCCGTTGAGGTCGCGTTAATCGCCAAAAACAGAAACGCCGGCCGGGTCTTTGGCGACCCGGCCGGCGCTTTGTCGTCATGCAACGGCTAAGCGCGGGAAATTACGCGTGGCCTGCCTTCAGTTGCAAACGGAACTTGTGCAGCAACGGTTCCGTATAGCCGCTCGGCTGCGCGCAGCCTTCGAACACCAGCGCGCACGCTGCCTTGAACGCGATCGAAGCATCGAAGTTCGGTGCCATTGGCTTGTAGTTCGGGTCGCTTGCGTTTTGCTGATCGACGACCTTCGCCATGCGCTGCAAGGTTTCCTTCACGAACTCCGGCTTGACGACGCCGTGACGCAGCCAGTTCGCGATGTGCTGGCTCGAAATGCGCAGCGTCGCGCGGTCTTCCATCAGGCCGACGTTGTGGATGTCGGGCACCTTCGAGCAGCCGACGCCCTGATCGATCCACCGCACCACGTAGCCGAGGATGCCCTGCGCGTTGTTCTCGACTTCCTGGCGGATCTCGTCGTCGCTCCATTGCGCACGTTCGACGACGGGGATGGTCAGCAGCCCGTCGAGCAGTTCGTCGCGCGCGCTCGCGAAGTCCGTGCGTTCCAGTTCTTTCTGCACGGCCTGCACGTCGACCTGATGATAGTGCAGCGCATGCAGCGTCGCGGCCGTGGGCGAGGGCACCCATGCCGTGTTCGCGCCTGCCTTCGGATGACCGATCTTCTGTTCGAGCATCGCCTTCATCAGGTCGGGCATCGCCCACATGCCCTTGCCGATCTGCGCGCGGCCGCGCAGGCCCGCAGCGAGACCGACGAGCACGTTGCTGCGCTCGTACGCGGCGATCCAATTGCTCGACTTCATATCGCCCTTGCGCATCATCGGGCCCGCTTCCATCGAGCTGTGCATCTCGTCGCCCGTGCGATCGAGGAAGCCCGTGTTGATGAACGCGACGCGCGCCGAAGCCTCGCCGATACACGCGGAGAGGTTCACGCTCGTGCGGCGCTCTTCATCCATGATGCCCATCTTGATCGTGTTGCGCGCCAGCCCGAGCAGATCTTCGACGCGCGCGAACAGCTCGCTCGCGAACGCGACTTCAGCGGGACCGTGCATCTTCGGCTTGACGATGTAGATGGAGCCCGTGCGCGAATTGAGCTTGTGCGTGCGGTCGTGCAGCGCGCACAGCGTCGTGACGACGGCGTCGAGGATGCCTTCCGGAATTTCGCGGCCGTCGCGATCGAGCACGGCCGGGTTCGTCATCAGATGGCCGACGTTGCGGATGAACAGCAGCGAGCGTCCGTGCAGGCTGACGTGCTGGCCGTTTGCGCCCGTGTACTCGCGGTCCGCGTTCAGGCGGCGCGTGAACGTCTTGCCGTTCTTCGTGACTTCTTCCGTCAGCGTGCCGACCATCAGGCCGAGCCAGTTGCGATAGAGCTGCACCTTGTCGTCGGCGTCGACGGCGGCAACCGAGTCCTCGCAGTCGATGATCGTGCTGACAGCCGCTTCCATCAGCACGTCCTTGACGTGCGCGGGATCGGTCTTGCCGATCGAATCGTTTGCGTCGATCTGGATTTCGAAGTGCAGGCCGTTGTGCTTGAGCAGCACAGCCGACGGCGCATTCGCATCGCCCTGATAGCCGACGAACTGCGCCGGGTCTTGCAGCGCGGTCGCGCCGCTCTTCAGCGCGACGCTGAGCTTGCCGTTCTCGACGCGGTAGCCGGTTGCGTCCTTGTGCGAACCGTTCGCGAGCGGCGCGGCATCGTCGAGGAACTTGCGCGCATACGCGATCACGCGCGCGCCGCGCACCGGGTTGTACTTCGCGGCGCGCTCGGCGCCGTCGGTTTCGTCGATGGCATCGGTGCCGTAGAGCGCGTCGTAAAGGCTGCCCCAGCGCGCGTTCGCCGCGTTCAGCGCGTAACGCTGGTTCGACAGCGGCACGACGAGTTGCGGGCCCGCCTGTTCGGCGATTTCGCGGTCGATGTTCTCCGTGCTGGCCTTCACGCTCGCAGGCGCCGGCACGATATAGCCGATGCTTTCGAGGAAGCTGCGATACGCGCGCAGGTCGCGCACCGGGCCCGGATTGGCGCGATGCCATTTGTCGAGTTCGACCTGCAGGCGGTCGCGTTCGGCGAGCAGCGCGCGGTTCTTCGGCGCGAGGTCGTGCACGATGGCATCGAAACCGGCCCAGAATGCGGCGCTATCGACACCGGTTCCAGGCAGGGCTTCCTTTTCGATGAACTGTTCGAGGTTCGCGGCGACCTGCAATCCGCCGCGTTGAGTCATTTGAGTCATGGGCTGTTCCAAGAGGGGCGAGATTTCGACTAGCTTCGGGGCGGCGTTCAACCATTCGCACCGGTGGCAACGGCCGCGGCACCGGCCTTTGCCACTTGCGCATCCTGATCGGCCTTCACGCCGGAAACACCGACGGCGCCGACCACCTGACCATTTACCACAACGGGCACGCCGCCTTCCAGCGTACCCGAGAGCGGTGCGCTCAGGAACGCGGTGCGGCCGCCGTTGATCATGTCTTCATACTGCTTCGATTCGCGGCGGCCCAGCGCGGCCGTGCGGGCCTTCTCCGTCGCGATGTAGGCGCCGATGGGCGCGCAGTTGTCGAGGCGCAGCAGCGCGAGTTGATGGCCGCCGTCATCGACGACGGCAATGGCGACGGCCCACTGGTTGCGTTCGGCTTCGGCGCGCGCCGCTTCGATGATTTTCGTCGATTCGGCGACCGTCAGAAGGGATTTTGTCTGCATATTGCATTTCCTGAAACGATTGAGGTGACTTCCATCTACAGACCGGTCGCGAGTCGCGGATCGACATGACAGGCGGCGCACGCACGTACGATTTACGCGCGTGCGAGGTCCAGTCTTATATATGACTTGGGGTCCATTGTTCCGCGTTCTTGGCTGCTTGTCGACCCGGTGGAACACTGGTCTTACCAGTTTTTTCTGTCCCCTTGTAGGTCTTGTCATTACGCGGCATTGGCACGCAAGCGCCGCGCCAGGGAAAACCCGCGCCGGCCACCGATGCGCTTGACCCTCGGTCGAGCTGCGCGAATACTACTAAGATGTTAGTGAATCGACGGATGCAGCCAGGCTATGTTCGTAATCCACGATCACCGGATTCATCTCGAAGGCGAGCCGCTCGCACGTGATATCGATGCGCCCACCGTGAGCGCGCTGCTGGCGGATGGAAGGGCGTGTCGTCCGCCCGTGGGCGGCGCGGTTTATGGCACGTTGCTGAACGATCGTGCCGCGCTCGATGCGTTGGGTGACGCCGTCCATGCTCCGCCGTACAAGGCGCCGCCGAAAGCGCCCGTTCTGTACGTGAAGCCGCGCAACACGCTCGCAGGGCACGGCGCGCAAGTCGTCGTGCCTGACGATGAGCATGGCGTGCAGGTCGGCGGATCGCTCGGCATCGTGATCGGGCGCACGGCGTGTCGCGTGAGCGTCGAGCAGGCGCTGGAATTCGTCGCGGGATACACCGTCGTTGCGGACCTTTGCGTGCCGCATGCAAGCGTTTATCGGCCATCGGTGCGGTTTCGCGCGTGCGATGGTTTCTGCGTGACCGGTCCCGCCGTGATCGCGCGACGGCACGTGGCCGCGCCGGATGCGCTGCGTATCGCGATCGGCATCGAAGGACAGCGCGCTTTCGAAGCGAGCACTTCGACTTCGATTCGCAACGTCGCGCGATTGATCGCCGACGTGACCGACTTCATGACACTTTCCCCCGGCGATGTGCTGACGCTGGGTGTCCCGCATGGCGCGCCTGTCGCATACGCGGGCGACAAGGTGCGCATTGCGATCGGCGCATGGACGCCGTTGCGCTTCTCGATGACATCGAAAGAAGGAGACGAACGATGATGCGCGGCCGAGTTGCGTATGCAGGCGCCATTCACGAGGCGTATCCACATGAGCGCGGTGTGCGGCTCGCCGATGGCCGCGTCTGTCGAGAAGAAGAAGTCGTATGGCTTGCGCCCGTCGAGCCCGGCACGATCTTCGCGCTCGGTCTGAATTACGCGGAGCACGCGAAGGAGTTGCAATTCTCGAAACAGGAAGAGCCGCTCGTGTTTCTGAAGGGACCGGGCAGCGTGATCGGTCATCGCGGCGTGACGCGCCGTCCCAATGATGTGACGTTCATGCACTACGAGTGCGAACTCGCCGTGGTGATCGGTCGGCCCGCGAAAGAAGTCAAACGCGATGAAGCAATGCAGTACGTCGCCGGCTACATGATCGCGAACGACTATGCGATCCGCGACTATCTGGAGAACTACTACCGCCCCAATCTGCGTGTGAAGAATCGCGACGGCTCAACGGTACTCGGCCCATGGTTCGTCGATGCGGCCGACATTGCCGATGTCACACAGCTCGAGTTGCGCACCTATGTGAACGGCACGCTGCAACAAAAGGGCAATACGCGCGACCTCGTCACCGACATTCCCGCGCTGGTCGAATATCTGAGCAGCTTCATGACGCTCGCGCCCGGCGACGTCATTCTGACAGGCACGCCCGAGGGCGTCGTCAATGTGAATGCGGGCGACGAAGTCGTCTGCGAGATCGACGGCCTCGGCCGTCTCGTCAACGTGATTGCTTCCGACGCGGACTTCAACCGCGACTGACTGTTTAGGACATGCCAATGCGAATCGAACATCTGATCAACGGCGAATCGACGAAAGCGCGTGACTACTTCGAGACCGTGAATCCGGCGACGCAAGAAGTACTGGCCGAAGTCGCGCGCGGCACGGGCGAAGAGATCGACGCGGCTGTGCGCGCAGCGAAAGACGCGTTCCCCGCATGGGCCGCGAAGCCCGCAGCCGAGCGCGCGAAACTCGTGCGCAAGCTCGGCGAACTGATCTCGAAGCACGTGCCCGAGATCTCGGACTCGGAAACGCGCGACACAGGTCAAACGATTTCGCAAACGCGCAAGCAACTGGTGCCGCGTGCCGCCGACAACTTCACGTATTTCGCGGAGATGTGCACGCGCGTCGATGGCCATACGTATCCGACCGATTCGCATCTGAACTACACGCTGTTTCATCCCGTCGGCGTGTGTGCGCTGATTTCTCCGTGGAATGTCCCGTTCATGACGGCCACGTGGAAGGTCGCGCCGTGTCTCGCGTTCGGCAATACGGCTGTGCTGAAGATGAGCGAGCTGTCGCCGCTCACGGCCTCGATGCTCGGCAATCTCGCGCTCGAAGCGGGGATTCCCGCGGGTGTGCTGAACGTCGTGCACGGCTATGGCAAGGAAGCGGGCGAACCGCTCGTCGCACATCCCGATGTGCACGCCATTTCGTTCACCGGCTCGACGGCAACTGGCAATCGCATCGTGCAGACGGCGGGTCTGAAGAAGTTCTCGATGGAGCTGGGCGGCAAGTCGCCGTTCGTGATCTTCGACGATGCCGATTTCGAGCGCGCACTCGATGCCGCCGTGTTCATGATCTTCTCGAACAATGGCGAGCGCTGCACGGCGGGCTCGCGGATTCTCGTGCAGAAATCGATCTACGCGAAATTCGCGGAGCGCTTTATCGAACGCGCGAGACGTCTCGCGGTTGGCGATCCGCTCAGTGAGAGCACGATCATCGGTCCGATGATCAGCCAGGGCCATCTCGCGAAAGTGCGCAGCTATATTGAGCTGGGGCCGAAGGAAGGCGCGACGCTCGCGTGCGGCGGACTCGATGCGCCATCGTTGCCCGACGCGCTGAAGCAAGGCAACTTCGTCGCGCCTACTGTATTCGTCGACGTCGACAACCGCATGCGTATCGCGCAGGAAGAGATCTTCGGGCCGGTCGCGTGCCTGATTCCGTTCGACGACGAAGCGCACGCCATTCGCCTCGCCAACGATATCTCGTACGGCCTGTCGAGCTATGTATGGACCGAGAACACGGGTCGCGCGCATCGCGTGGCGGCAGCGATCGAAGCGGGCATGTGCTTCGTGAACAGCCAGAACGTGCGTGATCTTCGCCAGCCGTTTGGCGGCACGAAGGCTTCAGGTGTTGGGCGTGAAGGCGGCACGTGGAGCTATGAAGTGTTTCTCGAACCGAAGAACGTGTGCGTGTCGCTTGGATCGCATCCTATTCCGCGCTGGGGCGTTTGATTTTTTTGCACGCTAATCTTCCGCAGGTAGCAGCTTCGCATGAGACTGAAGTAAAAGGAGACCGCGATGGGCAAGCTCGCACTGGCTGCCAAAGTCACGCATGTGCCTTCGTTGTATCTGTCCGAGCTCGATGGACCGCACAAGGGTTGTCGACAGGCGGCCATCGACGGGCATCGTGAGATCGGCCGGCGTTGCCGCGAACTGGGTGTCGATACGATCGTCGTGTTCGATGTGCACTGGCTCGTCAATAGCGAGTATCACATCAATTGTGCGCCGAAATTCGAAGGCATCTACACGAGCAATGAACTGCCGCATTTCATCAACAACATGGCGTATGCGTATCCCGGCAATGTGAGGCTCGGTCAGCTGATTGCCGAAGTCGCGAATGAAATGGGCGTGAAAACGCGCGCGCATAGCGAGACGTCGCTTGACCTCGAATACGGCACGCTGGTGCCGATGCGTTACATGAATTCGGATCAGCGCTTCAAGACGATATCGATCGCGGGATGGTGCATGTGGCACGACCTGCCGACGAGCGCGCGCTTCGGACTCGCGGTGCGCAAGGCCATCGAGGAACGCTACGACGGTACTGTTGCGATTCTCGCGAGCGGTTCGCTCAGCCATCACTTCGCTAACAACGGCACGGCCGAGCAGTTCATGCACAAGGTGTGGGACCCGTTTCTCGAACAGACCGACCGGCACGTTGTGTCGCTATGGGAGAAGGGCGACTGGAAGACCTTTTGCGGCATGCTGCCGCTCTACAACGAGAAATGCTGGGGCGAAGGCGGCATGCACGACACGGCGATGCTGCTCGGCGCACTCGGTTGGGACCGCTACGAAGGCAAAGCCGAAGTGGTAACGCCTTATTTCGGCAGTTCGGGCACCGGGCAGATCAACGCGATTTTTCCCGTGACGCCGTTGCCGGCCGAATTGCTCGAAGGAGTTTGAACGTGCCACATCTCACGCTCGAATACAGCGCCAATCTCGCGAACGACGACAGCATCGGCGAGTTGTGCAGAAAGCTCGCGGAAAGCCTCGACGCGCAACGCGAGAACGGTCAGCGCGTTTATCCGCTCGGCGGCATACGCGTGCGTGCGCTGCGTTGCGAACAGTATTGCATCGCGGATGGCAGAGAAGATGCCGCCTTTCTGCATGCGAACCTGAAGATCGGCGCGGGTCGCTCGGAGGTCGTAAAGAAAGCGACAGGCGATGCGCTATTCGATGTCATCAAGCAGCACTTCGCCGAAGCCTTCGAAAAGAAGGGCGTTGCGCTGTCGCTCGAAATCAGCGAATTCAGCGAAGCGGGCACGTGGAAGCACAACAATCTGCATGCGCGCCTGAAGGGCTGAGCGCGAATGCCTTGCATGGGACTGGAATTGATCATGCTAGACCAGACGACCATTCGCGAACTCGCGGCGAAGCTCGACCACGCCGAGAAAACGCGCACGCAATTGCGGCATTTTTCCGCTGCCTATCCGGAGATGACGATCGAAGATGGCTACGCGATCCAGCGCGAATGGGTGAAGATGAAACTGGCCGAAGGCCATGTGATCAAAGGGCGCAAGATCGGCTTGACGTCGCGCGCGATGCAGCGCTCTTCGCAGATCGATGAGCCGGACTATGCGCCGCTTCTCGACAGCATGTTTATCGAAAGCGGGCAGGACATTCGTGCGGATCGCTTCATTGCGCCACGCGTCGAAGTTGAACTGGCGTTCATTCTCGCGAAGCCACTCAAAGGCCCGGGCGTGACGCTGTTCGACGTGCTCGACGCGACGGCATACGTGACGCCCGCTGTCGAGATCATCGATGCGCGCATCGAGCAGTTCGACCGCGACACACGCGCGCCGCGCAAGGTCTTCGATACGATCTCGGACTTTGCCGCGAATGCGGGCATCGTGATGGGCGGCCGTCCCGTGCGCCCGATGGATGTCGATCTGCGCTGGGTCGGCGCATTGCTCTACAAGAACGGTGCCGTCGAAGAGAGCGGTCTTGCAGCGGCTGTGCTCAATCACCCGGCGACAGGCGTTGCGTGGCTCGCGAACAAGATCTCGCCGTATGACGAGAGCCTGAATGTAAACGACGTGATACTCAGCGGCTCATTCACGAGTCCGGTTTCCGCGCGCGCCGGCGATACGTTCCATGTCGATTACGGCCCGTTAGGCGGTATTGCGCTCAACTTTGTCTGAGGGCTCGCGATGGAACGCGTTCAGAATCGCTTCAAGCGCGCATTGGCGCAAGGCAAGCCGCAATTCGGATTGTGGGCGGCGCTTGCCGATGCGTACGTCGTCGAACTCCTCGCGACGGCGGGTTTCGATTGGCTGCTCATCGACAATGAACACGCACCCAACAATGTGCGCAGCACGCTCGCGCAATTGCAGGCAGTGTCGGCGTATCGGTCGCATCCTGTCGTGCGGCCGGTCAAGAGCGATGCAGCGATGATCAAGCAGTTGCTCGACATCGGTGCGCAGACCTTGTTGCTGCCGATGATCGATACCGAGGAACAGGCGAAAGCGGCTGTCGCGGCGACGCGTTATCCGCCGCAAGGCGTGCGCGGTGTCGGCAGTGCGCTTGCGCGGGCGTCGCGCTGGAACCGTGTGCCCGATTATCTGGCCACTGCTTCGGATGAGTTGTGCGTGCTGGTGCAGGTCGAGACACTGCAAGGGCTGTCGAATCTGGATGCGATTGCGAACGTCGATGGCGTGGACGGCGTATTCTTCGGGCCTGCGGATCTGAGCGCGTCGATGGGCTTTCTCGGCAAGCCTGGCGAACCCGTCGTGCGTGAGGCGATTCGCGAGGGCATTCGAACGGTGCACGCGGCGGGCAAGGCGGCGGGCGTGCTCGCGCCGGATCGCGCGTTCGCCGCCGAATATCTGGAAGCGGGCGCGACGTTCGTCGCCGTTGGTACCGATACGGGTCTGCTCAGCCGCGCGGCCGCCGATCTTGCGGCCTCATACATCGGAGACGAGAGGCGCGCGGATACGACTGTAAAGGGCGGGTACTAGCGTCGCGTGGATGCGTTCGATGCGGAGGCGGCACCATGACGTCATCGATCAAAATCAAACTCGTGCTCTTCGACATGGAGGGCGTGTTGTCCCATTACGACCGTGCAGCGCGGACCGATCGAATGTCGTTGATCACGGGCAGGCCGCCCGAGGCCGTGCGCCACGCGATCTGGGGCTCAGGGCTCGAAGCGCGCGCCGATGCCGGGGAGATCACCGACGACGAGTATCTGCTCGAACTCGGCAATCTGCTGGGTTGTCCCGTCAGCCGCGACGACTGGCTCGTTGCGCGCCACGCGTCGATCACGCCTAACGCCGAATCGCTCGCCGTCGCTGCACGGATCGCCACGCGTCGCAAGATCGCCGTGCTGACCAACAACTGCCGTCTCGTCACCGATCACATCGGCTATCTCAACCCGCCTGTTGCGCAACTTTTCGGCTTGCATGTCTATCCGTCGGCTGCGTTCGGTGCGGCGAAGCCCGCCGTCGAAGCGTATCTCGGCTGTGTCAGTCATCTGGGTGTTGATGCGAGCGAAACGCTTTTCATCGACGACTCCGAAGCCAACGTCACAGGCGCAATCGACGCCGGTTTGCACGCATATCAGTTCGTCGATGCGGATGCGCTATCGCGAGAGCTTGCGCGATTCGATCTGTTCTAGCGCGCTTCTATCGAGGCGACTTCGTGCGCCGGATGAAACGCTGTTCGATGACCGTCTTTCCCCACTGCGTACCGTCCGCCTCTTCGGCCAGCGTGAAGCCGAACGCCTCATACAGATGACGCGCGGCGTCGAGGCCCTTGAACGTCCAAAGGTAGGTCTCGTCGAAGCGTTCGTCGACGAAGGCCATCGCGCGTCTCATCAATTGCCGGCCCAGACCTGAGCCGCGCAGCGAATCGTCGACGATGAACCAGCGCAGGTGCGCGATGCGCGTCGATGCATCCGAGTCGATGGCGACCGACGCAAGCGTGCGCGCGTTGTCGACGACGAGCCACAGTCCCTTATCGGGATCGGGCAATGACTCTGCGAACGCTGCGAGCTCTGTCGCGACGCGCTTTTCGAAGAACACGCCGAAGCCTGTGTGCTGTGAGTAATAACGCCCGTGAAGACTCGCGATGTCGCCGATGCAGCCGGGGTAGTAGCCCTCGACGATTTGCACGTTCGGCGTCGATGGCGTCTGATTCTCCCTGGCATCGTTGTCCTGCGCGAGCGCGCTCGCATACAGCGACAACGCGCGCACCAGCGCCTGTTGATCGGAGGGCGCGAGCTTGCGCAATGCGCTCGATACCTGATCGGTTGCGAACTTGTCGATTTTCTTGCGCAGCTGCTGGCCTGCTCTCGTCAGATAAAGCTCCGACGAACGCCCGTCCTCGCTCGATGCCGTGCGCTCGACGAGCCCCGCCGATTCGAGCTTTCCGATCTGTCTGCTGGCATTCGACTTGTCGAGGCGCAGAAGATGAGCGAGATCGCGCGCCTGCATGCCGGGCGTGGCGCCGATTTCGAGGATCGCGTGCACGGCCGACGGCGCAAGATCGCTTTCCGCGAGCGTGGATCGCATGAAACCGAGTTCGCGAACGAGCTTGCGCGAGAACTCCCGCAATTCGAGGATGGTCTTGTCGCGCGATTGAGAAGGTTTATCGATGATATCCACCACGGCTCCCAGAGTTGCGCTTCGCAACTACTATAGTTGCGAAGCGCAACTTACGCAAGGAGTGTGATTTCTCTACGCCTCGCTTATCTGTATGTGATAGAGCCCCCACGGACACAGTACGAAGCGGTCTTTCAGCGGCTTCGTCGCGAGTTGTGGAATGTTGTCGGCGTCGTAGATTGCCCATAAAGGACCGAGTCCGCCCAATGGCATCGGCTTGCCGTCCATGTGAGTCGCGACGATGAATTTCCAGGCGCGCATGTTGTCGAGCGTCGTCAGCACCGTATAGCCATCGACGGCACGCAATAAAATCCTGGTGTCGCCGAAAGTGGGTGCGCCGGCCTGTTCGAGTACGTTCGTCAGCAGTGGGCCGCTTAACGTGTGCTGCTTCGCGTCGTATTCGATCGTCGGCTTGATCGTCACAACGGGCAGGGCGGCGACGGACGGATAATCGAACGTATAAGCCTCCGGAAATTTGACGAGTTGCTTCGCCATCAATTGATCGAAGGCCGGATCGAGTGCGCCGCGATTCGTGCGCTTGATCGCACCCGAGATCGTCAGGATCGCGGACGCCGCCGCGCAAGCGGGATGCTTCGTGTTCGTGGCGGCGAACGCAGGCGTCACGGCTGCGCCGAATGCAGCGGCGCCGGTCAGGAACTGACGTTTGTTCATGTTCATTTGCTCCGCTGATGAGCCTGTGTCCAGGCGATTGCCGGTCGACGCGAAGGTCTGCGCTGGCGCGTGCGCGTTTCATGATGCTCTGCGGTTTTTACAGGCGCAACGTTAAACCTGCGGTCGCCAAACCTTTCACCGATGCTGACGCGGCAACGCGTCGGCGTAGAATCGAATCGCGTTGAATGCGGCTTTTCATTCAATCCGCGCCCATTCCACGGAACCGGGGAGGATCGCGCATGAAAGACGAATCGCAAGGCGAATTGGCGCCGCTCGTCGTGGTGCATCCCGACAGGGAGATTGCAACGAGTCAGCGCCTGCCGTATTTCGTGGGCATTTCGGCGACGACGACGGGCGCGCAGGCGTTGTCGATGCACCTGATCGTGGTCCCGCCTGGCGGACACGCTGAACCGCACATTCACAGCGGCTACGAAACGGGAATCTATGTTCTGGAAGGGCGCGTGGAAACGCGCTACGGGCCGGGCTTGCGTCAGTCAGTCGTAACGGAAGCCGGGGACTTTCTCTTCATTCCGCCCGGCGTGCCGCATCAGCCTTTCAATCTCAGTACGACGATGCCGGCTCGCGCAATAGTCGCGCGCAATCATCCTGAGGAACACGAGCAGGTGGTGCCCTACGATCCGTCCAGCGCGCCATAGCAGCGTGTTCAAGACGTATCAGAAAAGCTGAACGATTCGATGCGGATTACGCGTTTTTCTTACGCTGGCGATTGCGGCATAGTAGTCACACGACGACCTACCCGAGATTGTGACTGCCATGAACATGCGAACCGACCACGCGTTGCTGGCCGATCCCCAACTGAGCTTCGCGAATGTCGCATCGGGCATCTGCATTCCGTACATCGAACGCGGCGCGGGTGAGCCTGTGGTATTCGTCCACGGATCGCTGTGCGACTACCGTTACTGGGATGCGCAGATCGCGCCGCTCTCCGCGCGTTTTCGCTGCATCGCTCCGAGCCTCAGCCACTATTGGCCTGCTGCCGACGCGTGCATTCAGAACGATTTCAGCTGGCACGCTCACGTCACCGAACTGGCGGAGTTCATCGATGCGCTCGATCTTGCGCCCGTTCATGTGGTGGGACATTCGCGAGGTGGCTGCATTGCGTTTCATCTGGCGCGCGAATATCCGCGTCTTGTCAAAACGCTGACACTCGCCGATCCTGGTGGTCCGCTGCAAAAGGACGGCGTGCGCGAAGCATCGCTGCCCGCTGCCACGAACGCTTTGCGCGCAAAAGTCGCGGGCATGATCGAAGAGGGTATCGTCGAGCCGGGACTCGAACTGTTCGTCGATTCCGTCAGCTCGCCCGGTGCGTGGAGAAAGAGCACAACCGCCTTTCGCACGATGGCGCTCGACAACGCGAGCACGCTGCCCAAGCAGTTTTGCGATCCGCTGCCAGCCTATTCGCGCGACGCGGCGGCGGAGGTAAAGTGCCGAACACTGCTCGTCGATGGGCAAAAGAGTCCGCGCATGTTTCGCAATAACGTCGACAGTCTTCAAGAGTGGATCTATCTCGCGGACCGGGGAACGATTGCAGGCGCATCGCACGGCATGAACGTCGCGAGTCCGGCTGCTTTCAACCGGATGCTCAGTTCATTCATCGAGTGTTGATGGCCTCACGACGCTCGCTCATTTGACGCGCAGCATCATCTCGACTTCGCGATCCGTATCGTCGTCGATTCCGTCGACGCACCGTTCGTTCTCGACGGCTTCAAATCCCGTCGATCTGTAGAGCGCGATCGCGCCGGCGTTTTCGGCGTCCGTATTCAGCGCGATATGGGTCAGGCCCATTGCGCGCGCGTGATCGATGGCGGCGGCAATCAGTTGCCGCGCGACGCCGTTCCTGCGATGCGCCTGCGCGACGAACAAACCCCACAGAAAACCCTTTTGCTGCACGGGACGCAACGGGTAACGCCTGAGCCCCGCCACGGCGATCAGCGTGTCGCCGTCGAAGGCGCCGAACACGATCTGGTTCGCCGTCGAACAGATACGCGCCTCGATTTCATCGAGCGAGCGTTTTCCCTCATCTTCGCGCGTGGACGTGAACGCATGAGGCGCTTCGTCGATAGCGCACAGGCGCAGCGACGCGTAGGCGATTGCATCGCTCGGACACAAGGGGCGAATGTGAGGGCGAACTCGGTTCATCGCGCGATTTTAAGGCACGGGCACGCGGATCAGGCGCAAGTGCGCTTCGAAATTCGTCGACATATGTCATCGTATAACATGCGCCTGCGATCACTTCTCAAATCTCTTGATCACGCATTGCCAGACATGCTAAGCGCGTATGACATGCCGATACGAAGCGCTGTAGAGAAATATGCTAGGGTAAACGCGTTATTGCAAAAATCGGTGCACCGCTTCATTCTGTCATCAGACAACCTATAAGCATATCCTTTCATGCTGCGGTTGCGAATCTTGCCGGCAGCGCGCCGGTGCGTCAGGAGGAGACGATTCATGGCCAACGTTGTGCAGGGCGTGTCTGTGGCACAGAAGACGCGAATTCGCTACGGGATCGTCGCAATGCTGTTCCTTGTCACGGCCGTCAACTATGCGGACCGTGCGACGCTTTCGATGGCGGGCACCGCGATGTCGAAAGATCTCGGTCTCGACGCAGTTGCCATGGGCTTCATCTTTTCTGCATTCGGCTGGTCGTATGTGATCGGTCAATTGCCGGGCGGCTGGCTGCTCGACCGCTTCGGATCGAAACGCGTTTACGCAGCGAGCATTTTCATCTGGTCGGTGTTCACCGTATTGCAGGGCACGGTCACTTACCTGAGCGTTTCGCTTGCGGTCAGCACGCTGTTTGCGCTGCGCTTTCTCGTCGGCTTGAGCGAAGCGCCGTCGTTTCCTGCCAATGGCCGCATCGTGGCTGCGTGGTTTCCCGCCGCCGAGCGCGGCACGGCTTCTGCGATCTTCAATTCCGCGCAGTACTTTGCGACGGTGATGTTCGCGCCGATCATGGGCTGGGTCACGCATCGCTTCGGCTGGCCGTATGTCTTCTATTTCATGGGCGCAGTGGGCATTGTCGTGAGCGTCGCGTGGATGAAGACGGTCTACGGCCCCAAAGATCATCCGCGTATCAGTCGCGCCGAACTCGACCACATCAAGGAGGGCGGCGCGCTCGTCGACATGGATGGGCCTAAGAAGCGCAACGTCGCGGATGAAGCGGCGACGCGCGAATCGAACGTCGCTGCGCAATCCACCGACGAAGCGCCGAAGTGGGCGTACGTCAAGCAGTTGCTGCGCAACCGGATGCTGCTGGGCGTTTATATCGGCCAGTACTGCATTACGACGCTCACGTATTTCTTCCTGACCTGGTTCCCCGTGTATCTCGTCAAGGAACGCGGCATGTCGATTCTCAATGCGGGTTTCGTCGCCGCCTTGCCTGCTGTGTGCGGATTCATCGGCGGCGTGCTCGGCGGGATCTTCTCCGATTTCCTGATTCGCAAGGGATACTCGCTGACCGTCGCGCGCAAGGTGCCGATCGTAGTGGGCATGTTGCTGTCGACAAGCATGATCGCGTGCAACTACGTCGACTCGTCCGCTGTCGTCGTGGCGATCATGGCGTTCGCTTTCTTCGGCAAGGGGCTGGGCGCGCTCGGCTGGGCCGTCGTCGCGGATACATCGCCGAAGCAGATCGCCGGTCTGAGCGGCGGCATGTTCAATACGTTCGGCAACATTGCCGCGATCACCACGCCGATCGTCATCGGCTACATCGTCAAGCTGACGGGATCGTTTAGTGGCGCACTCGTATTCGTCGCTTGCAATGCGCTGGTGGCAATCGTGAGTTATCTGCTGATCGTGGGTGAAATCAAGCGAGTGCAGTTGAAGTGATCTTCTGAATGCCCGCATTTCAGTTCGACCGATTGCGGGCATTTCGCGTTTGGCCAAAAACACGCGCTCGCTCGCATCCGCGCCGATAGGCGCCATCACTTAGCCGAACTTCAGCCCGGTCTGCTTCATCGCCTCCTGCAAACCGAGCTTGGGGTACCTCTTCGCGACAGTGCGCATATCGTTGCGCGTCTCTTCAATGAGCCAGTCGCGCAGGTTGGCTACGATCTGCCGCAACGGTTTGTTAGGCGGCGTGAGAAGACAGCAACGCCAATTTGTCACCATCACTTCATGTTCGGCGGGCAGTAAAGCGCCTTGCGCGAGCCAATGCGACACGACATCGAGCCTGCCGAGCGCGATGCCCTTGCCAAGCAGCGCGGCTTGCACGGCGCTTGCGTAATCGGCGAAGCTCATCGTGCCCGCGATACGTCGTCCATTTCCGATGAATGCGCTAAAGCGTTCGTGCCAGTCGTGCTGTTCGTCGTCCGTTACGATCAGCGTGTCGCCTTGCGCGCGGCCGGCGTCGGTACGAACCGTGTCGAGATAGCGCTGATTGCAGACGGGCAGCAACGTTTCCGGCATCACGAACACGGCGTTCTCGTTGATCTCGTTGTCGAGCAGAAAGCGTATGCCCAGATCCACGTCATTGAGCGGCCCGTCGCTATGTCCGCAAATCAGTTGAAACCGCAAATCGATGTGAGGGAACGCCTGCCTCACGCGGCTCGTGCGCGGCATCAGCCAGTGCGTTGCGAAGCCCGTCGATACGGACAGCATGACCGGCTCGACACCCGTCGCGCGGGCCTCGATTTCGCGTATTGCATTTTCGATGCCATCGAAGCCTTCCGAAATCGCGCGATATAGAATCTTGCCGCTTTCCGTCAACTCGATGCCGCCGCGCACGCGTTCGAATAGACGCACGCCGATATGATCCTCCATGCGTGCGAGCATGCGGCTCACGGCCGGCTGGCTCACATCGAGTTCCTGCGCGGCATGCGTGAAGTTATGGCAGCGCGCGGCCGCTTCGAACACGAACAGCGCATTGGCACTGGGCAATTTCTTGCGAAGGCTTGGCATGATGATGCCCGATCCATCGGGTTGGAAATCGCTGTCGCGATGCGCCCGCCGCCTGCCGCGCGCGAGCGATCGCGTGTCGATGAATTCGCCGCCGCGAATCAATTTTCCCGGCGCGCGTCCTCTGTCATAAGAGCACTCGCGCGCGAATGTAGTTCAATCGGGTGCAATCACGCAAGCCGATGCGCAATCGCGGCGCCCACTTCCGCCGTGTTGGCCTTGCCGCCAAGATCACCCGTGTGCGGGCCGTCCTTCAGCACACCTTCGATGGCGTCGAGAATCGCGTCGTGCGCTTCCCGTTCCTTGCCCTGTCCGTTGCCGAGAAAGTCGAGCATCATTGCTGCCGACCAGATCATCGCGACCGGATTGGCGATACCCTTGCCCGCGATATCGGGCGCGGAGCCGTGCACGGGTTCGAACAGCGACGGGAACGCGCGTTCGGGGTTCATGTTCGCCGACGGCGCAATGCCGATCGTGCCCGTGCAGGCTGGGCCTAGATCCGAGAGGATGTCGCCGAACAGATTGGTCGCGACCACCACGTCGAAGCGGTCGGGGTTCAGCACGAAACGCGCGCACAGAATGTCGATGTGCTGTTTGTCCCACGCGACGTCGGGATAACGCGCGGCCATTTCGGCGGCGCGCGCGTCCCACCACGGCATGCTGATCGAGATGCCGTTGCTCTTCGTCGCCACTGTGATCTTCTTCGCACGGCGCTGCGCGAGATCGAATGCGAACTTCAGCACGCGCTCGGAGCCTTTGCGCGTGAAGATCGACTGCTGCATCACGAATTCGCGCTCGGTGCCTTCGAACATCGTGCCGCCCACCGACGAATACTCGCCCTCCGTGTTCTCGCGCACGATCATGAAGTCGATGTCGCCCGCCTTGCGGCCAGCGAGCGGCGACGGCACGCCATCGAACAGACGCGCCGGACGCAGGTTGATGTACTGGTCGAACTCGCGGCGGAACTTGAGCAGCGAGCCCCACAGCGAGATGTGATCGGGCACGGTGGCGGGCCATCCGACCGCACCGAACAGGATCGCATCGACGCCATCGAGCTGCGCCTTCCAGTCGTCCGGCATCATCTGGCCGTGCTGGGCGTAGTAGTCGCAACTGGCCCACTCGATGTGCTGATACGTGAGGCCGATGCCGTAGCGCTTGCTGACGATGTCGAGCGCACGCAGCGCTTCGGGCATCACTTCCTTGCCGATGCCGTCGCCGGGAATCACTGCGATGCGGTAGTTACGGGTCATAGATGTGTCCTCGTCGGAAATGGGTGGGACTGGATCGGGTTCGATCAGGCCGTATGAGCGAGAGCGATTAGTCTATTCGATTCGTCATTTGCGCACTGCCGCAAAACGCATGTAACCGGGGAGCTTCAATGCGTCCTATCATGGTAATGACAGTATCCATCAGCTCAGGAGTACACCATGCCCTCCAAGCCGTCCGCTGAGCCGACTGACAAGCCTCTCGACCCCGCGCAATCCCCAACCGGCACGAAGCGCAAAGCGGCCGCGCACGCCCCGGCGAAAACCAAAGACGCCGATCGGGTCGATGCCGACGCGGCCGAGCCTGTGCCTCACGAGCATCTTCCGAGCCGAAGCGACGACAACTGATCCGGCCGCAAGCGTCGGCGCCTTCCGCAACGAGTCATGCGGCAAGCCATGGACATAATCAAATGCGCTTGCACGGAATCGATGAACGGACGCTGGTCAAGCGAAGCCTCTTCCGGCTCGAACCCGATGGGAGCAGATCATGCAGAACGTACTCGTAGGCTATGACGGGTCGCCGTCCGCGCGACATGCCGTCACTTTCGCGGTCGATCTCGCGAAGCGCTTCGACGCGCGGTTGCACGTTCTCGTCGTGGCGCGCGCGCCCGATTGGGGTGCGATAGAGCTGGAAAGAAAGGAAATGATCGACTACGAGTTGCGCCACGCCAATGAAGTGCTCGACGACATCAAGGCGAAGCTCGCGTCCTCCGGCGAACAGGCCGAATTCGATCTCGTGGTCGGGCAGCCGGCGAAGGAGATCGTGCTCTACACCGAGCAGCACGGTATCGATCATCTCGTCGTCGGCCATCGCGGACACACGCCGTTCGACCGCTGGCTGATCGGCTCGGTCGCGCGCCAGGTGCTTGCCTATGCGCCGTGTGCCGTGACGATCGTGCGCGATCCGGCGTCGGTGAAGAAGCGTCGCACAAAGAGCGAACAACGTTCGACGGAAGACGCCTCGTTCTTCTGAACGCAACGCGTGCTTCGGTACCCCCGCCTTTTCGCCGCGTGCTTACGTCTGAGCAACGGACGCGCGTTGAAGCGTCATATCCATGCCCGCTTGAATGGATCACAACATGATATAAAATGAAATGAAGCCTTCGAGCGGCTGTCGGATGAGCGGGGACTTTGCTGTCGGTACGGACGGGAATAGTCCGCACGGCAAGATCCAATACCTCCATGGAGAAGAGAGCAGTCTCCGCATCAAGGCAACCGCTACGAAGGCCCTGCTTTTTTACAGGGGAGTAGCCTTGCTCGTCACCTTCCAGTCACCAGCAACACCGGATGTCGTCATGCTTCGCGACCTCGCGCAGTATCTGCTCGGGTTGATCGGCAAGCGTCTCGACCGTCAGGGTGTGATCGTGCATGACGATTTGCCGGAAGCGATCCGGCGTCTCGAAGCTGCAATCGAAGACGATGCTCAGTCCGGTACGGTCTACGAAACGCCGGCATCCCATGCCGATCATCACAAGCCGGGTCTCTCACAACGCGCATGGCCGTTTCTCGACATGCTGCGCGAAGCAAAGCGGCAGGACGCCGATATTCTGTGGGGGCTTTAGCACCCGTTGTGCGTGCCCCGTGGCGATTCATGGAGCGCTATCCGGCGAAACTTCGAAGAGAATGCCGCAACCGACGCGATCCAGCAGTTGCGCATGCCGCTCGCCCGTCCACCAGCGCGCGAAAGGTCCGAGGTGATGATGTCCGATCACGATGAGGTCGGCGCGAAGTTTGTCGGCCATCGTCGCAATGCGATCAACGGGGTCGCCTACGCAGAAATGTCCCGTCGCGTTCACGCCGCACGCCGATAACCGCTCGATGCCGTCGCTCAAGACGTTGCGTGCGGCCTGCTCGTCGATTTCGAAGGCCATCGAAGAAAGAACGTCGTACCCGCTCGACCACCACGACGAATCCACGACCGAAAGCAGATGCGTTTCGGCTCCGAGCTGATGTGCAAGCGCGGCTCCACTGCGAAGCGCACGACGTCCTTCGGGCGTGCCGTCGTAGCACAGCAGAATGCGTTTGAACGGGATCACTTTGAGACTCCCTCACTCACGGGCCATTCGAAAGTCACTTCCGAGGGCCCCTGACATTGCCGTCCTTCGGCGCGAGATGAACCCTCGCCGTTTCCAGTGTATATCACGTTGTGAGGTAAATGGTTGCTGAGCACTCGTACGGCAAGCGATGCGGTTTAGGGGTTCGATCGCGAGAACGCTAGAAACGCCAAGCGACAACCCAGGGTAACTACCGACAAGACTGTTTAAAAATTGTCAAATGATGTGTTTAGAATGTCGGTTCTAATGGTGCTTCGCACAAGCAACCACTTAATTACGAACACTCATGCGAATCGCATGACACAGTGCGGCCCCGCTGTGCATGCGACATCTAAGGACTTAGTAATACTAATGGAGTCTCGTCAATGAGCATTCGGAATTCCGAAGGTGTCATTTCGGCGTGGGAGTCGGGAATCTCCGCTCTCAACGCGTGGGCCAATCCCGTCGTTCAGGAACTGCAATCGGTCGCGGAACTCAATCTGCGCACGATCAGCGCCGCGAACAACGAGGTACTGAAAAGCCTGAGCACGATCGGCAGTACTCGCACCGCATTTCAATGGAATACGGCGAGCGAACTGGTAAGACTATTTGCGGACTACAGCACCGAATTGGGCCGCATCGTTTCGCGCCTGAACGGCAGCCTGCAGGACGTGGCGCACGCGCAGGCCGGGAAGAATGAAGTACTGGCGCGGTCCATCGTGGAAGCGTTCCAATGCCGCGCCAATGCAGCCTCGGTGCCGCTGACGTCGGTATTCCAGACGATGCTGTCGGCAGCGCCGAATTCCGAAGCAGCTGCCCGGCAGGAAACCGAACAGGCGATCGCGGCCGCGCGCGCCGACCGTCCCGTGCCTACCAGCCGTCCCCGCAAGGCGGTTGTCGATTAATACTACGAATCCTGCGTTGCTTGCGCAATGCACGCGGTGTCGCCTGCATGACACACGCATCATGTATTGCCTATTCACGCAGTGCAATTTGATTGCGAATTACCAGAAGCAGATATCAGAAGCGGTCCGCGAGCCGGAAACGGCTCGATGGGCTCTTTCGAATCAACCGATGCGCGCGGCTCACGCCGCAGCAACCACCGACACGCGACGTCGCAACGAATAGCGAACGCGCAGGCCAATGCAAAGCGAACGGCCGGAATAAAAGGATCAGTCGGGGAGACCAGTCAACGGCTGCAACTGCGAACCAGTCATTGACGATCGGGAAGTTTCGCAATGAATGTCTGATAGGTGCAAAGGATGACTAATCGAATTGCTTTGGTAACGGGTGGCATGGGCGGTCTTGGCGAGGCCATCAGTATTCGTCTGCACGACGCCGGCTATCGCGTGATCGTTACGTATTCGCCGAGCAACAAGGGTGCGGACGAGTGGCTTGCCGCAATGGAAAAGGCTGGCCGCGCATTCTATGCCGTTCCCGTCGATGTCGCCGACTATGACTCGTGTCACGAGTGCGTGGCGAAGATTACGGCAGAGATCGGTCCCGTCGACATCCTCGTGAACAATGCCGGCATCACGCGCGACATGACGCTGCGCAAGCTCGACAAGGTGAACTGGGACGCCGTCATGCGCACGAATCTCGATTCCGTCTTCAACATGACGAAGCCGCTGTGCGAAATGATGGTGGAGCGCGGCTGGGGACGCGTGATCAACATTTCTTCGGTGAATGGCTCGAAGGGCTCGGTCGGGCAGACCAACTACGCAGCGGCGAAAGCGGGCATGCACGGCTTCACGAAGTCGCTGGCGCTCGAAGTGGCGCGCAAGGGCGTGACCGTCAACACGATTTCACCCGGTTATCTCGCAACGAAGATGGTCACGGCCATTCCGCAGGAAGTCCTCGACACCAGGATCCTCCCGCAGATTCCCGCTGGCCGTCTCGGCAAGCCGGAAGAAGTGGCCGCGCTCGTCGCGTTCCTCTGCTCGGACGACGCGGGATTCATCACGGGTGCAAATCTGGCCGTGAATGGCGGCCAGCATATGAACTGATCGAAAGAAAGCGTCTAGAGCAAAGGCCCCGCCCGAAGCGAATAAAGCGGACCGAGGGCCTGTCAAGAAGGAAGAAGTGGTGGAGACAAAACAACAGTTGTATCAATGCCGGTGCACGAACCGAGTCGTCGTCGTGAACCGGACTTTCGGGCCACGGACACCCGCAGATCGTGATGCGGGCCGATACCGCGAACTCGTATTCGAGCAGTGCACGAACGCCGCTAACTGTCCGAAGTCGGGTCAATGCCCGCTTTGACCGTGCGGCAAAGTACTGCGAGAGTGTTTGCTACAGGGGATAGCAATGAACGAAACATGGATTGCAATCGCGCTAGGCGCGTCCGTGCTGCTGTTTGCGTTGCTGTCGATGGTGCAGCACTACCGTCGCGAGCGATTGCGCGCGGAATTACTGAAAAATCTCGATCATCATAGCTGGTGTCGTTTTTCGCGCGTGCGGAGGTAAGCCGGGTTCTCTGTTTACTTCAATCGCATTCATGCGATGACGAGAAAATCACGAATGGCTGCGAAATGCGGACGCAAATCAAAGCCAGTTTCCGGACTCGATAATCTGATTTCTATTCTCAACCCTGGGGCAAAACGAAAGCCGCGCTTCATCGTGAGGTCGCATTGAACGTGCACATTACCGCTGCCGTAACGATTGGTAATCTGGACTGGACATCACGCGAGGTGAACAATGAATCGTCTCTTCAGATGGGTTGGAGCGGGTGCCTTATTGGGTTCGGTGATTTTGCCGGCAGGGGCCGCGCAAGCGGACAACGCGCAAGATCATGATCAAGGCAACCAGGGCAATGCAATCAAGCATGTGCTGCTGATCAGTGTCGATGGTTTGCATGAGCAGGACGTGGCGCGATGCATCGGCGCGAATACTTGCCCGAACCTCGCGCTGCTGGCGAAGTCGGGTGTGACTTATACGAATGCCTATACGCCGGGCTTATCGGACTCATTCCCGGGTCTCGCCGCGCTGGTCACGGGCGGATCACCGAAGTCGGCAGGGCTCTTCTATGACGTGTCCTACGACCGCACCTTGTACGCGCCTGCGGATACCGGTTGCACGGGCAAGCAAGGCTGGAACGTCGTGTTCGATGAAACGACGGGTATCGACGCGCAAGGCGGCGGGGCGCTGATTCATCTCGATGGCGGCGGCGCATTCAATCCCGATGCGATTCCGCACGCGAAGGTCGGCAACAAGTGCGTGCCCGTTTATCCGCATGACTACATCAAGACGAATACGATTTTCGAAGTCGTGAAGCAGCACGTGCGCGACTCGCGCACTGCATGGGCCGACAAGCACGCGTGGGGTTATGACTGGTTGAATGGACCCTCCGGCCGTGGTGTCGACGATCTTTCCCGCACTGAAATCAATTCGATCAATCCGGCGACAGGCAAGGACTATACCGATGCCTATCAGAACACGGAGATCTTCGATAACTTCCACGTCGACTCGATCATCAACGAAATAGACGGCAAGGATTCGACGGGAAAGCGCAATGCGCCCGTGCCGACTCTGTTCGGCACGAACTTCCAGACGTTGAGCGTTGCGCAAAAGGCGACGGTCGCAACGGGTGGCGGTTATCTCGATGCGAGCTTCACGCCTGGTCCGCAGGTAACGGCGGCAATCGCCTACGTGGATGATGCGCTCGGCAAGATGGTCGCGGAGTTGAAGGCGCGCAATCTCGCGAGTTCGACGATGATGATCGTGACAGCGAAGCACGGACAATCGCCGACCGACCATACGAAGCTCGTCAAGAACGGCGATACGGTGACGGCGCTGCTCAAAGCGAACAACTACCTCGATCCGAACGGCAACTTTGGTCAGAACAACAACGCCAAGGCGCTGAACGATGGAACGGGTCTGGTCGGAACGGGCCTCGTGCAGACCGATGACGTCGGGCTCATCTGGTTGCGCGACCAGAGCCAGGTGCAGGCGGCCGTCGCGACGCTCAAGGCGAATCTGAGTTGCAACGCGCCGGGCATCTGCGCGGACGGCCCGCAGGCGTACATCCTGTCGGGACCGCGCCTCGCGGCGATGTTCGGTGATCCGTCGAATGGCCGGACGCCCGACATCATCGTGCAGCCGAATCCCGGCGTGATCTACACGTCGAGCAAGACCAAGGATGAAGAGCACGGCGGCAATGCACCGGATGACAGTCACCTCGGCCTGGTCGTGTCGTTCCCTGATGGTCGCTTTCACGGTGAGCGCATCGGGCGCCGTGTGACGACGACGCAGGTCGCGCCGACCATTCTTCGCGCACTGGGACTGAACCCGAACAAACTGCACTCCGTCAAGGTCGAGGGCACGCCGGCTTTGCCCGGAATTGACGCCAACAACTGATCGTCATCGATAGTCCGGTTGACGTGCGGCGTCTGTTTGATTTGTCTGCCGCACGTCTTTTTCTTTTCAGTGGGTGATTGTGCACACTGCACATTGAGGCGACCCATGCAGGGCCGCCTCAATGATCACTTCGTCGAGAACACCGAAATGCCGCCATTCGGGAATGCCGCGGCGCCAGGCTGATAAGGCACATAGACCTGACCGAGGCTGCTATCCACAGCGACCGAATGCGCGCCTGTTCCCACTGCGACCGTGAAGAGCAACTTGCGCGTCGCGCCGTCGATCACGCCCATCTGCGGACTGAAGCCCGATGATGCAGCCGTGCCACTCGTTACATAGTGGCGTGCCGGCAGGAAATAGCGATTCGACGCGGGATCGTATGTCACCTGATCCACGCCGCCAAATGGAATCGATGCGAGTTGAGCACCCGTGTTGCGGTCGAGTATCAGCGTGATCAACGGATCGCCCGCGGACGGATCGCAACCGATCAGCACGTCGCTGTTAGGGCCGAGCGCAATGCCGGAAGGCCCGCATTTGCCGAGCGGAAACGACTTGCTGACGATCGGCGCACCCGCTGTGACGGAACTCGCGGTAATGACGTCGAGTTCGCCGTCGGGATTGGCCGCTGTTCCATCGTTATTGATCAGGAAGTTCTTCGAGGCCGGATCGTAGGTGCATGCCTCGAGTCCCGAAGAACCGCTGAAGACCAGTTTCGATACGACGGCTTGTGTCGTCGTCGAGATGAAGGTCACGTACGGCGGCGACTCGCCGGGGCTTGCGAACATCACGAGATGGTCGTCGGGATCGTAGCAGCCTTCGTCGACGCGCGAGCCCGTAGTGCTGATGGCGATCGTCTTGACCGTTTTCATCGCGGACGTATCGACGATCTTCACGGAATCCACGTCGCCGACATACAGCGTATTCGCTCCCGTGATGCCCACGATACCGTCAGGTCCCGAAGCATCGGTCGTCGCGCCCACGCCGGTGAAGCCGCCTTGAATCTGCGCAATCAACGCATTCGATTTCGTATCGACGACATCGACGGATTTGTTGTTGCGGTCGGCCAGATAGTATTTGCCCGCTTCGACATAGCCGATGTCGAAGCTGAACGCCGGGCTCGATGCATTGGGCACGGCAATGTTGGTCAGCAGCTTGGGCGGGGTGGGTGTCGCTGCAGTCGGCGTCGTGCTGGAGTTGTCTCCTCCGCCGCATCCGGCGATTACGGCCGTCGCCACGAGTAGACAGGCCAATAACGGTTTTTTCATCAGTGAGCTCCTTTGAGTAGCAGAAAACGCAGGTCAACGCCTGAGTGCTTCAGAAAATCTGCCGGAGCGCCTCGATGGTTCATTGCACACGCGGGCTCACGTCATCCATGTCTTTGAAGCGGCTGAATTGCAGTGCTTCGATCTGGACGTAAGGATGCGGAACGCGCGTTGATAATGCACCGAAAATAAATTGATGGTTTCCATATGAAAGTGCGAATGAATGTATGGATGCCGAAACATTTAAAGGAAGAAAGAGGAATGGTTTTAGTAAGTTTCAGTCGGTGAATGCAAAATTTGAAAATGGTTTTGAGACGCAGTGCGTGATCGGATGATTGGAATGCTGCTGCATTGCCACATTCGTTTTATTCAAGCATGGACAAAGCATTAACGGTCCGCGATCAGTTCGCTAGCGTCGAATTGATGCGATGGCACATGGAATCGTCGGCACCCAGTCGATCAGATCTGCCACGCCAGCCAGTCGTGCTGCGTTGTAAGCCGTGGTTGTCGAACCGAAAGCGCCGTTAATGGCAGGTAGGAAGTCAAGTCGCGAGAGACGCGTCCGACGTCAGGGAAAACGCCTGGCGCGGATTGATTCATCGAATGGATAAGATGGCATTAATCAGAAAGAACTGCTTCGTTTAATGAAATGAATGAATGGGTCTGGCAACAATTTCCGTGGAACGGATCAAAAGTTTTAATGCCTGGAAGGTGGAGTTTCTTAAGCTTAATCTAAGATTGAGAGAATACAATTGCAGATTAAAGAGTCCGGGTTACTCCCTCATAGATTCCGGAGCCTTCTTGCCGGCGTTATCAGGGCCGGCTTTTTTGTCGAAAGCGCCAACACAAAGCGCCAACACAAAGCGCCAACACAAAGCGCCAACACAAAGCGCCAACACAAAGCGCCAACACAAAGCGCCAACACAAAGCGCCAACACAAAGCGCCAACACAAAGCGCACCTCTCTCACTGCCCGTTTCCCGCATTCCCAAATCCGTTTCCGCCGGATATTCAGACCATCGCGCATCTGTGAATCGCACAGGGCTGAGTGTTTTTGCGCGTGATGTCCGCGATGCTCTTTCTTTGGTACGCTTTGCCATCGCGGATGCCTGAGTATTCCGACGCAAACCGGAACACAAGCCTTTGCAGGCAACGCCATCTATACAGGAGATGCCTTGATGTCCGTTTTTGATTCGAAAGTACCGCGCGTTCTTCTGACCAATGACGACGGCATCGATGCCCCGGGTCTCGCGGTCCTCGAAGCCGTTGCTGCTGAACTCGCCGATGAAGTGTGGATCGTCGCACCTGAGCACGACCAGAGCGGCACGTCGCACTCGATCAGCCTCCACTCGCCGCTGCGTGTGAGCCGCCAGGGCGAGCGCCGCTTCGGCGTCGTCGGCACGCCAGGCGATTGCATCGTGATGGCAGTGCGTCATCTGATGCGCGAAGCGCCGCCGACGCTCGTGCTGTCCGGCATCAATCGCGGCGGCAATCTTGGCGTCGAGACGATGTTCTCCGGCACCGTCGGCGCGGCGATGACAGGGCTGCTGCTCGGGCTGCCGTCGATCGCATTGAGCCAGACGTTCACGGACCGCGAGAGCGTGCGCTGGGACACGACTCGTGCGCTCGCGCCAGGCGTGATTCGCCAGTTGCTTGCGATCGAGCACGACGCGCCCGTGTGCCTGAACGTCAATTTCCCCGATGTCGATGCGTCCGCTGCAGGGCCGCTGACGCCGACGCGACAAGGCGTGGGACTGGTCCAGGATATCGAAGTGCTGCCGCAGGTCGATCCGCGCGGCCTCGAATATCACTGGCTGCGTTTCCAGCGCGGCCCGCGCGACAACGCTCCCGATAGCGAAACGGCTGTGGTCGCATCGGGGCGCGTATCGGTAACGCCGCTCTATTTCGATCGCACCGACGAGAACACCTACGCGAAGCTCGCGGCGTCATTGAGTACATGAGCACGCGCTCAAATCAACTCCATCTTCGCCGTCAGATAAGTCAGTTCGATCCGGTTCGACACGCCGAAGCGCCTGCGCAGCTTGCGCAAATGGTAGTCGACGTTGTGCGCGCTGGTGTCGAGACGACGGCCGATCTCCTTGTCGGATGCACCCTCCGCGATTCCCGTTAGCAGTTTCTGTTCGAAGGCAGTGAGCCGGTTGGCCGCATGTTCGCGCGCGGTGGCGATCAGTTTCGGTGAACCGAACTTGTGTACGGACAGGCCTATCGACAGCGCCTGTTCGACCGTCGCGGACGTGATCCAGTCGCGATTGCGGCGCGGCGCGGTAAAGCTCATGAACGCATGCAGACGCGTGCCCGGCATCGCCATCGAATACATGATTCCGCTGCACATCGCATCGTCGCGCATTGTCTGCAGGAAATCGGCGAAGGCTTCGCGTTCGTCGGGCAACGCAAGCCCATGACGCTCACCGTGTTGGCGAAGATTGCGCAAGTCCCACACGATGGGCATGTTGCACATGCGCGCGCCGAACGTGCGCGGATCGACATCGAAGTGATGACGCTGCACGTATTCGCCGCGATACGTGGACGGCGTGAACGCCTCGTGCAGAAAGAGCCGCTCAACACGGTCGCTTGCGAATTCGAGCGCAAAGTACGCGAACGTCGAAAAGCCCGTCAGATGCAGCAGGCTCGACACGATGCGCGCGCGTTCCGCTTCGCTTTGCGCGCTCGACAAGATTTCAGCTACGCCAAGCCGCGGCGCATCCTTCTGCTCGACGGCAGCCTCTTTGGAATCGTTGTACCAGACCACGGGGATGCGGCGCGCACTCAACGCGGCATCGCCAGCCGCGCATGCAGTCGCGCCTGGCGCAACGCTGCGGGCGGAAGAATGTGGGCTCGACACAACTTCAGACATTGGCGCAGTCCTTGATGCGGCATCGCCGATTTCACGCAGGATCGCCAATCAACAGGCTTTTGCGTAGAGATCGCGCTGCGCGCGTGCAATAGCTAAACGAATGTTAGAGGCGAGAGGAGCAGTAAAGGGAAGCAATAAAGGGAAGCACTAAAGCGTTCGGGGGCATTGTACATACGAAAGTAGGCTCAAGTAATATGTCGCAGGACAAAGTGCGCTAAATGAAAAACGAATGTGCGCAATACATATAAAAAGGCCAGTGATATATCGGGGTTCGAAGTGTTGTCGACAGAACAAGAGAACGAGATAACGGCTCTTTATGACACCCCACGAAGGCACGCCCATTGTCGAATGGTTTTCACAGGCGGATGTTCAAGCGCATCGAAATCATTTGTCGTCACATCACGCCGCCGATGCGCGCGGCGACAACGACGTCGTTATTACCGGCTCACAGTTCGCAGCCGGAAAATCCGACCCATTCGAACTCGATTTTTGTCAAATCCATGCGCGTATGCGCGCGGCCGGATTTAGCACGCTGAGTTACGGCGCATATGAAATGATTGGCCAGCGCGTATTGCAGGCTTATGTACTGCGCGATCTCGCGCCTGTTTCTTTCGTGCAGGCTTATTTCGATGGCATGTGGTACGCATCCGATCCGCGTTTTGCCGAAGTACAGCAAAGCGGCTTTCCTGTCGCATGGCGGCTCGATCGCATCGACGAAGAGGCGCAGCGCACGGGCGACCGTCGGGCGCTCGCGCTCGCTGCATCGTTGCGGGCGCACGGGATAAATAGCGGCGTGATCTTCAGTCTGTCCGCGCCGCAACTCGATCTGAATGTCGGCGTCGGGCTCACTTCCGAGTTGCGCGATGCAGACTGGATCAATGATCGCGTCGTCGGCACGGCGCTTGCCATGAGCCTCGCCGTGCATCGTTTCGCGCAGCCCTATGTCGCGTCGCGCGTGCGACAGGCGCGCGCCATCACGCTCGACGACGAGCAGGAAGCCGTGCTCGAACGGCTCGTGCAAGGCCTGTCCGATCAGGACATCGCCGATGCGCTGCATATCTCGCTGCACAAGGTCGGCTATCACATCCAGACACTCGAACGGCTCTTCAACGTGCAAAACCGGGCACAGCTCGCGTATCTCGCCGCGCGGCGCGTGCGCGCGTGAACGCTTCATGACGCCCCCGCGCGTTTCGTAGTGACACTCGCGGATCACCCTAAAAGCGTGCGTGTGCCTACGAGGTGCACTGAAATTTATAAACACACGCGCCGCTACACTCGATCGCATCCGGATACCCGTCGGGTGTCGGGTCGCGTGCGCGCTGCGAAAACCGTCTCGCGCATGTCCACCGATCACGCGGCGCGCCAAGCCGATCAGGACCGCTTGCGCATACGGGTCCAACCACGATTCGCCTCAGCAGATATCACAAACCGTGTTTCAAACAGGGAGTGGGCATTCGACGATGGCAGATCTCAAGGCGCTTCCGCGCGGCTGGCAGCGGATGTTTCGCGCTGGCGCGAGCGTATCCGGCGCCCGCCGCGCCGCGGCGCCGCGCGCCGATCTGTTCCTCGCGGCGTTCATCGTCGCCGTCATTGCCCTGTTTATTCTGCCGCTGCCGCAAGCGGCGCTCGACGGGATGATCTCGCTGAATCTCGCCGTGAGCGTCGTGTTGCTGACGGTGTCCACATATGTGCCGTCCGCAGTGAGCTTTTCATCGTTTCCGGCCTTGCTGCTGTTCACGACGCTGTTTCGCCTTTCGCTGAACATCGCATCGTGCAAGCTGATTCTGCTGCACGCGAATGCGGGCCACGTCATCGATGCGTTCGGGCGCCTCGTTGTCGGCAATAACGTCGTCGTCGGCGGCGTGGTGTTTCTCGTGATCGCCGTCGTGCAGTTCATCGTGATCGCAAAGGGCTCGGAGCGCGTCGCGGAAGTGGGCGCGCGCTTTTCGCTCGACGCGATGCCCGGCAAGCAGATGAGCATCGACGCCGATCTGCGCGCGGGCATCATCAGCGCGGAGGAGGCGAGGGAGCGGCGCGAAAAGCTCGAACAGGAATCGCAGTTGCACGGCGCGATGGACGGCGCGATGAAGTTCGTGAAGGGCGATGCGATCGCGGGGCTCGTCATCGCGTTCATCAATATCGTCGCGGGCATCGCAGTCGGCACGGTGATGCACGACATGAGCATCGGCGACGCGTTGCAGCGTTACGCGATTCTCACCGTCGGCGACGGCATGGCGTCGCAGATTCCCTCGCTGCTGGTGTCGATCGCAGCGGGCATCGTGACGACACGTGTCGCGACACGCGATGCACGCCAACGCCAGCTCGGCGAGCAACTCGGCGAACAGCTAGGTGCGCATCCGCGCGCGCTGCTGATTGCGGCGCTGGTGCTCGCTGGCTTTCTGATCGTGCCGGGCTTTCCGAAATGGTCGTTCGCGCTGATCGCGCTCGCGCTCGGCGGCGTCGCGATCATGCAGATGAAGCGCCGCACGGCCGCGCCGTCGTTCAACCTGATCAACATCGCGGGCCGCGTCGACGGCGCGCAGGGCGAAGGGCAGGCGGCGCGCGTCTCGCATGTCGCGGGCGTGACGTCGCTGATCGCCGTCACGCTGGCCGCCGATCTGCGCAGCGCACTCAACCTCACGCAATTGCAGTCTGCGTTGTCGGCCGCGAAGGCGCGCGTCGATGCCGATATCGGCACGGTCTTTCCGCGCATCACGTTGAACGACGACGAAAGCGCGCCCGACGGCACCTATCGAATCTATCTGCAGGACGTGCTGGCCGCGCACGGCGCATTGAAGCCCGGCTGGCTGATGTGGGACGGCGTGTCGCCGTTGCCGGAGAGCGCGGAGCGTCAGCCTGCGGAAGCGTTCGGTCCCTTCGCGACAACGCTCTGGATCAGGACGGACGCAAACGCGCCCGCGGAAGGCAAGCATCTGTTGAACGAAGCCGTGCTCGCGGCGCACGTCGAACAGATCGTGCGGCAGCACGCCGACGAGCTGATCGGCATTCAGGAAACACAGGCGCTCGTGCATCTGGTGCGGCGCGATCATCCGGAGCTCGTCGGCGAACTGACGCGGCTCGTGCCGCTGCAACGCGTGACGGAAGTGTTGCGTCGTCTGCTTGCCGAGCAGGTACCCATCCGCAATCTGCGCGTGATCTTCGAGAGCCTCATCACATGGGCGCCGAACGAGCCCGACGACGTGATCGCGCTCGTCGAACTCGTGCGCATCGATCTGCGCAGGATGATCACCGACCGCCACGCGGGCGCCGCGCGCCAGTTGCGCGTCGTGCTGTTCGAACAGAACTTGCAGGAGCGCATTGAGAACGCGGTGATGCGCACGAAGCAGGGCAATTTTCTGGCGCTCTCCAGCGCGATCAAGCAGGACATCTGCGAGCAGGTGCGTGCGATCGTCAATGCGTCGAGCGCCGCGCCAGGGCAGCACGGCAATGCGCGGCTCGCCGTGATGGTCGCGCTCGGCGCGCGCCGCTACGCGAAGTCGATCCTGCAACCGGTGCTGCCCGATCTGCCTGTGCTGTCGTATCAGGAGATCGAGGAGGATGTGCAGCTGCATACCGTGGGCTGGGTGAAGAATCCGCCCGATGACGGCACGGTTGGCGCAGGCGCCGAAGTCCGCACGTCACAGGCCACGCCATGACGAGTTCGACGATCCTCGATCTCACGCAACAGGCGCTCGTGCTGGTGTTGCTGCTGTCGCTGCCCATCGTGCTGACGGCGACCGTCGTCGGGCTGATCGTGGCGATCCTGCAGGCGGTGACGCAGGTGCAGGACGCCAACATCGGCATCGCCGTGCGGCTGATCGCCGTGATGGTCGCGCTGGTGGTGTTGTCCGGCTGGCTGGGTGGCGAGGTGCTGCGTTTCGCGCAGCAGGCGCTGACGCGTTTGTTCGTTTCTTCGACGGGTGTTCTCTGATGGGCCTACGTGCCGTTCCGTTCCAGTTCGACAGAAGGCGCGCGCAGAACGCGCTCGCGGTGCTGTCCGTGGTCGCGCTGCTGTCGATGTCGATCCTCGCTTCGCTCGCGCAGCCCGCGCGCGCGGCCGAGCTGCGCTGGCGCAACCGGCCGTTCACGATCGTCGCAAACGGCCGCAAGATCGCGGACTTCATTCGCGAGCTGGCTTCGTCGCAAGGCGTGACGGCCGTCGTCGATCCGAAAGTGGACGGCACCATCAGCGGCCGCTTCTCGGGCACGCCGCAGCAGACGCTCGATACGATCTGCTCGACATACGGCCTCACGTGGTACTACGACGGCTCGTTCCTCTACGTCGATCCCGCCGATCAATCGCAAAGCCAGGTCATCCCCATTCCGCCGAATTCGGCCGGCGAAATCGGCCGCGCGCTGGAGACGATGCAGATCACCGACAAGCGCTTTCAGCTCGTCATCAATGACCGCGCGAACAGCATCTATGTGTCCGGGCCGCGCCGCTACATCGAACTCGTGCGCCAGGCCGTGAGCACGGTTGGCAATCCGTCGTCGAACGGACAGCTTGCGGATGTGCGCGCGTTCCGTCTCAAGTACGGCTGGGCGTCGGACTTCACGATCAACCGCTCGGGCAAGGAAGTCGTGATACCCGGCGTCGCGACGATGTTGAAGCGCCTGTACGGCAAAGGCGGCACGCGCAACAACTACGTGCCGACCAACGCGACGCTCGGCGCGGCCGCGCGGCAGATGAAGCTCGGCTCGGGCGTGACGATCGCGGTGCCGCGCCTCGAGTTTCCAGACATCGCGGGCGGCCCGGCCGGTTACGGCGGCTATGGCGCGACGGGCGCATCGCCGGATAGCTCTGTGCCGTTTTCGAACGACTCGTCGGCAGGCAGCGATACGCTGCCGCAGATCGAAGCCGATCCCGCGATCAACGCGGTGCTCGTGCGCGATCTGCCGGAGAACATGTATCGCTACCAGTCGCTGATCAACGAACTCGATGTGCGTCCGCGCATCGTCGAAATCAACGTGACGATCATCGACATCGACGAGAACTCGCTCGACAGTCTCGGTATCGACTGGCGTCTGCACACGACGCACGGCGACGTGCAGATCGGCAACGGCGCCAATCCGCTCAATGGCAACACGCAATACAACGGCAGCGGCAATCCGCCCCTCACGTTCGGAGTCGGCACGACCGAGCCGGGGCAGACGGGCAACTTCATGCCGACGGGCATCGCGCTCACGGCGTCGATCGGCGGCTCGTTGCGCGACTATCTGCTCACGCGTGTCAACGCGCTCGCGCAGACGGGCAAGGCCGAACTGCATTCGAAGCCGAAGGTGCTCGCGCTCGACAACACGGAAGCGATCCTCGAAAACCTCACGCAGTTCTATGTGCAGGTGCAAGGCTTCCAGGATTCGTCGCTGTACAGCGTGACGACGGGCACGAGCATCAAGGTGACGCCGATGATCGTCGACGATGCCGCCGCGCAGGCCGCCGCCGCACATGCGCCGAATGCGCAAAGCGTGATGATGTCGATCGACATTCAGGACGGCAACGTGGTGCCGGGACAATCGGTGTCGAACGTGCCCGTGATCCAGCAGCGCAACATCGTCACGAAGACGATGATCGACGAAGGCAGGAGCCTGCTGATCGCGGGCTTCAACAACGATCAGGTGCAACTGAACAAGAGCGGCGTGCCGTGGCTCTCCGACATTCCGCTGATCGGCAATCTGTTCAAGTACACCGACAAGACGGGCGAGCACATGGAGCGCTTCTATCTGCTCACGCCGCGCGTGGTCAGCAATGCGTCGATGTATGGGCCCGATGGCGCGCCCATCAATCCGAACATCGGCAGCACGCCCGATGCGAACGGGCTGACGACGTACCGGCCGCCCGATAACGACATCGCGGTGCCGCTCACGCCGAAGCCGTTGCCGGGCACGCGCTACGGGCCGCCGCTGCCGCCGCCCGCGCCGCAATCGCCGAACGACGCGGCGTCGCAGCCGGCAGCGGTGCAGCAGACAGCGCCGCAGGGAACGCAAGGAACGCAGGATCATGCCTACGATCACCCTTGATCCGCACGCTACCGCGCTGAGCGCGCCCGCTGCGCCCTCGCGGGATGCGGCGGCGTCGCCGTGGAATCTGTGCTTCCTGAGCGGCCCGATGTACGGACGCACGATGTCGCTCGCGCGCGGCGCGAACTGGGTCGGCACGGCGGCCGATTGCGAAGTGATCCTGCCCGACCGCGAGATCGCGGCGAAGCAGTTGTGCCTTCAGGTCGGCGCGCTTGCCGTGACGGTGCAGAACTTCGGCGACGGCAAGGCATCCGTGCTCTTCAATGACGAACCGCTCGGCGCGGGCCGCCGTTCGATAACGCCCGCCGACATCGTGACGGTCGGCTCGATACGCCTCGGCATCGCGCGCAATGCGCTCTCGACGGTCGCGCTGCCCGCCGAAAGCGAAAAGCCGCCGACGGGCCGCGACGCCGCATGGCTCGGCTGGCTCGCGGATGCGGGACGGCGCGTCGGCAGCAGGCGCTTCGTGCTCGTGCTGGCCGCGCTGTGGATCGGCGTCGCGCTCGGCGCGCTGGGCTATGGGCTCGTCGCGTGGTCGGGCGGCTTGCCGTGGCAGCACGAATCGGCGCTCTCGCGCGTGCACCGCCTGCAGCAGGCGCTGCGTGTCTATCCCGAACTCGACGTCGCGCCGCGCGACGACGGCGCGCTCGTCTCCGGCTATGTGAAGGACGGCGCGGAACGCGAGAAGGTCGCGCAGATCGTCGCGAGCGTCGACAACGCGGCGCTCGGCAACATCTATGTCGTGAGCGATCTGCTCGCGACCGCGCAGACGTACTTCAGCGATACGCCGCTGAACGTGACCTACAAAGGGCGCGGCCGGATCGAACTCACGGGCACGGCGCCGCGCGCGCAGATCGCGCAGCGCATCCAGAACTACATGAAGGACGCGCGGCCCGCGCTCGAAGTCGTCGACCACGTGCGTTACGACGATCCGCGCGCGCCGGCTCGCACGGGCATGCTCGGCGGCACGGCGGGCATTCCGGAGATTGTCACCGTGTTCGCGGGCGACGGCGATCAGCGCTACATCGAGACCGTCGACGGCAGCCGCTATTTCGAAGGCGCAAAGATGAAGCAGGGGCCGACCGTCGTGTCGATCGGCGCTGACGAGGTCGTGTTCGACGCGGACGGTCGCCGCATCACGATGCCGCTCGGCGGCAAGGCGGCGGGAACACTCGTGAGCGCGTCGGCGGCTGCGTCGGCATCGGTGGTCGCGAGCGGCGCGGCGGCGGGCGTTGCGTTGCCGGTATCGGGCGTGGCGGCGTCCTCCGTTGCGGGCGCGAAGCCCGCAGCGCAAACGCCGGGTTCGTCGCCGATGCAAACGTCGACCGCAACGGGGACGCCGACGCCGACGCAAGCACACCGAACACAGCCATGAAGACTCGACAGGATTCGCGCCACACACTCGCCGCACATGTTTTGCGCGCGGCGCGGCGCAGCGGGACGCAGGCTCGCGCATCGAGGCCGGTGCGAAGGCTCGCGTGACGGCTCACGGCATGGGGCCGTGCAGCCGGATGTTTCTTGACGCATGAAGGAGCGACAGATGGGTACGACGAACAACACAGGTCCCGTGACGGACACGGGCGCAGTGCAGAACCAGGCGAACCAGCTGATCCAGGCTCAGGAGAAGCTCACCGAAATCCAGTTCCAGGTGCAAAGCTCGACGAGCACGTTCCAGACGACGGGCGCTGTCACGTCCGCAGCCGGGACGGCCGCGTCTCAGGCCGCGGAGCATATCGGTTCCGCGGGACGCTCCTGACGCCGGGCATCGCTGGTCGCCCGCCGCCCGCCGCGCCATCGTGGCGCGCGATGCCCGCATACGCCGATGAAGCGCATCGGCGGCGGCCTCGTGCGCGCGCGTTGCGGCCGGCTGCCCGTGCGTCGACCGATGAGCACAAGGAGGACAGATCATGACTGTCTCAGGTGTCGCGCCGCCTTCGACGGCCGCGCTCGCCAATGCCGTGGCGTCGACTAACGCCGACGCGGCCCAGGCGCCCGACGCGGTGCAGGTCAAGCGTTTCGACGGCTTGATGCAGACGTCGAACGCAAGCGAGCCATCCGCAGCGCAACGCACGTCGTCCACATCGGCGATGCAGCAGACACAGCAGACGCCGCCCGTATCGACGGATGTCCGCATGACGCCCGCCGACGCGAATCGTTCGTCGCTCGTCGAACGGCTGCGCACGTTCACGACCGATCTCGATACGCGCTATTCGGGCTTGCAGAAGCATCAGGAGCAGATGCTCACGTCGATCGCGCAGAACGGCAACGACCCGTTGATGTCGATGGCGCAGGCGCTCGACTTTCAGTGGAGCGCGACGACGACGATTTCCGAATATCAGCTGAGCCTTGCCGTCGCGCAGGCGACCAACGGCTTGACGCATTCGATTCTGAAGAACCAGGAATGACGGATGACGGCTTCATGCAACGCGTGCAATAAGCGCGATAGATGCGATACGGGCGACACATGCGGTACGCGCAATAGCCGCACGCGAGCGTCACGCCTCGGGCCCGCCGCGCGCGTCGCGGCGGCGGGCGCGCTCGTGCTGCTGCTCGCGGGCTGCCAGAAGGAAGTGTATTCGGGCCTCACGGAAGCGGAGGCGAACCAGATGGTCGCCGTGCTCGGCGACGCGGGGATCGCTGCGTCGAAAGACAACGATGCGCGCGACGCGTCGGACCGGCAGGCATGGCTCGTCGAAGTCGCCGACGACGACATGCAGTCAGCGCTCACCGTGCTGCACGCGAACGGCCTGCCGAAGCCGCATTACGCGAGCGTCGGCGAGCTGTTCCAGAAGCAAGGGCTCGTGTCGACGCCCGCCGAGGAGCGCATGCGCTATCTGTACGGCGTCTCGCAGGATCTGACGCATACGTTGCAGGATATCGAAGGCGTGGTCGTCGCGCGCGTGCAGGTCGTGATACCGGAGAACGATCCGCTTGCGGACAAGATCAAGCCGTCGTCGGCGGCCGTGTATATCCGCTACAAGCCGGGCGTCGATCTGCGCGCGATGGCGCCGATGGTGAAGGATCTCGTCGCGCACAGCATCGAAGGCTTGCAATACGACAACGTGTCCCTGTTCCTGCAACCAGCCGCGACGAAGGCGGCGCCCGTGAACGGCATCGGCAACGCGCTCACGGACATCGTGCGGCTGCGCTCGCCGCTCGGCTGGCTGGTCGGCGCGCTGATTCTGCTGACGCTTGCGGTGATCGCGCTGTCGGCCGCGCGGCGCGGCATGTTTGGTGGACGGCTGGCGGGGCTGCTAGGCGGCGCGCGCAGCGACGGTGCGGCGTCGAACGGCGCGTCGGGTGCCACAATCGCCGCGCGCGGCGTGCGCATGAGCGACAGCGCGCGCGACAGTGCATGACGGTGTGCAATGCGCGCGCGGAGCCCGCGAGTATTCATGACGATGACGCAGCCCTGGACACACACGCTCGCACCACCGGCGCCGCCGCAGCATGTCGCGTTCTACCGGATGGTGTGCGAGTTCAATCTGCGGCCCGACACGTATCTGCACGTCACGCGCATTCCCGCCGACTGGCCCGTCGCGTACCGGCACATATCGCGTTTCGACGACGCGGGCCGCCGCTTGATCGCGCGTCATCTGCTGTCGCTGCATCGCGCGGAGCGGACGGACTTCGATGCGTCGACACCGCTTGCGCGGCTCGCGCTGCTGCCGGGCGCGGCGCTCGAACAACTGGCGTCGTATGCGGGGTTGCTGCTGCATCGCGTGTGGCTGCGCGACGCGTTGCAGCAGCGGCGCGTGCGCGCGGAGATCGTCGGCAAGCTCAGCGCGGATGCACTCGAACTGACGCTCGAACGCGCGCCGGAGTTTGGCGCGCTCGGCGAAACGCTCGAACCTTGGCGCGACGATCCCGCCGCGTTGCCCGCGCTGATCCGCGCGCGCGGCGGCCGTCTGCTCGCCGACTTCATCGGCGCTGCGGGCGAAGCCGTCGCGCGGCGCGTGACACTCAAATTCAATCTGGCGATCGACAGCGAAGCGCCGTATCTGCTGAATAGCGCGCAACGCGACCAGCTTGGCGAACTGCTGTTTCTGTTTCTGATCCCCGAGAGGTTCGCGACATGGGACTGGCTTTTCTGATTACGAGCGACAACCTGCAACTGCTCTCCGAGCGCAAGGTGCTCAAGGAACGCGAGTACGCGGCGCTGCTCGATGCGTCGGCAGTGATCGCGACCGCGCGCGAAGAGGCCGGGCGCATCGTCGAAGCGGCGCAGCGCGAATTCGATGCGCGGCGCGAAGCGGGCTATGCGGAAGGCTTGCGGCGCGCGCAACAGGAGCATGCGGTGCAGAGCTACACGCAGGCGCTCGCGGCCGCGAAGACGATGGAATCGATGAGGGACGCGATGGCCGAGATCGTCGTGAAGGCCGTGCGCGCGATCGTCGGCGAGATGAACACGCAGCGGCTCTATGAGGCGGCGCTCGCGCGCATCTTGCCGCTCGTGCGCGACGAGCCGTTTCTCGTCGTGCACGTCGCGCCGGGACGCCGCGAAGAAATGGAGGAAGCGCTCGCCAATGCTTCCGTGCAGCACGCGCAGTCGCGGAAGATACGCATCGTCGAGGACGCGCAGATCGGCCCGCAGGCGTGCACGGTCGAAACGCCGTCGGGGCGCATCGACGCGAGCCTGGATTTGCAGATCGACGCGCTGCGTCAGGCGATTCGCCGCGAGCCGTTGAAGGGGACGACGCGATGAACACGCCATCGACCGATACCGATATTGGCGACGACGACGCGTTGCCGCTCGACAGCGGCCGACTCGTCGGCGATCTCGATGCGGGGCTCGCGTTCTTTTCGCCCGTGTCGGTGCAGGGGCGCGTGAATCACGCCGTCGGGCAGATATTGAACGCGACGGGTATTCGCGCGCGGCTCGGCGAAATCTGCGAATTGCACACGCCCGGTCAGCCAACGCGTCTTGCCGAAGTCGTCGGCTTCTCGCGGCAAACGACGCTGCTGACGCCGCTCGGCGACGTCGAAGGGCTATCGCCGGAAACGACCGTCGTGCCCTCGGGCCGTGCGCATATGTTCGCTGTTGGGCCGTCGCTGTTCGGGCGCGTGCTCGACGGGCTCGGCGCACCGCTCGATGGCCTGGACCCGGTGGCGGGCGGCGCGTGGGTGTCGACGCAACAGCCGCCGCCCAATCCGCTCGCGCGCCGCATGATCGACACGCCGTTCGTGACGGGCGTGCGCGTGATCGACGGCTTGATGACGCTCGGCGTCGGACAGCGCGTGGGCATCTTCGCGCCGTCGGGCGTCGGCAAGAGCACGCTGCTCGGCATGATCGCGCGCGGCGCGCAAGCCGATGTCAACGTGATCGCACTCGTCGGCGAGCGTGGCCGCGAAGTGCGCGAGTTCATCGAGCATTCGCTTTCGCCTGAAGTGCGCGCGCGCTCGATTCTCGTCGTCTCGACGTCCGACCGTCCCGCGATGGAGCGCGTGAAGTCCGCCCTCGTCGCGACGGCGATCGCGGAGCACTTCCGCGATGCCGGGCAGCGCGTGCTGCTACTCGTCGATTCGTTGACGCGCTTCGCGCGCGCGCAGCGCGAAGTCGGTCTCGCGAGTGGCGAGCCGCCGACGCGCCGCAGCTTTCCCCCTTCGACGTTCGCCGTGCTGCCGCGTCTGCTCGAACGCGCGGGACAGGGCGAGCAAGGCTCGATCACGGCGCTCTACACGGTGCTCGTCGAAGGCGACGAAGAGTCGGACCCGATCGCGGAAGAAGTCCGCTCGATTCTCGACGGCCATATCGTGTTGTCGCGCAAGATCGCGCTGGCGAACCGCTATCCCGCGATCGACGTGCTCGCCAGCCTGTCGCGCGTGATGCCGCTCGTGACGAACGCAAAACATCAGCGCGCGGCGGGACGTGTGCGCGAGCTGATCGCGAAGTATCAGGAAATCGAACTGCTCGTGCAGATCGGCGAGTATCGCGAAGGCAGCGACCGTCTCGGCGATCTGGCCTTGCGCGCGCGCGATGCGATCGCCGGATTCTGCGCGCAGGCCGCGAGCGACAACGCATCTTTCGAGCCGACGCTCGCGCGTCTTGCGAAACTGGCGGATGATCATGTCTGATGCCGACGACGCAGCCGTGCTCGCGACACTCGCGCGCCTGAAGCGCGTGCGCGAAATGCGCTCGCAACTCGCGCGCGTCGCGGCGGCTCGCCAGCAGCGCATCGCCGCGCAAAGCCGGCGCGCGCTCGACGAAGCGCAGCGGCGTCTCGATCAGCAGATCGCGGCGAAAGCGGCGATCCAGCAACGGCTCGCGCAGGGCGAAGGCGGATCGGCGCGTCACTTCGAGGAGGCCGTTGCCGACACGCGCACGTTCAACGTGAGCATCGGCAGGGCATGCGATTCGGTGAAGCAGGCAAGCGTCGCGCACGACGGCCACGAAGCGGAGCTTGCGCAACTGCAACGCGCGGCACGGCGCGCGCAGGCCGCCGAGGACAAGCTCCAGAAAGCGGGCGAAAAAGCGCAACGCTCGCGGGCCGCGCGCGTCGAGCGGGCCGCCGAGGAAGTCGCGGACAGCTTCGCAACGAGGCGCTTCGGCGCATCGCAAGCTGCTGGCGCATCCGACGACGGCAACGACGCGCTGCCCTTCACCCGCGACGCGCGATGCTAGACCAGGCCCAGCAATTCACCGACATCGCTTCGGGCGCGCGACCTCTGCTCTATGTGATGCCGCGCCTGTTGCCCGTGATGCTGATCGTGCCCGTCTTCAACGAAGAGATCGTGACGGGCCTCGTGCGCAACGGGCTTGCCGTCGTGATCGCGGCATTCGTCGCGCCTGTGATCGATCCCGCGCAGATCGTCGATCTGCCGTTTCTCGTCTGGTGCCTGCTCGCCGCGAAGGAAGCGCTCGTCGGCGTGCTGCTCGCGGGCGCGATGAGCGCGGTGCTGTTCGCGATCCAGGGCATCGGCTATCTGATCGACTTTCAGACGGGCAGCGGCAACGCGTCGTTCTTCGATCCGATGGGCGGTCATGAAGGCGGGCCCACATCAGGCTTTCTGAACTACGTCGCGGTCGCGCTCTTCGTGACGGCGGGCGGCTTGCAGATGATCGTGCAGGTATTCGCGCAGTCGTATTCGTGGTGGCCGATCGGCACGTTGCTGCCGAACTTTTCGAAGGTGCTGTCGACGTTCGTCGTGAGGCAGACGGACGCCGTATTCGTCTGGATGGTCAAGCTCGCCGCGCCCGTCGTGATCGTGCTGGTGCTCGTCGAGGCGGGGATCGGGCTGGTCGGGCGCGGGGTGCCGCAACTCAATGTGTTCACGTTCTCGCAGCCGGTGAAGAGCGCGCTCGCGATGATGATGATGGTGCTGTTCCTGCCCGTCGTCTACGCGTCGCTGCACGATCTGCTGAGCCCCGACAGCGGCATGGTCGCGTTGCTGCGCTCGCTGTTGCAGCCGGCGCACTGACGGGCCGCTGGGGGTCTTTGGCGATGGCGGAAAAGAGCCAGCAACCGACCGCGAAGCGCCTGCGCGAAGCGCGTGAAAAAGGCGAGGTCCCGAAGAGCGCGGAGACCATCTCGACGGCGATGTTCGTCGGCGTGTGCGTCGCGCTCGCGAGCGGCCTGTCGCAGATGTTCACGCGCGTGCAGACGCTGTTTCGTCTCGTCTTCGACGCCGTCGGCGCGCCCGACCCTGGCGAGCGGATCGCATCGCTAGTCGGTGCCGCATCGCACGCATGGCTGATGCCGACGCTCGGCTTCGTCGGCATTGGGCTTGCGGCGGGACTGCTCGCGGGCTTCGTGCAGGTAGGCGGTTTGATGGCGTGGAGCCGGCTTGCGCCGTCGCTGTCGCGGATCAATCCCGCCGAAGGCCTCAAGAACCTGTGGTCGCTGCGCAATCTCGTCAATCTCGCGAAGATGATCGTCAAGACCGTGCTGCTCGTCGCGACGCTCGGCTGGGTGATCTACGCGTCGCTCGATCCGTCGGTGCAATCGGGCTTCACGCGGCCGCTGTCGATACTCGCGCTGATCGCGCACCTGCTGCTGTTGCTGTTCGGTTGGGCCGCGCTCGTGTTCATCGTGATGGCGCTGATCGACATCGTGCATCAACGGTTCGAGTTCAACCGGAAGATGAAGATGTCGATCGAGGAAGTGCGGCGCGAGCACAAGGAAGACGAAGGCGATCCGCATGTCCAGTCGCGCCGCAAGCAGATCGCGATGGAAATGCAGTTGGCGTCGCTGGGCGACAAGATCGGCTATGCGTCGGCCGTCGTGTATTCGTCGCGCGTGGCCGTTGCGCTGTACTACAGCGGGCTGGGTACGCTGCCGTGGGTGCTCGCGCGCGGCGAGGGCGAAGCGGCCGAGCGTATCGTGAAGCTCGCGCAAGCCAGCTTGCGGCCGACACTCGCGAACACGGGGCTTGCCGAAGCGCTTTATGAATCGACGCCCGAAAACGGCACGATCTCGCCGCATCACTTCGAGGAAGTGGCGCGGCTGCTGAAATGGGCGAAGGGCAGCGGATGACTGCGCGCTTCAATGCGCGTCGAGACAGCGCACGCACAGCACGCGAATCTGGGCCGCGCTGAGTCCGTGGCAGACGGTCACGAGCGGATGCGCGCTGCACGACGGCGCATCGTGTCTGGTGCTGCTCACAGGAGTGACGTGTGTCGTCGCGTCATGATTCGCCGGGCTTGCATGGCTTCGCACTTCGTTCAACGTCTCGTCGACTCTTGCATTGAGCGCCTTGTCGCGCGCAAGTGGCGGCGCGTGCGCATCGCTGACGACGGGTATCGGCTCGACGCCGCCGCGCACCGCGTTCATGCGCGCGCTCATCACTACTTTGCCGACATAGCCAGCACGAAAGCCCGTCGTGAAGTTGCCGCTGTAGTAGCACGACAAGGCCGCGCGCAATGCCATCTGCTGATCGACGGGCGCGCGGCTCGAACGCGCGAAGCAATCGGTGAGAATGGCGGCGCCGGCGCGCAGGTTGCGGCACGGCTCGAAGAGCGTCGCCGCCGTCTCGCCGTACTTCGCGAAGTTGCGGTTGTTCACTTGCGACAGGCCGACGCTGTAGCTGTAGCCGCGTGTTTCGAGCACCTGTACAGTCGCGAGCGCTTCCGCAAGCGACGCCGGCTGATGCGCGAGATGCGCGCCCACCACGCCGATCGCCAGCGGGTTGAAGCCCGACTCCGTGCGCACGAGCGCCGCGAGTGTGACGACATCGACGTTCGGCGCGCAACTGTGCGCGAGCTGAGCGAAGCCGTTGCGGGGATCGGCATGCGTTTGCGCGGCCGCATCGTTTGCGATGCTTGCCGCAAGCGCCATGAGCGCCGCAAGAGCCGCGAGCGCGGCGACGCTGCATGACAGCAGACACGCGATACGCGACAGCAGCGGCCAGCCCGCGTAGGCCGCGCGTTTCATCCCGCCACCCGGTATGACAGCACGAGGCCGTGCACGAGCAGCGACCATCCGTCGAGCGCGACGAACAGAAGCAGCTTGAACGGCACGGAGATCGTCGTCGGCGAAATCATCTGCATGCCGAGCGCGAGCAGGACGTTCGCGACGAGCAGATCGACGACGATGAACACGATGTAGATCACGAAGCCGATCTGAAACGCCTTCGTCAGTTCGGCGAGCGTGAAGCTCGGCACGAGCACCAGCAGATCGTCGTCCTTGAGGCCGTCGGCGCGGCTTTTCGGCCAGACGCTCGTGGCTGTCTTCACGAAGAACTCGCGATCGCGCAGCCGCGTGTGCGCAACGAGAAAGTCCTTGATGGGCGGCAGCGCGGCGTCGGCGAGCGCGCCGATGTCCGCCGTCGAGAGCTGGCCCGAAGGATTGAAATTGCGCTGTTGCAACGCGTCGCGGATGTTCATGCCGACGGGCGCCATGATGAACAGCGACAGGATCAACGCGATGCCGTTGAGCACCATGTTCGGCGGCACCTGCTGGATACCGAGCGCCGAGCGCAACAGGCCGAGCACGACGACGAGCTTCGTGTAGCTCGTCACCATCAACGCGGCGAACGGCGCAATGCCGAGCGCGACGATGACGGCGATCAGCGAGACGGGATTCGGCAGATTACCCATCCTGACGCTCGCGCGGCGCGTGCGCAGCGAGCGGCGTGAGCGAAGTGATGCGCACGCCGAGCTTCTGGCCCACGGCGATCAGATGGCCGGTGCCGATCTGCGTGCCGTTCGCGACGATGTGAATCACGCTCTGATTGATGCCCTGCTGCAACTCGATCACACCGCCCGGCTGCAGCGCGTTCAATTCGCCGAGCGGCATCGTGCAGGAAGGCAGCTGGAACGTCAGTTCGACCGCGAGCCCGTCGAACAGGCGCGCGGACTGCGTGGAAGAAGAAGCGGACGTGGTGTCCGATTGGGACGATTGCGCGCGAGGCGCTTCTGGCGATTGCGTAGGTTCCAAAGGCATCTCCCTGATTCGCTCGACGACGATGCGGTTGCCCGACGGCATGCCGAGAATTTCCCATGCGGGCGTCGCGTCCAGGTGCGCGACGCACAGCAGGTTTTGTCCTTGCGTGCGCCAATATTCGATCGCGACGATGTCGCCGGCTTCGACGTCGGCGAGTTCTTGCGTGGTCAGCGTCGTGCGGCCCAGCTCGAACGCGAGCGGCACGGGCAGCGTCGCGAACGCGTTTGCGGCTTGCGCGCGCGATGCGGCATCGTCGGCGGGCGGCGCGGCGAAGAACACACCGAGCGCGTCCGGCACATCGAACAGCAATGCGCCATGACAACGCCAGCCATCGTCGGTGCGGCGCAGTTCGAAACGCAGCGCTGCGCTGTCGGCGTGGGACGGCTGCGCCGGCTGTTCATCGCTTTGAGCGGCTGTTGGATCGATAACGGGCGGCAGCAATTCGACAAGTTGACGCGTGAGCGTTTGCAGCGCCTTCGTCAACGGCGCGCACAGATCGGCGAGCAACGCGGCGCGCAATACGGCGGGCACGGCGGGATCGGCTGCGTCGCCGAGCCATTCCGCTTCCGCCGATGGATCGATCCATACCGTGCCGTGCGCCGGGCCGACGACGAAGCGATACGCGTGCGCATTCGCGACGGGCTCGGCATCCGCTCGCCAGGCGACCTCGTATGCGTTGTCGCCGAGGCGCAGCGGCAGGGGCGCGCGCGCCGCGTAGGCGTTCGTCAATCCGCGCGCCGCGGCGGCGGTGAGGCGCGGCAGGTAAGGCGACGCATCGAGCGCGGTCGCGGGCGGCGTCTGTGCGGGCTCGGCCCGACGCGTGCCGTGCGCATGCGGGTCGCCCATCACCTGATCCATACGCTCGTCGACGTTGGCTCGCAAGAAAGGCAAGGCATGCACGGCGGAATCAAGTCGCGTTGAGTGTTGTTTGTGCCGGGAACAGAAGGGCGCGCTGCCGCAACGGCAACGTGCCCAGTCTGTCGATTGTAGGGATAGGCGCGCGCGATTTTGCGGCGCGACTCGTAGTCTCGCGACCACTCGGCCGCCGCGCGGATGGGGAAACTACGAAGGCGGTTGCGTGCGCATGCCTTCGCTGAAGCATTGCGCTGCGCAACCGCTTTGGATCATCAACCGCGCCGATGCTTCGACAGCGTGACGGTCTCGAAGAGTTCATATGTCTGCGTCGGCGTTTTGTCGGCGCCCGGCGCGTGGTAGTAGTTCATCGTGATCGTCGTCTTGCCGCCGTGCTGGCCCGGATCGTAGTCGAACACGGCGATGCCGTAGCCCGTGCCCGTGTCGCGTCGCGCGGACCAGATCGCATCTTCCAGGGCATCGGCGTTCGCGCGCGTGAAGGTGCCCGCCGTCGTGCCCGGTATCGGCCGGTTGGGCTTCGTGAACACCTTCGCTTGCGGATTGCCGTTACCGGTATCGACGCCATACACATCGAGCGGCGCGCTCGTGCCGCCGCCGCCGAGAATCAGGTGAATCGTGCCGTGGCTCGTGTCGAACGTGTTGACGCTGCTCGCATGCGGATGGATCGCCGGCTTCGGTTGCAACGTGTCGACTTTCTCGCCCGTCGTCGCGTCGATGCCCGCGTGGTGGTTGCAGCCGCGCACTGGGTAGCTGCGCTCGTAGTCGTGATCGTGGCCGCACAGTACGAGATCGACGCCATAGCGATCGAAGAGCGGCAGCCACGCTTCGCGGATGCCTTTGTCCGAGCCGTTGCCCGTGCTCGACGAGCTCAACGCGTCCTGGTGCATCTGCACGATGATCCAGTCGATGTCGTCATCGTCGGCGGCGTGGCGCAGCGTTTTTTCGAGCCAGCGCGTCTGTTCGCCGTTGCTGTAGCCGCGAATATAGAACGACGTGCCCGGCTGGATGGCGGGGTTGCCTGTGCTAGCGGCAGGCACGAGCGGGTTCGGTCCGGCGACGAAGGCGGCGCCGTCCTGATAGACGACATCGTCTGCATCGAGCGAGATGAACAGCACCGAGCTCACGCGGAAGCTGTACCAGCGGCCCGGAAAGCGCGTGCCGTTGCCCGGCAGCGTGTAGCGCGTCAGATACGAATCGAAGCCTTGCGCGCCGTTGTGGAATTCGACTTCGTGATTGCCGGGGCACGGCATCCACGGACGATTCGCCGCCGATGTCTGCGCGTTGTTGCCGAAGTCGCGCCACACTTCCGGCTGCTGCGTCGGGTTCAGGTTCGCGTAGCACAGGTCGCCATTCAGCAGATGAAAGAGCGGCTGAAAGCGCTCGACGGCCTGCACCGCGAAGCGGCTTTGCGACGACGACAGGACCCAGCCTGTGTTGGGCGTCGCAAGATCGCCGTAGCTCGTGAAGCGGAACGGCGCGCGGCCGCGCGGCGCTGTCGTGAAGGTCGCGGAAAAGGGCGTGCCCGAGTTGCTGTCGTTATCCGCCGTTACTTCGTATTGGTACGTCGTCGCGGCATGAAGGTCATGCAGACGCGCGTGATACGTGAACACCACTTCGCCGTTCAGGCCGTCGGTGTACGTGCGCTGAACGGCATGCACCGTCTCCTTCTTTTCGCCCGATGCGCCGAAGCGCACGCGCGGATTCGCAGCCGCCGCCGTCGATCCCCACGAGACCACGACTTCGCTCGTGGGGTCTTCGCCCCAGGTCAGATGGATCTGTTCCGGCGTGCCGTCGGGTGCCGACGGCGCGGCTTTGGCGGGGCCTGCGAACGTGCCCGCTGCAGTCGCGAATCCGGATGCGCCCGCGAGCTTCAGAAAGCCGCGGCGCGAAAACGTGGTTGACGGGTTGGCAGCCTGCTCGGCTGGCGATGCATCATCGGGAGTGTTCTTGTTCGACATGTCGTTTGTTCTCGCGGTGGAAGGCAGACGACGCAGAAAACGCAGTGGGGCGGGCGCGTCGGCGCGGGTAGGGAACGGAGAATGCAGTGTGATTCCGGGCAACACGATATTCCGAACTGTGTTACCTCGCTGTGACAACGTTTGCGTCGCGCATGCCGTCGTTTATCAGCGGAATCCCCACGCGTATGCGTAGCCGCGATGATGTGATAGACGATCAGGCGCGCGTTGTTTTCATGCTGTCATGCAGCGCGATCGGGCCGACGTAGTGTTGTATCGACGCACGCCCGTTACAGTTCGTCCCGTGTGCACGGTGCAGCGCGAGCGGAATTCACGTTTGCTTACACACGTACACAGATTCCCGATTGCGGTTTGCATATAGTCGCTCCCGAGATCAGAAGCCAGGAGTGAACGATGAAAGCAACACTCGCATGGACCACGTTCGCGCGCTTGCGTCGAAGCGCACTTGCCGGGCGCGATTGATCATGGCCACTTCATACGAACATCTGCACGACGGGGATGTGATCGTCAGCGTGGAGGAGCAACCGTCGTCGAAGGGCACGTGCGTGACCGTGCATCTGAACGGCAAGTCGATGTCCGCTGAATTCAGCGAGCTGACGGGGCAATTGTGTCTGCGCGAAAACGGCGCGATGGTGCAGGAGTGGTTTCCGCCGCATTCGTGGTTCGCGATTGCGTCGGTGGCGGGCGCCAGTAGATGGGGTACGCAGCCTAGTGCGGAAGATCTGCATGCGCTTATTTGCAATGAGATGTTGGCGAGGCGGGTTGGCTGACCGGGTTGCCTGATTTGGTCGCATTGCGTGGGGCGGCTGATCCACCAGTGCGGCACTAGCCCGCGCCCAACCACAAAAGCACCTGCTGCCAGCGTTCACCCGTCATTGCATCGAACCAGTCGTCGTGGTTCGCATCCGTCAACAGCATCGGATGAGCGCCCGGATGCGCGCTCGCGAGCGCGCGGGCGTGCGCGACAGGGATCAACGTGTCCTCCTGCGCGCCGATCACGACGACGGGGCTCGCATAATGCGCGAGCGCGGCGATCGAATCGAACGGATCGTGCAGCATCCAGCGTACGGGAAAGATCCATAGCGTCTCTGCGGCGACGCTTGCAAGTGTGTCCCATGGCGTGATGAGCACGACGCCCGCGACCGTCGACTCATTGCCTCGAATGACCTGCGCGGCCATCCCTGCGCCCAGCGATTCGCCCGCCAGAAAGACACGCCCGTTCCATTGCTCGCGGGCTGCGGCGAGCGCGTCTCGCGATGCGTTCAACGCGGCCTTCATCGTGCGCGAGCCCTCGCGCTTGCCGTGCCCCGGATACTCGGCCAGCACCACGCGATAACCTGCACGCAGGAAGACTTCGGCGAGCGGCAGCTTGTTCTCCGCCGATTCCGCATTGCCGTGATAGACGATGAACGTGCCACGTGGTTGATCGACAGCAGGCGTCGCGACATAGCCTGCATAGTGGCCATTCGCGTGCCACGGCTCGACGTCGTAGCCCGCGTGATGTCCCGTCGGCGGCTCGGCGTCATACAGCGTGGCAGGCAGCAGCATCCTGTCCTGCATGAAGTAAAGCGCGATCAGCGCGATCACATACGCGACCAGCGCGAGTCGAATACAGAAAGCGAGCAGAGGCATGCGATGACTCGCGCGTCGAACGTCGCGAACGGATGCGGCGAACGCATCGACGCATCGACCGTTACACGTCGAAGTACAAATAGAACTCCCACGGATGCGGCCGCAACCGGATGCTGTCGACCTCTCTCGCGCGCTTGTACGTCAGCCACGTGTCGATCACATCGTCGGTGAAGACATCGCCCTTGCGCAGGAACGCGTGATCCATTTCGAGCGCGGCGAGCGATGCATCGAGCGATCCCGGCACCTGCCGAACCTTGCGCGCTTCTTCGGGCGGCAGATCATAGATGTTGCGATCGAGCGGCTCGCCCGGGTCCATCTTCTTCTCGATGCCGTCGAGTCCCGCCATCAGCATCGCGGCAAACGCGAGATAGGCATTCGCCGACGGATCGGGACAGCGGAACTCGACACGCCGCGCATTCGGCGAATCCGAGTACATCGGAATGCGCGCCGCCGCCGAGCGGTTGCGCTGCGACATCGCGAGATTCACAGGTGCTTCGTAGCCCGGCACGAGCCGTTTATAGGAGTTCGTCGTCGGCGCGCAGAAGGCCATCAGCGCCGGCGCGTGCTGAAGCAGGCCGCCGATGTACCAGCGGCACATCTCGGATGTGAGCGCCCAGCCTTGCGCGTCGTAGAAGAGATTTTCGTTGTCGCGCCACAGGCTCTGGTGACAATGCATGCCGCTCGCGTTGTCGGCGAAGAGCGGCTTGGGCATGAACGTCGCCACCTTGCCGTAGCGCCGCGCGATGTTCTTGCAGATGTACTTGTAGATCATCACGTTGTCGGCCATGCGCGTGAGCGTCGCAAAGCGCATGTCGATTTCGTTCTGCCCCGCCGTCGCGACTTCATGATGATGCACCTCGACCTGCACGCCCACCTCTTGCAGCGTCAGCGCGATGTCGCTGCGGATGTCCTGCAGCGTGTCGTGCGGCGGCGTCGGGAAGTAGCCTTCCTTGTAGCGCGGCTTGTAGCCGAGATTGCCGCCGCCATATGCGCCTTCGTCGCGGCCCGTGGTCCAGTCGCCTTCCGCCGATTCGACGTAGTAGTACCCGCTATGCTGATCCTGGCCGAAGCGGATCGAGTCGAAAATGAAGAACTCCAGCTCAGGGCCGAAGTAGCAGGTCGTCGCGATACCCGTTTGCCGTAGATAGTTCTCGGCCTTCTTCGCGATGTAACGCGGATCGCGCGAATAGGGCTGCCTGAGCACGGGGTCCACGACGTCGCAGATCACTGAAAGCGTGGGCGTGTCGCACATCGGATCGACGAATGCCGTCGACGGATCGGGCCGCAACAGCATGTCCGATTCGTGAATCTCCTGAAAGCCGCGAATCGAAGAGCCGTCGAAGCCGATGCCGGCTTCGAACAGACCGTCGTGAACTTCGGGAAGCGTGATCGAGAAGTGCTGCCACAGTCCGGGCAGATCGGTGAACTTCAGGTCGACGATCTGAACCTCGTGCTGCCTGATCATATCGATCACGGCGTCGGCGCTGTCGGGCCGCGTGACCCGATAGCTGCCCGCGTCGACCGACACGCCAACGGACGATCCTGACTTGTCTTTCTTGCTGGCCATGGGATGCTCCTTGTGCGGCGCCTGGCCGGTGATGCATGTCCCCATGCTGAAGGGCCGAGGACGGCTATGCGTGAGCCTGACGGTCCTGCTCGAGCGCTTTCAGGCGCGCGTCGCCGGCGTCTTTCGCGGCGGCGCGGGTTGAGTATTTCTCGTCGGAGACGAGCGCGCGCTTCACGTCGCGCGCGGCGAAGTCGACGAGCGCGATGACCCAGACGTAATCGCCTGCCTGTTCAGCCGTTTGTACGAAGGCGTGCATGTCGCCTCTTTCGTCCGCTTTCATTGTGACCTCCACAAAAGGTTCGAATGCAATAGACGGCGCAATCGGACGACCGGGTCCGCCACGCGCCTTAATCGATTCTAGGCGATGAATCCGCGCTGTACGAATGCACGTAACCACGTACGAAAAAGCGCGTGACAAGCCCCAAAACCGTGCCCTTCGGCGAAATTGGCAGGCGTTACGTGGTGGCGTCCCGGTCCGGTAATCTGGCTGATGTATGCTGCTGGTTTTTCACGCAGATTGACAGCGAGAGGGGACACATGCGGCGCGTGGTATTCAATCAGAAAGGCGGTGTCGGCAAATCGACTATCGTGTGCAACCTGGCGGCCATCAGCGCCACCGAAGGTTTGCGTACGCTCGTCATCGATCTGGATGCGCAGGGCAATTCGAGCCAGTATCTGCTCGGCGCGCGCGTGAACGAGGTGAGCCCGACGGTTGCCGGCTTCTTCGAAACCGCGTTGACATTCAGCTTCAAGCCGGTGGACGTGACGTCGTTCATTCATCCGACGCCGTTCGAGAATCTCGACATCATGCCCGCGCACGCCGATCTCGACACGCTGCACGGCAAGCTCGAATCGCGCTACAAGATCTACAAGCTGCGCGACGCGTTGAATGAATTGGATATGTACGACGCGATCTACATCGATACGCCGCCCGCGTTGAACTTCTACACGCGCTCGGCGTTGATCGCGGTCGAGCGCTGCCTGATTCCGTTCGACTGCGACGACTTTTCGCGCCGCGCGCTCTATACGCTGCTCGACAATGTGAAGGAAATCCAGCAGGACCACAACGATGCGCTGCACGTCGAAGGGATCGTCATCAACCAGTTCCAGCCGCGCGCGAGCCTGCCGCAGCAACTCGTCGATGAACTCGTCAGCGAAGGGCTGCCCGTGCTGGGTTCGAGATTGTCTTCGTCGGTGAAGATCCGCGAATCGCACCAGCATGCAACGCCCGTGATCCATCTCGATCCGCGGCATAAGCTGGCGCAGGAGTATCTCGCGTTGCATCGCGAACTGGCGGGTTGAGCGGTCGCCTGCGGGCTGTGAACGAGCGCACGCGCGCGGCAGTCGCCAGGCCGCGCGCATGCGTTCATGTTGAACCGGGATACGCTTCGATGATCGCGTGATTCAAACCGAAGGCTTTCAACCGTTTTAATGCGCGCTCTGAAACGACGAGGCGCGAATCATCGGCGATGCCTAAATCGTCCTTGCCGGCTACACCCGGCACACATAGCCAGAGAAATTCAGGCAATTCCCGGTCGGGATAAATTTCCTGAAACGAGTCGCTAACCGTTATTTCAACGGTGCGATACGCCATTCCACTTGCTCCCATTGCCTGCAACGCATCAGCGGCCTCGCGGGTGATGATCAGTGCCGGGAAGCTTTCCAGTAGCGCGTCGCCGAGCCAATTGATAATTCTGTAGTGCAATTGCGTGACGTTCGGCGGATACACGCTTGAATCGAGAACGGTATGCTTTCCGAGGCCGCCAGCCACTTCGGGTTCGACAAAGTAAAACGCCATATGACATTCGAGATCGGGCTGATCGCTAGTTTGGTTTGGCTCAATTTCCCGTTTATAGCATAACGGCGGTCAATTTATTCTCTCGATGCTAAAAGACCGCCGAAAGCGGCTGTCATGCGTTCAATGTAATTTACGCACCAGGCATAAAAGCCAATCACCGTTATAGTGGCGAGCCCATGCCTGTGCATTGCCGTCATCCAATGTGGGCGGAGAAACCCGATTGTTCCGGAGCAACGTCGGCGCGCAGTGTGAGGGCCGGAATGTCGTATGCTCCGGCGTTTTGAGGTCGAAACCGGATGGGCGCCGTGGTCCACAGATTATCCAGCTGGCTGGCGAGGGCTTCGCAGGTTTTCGCGTACCTTGTTTCGTCCATCCGGTTTGTCCGATAGATCACGAATGGCGGCAGCACATCGAAGCCGGGGTGGTACGGCGGATTCAACCGGCCGTCGCAAGGTGCACGATACCGTTGTCAACTCCGGAGCCGAGAATGCCATTGAGTTTTTCCACGGCTACACGTACACGGCGCACCCGGCAGCAGCCGCGGCTGCAATCGCAACACTGGACATCTACAAGCGTGACCGGTTGTACGAGCGTGCGAAAGATTTGTCCGGTGCGTTCGAAGATGCTGTGCACGAACTGCATGGGTCTGCGCATGTGAAGGACATCCGCAATCTGGGTCTGGTCGCCGGTGTCGAGCTTGAGTCGCGCGCGGGTGCGCCGGGGGCACGTGCATACGAGGTGTTCCTGAAGTGCTTCGAGGCCGGCGTGCTTGTGCGTTACACGGGTGACATCCTTGCCTTCTCGCCAACGCTGATTGTCGACGAGCAGAAGATTGGCCAGATTTTCTCAACGGTGCGTGACGCCCTGCGTAACGTTGCCTGATTTGAACCGACGGGCCGCATCGGCCAGACCACGCATCCGGAGTTTTGAAATGAACGTAGCAAACGAGAAAGCAAATCTCACTGTCAAGCAGGTAAGTCACTTCATCAATGGTCGCGTCGTTGCAACGTCGAGCGACCGATTCAAGGATGTTTTCAACCCGGCAACAGGCGAGGTAACCGGCGCTGTTGCGCTTGCCTCGGTAGAAGAAGTCAACGCTGCGGTACAAGCTGCTGCGGCAGCTTTCCCGAGCTGGAGCGAGACCGCTCCGCTCAAGCGCGCACGTATCCTGTTCAAGTTCAAGGAACTGCTGAACCAGCACCACGACGAACTCGCGATGCTGATTACCCGCGAGCACGGCAAGGTGTTCACCGATGCTCAGGGGGAAGTCGTTCGTGGCATCGAAGTCGTCGAATTCGCCTGCGGCATCCCGAACCTGCTGAAGACCGACTTCACCGACCAGATTGGCGGCGGCATCGACAACTGGAATCTGCGTCAGCCGCTGGGCGTCGTGGCAGGCATCACGCCGTTCAACTTCCCGGTGATGGTCCCGATGTGGATGTTTCCCGTGGCCCTTGCGTGCGGCAACACGTTCATCCTGAAGCCGTCGGAGCGTGACCCCTCGGCTTCGCTCCGTCTCGCGGAACTGCTGAAGGAAGCGGGTCTTCCTGACGGTGTCTTCAATGTCGTCAATGGCGACAAGGTGGCGGTGGATGCACTCATCGACCATCCGGACGTTGCGGCACTGTCATTCGTTGGCTCGACGCCGATTGCCGAATACATCCACACGGAAGCGTCCAGGCGCGGCAAGCGTGTGCAGGCACTCGGCGGTGCTAAGAATCATCTCGTCGTGATGCCGGACGCCGACCTTGACCAGGCCGTCGACGCACTGATTGGCGCCGCCTATGGTTCGGCGGGCGAGCGCTGCATGGCCATCTCGGTAGCGGTTGCGGTCGGGAACACGGGCGACCAGCTCATCGAGAAGCTGATTCCTCGTGTCAAGTCGCTCGTCATCAAGAATGGCGAAAATCTCGATGCTGAGATGGGGCCCCTCGTCACCGCTGAACACAAGGCGAAGGTATCAGGCTATATCGCTTCCGGAGAGGCGGAAGGCGCAAAGCTCATCGTCGACGGTCGTGACCATCCCGTGTACGCAGAAAATGGATTCTTCATCGGCGGCACCCTGTTCGACGATGTCCGTACGGACATGAAAATCTATCGGGAAGAAATCTTCGGCCCGGTTCTTGCCGTGATTCGTGTGCCGGACTTTGCTAGCGCCGTAAAACTGATTAACGCGCCTGAGTTTGCCAACGGTGTTTCCTTGTACACGTCGGACGGTGGCGTGGCCCGGGCTTTCGCGCGGCAGATTCAGGTCGGGATGGTCGGCGTCAACGTGCCTATTCCTGTTCCGATGGCGTGGCATTCGTTCGGTGGCTGGAAGCGTTCGCTGTTTGGCGACCATCATGCCTACGGTGAGGAAGGCGTGCGCTTCTATACCCGCTACAAGAGCGTGATGCAAAGATGGCCCGACAGCATCGGCAAAGGCGCGGAATTTACCATGCCTGTTGCGAAATAAAGCGTCAAGGGTTCTCTCCAGCGGACCCACGCATGGTCCGCTGGTGGCGTTCGTGACCATCGCGTCGAGCAGCGCCTTGTTCGCGTCCGTCTCCTTGGTGGCGACCTACCATCGAGCGAATCGAGAACGCGCGCAGCGCATCCGTGACCGAGAGCGTGCCTTTCGCGGAGTCCTTTTTTCGTCCCGCAAACGGAAAAACGTCGGGACCGCGCTGGCACTGACAATTAAGATTGACGTGACACACCGGATTGACGAGCGGGTCGACGAGCGCGCCAATCTGCGCGGAGTCGCTGCCGAAAATGCTGACCTGCTGTCCGTGGTCCGAAGTGATGACATACTCAAGCGGTGTTTCAATGTCGTCGAAGGGCATAACCGGCATAATCGGCCCGAACTGTTCCTCGCCTTCAACGCTAGGATTGTGTCCTGCATGTAACTGATGGTGCGGTCGAACTCCTTCTGCGAATCGGCAAGGCTCTTCCACGCCTAACCCCTCGAGACAACGAAACCATCCTTGCCAGCTTCCGCGATGGCGGCGTCGTACCGGGCACCGTTTCCGCCTAAGGCGAGCGTTGCGCGTTTCGCGTTTTCAAGAAGATTGTTCAGCGCCGCAGTGATGACCGGTGGAGTATCGAATCGTCCTTTCGGCCCAGACAAAGTAAGTGCGCCGACGAGCTCACCAGTGGCTCCGAAGACTGGCACCGAGACAGACGCCGTTTCCGGGTCACGCTCTCCATAAGAGACGGCCCACGACTGTCCGCGCACGTCATTCCAGCGTGTGTCCTGCGATTCGGAAAAGGCCAGCAGCACCTTGCCTGATGCTCCTTTGTCAATCGCGAACTCCTCGCCGACGCGTATCGATACTCGCACGCTTCTGGATGGTTCGACACGGTACAACACGAGGCGGTAGTCACCCTGTCGCACGTAGAAGGAAGCGGTCTCACCAAGGTCACGGCTTATCTGCTGGAGTATCGGTTCGATGACCGGCCCCACCTGGAACGAACGCTGGTAGAGCGCGGCAAGCCGCAAAGGTTGGTGACCGACGGCATATTGACCGTCTTCAAGCTTCCGAATAAACCCGCCATGCTCTAAGGCACCGAGCAACCGCAGTACCGTGCTTTTGTACAAACCCGTTCTCCGGGACATCTCCGTAAGCGTCAGCCTTTCGTCTGTCGGTCCGAAGGAATTAAGAATCGCGAACGCTCTGTCCAACACGGCGACGCCGCTGGAGGGTTCTTGTGACTCCGGCGGTTGCACTGCCTTGTCGTCCAAATCTGCGGGCACTTCCGTCTCTCCTGAAAAATGGCTTCCACATCACTTTAAAGTTTCGCTGGACAGAACTCAAGTTCTAAAAAATGCCATTTTCGGGGTAAACCCGTCTTATCCGAGTGTCGTCATCATTTTATAGTTCTCTTCAATAGAACTATGGTCTGTCAGATAGAACAAAGGAATGAAGGGATGTCTGATTCCAAAGTGTTGATTAGTGAGGTCGGGCCTCGCGACGGCTTGCAAAGCATCAAGAGCGTCATGCCGACAGCGGCAAAGCTACGCTGGATTTCCGCACTCGCGGCAGCCGGTTTGAGGGAAATTGAGGTCGGTTCGTTCGTCCCGCCGAAGTTGCTTCCGCAGATGGCAGACATCCGCGAAGTCGTCGCCCACGCGTTGTCGATTCCCGGTCTGCGCGTTGCGGTGCTCGCGCCCAATCTGCGTGGTTGCCAGAAAGCCTTCGAAGCAGGAGTTCACAAAGTGACACTCCCGGTCTCGGTGACCAACGAACACGCGATGGCGAATATCCGCAAGACCACCGCGCAGTTGATTGATGATGTCCGCGAGATTGTCGCTTTGCGCGACGCTCAATACCCCAGCATAGAGATTGAAGCGGGCGTCTCCGTCGCATTCGGTTGCACCATCGCTGGTACGGTCACAGATGACCAGACGATGCGCATGTGTCAGTCGATGGCCGATTGTGGCGTCGATGAGATTGGTCTGTCCGACACGAGCGGCTACGCCAATCCGACCCAAGTCCGACGGCTGTTCCGCCGCCTGCAGTCCGAGTTTGGCAACAAAGCAGGTGGAGCGCACTTTCACAACACGCGTGGTCAGGGTCTGGCCAATGTCGTTGCGGCGTTGGACGTAGGTGTCACGACCATTGATGCGAGCCAGGCGGGTCTCGGCGGATGTCCATATGCGCCGGGCGCTACCGGCAACATCGTCACCGAAGACCTCGTCTTTCTTCTCGAAGCAATGGGCTACGACACCGGCATTGATGTGGACGCACTTGTTGCCGCTCGCTCCATTCTTGCAGAGGCGTTGCCCGGCGAAGCGCTCTACGGTCACGTGCAGGACGCGGGGCTTCCCAAAGGGTTCACATACGCGGACGGGCGCGCGCCGAGCGCGCCGCAACCGGAAGGCTGTCTCTTGGGAGTGGCGCAATGAGCGAAGTGCAGGCGAATCATTCTCTGCCGTATAGCGGCGTGCGTGTCGTCGAGATGACGCACATGGTGATGGGTCCGACGTGCGGCATGGTACTAGGCGATTTGGGCGCCGAGGTTATCAAGGTCGAACCCATCGCGGGCGACAGCACGCGCGCGCTTCGCGGCTCCGGCGCGGGATTTTTCAGCACTTTCAATCGAAACAAGAAAAGCATTTCCGTCGACGTGAAAGACGCGCGGGGCGTAGAAGTCGTTCACAAGCTTCTTGTGGGCGCCGATGTCTTCAGCGAAAACTTCAAGAGCGGCACGATGGACAAGCTCGGGCTCGGGTACGCCGCGTTGTCGAAGCTCAATCCGCGTCTCGTCTATGTCTCGCACAAGGGCTTCCTCCCCGGACCCTACGACCATCGGACCGCACTCGACGAGGTCGTGCAAATGATGGGGGGGCTCGCCTACATGACCGGACCCGAAGGCAGGCCATTGCGCGCCGGCACGAGCGTCAATGACATCATGGGCGGCATGTTTGGCGCCATCGGTGCGATGGCGGCGCTGGCTCAGCGCGAGCGTACAGGGCGCGGCCAGGAGGTTCAGAGCGCATTGTTCGAGAACAACGTGTTCCTCGTCGCCCAGCACATGATGCAATTCGCGGTGACCGGGAAGGCGGCAGCGCCGATGCCGAGCCGTATTTCAGCTTGGGCCGTTTATGACGTGTTCGCGGTCAAAGGCGGTGAGCAGATTTTCCTTGCGGTCGTGTCCGATACGCAATGGGCGATTTTCTGCGACGCGTTTGGTCTCAATGAACTTAAGTCCGACGAGCGCATTGCTACTAATAACCAACGCGTACAGGCCCGTGACTGGCTGCTTCCGCAACTGCGCAAGCACATGGAGGCGTTCACTGCTGCTGAAATCAGCGCCGTGTTCGAGCGGTGCGGTCTGCCATACGCACCCATCACGAAGCCTCAAGACTTGTTCGAAGATGAGCACCTGCTGGCAACGGGTGGCCTGGCTGACGTGATTTTGCCGGCCGACGCCAGCGGCGCGGGACAGCCTGTTGTCACCAAGACAGCCTTGTTGCCCCTGACGTTGAGCGGTGAGCGCCTTCGACTGCGAGCAGCGCCGCCGTCGCTCGGGCAAGACACCCGCACACTACTTCTACAGGCCGGTTACACGTCAGAGGACGTCAGGCAGTTGACCGAGGCAGGGGTCGTGAAGTGCAACGACCAGAAGCCAGGCGAAGCATCGAATCCGTCGGCGAACGAACTCGCTAGCGCCTGACGCTCACCAGCACATAAAGAAACAATGGCCGCAAGGACTTGGTGCTTTGCGCGGCCGAGATTTGCCGGAGACGAATCATGACATCCATTTCCTCGAATATGACGGCCGATAACGCTGCCGATTCGACGCTTGAGCAACGAGCCGTGCAGAAAGCGGCCTGGCGGTTCATTCCGATTCTCGCGCTTGCGTACTTCTTCAACTATCTTGACCGCACAAGCGTCGGCTTCGCCGCGCTGACGATGAATCGCGACCTCGGGCTAACTGCGACGCAGTTTGGCTGGGGCGCAGGCATCATGTTCGCGGGTTACTGCCTCTGCGAAGTTCCAAGCAACCTCGCGCTATATCGTTTTGGCGCACGGCGCTGGCTCGCCCGCATCATGATTACGTGGGGCTTCTTTGCAGCAGCCACGGCACTTGCCGTGGGACCGACGAGCTTCTACGCGATTCGCCTTCTGCTTGGAATCGGCGAAGCAGGCTTTTTCCCCGGTGTGATTTTCTTCCTTGCCGTCTGGTTTCCCGCAAACTACCGGACTCGCGTGCTTGCATGGTTCACCGTGTCGACGCCGCTGTCCTCGCTTGTTGGCGGCCCCCTCTCCACTTGGCTGCTCAAAATGGACGGGACGCTTGGTCTCGCTGGCTGGAAGTGGATGTTTATCGTAGAAGGTTTGCCGGCTTGTCTGCTCGGTTTCCTCGTTCTGAAACTGCTTGCGGACAAACCTGCCGATGCTAAGTGGCTTTCTCTCGAAGAGCGCGAAGCTCTCCAGAGCGCGTTCGACCGCGAAGGCTCGGCGGCCCAGAAGAAAAAGAACTTTGCCGCTGCGCTCAAGGACGTGCGAACGTACATCCTTGCACTGATTTCCTTTGGCTTTACGATGGGCTCCTACGGCATTGGTATCTGGTTGCCGCAGATGCTCAAGGCCCACGGTATGACCGTGATGCAAACTGGCTGGGTCTCTGCGGTTCCGTATTTCTTTGCGACCATCGCGCTTCTGTGGTGGGCGAAGCAGGTGGACCGTCGCGGCGGCCATATCGCAAACCTGGCGGCGGGCCTTTTCATTGGTGCCATCGCGCTTGGTGTTTCGACCTACTTCCTGCAACTCGTTCCGGCTATGACCGGGATTACCTTGGCGCTCATTGGCACAATTGCAGGGCGCACCATCTTCTACACGTTGCCGGCGAAGTTTCTTTCGGGGCAGGCCGCGGCGGGAGGATTGGCGCTGATTAACTCTATCGGCGCACTGGGTGGCTTTGCAGGCCCGTACCTCGTGGGCTACCTGAAGGACAGCTTTGGCACTTTCACAGCGGGCCTACTGGGCTTGTCCGTCGTGCTTATCGTCACGACTTTCCTGACGCTCTCGCTCTTCGCGTTCAACAAAGGAGAGCAAGCATGAACACCGGCTACTCTTCGCAGCGTCGAAGACTACTTCGTGCGGCAGCAGCATCAATGATGGTTCCAGCGCTTAGTCAAGGGCGAGCGTTTGCAGAGGAGAAGCACACCATGAGCACAAGCAGCAATTACCTTCCGGTTCGAGCGGATTGGCTTGCGTCCGGCACCGAAGCGGCGCTTGAGCCGGACTTGCCCATCATTGATGCACACCATCATTTTTATGAGCGCCCGGGCTGGACCTACTTGCTTGATGAATATCTGCAGGATGCTCGCTCAGGCCACAATATTACGGCGTCGGTCTTCATGCAGGCGCTGACACGTTACCGGAAGGATGGGCCAGTAGAACTGCGCCCGGTTGGGGAGATTGAATACGTCGCCAATGTCACAAAGCTGTTGCAGGCCGAAAAACCGCAGGTCGGGAAAGGAATGGTGGGGTATGCAGACCTGCGTCGCGGAGCGGCGGTGCGCGACGTGCTCGAAGCCGAACTGAAGGTCGGCGATGACCGCTTTCGCGGCGTAAGGCACCTGGTTACCTGGGACGCTGACCAAAGCCTGATGAACCCGCTGTCCGCCGGGCCACGCGGTCTGTTGCTTGACTCCCAGTACCGCGCGGGCGTCGCGCAACTCGCTCCTCTCGGACTGTCCTACGACGCGTGGCTGTTCTTCCCGCAGCTGCCTGAACTGTTCGATTTGGCAAAGTCCAATCCAGACACACCAGTCATTATCAACCACTGCGGTGGTGTCGTACGCATCGCAAGCTACGAGGACAAACGCAAGGAAGTGTTCGACACTTGGTCGAGTTCGATGCGTGAACTTGCCCAGTTACCTAACGTGTACGTGAAAGTCGGCGGCTTAGGCATGCGCGTCAACGGGTTCGACTTCGAGAAAGGCGAGCGCCCTCCGTCCTCCGCGCAACTGGCCGAGGCATGGAAACCCTGGATGCTCACATGCATCGAAACCTTCGGCGCTGACCGTTGCATGTTTGAGAGCAACTTCCCGGTCGACAAGGGCTCATATCCGTTCAGCAATGGATGGAACGCGTTTAAGCGGCTCACAGTGCATGCGAGTGAATCGGAGCGGGACGCGTTGTTTCGAGGCACGGCGAGAAAGGTATATCGGCTTGCCTGATTACAGGAATTGTCGGAAGCGAGCTCCGAGCATGTCGTTCCCTATGAGCGCGCACCGCGTTCGCGTGAAAACATTCTCATAGTCGGTCATCATTTCTTGCCTCGATGGAACAAGCTCACGAGGTGTCGACTATCTCGATGTGCAGCGCGACGAGGTTGCTTGCGGAGTTCGAAGTTTTGGAAACTGTGACGAGTAGCCAGTATCGATGTCGCACATCCGCGCGAGGCATCTATAAAAAAAGCGCGGAATGCCAGGTCACGGCGTTCCGCGCTACAAGGTACTGCAAGGAGTCGGTTATCGAATGAGGAAACAGTAAGTCAGCGGGTCGTGCTCCTCCACAATTCCTTTTGACGTCACCGGCCGTACGGCACCGGAAGGCCGTTTTTGATGACATATACGGTCGTGGGTGCGCCCTTCAGGTCGCCGTATTCATCGAAGGTGTAGGTGCCTGCCACACCCTTGTAGTTGGTCTTGGCCAACTGGGCGATAAGCTTTGCCTTGTCGGTCGTGGTTCCAGCTTTGACCATCGCATCGGCCAACAGCTTCACGCCGTCATAGTAGCTGACCCCATACACTTGCGTGTCCGTGTTGTACGCGGCTTTGTACTTCTTCAAGAACTCGCGGCCGGCTGGTGTCTTATCGAGCGAAATACCGCCTTGTGCGCAGTACACGATGGACGCCGCATCGCCCGCCACCTTGCCCATATCGGCTGAGCAGATGCCGTCGCCACCGAGCAGCTTCGCACGAAGTCCCCGTGCTTTCATCTGCTTCGCCATCGGCGCGCCCTGCGAAGCGTAGCCGCCGAAGAAGATGACATCCGGATTCTTGGACTTGATGCTCGTGAGAATGCCCAGAAAATCAGTCGCCGACGAGTTCGTGAACTGCTGGTCGACGATTTGGATTCCGTTTGCCTTCGCCTCTTTCACGAACTGCTCGGCCACCCCTTGCCCATAAGCCGTGCGGTCGTCGATAACCGCGGCGGTCTTGGCCTTCAACGTCTTGGCAGCAAACTGGCCCATCGTCCCGCCTAACTGCTCGTCACTCGCGCCGATACGGAAGATGTTCTTGAAGCCTTGCTTGGTCAGCGCCGGATTGGACGCCACCGGCAGCATCGGTACCCCGCTGGTGTTGTACACGCGGGATGCCGGAATAGCCACGCCCGAATTGTACGGGCCCAAGACAGCAATCACGCCGCTGTCAACGAGTTTCTGTGCGACTTGGACGCCAACCTTGGGGTCTGCCTGGTCGTCTTCGGAATCAAGTTTGAACGTTACCTTCTGGCCCGCAACCGTAACACCGCTTTTATTGAGTTCATCGATAGCCAGGCGAGCGCCGTTTTCGTTGTCTTTGCCGTTCGGCGCCTGCGGGCCCGTGAGTGGGGCAGAGTGACCGATTGTGACGACCGTTTGTGCATCGGCGGTTGCGATGAAGCCGACGGCTGCAAGGACGGCCATTGTTGTATTCAGGCGGCGCATGTAGTCTCCGAGGATTGGACCGGTGAGTGCCAAGACTAACCGCGCTTTGCCTCTTGAGCAACCTATCGAAAGTACGAAAGCCCCGGTCGACTGACGAATTTGGAGTGGATGCGGAAACAGTCCCGAGGGCAGACCGACGGTCTGCAACCGAGGTAAAAGAGTAAAGAGGGCTTCCGTCCATCTGATGGCAAATTGCGTTGCGTAGCGGAGCGTTTCGATGAGCGGTGTTGCGTCCTTGGGAACACCGGGCGGGTATACATGCCAGCAGCCGTCGGTAAGTCGGAAGAAATACATCGAGCGCACGTCCGTCTGCGACTATACCTCGACAAAGGAATAACGCGCCCCCCGGCGCAGTCGGCCATAGTTGATTACGCGAACCAGGTCGGCCGTTTCAGGAGCGAGCCACTCTTGCACTTGGTCCCGTAGCGAACGGGCGCTTTCGGACTTCATCACATATTCCAGAAGCCAGATAACTTGAGACTGTTGACAGCGCCGCAACGGTAGCACCACGCGGCGCTGACAATGTCGGCGTTACTGGCCGATTTGTCGGCTAACCAGTTTCTCTTGTTGGTTGAGCACACGCTTCTCCTGCCGCATATATCGCCACTATTCTTGCTTGCCATCAGATGTTCTTCGCGACGGATTTGATGGTCATCGCGATGCAGACGCATCGCGTCTGCATGGGATATTTCGCCTTCCCAGACTTCCTGATGAATTCGGCGGTCCTGATTGGCCAAGCGATGATTGACCTCGGCCAGGCCCGGTCCGGCCCGGCGCCGGTGCGATGCATAAATGTCGAAAAGCAATTTGTTGCCTAAATGAGAAGTGGCAATTCGAAGGTTTCGTGCCTAGAGCTTTCTCGCACACGCCAGCACAGCGGGCATGGGTACTCGAACTCCTCTTTCATCCTTATACGCGGCCGCTCTATCAGCAACAGCCTTCTCGATAAGAGTCAGCGCCTCTGGTGTTTGCGCCTTGAGGATTGCGGCGACCCGAACGCCGCCACGCATCAGTGCATGAAAAGGGGTTTCCGGTGCGGGATGGCCCAGGTCTGATTCACGGTCTGGACTTTTGGCTCCGTGAATCCCGCTTCCCGCAGTACGCGCATGCATTCCTGCTCGTCACTGAATCGGAAAAACGGCGTCCCCTCGGGCAGACCAATGTCCGTTTTGCCATGAGTTTCGATTGCCCTAAGTACCATGTCTAGCGCAACGGCCTTGTCGCGGCTCGCCCAGACCGTGAATCCAATCCGGCCACCCGAGCGCAGAACCCTGTATGCCTCGAGCGGCGCTTTTTCCGGGTGCGAGAAATGGAACATGCCGAAATTGATGCCGACCGCATCAAAGCTCGCCCCCGGAAACGGCAGGTCCTCTGCGTTGCCCACTTTGAAAGTGAGCCAGGGATTGAGACGACTCGCCTGTTCGACCATCGCTGCCGCGATATCTACACCGACCGCGTCGGCACCTCGGGCGAACGCTGCTGCAGCCACATACCCTGGCCCTGTCGCAATATCAAGAAAGCGCGTGTCGGGCCCGACTTCCAAGATGTCCAGCAATGCGTCATTAGACTGCGTTGTCAAATCGGCGTAGTAAGAGTGATACGGTTGGGCAAGCTGCTCCCAGCCTCGGCGTTCGAACGCAGTAAAGGCATCTTCTTCCATTTCACGTCTCACCCTTCCATTGCTTACGAGCGAGCGCCATCGGAGTCCAGGTAGTGCATGGCGCGCTTCCCTTGACGACCGGCAGGTTACCAACCTGCTTCGCAATGCCACTACCGCGGAGCGGACCCTGCCGCCGATATTGCGCTCAAGGCAATTTGCTAAGGACCCTCTTTATCTCGTCAAACGAAAACGCGCGCACGGTCTGCGTCCGCACGTTTCCCATCGCACCGACCGCCAGTCCAACAGCGGCGAGTGCTTCTTCGTTTGGGGCCTCAAAAATGACGACGCCGTCGTAGGTTCCCAAGGTCCAGTAAATGTCCTTCACAGTCACGCCGGCTTTCTGTGCTATCTCTTTTACTATGCCGGCTCGGCTCGTGGTGTCCTTCACTGCACGGATGCCCTGGTCCGTAAAGTTCCACAGGCTGATGTAAGTTGCCACGATGTATCTCCTAATCCAAAGATGGGTCCTGACACGGACGCGTTGGATGTCAATCTTTTTCCATCCCGGCGGTTAGGGGCTCAGTGCCGTCGGAGTCACCGCCTCCGCCCGACACCGAACCGTGACTGTGACCAGTGATGTACTGGCTGCTTTCAACATACGGCTGAGACCGAGCGAGCGGTCGCCGCGCGCGACAGGCTGTATTTCCAGGATGCCGCCCTGGACGCATTGCTTACCGCCCACGTTTCGTCACCACTACCCGAGCGGATGCAAGTCGACCGACTCCGCAGGGAACGCATCCAAAGCGACGCGGCTGTTTGAATTAGTCGAGATTGCGAGAAGCCCTGTCTGGCTGACAGCGCATCGACCGAGCGTTCCCTCAGGCACCCCATATTGAGCTGAGTAATACTTCGTTAGCGGCCCTGTTGCTTGCGACCGGAAGCCTACGCGTTGCAGGTTAGCCGCGAGCAAGTCGACCCAGAGGTTGCCCGGAGTCGTGACGTACGTGAGGTCGAGGAATGAATCCCCTAGACACGCCCCGGAAAGTGACGCGCCGGTAACGGGACGAACGCCGAACAGTTCGGGATTGGTCGACAATTGAGTATTGAAGTCGGGCGGGAGTTGCCCATTAACGACGCCCGTCAGCTGAATCACCCACGTGTTCGCGTTGTGCGTGTAAAGCAGCACGTGCACCGAGACATTGCCGCTGCCGTCGGTAAGTGGTTGCACGATTGCCTGGCTATTCTGATAGTCAATTGTCGTGCCGAAATTGAAGAATTGATTCGCCAAGCCCGCATAATCGACCGTAGCGAGGAGAATCGGTGGCGTTGGCGCATTGTGTAACGTCGCGAGGCGCGAAAACCAGTCGGCGTAATTTGCCGCGGGCGGGAGTTGCCCGAAAAACTGCCCTTGTGCTTTCAGCCAACTGTCAATCGGGTAGATGGTCGCAGCCGTTGCTTCACGTGGTAACAGACCCAGGCTGCCGACAGCTGCACCGGCCGCAATCCCGCCAGCGGTCTTGAGCCAGCCACGACGGGAGAAAAGGAGAGAACGCGCGTCTTTCATGGGGACCTCCTAATTGCAAAACGTGTTCTACGGGAGGGGCCGGACCGTGTGGACGGCGCAAAGAGGTGCGCACAGCGGTCAACGCGATGCCGGCAGCAGTGGCTCAAGAGGTTGGCCAGAGGTATTCCTCAACTGCACGCACCGTGCGAATTGCTGTCTTCGCACCGCGTCGATTTGTGTTGCGCGACATCAGCGTTTCCGATGCGCGCCGCACGAGCGAATTGCGAACTGTTCGGCCAGCCTAGTACCAACGAGTAGGCTCGAATTCCGGCAGTTAAATGCATTTCGCATTAGTCGTTATAGGCTGATGGCCTGAAGACAAGCTGAAGTTGTTTCCTGTTGCACGAAGAACAGGCGCATTTTCGATGGCAGAGTTTTCTGGAAGTGTCCCACGAAGAGATAACGTGACTGATGTCCCGTTGGACCTAAGCCTGCCAACATACTGCCGCCGTTTCCGTCGCGATGGCTTACGCACGCTACTCGACCGAGACATCAGGTTCCCCATCGTCTGACGCCGGACGGATGCGTGTAATCGGCCCGATTCGCCAGAGGTCGACTTGCATGTCAACTATCGGCGTCGCAGTCACCGCGACAGCTACCCCATCTGATGCAGGCAGTAGCCCAGAAAACGCAGCAATACCGACGCCGCATACTGGTATAAGCGCAAACGTGGCGACGGCGACAATGGCAACTGTGCGTATCGACTTTGATTGGGCCGTATCTGGAAATGCGTTCGTCATGTCTATCTCCTGTCTGGCCTCATTAGACGCAACGACCATGCCGACGAAGATTCGCTCGGGGTGTCACCATCCGGACCAAGGCCGCCGCGGTATCGTTGTGTGGCGTGCATGAACGCAACACGGCAAAGTTGGATACCGGTGAACGTTTCGGTAAGGACGTTGTACCGAACGGTACGCAATGCGAACGCTTGCCGCGTGTCGGGAGGTAACGCATCGTGGAGGCCCTCTCTCAAGACACGGCTCAGAGTGTTCACGGCAGACACACCGCATGCTCAATCTCTGACCATAACGAGTGCTCGACTTGCCTCCCAGGCGGACAGATTTTTGCCACTGCAGAGACTTTGGACGTTTCGGTTGCCGTAAGTGGGATAACGATGGCAGTTGCGGATTTATACAGGGCGGTCGATGGACAGGAGGGAATTGACACCCACTGTTCGCACGACAGGGGTGCTCTGCTCTGTTCTCGTTCGGTTAAATGCGGCAGATGGGACACCTGTGAAGAAATTGGGTCACGAGAATTTCTGAATCGCAACGAGGTGTTAATGTGAAGCCGAATACTCTTCAAGAAGATGGAAGTCTCGAGCAATAACCGTTGGCATGAATTGCCGCAGAAACTAAATCCACGTTCGAATTCGTGCGTCGATGTACCTTCGCGAAGGATGAAGCGCGTAGGTGTTCATCTTCTGCAAAGTGTACTCGGGAAGAACACGAAGCAAGCTGCCGTCCGTGAGGCCTTCGAGCGCCGTATAAACCGGCACGACCCCGATTTCCATGCTCGCACGTGCAGCCATGGCCACACCATCCTGCTCCTTCCACGCGAGGTAGTGCTCACGCATAGCTTGTTTGACTGCGCCTGACGAGAACTCTTCCGACGGGCTTGATAACAAAGAAGCCGGCACAGGTATTTGCCCTTGCCGGCTTTTGACCTCAGAGAAGCGATGACGCTATCGACGACGATTGTTCACGAGAGTGGCGGGAACAAAGAGGACAAGAAGTCCGCCGATGACGAGGCTCACTGCAAGCGCCAGCACCCCAGCACCTGCCGAGCCGGATGCCTGCTTGATGACACCAATCAGGGAGGGGCTGACAACGCCAGAAATGCTGCCGACCGAGTTGGCGAGTGCCAACCCTGCGGCGGCAGCTGCACCGCCGAGGAAGGCGGGAGGAATTACCCAGAACTGCGAGATGGTGGTCATCACGCCCATTGTGCCCACCGTCAACGCAATCATCGCCGCCAGGGGCGAGCCCGAGAACCATACGCTCATCGCGAGGCCAAATGCACCGACGAGTCCCGGGATAATCAGATGCCAGCGACGTTCGCCGGTTCGGTCCGAGTTGTGACTCACGAGCACCATCGCAAGCGCGCCAGCTGCGTAAGGAACCGCAGTTAGCAACCCCACATGGAACGCATCCGACACCCCGCTCGATTTAATCAGAGTTGGAAGCCAGAAGCTGACACCATACAAACCCATCGTATAGAAGAAGTAGATGGCGCTGACCAGAAGCACCTTCGGGCTGACCAGACCGTCCTTCAGCGAATGCAATGCGCTCGGCGCCGACTCTTCTCTGAGCTTCTGCTCAATCAAATCCTTCTGCTCTTCGTTCAGCCACGTTGCGTCGCGCACCTTGTCATCGAGATAGAAAAACGCAGCGACACCTAGAAGTGCAGTCGGCACGCCTTCGACCAGAAACAGCCATTGCCAGCCGGCAAATCCGTGCGCACCATTGAACGCCGTCATAATCCAGCCGGAGAGCGGGCCGCCAATGACGCCAGACATTGGGATGCCAGTAAGGAAAAGCGCGGTAACTTTTGAGCGCCGTGATGCAGGGAACCAGTACGTCAGGTAGAGCACAATGGCCGGAAAGAAGCCCGCTTCCGCGACGCCCAGAAGAAACCGCATGACGTAGAACATCGTCGGCGTTTTGACGAACATCATTGCGGCAGAGATTAGACCCCATGTGACCATGATTCGCGCAATCCAGCGCCGCGGACCGACGCTCAAAAGCAGCAGATTGCTTGGAACTTCGAAGAGCAGATAACCAACAAAAAAGACGCTTGCACCAAATCCGTAGACCGCCTCGCTGAAGCCAAGGTCGCTAAGCATTTGCAACTTGGCGAATGCGACGTTGATGCGGTCGAGATAGGCGAACAGGTAACAGACAAAGAGGAACGGTAGTAGGCGCCACGTCGCTTTCGTAAAAGCGGACGTGTCCGCGCTTTCCACGTAGGTGGCTGGGCTGTGGGAACTCACATATGTCTCCTAGCAGGTTGTTGAAAAGCACCTCGTCATGAGGACCGAAGCGATGATCAGGAGTGTTTCGTGTGCAATTTCCAACTGAAATCCGGATGCGCCGATCAGTTTGCGCAGGCAACGCGCCTGCGCGGGGATGCCAGGCCTCGCGGGCCGCGCGCATCGGCGGCTCATTGCACCGCTCCGGTATGCCCCGCGCCCATTATTCGCGCCATGCGCGTGAGATTGCTCGCGACCATTGTCAGCTTGAAGTGCTGGTCGACCCGCTTGATGCCGCGATACACCGTCTGCCGGATCCGACCGACC